>NZ_QTVN01000001.1 GCF_003460605.1 Ruminococcus sp. AF31-8BH
CCACTGCCGCAAGGAGAAGTCAAGCACTTTTTACAAATAATTACATATTTTTTTGTGCAGGTTATAGATATGGCAGGCGCGTCACCACGCCTGCCATATCTTCTTTTCTTTATTCTAATTCTTTATGCTGGTGCAAATACTTTTCCCTGGTCGCAAGCCCGCCACGAATATGCCGCTCCGACTTATTCACATCCAACACCTCCCGTGCCTGCCTGGCAAGCGCTGGATTCAGGCTCACAAGCCTGCTTGTTACGTCTTTATGTTTGGTTGTCACTAATTAGAACGGTTTCATCTAAGCCTAAATCACCGAAGATTCGTAAGTAAATATCTACGTTACCATCCTTGTCTACTTCAATTTTCTGGATAATCCGTTTAAGCTGTGCATTGGTCATCTGGTGAACATCGGAAATATCTTCAATCTCTTTAAACGTGCGATTCAAGATTGTTTCCAGTTGTTCACCTTTTGTCAGGTGATAAGCAACCATTTTCAACTCATTCTCCAGACGCTCGATTTCCTGTTTTGTGCCGCCGATTTTTTCATTCAGTTCCTCACGTGTAATGAGGTCATCGGTGTACATATCCATGTATTTCTGACGCATTTTTTGAAGCTTGTGAAGCTGTGCGTTCAATTCCTTTTCGTAATTCAGGTTCTCATCCTTGGCTTTGTAAACCCTCTGGAATTCGCCTGTTACGTGACGAATTACATTTTTCTTTGCTTTCAGCAGCTCGGAAAAGTATTCGGACAGAACTTCAATCAACTCTTCCTCGTCCACTGTCTGAGCATTCGGGCAGCTATCCGCCCCACGTCCAT
The DNA here is from genome assembly GCF_003460605.1 of Ruminococcus sp. AF31-8BH. Taxonomy (GTDB): domain Bacteria; phylum Bacillota; class Clostridia; order Lachnospirales; family Lachnospiraceae; genus Blautia_A; species Blautia_A acetigignens. The sequence goes on from NZ_QTVN01000001.1 coordinate 812, forward strand.
TATGACCGGAACATACCCAGCGAATATAAGTATTCTTATAAGTACGAACAGTTCGTCGAAATGACCAGCCACATTCCTTACATTTAATCAGAGTAGAAAACAAATACTTATTGCTCTGCCGTTCCTTTGTTAATTTAAAAGTCTTGCTTCTGCACTCCAAAATCTCCTGTGCCTTTTCATACATTTCCGGCTCAATAATCCGCAGTTCCGGACGTTCTGTTACCATCCACTCCGTTTCATCTTTTTCCGTTCTCTGTCCGGTCAGGAAGTCAGTTACTTCCTGCTTTCCATTGATAATTTTTCCGGTATAAAGTTCATTCGTTAAAATCCGGCACGTCGCATTCTGGCTCCACTGACAATTACGCTTTGTTCGGATGCCTTTCGCATTCAGCATGTTTGCAATCTTGGCGGCACCATATCCTTCTTCGATATACCATTTATAAATCTGCCTGATAACAGCTGCTTCTTCCTCGTTGATTGCCAAATTAAAGTAATCTCCAATGGTTTTATCATATCCGTACACAATATTCGGAACTCGTCCTTTTTCAGCATTCATTTTCTTGCCGAATTTCACACGCTTTGAAGTATTGGCACTTTCTTCCTGCGCCAATGCACCGAAGATTGTCAGAACAAATTCACTGTTTCCCATGCTGGTCATGTTGGCCGTCAAAAACTGTGTCTCGATTCCTAATGCTTTCAGTTTGCGGACATTCTGCAGAAGGTCTACAGTATTTCTGGCAAAGCGAGAGATGTCCTTTACTACTACCATATCAAATAGTCCATGTTCAGCATCAGCCATCATGCGTAAAAATTCTTTTCGATTTTTTATTTTCGTGCCTGAAATACCCTCATCTGCATATAATCTAACTAAGTTGTCACCAGTACGCTGGGTGTACTCAGAGAAAAATTGCTTTTGAGCTTCCAGACTGTTGAGCTGATCAGCTTTATCAGTGGAGACACGACAATAAGCAGCTATATTCATATCTAATACCTTTCTGTTATATTTAAGTCGTTCTGTTACAACTTTATTGTACCATCTAAAATATAATTGTAAATAGCAAAATAAGGAATACCCTTTCTTCAGAATATTCCTTATATGCATTACTCTTCGATAAAAAAATTTTCTAACAATAGCATAATGGATTGTTCATCAACATTACCTGGTTCTTTTAAATTTTTTTTCTTTTTATTCAATAACAAATATGTATCTGTAAAAACATCTTGTATCGTCCCAAGGCATTTATCTTTTGCTAATTTAACCATCAACTCAAGAATTACACGATCCACATAGATATGCAAATGTTTTCCTAACATTTGTATTCGTTTATGGCTTTCCCCTGCATGAACAATAGCATTTCTAAGCCTATATAAGCGATAAAGATGCCATTCAATTCTTTGACAATACTTTTCGGAAAGATGCCATAATTTTTCGCGATTTTCTCTTTGCTCATATAAGTTATATATTTTATAACGTATATTGGGATAATACTTAAGCTCATTCGCAAAATAATCTTCTCGATATTTCTCATATTTTTCAAGAAATATAAAGCCTGCGATTTTACAAATCTCTTTATCGAATTCTGTTATATCTTTAAGCAACAAACTTACTTTTCGATTACCTAAATTATTTTTCAAATCGTCAAGTATATTAGAAAATATGCATTCGAAATAGTCATTTTGTAGAATGGAAACTATATTATCAGTAACGCTTTCAATTTTGGATTTTGAACTATCTGTAACACTTGCAACCTCCAACGCTGACCACAAATTAAGAAATGCATCATTTAAGTCTTGTTGATTTAATGCCGCATTATGCAAATCAACAATCTTATTAAGCTGAGAATAAGTTTCCTTTCCTTTTTCTTGGCATCCCAAAACAATTGTATCTATTTCAGTTTTAAAATTTTCTCGTGGCTCAGGCTTGATACTTTTATACCCAAACGCTTTTACGGGAAGAATTATTCCCTCTTGGGTATCTTGTCGAATTACCAATCCGTTTTTACCTATTACACTGATATTATCATTCAAAAAAACTTCTAAATATCTCAAAAAAATTTCTAATGCAGAATACGCTCGTTTCATTGCTGAATAATTATCATATGCCTTTGTTTCCATAACCCCTATAAAGGACTTTTGCTTTCTTTTAATCTGTTTAAAGCAACCATCATCTTCAAACGAAATATGCAATCTTTCATTTAACAACTTTTGATATGGCTTTAATTTTTCATAAAAAACAAAGTACACTTTGTATTTACCAATTTCAAAATCAAACCTATTCAAAAAAATCTGTGCTTTTTTTTCTGGATCATTTATACTTTCCTCAAATATATTTCTCAGGAATCTATATATATATTCCGATGAATATCCATGCCATAGCAAAAAAGCAAGCCAAGCACGAAGTCCTTTTTCAATTTCTGTTTTACGGTTTGATTCCGACAAATTTTCTTTCAAGTATTTACAACATATTTCATAGTACTTTTTCTTTGGTATCTTATTGAATATATAATGTACCGCTGTTCTTTGATCTTTATCTAAAAATTTTGCCATCTCTTCAATAACTTCATATTTATACAACTCTCGAACAATAACGTCTGTCATTAAACTCGACTTAATCTCTTTTGCAATTATATCTAATTGATATTGCTTAATACTCCCTTTCACCACATCTTTTTCAGTATCAACATATTCTTCTAATAATGTTTGTGTATTATGAACAGGCGCTTTAACAATATCATCTGAATAATGAAACAACATTTCTTGTAGTCTTTGAACAAAAAATAAATATCCATCCTTAGTAGATGTCCAATCTTGTGTAATATATTTCATTTTTCATCCCCCTCGCATTTTTGTAAATCAATCATTTTTTATCAAGTACCACTTTGCATACCTATTAGTTCCTGTTGTAACAACAATTCCATCCTTTTTCATTGCCTGTAACAAATTAGAAACCTTCTTCGATTTCTGTTCATCGCTAAGTACTTCTGGCAATGCTTTTTCCAGTACTTCCATTAAATCTCTTTTGCTGGCTTCTCCCATTGACTGAAGTGCTTTTATAATTAACTGCTTGCAAATATCATCATCTAACCCTTTATTTCGAACATAAGCAGCTTTCTGTCCGACAATATCTGCCACCTTGAAAGATACAAAAACATTAGGATAACGTCCTTCCACAAGACCTTTTTTCTTCAAATCCTTAAAGCTTTCTTTAGAAACTACTTCCTGTTTCTGAACTTTATCCAACAAAAATACAGTTCTCATATCTAAATCTTCATTGGAATATAAAAGCTGAGTATAATTCTTATCCAATATCTTTCCGTACACAGTCACTGTAACTCTATTAATTGTGTTCAAATCATATGTCGGCAATGGGAAGCATTTATCACGCTGTATCTGATACATCATTGGTATTCCCATTGAATTTGTATCAATCATATACAGATTTACCATTGCGTTACACAAAAACACATTTCGATAATACGGTGGTTTATATCCCGGTTCCAGTGCTTGTTCAATAGTTTCTGGTATAAAAGCCCCCTCATTGATAAATACCAGTCTGTCCTCAAATTCCTCTACGTTGATTTTTCCACGCAAGCGATAGTCCTGATGAGCAATACAGTTATTAATAATCTCTTTGATCAGCTCTGGTTCATATTGATCTACTTCATCCGGAAACAAAGTCTGCTGTCCGGCAATATAACGATACTTTACATTTCTGATCCTGGAATATACCTTATCCACTGCCATTAACATCGGTATATCAAAATGTTCATAAGCTTTTACCGAATTATCTGCATTATAAAGTGTCCAGGTAATTCTAGGAATAAAGCCATCAAAGAAATATTTAGCCTCACTTTTTCCTAATAACAATAATGCCGTTCTGGTGATTTTTCCTTTTATTGTAATACCAGCTTTATTTAAAACCTCAATATCAGACAGTTTCTTTAAAACTTCCTGTGCTTTTTTTCGATCACTCTGACGTTTTGAGAAAAGTTCTCTTGCTCTTTTAATCGCTTCTTCATCCAAGTCTTCTATCGTTGCATCTTCTACAATTTCTTTTGACCAATCCATTCCTATTTGACTTCTAAGTAGATCTACTTTATTCATCGGAAGCGGTGATATAGATTCATGTTCTCTGGCATACGCTGCCCCTTGCCATGTTGTCGGAATCCCCCTAATAGCTGGAGGAATTTGAAATGCTATCACTCGACATTTTTCCATTGTCAGTTCGTATATCTCCAGAAATGTCAATCGTTCATTGGTTCCATTTACGATTTCCTTTTTCAAACTTTGCAGACTTCCCTGTTTCCGAAATTCCGTTCCTACATATCGTTTATCATCCGAAATTCCGAAAATCAGCCACGCCTCCTGTAATCCCCGAAGATTTGCTTCATTGCTAAGTGCAGAAAAATATTTACCAATGTCATTAAACGAATAATTTGTGCGTGCTTCTTTAAATTCTACAACTTCATTTTCAAAAGATTCTATCATGCGAACAATCTTTTCTTTTAATTGGCTATCCGTATATATCATATTCTTCCGCCTTTCAAAATTTTCTATGACTAAATTCTATGACTAATCTATGACTTTCTAGAACTAATTTTAACTGATTTTCAGACAGAACACAAGCAATAGCAAAAAAATAAAAGGCATCCCACGCGCTACGCAGGACACCCTCCATCATGTTTTGGTTCATTGGGAAGCTCATCCGCTGCTTCTTGTATTGCCTGTTCCACCTTACTTGCATTTGCTTCAATCAATATCTTTAACAGATAGTCGGCGGTTACTTCCGCAGTGTTTGGATTATGGAATCGATAATTAAGTTTTCTCTTTTTCATAGCGGAATTTCCACCTCCTCCCGTATGTCTTTGTCCATAACTATGAAAATGTTTTTTGAAATAGTCCTGCCAAATGCCATTCCTGTTCAACTTAAATAGATGCCGGTCAAAGGGGCATCCCTGTTGTAAACCACCGCTGTAAACAAACTCCAAAAAATCTAATTCTTTTTGTTTTTTCAGTTTTCTTTCCTCAATACCAAATTACTCTTATATATCTGTTTACTGTTTACAAATTCTACAAGTCAAAGCAATATCCATAGAAAAAAGTGTAAACAACACGCCAACTACCGTAAACCTGACTGGCATTTTACTGGAAAGGTAACTCCACCTGCCGGGCTTCCTTCTCAGTAATCGGATGCCAGTCATTTTCATTTTTTAAGTCTTTTGCGTCTCGTTTACAGTTTTCGTTTACACATACCCACGAACGCTGTGTACCGTAATCCTTGAATCTTGTCATCGTCCCCTGTTTCCAACCCACAATGCTTGTATTCATGATTTCACAGATGCGGTCTGTCTCCGCCTTCTTCGGCTTTACATAAGGATTGTCCAGTGCCTCTTTAAAAAGCATCAATGAACAGACTTTTCTGTCTTCATGTTCATCCAGCCATGCCTGTATCATTCCGGCTTCCGTATCATCCGCCATGAACTCCTGCCGCAGTTTATCAAGCTGTGTTTCTGTTTCCTTTGAAAACGCCAGTTTAAAATTTCCATTACGGTACAACATCATTGCTTCCGCCCACACCTGATCAATATACTGTCTGGATTCCTTCTCATTTTCGAGGATATGAACCTCCATCTCTGCCCGGTTCGTCTGAACCGGAACGAATCTTCGATTTCCGGTACGGTCAAACGGCAGGAATCGCTTAATATTGGATGTTCCTCCAAATACACATTGCCTCGGACGATCAAGAGCATATACTGCATAAGAATCCCGATAAGTCTCTTTCTGCCTGCTCAGAAAGCTCTTTGTTTCCTCAATACTCTTAGAGCGTGCCGTTGCGACCATTTCAGACATTTCAATCATCCAATGACCACGAAGCTGACAATAAACTTTTTCCGAATCCAGTTTGCCGATGTCATCAGTGAACCAGTCATCCTTTACTGCCATGAAACGAAAAAATGTAGATTTTCCCACGCCCTGACCCCCGACCAGACAGAGCATATATTCAAACTTAATTCCGGGGCGGAACGCACGGGCAATAGCTCCCAGCAAAAACATTTTCATACTTTCATAGGTCAACTCATCCACAGGTGCACCAAGAAAATGATGCAGCACATAGCGGATACGTTCCTGCCCATCCCATTGCAGACTGTTCAAATAATCCCGGACAGGGTGATATTTGTTCCGATCTGCCTGATGGACAATACTTTTCTGCACAATCTTATCCATCGTCAGACCGTAAGTCTCTTCCAAATAAAGCATAATATAGTTCAAATCCATATCTGTGAATGCCGGGCTTATCCGTTCCCACCACACGGGTTTTACAATGTCTGTCTGCTCAGTCAAAATATTGTGCCGGAATACATCTTTTAACAGAGGATCATGTTCTAAAATTAGCTTACAGTTATGCCGATTGTTTTTCACAGCACCCTTCTGTGTCATTTCCAGTTGTTCTCTGATTTCCTCTACTGTCAACTCCGTTTCCATTATATCCATTACTTCGCACAATTCCTGTCGTGTCTGTGGTGATAAAGTCTGAAATTCTCTGTTCAATCGCTGTCACCTCCTTCCCATGAGCCACCACTACGGCAACTCGTTCTTCTAATGTGCCTGATAATAATGTATCCAACAGGTACTCTGTTTCTGATATTTTTTCCAATGCCTCCATAAACAGCGGATGCCAGACATCTTCCACCTGTTTCGGAGCACACTCTTCTTTCCACTGTTTCAACAAATGCAGGTAATCTGCCAGTGCACGGAAATATCTATTTTCTGCCTGCAGATACCTCTGTTCCTGTGTTAGCTGTCGTTTGATTTGTTTTCTCTGTGGCGGGCTGTGCCCCATGTTCTCATAATGTATAGAAAAATCTCTTGCCAATTTCTCTGCCGCCTCTTTTGGTTTTAAATTGTACAAGTGTGCCGTAAAATCAATCACATCCCCATCTGCCTGACATCCGAAACAATGAAAACGCCTGTCCACTTTCATGCTTGGATTCTTGTCACGGTGAAATGGACAGACCGCCATTCCATTCTTGTTTACCCGTATTCCATAGCTTTCTGCAGCCTGCCGGGTAGTCACAGACTGTTTAACTGCTTCAAATATATTCATCCTTTTCCTCTTTTCTTTACATCACAACTCCATATCGTTCCTTCCCAATTTAGTTCTTCCTTCGTGTTCCCATCGCTCTCGGTTCTCCTGTTCCGCAGTAATTTTTGCTTTTGCCAGCCTATCCAGAATGGAACTTCTGGCTTTTTTCTTAATCTGTTCGGTATTCACCTTTTTGACTTCCGGTTTTATCAGCGTGGTCTGGATTGTTTTAACTGCTGTCTGCATAGCTTTTGTAATTTTGGTAATTACTCCGTCCAATCGACTTACAGCATAAGTTCTTTCTTTTTGGGAAGCCTTGCGCTCAGGGGAAAGCACCCACGCCTTTGACTGTTCTACCAGACGAATGTCTTCTTTATGGGTTTCCACTCTGACCTCATCCGTCACAACCTCCACAGCTTTGTCGTAAGCAATATCTGAAACTTCATCGATCAAAGCTTCTACTTCTTCAATTTTCAAAGTAAGTGTATCCAGTATTTCTGTCTGGTTTTTCATCTGTTCCTTTTGCTTAAACAGGATATAATCCTGCTTTTCAAGATAATCTCGCCCTCCATAAGACGGTTCTTCTTCCAGATGCAACCCGTATTTTCGAGTTATATCAAAAAGCATTGTCCGGCAAATAGCATCAAAAGTCTGCTTTCGATTATTATTGCGGCCTTTAGGTTTATCCGGTTTTGGAAGTGCAATCCCTAATTCTTCCAGTGCTTTTTCCTGCTGGGGACAGATTTCCCCGTACTTATTCTCACAATCAAAAACATGACGTTCATGAATGTGCGGCGTTCCTTCGTCCAAATGCAGTGCCCAGTCCAGAATATGGACATGAGAACCGAACCGATTTGTGAACTGCTTTGTAAAGTCCTGTACGACCGCAAGTAATATTTCATAGGAAACAGATTCTTCTACTGTTCCTATTTGAAAAATAGTTTCCTCTGGACAGGTTTTATTGTTCTTTAGTAAATCTTCCACAGATCGGTTACGCTCTGTATGACGGGTTCTTGCATTTCTTTCATTCTGCGCTTCTATATATTTTCCATAATGTTCCTGATAAAAAGTACATTCAATTTTCTCAAAACTGATATCCTGAGAATCTTCTTCCCTGTTCTGCATTGTGGTATAGCCACGGTAACAGTCCCAGTAAATATTTTCTCTGACTCTTCCAGCATCAATATGTTCACTGTTTTCCAAGTCGAAACGGCGATCATTATGCCTGGGATTATAAGTGCCATTTTTCCCGGAGCGTCCATTGTGTCTTGTTGCTTTCAATAATTTTCTTGCCCTCCTTTTTCACGTTTTTCCAAATTAAATAAGGCAGCGAAGCTGCAAACCTGCGTGAATTTGCGTCAGGTAATACCCAGTATGAGTAGACGCACGCATCAACTCACTGGGCAATGGCTGCCGCCCTTAACCTGCACAAAAGACTTCGCTCTCCGCTCTGCTCCAGATTTAGTTACTATTCTCCGGCACCCTTCCATTCCCCTTTGCCATCCATTCGAAAAAAGCAATTTTACTAACCTTAATTAATCTGCCGCTTCGAAATGCCGGAAAACCGGGTGTATGAACCAGTTCATAAGCCGTTACTCTGGAAATCCCCATAATCCGCTGAATATCAGCCACATCCAGTACAAGAGGCAGTTCATCATAATTGTTTAATCTCTTATTTTCACTCATGTTGTTCCTCCATTTTTGATCTCATTTTTTTAGCTTCTCATTGCCGTTTTCTCTTTCCTGTTTCCTGAGTCATACTGCTGTCAAGGCATACAACACGTCATCCATTCGGATGCGCTCACTTCTTTTATCGAAGGTCATGGCGGTTTATCTCAGGTTAGACGGTCATAAAGTTGTCAAAGTACACTGCATAGTACGAAATTACCATTCAATCGTATCTTATCAATCTCATCTTGACTTTTCAATACTTTCGCGATACCATAAATGTAACTAATATTATATTTTTTAAAATTACCATACAAAACAGGAGCAAATAGAAATGGCTTATCAATTTATAAGGCAAGAACCTTGCTACGACCACATCCTCTTCGTTCTGGCATTGGATAGAGACAAAATGAAGGAGCGAATTTTAATCGGAACGGAACAGCAAATCCGTTTTCGACTGGACGGAAATAAAGATAACGATGTCATATATGATATAACACGTCCTCTAGGACGTTTTCTGATAGATTTTGAATATGATAAAGAAAAGAACTGGAATATATATGGACTTGCTCCCCTACGTGATGCATTGCACACTAACCGTTGGAAACAGCCTGCACTGGAACAGACTGCTGGTGATTTTCTGGCAAAAAAATATCTCACCGGTGATCCGGTGAGAATGTATGCTACATTCCGTATTTGGAATGAATATCTTGTTACAAGGGAATATCGTGACCGTAATACTGCCTGTGATCGTTTTATAGAAAAAATCCAAATTTTGACTCAGGCATTCCAAACAGAAAATGTCATGAATTTTAATTCTGATACCGGAAAACCAGAACGTTTTCATACTGGCAGTCTTTATTTCCGCAACACTCCTGCTGAAATCACTCGACTTGAACTTTGGTTTCCGGATAATAGGCGCAGAACAGAATGCGTAGCTGCCTATAGCTCTTTTTATCCGCTTATCACTTATTACTTGAATCGACTGAATGACTGGGGCCTTTGTTTCCGTCAGTGCAAAGTCTGTGGAAAATATTTTCTGGCAAAAAGCCAGCGTTATGAACTGTGCAGTGATAAGTGCCGTAAAGCACAGGCACTTCAAAACAAAAGGGAGTTTGATGAACGAGCCAGAGAAAATAACTATGATCTGCTTTATAAAAATGAATGCCAGAATTGGCGTAATAAAATCAATAAGTCCCAAAAAACTGCTAATTTTCCGATTGAACGCCTGGAAGAAATGAAAAATGCGTTTGACCTTTTTAAGAAAGAAGCTCTGCAGCGTAAGAAAGCTGTAAAGGCAGGAGCAACCAGTCCGACAGAATTCACAGACTGGTTGTATCAGCAGAGCAATATTATCTTAAAACTCAGCAAAATCTGAATCCATCCCTGTAAAGGAAAGGCAGCGAATTTACTCGCTGCCTGCCTTCTCATTGAACTTGTATCCTACACCCCAGACGGTTTGAATATATACCGGGTTACCCGGATCATCTTCTATTTTCTCACGAATATGACTGATATGGCTCATTACTATATTGTAATCGCCAAAATAGGATTCTTTCCAGACTATATCATAAATCTGTTCTTTACTAAATACTCTTCCTGGATTTTGTGCTAATAACTGCAGGATTTCAAACTCGGTGTAAGTTAATTCTATTTTTCTATTATCACGAACGACTTCTCTCCGTTTCAAATCAATCGCTATACCCTTATGCCATATTTTCGATTGAAATTGTATTTCCTGAAAAAGAAATTTCTCTCTGCCGGAATCTAACACAGAAATAACAGAATTTACCAAATCTTCCTCAGCTCCCTCGAATGATACCAGCAATATTTTTCCCACCTAATCGTCCTCGTTTCATTTAATACTAACTTAATGTTTCGCCTCTGAAGTATATCCATCAAATGTTTCCGCTTCCGGATTAAATTCAGTAAATAATTCCTGCATTCTATTTTTGCTTACTTTTTGAAAGCTGCTGATCTTTCCACTTTTGTCTCTCGTTACTTCAATGTACATAGTTCCGTTGCTGTTAGAAAAGATTCCCCTTCCCTCATCATATAAATCTGCTATAATCTTACCATTATAAACCCAGTTTCCTTGAGCATCACAAGATACTCCATAATCAGCATACTCCTGTGGAACAGCAATATTAAGACCTTTTCCCTCTTCACTGCTATATTCGCCCATGTCATCAGCCGCTATGTTCTCACTTCCTCCTTCTTCAAAAACAGATCCTTTCATTTCATCTGCAGTTACAGCTTCTCCGCCGGAACTTTCAACCAATACTGCCGGTTCTGACCAAAAATCATCTGATAACGGTTCTGCCTTTACGTCTGTGATGGTGCCATAGTTTTCCCTTTGCACTTCAACTCGAAGCGTACCTCCACGTTTGGAACTTATTGTATAAGTACCCGGCTTAAACTCATCCCGGAAATATCCAATGGTCTTTCCATCATACATCAGAAATCCTGTTTCTTTCTGGTAAGTTATTCCCGCTTTTGCATATTCAGAAAGCTGTTCTTCGCTGAATACATTTTCATTACTGTCTTTATTTTCGGTGACCGTTTCTGCTTCCTGCTTCGCATATTCTATATTTTCCGGAGAATATGCCATTGTAATTCCCACTGCATCATCAGATGATTTCGACAACTTCATCCCATCTTTTATTTTTTGAAGATTATCCTCATAAAGTGCAATCGTCTCATCTACCTTTTCCTGTGTCCATACAAACCATCCGTCGCCGCCTGTATAAGCTTTTTCACCAATCATAGACTGCAGAACTTCTTTTTCCTCGTCCAGCCATTTCGCATACTCTTCTGCTGTCCACCATTCCACATCCGAACTTGAAAGTGATTCATCTTCCCGGATATTCACTTCGTTTAAAGCAACTGTTGTTTCACCGTTTTCTTGCGCTGTCTCTGTCTTTTTCTCCAAGGATGATGCGGAAGTTGCAAATCCACCTGTCACGCAAATTACCAATACTGCACTTATAATTACTGCAAACTTAGATGTCTTCTTTATCTTCATAATTGCTCTTATCCTCTCTTCAATCGCATTTTTACTGAAACTGTTACATAATGGTGTCAGTCCGCTCTTTTTTTCTTCCATAGATATTAAAGCAGTTGCATATACCGACTTTATATCCATTCCAAATCTACGGACTACGGTTTCGTCACAGGATAATTCCAAATCTCTGTTAAAAAGAATATACATTACCCACACAAGAGGATTAAACCAATGAATGCATACTGCAGCAATCATTATCAGCTTTGTAAGCATATCAAGCCGTCTGATATGCACATATTCATGTTCCAACACATAACGAAGCTGATAAATATTTTTCCATTCTGTATTTTTCGGCATTAAAATAACTGGGCGAATCACACCATAAGAAAGTGGTGCAGCTATGGTTTCTGTCTGCCGGATGGATAGACTCCTTTTTAGTGGATGTTTTTCCTTCCATGCTTCCAAAATATCATTTTCAACAGGCAGCGAAAATCGAAATTCCCGATAACATTTTATATAGGAAACCGCAAAAAATCCAAAACAAAGTAACAGACCTGCCAGCCATATTACACTCAAAATCGAAATGGATTCTGTTCTCTGTACCATAGCCTCTGATAATCCATTTGCTATCTCAGGCATATTCCCATGAATGGGTAAAAATGTTGTCGTTTGCGCCGTTCTCACTGGGTTTATATCAGAATAAATACTCTGCAACAGAGAATAAATACTTGTGACTGATTTTATGGAAAATGGAACTAATAACCGTATTAATGCAATCCACCATAAAATCAAAAATGTTTTCTTCGGTAATCTGTTGATAAGCACAGCCCTTAATACCACAATAAGTAAAATAATAACCGTTCCCAGAAAACTCATTTGCAGCAGGCTCATATACATCACCTCATTCCAATTCACTGACGATCTGCTTCAGGTTCTTAATCTGCTCCATAGAAAGTTTTTTTCTGCCAAGAAGTGCCGCAAACAACTTGTCAACAGATCCATCATATATCTTATCAATAAGTTCATCTGTTTCCAGATCCTGTACCTGTTCTTTTGCTATAAGCGCATGGCACATAAATCCCGGTTCCGTTCGTTCAATCGCGCCTTTATTGATACACCGCTTAATCAATGTATACGTTGTGTTTTTATTCCAGCCGACTTCTCTGTTTAAAGTATCTGCAACATATTTCGCTGGCACGTCACCATCCTTCCACAGAACATCCATTACCTTTAATTCCGAATCAAAAAGTTTGATATTTTCCTCTGTCACTTGTTTCGCCTCCTATAAGACTACAGTAGTCTGTTCTTGTTTTCAGACTACCACAGTCTTATAACATTGTCAATCATTTTCTGTCGCTAGGAAAAGAAAAACAGCCAGCCTTTCGGCTGACTGCTCCATACTAAATATAAACCATTTCGTTCAGTACAATTTCTTCTGCTCTGTTTCTAATATTATTACACCGTTGTACCCAAAGCATAGCATCTTTCCGCTTCAATTCCTCCGTCACTCCCTCAGCCGCTTTCATCTGATCAACAATACACGTAAACCGTTCCTCCGCTTGTTCGTCCAAATCCTCCAGATAGCTCCAAAGTTTTCCGGTCAGCAGTAAACTGGAATATCTACCGTAGCACTGCTTTTTCAGATACTCCCTGTGCATTCGTCCCCACTTACCGATAGATCGCTTTTCCTCCGGCAGCTTCAAGTCTGGGATATAATAATCCCCGACAAGTACATAATCAATGCCATTCTCCGTAATTCTTGTTTTCAAATCCTTCATGGTTCGTTCCTCCTTGGTTTTTCTTATTCTATTACCCAAACGAACCGTTCTATATTGTTACTTCCATATGTACCGTGCTCTTACTAACCCCAAACTTTTTCGCTGTTTGTCTCACTGTTGCCTTCGTCTCAATAATATAGTTCCCAATTTCCACTGCCCGTTCTTCAATATATTCTTTCAAAAGAAACGCCTCCGAAGACGTTGTTTTTACAGTGTATGCAGAGGTGTTTCTATAATATGAAAGCAAATGAGCTGCGTTAACGTAATTTAGTGAATCAAGGCGGACGCCTCTGAACACCTGTTATTCCACGCAGGTCGGTGCAACGCTCCGGTGAACTAACTGCTAACTACGGCTTAATCGTGAAGGCTCTCCTGAGATGTTTAGTCGCAGTTGACAGTTAGCTCGGCGAAGTGTTGCGACGACCTGCGATGAATATAGCTTCCAACAGTCATTATTCTCGCCGAAACCAATCATATTGTTGTAGCATTCTTCTGTCAGCAGCTGAAATTTTTTCCATTTTTTATTTTTCATAGCATTCTGTCCCCTTCGTAATCGTCTATTATTTCCCGCAACATTTCTTATACTTCTTTCCAGAGCCGCAAGGGCAAGGATCATTTCTTCCTATTTTGGGACTTTCACGGATGAATGGAACCTGAGGTTTTGCGTTTATCCAAGGGAACATATTTTTCTCGTCAAACTCGTCATCATATTCCTCATCGAATGCGTCATACCGTCCCTGTAATCGATCTCTGAGTTTATCTGCCGCTGTTCTTCCAAAACTTGAACTGTTTTCCAGTTCTTTCAGCAAAGCTTCTGCTTCTGCCTCTTTTCCAAATGTAATACATGTATCGCAAAGCAAATATATGAATTCTTCTGAGCATACATTTTCCTGTTTTTTTAAGTTGAAAAGCCTTTGTATCTCATGGGATTCTCCAAATTCACAGGCATTATACATCCATTCCTGAACACTTTTTGGGAATTCATACATGTGCAGTTTTTTATCGGAAAATACTGCCGCATGATTTGATACCATATCCACGCTCCAGGGCGACATATTTTTTTCTCTTGCATATTCTGTCCGGCTTCTTCCTTTTAGCATAGGCAATTCCAGTTCCAGCATAATTCCAGAAATTGCCATCCAGACTTCTGCATTTGCCGCAATGTCAGATTTCCCATTGCTCCATTCTGATATAGCCTCAAAAGCTTCCTCTAAAGTAGTTCCGTTCATTATACCGATTACAGTAGATATCAGACATCTCTCGGCTGCTTCCAGAGGTATGTTTATCTGATAACGCAGCTTTGAAAACAAAATATCAATCCATTCCGTTCTATTTGCCAGGTTTTCTGAAAGTAAACGAATATCTTCTATGGAAAATGAAGCATAGTCCATATCTGCTGCATATTTTTCCTGCATGGCAATTACTTTCTGCGAATCAATATCTTCTATAAAAGAAAAACATCTTCCATCACCTGTATAAGCAGTTTTAAAAATACAGTTAAAGCTGCCATACCAGTAAACATATCTGTAGAACTCTGTTTTGTCCTGATTTTTGTCATACAATGTACAGTAAATTTTGTATGCATCCTCTAATTCCAGCATACCGTATACCCGCAGCATTGCCTCCATATTCTCGGAGAATTTCTTAATTCTACGATAGATATCTTTTTGCATTTTAGAGGTTATTTTTTTAATAGCGGCTTATTTTCTTTGTAACCTCCATAATTCCAGAAGTTATCCTCTCCAGTGTCCTGCTCAATCAAAATATCATCACTTGGAATTCGAAAATCATGCATGTGGTATCCATCCCAGTCAAACAGGATCTGAATAATTTCATGCAAATCATCAATCCAAATACTATATGGATATCAAAGTTATTCTTGCAAAAACAACACTATCGTCATATTTTTATATAGAATAAATTCCCAAAATCTGCTATGATAAAAGACATTGAACGTACAAATTTATTTAAACGACAGAGGTGTTAGACATGAGTTGGTATAACGAAGCAGTTTTTTATCACATTTATCCATTGGGTTTGACAGGTGCGCCGAAGCAGAATGCGTATGAGGAGCCGGTTCACAGGCTGAATACGCTTCTTCCCTGGATCGACCATATTAAGGAAATCGGATGCACCGCTTTATATATAGGTCCTTTATTTGAAAGTGTGGGACATGGTTACGAGACAACAGATTATAAGAAACTGGACTCCCGTCTGGGTGACAATGAGGATCTGAAGAATTTCGTAGCAGCATGTCATGAAAAAGGAATTAAAGTTATCTTCGACGGTGTATTTAACCACACCGGACGTGATTTTTTCGCATTTAAAGATATTCAGGAAAAGCACCAGAACTCACCTTATGTAAACTGGTACTGCAACGTGAATTTCTCCGGAAATACCGAGTATAACGATGGATTTTCCTATGAGAACTGGGGCGGATACAACCTTCTGGTAAAATTAAACCAGCGCAATCCGGATGTACAGAACTATATCTGCGATGTGATCCGTTTCTGGGTTTCTGAGTTCGATGTGGATGGAATTCGTCTCGATGCTGCTGATGTTCTGGATTTTGATTTCATGAAACAGCTTCGCCGCACTGCTGAAGAAGTGAAACCGGATTTCTGGCTGATGGGCGAGGTAATCCACGGCGATTACAGCCGCTGGGTAAATGGAAGCACCCTGCACAGCGTTACCAACTATGCCCTGCACAAGGCACTTTACAGCGGCCACAACGACCACAACTATTTCGAGATCGCACATACTGTGAAATATCTGCAGAACATGGGCGACCTGGATCTTTACAATTTCGTGGACAACCATGATGTGGAGCGTATTTACACCAAGCTTTCCAACAAAGCGCATTTTGCTCCGGTTCACGTACTGCTCTATACGCTTCCAGGCGTTCCAAGCATTTACTATGGTTCTGAATTTGGAATCGAAGGCCGCAAGGAAAGAACCTCCGATGACAGCTTAAGGCCTGCATTGAATCTTGCGGACTACGCAGATGCCACTGAGAAAAATCCTTGCACCGCGCTTATTGCCGCTCTTGGAAAGGTTCGCCAGAATACGCCGGCACTTAACTATGGAAGCTATGCGGAGCTGATGCTGACCAACCGCCAGTATGCTTTCGCCCGTGACCTTGATGGAGTTCGCGTGATCGTAACTGTAAACAACGATGATAATGCCGCTTCCATGAATTTGCCAGCTGGAAATGCTGCTGAATATGTAGGCACACTTACCGGGGAAAAGGTTTCCGTGGAAAATGGCAGCATTAATGTAACCGTTGCTGGAAACAGCGGAAATATCTGGGTTGCGGCCGGGGACATGCCGGAGTATAAGCCAGTTGACATGGCTGCGAAAAAACCAGAGACAGCTTCCGAGAACAGTTCAGCGAATACAGCAAAAACAGAAGCCGCTTCTACAACTGAAGCAAAGGCTTCCAACTATAAATCAGATGCTGAGCCAGCTGCTGAAAACACAGCTGCCTCTGAATCCGCTGTAAATCCCGCAGCTTCAGAAGTCGCAGCTTCCAACGATGTTTCTGCAGACAAAGAAGCCGCTGCCGACAATGAAGCTACTTCCCAGACAGCTTCCGAGAAATCCGAAGTAACCGTAGACTGGACCAAGTCACCGGAAGACATGACTGTGGAAGAACTCCAGGCTGGCATCCTTGCCAAAATGGCAAACAACGGCCCGGTAACCGACCAGATGAAGAAAACCGTTTACGACAACATCTGGCATGATTCCTTGGTAAACTGGCTCAAGAGCTTCCGTTAATGAACGTACCGCGCATAAATACGGCGAATGACTTCATGTAAGATCTGCTGCTGTCAATCCGCACCGCAGCATTTTATTCCATAAGCATGTATTTCATTCCCTGAAAATCAAAAACTGCTTTTTCTCATGCTATACTTACTCCAACATAACATTTAACTGATAAAGGAGTATGAGCCTATGAAGAAAAAGCAGTTTTTTAATACATTTGCAGCGGGAATTTTTGCAGCAGCGATATTGGCAGGCGGACTTGTTTCCAGCACGGTTCTGGTAAGCGCAAACGAAGAATCGACCACTGAAGCCCCAGAAAATTCTGACACCGCACAAGACAACAATGCCAGCCAGCTTCAGACCCTTCTGGAAAACGAAGGCTTCTATGTTCAGCAGGGTTCCTTCTATGAACTGGACACATTAAAGGAGGCTTCCGCTGGCCGTCTTCTCAGCTGTTTCGGCAATAATGCAGGTTCCTCCTACATGGTCTTCAATCTTCCTGCCGCCCCGGAACAGGACAATGCCAAGGGAAATCCAGACTACAACTGGCCGGACGAGACAGCCACTCTCTATGATGACCCAAATGTAGAAAATGCTCCGGCGAATCCATATTTTGCCCCGGGCGGCTGGCAGTATAAGCTTGGACAGGACGAAGCTATCGTTCTGATCACGCAGCTTTCCCCCGAATGCAAGTACTATTCCTTCATCAATTACGTAATGTTTACCCAGCAAAAAGAGGGAAAGGATTACACCAACGAAAAGGCATTTTTCAGCGCAGGAAATGAGGAAACCGGTCTGTATCACCCTATTTTCGGTTCCATCGGGGACTCTGTAAATATGGTAAATATCAAGCATGATGGAGACAGCGCATACGGTTCTCAGGCGGTTATTGTAATCAGCGCCAACCAGACTGTAACCGAAAAAGTAACTGCACAGCTGACCGCTGCCGGCTACGATGAAAGCATGATCAATGTGATGCCGATTCCTGCAGACACCTATAATATGGGGCTGCAAAAAGGAGCCGACACCTTTAGTTTCCTCGGCCGCATTTCCCAGCCGACAGATCAGGACGCTTATGACAGCTACATAGAAAATCTTTCGGCAAACTCCGTTGTTTATCGTGTTTCTCCGCAAAAAGAGCTGGATGCAGATCCTTACGAAAACGCAGTTCTCACAGCCCGCGGAACTGGCGAACATGAAATTTCCAAATTGAAAAATGGCAGCCGGCATCTGGATGAAATTCGGGAAGCAATCATCTCCCAGTACGCAAATGAGTATGATTATGAAGAGCTCAGCACAGATATTGCGGTTCCGGAGGGACTTACTGCTTACCTGAATGACCGCAATGCACAGGGTGACAACCGGGATACCGCCTATGTGATGACAAAAGATTTTACCTTAAATTCCGATGAGGATTTCGTTGTTGTTTACGGAGTCAATCACACACAGACCGGAAAGGCCCTATACTCCAACGCGGTTCTCTATGCCCGCCCTATGCTCAACGGCGTATGCAGCGTGTACGATTCCCTTTTCCCAGGCAGCGCGGCTTCCTATCTTGAGGAAGACTGCGACAATGCAGACGATTATTATGTGTACAAAATGGCCCGTACCCAGATGGATGATTACACCTCCATCATCGAATATTCTACTGGAAATGAGAAGGGAAAATTCTATGGCGTAGACAATGGCGATACCCTTCTTCTGGCCTTCCGTGCATATATGGATGAGAACAATGTAGGAGCTTCCTATTATGAAATCGTGTATGACCGGGCAATTGTGTTCCATAAAAAGTAATAAATTCGCTGCCAATAGTTCTGTTAGCATTATCATATAAAAAATATGCCAGAGAAAAAGCACTCTGCATCTATATGCAAATGTTTTTATCTCTGGCATTTGTGATTTTTTCTATCGAAATCCTTTCAGATATTCCTTCTGCTCCGGTGTGATCCGGTAGCTCTCCACAGCTTTTTGAATGGTCTTTCTGTGTACCCAGTCTGGTAATTTATGGTGTTCAATATAAGGGACTGTGGCGTCCCACTGCTTGGCAAGAGCAGTGGCAAAATACCAGGCAATCATCATATTTACATAATACTCCTGGGATTGAACCGCTGCTGCCATTTCAAGATATTCCGAGGAAAAATCTTCGTCCAGGAAAAGGCGCATCAGCATACCGATTCCATAACGAATGACATAGGTTTCTCCTGAAGAAATCCATCTCTTTGCTTCCTCCAGCACCTGATCTTTATGCCTGGCAAAACACTTCGGTGCCGGGTAATCACAGGTTGCCCAGTTGTCAATACAGGGAAGAAATCTCTGAATCTCTTCCATACATTTCTCATAGTCCTTTATCCCCGTGATCAGCATCATGTGAAGATTATTTTCTTCATAATATCGGTGAGGAAGTTGCCGCAAAAACGCCTCTGCCTCCGAAGTCCCGGCGAATTCCTTTGCAAATTTCCGAAGGACTGGCGTACGGATTCCAATGACCGTTTCCTTGTCTGTTTCGGGCATTAATTTGCTGTGAAAATCACGGTATTTCAAATCCTGCAATTCAAATAACTGCTTCTGCAGTTTGGTCAACTCAGCCATATTTTTCTATTCTTCCATTTCTTTACTCCGCTTTCTCCGCTGCCTCCAGGCTTGCCATCAGCAGCTCGTAGAAATCATCTTCCCCTTCCAGCTTCGGAGAATTCTCCCCTCCGCCGTTGGTACTGCGGCGCATGGTGGCGTAGAAATCCTCTCCTGCAGACACCAGATCCATCTCATACAATTCATAGCCAAGACTTCTGCACAGCCTGCAGAAAACAGTGAGAGGATCCTTCTCCAAACGGGTTGCCAGAAGCTTTTTGCGAAGTTCTCCATCTTTCAGTGCATCGCCCTGCAGACGGTCCAGAATTTCCAGTGTAGTCATATGCGGTACCTCCTCTGCGTTATTTTCATCTATTTTAACGCGTAATCTGTCACTGTGCAACTGTGAATTGTGAATGTTTTTTTACACCGCGTTATGGTATTCCTCCACATAACTCCGCTTCTGATCTGTCATAACCAGCATGATCTCATCCATAGCCGGACCGATATACTGAATCTTATCCGGCGGAGCCGCGATGATCAGCTGCAATGGCAGGCGGCGAAGGAATTCCAGTACGCCGCCAATTCTCTCATCATCCATGTTGTTGAACGCCTCATCAAACAGCACCAGTCCAGCCGCCTCTCCTCCAATATTGTTGCTGTAAAGCTGTACGAAAGAAGCTGCCACGGTCACATAGAACGGGGTCTGTGTCTCACCGCCGCTCTTTTCCTCGCATACCTTGGAATAGTAAGAATAGGTGCCGTCATCATGTATGATCTTAATATCATAATCCATATAAGTACGGTAATCCGTAAACTCCTCCAGAGTCTGCGTGCTGTTTTCACCGCCTACAGAAAGCCGTTCAAACAGCTCCTCAATCACATCCTTATGAGCCTCATGGAACATTCCGGAAAACAGGGATTCCCCTTGAATTACATTGAAATCGTCCATGATCATTTCATAATAGCTGCGGTATTTCTTGCTTGGCATAAACTGGAATTCATAGCGCTCACTGCTGAAGTCAATCCCCTTTAAAGCCTTGTTCAGCTCCTTAAATTCCCCTTGCGCCAGCTTCATATTCTCCTGAAGCTTTGCAAGAAACTGCTCCTGGAACTCTGTTTCCGCAGCATGTCGGGCAGACTGTACTTTCTCCTCATAATCCAAAAGCTCGGAATTTTTCAGTCTGTCATATACAGCTTGAAACTCAGAAAAACCTTCCAGGCTGGCAGCTGCACCGAAATCATGCTCTGTCTTGTATTCCACCATGGCATTTATCATCTGGTCTTTGATTTTTTCCCACCTGTCACTGTTGTTTCTTCGTTTGCCAAGATACTCATTCTGGAACTGCTCCACCGGACGTTTTCCAAGCGCTTCCTCGTACTCCTGATTCCAGGAATTTAAGACATCCCCAGCTGCCTCTCCCAGGGAAAAGACCTTCCCCTTCTCTGTCATCTCGTTCTCCAGAAAGGCCTGTTTTCTGGTAATCAGATCCTGAATTCTAGTTCGTATTCCGCCGATTTTCTCCGTATCAGAATTCACAGAAGCATCCAGCCCACGCAGCACTTTTTCCAGTTCTTCCAGCTGAATCTGCTTCTCAATCAATGTAGAATTTTCCTTCAGCTTCTGGATGTTTTCCTGGCATTTGGCAATGGCCCTGTCCACGGTTCCAAGAGTATGAAGCACATCCAGGCGGTACTTGATATCCACATCACTGTCTGTGGAAAGAAGACCCAGAATTTCATTCATCCCGGCCAGTTGCTTCTCCTGATTTTCCAGAAGCTCATTCATCTTCTGGTACTCCTCCTCTGCCTGAACCAGCTGAACGGTAAAGGCATTTTTGCCGATAAACGGCACTCGGAATACCTCTGGCTTGATGGCGCTTGCCACCCGGTTCTGGTAGCGCATACAGCCCTTTGTAATGGAAATGGGGTACTTTTTCAGGTCCTCGTAACGCTCGCACATCTGCACTTTTCCCAGGATCATGTTGCTGTACTGGCGGGCATATTGATTCTGGGAAGTTACAACGGAAGCCAAAGTTCCTGCAGGAGCAGTATCATAATTTCCCAAATCTCTGGTATTGATCAGACCCACGCCGTAGACCTTTTTCTCCTTGCGAAGGCGGTCATAGATTCCAAGTGCAATGTCGAAATTCTCCGGCTCCACAAGCACATAAAAACGCTGTGTATTCAGATATCCTTCTACTGCATTTCGCCATTCTTCATCCTGGATTTCCAGCATTTCGCAGAGAACTCCCGGCTGGATTTCCCGTCCCAGGCTGGCAAATTCCTCCTGTATAGTTTCTGTAAGGAGTTCTACTCCTGATGGATAGGTAAGCTTTTTACGCTTCAGTTTGCTGATCTTTTTGTTCAGCTTTTCCCGTTCTGCGTGATTCTGTTTCAGCTGGATCTGCAGCTTGGCAAGCTCTCCCTGAAGTCCTGCAAAATACTTCTGCTTGCAGTGGATCACATCGTCTGTCAGGCTTTTCAGTGCTGCTACATTGGCCTCAGAATCCAGTTTCTGCAGCTGTGTGCGGTATTCCCGGACGCAGGATATCAGTTTCTGGGAATCACCGCCTGCATCCTTAACGCCCATGAGAAGCCGCTCGCTGTCTTTCGCCGCCTTTGCAACACTTTTCTTCAGTTCCGATTCATCCTGCAGTGCATTTCTACGCTTTTCCAGCTGTCTTTCCAGCTCTTTTTTCTCTTCCTCAAGAGCTACAAATTCCTGATTATGGCGCAGTTCTACCCGTAGATTGGTGGCAATTTCCTGCTTCTCGGCACGTTCCTTCTGCAGCATTTCCAGCTGGACTTTGGTCTGTTCCAGACGGACTTCCTCGTTCTTTTTGGCTGCATCTATGCTTCTTATTTTGCCTTCCACAAGGTCCAGGTCACTGCGTTTCAGGAAATATTCATACATCTGATCCCGTTCCATCCGCTCCTGCAGGCGCTGATGCAGTTCCTGAATCTTTTCCAGCTTTTTCATCCGCTTTTTCACATTATCCAGGGTGCGCTCCATATCCTGATAGGTGCGCACATTTTCCCGGAGAACCTCAATATTAACCTCTTTTTCATCCAGCACATAGGAGTAAACAAAGTCCTTGATATCATCAATAGGCTTAAATGCAAGAGCTTTCGGAATCAGACGGAAGAACTTGTCTTCGATTCTTCCAAGCCTTGCTGTGACCATTTTTCGCGCTTCCACATTGGTCTTGCACCACTGGCGAATATCAATGTTGGAGCCTCGGAATTCTGCAATGGATTTCACCTGATTTCCGTAAAGAAACAGGTCATCGGAAAGTCTGGTGTTCTCCATCAGATAACGGACGGTCGTTTCCTGCCCCTCAGAAGCAGAGTCTACCACCGCGCCGATAATGAAATACTTATCCTTGCTTTCCTCATAAAATTCCAGCGCAACATGGGCACTGATCTCCCCGGTGCGCTCATAAGGCTGATTCTCTTTTCCGGTTTTGCAGCGGATATAGCCGGTCAGCTTTCGCTTGCCGTTTTCGTGGGCGGCCTTGTTGAAATACCCGGTGGAACAGATGATCACGAACTGGATTGCATCCAGAAGAGTGGATTTTCCAGCGCCGTTTTCACCGGACAAAAGAGTGGAATCTCCAAAATCTATGGTACAGTTGTTGAACCTGTGCCAGTTAATCAGCTTCATCCTCGTCAGTTTCTTCATTGCTTATGTTCTTTCCCTTTCTGTATGTTTCCAGTTTCTCAAATGCAGCTTTAATGTCTTCCACGCGTACAGCCATCAGGATGGAATCATAGATCAGAACCCTTGATTCCTCATCCCCCAGGTCCCGGTCCAGAAGTTCTACGATCTGGTATCTGCGGAACAGGCTCAACGCATTTCGCATGGTTGTTTTGTCGATTATTTTGTCACGGATATTTAAGCTGAGGAAGCGGTCCTGAATTTCCCCAAGGGTGACGATCACCTCTTCCACTGCCGAAAGCTGCCGTTTCTTTTCATCATAAAGGATCCGAAGAATCAAAAGCACAATGGAATCGTAAAGCTTCAGATTCATGCGGTTGATTCCCCGGGGGCTGGTCAGCTGAACCACGCCATATTCCTCGTTAATCTCCAGGCGGTAGCCCAGTACCCCTAAGTATTCCTTAAATTCCTTGCGGTATTTCAGCACGAAATAATAGTCCGGTCTGGTATTCTGGTTTCCTTTGCACAAAAAGCAGGTTCCCAGAAGACGGTTGCAGACTCTGCCGAAATTATCCTTCTCTTTTTGAAGCAATCCCTCCAGATATTCCATTCTCTCTCCTCCGTATCCGAAAATCTTTGAAACGGTAGCCGTTCGCTTCCCGTTCTTCCATTGTCTCAATTGTATATCCCATATTTTTCCGCTGTCCGTAAAGCCTGGTGTAGATCAGCTTAATAAAATCATCTTCATTGGCAAGGGGCAGCTGGCTGGCGTTCATCTCATCCACATTTCCAAGCTGCTGATCCACATAGTCCTGGATTTTTTCCACGCTGACCACCTTCTGGATCTTCTCAGCCATCCTCCGCATTTTTTCCCGGCGCAGTTCTTCGTCCGGCTCTTTCTCATCCAGGCTTGCAGGAGTAAATTCCCGCTTGCCTTCCACTGCAAGATACAGGGAACTTTGTTCCAGGATGGAGCACTGGTAGATCTGCACCAGGTCATCCAGGAAATCAATGCGGTAGATGCCGCCTAGGTCCATGTTCTCCCGGTTGATCTCTTCGTTGATTCCCATAAGGATCTCTTTTAGCTGACCTCGCACATCCTCGTTTCCTGCAAGAAGAAACTTGGCGCGCCCTATGGCAGCTCTCTGGTACTGGGTGTTTTTCTGATTGATCTCCTGGAGAATATCGTCCATGCCGCGGAAAGCTTCTATAATCTCATGTAGATAGCGGTAAATCAGCTCCCTTCCCTCTTCCACAGAAACTTCCCGAATAGATGCGATCTCCCTTGCCGCCTCTTCCAGAAACGCCTCCTCATGACTTTTCTCTTCCAGTCGGGAGATGATCTCCGGCCGGAATTTGGACACGTTGTCAGAAGTAAGAAGGCGGTGGTAGGCCTTATCTACAATGTTGGTAATATAATCATTAAACAGGGCATCCATAATCTCTGCCACTGTGCTGTGTTTGGTCAGTTCGTCAATGTAATGCTTGATGTTGGAATTCAGATTCTTCAGGCCGGTGATCAGAAGATCCGTGTTTTCCCAGATCTGCATCAGCACGATTCCCGGCTTGTCCATGGTTCCAGTCACAAGGCTGTATATGGTATAAATGTAGCCCTGGTACTCGATCTGTTTGCCGTCTGCAATGTCCAGCAGCGTCTTAATCACCTTCACTGCATACTCTTTGAAATTCACTCTCTGCACATAGCTTTTGTCTGTCTCCACTTCGATCCAGCCGTAATATTCCAGACGGCGCAGGATTCCGTTGGCGCGGCTCCGGCTGTCATATGCCTGGAATTCCTCTTCCACCAGCTGGGCTGCGTTTTCCTGGTTAAAATAAAATTCCAGTTCATCTGCCAGCACCTCTCTTTCCACTCCAAAGGAAAGCTGATGTTCCATGATGGAAAAAAGCCGGCTGATACATTCCCAGTATACAATTCGGTTGGGTGAGGACAATGGGACGAAAAAATTTCCCGGAATTACATGAAACATAGAATATGTCCTTTCTCTAAAAGTTAAAATGAGGGGCAAATTCCTTTGCCCCTCGAATCTTGTTTTATTTTAGCATATTCTATTTTATTGCGCAAGCCGCAGCAGTCCCAGAATCAGCAGATGTGCCGGGTAAAAAATGTAGAAAAACCATTTGGAAAAGGTTCTGTACTTTTTCCCCTGCTGTCCGTTGTACAGATAAATAATGCAGACTGCGGAAAGGAAAATTCCAGCCACAGCGCCAAGAGAACGCAAGATGCTCATTCCTGGCGACATGGTCTCTATGTTTTCTGCCAGATTGACCAGCCCGAAAAGCAACATGGCGTTTCCAAACACCTTCCACAGCTTCTTTCGCCGCTGCGCAGTGAAATCCTCTGCTATTTTGCCTTGTGCATCCGTCAGTCCGCAGGTGGCAAACCACAGCGTAAACAAAGGAGCCAGCAGCGCCCAGTCGCTATATATGGAAAGAACCACAAGCACGATTATGCAGGCATTCCGCCTCCAGTCTGCCTGGACCTTTTCCCGGACCACAAGGATCAGGAAGCACAGGAAAAGGGTAAACATCATATTCATATTTACGAAGCTGATGGTTCCCTCCTCTGTAAATGCCAGGCAGAAGGGGATTTCGGAAATCGCCGCAAACAGAAGCAGACGCTTTCCATATTTCTCTTTGGACCTGGTGTAGCCATAGCCCTCTACCAGGAAGTAGCACATAGTAATGGCTGTGAAATATCCCACATCTACAAAAATCTCAAACAGAAGGGTTCCCGGCTCTAAGAAAATATTTGCGATATGATTCAGCAGCATGGTAAACATGGCGATGTATTTTATTTCGTCTCGATTCATCTTCGTCCTCTCCCGCCTTCCCGACAACTTACGTGCGCATCATATCCTGCCTGCACAATGGAATCACACATGGAAAATCCGCAGCAGCATATCCGCCATACCAACAGAATATCCCACAGACGCAAACATTCCCTGGCACGCTCCATCCGTCACAACCATCAGCGGCAGCTTTTCAGAATCCACGTACATGCGGCGCGCTGTCATCTCTTTATCTTTGCCGAAGTCATGGAAAAATACCTGAATCTTTGGCAGCATCTCCAGACATCTGCAAAGAGTCGCGTTCTTCAGTGCATCCTCATTTCTTAAAATAAACACAAGGTTCTGCTGGATTTTTTCATATTTTTCCTTCAAATCCATAATCTCGTTGAGGATATGCTCCGTAGGCTCACGGCCTTCCTCCAGCCAGAAGAAAATCTTACGCTGGACGCCATCGCCGTGTTCCAGATTTTCATCCGCGCACGGTGTACCTGTCACCTGCGAAATCAACACTACCTCACCATCTTTATTTCTAAGCCTGGAATCCGGAATAGAATGCCGATTCAGCATTTCCTCCAGGCTGTACTCCCGAAGCTCCAGCTCCACCTTCTTGGTCTCGTCTTTTTCAATATGGAAGTCATACCGCTTGCCAAGAATATTTCCGTTTGGCAGACGATTTCCTGTCAGAATCCGGTAATCCCCAGGCATAATATCCAGCTCAAGCTTTCCGTTTTCCCATTTGCTTCCGCTGAAATCAAGAGTCAGATAGCCCTTTCCATCTGTCACAGAAATGGTCCAGTTCTGGTAGTAATTCCAGTTCTCATTCTCCCCGGCCAGAACAGTAAGGTGAGCTTCCTTGCGGCTCTCTTCCAGCACCGGAACGAACTTTATGCCATCCCAGTACTCAATGGCACCATCTGTAGGATTCAGCCTGGACGGAATTCCAAGGGTTCTTGCAATGGCAACAAACAATACTTTATGGGATTTCTCCCCTGCAATCTTAAGATCCAGCGCTGCACCAGGAGTGGTGTAAGCCGTCAGACGCTCCCTGTCATTGCGAACAGAAATATTTTCCTTGATCCAGGTCCAGATCCGCTTAGGATCAGACTCGAAGGCATCCCTCTGTTTCTTATCGAAATAACCCAGAATCTTCTTTCTCCATTTCGTGAGAACCTCGTTCTCTACTCTTGGATTCCACACATAAGGAATATAGATCTCGTCCGGATTAAATTCCCGGTAAACAGAAGCCTCCTGATAGTGGCCTTCCAGCACCTCCGGAAAAGCATCCCTTCTGTCCTTCTCAGACAGAACTGCCATCATCGGCTCCACCTCTTCCATGGTGTGTCCATACAGGCAGCGCTTCCACAGAGGCTGGAATTTGGCAATCTTGCGGCGGCAGTGCTCGCCTTCCTCTGCAATTCTTCTGTTATTTTCCTCTTCCTGTTCTTTGGAAATATTCCACTTGGTCCGGCCTGTATCTTCTGGGGCGATCATATCGAAATCCACCCACAGCTCGTCCTCATATTCCTCTCCCAGGGTGCAGACAAATTCATCTCCATCTCTGGTGTCGATCACCCGCTCGCCGTAAGTGCCCTCATAAACTGCACAGATCAGCAAACTTCCAAGGCCTGTGACAAAAGAAATGCATCCGTTTTCATCAGCGCTTATCTTCGCCACTGGGGAAAACTCCCCGTAATTCATAACCTCGGCCTGCACCCTTGCGCCGCCAGCCGGGGTTCCTTCCAGATCTTCTACCCGGATGGTGATCCGCTTGGTCTTTGCATATTTGCCAAGAAGATTGATGATCCTGTTCATTCCGTCTTTTCCAATGACATCTTCGTCCGGCATGGCACGGTCGTACCATCTGGAACCGATCATCATTGCTCTGGATGCAGCGTTGGTAAACCAGCCCTTATCCAGAACTGCTTCCGGCTCACAGGCTCCCAGGTAATGCCAGTCGCCGTCGCACCAGACCTCCACCCAGGCGTGGTTGTCGTCACAGTGGGACCATCTTGGCACATATACTGGTCTCGCAGGGATTCCTGCACTTCGCAGCACATTTACCACAAAAACCGCTTCCTCACCGCAGCGTCCCACACCGCTTCTGTAGATTTCCAGAGCAGAGCCGGTACGCATATCCGTTCCCTGATACATCACTTCGCCAGCGCACCAGTGGTTGATCTCCAGCACAGCTTCCATCATGCTCATGCCCTGGATCCGGTCCTTTATTTTTTCCCAGAAATAAGTACGGCAGGGTTTAATTTCTTCATCATTAGTTCGATGAAAAAGCACATAGTTCAGAAAATAAAGCTCCGGGTATTTCTTCACATAAGGGGAATTTTCCCAAAGCCAGATTCCCTGCTGGACATAATCCAGATAGGTGTCAAATGTGTAATTTCCCACATCGCTGTAAGGCATGTTGCTGTACAGATACTTCATTCCAATCACAATATCTGCATTTAAGGTTTCCATTCTTTTCTCGATTTCTTCTGCTTTTCCTGGAAGTTCCCTGGAAAAATCCTCAAAGTCTTTCTCTATCCGGTCCCTGTTTTTTTCAAGAAACATCTTTAATCTCCTTCTTATCCAATGTCTAACATATTCATAATGTTGCCATAGCCAGCGTCCTGGGCCAGCTGCTGCAGGCCATCCTTAATCTCTTCCAAAGAGTAGTTGTGGGCTTCCAGGAATTCATCCCCTTTGGATGCTGCATACTCGTAGAAAAACATGGCTTCTGCCAGGTCTTCCTTGTCAGAATAATCGATTCTGTCCAGAAGCTCGTTCTCCGCCTCGTTGATTTCCCCATTGTCCACCATTGTTTTCAGATGGTGAAGCTTATCACCGGAAATCTGGTATTTGGATTCTACCGGGAGCTCTACCTGCACATATTTTTTTCCAAGCATTACGCTTGCCAGCACACGAGCTACTTCTTTAATGATACGCATAAGGTAATCTTTTTCGTCATCTGTAAACATGTTTTCCTCCTGTAGACAAAAAGGTCCTGTCATGACAGCTGTGTGCGTCTTGACAGAACCTCTGACCATTTATTTCATTCTCGCTGTTCGTTTGTCAATATATTCAGACAGGAAATCAACGCTTCCTTCAATACCAAGTGTACTGCTGTTCAGGCTCAGATCATAGGTATGAGTCTCAGACCATTTGGTCTTGCAGTGACTGTCATGATATTTCTTTCTCTTTCTGTCTTTCTCTTTGATAAAACGTTCTGCTTCTTTTTCTGTTTTTCCATAAAGACGGGAAATACGGGCGATTTTGTCTTCCATATTTCCAAGAACGAAAATGGAAATCAGTCCCGGATAGTCCTTCAGGATGGTCTCAGAGCAGCGTCCTACTACTACGAAGGATTCGCCTTTCTCTGCTTTTTCCCGAAGGAAATTGAACTGCATGAGGGCAACGTTGTCTGCTGGAGAACTGCTCATTCCCTTAACGGTACGGTAAAGGAATTTGTTGTGCTTCATCTCGTCGAAGATCTCAAGCTCCTCGCTGCTTACGTTGTGGCTGTCTGCCACCTCTCTCAAAAGGTTGTGATCATATAAGGAAAGTCCATAGCGCTTGGCGATTCGCTCTGCGATCTCATGTCCCGCACTTCCGAACTCTCGTCCGATGGAAATGATCACCTGTTTCTGTGTTTTCATGGTATCCCCTCCTTTTCCATAGTTTCATGCCGCGGATTGCGGACCAGCTGAGCTGCTTCCGCAATCCAATCTGGCATTATAAATATCTTGCATAGATCATAAACATTGATACAAAGATTACGATGATCGTAGCCGGTGCCATAGTTTTGCAGTATCTGCCCCACTTAATCATGTGGCCGCTCTTGGCTGCGGTAGCGATTCCTACTACGTTTGCAGAAGCTCCGATTGGGGTTGCGCTTCCGCCGATATCAGTACCCATTGCAAGAGCCCATGCAAGAATGGAAATATCGATTCCCTGTGCTGCTGCCAGGCTGTCGATAACCGGAATCATGGTAGCTGCAAACGGAATGTTGTCAATAAATGCACTTGCAACTGCAGATACCCAGATGATGATTGCGATCATTACCTTCAGGTTTCCGCCGCTTACCTTGCCGATAAATCCAGCCAGGATAGTA
This sequence comes from Ruminococcus sp. AF31-8BH, assembly GCF_003460605.1. Taxonomy (GTDB): domain Bacteria; phylum Bacillota; class Clostridia; order Lachnospirales; family Lachnospiraceae; genus Blautia_A; species Blautia_A acetigignens. The sequence continues at coordinate 31,252 of NZ_QTVN01000001.1, forward strand.
AGGATGCCAGTCTGCTCAAGACCGCCTACTACTACGAAAAGTCCGACAAAGAACAACAGGGTCTTATAGTCAACCTTTTTCAGAAGCTCCAGTGCATCCTTGCCGGCTGTGATCAGTGTCACTGCTGCAATAAATACACCGATGCAGGATACGGTAAGTCCTGTCTGTGAATGGCTTACCAGCAGAACAACTGCGCAGAGGAAGATGATCCAGCTGATGATAAAACCTCTCTTGTCTGTAATTGCTTCAGAAGGATCCGGCAGAGTAGACGGATCGATCTTGCCTGCATTCTCTGTAAGCTCCTTGCGGAAAACAAAGTAGAAATAAATTACTACCAGAACCAGTGCGATAAATGCGATCAAACCGGTGTTTGTTACAAAGTCTGCAAAGGAAAATCCAAGGGATGTTCCAATGATAATGTTCGGCGGGTCTCCGCACATAGTTGCGGATCCACCAAGGTTTGCGCAGAAAATTTCTGCCAGGATCATCGGTACCGGATTGAATTTCAACAGCTGTGAAAGCTCTACGGTAACTGCTGCCAGAAACAGGATAACGGTAATACTGTCAATAAACATTGCCAGTACAAAGGACAGGAGCATAAATGTGATAAAGATCGGGATGATCTGGTATTTTACCAGTTTCGCGATCTTCATGCATAACCAGCGGAAAAATCCGGATTTTGCCATACCTTCTACCATGATCATCATACCAGCGATGAACACGATAGTCTCCCAGTTGATTCCGGCGGAAGCTTCGCTTGCTTCCCCTGCGGTGTGCCAGAATCCCGACGAGAAAATACTATGTATGTTCAGTGTTTCAATAATTGCTGAGGGACTGTGCATACAAAGGCCAAATACAAGAACCAGTGTAAGGAGCGCACATCCCAGAGTAACAATGTGTCTTTCCCAGATTTCTGTGATGATCAGAATGAACATCGCCAGGAAAATAATTACTGCTAAAATCTGTGCCATTATTTCTTTCCTCCATGACTGTCGAACCATGCCATCCAGAGTCCCACTCCAATGGCTGCCACAATCATTATTCCTATAAATATATTAAGTAACATATAGTTTTACCTCCGATCATATCTGTGTTTACATGGAAAATGATCACTGCGAGTCCTGCAGCAATCAAACAACAGAATATGGTCTTCAGTGTTTCTGCCCGTCCTGGTGGTGGATGTAACAGATAATAAATCTTCTTCCATCCGCGTCATTTATGGTAAGCAGACGTTTCTTTTCTTTATAAAATACGGTATTCGCCAGCAGAACTGCAAGCATGATGATCACCAGCTCTGTTCCTGTCATCCCCTTCTGCCGAAGGCGCTGGTCCGCCTCCAGTCTCACAGACACCTGCCTGATTCCTGTCAGTTCTTCGGCACTGGTGTGGGTACTTCTGGAAAACTCCGGTGATATCAAAGAAGCGGAGGCCGGGATCAGATCAGAAACATGCAGAATGCTCTTCGCCTCCATGCTGGCGAAAAAGATACATAAAACCGCCAGTATCATGCCAAGAAAAAGGCAGATATAGCGATTTTTCCATTCATTTTTCTTCAATAGGCCTCACCTCGATACCTGAAAAAATTCGTCTCTATAATAGCAGATTTTCAGCGCTTTTTCAACTGTTTTTACACGGGGAAAAACAGACTGGAATACACCTGTTTTACAGGGATTCCAGTCTGCCTGCGCTTCATTTCTTATTATGGAAAATACTCTGTAACGGAAGCGGATTATTCAGCGTCTGTTGCTTCTGCATCAGCTTCTGCATCAGCCTCTGCGTCATCTCCGTCAGCCTCCGCATCTGTGCTTTCCTCTGCGTCAGCTTCATCTGCTGCGTCCTCGCTGTCATCAAATGGGATAACTGCGCCGTCATATTTCTCGTTGATGAAGTCTTTGATCTCGTCAGATTTTAATACGTCTACAAGAGCTTTGATCTTGTCGCTGTTCTCATTTCCTTCTTTTACTGCGATTACGTTTACATAGGTTTTTGCTGCTTCGGAATCAGAGGTCTCGTATGCAAGTGCATCTTTGGATACAGAGTAGCCAGCCTGAAGAGCATAGTTTCCGTTCAGGACAATGTAAGCAGTCTCTTCTGCAACACGTGCTACCTGCTCTGCTGCAAGCTCAACGATCTCTACGTTGTATGGGTTCTCCTCAATGTCGTTTACAGTTGCCTCAAGACCAACGCCATCTTTCAGAGTGATGATTCCGTTGTCCTGAAGAAGGAGAAGCGCTCTTGCCTCGTTTGTGGTGTCGTTCGGTACTGCGATTGTGTCGCCGTCTGCGATATCATCAAGGCTGGATTTTGTTCCCGGGTAAATTCCGAATGGCTCATAGTGGATTCCGCCTGCGTTTACAAGGTGGGTTCCTTTCTCCTCATTGAAGCTGTTCAGATATGGAATGTGCTGGAAGTAGTTTGCATCGAAATCTCCGCTCTCTACAACTTCGTTTGGCTGTACATAATCATCAAATACAGTTACCTCAAGGTCATATCCCTCTTCCTCAAGAATTGGCTTTGCTGCCTCAAGAATCTCAGAATGAGGTGTCTCGGAAGCTGCTACTGTGATGGTTTTGTCGTCATCTGCTGCGAATACAACGGATGTTCCAACGGTTCCAAGTACAAGTGCTCCTGTGAGTGCTGCTGCGATTAATTTTTTCATAATAAACTTCCTCCTTGTTTTTTGAAAAATATATTTAGTTTCTACATTACAATCATTTTTTATAATAAACAGGGGCTACTAAAAACTCCTGTCAATTATCGATTTTGGTTACTGCTCACAGATACCATTTCTTATAAAATAATCTGTGGCTTATTTTCTTTTATCCAGCTTGTTGGCTATGAACATACCAATTGTCTGGAAAATCTGTACCAGTACTACCAGAAGGATAACGGTCACCAGCATGATGTCCGTCTGCCAGCGGTTGTATCCGTAACGTACTGCAATGTCTCCAAGTCCGCCTCCTCCTACGGTTCCTGCCATTGCGGAGTAACCAAGGATAGTTCCTGTTACAATGGTAGCTCCTGAGATCAGGGATGTTCTTGCTTCTACCAGCATTACCCTAAATACGATCTGAAGATTGCTTGCTCCCATGGATCTTGCAGCCTCGATAACTCCCGGGTCTACCTCATTTAAGGAAGACTCTACCATTCGTCCGATAAAAGGGATTGCCGCAATGGTAAGGGGTACGATGGTGGCTGTGGTTCCATAGCTTTTTCCTACCAGAAATCTGGTGAATGGAATAAGCAGGATCAACAGGATCAGGAATGGGATGCTTCGGAAAATGTTTGCTATCACATCCAGAATCTTATATAGTACTGCGTTTGGCCGCAGACCCTCTTTGTCGGATACTTTCAGCAGGATTCCAAGAGGCATTCCAAATACATATCCGAAGAAGGTGGAAAACAGGGTCATATATAATGTTTCCCCTACACCTGCGATTATCATATCGGTTACTTGTTTCGTCCACATAATCAGTTCGCCTCCCCTATCTCAAGTCCACGTTCTGTAAGGAATTTCTTCATCTCCGGTACATTGGTACTGTCACTCATGAACTGGAGGATCATTTCTCCTTTGGCTACACCGCCTACGTTTTTGGTGTTTGCCTTCAGAATGTTTACAGGTTCGTGGAAGGTTAATATAAGGTTTGCGATTACTGGTTCGAATGCGGAGTTCTCAGAGAATACGATTCGAACGATTTCGCCGTCCTGGATTTCTGACTGGGTAAGCTTTTTGCTTTCTACATCGTTTCCAGAATCCTTGCTGATCAGTTCTTTGGCTACCTGTGATTTCGGGTGGCTGAAGATTTCTTCTACAAGGCCTTGTTCTTTTACTTCACCGTCTTTCATAATTGCCACATGAGTACAAATCTCACGGACAACTGACATCTGGTGGGTAATGATCACAATGGTGATTCCGAATTTCTGATTGATGTCCTGCAAAAGTTCAAGTATGGAGGATGTGGTCTGGGGATCCAGGGCGCTTGTGGCTTCGTCACAGAGCAGGATCTGTGGATCGGAGGCCAGGGCTCTGGCGATTGCCACTCTTTGTTTCTGTCCACCGGAGAGCTGTGCGGGATATGCTTTCGCTCTGTCTGCCAGTCCTACGATTTCCAGAAGCTCCAGGGCTTTTGCTCTTGCTTCGGCTTTTTTCTTCCCCTGGATGTACAGTGGGAAGCAGACGTTTTCCAGTACGTTTTTCTGCATAAGCAGGTTAAAATGCTGGAAAATCATTCCTATTTTCTCTCGCTCTTTGCGGAGTTCTTTTGGGGAAAATTCGCTGAGGGATTTTCCGTCTATTAATACTTTTCCTTCGGATGGTACTTCCAGAAAGTTCATACAGCGTACCAGGGTACTTTTTCCTGCACCGGACATTCCGATGATTCCGTAGATGTCTCCGGTTTCAATGGAGAGGCTTACGTGGTTCAGGGCTTGTACGGAACCGTCTTTGGTTTCGAAGGTTTTGCTCACATCTTGGATTAATATTGAAGACATGTCTTTCCTCTTTCCTTTAAGTGGTGTTTCATCGTCGATATGGTTACTATAACACAATTGGAGTAAAAGTGTTAATTCTTAAAAGTTAGGGCTAGTTATAGGATAAAACTATAGCTAAGGTGGACGCCAGCGGGGGGTGTAGTGGGTGGGTGGTTAGGTTCAGCTTTAGTTGCAAATGGAAGTTTGCGTAAGTGAGTGGATTATCGTAATGCTTTGTCTTTGTATTTGGCAATTTCCTCCAGATATTTCTGCCCTAATTTACTAATCGTGGTGCCCTTCCTAGCGAGGTAGCCGATGGTCATGACCTCGTCGGAGTCTAGCTTCACGGCGCAGTAGTCGGAGCCGTTTAGTTCTTCGCAGATGATTCCGGAGCAGAGGGTGTAGCCGTTGAGGCCTACCATTAGGTTCAGGAGGGTGGCACGGTCGTTGGCTTTGATGAGGCGTTTGTATTCGTAGGTGCTCAGAACTTCTTCGGCGAAGTAGAAGGAGTTGTAGGTGCCCTGCTCGAAGGAGAGGCAGGGGTACTCGCGCAGGTCCTCCAGGGTGATCAGATCGCGGTCGGCCAGGGGATGCCCTTTCCACATGTAGACGTAGATGCTGCATTCCAGGATGGGATGGAATTCCAGGTTGGACTCGTGGAAAATCTTCTCCAGGACTTTGCGGTTGAAATCATTGAGGTACAGGATTCCAATCTCACTTTTGAAATCCTTTACATCGGTAATAATGTCATAGGTCCTGGTTTCGTGGACCGCGAACTCATACTCATCCATTCCGAACTGCTTGACCATTTCCACGAAGGCATTGACCGCGAAGGTATAATGCTGCATGGAAACACTGAATTTCTTCTTGGTTTGTTCCTTGGAAATATATTTGGATTCGATCAGGGCGTACTGTTCTACCACCTGACGGGCGTAGCCTAAAAATTCCTCCCCCTCAGGAGTTACCGAAATTCCACGGTTGGTCCTTCGAAAAAGCTCCACCCCAATTTCCTCCTCCAACTCCCGTATCGCCGACGAAAGACTTGGCTGTGAAATAAAAAGTGTACGCGCTGCCTCATTCATAGAATTTGAATTCGCTACGGTAATCGCATAGCGAAGCTGTGCCAGGGTCATACGGATTCCTCTTTTCTATACTGTACTTGACAAATGTCGTTTATACACGTCGTATCAATTAACAGAGATTACTCCAACGCTTGCTCATAGTCATCATAGTCATCATGTTCACTGCTCTCACCGCCCATTCTCACGCGAATGCCGTTGATCTCCACATCTTCCATGGGGATTACCAGGCATTTGCGGCCGTCGATGATGCGGGTTTCGACCAGTTCTACTTTCTCAGGCTCAACGTGGATGACAACGTCCGGGGTTTTGATCTCGAACTTGCGGGTGTTGGTGATGTTGGAGGCAACCATGGTGGCTTTTTCTCCGGCTGCCACGTCATACTGGTCATCGAAGGTTTCCAGCTTTTCCTCTTCTACGCCGCAGTCCTCAAAAAGGCGCTTCACCTCGGATTTGGTAAGTACCACCGGATCCGGAGAATCCTTCTGGGCTTCGATGATCTCGTTCAGCTTCTCATGAATGTTCACAACTGTATCGTACTGGCAGTCCTCGCCAAGAGTTTCCTCCACAAGCAGGTTAAAGGAATCTCTCTGTCCGCCAGCTGACAGCGGCGCTGTGCATCCGAACATCTCGTCCACAAAAACATCATGGAGCTGCTCTGCATTCTTGGCGTAATAGAGCATTCCGTGAATGTCTGTGCTTCTGTCATTAAACACCGGGAAAAGAAATCCATTTTCCGGCATTTCCACGATCCAGTCGCGGATACGGTCCTGGATCAGGTTTGCTTCCGCATTATAGCAAAGTCCCGCCTTGGACAGCTTCACCGGGCAGATGCTGCAAAGAATGTGCTCGTAGATTTCCTCGGAAGCGTCGTCCATCTCAATGCCGTCAGAGGTTTTTCCCGGAATATCGTATACGGCATGGACAAGGATTATGTAATAATTCTCCGGGTAGTCATAGTTCTCGATAATTTTGTCGTAAAAGCTTTCGATCAGCTGGTCATCCTTTAACTTGCTTTTGCGAAGCTTCATGAGGAATTCGTGCTTGCCGCCCTCTTTTTCCTCCTCTAATGGAAACTCCATATTCATCAGGTTCTTTCCCAGTGTACCGGAAAGTGTTTTCTTGAAAATCTCAAAATATTTGAACATCTCTTCCTCGGAAAGGGAAAGAAATGCTTCTTTCAGCTCTGTCTTTTTATTTTTCTCAGCATCTACATAGCAGCCGCAAATGCGGGTAATGTCGCAGTTGGCTGGTGTAAACTGCTTCTTGATTTCGGAAATCTCTTTTTTGTTCATGTGTATAAGCTCCTTCTATAAAAATAGCAGATCATGATTAATCGTCGTATAAAACAGTTCCTTAAATTTCTCCATATCCCGTGTCTGCCCAAGCGCCCACATCATCTTCGTCACAGACGCCTCCAGAGTCATGTCATAGGACTCCAGCACCGGGAAACGCTCCTTGATGATTTTTCCCACCTGGTAAACTTCCATATCACTGCCCTCATGGGTAACCTGGGTCGCCATGCACACCGGCTTCCCAGCCTCGATCCAGTGCCCGATTGCCTCCATGAAATCGTCATTTTCATAATGAGGCAGCCCGCCCACACCGAAGGACTCAATGATCAGCCCGTCATAAGCCGGGAAAAGGGCATCCAGCACCTTCCCGTCAATTCCAGGTATCAGCTTCAGAAGAAAAATCTTCTGGTTCATCTCATGGTAAAACACCAGTGGTTTGGTAGACTGGTCCTTGTCATCAATGTAGAAAATAATTTTCTGATCATGGATGGACGCAATATCCGGATAATTAATGCTGTAAAAAGCATTATAGCTTTTGGAAAATTCCTTCTTCGCCCGGGTACCTGCGATCACCTTGCCTCCAAACACAATGGAAATTCCATGGGCCCGGTCATGGGAAGCAAACCGCAGACTGTCCATCAGATTAGACCTTGCATCTGTAATTGCCAGATCAATAGGCTTCTGCGCTCCGGTAATTACAATGGGCCTGCGGTTATTCTGAATAAGATAAGACAAAGCCGCAGCTGTATATGCCATGGTATCGGTTCCATGGCATAGCACAAACCCGTCATAAAATTCATATTTCGACTCAATCAGTCTCGCCAGCTTCAGCCAGTGATCTGCACACACATTGGTGCTGTCCAGGGCAAAGGGCTGCACCGTATCAATGGTACAGAATTCTTTCGCCTCCGGAATATATTCCAGCAATTCCTCCGCCGAAATCTGCGGTGCCAGTCCATCTGCTGTATATTTAGATGCAATGGTACCTCCGGTAGCAATGAGAAGTATTTTTTTCATGCGTTTCTCCTTCATTTGATATTTGAACATCAACTCTTGGCAACTCGTCTGGCGCTGCACCATCTGCCAAAAAAGCCCGCCCGAATCTTCCCCAGGCAGGCTCTTTTATCATGTTATCCAACTTATGCAGTTCTCATTCGTTTACCTAAGAACTTCAATTATCGTTTAGCGATTCTTAGTTTTCCTCAGTTGTTTCCTCGGCAGTATCAGCAGAATCTGTACTTGCAGTCTCGCTGTCGGCACTCTCGTCTGCAGCAGTCTCATCGGTGCTGTCTGTACTCTCCGCTGCATCTGTCTCTTCTGTATCATCAGCTGCAGTCGTGTCCTCGCTGCTGTCAGCTGCCTCGCTGTCCTCAGAATCAGCTGCTTCACTGGTATCTGCTGCAGTATCTGTGCCTGCATCCTCGCTTGTATCAGCGGTGGTATCCTTGATTGTGAAGCTGTGGTCATCTGTAATTGTCAAAGTAGCAAGCACCTTATCATTCACAGTGATCTCTGCATCATCCAGCCACTGCTGGGTTGTCTCAGAATAATAGTTGCTGCGCTTGGTATTCTCAAGGGATTCCTTCTTGGAAGCAGTTGCATCCTCATCATTTACCTTGTCCATACGAAGAACATATACGTTGGTATCTGTCTCAACCAGCTCATCATAAACCTCTCCGTCCTTCAGAGTTCTAAGAGCCTCAACAACTGCATCATCATAGGAATTGGAAATATCCTCGTCATCACTGTCATTTGTGAAAATAGTTCCGGTCAGTCCGCTGTAAGTATCATCAACAGCCTTGGCTGTCTCGCCCATATCTGCTGTCGGATCCTCTTTCATCTTATCCAGGATCTCCTGTGCCTGCTCCTTGCGGGTAGCAATATCATCATCGGTAAGGTCATCTCCACTGATGGAAATACTTACATAGCTGAAAGAAGACTGCTGTGCCTCCTCATCCGTTATGTTAACCTCAGCCTCGTTGCGGATCGGATCGTAAATTCTCTGTCGGTAAGTCTCAAGCTCCAGAAGAGTCTTAACCTGATCTTCGGAAACAGCAAGCTCCTTCATAGTGTCCTCGTCATTGTCCTGCATAAACTGTGCTGCTGCATCTGCAATAGCAGTCTCATCATCAGAAGTAACCTCAACGCCATAGTCTGCAGCCTTCTCCTTCATGATGTACATCAGCTCAACCTGCCCCAGGAACTGTCCTACAGCCTGCTCGCCGTATGTAGTGCCAGCATCTTCGTCTACAACCTGGCTCCAGATATTTCCAGCACTTCCCATAAAGCTCTTATACATGGCAACCGTCTGTGCCTGTGACTCACGTGCGTACAGACTTACAACCCCCATAGGAATGTCTGTGCCATCCACAGTTGCAACGGTCTTCTCTCCATCTATAGACTTACTTCCACATCCGGAAAGCATTCCAATTGCCATTACGCCACTTAATGCCACTACGGTTGTGTTCTTCACGATTTTCTTCATATTGATCACCAATTACCCTTTCACTGATGTGCCACTGAGTCACCACGCACAGCCGGCATGATCCCCCAATGCGGACACGCTAATAAGAGTATAAAACTTTTTTCCCATGAGGGCAAGTAGAAAGGGGAAAATCTGATAGAATTCACACAATTTTCGCGAATTTCCATCGGATTTTCCCCACCCAAAGCCTACTTTAAATCAAAATATCCGAAAGCATTCAACAGCCCAGCCGTCTACTGCTTTTCGCTCTTTCCTTCCTCTTCCACCAGTTCCATCAGTTCCTTCGCAAACACCGTCAGTGCCTGCACAATATCCCCCACCGGCGCAAACAGGAATTTCGGCTCTTTGTCCGGCTTGAACTGCAGCTGTCTGCGGTATTTGGCAACCAGCGGCGGAATTCCCTCCGGGTTCAGCTTTGCACTTTCATAAAGGGTAATGCGGATTTCCTTTTGCAGCTGCTTGATTTCTGTAATATATCCCTGATGAGCCACAGCCTTCAGTCTTGCAATGGCAAGCAGATTCAAAACAGCTTTCGGCGGCTCACCAAAACGATCGATCAGCTCCTCCAGCATATCATCATACTCCTGCTGGGACTCAATTCCCGCAATACGCTTGTAAATGTCCAGCTTCTGGAACTCATTGCTGATATAAGTATCCGGGATAAACGCATCCATATTCAGATCAATGGTGGTCTCGAAATCCTCCATTGTGTGAATGCCCTTCGCCTCTTTGACCGCCTCGCTGAGCATTTTGCAGTACAGGTCATAACCCACTGCATTCATGTGTCCATGCTGCTGCGCTCCCAGCAGATTTCCTGCGCCGCGAAGCTCCAGGTCACGCATTGCGATCTTAAACCCGCTTCCAAGATCTGTAAATTCCCGGATCGCAGAAAGACGTTTCTCCGCCACTTCCCGCAGCATGGTATTTCTCCTGTACATAAGGAAGGCATAGGCCGTCCTGTTGGAGCGCCCGATTCGTCCTCTTAACTGGTAAAGCTGGGAAAGTCCGTATTTGTCAGAATCATGGATGATCATGGTATTTACATTGGAAATATCCAGCCCAGTCTCAATAATCGTGGTAGAAACCAGCACATCAATATCCCCATTGATAAAGTCATACATTACCCGTTCCAGTTCCCGCTCGCTCATCTGTCCATGAGCAAAATCCACCCTGGCTTCCGGAACCAGCTTGCTGATCCGAAGGGCAACCTCGTCAATATCTGTCACCCGGTTATAAACGTAATAAACCTGTCCTCCTCGCCGAAGCTCTCTTCCGATTGCCTCGCGAACGGTCTCCTCGTCATACTCCATAACATAAGTCTGAATAGGCATACGGTCCATAGGCGGCTCCTCCAGCACGCTCATGTCACGGATTCCGATCATGCTCATATGGAGGGTTCTGGGAATCGGCGTTGCAGTCAGGGTAAGCACATCAATATCCTTTTTCAGCTGCTTGATCTTCTCCTTATGGGTAACGCCGAAACGCTGCTCCTCATCAATGATCAAAAGCCCCAGATTCCGGTACTCCACATCCTTGGAAAGCACTCTGTGGGTACCGATCACAATGTCCACCTGGCCCTTTTTCAGATCCTGGATGGTCTTTTTCTGCTGGGCAGAAGTTCGGAAACGGCAGAGAAGATCCACTCGCACCGGGAACTCCTTCATTCTCTGGATAAATGTGTTGTAAACCTGCTGGGCCAAAATGGTGGTAGGCACAAGATACACAACCTGTCTGCTCTCCTGCACTTCCTTAAAGGCAGCGCGAAGGGCAACCTCCGTTTTGCCATAGCCAACGTCACCGCAAACCAGACGGTCCATGATCTTGGTGCTCTCCATATCCCGCTTGGTATCCTCAATGGCATTCAGCTGATCCTCGGTTTCCTCATAAGGGAACATTTCCTCAAACTCACGCTGCCATACGGTATCTGGTCCGCATACATATCCCTCTTTTTCCTGGCGCACCGCATAAAGCTTCACCAGCTCTTTGGCGATATTTTTGACCGCGCCCTTTACCTTTGACTTGGTGCGGTTCCACTCCTGGTTTCCAAGCTTATTCAGCTTCGGCGTCTTGGCAGTGTCCGCGCCAGAATATTTCTGCAGGGCATCCAGCTGGGTTGCCAGAATATACAGATTGCTTCCGTCCCGGTACTCGATCTTGATGTAGTCCTTGACAACTTTGTCCACTTCCACCTTCTCGATTCCCCGGTAAATTCCAAGTCCATGCTTCTCATGAACCACATAATCCCCGATGGAAAGCTCTGCAAAATCCTGGATTCGCTTTCCATTGTAGGTTTTCTTCTTTTTCTTTTTTTTCTGCTCCTGACCGAAAATATCTGTTTCCGTGATCACCGCAAACTTGATCAGCGGATACTCAAAGCCTTTCCGGGCATGACCGTACATTACCATAATCTCGCCTGGATGAATCTGGCGGTCATAGTCCTGTCCGTAAAAAGCATTCAGGTCATTTTCCCGAAGGTCCTTCGCCAGTCGTTCCGCCCTGGTACGAGAACCAGAAAGCAGGGCAATCTGGTAACCCTGTTTCTTATATTTCTTCAGATCCTCCACAAGAAGCTCGAAGCTGCTGTTGTAGGAGGTCACGCTCTGCACGGTCAGATTAAATTTCTCCGGAGCAAAATTCCACTCCACAGCCCGCGGTTCCAGTGCAGACAAAGAAACTGCCCTGCACTTATTCAATTCTTTTTGCACTTTGGAAAATTCACACAGCCACTGTACCGGAAGATCCTGCTCCCCCTTTTCCTCCCTGTGCATACGGCTCTGGCGGTACTCTTCCTCTACGCCAAGTCCGTTTTCCAGAATACGGTTGGGCTCATCCAGAAACAGCAGTGTTTTTTCCCTGGGAAAATAATCCGGGAAGGATACCAGCCTTTTGCCGCTGGTCCATTCCACTGCCGGATAGATGGCGATCTCGTCCAGGTTTTCCAGGGACCTCTGGCTCTCCGCGTCAAAGCTTCGAATGGAATCTACTTCGTCTCCCCACAGCTCGATTCGCCAGGGATTCTCTTCTGTCAGGCAGTAAATATCCACAATTCCGCCCCGCACGGAAAACTGTCCCGGCATTTCCACCTGGCCTACCCGCTCGTAGCCCAGATCCACCAGCGCCTTTTTCAAAAGATCCATATTGATAACGCTGTCCCCGTAAAAATGCAGTACTTTTTTGCCGATTTCTTCCAGGGGCATCAGGTAGTCCATACAGCCGTCAATGCTTGTGACAACAGTCAGGTCCTCCTGCTCCAGAAGCGCCTTTACCACACACATTCTCTGGCGAATCAGCAGATTTCCCTGAATATCTGCCTGGAAAAACAAAAGATCCTTCGCCGGATAAAACAGGGTATCCTTATTATAAAAGCGCAGGTCCTCGAAGGTTTCCTTCGCCTGGCGCTCATCTCCTGCGATTACAAGGCGCAAGGGTGCTTTGCCGGAAAGTCCATGGATCAGGTGCGCCTTCTGGGACTCCAGACAGCCTGTGATCTGAACAATTCCCTGGTTCTTCTCAAGGCTTTTTTCTATTTCTTCAAATTCTGCCATCCCCTTCAGGGGCTGGGTAAATGAAAGCATGGCTTTCCTCCTTTATCGATTTTTGCCGCCCCAGGAGCATATTGAAAAAAAGTTCCAGGGGCAAAAGAAGCCCAGCTTACTGACTGGACTTCCTTCATTACTGTTTTCTATGCATCACGAAGTATATTGCTGAGCTAACTACTCAGTAACCCTCTTTCGATTATATTCATTCATGGCCGCATCCGGACCATCTGTGATGATTTTTTCTACTGCATCTGCGGCAAGCTCAATGGCCTCATCCACAAGCTTGCGGTCATCTGCTGAAAAACGTCCAAGCACATGATCAGCAAGATCCCATCCCTTTGGCTTAGCGCCTACGCCGACCTTCACACGCATAAACTTCTGTGTGCACAGTCTGCCGATGATATCCTTCAGGCCATTGTGGCCTCCTGCGCTGCCCTGCTTGCGGATGCGAAGCTGTCCTGGCTCCAGGTCAATGTCATCCTGGATGATGATCAGCTCGCTCTCCGGATCAATCTTGAAATATGCTGCCATCTCCTGCACCGGACCGCCGCTGAGATTCATGAAAGACAAAGGCTTCATGAAAATCACCTTCTCGCCGCCGATAAAGCCGGAGCCATACATGGCATTAAATTTTACGCCGCCCTGTGGAATCTTATGACGCTCCACAAGCACGTCAATTGTATCAAAACCCATATTGTGGCGGGTCGCCTCATACTGCTTCCCGGGGTTTCCCAGTCCAACAACTAAATACATAATCTACAATCCTTATATTCATCAGTTAAAGTAAACCATTTCATCTGCCAGCGGCTCGCATGGAGTTACATTCTCTGCATAGAGCACGATTCCCTCGCCCTGGTATTCTGAACGGTTCTCAAACGCAACCTTGGCAGTTACCTCTACCCATTCGCCTGGCTTCAGCTTCGGCGCATAAGCACTCTTGCAGATATAGCCAAGGAAAGAAGTGTCATCTGCACAGCAGGTCATAGCAGTACGTCCTGGAATAAAGAACTTGCTTCCCATTCCTCTCGGGCGTCTTGCACGGGCCTTGAAGCGCAGTGTTTTACCAACGTAACGATCTGGATGATCCATGGCATCCACAAACCAGATACCGTAATCTTCCGGCGGAATATCCACGATATCTGCATCCAGGTCAAATGGCATCTGATCTGCGAAGATATCTGTCATCTCCCCTTCTTCATCCTCAAAAATAACCTCGGCACTTGGGTTTACCACTTTAATGCTTCTGCGGAAATTGGAAAGAGGATATTCCATCTTGCTGCGGTTGAACACTACCATATCCGCATTGCGGACCATATCCATGAAAAGGGATTTCATGTTCTGCATGTAAACCTGAAATGTGCTTGCATCCACACAGGTGATGTGCTGCTCAATGCCCCAGCCCTGGGGAAGGCGCATTTCCTCAAATTTGCTTACCAGCCACATTCCATTGTATTCCATAACCACACGCTCCGGCTGGTGGATAATATCAAGAGCCTGGAGACGCTCCGGTGTAAACTCTTCTTCCTTCTCAATAACCTCTATGACAACATTGTCCTTTGCAAGGGCATCCTCATCATATTCTTCCTCACCCTCTTCGCAGAGAATAAGAAGTGTTTTGCCCTCTGTGCGAAAATAATCCTGCTGCAGGGTAAAGCTGAGGAAAGAGGTCTTGCCGCTTTCCAGGAATCCGGTTATGAGATAAATCGGTACTGTAATTTCATCCATGTTACAGAAACCTCCCTGTATTTTTTACTGTCATTATGCTACGCCGAAAAGTTCAGCCAGCTTGTCTTCCTTCAGTTTGGAACCGATCACGCAGAGACGTCCTGTGTACTCCGGTGATCCCTCACGGATCTCAGTTTCTTCCGGAACCATATCAAAGTAGATCCAGGTTCCATCCTCTGCCGGAAGCATTCCCTTTGCACGGAGAATTACGCCATATTCCTCTGAAGTGGAAAGGCTTTCAAGCATCTTCTCAAGACCTTCTCGTGTGAATTTCTTGATTGTCTCACGTCCCCAGCTTGTGAATACTTCGTCTGCGTGATGATGGTGATGATCATGATGATGTCCGCAGCCGCACTCCTCATCGTGATCGTGGTGATGATGCTCGTGATCATGGTCATGTCCACAGCCGCACTCCTCATCATGGTCGTGGTGATGATGCTCGTGATCGTGGTCATGTCCGCAGCCGCACTCTTCATCATGGTCGTGGTGATGATGTTCGTGATCGTGGTCATGTCCGCAGCCGCACTCCTCGTCATGGTCGTGATGATGATGCTCATGATCGTGGTCGCACTCTTCATCATGGTCATGGTGATGCTCGTGATCATGGTCATGTCCGCAGCCGCACTCCTCATCGTGATCGTGGTGATGATGGTGCTCATGCTCTTCCTTCAGAAGTTCATCTGCCAGGGAAACCGGATGCTCCATAACCTCAAGGATCTTCTTGCCGTCCAGCTTCTCAATTGGAGTAGTGATGATAGCAGCCTTCTCATTGATGGAACGAAGAAGCTCCATAGACTCCATAGCTTTCTTCTCATCTACAATATCGGTACGGCTCATGATAATAGCGCCGGCATACTGTACCTGGTTGTCAAAGAACTCGCCGAAGTTTCTCATATACATCTTGCATTTCTTTGCATCCACTACTGTGGTGTAGCTGTTCAGCTGGATGTCTACATCTTCCTCAACACCCTGTACAGCCTTGATCACGTCGGAAAGCTTACCTACGCCTGATGGCTCGATCAGGATACGGTCCGGATGATATTTCTCTACAACTTCCTTCAGAGAAGCACCGAAATCACCTACCAGAGAGCAGCAGATACATCCGGAATTCATCTCACGAATCTCAATACCTGCATCCTTCAGGAAACCGCCGTCAATACCAATCTCACCAAACTCATTCTCGATCAGTACTACCTGCTCGCCTTCAAAAGCCTCTTTCAGAAGCTTCTTGATCAGTGTTGTTTTACCGGCTCCAAGGAAACCGGAGATAATGTCAATCTTTACCATTTTGTATTTCCCCTTTCTATTCTACGGGGCACCAGATTCGCATCTTCAGAATTTTTTTTCAAAAAATTCCAAGAATGCTTTATTCGGCACCGGGATTTTCGCATAACATGTTTTGACCAGGAAGCATAAATACCCCCTGGTTCTTTGCCTCTTGGCAGGGCTAGAGCATGTTTGAAAAAGGCCCTAGTTTGCCCTACCTGTCAGAAAAGGGGACATGACAATGTCACATCCCCCCTGATATATTATCCCAAATTCACAGATTTATGCAGATCAGCCGTTGATCATGAAGTGCATAAGCTTATCAATGTCTTCTTTCTCATATGCAACAATCTCAAGCTCCGGAATCTCACCGTTGGAGAAGATGTTTGCAAGAGATACATACTGTGATAATTTAGATTTCAGGTTCAGTCTGTCTCCTTCGCCAGTTACCAGCTCTACTTTACCTGCACAGCTGTCTACTACACTAAAAAATTTCTCAATGTCTTTAATATTAGATACCTTCATGTCAATATTCTCCTTTCAACATGTAACACTTTTTTCCATTTCTTTTCGTCGGGCTCATTATAGCGCAACTTTTCCCAAATTTCAACAGATTTTTGGGCTTGTGAGAAAAATCCCCAACAGTCACAAACAAAGCCTGATTTTGCCCGGTTCTTTAGGCATTTTTATTACGGATTCTCTGATTACAGAATGTTTTAATACTGGAAGATCGCCACTCCGTAAGCTGGAAGGGGATATGCAAAGGAAAACGGACGGTTGTCGCATTCCTGTTTCTCTGCCTTAAATACCTTCTTCGCTGTCATGCCGTTCTCATCCAGAAGCTGCGTGTACTGTTTCTTCTTGGGAACGCCAACCCGGTAGTCCGGACGGTCCATAGGGGTGAAGTTGCAGATCACCAGAAGATTATTTCTTCCTGTAGGAGACTTCCTTACAAAGCTGTAGATGCTTCTGTCCCCGTCATCTGCATTGATCCACTCGAATCCGGAAGGATCTGTATCCATTCCGTAAAGTGCCGGATACTTGCGGTACATCTTCAGAAGAGCCTTCACGAAATCCTTCAGGTCGCGATGCTTCTCTTCTCCCAGAAGGAACCAGTCAAGTTCTCTCTCCTCGCTCCACTCACGAAGCTGACCGAATTCCTGTCCCATGAACAGAAGCTTCTTGCCAGGGTGGCAGAACATAAAGGTATAAGCAGCCTTCAGGTTCTTAAACTTGTCATCCGGCTCTCCCGGCATTTTCTCCAGCATGGATTTCTTCAGATGCACAACCTCATCATGGGAAATGACCAGAACATATTTCTCACTGTATGCGTAGGTCATGGAGAATGTCATCTTATTATGATTAAACTTACGGAAATAAGGATCCAGCTTCATGTATTCCAGGAAATCATTCATCCAGCCCATGTTCCATTTCAGGGAAAATCCAAGTCCGTCATCCTCAGCCTTACCTGTAACCTTCGGCCATGCAGTAGACTCTTCTGCGATCATGACCGTTCCATGATTTCTTCCCAGGACAACCGTATTCAGGTGCTTGAAAAACTCGATTGCTTCCAGGTTCTGGTTTCCACCATATTTATTTGCTACCCACTGGCCGTCATTTTTGCCATAGTCCAGATACAGCATGGACGCAACTGCATCCACACGCAGTCCGTCTACATGGCATTCCTCGATCCAGAACAGGGCATTGGCAATGAGGAAGTTCTTAACTTCCGGTCTGCCATAGTTGTATATCTTGGTTCCCCAGTCCGGGTGCTCGCCCTGTCTCGGGTCTGCATGCTCATAAACCGCTGTGCCGTCAAAATTAGCAAGACCGTGTGCATCCTTGGGGAAATGGGCAGGTACCCAGTCCAGGATAACACCAATCTTCTGTCTGTGAAGATAATCTACCAGATATTTAAAATCCTGTGGAGTACCATAGCGGGATGTAGGCGCATAATATCCAGTTACCTGGTAGCCCCAGGAGCCGTCAAATGGATGCTCTGCAATTCCCATCAGTTCCACATGTGTGTAGCCCATATCCTTTACATACTGAGCCAGCTTCACTGCCAGTTCTCTGTAATTGTAAAAGCCCTTCTCGTCCTCTTCGGTAGCCGGATGCTTCATCCAGGAGCCTGGATGCACTTCATAAATGGACATGGCATTCTTGGTCTCATCGAACTTCTGGCGGTTCTTCATCCAGGTTCCGTCTTTCCACTTAAAGTCGCGGATGTCTGTAATTCTGGATGCAGTTCCCGGTCTTAATTCTGCCTCATTGGCATAAGGGTCTGCTTTGTAAATGTGCTCCCCGTTCATTCCAATAATAAAGAACTTATACAGCTGGCCAATCTTCGCGCCTGGAACAAATGTTTCAAATACACCGATCGGGCCTGCCTTCGTCATGGGGTTCGCCTGTTCATCCCATTCATTAAATTCTCCAATTACCGAGACCCCCTGTGCATTGGGTGCCCATACTGCAAAATAGACGCCCTCTTCATCACCATCCTTCACAGGATGTGCTCCAAGCTTTCTGTAAATATCATAATGGGTTCCCTGTCCAAACAGGTACTGATCGAGTTCTGTAAACTGTAATTTCTCTCCCATCAGAAAGTTACCTCCCTAAACTTTCATTCATGAATATTTCTGTACAAACAGTCATATTCTTTTCGTAAAAATCCTTACGCACATTATAACATACTCTTTTCCTCCACGCCACAATTAAATTGTCTATTATTCCCAAAAACATCATACCAAAATCGAGCTTTCCTGTAAAAAAATACGCCTGTACTTTCGAAATTCCTTCTAAAGTACAAGCGTTATTTTCGTTAAATATTATTCGCTGGAATTGCTTCCATCTTCACTGCCGTCGGAATAGTCTTCACTGCCGTCGCTGCCGCTTCCATCCTCAGAACCATCGCTGGAATCTTCTGTACCGTCAGAAGTATCTGCATCAGAGGTACTATTTCCTGCATAACCAGGTACCAGCCCCTGATCCAGGATATCCTGCCAGAAGTTGTTGTAAGAAGCATTCTGAAGAGTAACATTCTTGGCCTCTGCCATCTCGCTTACGGTAACAAGCTTGAAGCCCATATTAATCAGCTCCGGAATAATCCTCTCTGCAGCTTTCACAGAAGGCTCATGAATATCATGCATCAGAATAATGGTACCGTCTTTGATCACACTGCTGTTATCCTGCATAATGGATTTGTAGTCAAGATCCACATCCTTATACTTCCAGTCAAGGGAATCCAGAGACCACATGAAGAACGGTTTCCCCACCGCATTCATAATGTCCTCGTTGGCATTTCCGTAAGGAGCTCTCACTACAGTAGAAGCCTGACCGCAGGCATCGATCAACGCCTGGTCTGCATCATTAAACTCCTTCACTACACTGTCCAGGCTCAATTCATACATATTGGCATGATCCCAGGAATGGTTGCCGATCTCGCAGCCAAGCTCCAGCATTCTCTTCACGTCATCCTGATAGTTCTGAACATTCTGGCCAAGCATGAAGAAGGTTGCGTGTGCATTATTTTCTTCCAGGCAGTCCAGAAGCTCAGAGGTATACTCTCCCGGGCCATCATCAAATGTCAGTGCAATCATCGGACGCTTCTCAGAAGCATTATAGGAACCATCGTCGTTAAAGTAATAATCCTGTGATCCCTTTGTCACCCACCCGGTCTGCATATAGCCATTGTCATCAAAGGCATATGTCACACCGTCAATTTCTGCAAAACCACCTGTATAATATGTACCGTCTGCATTCTGATACCAGCGGCCGTTGTCATCCTCATGCCATCCCGGTGTAAGGGTGGAAACCTTAGTCAGATCGCTCTGCCCTTTCAGAGGCTGCCGCTGTGCAGCTGTAGGATCCGCGGTCTGCTCCGCATCTGCCTGCACCTGCTGGGACTCCCCGGTACTCTTCCCTCCAATGCGGCTCACAATAGGAAAAATCACCCCGCGTATTACAAATATGACGGCAAGTACCATAGCCACCACATAAGTAATCAGCTTAATGATCTTCCTTCGTCGTATCTGGCGCTGCTTTTTACGCATTCTTTCGCGTATAACACTTCTATCCATCTATACTTCCCTCTTTATCCGTTGTTGCAAAAAATCCCTTATAATACTTTTTTCAGCTCCAGATCATCTGTTACCAGCAGAATGTCAGCCTCTTTTCCCACAGAAAGAGAACCAACCTCATCGTAAATGCCAATGCTCTTAGCCGGGTTTCTTGTAGCCGAAAAAACAGCTTCCTCCACAGGCACACCGAAAGAAACTACCTTGCGCATGCAGTCATACAGGTTAGTAGCGGAGCCTGCAATGGTACCGTCCTTTAGGGTAGCCTTGCAGTCCTTCATGGTTACTTCCTGTCCGCCCAGCTGGTAGGTTCCATTCTCCATACCAGTGGCCATCATGGAATCACTGATCAGTACAATTCTCTCCGGTCCGAACATTCTAAAGGTTCCACGGATTACAGAAGGATGGATATGAATTCCGTCACAGATCATTTCCACCATGCACTGCTCATCATCAGAGGCTGCACCGATCAGTCCCGGTGCTCTGTGAGCCAGCGGCTGCATGGCATTATAAAGATGGGTCACATGATGCGCGCCTCTTCTCATTGCCTCAGATGCCGTCTCATAGTCTGCACCTGTATGTCCAAGGGAAATACAAACCTCGTTATGTACTTCGTCAATAAACTCCATAGCCCCTTCTACATTCGGAGCCAGAGTCACAAGCTTCACCATATTGCCGGAATAAGCATTCAGCTCACGGAAAAATTCTGCGTCCGGTTTGCGGATATAGCCTTCTACATGGGCACCTTTTTTCTTCGGGTCCAGGAACGGTCCCTCCATATTAATGCCTCTTACTGTAGCACCTTCCGGGAAATCTCCTACTGTCTTTATGGTTGCGAAGATTTCCTTCAGTTCCTCTGCCGGAAGTGTCATGGAGGTCGGACAATAGGAAGTCACTCCATGGCTCTTCTCATATTTCAGAATAATCTTAAGCCCCTCCGGGTCTGCATCGGAAAAGTCGTGGCCAAATGCACCGTGGCTGTGTACATCCACCAGTCCTGGAAGCACCTTCAGTCCTTTGGCATCTATTACAGTCTTGTCTGTAACCTCTGCCTCAGTGGCTACGATCTTATGATTCTCTACATATAAATCCTGTATCTGAAAACTTCCATCTTCCTGAAATACTTCTCCATTTTTAATGATCATGATTATTCTGCCCCCTCCTGGGATGAATCTTCTGTATTGGTATCCTGTGCATCTGCATTACTGTCAGCTTTCTCGCTGTCTGCACCGTCATTTGCAGTATCCTGTTTCTCTTCCTCTGTTTCACCAGCGGCTGTCTGCTCTTCACCAGCCTCATCTGTGGTCTGTCCCTCTTCGGTATCTGCTGCCTCTGCATCTTCTCCTGCAGTCTGGTCATAGTTTGCATTTGCAATAATAAAATCTTCAACTCGCATCAGGCCAATCGTCTCATCTACTGCAACCTGACCATAAGTGTCAATCAGTGCAGCAAGATCACCGGATGCATACTGCTCAACCAGCTGGTCCTGAATAGCAAGGCACTCCTCATCATCCAAAGTCATGCCCTCTGCATCCATAATTCCCTGAATGATCAGATTCTGTTTTACCTTCGCCTGTGCATACTGCTGGCACTGCGCTTCGAAATCATCCATAGACACTCCCTGGGACTCTACAAAGTCTTCCAGTTCCATATCTGCCTGCTTCGCATATGCCTCCGCCTGCTTTTTAAAGGTCTCCACAGCATCATTTACATCCTCCTCCGGGTATTCCACAACCTCAGAATTGGTATATACGGTATTCCATGCAGTGCTTCTAAGGCTGTTCTCCGCCTGCTCCTGGTTCTCCTGCTCAAGCTCACTGCGCACAGATTCTTTGTACTCATCAGTATTCTGATAATCTGTATTGGCAGTTACCCAGCCGTCGGTCAGTTCCGGCGGACGCTTAAAGCTCTGCACCGTAATCTGGAATACGGCTTCCTGTCCTGCCAGGTCTGAATTTCTGTAGCTCTCTGGGAAAGTGA
Source organism: Ruminococcus sp. AF31-8BH (assembly GCF_003460605.1). Classification (GTDB taxonomy): domain Bacteria; phylum Bacillota; class Clostridia; order Lachnospirales; family Lachnospiraceae; genus Blautia_A; species Blautia_A acetigignens. The sequence goes on from NZ_QTVN01000001.1 coordinate 53,167, forward strand.
CGGTGACATCCTTGGTCTCGCCCTTCTTCATTCCCACGATTCCTTCCTCAAATCCCGGGATCATGGTGCCGCTTCCGATCACAAGATCGTAATTATTGGCAGTTCCGCCCTCAAATGCCTCGCCGTCCTTAGTTCCTACAAAATTAATGGTAGCGGTATCGCCGTTCTGAATAACTGCATCTGCATCATTCACTGTTTCTGATTTATTCTGGAGGTTCTCGGCAACACGATTGTCTATATCTGTGTCTGTAACCTCCTGTACGGTATTGTCCAGGGTGATTCCCTTATAATCTGCAATCGTGACGTACTTCTCAACACTGTCAACGGAAACCAGGCGGGTGTTGCCCTCAGAATCCGTCTTGGATGATAAGGTATCTGCCTCCTGCTCAGTAGCCTGTGCGTCACTTGAGTCTGCCTCGCTTTTATTATTTCCACAGCCATTCACGGCAAGTGCCATGCACATCACCAGCGCTGCAAGATATGCTTTTCTTTTCATACTAAATAAACTCCCTTCAGTTTCTCTTCTATTAAAACTAACATATTTTCTTCCAAAAAGAAAGCCTGCCAGCACATTTCATTTTTTCTTAAGAATTAGAGGCTTTCTGATCAGCCGCCGTTCATAGGCGGTACCGGAGTCGGTCTGGAAGAATCAAATACTTCACTTGCGTCAAACAGATCCGCCAGCAGATCCGGATTGTAATACATTCGGTATCCGTCCACATTTCTTCTTCCCATGCGGAAATATTCGTCTGTGATCTGTACAAAATATTTATTGGAATCCACATTGCAGTAATAATCATAGCCCTGTGACTTCAGATAATTAAACTTCTCATCTCCTGTGTAAGCGCCTCCATTATTAATGTCCGCGCCAAATGCAAAGATGATAATGTCTGTTCCTCCAATAAGCGGATCCACATTTTCCTTGAAATTGGTAGTATCGGTCTGGAGACGTTCCATGGAAACCGTGGACATATTCTTGTGCCCCCATGTGTGGCTGGCAAAAGTCCAGCCCTCTTTTTTCATGGCATCTGCAACCTTCTTGGCTCCTGCCCGCTCTGTTTCCAGGTCAAAATCCGGGTGCGCATTCAGCCATGCAAGCTTGTCATCATTCAGATCATCCGGTCTTGTCTGGTAGCTGATATCCGTGCGATAGCCCAGAATACCGTTATATCCGGTCAGTGCCACAATTCCCTTATGTCCGTGATATGCAAAATCCGGATGCGCTTCCACAAAGCGGTCGATCAGCGGCACAACATCATAGTCGCCCACCACAGTGCTTCCATCATCCTGCACATACTCATTGCGCACCTTGCCGTCCTCATCTACGACAAGCTTAGTGGCAATTCCGTCTCCGTCCTGGGAATGATAGTAGCACACATCATCCTGTGATAATACAAAGGGTGTCTTGCCCTCAGGCAGATAAACGGTCTTGGCTTTCATATTGCCGTCATCATCAAGTCTTGCCAGGTCATAGAGATTCACCATAACATACCCTTCCTCATACATGGTCTGGGTAATCTTGTTAAACTCATCCAGCGTGGTCATTACCTGATTATAGCCATCCTGCTTGTAGTCCCCGTCAAATGCCTTGGAGGTGTCTACAATAAGAGAATGGTAAAAAATATGTGTCACCTGCTCCGGGGACCAGGCTACGCAATTGTCTTTTTCTTTTTTGTATTTCTTCGCTGCATTCTGAAAATGCACATTATATTGATATGCATTGTCATTTTTCAAAAGCTTGATGGCTCCGTCATAATCGTACTGGGCTGCCTTATTCTTGGCAGTGGTCAGAACCTTCTTCTCATGGCGAACCTGTCTGTGGATAAAACCTGCTCCTGCTGCGGCTGCCTGGGGCATGAAATCTGCCTCTGCTTTCACCGGAGCCTGTGTCACAGTAGGATCTGCTGTTTTATTTTCCTCAGAATCTGCTTCTTCGTCATCCGCATTTTCTGAATCATCTGGATTCTCTGCTTCCTTTGAGTCTTCGGATTCAGCTGAATCCGCCGGATCTGTCGTCTCTTTGGAATCTTCCGTCTCATTCTGCTCTTCCGATTCTTTCTCCGGAACAGGCGTTGCCGTAGCTTCCGCTGTTTCTGTATCTTCTTTCTTCTCAGGAATCAAAGCTTTCGCACGGGTTACAAGGGTCTCCACACCATCCTTCAGTCCGATCTGATCACCCCAGAAATATCCTGCTCCTCCAAGGAGTATCAAAACAGTAACAATAAGAGCCAGATTACGATTCCGCATCTGCCTCTTCTTTCTCTGAAGATTACGCTGGTGTCTCTCTTTCCGCCGCTCTTCATAATACGCTTCTTCCTGCTTACTCTCCTTGTCTAATTCCTGTAATTCTTTATCAAGCGTCCCTTCCGTATTGCTGTCGGGGGCTTGTTTTTCTTCCAGAACAGAAGTCTCCTGCTGTTCTGTATCCGTTTTCTTCATATTGTGTATAACTCCTTATTTGTCCTGTCAGCTCCCCCCGTTGATCTGTTATGGGAAACAGCATGGAACATATCTGTCTTGCTCATAACAGGCTGTCACAAACTGATTCGACAGCGATTCTGACATTAACATTTTAACCATATCAGATAAAACTATCCATTTTGTAACCGCTGTTTTCCATTATACATGATATTTATATGAATTACCACCTATTTTACCACAATTCTTCCCTGCCATATCTTGTCAGGATGCCGATTTTTTAATTGCCTTTTCTATAAAACAATGGTAAAATAGAGTTTATGTAAGCAATAAGAAACTTTTTATGGTAGGAGGATAAGTATGCATCCAGTAACAATTGTCCTTCTGGTGATTCTCGTAATCCTCATCGGATTACTGATTGGTTTGTATTTCTTTGGCAAGAAGACCCAGAAGAAACAGGAAGAACAGCAGGCACAGATCGAAGCAAGCAAACAGACCGTTTCCATGCTCGTTATTGATAAGAAGAGAATGCCACTTAAGGAATCCGGTCTCCCACAGATGGTCATTGACCAGACTCCCAAGCTTCTTCGCCGTTCCAAGCTTCCCATCGTTAAGGCTAAGGTTGGTCCGAAGATTTCCATTCTTATCGCAGATGAGAAGGTATTCGACCTGATCCCGGTGAAGAAAGAGATCAAGGCAGAGGTCAGCGGACTTTACATAGTCGGTGTCAAAGGCATCCGCGGCAATCTGGAAGCCCCGGCCAAGAAGAAAAAAGGCTTCTTCGCCCGCTTTAAGAAATCTGCAGAGGAAGCTCAGGCAGCCCAGACCGAGACCAAGAAATCCAAGAAGAAAAAATAATTCAAAAATGCCCTGCATCGCTGCGGGGTGTTTTTTTATCGTTTCATAGGAATCAAAATCTTCAGTTCAAACCAGTTATCCGTCTTGCCGGCAACCACAGAGCCGCCGTATTTTTCCACAATCTTCTTCATGCTCTTCATTCCATAACCATGGAAACGTTTATCTGCCTTGGTTGTGATCGGAAGTCCGTCCTGAAACTGAATGTCCTCCTCGCAGTAATTCTCTGTACGGATACGGATAAACTGTCTGTCCTGAATTACGTGAAGGGCAATCAGCCGCTTCTCCCGCTCTTTGATCTTCACCACGCTCTCAATGGCATTGTCCAGCATGTTTCCAAAAAGTGCACTGATATCCATATCCTCCATAAAATTCAGGAGCTGGCCTTCACCTATGAATTTCAGCTCAATGCCATGCCTCTGGCAATGCATGCTCTTGCTTGTAAGAATGGTATCCAGAACCTTATTGCCTGTCTTGTTCTGTGTCTCATAAATCTTGATCTCGCGCTCCATCTGCGCCAGATATTCCCCGGATTTCTCAGAATCCGCGCCGCTTTTCAGCAGATTGATCTGGTGCTTCAGATCGTGATATTTCTGATTTACAATGTCAATGCTCTCCTTGGAAAGCTTATAATTGCTGTACTGCATGTTCATAATATTCCGAAGGGTATCCTTCTCGAATCTTAGCTGAATCTCCTTCACCTGGATATGATATGCATAAAGCACCGCCATACCGCTTAAGTCTGCCAGGGTACGGATAATGAAAATATCCATAGCAGTTCCGCCGCTGAAAAGACTGTTTGCATCTACATAGCTGAGATTGCTGATGCCGTATACAATTGCGGTCACAATGCAGGCAACGATCATCTCCCGTCTGGTAATCTGCAGTTCCTCAATATCTTTTTTCAGATAGCGCTCAATAAAATAAATGATTGCGTAAATTACCGCATAAATCAATACCATGTGAACACAGCTCCAGATCAGCTGCTTCATATTTCCACTTTCAACAGCAGGGAAATCGCCTGTATAAAAATAAATAATCTGCCAGCAAAGAGAAGCCGCAAATTCTGCGCTGATAAACGCCTTTGCACAGAAGAACCCGGTCTCCCGCCAGGACAGTTCCCCTGCCATTTTAATATACAGAAGCATCAGGCCAAACACACAAAGCATAAGAGGGATAAAGAAAATCTGCTTAATCCCGTCCGTGAAAAACATTACCAGGAAAATACTGATAAAGCTGAGCACGCTGTACAGATATTTCCACCAGTCCTTTTTTCCACGACCTTCTACAATTACCATTACAAAAGCAGAGAGCCAGTAAGAAATGGCATAATAATAACCGGGTGTATTCACTACTGTACTGCTCATTTTCCCACCTCATTCATATATTCATTCAGGGCATCCAGAAATGGCTTGCGCCTGCTGCGGCTTACCTGAATGGTATCGCCGTTTACCATAATGTCACTGCCCTGATAGGTCTCCACAAATTCCAGATTCACAAGATAACAGCGGTTGCACCGGAAATATCGCTTGGGGTTGAACTGATTGTCCGTATCCCGCATAGTTCCCTTTGTCTCAAAATCCCCGTCCAGGGTGTGGTAGATCAGCACATGATCCTGCACCTCTACATAGCAGATCCGTGCTACATCCAGCTTCTTCTTGCCGCCCTTTAAGACAATGGTAATGTATTCCTTCTCAGGAGCCTTCACCTTGGACAGCGCCCTTGCCATGCTCTCGGAAAAAGAGAAGTAGGAAATGGGCTTGAGAATATAGTCCAGCGCATTGACCTTGTACCCCTGAATGGCGTACTGGGGCATATTTGTGATAAAAATAATAATCACGTTGGTATCCAGCTCGCGTATTTTTTCCGCTGCCTTCATTCCGTTGAGAAAAGCCATCTCGATGTCAAGAATAATCAGATCGTAGCTGGCTGTATAGTCAGTCACAATGTCCTCTCCGTCCTGAAATTCCGTAAGAGAAAATTTCACCTGATTTTCTTTTTCGTATCTGCTCAGACATTTCTTCAAAGCTTCCCGGTCATGCCGGTCATCTTCCACAATCGCAATTCTTACCATAGTTGTTCCTCACCCGTTCCGTAATATCTCTCTAATATGAAAACCAGCTGCGTCCGCCTGCGTTTCACAGTATTTCCATTCCCCCTCTGAATTTCCATACTGCTGGTACTTTTCATAAAAAACGGCCCTCCGGTACAGTGATCACTGCGCCAGAGAGCCGAATCACTTATACTTGCTTAATAAGCATAGTATAACAGGAATCAGGTTCTGAAACAATTATATTTTATTTTTTAAGGGCTGCCTTTTTCTGGTTTTCCTTGATAGTCTTCTGATCCTCCTCGATGTGCTTCTCCACATCCAGGCGGCTCATAAGGATAATAACAACGGCATAAGTAATCACATCCGCAGCCAGGAACGCAAACGCAAGCACCTGCTCCACGCCGCCCATCTGGCGGTAAACCACCTGGCCGGTGTAATTTGCCACATTTTCAATGATCTCCAGTGTCTGCGGGTTGCATGCAATACCAGTGTTGCTGTAGCCTGCAAATGTGAGAAGGCTGTTCAGTACACCGATGCAAAGTCCGCTAAGACCAACCATAATGGAGCTGTAAACAGACATAGTAAATCCGTCGCTTCGGAAACCGTTTTTCGCTTCCAGGTGATCCAGTACATCAGAAAGAAGTGCCATAGTGACATACACTGCCGGAATACTTCCGATTCCCTTCAGTACCATACTGGTTGCAACCATTCCAAAGCTGTGTACATTTAAGAAGCAAACCAGTCCGCCTACAACGGAGAAGCACAGTCCTGAAACAACGGCTCTCTTTTTACCAAGCTTACGGGCAATGGGCCATGCCACTACCATACCAACCGCAGTTGGGATTCCGCCAACCAGACCAAGTGTTGACATCAGTACTCCGGAAGTCTGCTCCGGATTGGAAGAATTGATAACGCTATCAAACATCCATCTTACATAGAAACTCATGGAGCTGTTCTTGATCAGCTGACCAAACTGGAAGATCAGGAAGTAAAGAATGATGATCCACCAGTATTTATTGTGGATACAGCCTTCCAGCTGTTTCTTCAGCGGAAGCTTCTCTTCCTTTACATTCAGGTTTGCTGTCTCTTCTGTAATACGCTCTCTTGTAAAATAGTACTCCAGCATACAGCCAAATGCACTTACTAGGCAAAGCACGATGGAAATGATTCTCCAGTGCGCATAGCTGGCATCCACATCAATTCCGCCGTCCTTTGTCACAAACAGGAAGCTCTGCAGAAGGATCGGCACAAGAATGCTGGCTCCAACTCCTGCGGATGCAACCATTGCTGCATTTGACAGGGTTGCCAGAAGTCCGCGGCTCTCAGAATTTCTGGTGGAAAGAGAAACCATGGAGCTGTGTGCGCAGTAAAAGCACGGATATGCAAGCGCATAGTACAGATTGTAGGAAACTGCGATCCAGATCATCTGCATAGCATTGCTTCCCTTGTTTGGTGTCATAAACATAAGGATAATTGCCACGATCAGCATAGGAGCTGCAAGAATCAGGTACGGTCTTGCTTTTCCCTGTGTGGATCTGGTGTTGTCGATCCACTGTCCAATCATCAGGTTTCCGAGAACTACGAAGATCACGGATACGATTGGAAGAAGTGTAGCAAATGCTCCGAATTTTGTCCAGCCAAGTACATCCACATAATAACGGTTCAGATATGCACCAAAGATGGAGTTGGCAAACATGGCACAGAATGGAGCCAGAAAATAACCGATGATCATTTCCGGGATTTTCACCTCATCAGACTTGATCCTGGTTTTGAAAACCGGCTTTTCTGCAACTTTTTTTGCAAAATTAGTAATGTTCAAGTGTTTCGCCTCCTGGGTTTATTTGACTCTTAAGATAAACTCTTTTCCCTTTTATTTAAACTTTGTCTGCTATTAGCAGATAAAGTATTTCTTGCTTTTTAAGGCGTTTTTACTTCAGGTCAAAGGACATAAAGTCAAACGCACCAGTTCCCTTGTAGCTGAAATACAGTGCCTCTTTCTCGCCAAGTCCGCTTAAATCAGCCGCAAAGCCATGCTGCTCTTTGCAAGGTTTCACCTGGATCTTTGCCACTGGCTTGCCGCCTTCCTCTGTGGTCACATAAACAACTCCAGTTGCTTTTCCCTTAATGTTAATGCGAACCTTTGAGGTCTCACGCAGGTCAAAATATTTGAAACCTGCCACTGCTCCGTCGCACATATTTGCCACATACTGGTCAGAGCCCTGTTCACGGTCTTTTCCCTCCTGTGTCAGATATGGATGACCAGACTTGAAATGCTTGATCATGCTCAGGAAACGGGTTCCCTTTTTGCCATATACGTTGCAGGCGATGTAGGAAGGATAGTTTCCTTTTCCCTTAAGCGGTCCGTCATTCAGACCACAGGAGGTCATCTCTGCCTGATAGAATTTGCCATTCTCGAAGCGGATGCGCTCTGCACAAGCCTGACGGGAAGACTGCTTACGGTTACTGTGTCTGTGATAGAAAACATAATAGCTTCCATTAATCTCGATCAGGCTTCCGTGAGTGTTTCCGGTACAGTTTCTTGCATTTTTTACATCTGTGATTCCAGGAAGGCCGATGTCCCCGTTGCTGACCAGAACACCACCAAACTCAAAGCCCTCTGTAGGGTTATCGCTTGTTGCATAGCAAAGCTCATGGCTGTTCAGGGAGCTGTAGATGAAGTAATAGGTTCCATTGAATTTACGCATGGAGCTTGCCTCCAGGAAGGGATGCCCCTCATAAGAACTTCCTGGTGCTTCTTTCTCACTGGCAATTCCAATGTATTTCGGTCCCATTTTTACAGTAAGCATATCTGCGGGGTCCAGCTCGAAGCACATTGCACCGTGCTCAGTCGGCTTGGAGCCATCAAGCAGAAGGGGATTTCCTTGAAGGGCAAAGCCTGTGTAAAGATACAGCTTTCCATCGTCATCCATAAAAATGCCCGGGTCAAACTGCAGTGGCTCCTCTTTCTTTCCAATAGGAGTGCCGTCTGCATATTTTACATAACCATAGAATTCATATTTGCCTGCCGGCTTGTCACAGACAGCCACAGAGATCATCTTGGTGCCGCCCATGAAATAATAAAGATAAAATCTTCCGTCCGATCCCTGGATCATATCCGGTGCTGCCAGACCATTTGTAAGACGGATCTTCGGCGCTGCCGGATCCTGCTCTCTTTTGAAAATAACACCCTCATAACGCCAGTTGCCAAGATCGTCTACCGGTGCTGACCAGCATACATAGTCTCCAAGACAGAAATTCAAGCCGTTAAAAAGATCATGAGAACCATATATGTATACACGTCCGTCCACAATATGCGGCTCCGCATCCGGCACGTATTCCCAGCTTGGCAAATACGGATTTACAGCCTGCTTTGTTTTCATACTTCATCCTCCATTTACTATTTTTGCTTTGCTGCCCGCGCTTAAACATAAGCTTCCCAATCAGCAGACAGCATGTTTTATTTTATGCAAGTATTATAGCATCTGAATTTTCCCGTACCCGTTTTTAGCGCAAAGTGTATGAAATTTATCGCAAGTAGTACAAAACCGATGCGCAGCTTGCAGGACGGGCTGCTACTCCTTCACAGTTATGCACAAAAAAGGCACTGCGAAAATGTGCAATTCTCACAATGCCTTTCTTTATTCCTTAATTTCTCTCAAATCCAAACTGGTCAAAGCTGCAGATCATCTTGCCTTCCTCACCGTGGAAAACGAAGTATACTGCATGGACACCGGAGATTTCCTGCTGGCAGTCTGCCTTAAGCCAGCTCCAGGAGGTTTCGTTGGAGCCATCCTCTTTATTCTGGGCATTTTCTACTGCGTCAGCGGTCAGCTCCAGAGTTCCTGCAAGAGTTCCTCCCTGGTCTTCTGACGGTGCATCCAGATAAAGGTCAACAGAACCATCTGCACAGTCTGCAGTTTTGGAAACCAGCATTTTCAGAGTATCTGTTCCGGCATCACCGAAATCAAGATATTTGTAGCCTACAATATTACCGTCCTTCAGATTTGTTACACAGGTAGTGTGAACGGCATCCTGGTCACGGTCTGCCACAACATATGGTCCGTTTACAAGGCAGTCACTGTGCACGTTGTCCCCTTCTGTGGATGGTGCCGGGTGATCCACTGCCTCAAGAAGATAGGTTGTGGTATTTGCATTCCATGTGGAAAATGCATCCATGCTGTCAGCTGCACCGCAGGAGGTAAGTTCCATTGGAGTGATTACCGGGCTGCCGTCTTCTGCAGGGCCAACGCCGATCTGACCGACAATTGCCTGTCTGGAAGCGTTGCTTGCATTTGTCTGGCGATGTCCGAAGAAATACCATTTTCCGTTTACCTTTGCCATTCCGCCGTGGTTGTTTCCACTGATATAAGTTGCAAAATCCGTAAACTCCATCTCGCCTGTTTCCTGATTTTTCACATAGCGTCCGCTGGTATCGGAGATTACATTTCCGTGATCGCCGCTGACAAGAACGCTGGTGTCATAGCCTACAACATCATTGTCAATTCCGTTGGAACCATAGTGCCAGGTGCCGTTCATCAGGTCATCGGTCCATACGTAAGAGATTGCAGAATTGTAGAACGCTCCGTCTGCGCCAACCTCGTAGCTTACATAGAGAAGCACATAAGCGCCAAGCTCATCCACATAACCAGTCAGGGACGGTCCTTCAAAAATCGGAAGGAAACCACGCTCATCGGTTGGGCACCAGGTGGTTTCTGCAATTTCATATCCGTCATCTGCATTTCCGTCCAGCTTGTAGATAGAAGCCACATGCTTCATGCCGGTTGTGTAATTGTCTTCTTCTACCATTTTGCTGATTTCTTCGTTATCCGCATAACCGGAGGTCATGTTGGAAACTGCCATGTAAATGGTTCCGTCTTCAATGTAAAGGCTTGGGTCATAGCTGTTCTTAATCGGAATGGTGAGAAGTGCCTGATCCGGATCCCATGGGCCTGCCGGGCTTGTGGAAGAACGAAGGACAGAGTTCTCAAATACCTGACTGGATACCATATAATAAGTATCTGTGGTCACATCATACTCTGCATCCGGAGCAAACAGCATGTTTCCGCCGTAAGTATTTCCCTCGGAAATATCCAGGATCACGCCCTCATATCTCCAGTCGCTTAAATCATAGACAGGCGCAGACCACAGAACCTGCTCGGCACTGCACATGCTTTTCCCCTCTTTGTCGTGGGAACCGTAGAGATATACTCGCCACTCTTCATCATCTCTGGACCAGAATACGTGGGGTTCTCCATCCGGCACATACTCCCAGGATGGAAGCAGCGGATTGCTGGAACCAGACTGGTCTGCCGGCTCTCCGGTTTTCGGGTTTGTTTCATATACAAGGGGATCTGTCTGGTAAGAATACTCTGCGCCGCACTCGCTGCACACATAATGACGAAGACCTCCTTCCGTATCTGTGGCCTCATGGCTGTCCTCTGCCAGCTTGTAGCTGTTGGTGTGCTCGCAGGCACGGTATGGGGAAATCTCGTCATCGGATACAGCATCACCCTGTGCACTGTTTTCCTCTGTCTCGTCAGATTCAGCCTCTGTTGAGGCATCATCTGCATTTTTTGCTTCAGCCTCTGTTGGTGCTTCTTCGCTGACAGCCTCATCCGTAGTCTCTTCGCTGATGGTTTCTTCCGCCAGTACAGCAACTGCGTTTCCTGTCAGCAGCAGGGAACCTGTCATTGCCAGTACCATTAACTTTTTCATTTGCTTCGCTCTCCTTTTTCATATTTTGACAATATCTGCACATTCCGCGTTCATTGCCCGGAATGCTTCTGTTTTTATATTATCAGCAAACCACCCCGGCTATAATGTCCGTAAATGACACAAACCTTTCCTATTATGACTTTCTATTGACGGATTTCATGGTTTTGCTATACTTTTATTAGGATGTTAGGGGCAAAAGGGCTTTTGACCCTAACTCGATATCCACGAATTGCTCCGCTGCAAAGCAGCTCCCGCAATTCTCAATTTCACAAACCACACAGAAGCACTGCGAGGATTTCTCTATGAAACACTTTATCCAGACCCTTACAGGCAAGATCACCATTGTCATTCTGCTGATTGTTTTTCCTGTTATTTTCATGGTATACCAAAACGGCCGCAGCACACGGCAGAACTGGCAGGAGCAGCAGATCACCAAAGCGGAAGATGACCTTGCTTTATATGTCTCCTCCATGGATCACATTTTTGACATTCTGGAGGAAACCCTTTTATATCTTCCAATCAACAACAACAGCTTCAACCAGCTGGTCACCTTTCCCCAGTCTGATACCCAGAGGCACTGGAGCCTGCTGATCAGCATAAAAGAACAGATTTCTTCCATAAAAGAGATCTACCCTTTCATGGAAAATATTTTCGTGTACTACCCGGAGCAAAATCTGTTTCTCAATGAAAAAGTAAATCTGGAAATGACTGCCGTGATTCGAAAACAGGCGGAAAATTTCTCAGGTTCTGCTGCCTCTTCCAAGCTTTGGAACACCGTTTCCACCGCCAACGGCTATTATCTGTACTGGCTTTATAAAAGAGACGGCTACTGTCTTGGTTCCTGGATTTCCTATGATGCGCTCCTTTCCTATATCTGTCAGAATGAAAGTACAGCAGCGGCAGATACCCCCACTTATCTTCTCACAGACTTTGCCGGAAACGTGCTCACTACCCAGGATGGCATAACCGTCATCCCCAGGGAATATCTTGGCGCTACTGTGGAAAAGGATGGGCAGTTTTTTATCACCTGCCAGGCGCTTCATCCAGGCGTGTACATTGCCAGAATCCTTGGGACAGCTGAACTTGGGCTTTCCCCCCACTGGTATTCCAGCAGCTTTGCCGCAGTTACCGTCCTGGCCCTGCTTCTGGTAATCTGCGTAGTCCTCTGTATTTCCCACTGGGTACTCACCCCTGTAAAAGAACTGACCCAGGGAATTGAGGAAATCGCCTCTGGAAATATTGAGCACCGGCTTCAGAATCCGTCTGGCACCAGCCTGGAATTCGAGAAAATTGAGACAGAATTTAACCATATGATGGACCAGCTCAAAGATATGCAGATCCAGATTTACCAACAGGAGCTGGAACAAAATGAAACAAAGCTGCGCTATCTCAGCCAGCAGATCCAGCCTCATTTTATCCTGAATTCCCTGAACACCCTGTACACCTACAGCAACCGTGATGTGGAAGCCACCCGGAAAATCATTCGTCTTCTTTCCCAGTATTACCGCTACGTGGTCAACATCGAATCCCGTTATGTAAACCTTGGTCAGGAGCTGGACCATATTGAAAATTTTCTCAAGCTTCAAAAAATCCGTTTTCCCAGAAAGCTGGACTACGAAATCCTCTGCGAAGACGGAATTGACATTGTCCCTATCCCGCCTTTTCTCCTGGAAAGCTTCATCGGAAACAGTCTGAAATACGGCCAGGATGAGCAGGAAAAAATTATGATCCGGATCCAGGCTGTACAGGTGGAGCCTTTTGTAATCCGTATCAGCGTGCAGGATCAGGGCGAAGGCTTTTCCCCGGAAATCCTTGAGGCCATCGAGGAGTACCACAAAACTCATGTGAAAAATGAACTGCTTGGCACCGGTATCTACAACTGCATCGAAAGGCTTAACCTGATCTATCAGGACCGCGCCCAGATTCGCTGCTATAATGCACTTCCCCACGGCGCAGTTGTGGAAATCACCATTCACCTGAATCAATGTGAAAATTAGGAGGTCGGTTATGAATACTTATTCGGTTCTTATTCTGGATGATGAAGAATTTTCAGTAGATGTGCTGATGGAAGATATCCACTGGGAAAAATGCGGCATTTCCCAGGTACATGGCGTGTATTCCGTCCGCCAGGCAAAGGAATTCCTGAAAAAGAATGCGGTCAATATTCTGATCTGCGACATTGAAATGCCAGGGGAAAACGGCCTTGACCTGGTGGAATGGGCCATGGAATATGCACGTTTCAGCAAGGATCCCATGATCTGCATTATGCTTACCTGCCACCCGGAATACAGCTTTCTTCGCAAAGCCATGCAGCTTGGCTGCCAGGATTATCTGCTGAAGCCAGTGGATGAGGAAGACCTGGAAGCCAGCCTGAAAAAAGCGGTGGAGGCTTTGAATCTCCGAAGCAAAGCCTACCGGCAGGAACCGGAAAAGGAGCCGGAATCCGGCCGGGACATTATCCGCCAAAAAGTGCTACCTTACATTCACCAGAATCTCACGGAGTCTTTTACCGTGTCGGAGCTTGCACAGAATGTTTCCCTGAATCCTCAATACATGATGCGTCTTTTCAAAAAAGAGACCAACATGTCTGTGCTGGAATATGTAACCGAACAGCGAATTCTACGGGCAAAGGAGCTTCTGCTGTCCACAGATTCTTCCATCGAAAATATTGCGGTGCAGCTTGGCTATTATAATTACACTTATTTTATGAAGGTATTTAAGCGCAATATGGGAATGAGCCCGGGGCAATACCGCAAGCAGTATGGGAAATAGAGCGCAATTCTCACTGTGCACCAAATGTATCTGACAAAATTCCATTCGTGAATAATCACAAATCCATAACCAACAGGGGGAGCAACATTGAAGCATCATAAATTATGTTTACAGAATTTATTTGAAAAAACCTTTTCCAGAAAAACTTCCCGGACATCGGAATGCTTAGCTAAAAAAGAGCATTTTCTCTGTGGAATCACCTTAGCTGCTGGAGGTACACTTTGCATGCTTCTTTTGGGATGCTCTGGAATTCCAGCTGGGGATTCTGCCCAAACAGTCGTCGCAGAGGATGCCCCCTGCCAGATCGTGATCGAGCATCTTACCCTTGGCGATACCCCTATGCCTGACCTTCAGAAAGTAGCGGATGCCGTCAGCGCCATCACCCTTCCGGAAATCAACTGCACCGTAAAAATTGAAAACATCCCCATCTCCGACCATGCCACACGCATCAGCCTGATGTCTGCCCAGAATGACCAGCTTGATATTATCAATACCGGACGTACCGTTTCCCTTTCTGAGATGGTGGCGGATGGAACCCTGCTGCCTCTCGATGACCTTCTCACCAGCCATGGCTCTGCGCTTCTGGAAAAAGCAGGCGACCTGATCAAAGCAGACATGATTGACGACCACATTTACTCCGTCCCTGCAAATCTTTACTGCGGGGGAAATTCCGGTTTTCTTTACAACAAGGATATGGCAGACAGATATAACATCCACCTCTCAGAAACCATGTCTGTGGAAGAAATCGAAGCTATTGCCGAAGCGCTCCACCAGCACGGGAAATACCTGCTTTCACAGGGGGACGGCAGTGATAACCCGATTTTGCTTGGAACCTTTTTCCCGTCAGTTGTTCCAGTTGGGAGCAGTATGTATGCCAATGGAGTCTCTGTGTTCGGTGATTCCGGAACTGATATCATAAATGTTTTTGAAACAGAGGAATATCTTGCATACTGTCAGCTTCTCAGGCGGTGGCAGCAAAACGGATGGCTTCCGGCAGATTCTCTTACCTCCGGCCTTCTGGTAAATCAACTTTTCCAGAATGAGGAAATTTTTATGACATGGCTCACTTCCAATCCCGTGGAGGAAGCTCTGCAGGCAAAAAATTATGGTTTTCAGGTAGATATGTTCGCCACCACTTCCCAGACGCCCCTTCGGACCAATCAGGTGCAGGAAGATGGATGGGGAATCAGTTCCACTTCCAAAAATCCAGAAAAAGCCATGGAATTTCTCAATCTGATGTATTCTAATCCCGAGATTTCCAACCTGCTGATGAATGGAATTGAAGGCCAGGAATATCAGAAGGTAAGCGACCGCATTATCACTTACCCAGACAACGTTTCTGCTGATAATATTGGATACAGCCGCTATTTCTCTGTTTTTGGAGATTTTATGGACATTTACCAGTGGCAGCCCGTTACAGAAGATTTCTACCAGGATTTAAAAGATTTCCGAGACAATATCACGGTCAGCCCGCTTCTTGGCTACACCTTTGACGTATCACCGGTTGCCTCTGAGTATGCCGCCGTTATGCGGGTGCTTTCCGAATATCTGCCGCCTTTGGAATGCGGGATGATTGCAGATGTGGAAGGAGCTGTGAAAAATATGAATGTACTGCTAAGTGATGCCGGGATCAACCAGATAATTGAGGAAAATCAACGGCAGTTGGATTTGTGGCTTGCTGACAGATAACATGTCCGTTTTGTGCAAAAGCAACGATAGCTTTTTATTTTTCATACAAAAATTTTTAATTGCAATTCTCCGATTATCTGGTATAATAATCACTCGGTAAACAACTTCATAACAAATTAGCTCTGGTATAAAATTGGAAACGACACAAGTGTACGCTTGATAACGAACAACACATGTGTCTTTTTTGTACTCAAAATTCAAAAAAGGAGAAAAATTTTATGCCAAAAACAAAGTTTCAAAATGTAATCTTTACCCTGATGATGTCCTTTCTCATGGTTTACGCCATGATCTGCTACAACATTTCCCTGAACATCGGCGGAATGAGCAACCAGGTATTCCTGATGGCCTTCGGTGAAATGAAAATCATGTGGCCGGTTGCATTTGTGCTGGAATTCTTTATTGTGGACAACCTTGCTCATAAACTTGCCTTCCGCATCGTCACACCAAAGGACAGACCATTTGCAATCACAGCAGCAATTTCCATTATGATCATCTGCATCATGTGCCCGGTCATGAGCCTGATTGCCACAATCTTATTCAAAAACGCAGGTTCCCAGTTCGTTGCCGTATGGTTCCAGACAACCTTCATGAACTTCCCAGTTGCTTTCTTCTGGCAGCTCATGTACTGCGGTCCCCTTATCCGCTTCCTCTTCGGCAAAATGTTCCCGGAGAAATAATCAGTATTTGAAAAGGCATTGCAGGATTTTCGCTTCCTGTAATGCCTTTTGACTTATATCTTCTATATAGATTTTATTTTGTATACACAAGTTTCGTTTCCCCAGTCATTCCATAATCATCTGGGTCTGGGGTGCCGAAGATCCAGCCGTCGTAGCCCTGGGTGATCATAATGTTGCGAAGGGAGCTGGTCACGCGCACGGTAATGGTATTTTCACCGGGCTGTATGTAGGCAGTGAGGTCAGCGGTGCGGCGGTCCATGTTGACCGGGACTTTGGTGTCGTTGATCCAGATAGCGGCGGTTCCGCCCTGGAAGCTGTCGGCCTGGAATTCAATTTTGCCTGAGTTCGTTTTGGCAGCTTCTGAAGAAGCTGATTCTGTGTCGCCTTCGCTGGCTTCAGTATTTTCTGCAATCTGCCATTCATCTGGAAGTTCAAATGTAGTGGTGTAGGTTCCAATACCAGACACAGTTTCACCAACAGACTCTATATCTTTCCATGAAACCAGCTCAGCCAAGGTTCCGACGTCTATTTCTACGTGATTGGTTGTGTAAGCAGCTTCTGTTGTGGTAACTCCGGTATCCTCGTTTTCCTCGGTGCGGGTTACTTTCTCGCCAGGCTCGTAAGAATCTATGGTAAGGTTCCAGTTACTCAGTGTAAGTACATTATTGATAGAACTTTTTTCCTGCAGTTCATCTACTGCTTCATTGCCTTCTTTCTCTTTTGCACCAGCTGCATTTTTCGAAACATTCTTCTCAACTTCTGATTTCGTATCTGCAATGTCTTTTGCTTCATTTCTTGTTCCTTCTCCAGAATTCTCTGCCTCAATCTGCTCCACAGAGTTTTCTCCGTCATCCCCATGCTTCAGCGCAAACACCATCGTCTCTCCAGGTGCCGCCTCCACATGCAGCACAGTTCTGCCATCTTCATAGCTGACGCCCTGAACCTTTTCCACGTTTCCGCTCCAGGTGTCGATCACATAAGGCTCATAAATTCCATCCAGTGAAATTTCGCCCTCGTAGTTTTCCTCATCCTCATACATGTAGTGATAAAGATAGAGATAATCTGCATCCTCTGCACTTCTCATAACCGGAAGAAGCTTTGTATTTGCCTCCTTGTACTCCACTCTTGGAGATACCCCAAGCTCCTGAGATGCCGCTTCCTCATCCGGTGTAATGGAAATCAGGTTGGCTGTGGACCAGTGGGTTCCGCTTGTCATGCTTACGCTCATCCCAAGACGGTTGCATTCCTCAATAATCACTTTCGTGTCATGAATCCACTCTGGAGAACCCCACGCGTAGGTTTCCTTGTCCAAATACTGGGACTCATCCAGAGTTACAAACTCAATTCCGCCATAACCATCGTCATAAAGTTCCTGCACAGATTCCCGCAAAGTCTCATCTGTATGAGAACCTTCTGCCAGCCACCAGCGGGCATAAGGTTTATATTTCATTTCCGGCTGGGAAAATTCCGCTGCAATCTGATTGGCAAAGTCGTCCTCACTTCCGTTATTTTCTGCTGCACTTACGTGTATCAGTGATCCATTCAAAGACATGGCAGCCAGAATTGCTGCCATAGCTGCGGCCTCAAATTTTTTCCTTTTCACTTTTCTCCTCCTTTTAAAAAATGGGCACTCGATAAGAGCACCCCATATTTTATTTCCAGCAATTCAATCTGAGATTATTTTTCCTCTAAGTGAGCATCCAGGAATTCCAAGCCTACCGTTTCCGCATAATCCCTTCCCTCTTCGAAGTTCATCTCAAATCCATGAGTAGAACGCTTTCCATATATCGGAACCAGAACAGAGCCTTCACTTGTATAAGACTCTTCCAGTGCTTTTTCAGAATAGCTATATGGAACCAGGCTGTCATTAATTCCGTGAATTAGCATAACATCTCCGTCATACGCACTGATGGTTCCATAAACATCTAAATCATAAACTGCCTTCACATATTCAGAGCCAACCGTTCCAACTGGCATCTCCGCCTCGCCTTCTGGAATATCTTCTGCAGATGCATAGGTCTCCTTTGCATTGTCCGCAATGCAAAGTGCCGGATAAACTAGGATCATAGCCGCCACATCATCCGCACGGTCTGCCGCTGTCAGCGCACTGACAAGTCCGCCCTGGCTCTGTCCAAGAAGGAACAGATGATCCTGATCCACATAATCCTTTGATTTCACAAAATCCATAACTGCGCTTAAATCAGACTTCTCTGTCATAACCGTCATGTCCATAAAATCCATATCGCTGTTTCCATTCTGGGAACCGCCGCAGAAATCAAAGGTATAAACCACATAGCCGTCCTGTGCTGCTTTTTCCGGCCATTTCGCACGCTCCATCATTTGGGAAGTGGAGCCGATTCCGTGACTCATAATGACCACCGGATAAGTCTGGTTTTCGTCAAAATCAGCTGGATAATAAAACTGTCCGTAAATATTGTTGTCTCCATTTTTACACCAGGAAACCACTTTTGTGCAGCCATCCAGTTCGGTGGTGTAGCCTTCCTCTATTTCTTGATTTGCTTCCTCTGCTTCGCCTTCTGCTTCAGAATTTTCTTCTGTATCTGTACTTTCCGTCTCTGCCTGCACATCTGCATTCTCTTCTGCCCAAACAGATGTTGCTGCACAGCCTGTGCTTAATACTGCTGCCATACCAAGTGCCAATAATACTTTCTTCTTAAACATCTCTCATTCCTCCAAATTCGTTGACTTATTATGAAAAAGTTTATCATCCTTACTGGCAGTTTGCTACCATACTTGCATAACCTTGCATTTTTCCGTCATAATCTTCATTCATGCAAGTGCCTTTCATCCGACCAGTAAAAATATAGCGTGCATAAACATTTACGCACGCCACGCTGCTCATTTTTCCATGCTTGGCAGGGGAATCAAAATATTAATATTGAACACTCCGTCCTCCGCTGTCACGGACATATTTCCGTGATGATTTTCCGTAATCATCTTAATGCTCTTCAGACCAAAACCGTGATGCTCTTTATCTTTCTTGGTTGTCTCAAAACCATCGCCAGATTTTTTCAATTCTCCCTCATAATAATTTTCCTCATGAATGGACAGGAAATTTCCCCGGGTACGCACCAGAATATTGATTGTCCGTTTCTCTTCCTCTTCCAGATGGGAAACAGCAGTCACCGCATTGTCCACAATATTTCCAAACAGGGAACAAAGCTCACTTTCTGATAAAAAATCCAGTTTTTCTCCCTCTGCGATACAGGTCATGTTAATTTTGTTATATTCACAGTAGAGTTTCTTTTCTGTAAGAATGGTATCCAGAATCTTGTTTCCCGTCTGAAACATAGAATCATAAATTGCCAGTGCTTTCTGGATTTCCTTCGCCTCTTTTTCGTAGGCACTTCCAGACAGACTTTGCAGACGCTTGAACCAATGCTTCAGATCATGGCATTTGATATTGATCAGTTCCATATTTTTTCTGGAAAGCTCATATTGCTGCTGTTTCTGATAGAGCAGATCTTCCAGCTGCTGCTTCTGGGCAGAAATGGAATTGCGCTTCAAAGTACCAAACTGTACCATCAGAAGCAGCAGACAGGCAACCATGGAAAAAATTTTCCACGCAGCGAAAATCTCTTTTGTCTCCACGCCAAGCATATGGTCTACCATATAAAACTTAAACACCGTATCAATCAGCCCTGCTGTTACCAAAAGCAGCAAGAGGAAACCCGGGTGAACGGTTACATGCTCCGTTTCATCGATTCTCTTTTCCATAAAATGCAGTACCATATATACGGCCACTGCCAGCAACACTACATAAAGCAGAATAAATGCAATCCCATCGTTTATGTTCAGAAAAGTCTGTAACAGAATAAACACGCTGTACAAAATAATCTGGGTACTGTACGCCGCCACACTGACGAAAAAGATTTCCCTCACAGAATTTTCATAGCAAAATACCATGGTCAGCATGCTCAGAAGAAACATGATTATGATTCCCGGGATACTTTCCCACATGGTTTTGGTATTGCTTACAAAGAGCAGCGTTCCAAACAGACAGATTCCGCTTCCGGCAGCCGCTCTTATCCAGAACAGCGGTTTTCTGGCAAAATTACGGCACATCAGGAAACTGAACAGCAGTAATTCAAAGGTAAGTTCACATTTCCAGACAATCTCCCATATGTTCATGCGCTGCATCCTCCTACATAATCATTCAGGGCTTTCATAAAGCTTTTCTTCCTGGGATGGCTGATCTGCAGCTGGATTTCCCCAATGCTTACCAGATAACCTTCCACAGAAGTCACGTAATATAGGTTTACATAATAGCAGTTGTTGCATAATGCAAATGTGTTGTTTGGAAGTTCTTCCATTACCTTTTTCATGCTGCCATAGGCTTCCACATCCTTTTCCTCAAGATGATAGATTACTTTGTGGCCCAGTACTTCCACGTATTTGATTTCGTCTATAGAGGTTTTCACAAGGCCGTTTCTGGTGTTGATGATGAACTGCTGTTTTTCACGGGAATAGATTTGCTTTACCGCCCGTTTCATTTTCAAGCTGAAGCTGAAATAGTTAAGGGGCTTTACAATGTAATCCATAGCATCCACCTCATAGCCGTGAACCGCATACTGTGCCATGCTTGTCACAAAAACCAGCACTGCCTCTGTGTTTCTCTCCCGGAATTTCCGCGCCGCCTCAAGCCCGTCCATGTACGGCATCTGAATGTCCATAAATACCATCTGGAAGTCCATTTTCCGCTGTTCCAGAAAATCCATGGCATCATGAAACTCCGTTATACTAAAATGCTCATTCTCCTCTGTCTCAAACCGTCCCAAAGCATCTGTTATTATTTCTCTGTCTGTATCGTTATCTTCTACAATCGCAATGCGAAGCATTTTTCCTCCTCCAATCCCCAAATATTCCCACACTTCTTCCATAATATCTTATCGAAAATAATAACATTTTTCCACGCTTCTGCATCTTTTTAACGCAATATGCTGTTTTTTTATCGTGTATGGATAGTTTACATGGACATATTGCATAATTACGGTGATTATTTCCCACGTTCCGTTTCAAGAAATAAAGAAAAGTCCCTTTACAGCTATCTTTCAAACTGTAAAGAGACTCACCCAATGTTTATGCCATTTCTACTGCAGCGTCTTTACTGAAATTTTTGCACCATTTCTTCACCTTTGAAAATGGCAGATTCAAAACCTCGGATATTTCTTCCTGCGGATAACCCTTCGCGAACATGTTATAAACAACTTTTTTATTTCTTTCTTTTTCTTTTCTTTTTAAACGTTGCTTATGCTCTTTGAGACGCTTTTCAACTATTTCTTCCGCCATTTCTCCAGCCATCTCTTCTGCCATTTTCGGAGCCATATCAGCCGCCATATCTTTCGCTATTTTAGCCGCCATCTCTTCCGCCATTTTAGCCGCCATCTCTTCCGCCATTTTAGGCGCCAGTTCCTGAGCAATCACCCTACCCTCTATCTGCGCCTGCAATTTTACCGCACCGTCCCATGCTTCACACATGTCCTTCACCTCCATAACTCTTTCATCCACAATCGTATACTGCTCCAACAAAATCCCCAGAAACCACCTGGTTTCCACGCTTAACTTTTGTATTTCTTCTTTATGATCTTCTATGTACTTTCTCAGTTCTTCCTTCTTCCGGCTATGGTTCATAATCTTAAAGATTTCTTTCCATTCCGTATGGAACAAATCTGGATTCTGCTCATGAATGTCAACTAAGCCAATATCATATTCAGGAAGCTGTCCTGAAAATTTCTTCACTTCTTCAGGAATTTTCATCATTTCCTGTAAATGCTGTTTGCTGATCCAACGTTTCTCGCCCAGATAAACTACCAGATGAAAAACTGGAATCAATGGTTGACGTTCATGATTTTTTTCAGAATCATCTTTTTGCTTGCGTGCTTTTAACTGATTCGTATATTCGACTCCATCATAAGTAAGACAGCGTACCGGCATTTCATAATCAGCACTGGATTCCACTTCACATGCAATCAGGAATCTACAGCCAGGCTTATCATAAAGCCGTAAAAAATCACGCTCCCTTTCCAGATAAATTCTCTTCGTTCCATTTTGAGAAGAACTGTTTTTCTTTTGTAAATTTACCAGATCAGCAGTATCCGCTACTGATACCCGTTTTTTCCTCTGTACTTCTTTCAGATACTGAGCCTCAATAATCTGCTTCCCTGCAAATACAGTTCCATTAATCAGATCCGCAAATCGCTCATGGTCTGCCAGATATTCTTGCATTCCCTGGTCTTTAGCCCCAAAGGCCTTCACCTTCTTTCACTTTATACTACTTACAGGAATTTGCTGCCGAACGGCATAAGAAAAATACAGAGTTCCTGAAATGTAGTACCAGAGTATCACAAAACCAAGGCCAGTTCAATGACTTTAGAAAGTTTTAAGAATATCTATTTTATTGTTTGCATTTATATAATATCATTTTTGTTTTAGGAACGCAATGCTCTATGAGATGATTTGTAATCAAATTAAAAATATATAGCCAGCTACCAGCTATTTTTCACTGATGGCTGTCTTCTATTCCTATTAGTCTACTCTTGCAAATCTATCATAAACCCATCTCCAACCGGAACTGCTCTATCCTCCGGATTTTCATTTTCTCCATACTCACTGGAAGATTCTTCTACATAAAATTCATCATCCCCATCCTGATATACAAATTGGTTTCCAGCATCGTCTGCATAATAATATAACTGCAAAGTTATCTGTTTCGCATTTGGAGAAATTCCGGAATCTGTCAGATCAAATACAAGATCTGGATTTCGATATGAATTCAGTTCAAAAACCAGTTCATTTCCAAGATCATCTTCTCCGCGGATCAAGAATTCATCATTTTCTGCCATATCTGGCAATTCACCATAAATTGTTCCGCCAAAAATATTATATTTAATTTTTGAAATAGCAATGTTTTTCCCATTTTGCAGCTGCATGGATTCCTTAATGGGTATTTCCTTCGTATCTACGGCTAAGGTTTCCAGCGTAGCAGTAAAGGAAAAAATGTATTCATCCTTCTTCTCAATCTGATCATCTTCCGTTTTAAATGTACCAATCGTTATATCAATTTTCTGTGAACCAGACAAATCATTTCGGTAAAATTTTGCCACATAACTTTTAGAGACTGCATCATCAGCTTTCGAATTAGTATTAAACGAATACTGCCCCTCCAGTGCTAAATTTTTCCCATCGATTACGGCCTCGGCACTGTTCATGGATATATCATTATCACCGCTCTCATTGCTCAAAGAATAAGCAATCCACAAATTCTCATGATCCATCGCCACTTCCTCTAAAGATACTGCAATCCCGTTCTTTCGAATCGTTTTCTGAATTTGTTTTACATAATCATCCGCATCTTCTGTACTGCCTAATATCCTGCTAATTAAAGAAGTCATTTTATTCCAGGCAGCTTTGACCTCATTCTTATGTGTTGCTCCTATTGCCACTGCAATTATTATCACAACACGGGCAACCGCAAACCTCATATATTTTCTGAACACTATGGTTTTATTTTCTCTCCAGGGTTTTGAAGCCTGATAGATGTAATTTTCATTAACATCCGCAAATACCTCCAGAAAATCCCAACCCTTGTTATCCTGCATAGCCAGCCTCCTTCAACAAAGCGTAAAGTTTTTTCCTGCTGCGTGCCAAAACTGATTTTATTTTGCTTTCCCCACATCTGTGTCTGTTTGCGATTTTCTTTATAGAATCCATGTACCAGTAACGTCGTATAAAAATATCCCTGTCACGTTCAGAGAGCCCCTGCAAAAAGTCATTGAAAATTTCTACAATTTCTTTCCTTCGCAAATACGCATCAATTTCTGAAGAAATTACACTTCCTAACTTCTCTACCTCTCCTGCAATATTTTCCATGTGAGAATTCATTCGCTTTTGTGCATTTCTTTTGCGATATCGGTCAATTGCGGTATTTCTCGTAATCTTTGAAACAAAAGGAGCTAATATAGAAGGCCTTTTCGGAGGAATACTATTCCATGTAAAAAGCCACGTATCATTCACACATTCTTCTGAATCTTCCCGGTTATATAAAATGTTATGCGCAATCAAGAAGCACATATTTTGATACTTGTTTTTTGTCTCTGTAATCGCACTTTCATCTCTGGCAAAATATAAATCTACAATCTGTGCATCATCCATTCCGTGATTTTCTTTCCAATGCTCCTGTATATTTTGTTTTTCATCATATATCACGCAAAATTTTATCATCCGTCGCATAGAATGCAGTATTTCTTAAAAAAAATCCTCTCTGCAATTTACCCACAACTGCAAAGAGGATTTTCGCTTTCCTTATCTTTTAATCTATCACATCATTCTGAAACCTTGACAAATGCTCATAGGGCAAGATCAACCTGCCGCGGAACAGTCCGCAGCCGTCGTTGATGAGACTGTTGTTGACGGCGGAGAACATGTTTACGTCCAGGTCGGCAAGTTCCAGCTGGAGAAGGCGCATGCCGCGTTCGTAGGCTTCATCGAAATAGACGCATTCCCCTTCCGGGATTACATCTCTTCGGGCGCGTTCATCTTGCTGGCGTTTCTCGTAACCTAAATGGTTCGCCGGACCGATTTCCGCAATATCATCCATTTTCTGGGTACGCAACTGCACTTCCATATAGGACCTCGAGCTGTTATCGTAGAAAGTAATATGTAAGGACTGATAACCGTATTCACTGGTACCACAGATATAATCTCTGTAGTATGGCTTCACCTCTTCATCCAGCAAAGGTGATGTACTCAGCTTCACTCCCTGGGCAGACTCCGCAGTAAACCCTCTCTCTTCCAGGAATCCCGGAAGCACGTTTGCAATCTTATAAAGATAGCGGATAGAAGCCTGCTCCTGGTCTTCTCCCGGTTTCAGATGACATCTTGGCAGACAGACTACAATCCTGTATGCAATAAAGTCACGGAAACAGCTCAGCTTGTTTTTCAGCTCAGACACAGGCGGATAGGTTCCATTTTCCCGGTAATAATTATAAATATATTCCACAATATACCCGTTAAATTTCTCTTCCGCCCGAATCAGGGATTTAATTCTTCCCTTAAAAGTAAACGCCAGAAACGGATATTCATGTGCCATATATTTATAAAATTCACGTATCTTCTGAGACTGAGCAGTCAGGAAATCATTATGCTCCAGAAGTTCTGTAATCTGAAGCAGAAAGTTACTGTGTACCAGATCAATTTCATTATGGTTCTCCTTGGCCTCCCTGCGCAGATCCTCCGTATATTTCTGCAGAATCTTTAAAACCGTATCACCGGAATATAAATAATCGTTTAATGTAACCATACTTGTCACCTCGCTCCAAAGAGCATACTTTCTCGTAAATTGTAATTACGCAAATTATTTTATACATATTCTAACAAACTTTCACAATTTAGCAAGAGAAAGTTTTCAATAGAATGCAACAAAAAAGGCCAGTACTGGATCAGAATAATCTCCGTACTGGCCTTTTCGCATACGGAATCTGGCAGCATTTTAAGATTCCGCATGTTCCGTATCATAATAAAATTGGAGGACTTTATCTATGATAACAGTTATTGCATATATTTTATAAAACGCTTCAGTAAAAAGCATTTCATAACAATGATGATTGATTATGCAGCAGTTACCGTTACATTGCCGTCTGCCACTTCAAAGTGGTAGGTTCCGGCAACTAATTCCATCTGCTGTGTTTCGATTGAATTGTGCTGTGCAGCACCCATTATGGTTACGCCGTCGCAGGCTGTTACGTCACCGGATACTGGCAGGTATAAGGTTGCGGAGGTGTTTGCAGGAACGGTTACATCGTAAGATGTCATCACACCGTCAGCTGCGGTCCAGCCGCTCTTGATGGTTCCATATACGGAATCATAGCTTCCCTTTGCCTCTGTGAAATCACCGCCAACAGTAGGCTGCAGGATAAAGTGCTGATATCCTGGCTGTAACTCATCAGCTTTGATTCCAAGCTGGTAAGCAACCATCCACTCATAAACTGCACCAAGTGAATAGTGGTTGAAGGAGTTCATGCTGTTGTTTCCGTTGAAGCCAAGCTCGTTGGTATATCCGTTCCAACGCTCCCAGATGCTGGTTGCGCCCTGAGTTACCGGATACAGCCAGGAAGCATAATCAGTAGACTCAAACAGCTTGTAAGCAGTGTCGTTCAAACCGTAATCGGAAAGTGCATTCAGCAGGTTTCCGGTTGCATTAAATCCAGTTGTCAGAGTATAAGGAACAATCGGCATTCCGTCACTGTCCTCACCAGATGCTTCTGCAATGGAAGCATTATAATTTTCCAGAACTTTTTCCAGATTCTCATCGCTTACTACATGGAAACGAAGAGGTGTTGCATAGGAAGCCTGGGTATCCTGGATCTCACCCTTGGTGTTCTTTGTTTTTCCGGTATCCGGGTCAATGAAGAATTCATTCCATGCTTCTCTTGCAGTTGCAGCTGCCTCACGATAGCTCTGTGCTTTTTCTGTATCACCCATAGCATCGGCAAGTACTGCTGCCTGATCCAGACAGTTAATATAAAGAACATTTCCAAGCATTACGCCGTCAGTGGGAATTCTGGAAAGGTGATCACAAAGTGTACCAGTCTCACCAGTCAGTCTTGCATCTTCCTGCTTATCACCGTTCTCATCCTTGTAGGTCATTGGAGTAGAAGCAAGGTGATCTACGTATGCATAAATGTTATCAATGTTGTCTTTTACAATGTCAAGTTTTCCTGTCTGCATATACAGGTTGTAAGGAATAGTTACAACCAGGCAGTTCCAGGTAATACCAAAGCTCTGTCCGTTGTGCGGGATCTTGTCATCTGCTTCCAGATCATAAGTTACAAATGCCGGGCAATACTGGGAAGACATTCCGGTCTCACCGCAGTCCGCGCGAACAGTATCCATCCACTGGCGCATGAAGTTGTAAGTATCGGCTACATAGGAACCAGACAGTGCATAAATCTGCGCATCTCCGGTCCATCCCATACGCTCGTCACGCTGCGGGCAGTCTGTTGGAATGGAAATGTAGTTGCTGGTTGTGGAGTTTGTGATGTTTGTAAACAGCTGGTTGGTCAGCTCATTGGAGGACTCATACTCAGCGCTTGCATCCAGCGAGGAAAGTACCTGCATCTTGATGCAGTCTGCCGGAAGCTCCTCATCAAGGCCTGTGATCTCAATGTAACGATATCCGTGGAAGGTAAGATCCGGTGAAAATACGTTCTCGCCCTCTTTCATAGTATAGAAATCGGTTACCATCGCGGTACGGTAGTTCTCAACCATCAGCATTCCGTCAACGCCTTCGCTGGTGTACTCATCCAGCTCCGGATAAAGAATCTCAGCAAAACGAACGGTTAAGGTCTCGCCTGGTTTTGCATACTCTTCAGGAATTGTGATAACCGGAACACCGGAAACATTTTCGCCCATGTCGTAGATATAGGAATCGGAGCCTTCTTTGGTTTCGCCAAGAGCTTCTTTTACATCATTGGTACGGATTACGTGAACCGGATCGTCATAGCGGGAAACCAGCTGATAATCTGCAAACTGTTTTCTTGTCTCGATTTCAGAGGAAGCTGTCCATGCAGAGTCATCATATCCAGCCTCTGTCCAGCCTTCTACTGCTGCCTCTTTGGTAGCGTCGTATCTTTCTCCCTGGAAAAGAGATGCCAGACGTACCGGGCCATCGTTGTAGTAGGTCCAGCTGCCGTCATCGGTTACAACGACGTCACTGGAGCCGTCTGTATAGTTGACAACCAGTTTTGCCATAAGGGCTGGCTGATCGCCATAATAGTTATTATTCAGGCATTCAAATGTGGTCATTCCTGTCCACCAGCCCTCGCCAAGGATTGCACCCATTGCGTTTTCCCCGGTCTGAAGGTAATCGGTAACGTCATAAGAGTTGTATGCCAGAATGGAATCGTACTCTGTGGAGCCTGGATTGAACCATTCATCTGGTGCCACTTCCTGTCCGTTAATATAGAAATCATAGATACCCTGTGCGGTCAGGTAAAGTCTTGCAGACTCGATCTCGGATTTTGCTTCGAAATCGGTACGCACCATAGGTGCTGCCGCATAGGAGGGATCTGCATATCCAAGAACACCTGCGTCACCGCCATTTACAGTAATTGTATTTCCATCTACAGTTACGCCGTCCATTCCGTCAAAAATAGAATAGGTTGCACCGGTTTCTGCGTCCAGAAGGGTTCCGGTTGCATATCTTCCGCCGTTTTCAATTTTGTAATTTGTAAATGTGGCAGTGTCGCCTGCATTTGCTGCAAAACCTACGGAATTCAGGTTCGGGAATGTATTTCCATTTTCCATGGTATTAACCAGGATATCATCGCCCACTTTTGTACCGTCTACGGTAATAGTCAGTGTACTTGCGGTACAGAAGATGTTGATGGTGTGCGCTTCGTTTTTGTTCTTATCTGTAATCAGGGTATTCAGATCTTCGTCATCCTCAATGGTGAAAAATGGAGTGGACGGATCGTCATCTTTTGCATAGCCCATGCGGTAAGCATTGATCTTAGCTCCGCCGTTTGCATCAACACCGGACAGATCAAGCTCTACGCGAACGTAGTTCTCGCCTTCCTGCATTTCACTGTTGAATACCTTGTTTTCCAGACGGAAATCGTCTGCGCCAAGAATAAAGGAAGCTGCGTTGCTGCCTTCTGCTACCTGTACATCTGCGGTAATATTGAATACTGCCTTGGATGCGGCATCAAGCTGAAGTTCGCCTGCACCGATCCACTTCGCTCCATCCCAGGAAGCTGTGGAAGTATCCAACAGACCTGTTTCAAAGGTTGCATTCTCAGACTGGATGGTGTTGTCATTGTTGTCGGTTACGGTTACCGTCCAGCTGTATTTTGTTGCCGGAGTCAGCCCGCTTCCTTCGTATTCAATCTCGTTGGATTTACTGCTTTCCACTACACCGGAATCCCATACTACATTTCCTTCCGGATCCTGTACTACGATCTGGTAAGATTTCTGGGCTGCGCCAATCTCTCCCGACTGCATCTGCCAGGAAAAAGCAGGCTGCTGGGCATCCACGCCAATTGGGTTGGTGCGTCCCTGGGTTTCCAGATTTACAATTGCGGTTTCTGCGAATGATTCGGCTGCCACATCTGCTGCCATCACACTCACCGGACCGTTTCCCACCATAAGGGTAACGCCCATGAATGCAGCGAGCACTCGTTTCATACTCATGAATTTTCCTCCTCGTTTTTGTGATACTTTGTTGCATACATTTTGCCTGCGCAGCCTTTTGGGAACTGCGCTTACATGTTCTTTTAGATGAGAGGGCACCCGTTATTTGGCTGTCTTTCTCATCTTATTTAGTTCGTATTGTAGCATTTTCACAGTGAAATGCTTATTTTATACGCAAAGTGCGCATATTTGTACGCAAACTGAAATTTGACAGGAATTTTATATGTAAAATTTCACTATATTGTGTATTCAAAATATATCTAGTACATCGAAAATTAAGTATCTGCTATATTGACGCAGAATGATTTTCTCATATGCAAGGCGGAGGAATGAGGCGTAGCGGCGGCTACGGTGATTGACGACAACGCGGCATATGAAAAATCAGACCCTTTCAACCGATATCGCATAACCTTGCAGTTTTCTGACATAACCTTAAGCAAAAAAGGTACCTTTCTTTTTACAGAAAAGTACCTTTCCCACTCTATCAATTACCACGCAGTTTTACCTGTAGCAATCAGGCTATCGATGTCCATATATGCATTTTCAATTGCTTCTGTATGATATATTTCATACATATTATACACAAAATCCGTAAGCTTCTTCTCATCCAGTATCCGCAGTACTTCAGCCGCAGTTGTTCCTTTATACTGTGCATAACTTTCCAGCAGATATGTGAAAAATCTAAATTCCTTACTCAAATTTCATCCCCCCTC
Source organism: Ruminococcus sp. AF31-8BH (assembly GCF_003460605.1). Taxonomy (GTDB): domain Bacteria; phylum Bacillota; class Clostridia; order Lachnospirales; family Lachnospiraceae; genus Blautia_A; species Blautia_A acetigignens. Next base: position 83,268 of record NZ_QTVN01000001.1, read on the forward strand.
AAATAAAGAGAATTTCCAGGATCTCCAGTTGCTTCCTCCGCTTCCCAAATGTCATATACCGCCAGAGGACTGAAATACCATAGTTTCATATCATCATCTTCCAACATTTCATGAGTTTTAGAATTAAGGAATCTTCTAAGCGCTTCTGTCTGAGAAATTCCTCTGTTTTGAGCTATTAAAGCGGTTACTTCACAGTCAAAATTTTGAAGAATTGATGGCTTAGTTCTTTTTTCCATATTCATTTCCCTCCAGGTATTTTAATGCCGAAAGACCCTTCCAGGTCAAAAAAGCAAACTGATCTGCCAGTTTCTGCGGTTTCAGCAGGATTAATGCAGTTTCTTCATTTATAGTTCCTGCCATATAATCATTTATTACTGGCATTGTGTTATCATTTGCCACTGGCCCAATAACAATATCATATTTCGGTCCACTATAAATAGCTTTTCTATTATCAGTTACATATCTCAGCCATTCAATATCTGGTGACTCAAATTTTAAAACTGACAAATTTTTAATTTTATCCTCATTAAATTCATAGCATGAAACAATAGGGGTTCCTTTTCTACGTCTAAGTGTTTGTGTCTTCGACCATTTTTCGGCCTGTTCTTTATTCGATGTTGTATAAAATCCAGCACCAAAATCGAGTGTTCTGTTGGAAACAATAATCTTCGGTTCTCTTACTTCAACATTACTGCCGTGATACAATATCATGCTAAGGCTCCCTTCCTACACAACTTTTTTCAAGTATAACATATCTGCCCAAACAGTACAATTCCATCCATTTCTTCATTTTTTTCATTAAAAACACAATAAAAATCTGATTATCCGCTAAAACACAGTATCTATCAGCATTTTCAAGGAAACAAACACATCAATTTACTACTTATTTACTACCATTGAATGAGCCTTGATACGCAAGTTTTCCTAGATATGCAAAGATATGGTACAGCACATCAGTATTGAAACAAGAAAAATTGAATAACTCATAGACTATGGAACGCCTAAAATGACGTTCCTTTTCTATTTTCAGCCGTTCATTATGGACGGTTATTTTATTACCAAAAATGAAAGGAGCATTAGATTTATGAAAAAGATGTTAAAACGATTGTGTACGGGCTTCTTAGCTCTTGCAACTGTCGTTACTGCTTTGCCGACTACACCCGTTCATGCAGAAAGTAAGCAATACTGGACGGAGTCAAAAGAGCGTGTCGGTATCGTTGAAAAAGTAATGAATGACGGTTCGATTGGTTCTACCTTTAATGAGGGACATTTGACCGTTGAGGGCGAGGACGCTTACTGTATCGACATTAACACAGACTTTAAGAATGGCTACAAGACCAGAGCTGACGCAAGCACCCGTATGAGTGCCGACCAGATAAGCGACGTTGCCTTATCTATCGAATATGTAAAACAGTACACAGACAGCCACAACGGAATAAGCAAAAACCACGCCTACCTTTTAAGACAGCTTGTTGTCTGGCAGAGATTAAGCGTACATCTTGGCTGGCAATGCGATAACGTGCGAGCTTCTTATGATGAAATTCCAAAGGCAACGCAGGACGAAGTTTTCGCTGGTGCAAAAGCCTTTGTCAAAGAGAATAAAGGACGCTATGAATGTGGCGGTTATATCTACTCTGGCGAGGGGCAGGAATTGGGACAATTCTGGGCGAAACTCAATGTTGGAAATGCGAAACTTCAAAAGACTTCCAGTAATACCAGCATTACAGACGGTAACGGGAATTACTCTATCGCTGGTGCGACATACGGTGTCTTTGCTGATAAGGACTGCACGAAACAGCTTGCCACCCTTACGACTGATGAAAACGGAAATACAGATGTCGTAGAGGTAACGGCTGACACAGTCTATATCAAGGAATTATCCGCACCAGCAGGATATAAGGTTGATACAAATATATATTCCTTAAAGGTTGAAGCTGGAAAGACAGCGACCTTGAACGTATCAGATACACCAAAGGTAACAGACACTTTGATTGAACTCTTCAAGATTGATATGGAAACACAGAAAGACAATCCGCAGGGGAACGCTTCTTTAGCAGGTGCGGAATTTACATGGAAGTATTATACTGGCTTCTACAATAAAGACAATCTCCCTGCCGAAGCTACAAGAACATGGGTTACAAAGACAATCGCCGAAACAGACAGCGACGGTACAATCCACTATGTTACAAAATTAGCGGACGCATACAAGGTATCTGGCGACAGTTTCTATATGCAGGACGGCAAAGCCGTTCTTCCACTTGGAACACTAACCGTAGAAGAAACAAAAGCTCCAAACGGTTACTTGCTGGACGGTGCATATATGCAGGCTGGCGATAAGTCCGAACAGATTAAGGGCTTATATGTAACACAGATTACCGAGGACGGCGACCTTGCCGTATTGACTGGAAGTAACCAGTTTTCTGTATCAGACAAGGTTATCCGTGGCGGTGTGAAAATTCAGAAACGAGATTTAGAAACGGGCGATACAAAACCACAAGGAAGTGCCACTTTGAAAGATACTGCCTTTGACATCATTTCCTTAAATGATAATGCGGTACTGGTTGAGGGCAAGCTATACAAGAAAAATGAAGTGGTAAAGACAATCCATACAGACATTGAGGGTGTCGCTTCTACGTCTGCTGACCTTTTACCTTATGGAAAATTCCGTATCGTTGAGAGTGAAGCTCCAAACGGATATTTGACAGACGGTGCAAAACCGATTGATTTTGCAATCACAGAGAATGGAAAAATCGTTGATTTAACCGACGAAGCCCATTCTATCTACAATCAGATTAAGCGTGGAGATATTGAGGGCGTAAAAATCGGAGCAGGCACACACAAGCGTCTTGCTGATGTTCCCTTTAGGATCACAAGCAAGACAACGGGCGAAAGTCATGTTGTGGTAACTGATGATAACGGGCAATTCTCCACTTCTTCTGACTGGGCTTCTCATAAGCATAATACCAACGCAGGAAAGACCAGCGAGGACGGTGTATGGTTTGGAACTTCTAAACCAGACGACAGCAAAGGGGCGTTGCCTTATGATACCTACATCATTGAAGAAATGCGTTGCGATAGTAACAAAGGCTTTGAGCTTATCCCACCTTTTGAAATCGTGGTATCAAGAAATAACCTTGTGATTGATTTAGGTACTTTGACTGATGAATACGAAAAAGAAATCTCTATCCATACCACAGCGACCAGTAAGGACGGCGAAAAGACAATCCTTGCAGGAAAAGAGGTAACAATCGTTGATACCGTCAAATTAGACGGACTTACAAAAGGCACAAAATATCAGCTCAAAGGCTGGCAGATGTTAAAGGAAGAAAACACCGAGCTTCTTATCAATGGAAAGCGTGTAGAAAATGACTATACCTTTATCGCTGATGATGAAGCTATGAAAGTGGAAATTACTTATACATTCAATGCGTCCGAGCTTGGCGGTAAAAATCTGGTAACATTCGAGGAATTATACGATTTGAGCAATCCAGAAGAACCCGTAAAAGTTGCGGAACATAAAGACATTGAGGACGACGGACAGACGGTACTTATCACAGAGCGTATCATCAAAATTCATACGACTGCTACCGATAAGGACGGCAACAAAGAGCTTGAAGCTGGAAAAGAGGTAACAATCATTGATACCATAACCTTAGAGGGCTTAGAAGTCGGCACACAGTACAAACTTGTAGGCTGGCAGATGTTGAAAGAAGAAAATGCAGAGCTTCTTATCAATGGAAAACGTGTGGAAAGTGATTACACCTTTACCGCAGACAGCGAAACTATGAAAGCGGAAGTTGCCTTTACCTTTGACGCTACTTCTCTTGACGGCAAACAGCTTGTAACTTTTGAAGAATTGTACGATTTAAGCAATCCAGACGAGCCGAAGAAAGTTACCGAGCATAAAGACATTGACAACGAGGGACAGACGATTACCTTTAAGGAAAAACCCGAAGTCCCAGAAGAACCAGAGAAACCCAAAACACCACAGACACCAGATACACCGCATAAAACAGACAGTCCAAAAACGGGCGATAACACGAACCTTTACGGACTGCTTGCATTATTACTAACTTCTGGTGCTGGACTGGCAGGTATCTTCTTCTGCAAACGCCGTAAAATGAAGAAATCATAAGGCGGTAACGATATGAGAAAAGAAAAATCACGTTCTCCGCCGATACCGTGTCGGCAGACTTCCGCTTATTCTGGCTTGTCTGCTACTTACCTGCAAGAACACGGATAGTCAAGGGTGCGTAAGCATTTATTTTACCCTTTACTATCTGGGGACTTGCTGGTACTTCCCTAACCGCCAGAATAAGAAATCACTATCAAAAACTTATCAAATATAGAAAGAAACGAGGTAAAACAATATGGAAATGAAATATGTCGTGCCAGATATGGCACAGTCTTTTGGAACACTTGAATTTGCAGGCGAAAGCGAGCCTATCTTTGAAAGAGATAAAAATAACCGCAGGGTCTTAGCCAGACGAAGCTACAACCTTTATTCTGATGTGCAGAAAGGCGAAAATGTTGTCGTGGAAATTCCCGTGCAGGCTGGCGAAAAGCATTTCAAGTATGAACAGAAAGTAAAACTTGTCAATCCGAAATTATACGGCAGAGGTTACGCAATTGGGGATATGGGACATACCGATTATGTGTTACTTGCTGATGATATTGTAGCAGTTGAAGAAAAGTAAAGGAGTGAAAATATTATGAGATTATCAAACGGTTTTGTTATTGACAAAGAGAAAACATTTGGAGAATTAAAATTTACAGCAGTGCGTGATGTATTCTTGCAGAATGAGGACGGGACACCGAGTACCCAGCTTAAAAAGCGTATCTATGATTTGAAGTGCAGTCTGCATGGTGGAATTATCCCCGTGTCTGTACCGCCAGAAGTACCAGTAAGGGAATTTCCGTACAATGCAGTTGTGGAGCTTGTCAATCCAGTAGCCGATACGGTATCACGAAAAACCTATACGGGTGCAGATGTGGACTGGTATGTAAAGGCAGAGGATATTGTGTTGAAGAATAAAGGCAATCAGAACGCAGGCAATCCACAGAACCATGTACCGCAAGGACAGATGAAAAAATAAATGTGAGCCCATATTTTTCTTGTAACTTATATATAGAACCGATATAATTAGTTGAAAAGTTCTGTTTTAAGCCATGTAAAACTATTTTGACAAGGGAAAATGGCAATGTCAAAGGCTTTTGACAGACAAAATAGCTATATTCATATACAATAAAGGAGAAGATTCAAGATGGATATTGGATTACAAATCAAAAAATTTAGGGAACAACAAAAAATTTCTCAAGAAGAACTGGCTCTTAAAATATTTGTTTCAAGACAAACAATTTCTAACTGGGAAACAAATAAAAGTTGTCCAGATGTTAAAAGTTTAATTACTTTATCTAATATCTTCAATGTGTCTTTAGATAATTTTATAAAAGAAGATATAAAGGAGATGAGGGAGATTGTAGAAAAAGCAACTATTAAAAAGTTTAATGTGATAAGTGTAGTTTTCCTAATTGAATTGATAGTCGTAGCCATAAGTGCCTATCCTTTATTTAGTATTAAGGGAAATATAGGAATTATTATTTGGTTATGCTTGTTTGCAATAACGCTCTATACGGCAAGTAAGATTGAAAAATTCAAAAAGAGCCATGACATTCAAACCTATAAAGAAATTTTGGCATTTATTGACGGAAAGCAATTAACGCATGATGAAACACAACAAGAAATAGGAAAAAGAAATTATCAAAAAATCATATTTGCATTCATTGCAGGTGTAATCGCACTTATTATATGTTTTGTTGTAATTTTTATTTGCCAGCATTTAACAAATTAAAAGGGAGGAGAAATCATGGAATTTTGGCTTATTATGATTGGCTTTATAGTTATGGGCGGAAGTTGTTCATTAGCAGGTACTTGGTGGGATAGAAAAAATAAAAAAGATAAAAAAGAAGAAAAGAAACAATAAAATTTACACTTTATTGTTGATTAAGCAGTTAGTCTTAGGATTGACTGCTTTTTTCATACCTAGAAAGGATTGATTTATGCGTATGATTTGGAACAAAGGACACCGTATCAGAGCCAGCGACAAGCACCTTGTCTACCACTTTTCCATAGGGACGCTTCTGTTTGTATTCATGGCGGTTCTTCTGCTACTGAACATCAAACAGCTCATGCGTACCGACTGGGAACATTTCAGCTTGTTAGAAAACGGCTTGACGCTTTCCCCTTACAACTTCATAACTGTGCTGATAGCGACTGGTGTTTGTGCATTGGTCGCTTTTCTGTATTACCGCTTCTGTTACGACAGTTTCAAGAAGCTATTGCACCGTCAAAAGCTGGCACGAATGATACTGGAAAATAAGTGGTATGAAGCCGATACCGTACAAGACAGCGGTTTTTTTACTGACCTGCAAAGCAGATCAAGGGAAAAAATCGTCTGGTTTCCAAAGATTTATTATCAAATGGAAAAGGGATTGCTCCATATCCGCTGTGAAATCACGTTAGGAAAATATCAAGACCAGCTTTTACGGTTAGAGGATAAATTGGAAAGTGGCTTGTATTGCGAGCTGACCGACAAGACCTTACATGACGGCTATATTGAATACACCCTGCTTTATGACATGATAGCAAACCGCATTACCATTGATGAAGTATGGGCAGAAAACGGCTGTCTTAGGCTGATGAAAAATCTTGTGTGGGAATATGACGCACTCCCTCACGCTTTGATTGCTGGTGGGACTGGTGGCGGTAAAACTTATTTTCTGCTGACGCTCATTGAAGCCTTACTGCATACCAACGCTGTCCTTTATATCTTAGACCCAAAGAACAGCGACCTTGCAGACTTGGGAACAGTCATGCCTAATGTCTATCACACCAAAGAAGAAATGATTGATTGCGTCAATGCCTTTTATGAGGGCATGGTACGGCGAAGTGAGGAAATGAAGCAACACCCGAACTATAAGACGGGCGAAAACTACGCCTATCTGGGACTTCCACCCTGCTTTCTTATCTTTGATGAATATGTAGCGTTTTTTGAAATGTTGGGGACAAAAGAAAGCGTGAGCTTACTTAGCCAGTTAAAGAAAATCGTTATGTTAGGGCGACAAGCAGGTTATTTCCTTATTGTTGCCTGCCAGCGTCCAGACGCAAAGTATTTTTCAGATGGTATCAGAGATAACTTCAATTTCCGTGTGGGACTTGGGCGTATCAGCGAATTAGGTTACGGTATGCTGTTTGGTTCAGATGTGAAAAAGCAGTTTTTCCAGAAGCGTATCAAGGGGCGTGGCTATTGTGATGTGGGAACAAGCGTCATAAGTGAGTTTTACACGCCTTTAGTCCCAAAAGGACATGATTTTTTACAGACTATCAGCTCTCTTGCACAAGCAAGGCAGGACGGGACGGCGACGTGCGAAGCGAAAGGCGACGGCACGGACTAGCCGTTGCTGGTGTGGCGTCAGCCACGCCAGCAGGTAAAACCCCTCGGTATCTAACAGAGGGGTACGTTTGCAAATAGACAATAGACAAAAAACATAGGAAACATAAGGCTTCTGGCATGGTTTTCTAGCAAAAATCGGCTGTGAAGTCGCCTTAAAAAACTTCACACTTTACAGATTGGGGGTATGGTTCTGAATGAAGAACAACGGATAAAAGAATTACGGGAGAAACGGATTGCTTACGGTATCTCACAAGGCAGGCTGGCGGTGGCTTCTGGTATCACAAGGGAATATTTCAACAAGATAGAAAGTGGAAAAATGAAGCCGTCAAAGGAACTTCTGGAAACTCTGCATAAGGAACTGGCAAGGTTCAATCCAGAAGTACCGCTTACCATGCTGTTTGATTATGTGAAAATTCGTTTTCCCACGCTGGATATACAGCACATCATCAAAGATATATTAAAACTGAATATCAATTATATGCTCCATGAAGATTACGGACATTACAGTTATACGGAGCATTATTCTTTAGGGGACATCTTTATCTATACGTCGGCTGACGAAGAAAAAGGTGTCCTTTTAGAGTTAAAGGGGCGTGGTTGCCGACAGTTTGAAAGTTACCTGCTGGCACAACAAAGAAGTTGGTATGACTTTCTCATGGACGCACTCATAGACGGTGGCGTGATGAAGCGTATCGACCTTGCTATCAACGACCATACGGGTATTTTGGATATTCCAGAGCTTGCGGAAAAATGCAGGAAACGGGAATATATCGGAAAGTCCAGAAGTTATAAGTTTTATCAGTCGGGCGAGCTTATCAAGCATAGAGAGGACGACAGAGAATATATGGGACGCACCCTTTATCTTGGTTCGCTAAAATCAGATGTGTATTTCTGTATCTATGAAAAGGACTATGAGCAGTACGTCAAGTTAGGGACACCGCTGGAAGAAGCCGACATTATCAACCGTTTTGAGATACGGCTTAGAAATGAACGTGCCTATTATGCAGTACGAGATTTGCTGACCTATTATGACGCAGAGCAGACTGCCTTTTCTATCATCAACCAGTATGTGCGGTTTGTTGATGAAGAAGCAGACAAGCGAAAAAATGACTGGAAACTCAATGACCGCTGGGCGTGGTTTATCGGCGATAACAGACAGAGCTTGAAGCTGACGACAAAGCCAGAGCCTTACACCTTAGACCGTACATTGCGGTGGGTACAACGGCAGGTAGCACCGACCTTGAAAATGCTGAAAAGGATTGATAAGGGAAACGGAACAGACTACATGAAAACTATCGAACAGCAGGCAAAGCTCACAGAAAAGCATGAAATGATAATCAAACAGCAGACGACCCCTGCAAAAGATTTAGTAGAAAGTTAGGAGTGATGAAAAAATGTGGGAATTATTGAAAGACTTCCTGCTGGTATCTGTTGGAACGGGTATCGGCGTAGCCTTGATGTGTATTTTAAGTGTTGGCAAAGGAGCTGACTATGAAATGAAGAAATTAAAAGAAAGCGAGGACAAATAACATGAATTTCGGGCAAAATTTGTATCAATGGTTTTTAAGCAACGCACAGAGCTTAGTGCTTATGTCGATTGTGGTTATCGGTATCTACTTAGGGTTCAAGCGTGAGTTTTCAAAACTTATCGGTTTCTTGGTAGTTGCCTTGATTGCTGTCGGCTTGGTATTCAATGCTGGCGGTGTGAAAGATGTACTGTTAGAGCTGTTCAATAAGATTATCGGTGCATAAAATTTTATTGTGGGGCTGATGTATGGGTGCTATAATGTGAAAAAAGAAGTAATCGAGGTGTTCTATTTTGAATGAGAGAGAAAAAATTATTCGTTTATGGTTTGATATGTGGTTGAAACAGCAAGACTTAGGAATAGATAAAATTTTTACAGAAGATGTTGTTTATACGGAAAGCTGGTGTCCTAAATATGAAAATCTTAAAACAGTAAAACATTGGTTTAATGAATGGAATACTCGTGGTAAAGTCATTATTTGGGATATTAAACAGTTCTTTCATAAAGAAAATCAAACTGTCGTAGAATGGTATTTTAAAAATGAAATGAATACGGGAAGCGTTGAAGAATTTGACGGTATTTCCTTAATTGAATGGACAGAAGATAACAAAATCAAATCATTAAAAGAATATGGTTGCAATCTGAATAACTATAATCCATATCAACACAGCGATAACCCTCAATTTAGAGATGAAAAAACAAACTGGTTTTAAAACTTAATCAAATTATATCCATATACATAAAGCAGTTAGTCTTAGGATTGACTGCTTTTTTCTTACCTAAAATCAGATTGGAGTGATGAAATGAGCGATATTTTTAAGGATATGCAGGCAAACGTCGGCTGTGATTATATTTCTAACCTGCCCTCTTACAAGCGTAAAGTGTGGCATGAAATGAAGCGATTACCGCTTACGAATTATGATATAAAACAGTTAGAAGATTTTTCAAAGTATGTGTTTGGTATGTCGTACCAGAGCTTAAAAGATGTGATGAAGCAACAGAAAGGACGTGAGGAACAATGCAGGAAACAAGGGTGCTGGTGGAAACGAGAGGAACAACTGGCGAAGAAACAATATCATACTGGTTCGACCTGCCGATAGATGTTGCCGAGTTTGAAGAAAAGTTAGGTATCGGTGCAGAAAGTGGGGATTATCGTATTATCGAAAAGGTGTTGCCTTATGCTGATGAAGTCCACGAACACACCAGCGTGTACCAGCTCAACGAATTAGATTTTATGTACCGCCAGCTTTCAAGTGATATGCAGGAAGAATATGTATCACTACTTACGGTGTTTGAAAATTTAGAAGCACTTTATATTTGCAGGAACGTGATTATTGTTTATCCCGACTGTAAAAGCATGATAGATGTTGCAAGGCAAAAGCTGATGAACGACCCGATGTTCAAGCATTTATCCGAGGACTGTCAAGAATACTACTTTGACTTTGAAGCCTACGCTTCTCACTTGCAGGAACACGGGAAATTTTTAGTAACAGAACACGGTATCTTTGAACTGCCAGAGTAGGAAATGAGGTGGTGCTTATGATTGATGATATGGCGGTTTATATTGCTAATCTTGGCAAATACAATGAGGGCTATTTAGTCGGTGCTTGGTTCACGTTCCCCATTGACGAGGAAGATGTGAAAGAAAAAATCGGCTTGAATGAACAGTATGAGGAATACGCTATCCATGATACCGACAACTTTCCCATTGCGATTGGCGAGTATGTTTCCATTGAAGAACTCAATGAGATGTATGAAATGATAGAGGAACTTCCCGACTATATTGTAGAGTGTCTGGACGAATTTATCAGCCACTATGGGACGCTGGAAGAAGTCGTGGAACATAAGGACGATATTTACTATTATCCCGACTGTGAAACCATGACAGATGTTGCCTACTACTACATAGACGAATTGCAGGCACTTGGGGACATTCCACCCAGCTTACAGAATTACATTGACTATGAAGCCTACGGGCGAGATTTGGATATGGGCGGTTGCTTTATTGAAACAAGCCGAGGTATGTGCGAGATACCATATTAACGCTGGAAGATCAGCGACAAGCATTGTTGCTACTGACAGCGTATTTCTCTTTAAGGGACAGTCTGAAAATGGCTGTCCTTTTCTATTTTGAAAGGAGCTGAAAGAACTTGAAAAAGATTAAAAGCTACACGGGTATCTGGAACGTGGAAAAAGTCTTGTATGCAATCAATGACTTTAACTTACCCTTTCCCGTTACTTTTACACAGATTACATGGTTTGTGATTACGGAATTTATCATCATTCTGTTTGGGGATATTCCCCCACTTTCCATGATTGAGGGAGCATTTCTCAAATACTTTGGTATTCCCGTTGCTCTCACTTGGTTCATGTCGCAGAAAACCTTTGACGGAAAGAAGCCGTACAGCTTTTTGAAATCACAGATAACCTATGCCCTGCGACCAAAAATCACTTATGCAGGAAAAGCCGTAAAACTGCATAAGCAGATATTGAATGAAACAATCACGGCAGTAAGGAGTGTGAACTATGTTCCCGATAAAATATATTGACAATAACCTTGTCTGGAACAAGGACAATGAGGTGTTCGCCTACTATGAGCTGATACCATACAACTATTCTTTTCTATCCGCAGAGCAGAAATTTATCGTGCATGACAGTTTCCGACAGCTTATCGCACAGTCCCGTGAGGGTAAAATTCATGCGTTGCAGATTGCCACAGAAAGCTCAATCCGCAGTATGCAGGAACAGTCAAAGAAGCTGGTAACTGGAAAATTAAAGGAAGTTGCCTGCCAGAAGATAGACGAACAGACCGAAGCGTTAGTATCTATGATTGGGGACAATCAAGTGGACTACCGCTTTTTTCTTGGCTTTAAGCTCATGGTTACGGAAGAACAGCTCAATCTGAAGAACATCAAAAAATCGGTGTGGCTGACGTTCACAGAATTTCTCCATGAAGTGAACCACACGCTGATGAATGATTTTGTTTCCATGCCGAATGATGAAATCAACCGTTACATAAAAATGGAAAAGTTACTGGAAAATAAAATCTCCCGTCGCTTTAAGGTGCGTCGCTTGGAAATCCATGATTTTGGGTATCTCATGGAACATCTTTACGGCAGGGACGGTATCGCTTATGAAGATTATGAGTACCAGCTACCAAAGAAAAAATTGAACAAAGAGACGCTGATAAAATACTACGACCTTATCCGTCCGACAAGGTGTGTGATTGAGGAAAGCCAGCGGTATTTACGATTGGAACATGAGGACAAGGAAAGCTATGTGTCCTATTTTACCGTCAATGCGATTGTAGGAGAGCTTGATTTTCCGTCGTCTGAAATCTTCTATTTCCAGCAACAGCAATTCACATTCCCCGTTGATACGAGCATGAATGTAGAAATCGTGGAAAATCGGAAAGCATTAACGACCGTCCGCAACAAGAAAAAGGAACTGAAAGACCTTGATAATCACGCCTATCAAGCAGGAAGTGAAACCAGCTCAAATGTGGTGGACGCTTTAGACAGCGTGGACGAGCTGGAAACTGATTTAGACCAGACAAAAGAAAGTATGTATAAGTTAAGCTACGTCATACGGGTGTCTGCACCCGATCTTGACGAGCTGAAACGCCGTTGTGATGAAGTCAAGGACTTTTACGACGACCTCAATGTAAAGCTGGTGCGTCCTGCTGGGGATATGCTGGGGCTTCATTCTGAATTTTTACCAGCCAGCAAGCGATATATCAATGACTATGTGCAGTATGTAAAATCAGATTTTTTAGCTGGGCTTGGCTTTGGTGCGACACAGCAGTTAGGAGAAACTACGGGTATCTATATGGGCTATTCTGTTGATACGGGAAGAAATGTGTACCTGCAACCGTCCCTTGCCAGTCAAGGTGTAAAAGGTACAGTTACCAACGCTTTAGCGTCTGCTTTTGTCGGTTCGCTTGGCGGTGGGAAATCGTTCTGTAACAATCTTCTGGTATATTATGCGGTGCTGTTTGGCGGTCAAGCACTTCTGTTAGACCCTAAAAGTGAGCGTGGTAACTGGAAAGAAACGCTCCCAGAGATTGCACATGAAATCAATATCGTAAATCTTACCAGCGATAAGGACAATGCAGGGCTTCTTGACCCGTTTGTGATTATGAAGAATGTAAAAGACGCTGAAAGTCTGGCAATCGACATCTTAACATTCCTTACGGGTATTTCTTCAAGGGACGGCGAAAAATTCCCCGTACTTCGTAAGGCAGTACGCTCCGTTACCCAGAGCGACAGTCGGGGCTTGCTCCATGTGATAGACGAGCTACGCCGTGAAGATACGCCCATATCAAGAAATATCGCAGACCATATCGACAGCTTCACGGACTACGACTTTGCACACCTGCTGTTTTCAGACGGTACGGTAGAAAATGCTATCAGTCTGGATAATCAGCTCAATATCATTCAAGTAGCCGACCTTGTACTGCCAGATAAAGATACCACTTTTGAAGAATACACGACCATTGAATTGTTGTCTGTGTCTATGCTGATTGTGATTAGTACCTTTGCCCTTGATTTTATCCATTCGGACAGAAGCATTTTTAAGATTGTCGATTTAGACGAAGCGTGGGCGTTCTTAAATGTGGCACAAGGAGAAACCTTATCAAATAAGCTGGTTCGTGCTGGGCGAGCTATGCAGGCAGGCGTTTATTTCGTTACCCAGTCTGCCTATGACGTGTCAAAGGAAAGTCTGAAAAACAATATCGGCTTAAAGTTTGCATTTAGAAGCACGGATATAAACGAGATAAAGCAGACCTTAGAGTTTTTCGGTATCGACAAGGACGATGAGAACAACCAGAAACGCTTGCGTGATTTGGAGAACGGACAATGCTTATTGCAGGACTTATACGGGCGTGTCGGTGTGGTGCAGATACACCCAGTCTTTGAAGAACTGCTACACGCCTTTGATACCAGACCGCCCGTACAGAGAAATGAGGTGGAGTGATGAAAGAAAGGATAAAAGGTGTGTTCACAAAAAAGAAGATTTTCCACTTTCTCAAAATGGCTCTGTTCGTGGTGGCACTCTCCCTTATCCTGCTTTCACTTTTGGGGACGGTGGCTCATGCGACGGGGCTTGTAGACGATACCATAAACGCAGAAAATCTTTATTCAAAATATCCCCTTTCCAACTACCAGCTTGATTTTTTCGTCGATAATAGCTGGTCGTGGCTTCCGTGGAACTGGCTCGACGGTATCGGAAAATCGGTACAATACGGGCTGTACTGCATTACCAACTTTGTCTGGACTATCAGTTTGTATTTGAGTAATGCAACGGGCTATGTGGTGCAGGAAGCCTATAAGCTGGACTTCATCAATGATATGGCAGACAGTATCGGAAAGAGCATACAGACCCTTGCAGGCGTTACCGAGAACGGCTTTTCTTCTACGGGCTTCTATGTTGGTTTCCTGCTTCTCATTATCTTAGTGGTGGGAATGTACGTTGCTTATACGGGACTGATAAAACGGGAAACCAGCAAAGCACTTCACGCTGTTATCAACTTTGTGGTGGTGTTCGTGCTGTCCGCTTCATTTATTGCTTATGCTCCCGACTATATCAAGAAGATAAATGAATTTTCATCAGACATCAGTACCGCTTCTTTGGATTTGGGAACAAAAATCATGCTCCCTAACTCCGACAGCGAGGGTAAGGACAGCGTGGACTTGATACGGGACAGCCTATTTTCTATTCAAGTGGAACAGCCGTGGCTCTTGCTTCAATTCGGGAACAGCAACGCAGAAGAAATCGGGACAGACCGTGTAGAAGCTCTCGTATCGGCAAGTCCAGAGGACGAGGACGGGAAAACCAGAGAGGAAGTCGTGAAAACAGAAATCGAGGACAACGACAATAACAATCTGACAATACCGCAGGTCGTGAACCGTTTGGGTATGGTGTTCTTCCTCTTGTTCTTTAACTTGGGTATCACGATATTTGTATTCTTGCTTACGGGCATGATGTTGTTCAGCCAGATACTTTTTATTATCTTTGCAATGTTTTTACCTATCAGTTTTTTACTTTCCATGATACCGAGCTATGAAAGCATGGCAAAGCAGGCAATCGTGAGAGTATTTAATACCATAATGACACGGGCAGGAATAACGCTCATTGTAACGGTGGCATTTAGTATTTCCAGTATGTTTTACAACATTTCCACAGACTACCCATTCTTTATGGTGGCGTTCTTGCAGATAGTATGTTTCGCTGGTATCTACATGAAGCTGGGCGACTTAATGAGTATGTTCTCACTTAATGCTGGCGACAGTCAAAGCATGGGACGACGCATATTCCGCAGACCGTATCTGTTTATGCGACATCGGGCTAGGCGTATGGAACACCGTATTGCAAGGGCGGTAAGTGCTGGCGGTATTTCGGGCGGTGTAGCTGGTGCGGTGGCTGGAAGTGCCGTTGCTGGCAAGAGAGCCGAAAGAAAAAATACGGCTTCTAAAGAAAATCGGGGCAATACCACTTCCAGCATGGGACAGCGTGCAGGTTCAAAAGTCGGTGCTGTTTTAGATACGAAAAATAAAGTGAAAGACAAGGCAAACGCTGTCAAAGAGAATATCAAGGATATGCCGACACAGACCGCTTATGCGGTGTATTCCGCAAAGGAAAAGGCAAAGTCCAGCGTGTCCGACTTCAAGCGTGGCATGGTGCAGGAACAGCAGTCCAGACAGACGGGACGCTTGGAAAAGCAGGAACAGCGTAAGAAAAATATCGCTGACAAACGTATGGAGCTTCAAAAGGCACAAGAAGCAAGGCAGGTACAGCGAAAGGCTGACGGATCAGCGACAACGGGAGCTACCCGTCCCCATGAGCGACCAGTCACAGCTTCAACCATTCCAAAGCCGAGTGTTGAAAAAATGCAGGAAGTCAAACGCCCAGCCACAGCTCCAACTCCGAAAGCAAGTGAGCCAGTCAAGACAAATGTTATCAAAGAGCGTCCGTTATCTTCTGGTGCTTCTGATAAGAAAGCACCCCAGCCTACACAGACAGTACATAGGCAGAATGTAGAAAAAGTGGTATCGCAGGAAACACGCCAGAATGACACCAAAGACCGCAGGATAAAGGTTCAGCAGACCCAGAGCGTCCAGAAGAACCAGCAGACCATAGAGAAAACCCGTAACCTTGTAACGAAGAAAGGACAGAAGAAAAAATGAAACTGAAACATATCGCTATCATTGGCAGTCTGTTTCCTATCCTCTTTTCTCTGGTGCTTTTCTTTGGCGTCCTCATTAGTGCGGACAGCGACGACGAGAACAGCAATTTTTCTTCTGGCATTACGGGTATGAACCTATCCGCAGAAGTCTTGAAACATCAGCCTATGGTAGAAAAATACGCCAGAGAAAACGGTATCTCCGAGTATGTCAATGTGTTACTTGCTATCATTCAAGTAGAAAGTGGCGGTACGGCAGAAGATGTTATGCAGAGTTCGGAAAGTCTTGGTTTACCGCCTAATTCCTTAGATACGGAAAGCTCAATCAAGCAGGGGTGTAAGTATTTTGCGTCCCTGCTTTCTTCCTGCAAAAATCAAGGTATCGACGACTTGAATGTAGCGATACAGTCTTATAACTATGGCGGTGGCTATGTGGGATATGTGGCAGGAAAAGGAAAAAAACACACTTTTAATCTTGCAGAGAGCTTCGCCCGTGAGAAATCGGGTGGAAAGAAAGTAACCTACACCAACCCGATAGCCGTTGCTAAGAATGGGGGCTGGCGGTATGGCTATGGAAATATGTTCTATGTGGAAGTAGTCAATCAGTATTTAGCAGTTCCGCAGGTATCGGGAGAACTGGCACAAAAGGTAATGAATGAAGCGTTGAAATATCAAGGCTGGAAGTATGTGTATGGTGGCAGTAACCCGAATACTTCCTTTGATTGTTCGGGATTGACGCAATGGTGCTATGGAAAAGCTGGTATCTCCTTACCGAGAACAGCACAAGCACAGTATGACGCAACCCAACATCTGCCACTCTCGCAGGCAAAAGCAGGCGATTTGGTGTTTTTCCATTCCACCTATAACGCTGGTTCGTATGTAACACACGTCGGTATTCTTGTTTCGCCGACACAGATGTACCACGCAGGCGACCCGATAGGATATGCAGACCTAAGTAGTAGTTACTGGCAACAGCACTTAATCGGTGCAGGACGAGTAAAACAATAGAAAGGACTTGAAAAATATGTTTAAGAAGAATAAGAAACAGACAGAAACTATCAAAGAACCAAAAGAAAAAAAGGTGCGTACTGTCAAGGTAGGCACACATAAGAAAACCGTGATTGCGTTGTGGGTGGTGCTTGTCGCAAGCGTGAGCTTTGGGGTGTATAAGAATTTTACGGCTATCGACCAGCACACCACCCATGAAAAAGAAATCATTGAACTTTGCTTGCAGGACACCAACGGGATAGAAAATTTCGTGAAAAACTTTGCGAAGTCCTATTACACATGGGATAACAGCAAAGAAGCTATCGAAGCAAGGACGCAGGCAATCAGCGGTTATCTGACAAAGGAATTGCAGGACTTAAATGTAGACACCATTAGAACCGATATACCGACCAGCTCCACGGTTACAGATGTGATTGTATGGCATATCGAGCAATCGGGAGCGGACACTTTTTCTGCTACCTACGAAGTAGATCAGCAGATAAAAGAGGGAGAACAGACAAGCAATGTGAAAGCAACCTATACTGTAAAAGTCTATGTGGACGCAGACGGGGATATGGTAATCGTTCAAAACCCTACCCTTGCACCAGCAGTTGAAAAATCAGACTATGAGCCTAAGACACCAGAAGCAGACGCAAGCGTGGACGCTGATACGGTAAATGACGCTACCGCTTTTCTGGAAACATTCTTTAAGCTGTACCCAACAGCGACGGAAAAAGAGCTTGCTTACTATGTATTGGGAAATGTGATTGAACCTATCGGCAGGGACTACCTTTATTCTGAACTGGTAAACCCTATCTTTATAAAGGACGGCGACAATGTGAAAGTCAAGGTTGCGGTAAAATTCATTGATAATCAGACAAAAGCGACGCAGGTATCGCAGTATGAGCTTGTGCTACATAAGGATAGTAACTGGAAGATTGTAGGATAAATGATATAGCGTGCATTTCCTATCAGATTTGCACGCTTTTACAAAACGACAAGAAAACTGTGCAAAAATATTGACTTGTAATGACCGAATGCTATAATATAAATGACAAGTGTACTTGGTATTATTTGAAGGGAGCGTTATATAATGGATAAAGAAAAAATACTATCACAAAACAAAAAAGAGAATCTATATCTTGATGAATACGAAAAACATATTAAACTTCAAGGGAAATCTTTTGGCTTAATGTTTGTTTTATTTATCTGCATTTTAATTCTTTTCATTAAAGCAGTTTGTAAAGAACCTTACTATGACATAATGACAATTATTGGGTCTGTGGCATTTGGCTCTATGGGTTATGAAGCACATATTTCAAAAAATAAATCCAAATTTGTTATTGCTTTATTCTTTTTTCTATTTATGGGGTATTACTTTTATAAATTTTTAATGGTAGGTTTATAGAATGGACGAACATTTAATTTTGCGAAACAGATTAAAAACTGTACGAAAAGAAAAAAAATTATCACAAACAGAATTAGCTGAACTAGTCGGGGTTTCTCGGAATACAGTTAGTTCTATTGAAACTGGACAATTTAATCCAACAGCAAAATTGGCATTAGTGCTTTGTATAGCTTTAGATAAAAAATTTGAAGAATTATTTTATTTTGATTAAAGGAGAGAACGATTATGGAATTAGAGGAATTGATTGTTGAAATAGTTATAGGATTGTTTTTACTTTTTACATCTTATCAAATAGGTATAAAAGAGAATATTACTTTATTACATGGTTATCATTATACACAACTTGACCCTAAAGATAAAAAGGTGTTTACAAAAAAAATAGGAATAGGCACTTTACTGGTTAGTATTGGTATTCTTGTTATGCCGATTATCAATTTAATCTCTCATTCTGAATTAGGCTATTACATAGGTCTTATTTTGATTGTTGTAGGAGTGTTTTATATCATATTCATCATTGTAAAATACAATGGAAAACTTATTAGCTTTAAAAAGTAGAATTGAGGTATGAATATGATAGGACTGAACAAAAGAGATATAAAAAAGGCATTGAAAGCTGGTGCAAAAGCTGGCGGTGTATCATTGGCTGATGTTCGGGCGGATATTGAAGCTACGATTGATGAAGCTATGAATAGCACCGACCCAGAGGTGCAGGCAAATTTCAAAAAGTATTTTGGGAATAAACGCCCTACACCAGAAGAATATATTTATATCATTACGAAAAAGACAAAGGCAAAATTATAATAAAAGGGTCGTGGAAATGCTTCACAAAATTGTGATCTGCATTATCACGGCTCTTTTACTCTCTGTTTACTTTCAAAACTGTAAGTGTAATTGAATACTGCCCTTGCTATAATTTAATTGTATTCCAAAACAAATAAATGTGGCAGGAAGAAAGGAGCGATTTTTAATGGAACACATTTTAAATTTAGAGCAAGTAAAAAAATACTACGGGGGTAACTCTGGAAATATCACAAAGGCAGTAGACGGTATTTCTATGTATGTAGATAAGGGCGAATTTGTCGCAATCATGGGAGCTAGTGGTTCTGGAAAGACTACCCTATTAAACTGTATCTCTACGATTGATACTGTAACCAGCGGACACATTACAGTCAATAATCAAGATATTACCAAAATCAAGGATAAAGATTTTGCTGATTTCAGACGTGAAAATTTAGGGTTCATTTTTCAAGATTTCAACCTTTTAGATACTTTAACGATTGGAGAAAACATTTCTTTATCATTGGTTATCAACAAACAGAACCCTACTGATATTGAGAAAAGAGTTCATGCTATCGCCGATAAATTGGGTATTCGTGATATTTTATCGAAATTTCCTTATGAAGTTTCTGGCGGACAAAAACAGCGTTGTGCTTGTGCTAGAGCCTTAATCAATGAACCGAAACTGATTTTAGCTGATGAACCGACGGGAGCTTTGGACTCAAAAGCTTCCAGATTATTACTGGAAACAATGTCTGAAATCAACAAGAAAATGCAGGCTACTATTTTAATGGTAACACATGACCCGTTTAGTGCGTCTTTCTGTGAACGTATTTTGTTCTTGAAAGACGGTAAAATATTCAATGAAATTTTCAGAGGGGAAAAAAGCAGAAAAGATTTCTTCAATGAAATACTGGATATATTAACCTTGCTCGGAGGTGAAGTGGGAAATGTTAGGTAAGTTAGCGTATAGAAATACAAAAAGAAATATTAAAGATTATTTGATTTATCTGATAACCGTTACTGCATCCTTTTCTCTTATATTTGCTTTTAATTTGGTGGCAAATTCTGATGAAATTGTAAAGTTATGTTCCAGTATGGATGCATTTAAGAATTCATTGTTCGCTGTAAATATTCTTATTATTTTTGTGATATGCTTTTTGATCAACTATACAACGAAATTTATGTTTGAAAAAAGAAGTAAAGAATTAGGAACATATATGCTTCTTGGCATTAAGAAAAAAGAAATTGCCCACTTAGTTGTAATTGAAAATATACTGTTGGGAATTTTAGCATTTGTATTAGCTATTCCTATTGGCTTTTTATTCAGCCAGTTTGTGTCGTTAGTAATTGTAAACTTACTGGGTATTCCAAAAACTCTCTTTATTTCTTTGAATTTCGTTTCTATTGGACTATTGATAATTTATTTTTTAACTATTTATGTTTTGGTTTTGCTTAATCTATTAAGAAGAATAAGTAAAATGACGATACGTGATTTTCTTTATTTTGACAAACAAAATGAAAAGAAAATGTTCCGTGACAGTAAAAAAAGAAATGTCATTTTTGTTTTAAGTATTATTCTTGGTGCGATTTCTCTTTTTCTCTGGAATTCACGTTGTACTATGGATAATTTTAATAAGCAAGAAACACTTACTTATTTGATGGTAAGCGTAATCATGTTGATTATCAGCATTTATGGTATATCTACAACTTGTGCAGATATGTTCTTGACTGTTATCTTAAAATTTTGTATAATAGGAATTGAAGTTAAATTAGATGCTAAAAATTTGTAATTAAGAAGGAGGGATTCGTCATGTTGGTATTCCAAATGCGTAATGTAGATAAAACATCTACTGTTTTGAAACAGACTAAAAACAGTGATTACGCAGATAAATAAATACGTTAGATTAATTCCTACCAGTGACTAATCTTATGACTTTTTAAACAGATAACTAAAATTACAAACAAATCGTTTAACTTCTGTATTTATTTACAGATGTAATCACTTCAGGAGTGATTACATGAACAAAAATATAAAATATTCTCAAAACTTTTTAACGAGTGAAAAAGTACTCAACCAAATAATAAAACAATTGAATTTAAAAGAAACCGATACCGTTTACGAAATTGGAACAGGTAAAGGGCATTTAACGACGAAACTGGCTAAAATAAGTAAACAGGTAACGTCTATTGAATTAGACAGTCATCTATTCAACTTATCGTCAGAAAAATTAAAACTGAATACTCGTGTCACTTTAATTCACCAAGATATTCTACAGTTTCAATTCCCTAACAAACAGAGGTATAAAATTGTTGGGAATATTCCTTACCATTTAAGCACACAAATTATTAAAAAAGTGGTTTTTGAAAGCCGTGCGTCTGACATCTATCTGATTGTTGAAGAAGGATTCTACAAGCGTACCTTGGATATTCACCGAACACTAGGGTTGCTCTTGCACACTCAAGTCTCGATTCAGCAATTGCTTAAGCTGCCAGCGGAATGCTTTCATCCTAAACCAAAAGTAAACAGTGTCTTAATAAAACTTACCCGCCATACCACAGATGTTCCAGATAAATATTGGAAGCTATATACGTACTTTGTTTCAAAATGGGTCAATCGAGAATATCGTCAACTGTTTACTGAAAATCAGTTTCATCAAGCAATGAAACACGCCAAAGTAAACAATTTAAGTACCATTACTTATGAGCAAGTATTGTCTATTTTTAATAGTTATCTATTATTTAACGGGAGGAAATAATTCTATGAGTCGCTTTTTTAAATTTGGAAAGTTACACGTTACTAAAGGGAATGGAGATAAATTATTAGATATACTACTGACAGCTTCCAAGAAGCTAAAGAGGTCCCTAGCGCCTACGGGGAATTTGTATCGATAAGGGGTACAAATTCCCACTAAGCGCTCGGGACCCCTTGTAGGAAAATGTCCTAAGTGTGGCAACAATATTGTATTAAAAAAATCGTTTTATGGTTGTTCAAATTATCCTGAATGTAAGTTTACTTTAGCTGAACATTTTAGAAAGAAAAAACTAACCAAAACGAATGTAAAAGAATTACTGGAGGGAAAAGAAACCCTGGTAAAAGGAATCAAAAACAAAGAGAAAAAGCCCTACAATGCCGTTGTAAAAATTGGGGAAAAGGGATATATTGATTTTATCTCTTTTTCAAATCAAAACCACCGGCTTAGCCGGTGGTTTGTACTAGCCCTATAAGGGCTTATTACCGACGCTAAGTCTAAAGACTCATCGAATTTGGTTCGCCAACTGTACCGTCATTTACTTATTAAGCCCTATGGGGCTTATTTTATTTATTTTGGTTTACTGGCTCACCCGTAAACGGGTCAATATATTCTTTTAGTGTCATCTGATCATACTCTAAATCATTTTGTAATTGATTTTGAATATATTCTTGTATCTTCTTTGCATTTTTCCCTACAGTATCTACGTAATATCCTCTGCACCAGAAATGGCGATTTCCATATTTGTATTTTAAATTTGCATGGCGTTCGAAGATCATAAGTGTACTTTTTCCTTTCAAATACCCTACAAAACTTGAAACACTTAAACTTGGTGGTATCTTTACAAGCATATGCACATGGTCTGGGCATATCTCTGCCTCTACTATTTCTACACCTTTTCTTTTGCATAGCATACTTAAAATATTCGCAATATCCTGTTTCATCTTCCCATACGCTACTTTTCTTCTATATTTTGGTGCAAAAACAATATGATACTTACAATTCCATTTCGTATGTGCTAAACTGTTTATATCCATTTGGATAACCTCCTTTGATTTTATGTGGTTGGCGAACCAACATAATTATATCACTGGAGGTTTTTTACTGTAAGCTTAAGCAATGCTGACTCACCGGCCTAGCCGGTGGTTTATTTGTTCATCAAAGTTCCGTTTCTCTTCTGAGAAACTCCACTATGCTGAACAGGCTTAAAGCCTAACAAATAAACATAAAAGCCCTTTAAAGAGGGCTTTTATATATTAATCACAAATCACTTATCACAAATCACAAGTGATTAATCACAAATCACTTGTGATTTGTGATTCTTAATGATACAATATTACTATGTTTTAGCTTTAAAGGCTCGTACAGACTATATGTTTTGTGCGGGCTTTTTTCATACCCGAAAAAATTTAAAAAATTTTTCAAAAGAGGTCATTAAATCACACCTAGCTGTCCTTATATGGTGCGGAAAGAGGGATAAACACTTTTCAAATCATAAAGGAAAGGAGGTGAGATTGATGAAACCGTCTGACTTCCAGAAAACAGTTCAATGTCGTTTTGAAAGTTGTTTAAAGAAAGTTGTCCGTAGTGTCGTGAAAGATTATTACAAGGAATTAAACCGTCGTAAGAATAAAGAAATATCTTTCAGCGAATTGCCAGATGTCCTTGTTGATAAAATGGCTGTTTGGGACGACTACGAAACAGATTATACAATCTTTTCAGTATGTGGCATTGATATTCGTGTCCTTGATGATGAATTGGCAGAAGCCTTGAAGAAACTTCCAGAAAGAAAACGCAATACTCTGTTGATGTATTACTTCTTGGAAATGACAGAAAGTGAAATTGCCAACTTGCAGAAAATCACGCAAAGCGGTGTATTTAGAAACCGACATCACGCTTTGGAAACTATGAAAAAAATACTCAAGGAGGAACATTAGAAAATGAAACAGTTATTTAAGAAACCGTCTTATTACTTGATTTCATCAGCTATGGACGGAAACGAAAAAGCGATTGAAAAATTACTGGCATTTTATGACCCTTACATATCAAAGTGCTGTTTGCGTTCACTTTATGATGAATACGGCAATGTTTATATCGTTGTAGATATGGAATTAAAAGGACGTATCAGAGAAGCACTTATCAAAATGATTTTAGGTTTTGATATTGAAGATATGGACTTAGAACCAGAAGAATAAGCAGTTTTTAGCGGAGCATGATTTAATATCCCCCTCTTTCCTGCTCTGCCACCTGCTTTTATATGAAAGCAACACGCTTTCACCACAGCTCTTTGACAACTGAATAAAGCAGACAGATACGTTTGTGAGATGGCGAGCCACGGGGACTGTACGCCACGACCTTTTCAAAAGAAAGCGAGCGACCCACGCAGTGATCCGAGAGCGACTGTTGGAAAAGTTGTTTTGCCACGACCTATCCTCACAGAATAATGATACGTCCGCATGGTGCGGTTCTGCCCACAAGAATGGGAATAGTTGAGATACTAATGGAGCTTTCCAAAGCCGTCTGCCTGCTTGTAAAAAACGACACACAGTAAAGGGGGGTGCATAGATTATGAACAATACTGATGTGCCTATTTGGGAAAAATATACGCTGACGGTTGAAGAAGCGTCCAAATACTTCCGCATTGGCGAAAAGAAATTGCGTAAATTAGCCGAAGAAAATCTTGACGCTGGCTGGGTTATCGTGAACGGCAACCGTATTCAGATTAAGCGAAAACAATTTGAAAAAATCATAGATACATTGGACGAAATCTAATGTCATTGAGCCGTAGATATGGTATAATAAATATAGCGTATCACGGCTCGTTCCATGACGGAAAGGAGCTTTACACTATGTCTAATGTAAAACGAAAAGACAGTAAAAATCGCAATTTGCGTAATGGAGAGAGCCAGCGAAAAGACGGAAGATACGTTTATAAATATACCGATATATACGGAAAGCCACAATTTATCTATTCTTGGAAACTTGTACCGACAGACAAGACACCTGCTGGAAAGCGTGATGATATATCGTTGAGGGAAAAAGAAACACAGATTAAAAAAGACCTTAACGACGGTATCGATACAGCAGGCGGTAAAATGACAGTCTGCCAGCTCTACGACAAGAAGAACAGCCAAAGAAAGAACATCAAGAGGGCTACTGAAAAAGGACGACAGTATCTTATGAACGCTCTGAAAAATGACCCATTGGGTATGAGGGCGATTGATACTGTTAAGCAGTCGGACGCTAAAGAATGGGCTATCAGAATGAGCGAAAAAGGATACGCCTATAAAACGATTGATAACTACAAGCGTTCCTTGAAAGCGTCATTTTACATGGCGATACAAGACGACTGTATCAGAAAGAACCCGTTTGAATTTAAGCTAAGTGATGTTCTGGAAGATGATACGGAGCAGAAAGTTATCCTTACACCAGAGCAGGAAGAACGCCTGCTTGCCTTTATGGAAAAGGATAAGATTTACAGCAAGTATTATGATGAGGTTGTGCTTCTGCTGGAAACGGGACTTCGTATTTCTGAATTTTGCGGACTAACGACGCATATTGATATGCAGAACAGAATACTCAATATAGACCACCAGTTATTGAAAGACAGCGAAATCGGCTACTATATTGAAACGCCAAAGACCAAAAACGGAAAACGAGAACTTCCATTGACAGAACGGGCTTATCAAGCAATCCAAAGAATACTAAAGAACAGAGGAAAGGCACAACCGTTGATTGTAGGTGGTTATAGCAATTTCCTATTCTTGAACCGTGAGGGCTTACCTAAAGTTGCAGGAAACTATGAGGGCATGGTGCGAGGACTAATTAAGAAGTATAACAAGTATCACACGGACAAGTTACCGAACATCACACCACATTCATTCCGACATACTTACTGTACGAATATGGCAAACAGAGGAATGAACCCAAACACCCTGCAATATCTTATGGGACACGCTAACATAACCATGACACTTGGCTATTATGCACACGGTACATTTCAATCTGCAAAAGCAGAACTGGAAAGACTGGCTTGTTAATATCGGAGCTTATATTTACTACTCATTTACTACTTTTGGTTGCATTTTCATGCTGGTAAATGCCAGCTTATGCAAGGTATCTTCCAAAAAGAAAATACCGATAAAGCCCTAAAATACGGGATATATCGGCATTTACCAACTTATGAAAAGATAATCAGAAATTTAGTAAGTTTTTTAATAAAAAACACCCATCCGCAATATTTCAGCGGATCTAAACCTAATAGCAGTTTTTATTTCCCCAATCATCAAAAATGAAAGTGTAGTCCAAACGCATAATAAAAATCAATAGTTTTTGCATTGCAATGTAAAAACTATTGATTTTTAATAAGTTATTGCATTGTTATGTTTTTATGTATTAAAAGGCGCCTCCCCATTCCCCGGGGAAGCGCCTTTTGCGTCTAATCCGTCTTATTTCTTTTCTTCAACCACAATCTCAATCTTATTGTTTTTTCTGCATCTTCTGACGATCAAAATCACGCCGCCGATGATGATTACGGCCATTGCGATATCGAATGCGATCAGCCAGTACTGCCACAGCGGAAGTACTTTCTTAACTACTACATTTTCGTCGATTCCGTTCATTGCAGAGCTGGTTACAACGGTGTAGAGGATGTCGTGGGAAGCGTTTCTGAGGGCTGTGACTAAGGTTGCATTGTCAGATACATCACCCATTTTGTAAACCTCAGAGTCAGTGTTCAGCCACAGGTCAGTTCCTGCCTGAAGACCTGCATCGATGAACATGTAGCCGTCATTTGCAGATGCATAGTCGGTTACGATAATGCCGTGGAAGCCCCACTCATTGCCAAGAACGTTGGTGATCAGTTCTTTGCTTGCACCGCACCAGATACCGCCGATTCCGTTGAATGCAGCCATCATTCCGTGGCAGTCTGCATCCTTTACAGCCATTTCAAATGGAGTCAGATACAGCTCACGAAGGGCCTGCTCAGTGGTAAATGTGGAAATACCATAACGTCTCTGCTCCTGGTCATTCAGTACCAGATGCTTCAGATAGCAGTACATCCCCTTGCTCTGTGCACCAGCTACCTCATTTGCGCACATGGAACCTGCAAGGTAGGTATCCTCAGAATAGTACTCAAAGTTACGTCCGCCAAGGGGTGTTCTGTGGGTTCCTGCACCAGGTGCATACCAGCCCTGTACGTTTACAGAAAGTCCGTCCTCACCAATGCATTTACCAAACTCAAGTGCCAGATCCTTGTTCCATGTAGCTGCCAAAAGCTCCTGGTTCGGATATCCCATGCAGTCTACATCACTCATGATCAGCTCGCCGGAGATACCTGCAGGGCCGTCCTGGTCACTGGACATTGGCTTGCTGATGCTGTCAATTGCCATAGTCTGCCATCCGCCAAGACGAACCATTTCAACCATCTCGTCTACTGTCAGACAGTCAAGAACTGCATCCCATTCCTCGTCATCATAATCCTTTCCACGCATGGTGATCAGGTTGATGTTATCGCCGGAATTTGTAGTTGGCATCTCTTCGTTCGGGTCATCCTGATAAATATTATTCTGACTTAACTGTACAAATTCCTCTGTTGCTTCTGCATTGTATCTGCCTTTTTCGTTTGGCTCACCATAGATGGTCGGCCATGTTCCGGTCCAGTCATTTCTTGTCAGATATACATAGGAATCATCATAAGTCTGGATGTTTCCATAGTCAAACTGGTTTGTAATTTCATTGCCTGTTGCAGCATCTTTTGCGTAAGTTGTATTGTCAAATTCCTTCTGCTCGTAGGTTCCAACCAGAGAATCATCTCCGTCTGCATCCATGCCGTCTGCTGTTGTGTAACCCTTTGCAGCAAGAATATTGTTCAGTGCCTGATGGCAGTCATCGCCGATTGCAAAGTAATAAGTACCGTCATCTACAATGTAAGTTTTTGCATTTGTGTAATCATATGCACGAAGAGTTTCCTTCGGAATATCAATGCTTACAGTCTCGCTTTCACCAGGTGCAAGCTCTCCTGTTTTCTCAAATCCGCAAAGCTCAACTGCTGATTTTTCTACCAGATTTTCTCTGTCATAGTCTGTGTATGGAGACTGGAAATAAACCTCTACAACATCTTTTCCAGCCACATCGCCGCTGTTTGTAACCGTTACCTGTGCTGTAAAATTATCTCCGTTTTCTGTCAGAGAGAAGTCGCTGTAATCAAACTGTGTGTAGGAAATTCCATATCCAAATGGGTACTGAACCTGCTTGTTGTAATCGTATTCGCTGTCTGCTGTGGAGGCATTTCCCTGTCCAAGAACCGTGTCCTCATAGCGTGTTTCATAATAGCGATAGCCGATGTAAATGCTCTCACCGTAAACAGTGTAAGCGTTTTTCGGTCCGTTCTCCTCGTTGTTTGTGTTGGTCCACTCGCCATACTCAAAGATCTGAGTTGCTGGTGCACTCATGGAATCATAAGCATATGTATCCACAAGACGGCCGGACGGATTTACCTCTCCTGTCAGTGCTTTCGCAATGGAAGTGATACCTTCCTGTCCTGGATATCCTACCCACATGCAGGCCTTGATGTTCGGGAAAAATCTGGAATCAGACCAGCCCATTTCAATGGCATTTGCTGTGTTCAGCATAACGATTACATCATCGAAATTGTCGTTTGCATATTTTACAAGTGACATTTCTGCATCAGAAAGAGAGAGCTGATCTTCGGTAAGATCCTGTGCCTCTGCTCCATTTCTGGAGATGACTACGATTGCTGCATCGCTGTATTCTTTTACAGAATCTGCTACAGAATCCAGGTATGTGGATGGATCCTCTTCTTTTCCAACACGGGCTTCAGACTTCTCATAAACAGAGTAAAGATCCGGGTTTACCTGGAAGCCTTCTGCCTCAAGTGCATCCTTTAAGCTGGTTGTTTTGGAGGTGTCGATTGCTCCGGAACCCAGTCCGCTGTATACAAATTTTGCGGAACCAATTCCGAAAAGACTGATCTTTTTGCCGCTTTCAAGAGGAAGCACGTTGTCCTGATTTCTCATAAGAACAATTCCCTCTGCTACCAGCTGTTTGCTGAATTCAGTCTCGTGATCTACCAGCTCTTCGTGGCTGCTGTAGTCACTTTTGAAGTACTCATTGTCACTGCTTCCATCACCTGTAGTGGTAACCTTTGTTGTTGTGTGTCCAAGTGATCGGGTGATGATGGTGGTATATTTCATTGCGAAATAATTGCCTACCAGAACCACGATCAGAAGGATTGCAAGAACGGTTCCCCAGATTCCTGCAAATGCTTTGTTGCTCATTCGCTTTTTGGCTTTCTTCTCCATAATTGTCTTCTCCTAAAATTATTTCTATTGGCAAAATACAGAAATCCCAGCGTGCTGGCACCAGCTATTTCCTGCCCTTCCCAATTGCTTATGAGGCAATTATAACAAAAGAAAAAGCCCTCGCAAGGGCTTTGGAATGAACCGTCATTTTCATGACATGATTGGTAATAAAATGGTAAGAACGAAGTTTCCGTCCTGCACACGAACGCTGACAGTTCCCTGGTATTTCTCCACAATGGACTTGATGCTGCGGATACCGATTCCGTGATTTTCTTTGTCTGCTTTGCTGGTAAGGGGCAGGCCGTCCTTCATTTTCAGCTCTCCTTCAAAGGTGTTTTCCACCTGGATCACTGCAAAAAGATCTTTTTTCCACACTCGTACACCGATGCTTTTGAACTCATCTTTGCCTCGTTTTTCCACGCTTTCCACTGCGTTATCCAGAGCATTTCCCATAATGGTAAAAAGGTCTACCACATCCATAAATTCCAGCAGTTTTCCGTCTGCCACGCAGGTCCAGTCGATGTGATGGACCTTGCAGTAAAGGCCTTTTTCCATGAGGATGGTGTCCAGTGCTTCATTCCCTGTATGTACGTCACTGTCGTAAACCTGGATCATATCCTGCACATCTTCGATGAAGGATTTCCGCCTTTCAGAATGGCTTTCTGTCTGGATCAGGGCTTCAATCTGGTGCTTCATATCGTGGCATTTCCGGGTAATCATGGCAATATTTTCACGGGACATTTCGTACTGCAGCTGCCGCTGGTTCCACAGGTTTTTGTTCTCGGAAAGTGCTCTCTGGGCGCGAAGCTCGCTTTGCAGAATGGTTTCCAGCGCCAGCACCAGCACGCATGCTCCAAGGGCATAAATCTGATTTAAACGAAACAGCTTTATGTATTCCTTATTCGCTGTTCCAACTCCGATCACATCAATAGTTGTACTTTTTACCAGAGCACTTAAAACCAGCACGATTGTAAGAACTGTGACTGCCATAATTGCTGCGTTGGCGCGGCTTACGTGATAGTGCCCTTCATCCGGCAGCTTTCGTGCGATCAGAATAGTACCGATAAGATAAACACATACGTATAATCCCCAGTAGCGGATTCCTGAAAATTCAGGAATAACTCCCTGATAAAAAATGACAATAAATAGAGATGATGCCGTATGTTGAAGCAATGCACCGCAGGAAGCTGCCAAAATTGCATCTTTCCATGTAATGTCACAGCAAAAATAGCAAATCACTATAGTCAGTGCAAAAATAAAAATAAACCATATCCAGTTATAAATATTCGTTATATCAACAAAATAAGGATAAATTAATAAACTGGCCAAAAACAGCATAATCGCACTGGCTCCTACCCGCAGCCAGAAGCCTTTTCTCTTTTTTAGAAAAATAAAGAAACATAATGCTGCTGCCAGCATTTCCATGCAATAAGAAAATCCGTCCATTCCCTGTAACCATGTTTCCATCTTTCTCTCCCATAAATCCTGCATAAATTTAAACGTTTAATATTTTCATAGGCGCTGGAGCGTACAAATTGTGGGAATGATTTCTCAAACACGCTCTAATCTCACCTTGGAAAAGTTTCAGTAAAGATCCACTAAGCAACCCAGACTCAAATACTTTGCATATTCCCAATATAATCCGCTACCGCCTCTGCAAAGGCTTTCTTCCTCGCCCGGCTCACCTGCAGCTGGTCATTGCCCACAAGAACCATTCCGTCATGGACGCTTCGCACATGGCGAAGATTTACCAGATAGCACTTGTTGCATTTGTAAAAACCGTTCTCCTCCAGCACAGCCTCCACATCCTTCAGAACACCTCTTGTGGAAAAATCCCCGTCCTCTGTGTGGAATATCAAGAGATGCTGTACCACCTCCACATACTGGATATGGGACAGCAGCAGACGGTGGGTTGCCGTACCGGTCTTTATACTGATGCTTTTGTCTTTTTTCTTCTCTGCAAGCCTTTTTACCTTGTCCATTTTCACGGTAAAGGCTTCGTATTTCACTGGCTTGAGAACATAGTCAAGGGCCTGCACCTCGTAGCCTCTGATGGCATATTTCGCCATATTTGTGATAAAGATCAGAATCACTTCTTCGTCTGTTTCCCGGATTTTTTCCGCCGCTTTCATTCCATCCATCTGAGGCATTTCCACATCCAGGAAAATCACATCATAGCAGGGACGGTACTGATCCAGAAGCTCACTTCCGTCTGTATATTCCGCCACTTCGATCTGCACATCCTTCTCTTCCCCATACTTTTTCAAAAAACTTAAAAGCCGTTCCCTGTCTTTCGGATTGTCCTCTGCAACTGCCACTCTAAGCATAGTAAATCCCCCATAAATCATCTCTTGTAACCACTTTATATTTTAGCATTTTTACTGCCAAAGCACCAGAATCAAGACAAAAATTTAGTCTTTTTATCCTGGCACCTTACGCTGCCTTCAGCTTATTGTTCATACATTTTTCCAGCAAAAAGGGTGCCTCATGGCAAAGGCACCCTTTTCGCTGCAGCACCTCAGTTACCGAAATGCTGTATATTATTTTTTAAGTGTAAGCTTATCTTTTCGCTGAAAATTAATCAATTATTTCAACACATTTTACCAATCACACGGTAAAAATTATTTCTCGATGGTCACCCAGATGTTCTGCTCAATTGCTTTGTCAAGGATTGCCGGTGTATCACCTTTCATGAAGCCTGTCTTGTCTTCTTCTACAGTGTACTCTTTTCCATCATAGGTTGTCTTTGTCATCTGATCATCACCGTAGAAGTTGCACTCAAGGTAGAACTCTGTATGATCTTTGTTTGTAGATACTGTGCAAACAAGGTCAGCCTGGATGTCTTCGATTGTGTACTCTACTACTGTGTACTCGTCATAGTCTTTATTTGGCTCGAACTGTGCCTCTGCCGGAAGGTCTGCTGCTGTTGCTGCTGCACCATCAGTTGCCTCTGCGTCTGCTGCATCTGCATCATCAGCACCGTTGTCGAAGTATACCCACAGATCCTGCTCGATTGCTTTGTCAAGGATTGCCGGTGTATCACCTTTCATAAAGCCTGTCTTGTCTTCTTCTACAGTGTACTCTTTTCCATCATAGGTTGTCTTTGTCATCTGGTCATCGCCGTAGAAGTTGCACTCAAGATAGAACTCGCTGTTGTCTTCTTTTGCAGATACTGTGCAAACAAGATCAGCCTGGATGTCTTCGATTGTGTACTCTACTACTGTCCATTTGTCATAATCTTTGTTAGCTTCGAACATTGGCTCTGCCGGAAGCTGATCCTCTGTTACACCTTTGATTTCTTTCTTGTCGTCAGCTTTTGCATCATCGGAAGCTGCTGCATCACCGATTGGAACCCAGATGTTCTGCTCAAGAGCTTTGTCAAGGATTGCCGGTGTGTCACCTTTCATGAAGCCTGTCTTATCTTCTTCTACTGTGTACTCTTTTCCATCATAGGTTGTTTTTGTCATCTGATCATCACCGTAGAAGTTGCACTCAAGGTAGAACTCTGTGTGATCTTTGTTTGTGGATACAGTGCAAACAAGGTCAGCCTGGATATCTTCGATTGTGTACTCTACTACTGTGTACTCATCATAATCTGCGTTTGGCTCGAACTGTGCCTCTGCCGGAAGGTCTGCTACTGTTGCGGTAGCTGCCTCTGCAAATACAGAAACGCTTGTTGCCATAGAGGATGCCATTGCTGCTGCAAGTACAAGTGCTAAAACTTTTTTCTTCATGATTTTCTCTCCTTTTCTATTGTAACTGCTTGCCGTGCAGTTAACTTCTTACAGTCTTTTTGCAAACATAACATGCCAGATATATTTGCAATTGCTACAGTGTATTTCCACTGTATTTTTTCATTCCCAGGAACAGGTCATCTCACGCCTGTTCCCGGAAGATTCTCAGATAAATTACTCAGCCTCTTTTGCAACTGGCAGGAAGGAAGCTACGATATTAAGAATCATACCAACCACTGCAATGCTGCAGAAGATAATGAAGCTCATAATTGTGTCAATTCCATCCAGTCCGGAAACTACGTATCCGATCTGGTTTACCATTACAGAAGCGCTCCATACAGCTGCGCTTGCCATTAATACTGCATTTACAACCGGGATAAATCCGGTGATCACTTTATTGAAACCAACCAGTACAAAGGAAAGTACCGCAAGGACGATTGCTCCTGCCAGGAAATAATATACTGGCTGGAAAGTGTACATTACTTTTCCATAATAGATTGCTTCTACGATGGCGATAATGCCTGCTACAAGCGTCAGATACAGTCCGATTGATTTTTTTGTCTTATTCATCATCCGCACCTCCGATTACGCTTCTTTTTTGGATTTAACAGTTTTCAGGATTGTCATGATCAGGAACAGGAGTGTCAGTACTGCAAATGCAGTCTCAGCACCTGTCAGTGCATTCTGATACCAGGTTCTTACAGTCTGGATCTCAGTTGTGGAACTGATTCCGTTCATAGCATTGCTCTGTACCAGCTGATACAGGAAGTATTTGATGTTCTTCTTCATCATCTGCTGGAAGTTTACATCTTTCTCGATTGCCTTCTTGGATTCTGCCATAGCACCGATAGTAGAAGTATCATATGCGGAAGAGGTCAGTGTTCCGCCGCCGCCAGCTGCGGTTACGTCTCTCCAGTTCATGTAGTCCGCACCATTAATCATATCGGTTACGAACCATCCCTGATAGCCCCACTCATTTCTTGTAATGTTTTCAAGAAGATTCTTGTACGCACCAACGAAAGAAGTACCGGCACGGTTGAATGCTGTCATAACGCCCTGTGCATTGTTACTGCTCATGCACATCATAAATCCACGAAGCTCGTTCTCACGGGCTGCCTGCTCGGTCATAAAGGTGGACAGACCAGAACGGTTTGCTTCCTGATGGTTGAATGCGAAATGTTTCGGTTCAGCCATGGTTCCCTTGCTCTTAAAGCCAACGCAGAGAGCATTTCCCATGTAAGCAGTAAGAACGGAATCCTCTGAGTAATACTCATGGTTACGTCCGCAGTAAACAGTTCTGTGAAGGTTCAGACCTGGTGCAAATAAGGAGCTCTCATTTGCCCACAGACCATCTTCTCCAAGAAGCTCGCCTTCTCTTTCAACAAGGTCTTTGTTAAAGGTTGCTGCAACGATCGGCTCTGTTGGCATGGTTGCCATACGGTAAGTAGCCTTGTCATCTGTTTCTTCTGTATAGTAGTCTTCCTCAGAAAGGTCTTTTGACCATCTTACGAAATAACCGCCAACCTGGTCACCGGTGTATCCCAAAGGACCGTCGTTTGCGTATGTTCTTGCAAGCTGGATGGAATCGATATTCTCGAAGTCATCACCTGCTTTTTCAATGAACTGAATTGCCTCGTCCAGAGTAATCTGGTTCATAAGCTGATCCCACATCGGATCATCGAAGTCCAATGCTCCGGCATAGTTGCCATTCTCATCAAACTGCATCATGTCGATGAGCTTCATGCCATTGTCTGCGCCCCATGTAATGCCGCTTCCATCACCCTCATTCTCAGTGAGTTCGTACAGCTGATCGGTAAGACCTACCATCATAGCCTCAGTAGGTGTCAGTGACTCAATTGGCTCCCATCCCTTGGACCAGTCAGATCTTGTGGTATATTCAACAGTATCCTCAATCAGATTGTTGATATCCATATCCTGAAGCTGGTTCTCAACTCCTGCGGAATAGGTCTCAATGTCTGTATCTGCAAGATTCCATTTGATTGCATTGTCTGCGTTGATTTCGTCTGTCTCAGCAGTTTTTACAAGTCCGTCTTCATTGCCGTTCTTGTTTGCCAGTACATTGTTCAGTGCCTCATGGGAACCGTTTCCGATTGCGAAGTAGTAGTCTCCTGCTTCCAGTGACCATGCACCCTGTGTACCGTCTGCTTTCACAGCATCCTCATCATAGCTTGCCATGTAAAGAGGATCAAACTCGATGGTTACCTCTTCGGAAGCACCTGGATCAAGAACTTCTGTTTTTCCGTAACCGATGAGCTGGATTGCAGATTTCTCAAGACCGCCCTCTGTGTATGGGGACTGTACATAAAACTGAACTACGGATTTACCGGCAACGTCACCTGTGTTGGTTACATTTACTTTTGCTGTAGCAGTTCCGCCAACCTGTACATCTACAGATTCAAGCTTCTGCTCGAAGGTTGTATAGGAAAGTCCATATCCAAATGGATAAGAAACTTCGTTTGCATAATCCCATGCAGCGCCGTCAGAAGAACCTTCTGTTGTATCTGCATTTCCCTGTCCGAGAATCTCGTCCTCATATCTTGTCTCATAATATTTGTATCCGGTGTAGATTCCCTCGGATTCTACCAGATACCAGTCTGCTTTGTTTTCCTCAGTAAGAACTGCATCGGAGCCAGCCTGGGAATTGTTTGTGTAAAGATATACACCGTAGTTTACCATAGCCGGAGCGGATGTAGAGTTTACTGCATATGTATCAGCGATGTGACCGGATGGGTTCACCTCACCGGAAAGAACATCTGCTACACCGAGGAAGCCGTTTGCACCTGGCTCACCAGCCCATACGATTGCGCCGATTCCGTCATCGTTCTTCAGATCATCGATTTCAACCGGGTTGTTTGTGTTCAGAAGAACTACAACCTTTGTGCTGTGCTCTTTTGCAAGCTCGATCATGGCTTTCTCATTATCGGAAAGTGCCAGCGGACGCTCATAGCTGTCTGCCTCGTCTGCGCTTGTCATGTTCGGGTTGTAGTCGGAAGCCTCAGAGCTGTCACGGGAAATTACAACCAGTGCAACGGTGTCATCTGCTGACTTCAGAACATCGTCTGTGTAAATGCTCTCCGGTGCTTCGCCTACCTTGTAAGCTGCCGGATTCTCATACATGGTTCCGAAGGATGGCTGTAAAGAATGGCCATTCTTTCTGCCGTATGTTCCATTTACATCCTCACTACTGTACAGATCCAGCATATCCTGATTCAGAGAAAAGCCTTTCTCGGTCAGTGCAGTCTGGATGTCATACTGCTTCTGACCTGCTTCCGCATCAATGGAAACAGAGGATCCGATCATACCACCCAGAGTTGGATTGATGGAGTTCAATCCCCAAAGGGTGACCTTGTCAGAAGAAGTATTCAGTGGAAGGGTTGTATCTTCATTTTTGAATAATACAGTTCCTTCAGATGCGATTTCTGCTGCAAGAGCATCCTTCGCTGCGATTACCTCATCAAGGCTTGAGAACTCAGATTTGAAATAAGTGGAATCTGTTTTCTCTCCGTTACTTGTGTCTACGATCTTGTAGCTGGAAACTCCAAGACGTGTGTTGATGAATGCTGCATTGGCATCCACAATAGCCGATGCGCCCACTGTGACTGCAAGAAGACTGGCTGATACTGATGTGAGTCCTCTCCACAGACCTGCGGACTTTTTGTTGTTGCTCATAAGCTCCCTCCTTTTATATTTTGCGCTGCCACAGCGCGTAAGCTTATCTTTTATGGTAGTACTATAACAGATTTTTCCGCTCACGGCTCATTTCATGCGCAGACTGTCAATTTTCATACGCAAATTGCAACCGCTTTTGTCTATTTTCACAAAAACAAGCTTCATTTTTTGGTAGTATAGCACAAATACCGTTGGTAATGTTGTCCAATTGTGACTGGTTCCTATTCAAAAATGACACGTTAGCGGAACTGTTTCCGTCATCGTATCTGCATCTTTTCTGAAATCACGTTTTTAAGATACTTCCATTATAATCTGCAACTGTTAAATAGCAATACTACTGGCATGGACCGTCATTTTCACAACATGATCGGTGCAGTTAGAAATTATCCTTATTTATTTTCACCAAGGAACTCTGTCAGGTACTCTTCGATTACCGGGGTCCACCATTCTACATAGCCTTTGCGGAATGGATGAACCTCATCGTGCATGTACTCGTTGTACAGGTCTGTTCCGTAGATTGCGGTCATATCCTCATTATGGAACATATCTACAACTCCAATTCCCCATTTTTCCTGGATCTGAAGAAGCAAATCTACCATTTCCTCATAGTTTTCCTTCTCGGCATAGGTTCCTGTATAGAACACAACCGGGCAGCCGAAGGTTTCCTTTACATAAGAAATAATGGTTTCGATTGCTCCTGCAATTGTGGTGTCGTCAAAGTCAGCAGGGTCTGTGCTGTCAGTGACTTCTCCCATTGGTTTTCCTGTGGTTGCATCGTTGGTGGACAGCTGAACTACAAACAGATCCGGAGTCTCATCTTTGCTGATCAGCTTCATTCTTCCAACATAGGAGTCTTCCTTCTCGTTTACCAGTGTGGTAGCGCTGATGGCGTATTTTTCGCAAACAGTTCCCGGATGGTTGTCCTGGATGGCATCTACCATGGAATAATGTCCCCCGGCTTGTGCACCGTATGTTACAGAGGAACCAAGCCAGATAATATTAAGCCCTGCAAGAGGATCGGATGGGTCTGCTTCTGGAACTGTTTTCACTGTGTTATCGTATCCGGTTGGCACCTCACTTCCGGCAGGTGCCAGAAGAACATCTCCTACATATGGGAAAACCATTCCCTTCAGAGTCGGAGCCTTGCATCCAAATGCACAGGTAACCTTGATGGTGTCTCCAGCTTTTAATTCCAGGCTCTGTTTAATCAGAAATCTTCCGGAATCCGTGAGAGTTCCTTCGTCGTACTCTCCGTCTTCTGTGTAGGATGCAGGGGAATCTGCCGGAACCTGCAAATCTACAGGCACGGAAAAAGTTTCCCCGTCATTGATAGTAAAGGTAAACGGCTGGGAGCTGAATGCTGCCAGAACCTTAGATACGGTAAGGTACATATCATAAGTTCCTTCTGCACCTTCCGGGACAGTGTATACGATTTCTGTTCCCTGGGCTGCTGCACGGATCATGCCAACTTCTTCGTCATAGGAAGTCGGCTCTTTTTCGTTATCCGGGCCTACGCCTTCGCCCTCAGTGAAGACTG
The DNA here is from genome assembly GCF_003460605.1 of Ruminococcus sp. AF31-8BH. Classification (GTDB taxonomy): domain Bacteria; phylum Bacillota; class Clostridia; order Lachnospirales; family Lachnospiraceae; genus Blautia_A; species Blautia_A acetigignens. Next base: position 121,639 of record NZ_QTVN01000001.1, read on the forward strand.
CTTCTGATGCAGGAAGAAGAACCTGGCCTTCTGCAAGTGTGTCTCCAGCTTCTGTACTCGTCTCTACACTTGCCTCAGTTTCAGTACCTTCTTCTGATTCGGTACTTTCTTCTGTCTCAACGCTCTCTTCTGATTCGGCTGTGTTTTCTTCTGCATATACAGTCATCCCTGTTGTTCCCACAGCGGAACCCATCATACACATCACCATAGCCATAATAAATGCCTTTCTTTTCATTTCCTCTTCTCCTTTTCGCTGCGATACCCGCAGGTTTTTCTACCAGTCAAAATACCACAGAAAAAGGGCTATCAGAACAAGGTGGCAAATTCATATGAAATTCTGGCAAAATTATAGCCAACCGCTTTTCCAATGATTTTTAACTCGTTTTTGTACACTTTTCCAACACTTTTTGATGTGTATCTGTACACTTTTCCAATTTTATTAACACTCAATAAAAAAATCCCCCAGAGTCATCCAGAGGATTTTAACTGTTGAATTTTAAAAATATTGCCCTGTGGGAAACAGCATGCTTACAACAAACAGGTTTCCCTCCTCGGAAATTCGGAGGTTTCCGTTGTATTTTTCCACAATGTACTGCATGCTTTTGGTTCCATAGCCATGAAATGCGGCGTCTTTTTTGGAGGACGCTACGGGCAAGCCTTCAGGGGAAAGTTCGGGGAAATGAGAGCAGTAGTTTTCAATTCTTACGCTGACGAAGCTGCCTTTTTGAAATACTTTCAGGAATATGTACCGCTTCTCTACAGCTTCTTTTCGCTCGTGTTCGATGGCATTGTCCAGGCCGTTTCCAAACAAGGAGGCCACATCAAGAGTCTTCATAAAATTTAAGGCTTCCCCGTCAACCATGCAGGTAAAGGAAATTTTCTCCCGCTGGCACAGAAGCTTTTTCTCTGTCAGTACCACATCCAGTGCTGCATTTTCTGTCTGGAATGTACTTTCATAGGCTTCCACTTTGGTCAGTACCTTCTCCAGTTCTTCTGTTTCCGAATTTTCCAGGCGCTGGATTTTGTGAATGTAATGTTTCAAATCGTGGGCGTTTCTGTTTACAAATTCCACGTTGCTTCTGGTCATCTCAAACTGCTTTTTCTCCAATTCCAGAAGCTGGCGGAGCTTTTCATTGTCTGCATTTCTTGTGCGAAGCTCCACAAATCCAAGGGCGACGCCAAGCCCCAGAATATCGCAAAGAATCAGCGGCGGATATACTACCCAGACATCCCGTATTCCATACATCCAGAATAAATAGTGCAGGAAAAATACAAAAATACCAACTGCGATCAGCCAGATCCATGCCGTATTGCTCAGCATATTTTCCAGCCTTTCCTTTGCAAATCTCTTTATGATCAGGAAATAGAAAACACTATAGATCAGCAGCATTAAAATTACCGAAAGTGAAAACTGTACTGTTACAGGTGCTCCGTAAAATATTGAATAAAAAATAACATTATACACGTTGGAGGACAGATTCTGGATAAATAAAGCCAGCATGCAGCTATACAATATTTCCTGGGAATCTGCAGCCAGGCAGAATTGCCAGAAGCCAAGACTGAGAAAGAATACGGTAAAGGAAAATACTCCTGAAACATAATTGCTGATTATATTCGGCAGCACAACAGAAAGCAGCAGAAAAATCATCCCACTGGTCAATGCCCGTAATAGAAAATTCTTTTTCTTTGGCAAATATCTTGTACAAAGGACTTCCGCGAAAAAAATCTGGAAAATATATCCATGCGCCTGGGTAATCCTAAACAAATCCATTTTTTCCATGTTATTGCTCCATGTCATTCTTATTGTTCCATAGCATTATCCACTTCATTGCTCTGCATCATTGTCCCATCTGCAAGGTCAGCCTGTCCAGGAATTCCTTTTTATATTTCTGGGAAAGAACGAAAGTCTGACCTGCTGCTTTGATTTCGTTTCCCTTCCATTCATCCACCATGGAAAGGTTCACCAGAATGGAACTGTTTACCAGCGCAAAATGACTTGCCAGAAAATATTCCTGAATCTCTTTCATCGTTCCCCGCATTTTGTAAACATCTCCGTGAACATGAAATTCCAGATAATGCTTGTTGCTTTCTATATATGTGATCTGCCCCGGAGAAACCTTCTTCGCTCCGTTTGGGATCTTAATATAGTAGGCTTCACTCCGGTCAATATGAGACAGAGCTTTTTCAAATTTGATGCAGAACAGCTCATAAGCCAATGGTTTCACAAGAAAATCGAAGGCATTCACTTCATAGCCCTTCAACGCATACTGCGCCATGCTTGTGATAAAGATAAGGCAGGTGTTGTCCCCTCTTTTCCGCAATGCGGCAGCTGTTTCCAGACCATCCATATGAGGCATTGCAATATCCATAAAAATCAGGTCGCAATCTCCCTTATAGTCATCCAGAAAATTCATACCGTTCTGAAATACCGTAATTTTGTACTGCGCTTCCTGTTCTTTTCCGTATTGTTCTATATATTGTAAAAGCTGTTTCTGATACTCCTGGTCGTCTTCTACTACAGCAATTGATATCATAGGGCAAGGTTCCTCCAGCTAGAGCGTGTTTGAAAAAGGCTTTTCTATATCTCTTTGTAATGCACAACAAGATATTCCAGCAAAGAAGCAGCCAGAATATCTTGTTCTTATTCATCTCTTGCAGCTATTCCTCCTTTTTGAGTGTCAGAATATCTGCATCTCTTTTTAATTATACAGGCATCACTGCCTATTATCCAGAACATATTGCAAAAAACGATAAATTATTTATCCAAGAATCTCCACCTCAGCCACTGCTTCGCCAAGGTCAGACTGTGCTTTTACAACTACTTTGCCAGCGCCGGATTGTGGACGAATGATAGCAAGGGCTTCGCCGTAGTAGGTGTCGGTTTCGGCGCTCTGGTAGCTTTCCGGATAGTATGGGCAGGCGCTGCCGAAGGCGAGGAGTTCGCCGCCTTCTACATCAAGCTTGATTCTGCCTCTTTCCAGTGGCTTGGTCTCACCGTTTTCGTCGGTGTAGCGCATTCTAACGTAGCAGAGATCGGTATCTGCATTCACGCGGGTAAGCTCTGGTTCTGCGCGAAGGACGGTTTCTTTTCCTGCTGTTTTCAGGGATTTCTCTGCAATTACATTGTCGTTTGCATCATAGGCAACTGCCTTGATTTCTCCGTTGTGATAGGTGGTATCAAAGAATACCTTGCAGTCGTTTTTCGGCTTCTTCGTTCCTACACACTCTCCGTTTACGTAAAGCTTTACGTGGTCTGCGCGGGTATAAACCTCAACTTTCGCTGCATTTCCGTCACAGCTATCCCAGGACCAGCTTTCCATGGCATTGGTCATTTTCCATGCGGATGGGGAGTGCGCATCTTTGGTGTGGTCAATCGGAACTACTGCAATTGCCAGGTCTTCCAGTTCGAAAGCCACTCTTGTATAAGTCATCTCGCCAAGAGGCTTTCCAGTAAGGTCGATTCTTCCGGAACCAGCGCTTACCCAGCCGCAGCCGCCATCAAAACGCGGTGCATAATCCTTGTACTCCCAGGCTCCGATTCCAACCTCTCCAAGATAATCCTGCGCTGCCCAGACAAAATCACCGATAATACGTTTGTCCCTTTTTGCTTCCTGCATAAATTGATAAGCATCTGCACAGAAGGTCTCGCTTCCCAGAATCATTCTCTTCGGATATTTCTTCAGGTCATGACGGTAACGCTTGATTCCATAGTTGTATCCGGCCACATCCATGTTTGCGTAAGCATCTCGTGTTTTTACATCACAAGGATAAAGAGTTGCCCCTGTTTTCATAAATCCGGCGCCAAAAATTCCGGCAACTGTGTTATAGAATTCACTTCCCACAGCCTTTTTCTTCTTGGCATTTTCCGCAGCTTCGTCTGCCTTTTTGTCACTGTAAACTCCAAAGCCCATAGAGCTTAAGAAGTTAAAGAAAATGTTGATTCCGCAGCTTACCGGGCGGGTGGAATCCAGCTCATGAAGTCTGTCTGTAAGGGATTTTGTAAGGGCAATTCCCTTTTTCTGAGCGGTTTCAGATACTTCATTTCCAGTGGAATACATAATCACAGACGGGTGGTTATAGTCCTTATCCACCATATCCTTCAGGTCTTTTCTGTAGTTATCCAGGATCTCATCTGCGTAGTCATATTTGGTTTTGTGGATGTACCAGCCGTCAATATACTCGTCCATTACCAGCATTCCCATCTCATCACAGGCACGAAGAAGCGCCTTGGAGCACGGGTTGTGAGCAGAACGGATTGCATTGTAGCCGGCATCCAGAAGAAGACGTACTTTACGGTGCTCTGCAAATTCGTAAGCGCAGGCACCAAGAAGTCCGTTGTCGTGATGGATACAGCCGCCTTTAAGAAGAACACGTTTTCCATTAATCTGGAATCCATTCTCCGGGGTGCAGCTTACCATACGGATACCGAAAGTTTCCTCCTGCACATCCTCTCCAAAGGTCACACGGCACACATACAGATTTGGTTCCTCTGGGCTCCACAGTTTCGCTTCCGGAAGTGCGATTTCACAGGAAAACTTGCCGTCCGCCTGAAGGATTTCCATTGCAGCAATGTTCTCCCCAGTGTTGCCTGCTGACTGATTTTCTCCTTCGCCCTGTGCAAAATTTCCTGCACTGGAAACTTCTCTGTTTCCACTTTTCTCCAAAATCTCAACTTTCACTTCGCCTGCAGTATTTGGCCATGCTTCCACGCGGATCTTCGGCTCTTTATAATCCAGAGTGGTGATCTTCACGCTGTCAAAACGCAGATGCTTTTTCGGCACTGTGTACAGCCAAACCGGACGGTAAATTCCGGTTCCGGAGTACCAGCGGCTGTTTGGCTGATCGTGGTTGATCACTTCCACGCGGATCACATTCTCTTCGCCGAATTTTACATGCTTGGTTGCATCCACATAAAATCCAATATAACCATAGGAATGATAAGCCACTTTTTCACCGTTGAGATACACAGTAGCTTTACGGTAAACGCCTTCAAATTCCAGGATCACTTTCTCTTCCTTTGCCTCTTCCGGAAGTGTGAAGGTTTTCTCATAAGTGTAGTCCTGCGCCTCATACCATCCTGTATTTACGCCGCCAGCACTTGTCTCGCTTCTCTCGTCTAACTGCATGGCATCGTGAGGAAGAGTCACTGCAAATGCGTGCTCTCTGTCACCTGTTTTGTAACAGAGCCAGTTATTATTGAAATTCTGTTTCATGTTTACCTCCTGAAATCTCCCATTTTTTCTAAAAAGCCTAATTATTGCTGTTTAGTGTGCCTAAAAATCATTCCTGCAATCTACACTCCCATACACAACCAGCAATTTCACATACTTTCTGACTATATACTATCAAACAAATAGCAGGCTGCACTATTTTAAGCGCAACCTGCCAAAAAATACACGCAAACTGTATAAATACACTTCATTCTTTATCCAGATTCTTATCACTACCTATTATATATTCTTCCTTACAGCTTTTCCATGAATCTATCCGTTCTCACTGGCATCCAACCTTTTTTCCAGCATCTGCATAAGTCCCAGGAATCCAGGCGAGTGGCATACATGGGCACTTCCTTATCCCGGTACAGCTGATAGTTCCAATAGAAGAAACCGGCAGTATCCTTCCATGCATTCAGCTGAAGAACAGCTGCCTTTCTGTACCATTTTTTGCGGTAATCTTCATACTCGTCACGGATTACCTCATGACCCTTTTTCTTATCCGCAAGCTCATTGCATACGCACCACTCACCTACAAAAACAGGGGTATATTTCTGGGCTTTCTTCAGCAGATGCTGCTGGTATGCAATGAATGCGCGGTATGCCCAGAAGCTGTGAATGTGTGTCACATCTTCCATTGCCTGGATATAAATATGAGTATCGATCATGACATTTTTCATGTGATGCTTTACGAAAAAGTCCTTCCACATTCCCAGGCGGAAACCATCATGAAATACGATTACTTTTTCCTCTGGCAGGATTTTGCGAAGCCGTCCGTAGGCCTGCACATAGAACTTTTTCAGGAATCTGCTGGAAACATGGCGGGAACCTTTGGCTTCTGCTTTGTCTGCTGCTTTCTTTCTGCTGGGTGCAGTCATATAAACGCTGAAGCTGATAGGCTCGTTGAGTACTTCGATTCCAAATAATTCTTCCCGGTCGCGATAGCGCATTGCCAGCCGCTCCAGCACGGTCAGTACAAATTCCACCTCATCCGGCTGCTGGCTCCACTTGCACACGCCCTCGATTCCGCCATTGTCATAGCTATTCTGTCCGCCGGGTGCAGTGTGAAGATCGACGAGAACCTTCAGTCCGTATTTTCCAGCCCAGTCAAAAGCTTTGTCCAGATATTCGATGCATCCGGAGTATGGTTCTCTGTCTCCAAAAATGAAATATGGTACCGGGATGCGTACGGTGTTTAATCCGTGAGAGGCAATGTTTTGGAAATCCTCTTCTGTTACGTAAGTGTCTCTGTGTTCTTTCATCATAGGCCAAAGCTTTTCTTGGGGTACGTTGCGGTTCAGCCAGGTTTCGTCTTCTGCTCCCGTTCCCTTGAAAATAAAAGGCTGCATCCATTTCTCAAGTACCAGCCAGTTGCCAAGGTTGGTTCCAATAATTTTGTCCATATTAAAATACCTCCCATATGTAAATTTCTGATACATCCAAGCCAAATGTTTTTCTCATATGCCAAACGCAGTAATGGCTACATTGACTGACGTAAGTGCGGCGTATGAAAAAATCAATCAAGTCAATATATTATTCAGAATATCTTCTGCAAATAATTATACAACGCCAAATGCCAGTTTCCCATAGAATGATACCTCATAGGAAATACGTCAAACGTCGTATTCACACCGCTGCGCAGCCTTGGCTCAATATCCAGAAGTGCCTGATAATCCTGTACCTGTCCAGGCAATGCAAAATCGAAATTACCGCTTGCCACATACAGATAATGAATTGGTAAATCTGCAAAATCCCCCGCCTGAATGGTATCCTCAAACGCCTGTGCATCCGTCCTGCTTCCGCTAAATGCCCCAAACCAGGAGAAATAATCCAGGCTCTGGCAAAGCACGGAATGATACATGGTCACAGCTCCACGAGATAATCCTGCAAAGGCCCTGTGATCCCTGCTCTCCGAAAATCCGACATCATCCGCTGATTTCGCATAAGTTGAATAAGAAGATTCAATCTCCGGCATCAGATCATTCCGCAGTTCTTTTGCAAAAAAATAGGTCAGCTGATCCAGATCCTCTACACAGTCATCCTCCACATAAAAAGTCGGCGTCACCACGATCAGCGGCTGAATATCCCCGCTGGCGATCAGATTGTCCAGCATAGTCTTGTTATATGGATTGGTTTTCAGCCAGTATTTTTCATCATCCCCTGTACCGTGCATGAGATATAAAATATTATACTCCCTCTCCTCTGAATATCCATATGGCAAATATACGTAAGCAGTTTTCGTTACAGTTCTCTCATCAGTTGCATAGGCTTTCGTTTCATAAACAACTTCCTCTACCGTTCCCGCCTGCTCCGGTTCAGCCCCATCATATTTTTCTGGCACTGCCCACAGCTCGTCCCTGGCCTGTCCATCGGCATTATGTGCTGCCTCATATCTCATTTTCCAGAATCCCAGTGCCCCTGCCGCAATCAGAACTGCTGCCAATAATGGAAAAACTGCCGCTTTTCCAACTGGTGTCTTTTTCCAGACCATATACCCAGTTCCCAGAATTCCCCCAACTGCCGCCACAATGCATTCCACCAGAAACATCCAGTTGAAGTAATAAGTGCTGGTAGAAAAATTTGTATTAAAATACAGGACAAACGCCGCCGCTCCAATCACCAGATACAAAAACGGCATCCTGCTTTTCCACGCAGCAACAGCCAGCAAAATGAACACTACCGCAATTACCCCGAATGTAATAAATGCTGTTTTATCCCCCAGCATTGCAAAACGGACAATGTCAATACAGGCGAATAAAATCAAAATCCCCGATGTAATCCGGCAAATCCAGTCCACCGCATCTTTCTCAAATTTTCTTTGTTTTTCATCACATATCTTCATTACTGTCCCACCTTATGTCTCAGATTATTTTACCACACTTATCAACAATATCAAACCCTTGCCCCTTTACGCCCCATCTGGCAAATTTAATCTATTTTCAGGCAAAAAAGAAACAGCCCTCTGAATTTAAACACTCAGAAAGCTGTCCCCATCTTAGAAGGAATTATCAAGTGCTTCCTGGACAGCCTGTCCGATTTCTTTATTTTTTCCATCCTGTGTTAATTTGAAAACCTTCTGCATTTTCTCATCAAGCGGAGATGCAGGAGCTGGCTGTGCTGCTTCTTCTGCGGCTTTGTTTCCAAACTTACCAATATACTCTAGACAATATTCATCACTCTCTAACAGTGCATTTGTGGCATAAATCATACCAATCATATTCTTGTTGGTAGGATCTACGATAGCACTGTCCATACCAGCATTCATAGCCAGCACCATAAATGCCTGGTTAATATTCTTTCTTACTGGAAGTCCGAAAGAAATGTTGGAAAGTCCACTGGTGATATGGATTTCCGGATATTCATATTTAATTCTTCTACAGCAGTCTGCAAATACAGTTAATGCGGTCTGGTCTGTTCCCAGTGTTACAACCAGTGGATCAATATGTAAACGGCTTGGTGCAATACCGTACTGTTTTGCTTTTTCCATAATTCCGAAGAAAATTTTCATACGGCGCTCTACGGAATCCGGAATTCCATCGTTATCGCAGAGAAGGGCTACACACTCCCAGTCTGTATCTGCGATCACTGGAAAAATAGTGTCAATTTTGTCTCCCTCAAGGGAAACAGAGTTAATAAGTCCCGGTCTTTTACAAAATGGAATGGCTGCGACACAGGATTTTGCACTTGGACTGTCCACACAGATCGGTGTGTCTGTCACTTCCTGTACAAGATCAATCATCCATTTCAAAGTTTCTACCTCTACGTCCTCTTCTACTGACGCACATACATCCAGAAATGTGGCTCCCGCTTCTGCCTGCATTCTGGCTCTTTCTCTGATCAGGTCCGCATCCTTCTCAGCGATAGCTTTGGCAACTGACGGAATGGATCCGTTCAGCTTCTCACCAATAATAATCATGGCATTTCCCTCCAATATGAAATTGTTTTTGCTGCTCATCAGCTGTTTTTTGACAGCTTTTATTGTTCTCTCCGCTTGAATGCCTCCGCTAAGACATTCTTTTCAACAAATTCATTTTATATCAGAAAAAGGGAATGCCGCTTCTCTTTTTTTCTCATTCCATTATACTATCTTACTGTGAATATTTTCACATATTATGATGAGTTCATAAAAAAAACAAAACGCTTCGTCATGTAAATATGAGTTGCATTTTGCTTTTTGATCTTATTTTATTTCAGTAAATAACAACTGGTATAGACAATTTTTCCTGAACCATAATAATAATCCAGATGATTTGCCTGACACACCTGCATGACCAGCATTCCATATGCTTCCATTGAGGAAAAAGCTTCCCCTGGAAAACGGCAGGGCGCATCCGGATAGGTACAGACCTTACACTTCGTACAGCATCCCGCTCCAATAGGCAGCATGTCCGGGTAAAACTTCCGCAGGTCTTTTTCCAATGCATAAAAGGATGCCTTGTGCATGTCCTCGATTCGCATCATTCCCTCCCCATCCATGGAATCTTCCAGTTGTCCAACAGTCTGCACCAGAATCCCCAGCTTGTACTTTCTTACTCTTTTTTCGCATTCTTCCAAAGTACCGCAGCCTGGAGGACAACTCCAGCATTTATTGTATTTATGACAGGAATCAGAAGCGCACATCTGACGAACTTCTGGTTTCAGTTCGATGGTATCACAGGCCAGCGGCACTGTATGGGTAAAACCATGGGACTGACATAATTCCTTTAGCTCTTTAAAATTCATTTTTTCACTTCCCAAATCCAAGCTCGTCTACGAAGCAGTCCTGAAACTCCGGACAAGCAGCCAGCTCCAGAAATTCAATTTTCTGTACGGCCTTTTCTGCTTCATGGCGCTCCTTTTTATTTAACAGTGCAATCTTTGCCCCTTCTCCGGCAGCATTTCCCACACAACTTACTTTCTCAGCAAAGTTTTCTGGAATCAGGCCGATTCGCGCGGCGTTCCTGGCGTTCATGTAATTCCCGAATCCGCCAGCCAGATACACAATCTGAACCTGAGTTTCTTCTACATTTTGTTTCTTCATTAAAAGTCGGATTCCCGCAGCAATGGCAGCTTTCGCCAACTGTACCTCACCAATATCTTTCTGTGTAAGATAAATTTCCCTTTGTGATTCCCCTGACGGCACAAGTACAAAGGTATCCGCTTTCACCTGCCCACTGTGCAAAATTCCGTTTTCGTCCAAAAGCCCAGTGCGCAGAAGTTCTGCTATCAAGTCAATCAGGCCAGAACCGCATAATCCTGTTGGCTTCTCATTTTCAATAGTAGTATACTGCCACTTTCCATTTTCATATTTCACATGGTCAATGGCACCTGGAAGTCCTCGCATTCCGCACTGGATTTTTGCGCCTTCAAATGCAGGCCCGGATGCTGCGGAGCAGGCAGCCAGACCATGTTTATTTCCAAGAATCATTTCTGTATTGGTTCCAATATCCAGAAGCAGTGTGGTTTCTTCTTTCAGATCCTGGCGAAGCGCCAACAGACACCCGCTGGTGTCTGCACCTATGTAGCCTGCAATGTTTGGAAGCAAAATAAGCTGGCCCTTTTTATGAATATGAATTCCATAATCAGATGCCCGTAACGTAAGCGGCTGACTGATTGCCGGAGTGTACGGAGCATGAACTAATGATGCAGGCGAAATTCCAAGAAACAGATGATGCATGCAGGTATTTCCAACAAGGCTGATCTGATAGATATCTCCGGCTTTTTGTGATTTTTCAATAAGGGTTTCTAATATTTCATTGATTGTCTTTCGCACACATTCACTCAGCGCTTCTGTGCCATGTTCCAACACATAATCGGCTCTTTGAATTACGTCTCCGCCATACTGCATTTGAGGATTCATCCGGCTTTCTGTTGCCAGAGTCTGTCCGTTTCTTCCATCAAGAAGATAGCCAACAATTGTAGTGGTTCCAAGATCGATAGCCGCTGTGAAAATGTTACAACATGCTTCTGAATATCCTGCGTCATTTCCAGACTGGTTTTGACAGAGATCCGCTTCCGTGTTGCTACTCTGCCGAAAATCCAGAATTTCATTCTCTGTATAGATTACTTCCCACACTGGCGCAAGCATCCTTTTCTCATATAAGATGCCAGAGAGCTGAACATCTGCAGCCCCCACCTTAATATATGGAACAGCACTGTTTTTGCACCCGATTTCTTCATGATCGTTATGAATTTCCCCGTCCCCATATACCGCAGCCAGCAGTCGTTCCCATTCTGACCTTTTTTCCCAAATCTCCGGTTTTTCCAGGCGGATCCTTTTCACCCGTAAATCTGGCTGGAAATTTACGTTTCTTGAAAATCCCTCACTGAGAATTTTTCCTCTTTTCTTCTTTCCCGGAATCTCCACCTGGCAGTCCCCTACCACCTTGGTCTGACAGGCCAGCACAGGATTTCCATTTACCTTCACCAGGCATTTTCCACAGCTTCCCTGCCCGCCGCAAGGCGCATCCGGCTCCAGCCCTGCCCGGATTTCCGCCTCCAAAACCGTTACCCCCAGCGGAACTTCCATACTGATTTTTTCCCTTACAAAATATACTCTTGCCACTGTCTTACTTGTCCAATCTTTCTATTATGCATTCATGCTCTTTCATCTTTTTGTCATAGCTTACCCCAACAAGCAATATATTTCCTGCATTTCTTCGATACTTCTCCCCAGTCAGAAGTAGAAACCGTATTCACATACTCTGCACGGATTTCATTATTGGGAATCTTTACTGTTTTATTTTCGTTGTCGTGTGCTGGACTGAATTGGTATATTTCAGCAAACCTGTCTTATCTACATAAATATCCGATGCCAGCACTTCCTGAAATTTATAATTCCCAGGATTCAGATAAGTTCCCAAATTTACACCTCATTTCTCCCAGCTACAAGCCTTACTTTTCAAATATACTTATTTTCATTATAGGAGAAATACTTTCCACCGTCAATTTGCAAAATGAAAAAGGATCTCTAAATCATTTTCTCCAAAATCTTATCTGACTTATTCAACGTCAAAAACATAATTCCGGTGCCCGCTGCCCAATGGGTAATATCAAAATCATGCCATAAGAATAATCCGTCCCGGTTAAGTGCCCAGAACGGATTATCATTTAACATTATTTTATTTCTCTACAAACTTCTCCACGAACTCCTCATACGGGCAGGGTCTTCCCCAGAAGAATCCCTGGCTGAAATCCGGCTGGAGGTTCCGGATCTTCGACCACTCTTCTTTATTCTCCACACCCTCAATGCAGAGTTTCAGGTTCAGATTGTGGATCATACTGCAAAACTGATTCAGAAGATAATATTCTCCCTCATCTGCCACTGCACTGGCTGTAAAGGAACGGTCAATTTTGATGATTGCCGGACCCAGCTCACTAAGGTAATGGAAGTTGGAATATCCGGTTCCAAAATCATCCAGTGCCAGCTTGATCTTCATTCGCTGCAGCTCTGTAAGGAAATGTCTCTCATTTATATTTTGCTCCAAAAGATCACTTTCTGTCAGCTCAATAATAAGCGCATCCGCCGGAAGCTTGGCTTTCTCCATAGCTGCGATCACATCCAAAATTACATCTGACTTGGCAGCCTGTACCTGTGAAATATTAATGCTGACCAGAAACTCCGGAAGCACTTCCCGGATCTGGCTGCATTTTCCCATTGCCTCACCCATCATCCAGCGTCCGGCAGGAATAATCAGTCCCGTCTCTTCCAAAATCGGAATAAATTCAGCAGGCGATACCATTCCGAACTTCTCTGAGATAAAACGCATCAGCGCTTCCGCGCCATAAAGCTTTCCGGTTTCTGACCGAAATACCGGCTGATAAAATGCGGTAAATCCCTTAAAGTCATTTATCACTGCATTTCTCAGTTCCTGTTTCAGCTCGCTTCTTCGCAGGAACTGCCGATATTCTTTTTCTTCAAATACATAACAGCGGTTTCTTCCAAGCTTCTTGGCTTCATTCAGGGAAAAATCCGTCAGCTTCATAGCTGCGGAATACCCCATCTCTTCTATGGCATGCAGCGGCAGGATTCCTCCTGAAATTGTAAACATCACAGTATATTCGTTATCTCTGATGAACTGATCCACAGATTCTCTCACTTTATCGTAAAGCTTCTTTACCTCCTTTACGCTCCTGGAAGAAAGATCCAGAATCATAAATTCATCGGAAAATAATCTGTATACCGTCTGATTTTCTGACATGCAGCCGGAAATGCAGACTGCTGTCTCACGCAGTACCTGATCTCCGTATTCCCATCCCAGATTCTCATTAATTTCTTTAAAATGGTCCAAGCCAAGGCGGATCAGATATCCGTTTTCAAAAGGCGGCTTCAGCTTTTTCAGATATTCTCTCAGTCCGGTTTCTCCCAATAATCCGCTGACATTATCCGCTTTCTGCCGTGCTCCGATCTCGTTGATGCAGCCTACCATGTACAGCGGCTTCATGTTTTCATCCCGCACAACATAGCCCCTGCAGTTAATCCAGATGGGTTCTCTTTTGGGATCCAGCCAGCGGTATTCCATATTGTGAATACTGCGGTCTGTACTCAGCAGATCTTTAAATTCTGCTTTCAAAAGAGGATAATCCGGTCCATATACAAACTCTCTGTGACACTCCATCACATCATGAAAAGCATTTTTCGGAATGCAGAACCGTTCCATTGCCTGAGGTGCAATATAGTAAAAATCCGTTCTGAAATCTATCAGATAAAGGTAATTGTCTGTACTCGGGCTGAGCAGGTCGATTACTTTGCAAAACTCCTCCGGTGTAATATCCTGGTACTCTTTTTCCTGGAAAATATCCTCTGCATTTTCCTGCGCCAGCATTTTTTCCATGTCGGCTGCTGCGGTGTCCATGCATGCACGGTTCAGCTTTTTCCTGCGCTTACGGCGGTAAAGCATGATATCGCTTCGTTTCGCAATATCCTTAAAAGCACGGTCTTCATCAGGCAGATAATAAGCATATCCGACGGATACACTTAATGGATAGGAGACCTTTTTGGCTGCTTCTTCAAGCAATATGTCCAGGCGTTTTATACGATCAGCGATCAGGTCTTTCTCATCATTGTGATACACATATGCGAATTCATCCCCGCCAATTCGGAAACAGTTCTGTGCCTCTTTAAAAACCTGGCGGATGCAGTTGTAGCACAGCTTAAGGGCTTCGTCACCTTTCTCATGTCCGAAATTATCGTTGATCACCTTCAGATTATCCAGGTCAAACAGCACAACGCCTGTTTTCTGCAGCTGCGATGCCTGTTCATCCAGCTGCCTGATGGTGTGCTCGTAAGCATTTCGGTTCATGGCTTCTGTAAGCATATCTGTGTTGGCAACCTTCAGCAGATACAAAACCTTCTGCTTCTCAACATACTGGTCATAAAAGCGGGACACCTGTATCCAGATCAGGGCAATAATAAATCCCATTGTTCCAAGAGGAAGGAATATGGATGTAGTCTTAAAATGTCTTGCATAGTATAAAATAAGCTCCGCAACGCCAAATCCCAGCACAATATATAAGGGATAGGTGAACTCCCTTGCAGACTCATTTTCTTCTACCCTTGCCTCATAATGAATAAGCACAAATGTATAAATAACGTTGCATATCATGAGAACATGGGTTACCGGGAGCAGCTGGAACATGTCCACGATTCCGGCACACTGAAGGATCACAGATACCGTCATATCCACCAGATAAAGCACCGGAAAATACAATGCGCCCTTACGGTATTTGCAGCTGCAGATATCGTAAACAAGGAAGTTAAAGGGAATCGGGAAAAGATAAAAGGTAAACAGATCCACATAGTATAAGGTTCTTCCATCCGGAATCAGAAACTGAAGAAATCCGCACTGCTGCAAGGACCACAAGGCAATCAATACAGAAAAGATTCCCAGGTTCAGGAAGATCTCATTTTTCCCTTCTACTTTGGTTTTTCTTTTGCTTTTTATTGCAAAAAAATAGAGCAGCAGACTTACCAGTCCTGTGAATAAAATACCGCAGCTGATAATAAATATGCCCAGGCTGTCGCTGAGGATCCTTAAGATGCAGTCTCCTCTGGTTCCCAGGTAAAGGCTGATGTTGTTTCCATAATATCCGGAATATGCAGGGAGTATACGGATTTCCAGTTCTTTCCCGGCACTGTTCTTGGGAATGTCTGCAATATGCCAGCAGGAACCTGGAGATTTCATGAATTTCGGAGCGTTTTCCTCATGTCCATACTGATAAATTTCTTCTCCGTCCAGCAGAATCTGCACGGACGTATGGGTGGTCTTGAACAAAAGCGACCTCGGAATGTCAAATTCCTCTGGCAGAACCAGATTCTTGGTCTTGATTTCTCCTGCCGTATCAGCCTCCGTTTCAAGCCTTACTGTATTATTAAAGGACACCCGCTCCCCACCCATGCTGCGGTTAAAAATCCAGCCAGTAAACCCAACCGCAAACAATCCAAAGACAATCAGAGCAATCCATAGTTTCTTTTCGATTCTCATAGCTCTCCTTCGTGTAAATCACACATGTAAACACATTCTGGAACTAGCATAGCAAAGTTAGCAATTTTTTTCAAGTATCGCCAAGGTTTTTCAGGAAGTTTTCAGGATACCGGAAAATAAAAAAATCTGGCATAGAGCATTTCTGCTTTTCTGCCAGATATTTGTTTTATTTTGCTAATTTTGTGTCCAGATATTCTTTTAAGGTTCCAAGATTCTCGTCGCTGTACAGCTGGTCGGCGGCGTGTTTGTAATTGTGGAAAAGCTTGTATTCTACCTTGTCTGCACCGATCTGTTCTGTGAGAAGTTCGTTCAGGCGCTCGGACTGCAGGTAGGGGACGCTTAGATCTGCATCACCGTGCCAGATCAGCACGCTTGGGCTGTTTTCCGGGGTAAGGTTCTTTTGGATATAGTACAGGGGGCTGTAGGTATCTTTTTCCTCCTGGGTAAGGGTGTTCACATCCTTACGCATCCAATAAGATTCCACATCATTATAGCCAGTATCCTTGATGGCATCGGTAAGCCACAGACCGGATGCCCACTGAACTACTTTCGGGATTTTCAGTTCCTTATAATCTGCTGCCTGGGTTCCGAATTCCATGCAACCGTAGTAGTTCAGGATTACCTGTACTTCACTGGAAACCGGATTATTCTCATCTTCTCCGATGAACGGCACACTATTGAATTCTTCGTCATTGGAAGCACCACAGATCACGGACAGATAGCCGCCTGCAGATTCTCCCCAAATAGCAAAACGCTCCGGATCGTATCCATATTTCTCAGCGTTGGCACGGAGGAAACGGATTGCGGATTTCACATCCTCCACCCCTGTCGGGAATGCAGCTTCCTGAGCCAGCCGATAATTGATGGAAGCACATGCATATCCATGATCACGGAAATAGCGGTACATCAGCTGTGCCTGTCTGGACTGGCTGTCATTAAAGACAAAACCGCCGCCATGAACCATTACGATCAGGGGCATTGGTTCATCACTGTCCGGCACATATAAGTCCAGATAATCGTTTTCCGATACCTCTGAATACTGCAATTTCTCGTAGGAGTTTCCTCCATCCCATTCTGTGGATTCATCCAGCTTCACAGAAGGTGAATACACATTATGAAAAACCACGCGAACTGCTTCATGGTTATATCCCAATATTCCTGCCACCACAGCAAGACAAATTCCGCCTATCATAAGACCTTTTTTCTTCATTTCATCTGCCTCTTTTCTTATTAGAAAACAGGTTTACAAGTCTCTCAACCGTAAACCTGTGATTTCATTTATTCACATGGAATTTCGGCTACATAAGACCGTGTCTCATCTGTCACTGTGACCTTCACAGGGCCGTTTCCGTCTGCCTGTACCACTGCCATGGCCTCACCATAATAAGTTGCCACCGTATCATCTGTATAGTTCCCTTTTACGTACGGTGCCGGACTGCCAAGGCCTTTTAGGATTCCATTTTCTACTGTCACCTTCAAATTGTGCTTCTCCATCGGCTTCCAGATGCCTTTTGTATCCGTGTACTGCAGCTGAACGAAAGCAAGTCCTTCTGGCTTCACGGATTTCTCCTCCGGTCTTACCTGTAGAATGGTCTCTTTTCCAGCGGTCTGCAGGGAATAGCGGTTGATTTCTTTTCCTTTTTCATCGTAAGAAACAGCCGTAATTTCGCCATCCTCATAGGTTGTGTTAAAGTTGGCGCGGCATTTTTTCACGTTCTTTTTGCCAACACTCTTGCCATTGATAAACAGCTCAACCTGAGCAGCTCTTGCATAAACCTCAACCTTTGCAGGCTCCCCGCTGCAGCCGCCCCATGCCCAGCTCTCCAGTGCTTTGGTCAGCTGCCAGCCAGTGAGACGAAGCTTTTCTTTCTGGTAAACAGGGTCTACTGCGATGAACGGGCCTGTCTCTCTTTCGAAAGCAACTCTGGTGTAGGCTGCCTCCGCACGAGGCTTTCCATTCAGGTCGATTCGGCCGTTTCCGCCAGTCATTCTGGTTGACGGATCTTCAAATTTATAGTCGGAATACTCGGCTGCGCCGTCTCCAACTTCACCGATATAATCCCAGCCTGCCCACACGAAATCACCGATGATTCGCTTGTTTTTCTTGGCAATTTCCCAAAAGCTGTATGCATCCTTGCAGAAGGTTTCGCTTCCAAGAATCAGACGATTAGGATACTTCTTAAGGTCATGCTTGTAACGGAAAATACCGTAATTGTAGCCTGCGATATCCATGTTCGCATAGGCATCCCTGGTCTTCAGATCACATGGATAAAGGGTGGCGCCACACTTCATGAAGTAGTCACCTACCAGGCAGGCGAGGGTATTGTAAAACTCACTTCCAACTGGTTTTTTCTTCTTTTCGGGCTTCGCAGCGGCTGCTTTCTTAGCCTGCTCTGCAGCGAACTTTTCTGCGTTCTCGGCGCTTTTTTCTGCCTTATCATCACTGTAAACTCCAAGTCCGATGGAACTTAAGAAGTTGAAGAAAATGTTGATTCCGCAGGTTACCGGGCGAGTGGAATCCAGGCTGTGAAGGTAGTTTGTCATCTCTCCGGTAAGGGCAATTCCTTTCTTCTGGGCGGTCTCTGCTACCTCATTTCCAGTGGAATACATGATAACGCTTGGGTGGTTGAAATCTTTATCCACCATATCCTTTAAATCCTGTTTCCACCAGCCGGCAAGCTGATTTGCGTAATCATATTTTGTTTTGTGGATGTACCAGACATCTACGTATTCGTCCATCATCAGCATTCCCACACGGTCGCAGGCATCCAGAAGTGCCTTAGAACATGGGTAATGTGCGGAGCGGACTGCGTTGTATCCGTTTTCCTTGAAAATACGCATCTTTCGCTCTTCTGCTTCTGGATATGTACATGCGCCAAGCACGCCATTGTCGTGGTGGAAGCATGCTCCGCGAAGGATTACGCGCTTTCCGTTAATGGTCATACCCACCTGCGGATTCCATACCAGTTCACGGATTCCGAAGGTTTCGGTTACTTGATCTTCACCAAATACTGCTTTGCAGGTGTAGAGGTTCGGGTGCTCCGTATCCCAAAGCTTTGCGTTTGGAACATCCAGCAGAAAGACTGCCTGATATTCTTTTGCAGGCTTTTCGCTAGCTGCAGATGCATTTTTTGTTTCATTATTCTGTGCAGCTACTGCTTTACTTTCTCCAATCGCAGTCAGGACTCTTTTTCCCTCAAATTCAATTTCAAGAGAAACCTCACCTGGCGCGGAGGTCTTTACTGCAACTTCGATCTGTGCCGGATTATAGCTTAATGTGCGGATTTTTACTCCGTTTACAGGAATGTATTTCTCACCGCCAATATGCAGATATGCAGGACGATAGATCCCTGTTCCTGAGTACCAGCGGCTGTTTGGCTGGTCTGCATTATGAGCAATTACTTTGACTTCATTCTCTTCTCCGTATTTGAAAAAGCCATCTGTATTTATGTAGAAATTGGTATATCCATATGGACGGCCTGCTACTTTTTTTCCATTTATGTGGACTTCAGCGTTATGGTAAACACCCTCGAATTCAATAAGGACTTTCTGATTCTCATATTCTTTCGGCACGGTAAATTTCTTGGTATACTCGTAATCTCCGCCGATGTACCATCCAATGTTTCCCTCACCGGTACTCTCCTGGGTACGCGGCTCGCTGAGCATGGCGTCATGGGGCAAAGTCACCGGATAAGCCGCCTCATCGCGGGTAAGACATTTACACATCCATCCTTTATTAAAATCAATCTTCTGCATACAGTAAACTGCTCCTTTCTTTTTCGTCAGACTTCTCTATCCTTTTCCAGCTTCCTCGCCAAGCGGACATATCTGCTTACGCAGACACCACTAAATCTGAAAGCCGATTTACTCCATTCTTAATCTGACTACAGTGTACCGTATTTCCCCGCCCCTGTGGCATGAAAAACGCGAACAGTACTTTTTTATACGCTAACTACCGACAGGAAATTTAGATTCAAAATTCATTTATCTATTTTGTACAAATTAGGTATCCTGTTTTTGTGCAAAACAATGAGGATGAAGATTTTCTCCATCCTCAGCATTAATATTCTTTTTAAATATGCCCAAAGCGGAAAACAGAATTAATTCTACACACTCTGCACTCTATTTTTCTGTAGCTGGCGTCAATCCCGCACACCATCTTTTCACTGTTTTCAACGGTATTTCTAATACATCTGCTATCTCAGTCTGCGGATAGCCTTTTGAAAACATCCGAAATACTTGTCTGCGACTCTTTTCATTCTCCCTTTTTCTCATCTCTTTCTTCATTTCTTTTCTCGTTGCTTCTCTCGCCTCATCCGCATACATTTGCATTGCTCCGTCCCATGCCTTACACACGTCTCTCACCTCCACGACATCATCATCTACTATGGTATACTGTTCCAGCAATATTGCCAGGAACCATCTGGTTTCCAGGCTTAGCTTTTGTATTTCGATTTTGTTATCTTCTATGTATTTTTTCAGTTCTTCTTTCTTACGGCTGTGGCTCATTAGGGAAAAAATATCCCGCCATTCGGTGTGGAACAATTGGGGATTTTGCTCATGGATATCTGCCATGCAAATATCATATTCCGGAAGAAGGCTGGAAAACTCACCTACTTCTTCTGGTATCTCCATCATCTCCTGCAGTTTTTTCTTACTTTGCCACCGCTCTTCTCCCAGATAAAGAACCTGGTGGAAAACCGGCACTAATGGACGTCTTTTTCTGTGTTTTCCTCTTTTCCTGTTTCTCTTCCGGGATTTCAGCTGATCCGTATATTCTACACCGTCATATGTAAAACATCTTACTGGCATTTCATAGTTCGCCCTGCTTTCGGCTTCACAGGCCAGAAGCACTCTGCATCCTGGCTTATCATGCAAGCGGAGAAAGTCCCGTTCCCTTTCCAGATATATAAATTTTACGCCGTTTTCGTCCGAACTCTTTATCTTATGTGTATTGCTGCCAATAGTCTGCAATTGGCATGAAACCCTTTTTTTCCTTTGTACTTCTTTCAAATAAGACGCTTTTATAATCTGCTTTCCTGCAAATAAAGTGCCATTTACAAGATCCGCAAAGCGCTCATTATCCCTTAAATACTCCTGTAGTCCCTAGAGCCTGTTTGAAAAATCATTCCTGCAATCTGCACGCCCCACTTTGCGGTATATTTTGCCCGAATTCAGTTGCCGTAGCCCGCTACGGCGCCCTCATCCGGACAAAATCTCCCACAAATTGTGACGCACATCTTGCAGAAAGCCTCTTTCAAACACGCTCTAGTCTTTTACACCCAAGCGCACCACCTTCTTTATTTTGCTTATTTCACAGGAATTATTTGCCGAACGGCCTGAATAAAATAGAAAACTCCTGAGATGTAAAATAAGCGTAGCATAAAGTACCGGGAGACGCAAGAACTTTATAAACCTTTAAGAGTTTATATATTAATTGTATCATTTTTATTTTATTTTTTCAATACAAAACACTATTTTCTAACATTCTTTACAGGCCCTTTACAGAAAAAGTCTTGCTGATTACTCGGCACGAAATAAGCAAAACTTCGGCTTTGCAGAATTTCCTATTTCATAAAAAAATAGCATCAGCCAGCTCCCTAACCAATGCTATTTCTTTATATCCTATTTCTTCATATCCTTTTTATTCCACCGTCACAATCACTCTCTGATAAGCTACCGGATTGGTTCCGCCGCCGTCTACGCCTTCCATAATAATATGGATAGTGTCACCGGATTTGGCGTCTTCCGGAATTGTAAAAGTAGCTGTCTCCTGGTTTTCACCTGATGCTGTCACCTCAATGGCAACCGGATTTCCATCCTCATCTTCAGCTTCCTCATAAGTATCTCCATATGGATAATGATACCAACGGAAGGTTGTAGTATCACCATCCGGATCCACTGCAGTTCCGTTTAACGTAATCTTGTCTCCAGCTTTCGCAGTCAGATCAATTCCCTCTTCCACAGAAACCTCTGGCAGATGATTGGCATCCTCATACTTGTCGGTCACGCACCATTTTGCTCTCATGGCAAAATCACTCTGGATTGCGGCAATCCACTGTGCAATTCCCTTTTCATTTCCTTTAGCAGCCTGGTACAGACGCACATCCGGATTTTCATCATTCTCCTTCAGGGCGTATCTACCGTCCCATCCGCCATAAGACAAATCCTCAAGGCTGCGAAGCCCGTTAGGAATGGTCACAAACCATGCCGGGGAATCTCCCTCAGAAAGGAAATCATACTGCTCGTAAGCATGTCCAACCCAGAGCGTGTCATCTCCAAGAAGTGCCTCATTGGTACCATACTGATCGGTATCTGCTTCTCCTTCCAGATATGTGCCGTCACCCCAGGTCACATATTTATCCATCAGCGCACCAAGATTCTGCTCAATATTCTCCTTCATCCATGCACTGCTCAGTTTTTCTCTGGACTCATCGGAAAGCTCCTCAAGAGTCGCCCATCTGTAACCATATGCAAGAGTAGAACCAGAAACATCTACCATACGCATAGACGGCCAGTTGGGCTGAATATAGTTCAAATAGCAGTCATCCTGCATTCCCCATGCAAAAAGAATCACTTTTTCACAAATACGATTGTAAAGCTCTTCCCAGCCTTCCTGGTCCTTATACTCTTCCTCAATAGACATCAATGCTCTTGCCACAGTGTTGGCACCGCCACCAACCTCGATATAAAGGGGTCTGTCATCCTCTGCCAGAATCCGCTCTTTCACCAACTCTGATCCTTCTGTCTCCTCGGAAGTATCACTTACGTTTTTAATATTTCCCACTTTTGTGATGGCACGAAGATCATCCGGGGAAGGATAGTCCTCATCATGTATCTTCAGATTGTCATAAACCTCTGCATACGCATCCAGAAATTCATACATCCAGTCAGTTCCCATCCATCTAAGGGATTCTGTAGTATCATCCCCACTGTAATGCAGTTTGGAACTGGTCTGTACGATTCCCTCCAGATCAATGTCGTTAGAATAAAGCAGCGTATGAATTAATGTGTTCATATCGTCCACTTCCCCGTCCTGTGTAACCAGAAGACGAGGCTTTCCCTCTGTTTTCGGAAGTGCCGTAGCAGAATCCGCCGCAAAAACAGACGCAGACAAACTCATAGTTCCAATAATAGTTCCAATCAGTACTGACAGCCATTTTTTCTTATGCATAATATTCTCCTTCTAAAAAAATTTACCCAGTTATCTTCTGCATTTTACCTTTACTTTACCACAACAAACATTTTTATGTTGTCCAATAATGACCAGATTTTTATTCAAAAATGACTTTTACATTTCCCATATGCAATGCCGTCACTCTTTCTCCTGCTCCTTCAGCCACACACCCAGCTGTCGTCTGTTTTCCTCAATAATTTTTTCCATCCCAGCCTCATCCAGTGCCTCCAGAAACTGATTCAGTGTCTTATCCGCATCCTCTGTCATTCCCGTTTCCAGCACCGGACGGTACTCATTCACCACTCTAGAAACCGCATCCACCTCCGCTGCAACCTGATCCGTCTGAAACACATACCCAAGTGTCCTGGACGGTTTGGAATCCTCAGAATAATTTTTCATAAAATCCCGCCAATCTGTACCGTTTTCTCCAAACTGATACACCTGGTCACTGTCCCCATAACAGGTAAAATAGCTGGAATACCCTACACTGCTGTTATCCTTGCCATCTGGATATGCAATAGTCTTTTCCCCTGTTTTTACATAATCTGTTCCCTCCCTGCCATTCTGCAGAAAATTGGCCAGATCACTGTTTGTGTAAATCAGATTCAGCAATTCCATAGCCTTCTGGGGATTCTTGCAGGAGCTGGTAATTCCCCAGGTAAATTCCTGCACAAGAGAAGTGGTTGTCCGGTTGGGCGTCATTGCTACCAGAACTTCATCGAAATCCAGACTCTTTTTGCTAACCAGATGAAGGGTTCCAAGGGACACGCTTGTCCACTGCAAAAACATTTCCCCTTCATTAAACATAGACTGCGCATCCACGCCGCTGTACAAAGAATCTTCCGGTATATATCCCTCATCCCGCCACAGCTTTATTGTCCGGCAAAAATCACGGTATTCCTCAGAAGCATATGCATTCACAATTTCCGTACTATTCAGCGGGTCAAAAATCACACCATAGTTCATATCCCCGCCGAAATCCTCCACGTCAAATAAAGAAGTAAAGGCAGACGAATCCACATTCCCTGCATTGCCGAAAGAAATCAGATAAACGCCCGTGTTCTTTTCCTTTAGCTGCTTTCCGATTTCTGTAAGATTCTGCAATTCCAATTGTTCTGGAACCTCTATATGATATTTCTCCGCAAGATCCTTGTTATAACCAATTCCAGATGCCCTGCCCGGATTCAGATTTGCACACACAGCATACACTTTGCCATTTAAAGAAGTAACCTTCAGAAGCTCTCCTTCTTTTTCCTGAAGATCTTTGCCGTATTTATCCAGAAGATCATTTAACTCTATCAAAGTGCCGTCTGCTGCCAGATCAGACAATGATGTGGTAGTTCCTGTATTCACCAGATCCAGCCGCTGAATCCCCATTTTGGCTTTCTTCAGCATATTGGCATGATCTCCGATGAAGCAGTTTACGATTTTCACTTTACAGGAAATCGCCGGAACTGTAATTTCGTTGATCAGTTCTTCTACTGCCTCTGTGTCCGGATATTTCGCGCCCAGCGTCAGATTTTCGATGGCAATCTCACAAACTTCATCTGCTTCCCCATTTTCCAGCGGGGATATCGTTTCTCTGTCCTGGCAACCCCAAAGCACTACCGCACTCAAAAGTGCCAGCCCGGCGCCCACCAGTATTTTTCCTTTTCTCATAGATCTGATGCCTTTCTGAATTCCCTGGGCGTCATGCTAAAAGTTTTCTTAAACAGTTTGATAAAATACCCGGAACTTGCATATCCCAGTTTTTCTGAAACGATTTCATTGTTCCAGTCTGTATTTCGAAGCAGTTCTTTTGCTTTTTCCATACGGCAGTTTGTAACATATTCCAGCACAGAAATCCCGGTTCTTTTCTTAAACAGCCGCATCATATACTGGGCATTCAGCGCTGCATAATCCGCAATTTCCGTGACAGTCAACGTCTCAGAAAAATGTTCCTGGATATAGGGAATCACTTTCCCGTCAATAATATTCTGCTGCCCTTCCGGAAAAGAAGTTTTCATTGCATCTGGAAAAAGCTTTTTCTCTTTTTCGTCCTTCTGGAATTTTTTCTGTATTTTTTCAACAGCTTTTTCCAGAACTGCTGTCATTTCATCTGTATCAAGAGGCTTGATCAGATAATCGCTGCACCCAATCTGCATGGCTTTCCGCATAAATTTATAATCCGGATAACAGGTGAGAATAATACATTCTATATTTTCGTCATTCAGATCTGCTTTTTCCCTTACGCTTGAAATAAATTCAAGACCGCTTTCCCCAGGCATTTCAATGTCACAGAGAATCAGGGAAATCATTTCCTCTTTCATGATCTCCCGGGCCTGAACCGCGTTGTACGCTCCGAAAGTTTCCGCAACGCCAAGGACCTTCCAGTCTATCCCATCCTGAAGTGTTTTCACACACTGTTCTTCATCATCTACAAGCAATGCTTTGATTTCCATTTCCATATTTTTGGCACTCCTCGCTCTCTATATATCACTGCCTCTTTTTGCAATAGCTGCCCAATCATAATTTGATATTATATTTCCTTCTGCTTCTGTAAATCCAGCAGAATATCTACCACTGCACCAGATGGCTCCTGATTATAAATATGGATCACATACTTATCTCCATAAATCAGCTTCAGCCTTGCCACCGAATTTCGGATTCCCACACCCAATTCTTCTGAAACAATTCCCTTCTCAAGAAACTCCTCCACTGCATCCAGGCTGTCATCTGAAAATCCAATGCCGTTATCTTTTACCTGAATCAAAATCTGGAATTCCTCCAGCTGTTTTACATTTACCTCAATCTTCGTCAGCTCCCCTGGCTTCAGGCCATGCTTAATGGCATTCCCCACAAAGCTCTCTATAATAAAGGGCGGAATAGGCACGATTTTCATTGCCGCTTCGCAGTTTACCTCATAGTCGAACCCATTAGGGTAACGCATTTTCTGCAGTCTCAGATAGTCCTGAATGTGTTCCAGTTCCTGTCCCAGCTGCACGTATCTGGAATTTACATTCACAACATAACGGTAATATCCAGAGGTCAGGCGAATCAGCTGCTTTGTTGTTTTCACATCATTTTCACTGTAATTATAAATGGTATTCAATGTATTCAGAATAAAATGGGGCTGGATCTGACGGCTCAAATACTGTAATTCTGTTTCTTTTCCAGCCAGACGGTCTTCATATATCTGGATCTTCAGGTTTTTGATATGATCCATGAGAAAATTAAACTCCTGAATCACTGCATCGAATTCCCGGCTGCAGTTCGACAGCTCCGGTATCCTGTAATCCAGATCACCTTTCTGGATAATATCCATACTTTTCTGAAGGTACGCCATAGGGGTCAGGATCCATAAATATAGGCAAATTCCGTACACCGCAAACAGCAGCAGAAAGACCGCTGCAAGGCCGGCAATTTCTCCTCCAACTGCCGGAAGCTGGCTTTCCAACGCCTGTTTTTTGATTTCTTTCACAAGATAAAAATCTGCCAGTTCACTGATGGTTCCAGCATAATACCAGCTGTCTTGTTCCTGGTCTTTATAAAGATTTTCTCCAAAAAACAGCCAGGCTTCTTTCTCCTCATCTGGTACCATCACCTGTCCATTTTCATCGCAGATCAGATATTTTTCTGCGCCTTCTCCATCTTGGAAATTCCCGGAGCTTTGCTGCAGATCTGCTGCAATATTTTCGTAAGAACTCCAGGCACCAATATAATAATTGTTGTAATCCAGCATGAAAAATAAATAAGCTTTTTCGCCGCACCATACTGTACTCCACTGGCTAAACCGGGATATGTAATCTTTGCTTTGCACCTGTTCTTTTACAAAATCCGAGACCTGAATGTCCTTCATATAATTATAAAAAACATCATTTTCCGGATAATATACAAACACAGTAAACCCGGAATCCATATCTGCTGTCTGACTGTTGATTTTTTCCAGAACTCTCTGGTTCGCAAGCCAGAATTCCGAGTCCTTTTCCTTCGCTGATGCAATATGCCGGAAATCCCCATCATCCATTACCAGATTAATCAGGCTGTTTCTCAGGAATTTCAGCTGCGTATCAATTCCTGACATTTCAATTTCCACATCAGACTGCAATTGGTTTATTTTTTCATTTCTCGCAGACTCCCTTTCCCGGATTCCTGTAAAAAGAAGCGCTGCGATCACTGGAACCGCAATGCACATGGTTACCAGAAAAAGCCTGACATTCAGAGATATTCGTTCTTTCAATTTTGGAAACTCCTGTAAAAAATAAATTCGTGGTACACTGCCTGTTCACATTGTACCACGAATTTGAGATGTTCAGTTATTCAAATTAAAAATACTCACTCAGGCAACCGTCACCATAACCTGTGCATATCTTGTCATCACTGCATCTGCATTGTCCTGAACTCTTAAGGTAAGGCAGAAGCAGTCACCGGAAGCTGCGTCTTCTGGAATAGTAAAGGAGCCTTCTGCGCTATCTGCTGTCCAGTTATAAATTGTTTCATCTTTTCCGCTATATACACAGCCTGTTGGCTCTGTACTCCAGGTTGCTGTACAATCATCCCCGTCAGGATCACTGACTGCTGCCGCAAAGGAAACAGTCTCTCCCGGTGCCGCGGTAAAATCTTTTTCGTCCATTTCTACAACTGGCGCATGGTTGCAGTTTTCATAGGTATTTACACACCAGTCAGCACGTGCAGCCCATTCAAGCTGAAAATCCAACAGGTATGGATTATATTTCTCAATATTGTTTGTCTCCGGATTTACATACTGTCCGGGAACTACACCGCCGGATAATGTAGACAGGTATCCCGCATCCTCTCCGCTGGCTGTGTAATAAGAATATCTTCCGCCATAGCTTCCGAAGGCACCATTTTCAAAACCACGGAGTCCGCAGGAATACAGACCGATAATGCCAGAGCTGTCGCCCTCCGCAATAAAGTCATAATCGTTATATTCTTTCTCGTAAACGATATTGGTTTCCCCGAACTGATACTTATCTTCTTCATTTTCCAGATGCTGTCCGTCATTAACCAGCTTGTAGACTCCCATCAGAGAACCGTGATCAAACTTGATATTCTCCTTCAGCCAGTCAGCCTGGAATGTGTAAAGTGCATCTGCCTGTCCGTTGATTGCAGTTGAGTATCCGGCATATCCGCAATTGCCAGATGCCATTACAAGATCCGGATATTTGTCTGCAATATAGTCTGTGAATGTAAAGTCCTGTCCGTTTCCGCTTATAAGAACCTTGTCACATACCTTCTGATAAATTTCATCCCACTGGTCTGTTTCTGAATATTCATCATAGATAGAAAGCAGTGCTCTTGCCACGGTGTTAAATCCGCCCCAGGAAAGAATGTAAAGGCTTCTTTCATCATCATCCAGAATTGCCTCTTTGATCAGATCAGAGCCTTCTGTATCTTCCCTCACATCTCCCTCAAACTGCACATTTCCGATTTTGGTAATGCTGGTCAGATATTCCGGGGTAGGATAACCTTCCGCATTCTGAGACAGATATTCATAGGCTTCTGCATATTCATTGTTCCAGAGATTGGAAAGCCAGTCAAGCGGCTGCGCACGGAACTCAGTCATATCCAGAGCTCCTTCTTCCCGGTTCTGGATGTGGTCCATTACCTCTCCCTGGGTATGCTCGCCGTCTCCGGTAAAGTGGCAAAAAGATCCGGACACCACGATTCCAGCCAGATCAATTTCATTAAAAAACAGGCTCTGGTGAATAAAGGAATTCATATCATCCACTTCCAGGTCAGAAGTAATGATAACCCTTGGTTTCTCATCCTCTCCCAGACGGATTTTTCTCTCCTGCGGAGTTGTAATGACTTTTCTCTCTGCCAGCTGCTCATCAATAGGCTTTACGATTCTTCCTGCCTGTGCCTGCACACTTGTGCCAACCAGCATAACACCGGTCAAAAACAATGCTATTATCTTTTTCTTCATATTCAATGTTCTCCTTTTACCGCTGCGGTAATCCTGCTGACCAGGAATCTTTCCCTTTGCTGTAAAAAGCATAGCATATGTTTTTTTCTGCATGTTACCCGATTATGACCAATTTATCGCTCGAAACTGACTTTTTCTAAATTCGAAGCGTACTGAGCAAAAAAGCACTGTCATAGAACTTTAACTTCACATGACAATGCTTTTATTCACTCATATCACTAAATATTCTCAAATATTACAGGCTTGTTTCCAGTTTCCTGCACTCCCCATTCACCTTCAGCACACCGCCCTCGGCGTTTGTCTCTACCTTCAGGTCTTTTCCGTCCCAGGTAAGGTGAACCTGGCCGTCTGCTACAGGAAGGGTGCAGTCGAAACTGTCGAAGAATTCAGTGTGAGGCTCCAGCTCGAATGCCTTTCCGCCAACTGCGGTGAACTTCAGGCCCATAAAATATTTCGCCAGAAAATAGATGGGGCTTGCGGCCCAGGCGTGGCAGAGGCTCTTGCCGAAGCGGTCGCCGTACATGTCATACTGCTCTTCCATTGGTGCCTTGGGGTCGAACTCTTCCCAGAAGGTTACCGCGCCGCGTTCCAGCATGCCGCCCCAGTAGCTGCGCATTTTGTTCAGCACGAACTCCAGATTTCCGGTCTGGCAAAGCATATCCAGTTCAAAGAAATTGAAGTACGGTGTGGTAATCGCCGGAATGGCATCATTCTTAATTACATTCTCCAGAATTTTCTCCTGCTCTTCTGCTGTTGCAATATGGAACAGAATTGCAAAAATATTGGCATGGCGAGTCACATTTCTCTTGCCGGATTCAAAGGAATCAATAAATGCGCCCTTCTCCTGATCCCAGTAGAATTTACGGATCTGGCTGATCAGCTTCTCATACTTCTCAGTGTATTCCGGATTTTTCTCCCCAAGGGCATCACTTACCTTCGCCATTGCCTGCCAGCATGCAGCAAACAGCATCTGCTCTGCGCAAAGGGCGCCTGTCTTGTCCATGTCTGCCCAGTCAATGTAGATCCAGTCATTCTCTCTTCCCACAAGGAAGCCGTTCTCATCCAGCTGTTCCTCACAGAACTCCATAAGAGAGCACATTTTCGGGTAAACCTGACGCACGAATTCCAGATTTCCGTACACTTCATAATGATAGAGCACGCCCAGAATCCAGAACAGGGAATAATCCATAATGGTATTGATATGTCTGGTCATCGGATCATTTCCGCGCAGCGCCAGAAGAGTTCTCTGATCAATATCCGGATCTGCCAGCAGATACTGGTTTACGAAAAAGCTCTGGTAAGCATCACCGGACCAGATCCATTTGTCACGCTTCACGCCATCCAGGAAAAAGATTCCGCTGCAAAGCCGGAAGGTATGCTCTGCCACATCCCAGATTTTGTTCAGCTTCTCATCATTGCTCTTAAAGGAAGCACGCTTCGGAAAATCCACATACTGATAGAATACGGTAATCTCCACATCCTCAGCCTTGCAGTCCGGAATAAACGCGAAACGTACTGCACAGCACGGGCATCTCTTTGTCACCGGATCCGGCTGCCAGCTGTAGTAGCAGTGCTCCAGATCAAGTGCCTCATCCTCAGACTCTCCGCAATAAACTTCTAAGCCACACTCTGCATTTCCCGCAGCACTCTTTCCTACGTTATTCTCTTCTGCAGCAATGTATCTTTCCTGATTATCTCCAGTCTCTTTTCGTTTGTCATTCACGTAAACAGCCGCAGTCAGTTCTGTCTCAAACTCCGCCAGCACGCCGCCGTTTACCTCTGTAATCTTCACCGGCCTGCACTCTTTCTCTGTATACTCCCAAACAGTGGGATTCTGCTCCGGCTTGGTGAAATACTTGCATACGCCAACCGGAACTGCAGGCTGGGAATAATCCTCGGCTGTCCAGGTCTTATCAGAATGAATCACTTCGCCCTGCACATAAGCGCATGGAAAAGCCTCTACACAGCCTGCGTGAATGGAAATTCTCACCTTTCCAGGTCCTGCTGTGATTTTCTTTCCAAATGGATATTTCTTCTCCCCATTTTCCCAGGTTACCAGCACATGGCCCACTGCATTGGAAAATACGGTAAAGCTAGTCTCCTGCTCCAGTTCATAAACGCGGCGAAGAGCCACACGGTTGCGGAAGCCCTCGCTCTTCCAGAATGCCGGCCAGCCAAAGCCTCTCTCCACACGACTGAAATTCTGCTTCATAGCGTGATATAATTCAAAGTCTCCCGGATACCAGATCCAAAATGTGTTTTCCATTTTCATTTCCTCCAGATTTATTTGATCGTTAAATTACTTTCTGCAAATTTATATCTTCTTACATTGTAAAATGAAACCTGGAAAAAAGCTACAGCATCCCACGCTCAAAACCCTACAGATTACGTTCAGGCGGTATCCGATTCTGAATTTCCAATTCTATTTCTTAAAGAAAACAAGCAAAGAATTATACAAATCTGCAATCCAGCAGTTATAGGCATGACCGCCTCCGTCAAACACCACCCACGCCACATTTTTATCCAGGGAAAAACGATCCGGCATTTTTTTCAGCACTTCATTCAGAAACTCTTCGTGATTTCCCAGGGAAAAATCCTCTGTTCCGTTTCCATTGTACCAATACTTAAAATCACAATTCTTGTATTCCTCTGACTCCAGAATGTCCTTAAACTCTTCCACATCTGCCCATACACCGGAGTAAGAGCCAATATAAGCAAACAAATCCGCACAGTGCATCATTCCGGAATTCACTGTTGTCTTTGATCCCCTTGATAATCCTGCAAAGCCTCGATGATCTCTTGTCTTTTGAAGCTTTGTCTCGCTTACATCTTTTCCTGCATAAGTGGAATAGGTGGACTCAATCAGAGGAATAATATCATTTCTAAGTTCCTTCCAGAAATACATAGGCCACTGGTCTGCATAAGGATCCTTTTCATTGTCAAACAGCTCCATTGGATCCAATTCCCGGTATCCCATCTCTTCTGTTGGAGAATAGTACGTTGGGGAAACCACAATCACAGGTTCACACTCTCCTGCTTCTATCATATTGTCCAGCACATTGCAGGTCACTTTTCCGGTGGAACTATCCCCGATCCAGTAATCCTCGAAGCCTCCGGTTCCATGAAGCAGATAAAGTATGTCATATTCCTGATTTTCATCATATCCGTATGGAAGATATACATTCACAGATTTCTCAAGCATAATGTTGCTTTCTCCTGTGACCGCCTCCAGAGCATAGGAATGACAGGTATATGTCAATGTTTCGACAGTCCCCTGTTCTTTACATTCTTCCGCATATGAAGGATCAAGCGGAAGGCTTGTGACAAAACCTTCTGTACCTGGATTTACAGTGCTTTCTTCTGCACAGTCCTGCTCCCATGCATTGATTTCCTCTACAGTATCCTGTGCCAGGACGATGCTTTCCCCTGCAAAAAGAAGCAGAAAAAACAGAGAATATCTCAATAGTTTCTTTGTCTTCATATGTCTCCTTTCCAAAAGAGGCCAGCGCATTATCTGCGCCAGCCTCTCATTATAAATCAATCTTATTTCGCAGCGTTTTCAGCTTCTGCTGCTTTCATTTTCTTTCTCTTAAGAAGAGCACGTACCAGTACAAGAATTGCAATCACGCCGATTACAACACCAGCTGTTACATTGACTTTCATGAAGAGCTTATCCATATTGGATTTTCCGCCAACCGGGTTCTCATCTCCTGCATATGCACCACTGTTTACAATTGTATACATGATGTTTTTGCATGCGTTGCGCATTGCCAGTGTTCCTGTTGCGCTCTGATTCGGGAACTGATTGGATGCTGCATTACCATATCCAAGCATCAGATCATTTCCGTTTCTTACGCAGTTCTCGGAAATCATGTAGCCATAGGATCCGTCATAGTCTGTGATTGCCATGCCGCGGAAGCCCCACTCATCGCGAAGAACGGTCTGAAGCAGGTCAGAGTTTGCACAAGCCGGAACGCTTCCAAGCCAGTTATAAGATGTCATCACAGCCATAGAGCCGCCCTCTAAGCCTTTAATACAAATTTCAAACGGTTTCAGGTAGATTTCTCTCATTGCCTGCTCAGAAACAAAGGTAAGCAGGAAGGATTCACGGTTTGTCTCCTGATCGTTTACTGCGAAGTGCTTAACATATGGGTACACACCCTTGCTTACTGCACCATTTACCTGGTTCATAGCCAGATATCCGGCAAGTACGCCATCCTCAGAATAATACTCAAAGTTACGTCCTGCAAACGCGGAACGATGTGTGTTCATAGCAGGTCCGTACCATCCATAGTTCTTAACATCTGAGAACTCCTGGCCCATAGATTCTCCAACCTCACGGGCAAGCTCTTTGTTCCAGGTCTGTGCAAGCAGTACCTCTGTCGGGTAAGAAGTACCATATGTCTTAGTTACAAAGTTGTTCAGACCGGCAGGTCCGTCACAATCAGATGTTGCGATCTTACCAACAGATGTAACCTCTGCTGTCTGCCATCCACCAACGTTGATCATGGTAGCCATATCTTCGTAAGTAAGCTGATCGAGAAGCTCATCCCATTTTGCGTCATCATAATCCACGCCTCTCAGATCAAAGAGGGTAAGACCATTGTCAGCGCCCAGAGTCGGCATCTTATCATCTGCGTTGTCGTATTTGGTGCTGTCATAAATACCAAATGTGTTTGCTTCTACTTCTGCACGAAGCTCATCAGACATCTGTGCTGCTTCTGCTGTAGGTGCTGCCCAGGAAGCTCCGGCATTCTTGAAGCCGTCTGCTCTGGAAAGCTGGATGAAGTCACCCTGTGTATAATCTTCAAATACGTTTACCGGAGCAGTCTTGTCTGTAGAACGTCCCTCTGTGCTGTAATCAATGTCCTCATCTACGGTAAAGGTTTCTTCTGCAATTACAGTGTGGGAATCAGAACGAACAGAAATTGTGTATTCGCCTGCCTCCAGGATATATCCGCCGCCAGCTACCTTGATCTCATCAGAATCATAGGAAGCCATATCCTCTTTTGCAATCTCGAAGGAAAGTGTCTGAGATTTTCCCGGCTCCAGTGTTTCTGTTTTCTCAAACTGAACAAGGTTTACAGATGCTTTTTCAATACCGCCGTTTGTGTAAGGAGGAGTATAGTAAACTTCTACTACATCTTTTCCGGCAACATCACCTGTATTGGTTACTTCAACATCAAAGGAAACGGTATCCCCATTGTCCTTGAAGTTTGTCATTGTCTTATCAAAGGTTGTGTAGCTTAAACCATATCCAAACGGATACTGCACGCTGCTTTCGTAGTCGATCAGACCTTCGTCAGCAGCTGTTTCATAGAATTTATAGCCAACATAAATTCCCTCTACGTAATTTACGAAAGAAACATTTCCCTTGTAGGAAGAATCTGCTGCAAGTGCCTGTGCTTTCAGATCATCTACGTTTGTGTATGGGAAGTTTCCAATATTGTTAATGTAGTGTGTGGAAAGCAGATTCTTAACATAAGTGTCTGCTGTTTTTCCGGATGGGTTTACAGTACCGTTCAGGATTTCACCAAGTGCTGTGAAACCAGTTTCTCCAGCTCCAGGTGCAAGGATAACGGATTTGATCTGCTCATAGTTATCAACCCAGTCAAGCTCCATTGTATTGTTTGCATTGATTACAACAATTACATTGTCAAATTCGGAGCAAACCTTTTCAATCAGCTGTTCTTCTGTTACAGAAGGCTCCAGATAAGACTCACCCTCTTCGAAATCATCATAGGAACCGTTGTTTGTATAGGTTGCATTCATGTAACGCCAGTTTGCAGGCGCATTGGAGGTTGCAAGTCCCTGATTGTAAGTGCCGTTGATAACAGCGCTCATGTTGGTAGGAAGGTCTGCACCCTCACCGCCAGGACGTCCAAGTACAACCATTGCGGTATCAGAGAAGTCTTTTGCTTCGTTCATGATATCGTCTGTGTAATGCTTCATGTTTGGCTCCGGCAGTGACCAGTCCTGAGCGGACATGGAAATAGTCGGACGCTCTGCACAGTATTCTGTGTACATATTGGAAAGTGTTTCATTTGTTTTATAGCCTGCATCCTGAAGAGACTGCAGAATGCTCACGTTTCCATCAGAATGAGATCCGGCAGAACCGGTTCCGCCATAGATCGGGCAGGTGGAATCCCAGCCAAATACATTCAGGTTTGTTACATCAGAAGATAATGGAAGAAGACCATCGTTCTTTACAAGAACCATACCTTCTTCTCCTACTTTTTCAATTGTGTCTTTGCTCTGCTGGATTGTCTCCTCAGAGAATTCTGCTTTTGATGCATTCAGGAAACCTGAAACGTTTGCATACATCGGACCATAGCAAATGGAAT
The DNA here is from genome assembly GCF_003460605.1 of Ruminococcus sp. AF31-8BH. Classification (GTDB taxonomy): domain Bacteria; phylum Bacillota; class Clostridia; order Lachnospirales; family Lachnospiraceae; genus Blautia_A; species Blautia_A acetigignens. The sequence goes on from NZ_QTVN01000001.1 coordinate 156,765, forward strand.
TCACAATGATCAGGACAGCAGTAAGAAATGCCATGAATGCTTCAAGACGAACTGCACAGCGAAATCCCTTTTTCGCAAAGTGAGCAAGGAACATCACAGCTACCAGTACAACAACTGCGGCAATAATTGCATAAATATAGCCTTCCAGCTGTGTAAGGTAAGAAATGAGGTCCGCTTCACTGACACCGAGATTGTACAGGGTTGGTCCAAGAAGCTTTACTAATAAATCAACCATTTTTCTCCTCCTTCATTTTATCCACGCGGCCGTAAAAATATGGCTCATTGGCGGTTGTTTCTTTTAACTTGAATTTTATCATAAATTCATATTGTATAGGACTTTACTTCACAAATTGTTGTGTTTTTGCATGAATTGTCTGCGACAGCCAGCCAAACATCTGCTTTTCGTTTAATCTGTTATCTTACGTAAATTTAAAGCCCGGCAAAGATTTCTCTCTGCCGGGCCATACTAAGCATTGACCAAGGCTTAGCTTAATATTTTATTTATTTGTTTGCTGCTTCATATGCAGAGTAGTCAAAGTTCTGTACCTTTGTAAGAGGCTCTGCTGTATATTTAGCTGTACGGTCATCATCGATCTTTCCGGACCAGTTAAGACCAAATGCAAAGTCATAGGTATTTCCTGCTGCATCTGTGTAGCATTCCATATCACGAGGAACATCCTCAAGCTGAGCTTCAACAGCTTCCATGTTTACAGGCTGCTGGAATACAAGGAGACCAGTTGGCTCTGTCTGTCCAAGGATAACTTCTGCTACAATATCCTCACGCTGCTGGTTGTAGTTTACAAGGATTACGTCTGCAAGAGGCTCAACCTCATCCCAAACCATTCCACGCTCCATCTTCATGGAAACGATTACCGGAACATCACCTGCGTTCTCGTTTGCATACTGAAGAGCTTCCAGATCGCCATAGTTCGGAACCTCGTGTGCTGTTACGCCCTTATAAGAACGGTTCTCTTTTGTTCCGTCTTCAAGAGTTTTTCCACCGATAGAAACTTCACGAGCTGTATCAGCTGTGTACTCGCCATACTGAAGGGATGCCGGATACCAAACCTCCTCAACATCGTCAGAAACCGGCTCGCCGCCGAATGCGCCTGACAGATGAGACTCATAGGAAGGAGCATATGCATTTGTCATACCAACAAGTACATAGTCGCAAGCTGCGATCTCGTCTGCTGTTGCACGTGTAAGATCATCTTTTGTATAGGTTGCATTTCCTTCAGCGTCTGCCTCACCGGTAGGATCGCCAAGGGTATCTGTTACAACATTGAAATACTGGCTAAGCTTGTCAATATCCATTCCCGGAGTCCATGTTGGAGTTCCTTCTGTGATACCACGCATCCATGTTGCGCTCCATCCTGTGTTGTATACATATGGTACGTATACGGTTGGTTTCTCAGAAGCAGCACCGTCAGCACTGATTGTTCCGTCGTTTTTAAGCATAACGATGGATTCTCTCTGGCCTTCTTTTGCGAAGTCGCTGGAACCGTCTGTTGTGATGATTGTATCAGCATAAGCTGTATCAACATATGGATTCTCGAATGTGTTAAGGTTCATCATTACAGCAACGAATTTCTCTGTTGCTGCACGCATGATCTCATCAGCTTTGTCCTGGCCGTCACGATCAACAAGAACACCATAAGCTGCTTTTGCTGTATCAACATCGCTGTATCCACCAAGAAGGTTTACACCATTTTCCCAGCTTGTTGCGATACGGTCAGCTTCTTCAAGGTCTTCAGCTCCCCAAACACCAGCGAACTGATATACACCCCAGTCAGTGATCTTAAGGCCTTCGAAGCCTGCCTCATCAAGCATGCCGTTCAGATATGTATTGTAAGCACCGGCCCACTCTCCGCCGTATGGGTTTCCGTCAGCGTCAACGTCAATACCATACTGTGTCATGATACCTGTAGTACCTGTTTTTCCAGGAAGGTTGAATGCACCATCAAAGAATGTGATCAGGTGTGCTTCCAGATTGTTTCCTGGGAATACTGCGTAACGTCCGCCATTTGCATGGTCATCACGTCCGCCTTCTGTGGAACCGTCACCAGAGAAATGCTTTGTGAAGCAGTATACGGACTCATCTCCCCATCCAAGGTCTTCACCGTTCTCATCATATGTGGACTGCATTCCATTGATATATGCTGTGGCAATGTCAAGTGTAAGCTGCGGATCCTCACCGTATGTGCCGCCTGAACGGGACATGATCGGGGAAGCGATATCAACCTGCGGTCCGAGAAGTGCATTCACACCAGCTGCACGATATTCTTTTGCTGTTTCCTGACCGATTTCAGCTGCAAGCTCTGTATCCATTGTGGATGCCAGGGAAAGAGTCTCAACAAGACCGGAAATGTTAGCCGGGTCAATGGAGATCATAGCCGGGATTCCGTAGAAGCTCTGCTCTGCAACTGCCTGAATTGCGTTTGCCCATTTTGCATGAGCAGTTCCGCCCTGTTTAATGTTACGGGTAACGCCGCCGCGTCCGCCCTGCATTAAGTAAGTATAAGAACCATCATCCTCAGCAAGAGGCTCTGTTGTGAAATCGCCCCAGCCACCGTGTGTCAGGACTGCTGCCATTTCCTCGCCCTGCATCTGGTTCACCAGATCAGCTGCACGCTCTTCTGTAGAGAGTCTCCAGTCCTCATATTTATCAAGCTCACCGTTCTGGTTCATATCCTTAAATGCATAGCCATCAGCTTCAAGAAGTTTTACTGCAGAATCAGCTGCCAGACCAAGAGTATCTCCATCTTCGTTCTCAACTTTAATCCAGCCATCTTCTGTAACGGAGATTGTATATTTTGCATCTGCACTTGGAACAATTCCACCAATTGCATCTGTTGCATCAGAAGCTTCCTCAGCCTGTTTGTATGGATCGTCTGCATTTGCAGCCTGCTTATACGGATCATCTGTAGCTGCTTCAGCCTGCTTATATGGATCGTCTGCGGCTGCACCTGCCTGCTTATACGGATCATCTGCGGCTGCACCTGCCTGCTTATATGGATCATCTGCGGCTGCACCTGCCTGCTTATATGGATCATCTGCGGCTGCACCTGCCTGCTTATACGGATCATCTGCGGCTGCATCTGCCTGCTTGTACGGATCATCGTCTGCGGCTGCTGCCTGCTTGTATGGATCATCTGCAGCTGCCTCTGCCTGTTTGTATGGATCATCTGCAGCTGCTACCGGAACTGCTGCTCCGCTTGCTGCCATACTTGCAGTAAGCATTAACGCCATCAAACGTCTGGTTCTCTGTTTCATATTGTTGTCCTCCTTTTTGTAAGAACTTAACTTTGTTCCTCGCTGTAATAAGAATATAGCACAAATCATTTCATTCTTTGCTTTACTTGCATAAATTGTTGTTTTTTTGCATTAATTGTTAAAAGTCCCGGTTGGTTAGTTATGTCTTTTGTTTATTATGCACATTTGTGTGGTTTGTTTTTTGTGCACTATTTCTAATTTCATTCATTTTGCAATTGTACTATGATGTTAAAAGGGCTGGCTGGTTTTTACCACTTGCACGCCCTGCGTAAACTATATATAATAGGAAAAAGCATGAACATAACATCTGATAAAGAATAACCAGATAACCATTTTTCACTCTGGTTTTATTATATTTATACGAACAGAAAAGGAAAAAATATATGATCAGAATTGCAATTGTGGAAGATGAAGAACAATACGTACAGCAGTTAACGGAATATCTTCAGGAATACCAGAAAAGTTCTAATGAAGAAATTGACATAACCGTATACCGGGATGGAGATGAGATCACTTCCAAATATAAATCTCAGTTTGATATTATTTTGATGGATATCCAAATGAAATTCGTAAACGGCATGACTGCCGCAGAAGAGATCCGCAGCGTTGATTCCAGCGTTGTCATTATCTTTATTACCAATATGACCCAGTATGCAATACAGGGATACAAGGTGGGGGCTATGGACTATATTCTGAAGCCGATCTCCTATTTCGCATTCAAGGAACGCCTCAATCAGGCAATTTCCAAGCTGAAGCACAGAAGCAGCAATTATGTTGTAATTCCTGTGAAGGGCGGAATTATTCGTCTTGATACCTCCGATATCTACTATATCGAAAGCCAGGGACATAATCTGATCTATCACACCTGCACCGGAGTTTACACAGCCTCCGGAACTATGAATGCAGCGGAAGAAGCCCTCACAAGCTATGGATTTTCCCGTGGAAACAAAAGCTATCTGATCAATCTGGCACACGTAGATGGAATCCAGGATAAATGTGCTATGGTAAAGGGCGAGAGCTTACAGCTAAGCCGTCCGCGTCAGAATGCATTTCTCCAGGATCTTACCAAATATTGGGGAGAAAATTAATATGTTACCATTATCCATATCTCCGAATATACCAAGAATTTATACTGCAATTGCAGAATGGCTTTCCTGTATGATCTGTCTCCTGGAAGTTAAGCATCGTGTAAATACCAGGCGCTTCATACTTATTTCTGCAGGCGTCTTATTTTTGCAGTCCATTTTCCTTTATCTTACTCCCGGGCTGGACAATTTACTGTGGATCTTATGTATGGCAGCTGCAGGACTTATGATGTATGCTTTTATTTATCTGTGTGCAGATGTGAACTGGAAGGATGCCGCCTATTACACCATACGCGCTTTTGTAATTGCAGAGTTTGCAGCTTCTTTTGAATGGCAGATTGATCTGTTCTTCCATGAAAGATCTTCACTTACTCCTGTACCGACGGGAAGCAGTATTCTGATCCTGGTTGTTTGCTATGCCATCTTATTTGGAATATGCGAGCGTCTATACCGACGCTACCAGTCAAAAGAACAGTCTCTGAATATTACAGGCAGAGAGCTGGCCTCTTATGCCATCATCGGACTGGCTGTTTTCTGTATGAGCAATTTCGGGTTCGTTGCTCCCGATCTTCCTTTTTATGGAAATTACTCTGACCAGATTTATAACGTAAGAACCCTGGTGGATCTGGGAGGCGTTGCCATTATGTATGCTTACCATGTGCAGCGTATGGATCTTCGCGTGCGTTATGAGCTGGAAAGTGTCCAGAATCTTCTTCACAATCAGTATGCACAGTATAAGCAGGCCCGTGAGGCAGTGGAATTGATCAACTACAAGTATCACGATCTGAAGCATCACATCATTGCCCTGCGTGCAGAGGAAAATATGGACAAGCGCAATGCTTATCTGAATCAAATGGAAGAAGAGCTGAAGAATTACGAGGCACAGAATAAAACCGGAAATAATGTGCTGGATGTTATGCTTACTTTGAAGACACTGTATTGCCAGAAGCATGGTGTTACCATGACCAGCGTTATTGATGGTACACTTTTTGATTTTATGAATGCGATGGATATCAGTTCTATTTTTGGAAATGCGCTGGACAATGCTATAGAATGCGAGCTGAAGATTCCAGATAAAGAGAAAAGGCTGATCCATATTAATGCGCATGCCAGAAAGAACTTCCTGATTATTCTGTTCGATAATTATTATGAAGGGGATATGAAGCTGGGGAACGGGCTTCCGGAAACTACCAAAAAGGATGCGCAATTCCATGGGTATGGACTGAAAAGTGTGCAGTATACTGCTCAGAAATATGGCGGCGCGGTGGATGTGAGCGCCAATGATCATTGGTTTCATTTGAAGATTTTGATTCCAATGCCGGCGCAGACGGAGACGGCGAAGGCGGGTTCGGACGGAGCTACTGAAACAGTGAACACAGTTGCTGCGACTGCAGCCACAGAGACAACGAAAGCTGCTGCAAATACAGCCAGGGAAAAAAATAACAATACTGCAATATAACAATACAGCCAGAAAGCACTTCTATTTTTGAAGAGATTTCTGGCTGTAGTTTTTTGTGAACAAATTTTGCTGCTTGTCTTTCGTCTACTTTGATATCTTTAAGTTTGGTCTGTTTTATTATCTTGAAAACCCCACCTGTGGGAAATTGGCTTCATTATTTCCTACAGCACAAATCCTGCGGCACTTTTGCCTTGTGCGTGAATATCCAGACAACAGTCTGCCACATGCTCCTGGTTTAAATCCAGGGAATAATTCACCTTCATATCAAGGCGGCTGTCGCTCTCTTTCAGTTCCAGATTGGTAGCGGAAATGCCCATTTCCAGGGTTCCAAAAGAAGTCGTGTAGAACGCCATGTTGCGCTTGCCCTGTTCAAATACCATGTGGGTATTTACCTGGCCCTTCTTGCGAACTTCCATTCCTTTCGGGGAAATCTTGATATAATTTACTGTGGGATCTCCGTGATCCTCCAGCATTTCCTCATAACGAAGATAGTGGCTGCCATTGCGGAAATAATACTCTCCCGGAACCACGATCTCAATCGGCTCATCCCCTTCCGGGGCATCCATCATATGTAAACCTTTTACATGAATTAAAACTTCTTTTTCCATGATTTTCTATCCATTTCTTTCTAACAGTGCAATCTGAATTAAATTCAGATTCGTTTTCTTTTGTATAATTACCTAAGCTTCTGCTAATAGTATTGATTCCAGGTTCTACATGTAGCTGTCAATATTTTTCAATATCAATCTTCTGTGTTTTCTCTACATCGAACGGCAGAATTGAGTTCGCAAAACCTTTGAATTTCTCCGCTAAATCGCTTACATAAAAGCGATATGGGAAATCGGACTGGCCCTGGCCTGTACTCTGCATATTCTGCTCCTTCAGAAGCTTTCCAAGCTCAAGAGCTGTCTCATATGCCGGATTCACCAGCTGAACACCCTCCCCCATGATCTGTCCAATAGTGGAACGAAGCAGAGGATAATGGGTACATCCAAGAATCAGTGTATCAATACCCTTTTCCTGAAGCTCTTTCAGATATCTGCTGGCAACCTCCACTGTCACTGGATCGTGTGTCCATCCCTCTTCTACAAGAGGAACAAACAAGGGACAGGGCTTGCCGATTACCGTAATCTCCGGGTCAATCTGCTTCAGAACCTTGGCATGAGTTCCGCTTTCAATGGTGCCCTCTGTGGCAATGACACCTACACGCTTGTTTCTGGTAACCTGCGCAGCTACCTTCGCACCAGCTTCGATCACACCTAAAATAGGAATATCAAATTCTTCCCTTACTGCATCCAAGGCAAACGCACTAGCAGTGTTGCAGGCAACTACAATCGCCTTCACCTGCTGCTCTTCCAGAAAACGGATAATCTGGCGGGAATAGCGAATAACAGTCTCTTTGGATTTGCTTCCATATGGAACACGGGCGGTGTCCCCGAAATATACGATTTTTTCTGACGGAAGATTCCGCATGATCTCGCGGGCAACAGTCAGTCCGCCGATACCGGAATCAAATACGCCTACAGGGGCGTCTCGGTCTATCTTCATTCATCTATCTCCAAATTCTATATTTCTTCCATTCTGTTCCCCCATTTTAACACCAAAGCACCGGGCTTGCAAGTATTTGTAAGCCCGGCACTAAACCATGTTTGTAAAAGCCTTTCTGCAAGATGTGCGTCACAATTTGTGGGAGATTTTGCCTGGATGAGGGCGTCGTAGTGGGCTACGACAACCGAATTCGGGTGAAATATACCGCAAAGTGGGGCGTGCAGATTGCCAGACAAAATTTAGCAATAGCATCATTACTTTACCAGATTCTGGAAAGTCTCCATAATCCAGAAATGAATTCTCGGCTTTGCTGCTTCTTTCTCATTCTCATCTGGATTCTCCATAAAACAGAACTGGGGATAAATGGTTCCCCACCAGGCGAGAAGCTCCGGGCTTTGCTTTTCATTTCCTATCACTGGGAAAATTAGTGAAGCAGACAAAATGGCAACGAATACATGATATTTTATTTTTCTTAAATACAACATAGGAATACCCCGCAAAATAAATTCTGCGATTGCGTTGCTTAGAGCATGTTTGAAAAAAGCTCTAATACCGCAATCGCTTATTAACAGGAGTATTCCCGGGATTCTGTGTCTGTATTCAAACTTTTAAAACACTACTTCCAATTCTTCCCCTTGAATTATCAGATCTGGTAATGCGGGAAGGGCGCCGCGGTCGTACATTTCGTGGTAAAGCTCTCGCAGGGTGACGGCCTGGCTTGGGCTGCCGTCTGGGTTATTTTCCAGAAGTCCCAGAAGGTATTCTCCCAGGGATGTTTCCTGGGGACTGCCCCAGCCTACCGCCTCCGCCGCATTGCTGCTGCGGAAAACATATACATTTTCTCCTATGGTGGGCTCCTGTTTCAGGTATTCCAGCACCTGTTCCCAGCGCCCGCCATCCAGAAGAGACTGCCCCAGTACCAGAATTTCAAGATGTCCCATGTCCAGATATTTCTCCTGGGTGCGGCTGTAAAGCTGCTCTATCTCCTGAAAGGAATCTCCACTAACTGAAGGCGCTGCATTTCCCTGGTCTTCTCCGTTTTTCTCCTGTCCGGTTGCTTTTGGCAAATCGGGCACGCCATAGGTCAGCTGAAATTTTCTATCTTCTATATCCGCGCCAAGAGCCAGCGGATACATCCGCTTCTCCGGCTCCACGCCGCCGCAGCCCGACAACGTAAAAAGCGATATCCCCAATATAATTACAACTACGCTGCACCTTCTTACATAATTACCTAAGTTTAATCCCTCTGCTGCTTTTCTCTGCCGAGCTATGTTAATCGAATTTTTCCCCCATCCTGCTCTATTTCTTTTTTTAAGATTACTGGGCTCTGCTTTTTTCTTCCACCGCTTTTTTCCCATTATAAAAAAGATGATCTGAATAATTAACATCCCTGGTACAAAAATGCAGCCCAAGTACATTTCAAAATAATCACGGATTCTAATGCCGCGAACTTCAGTCACCATGACAACGAAAACCAGCAAACCTATCCACACCCGCCCGGTCCCAAGCCCGGTCTTTTCCACAATTAAATGGCCGTAATGCAGAAAACTTCCCACAGAGAACAAAAGACTGTACAGCAGAAATCCCATCCAAAGTACATCGAACCGCGCCAACACATTTCCTGGCAGGTCCGCGCCTGCAAGCAACGGCAAAATGGGGTAATTTTCATATCGCAGCCGTCCCCAGCCAAAGACTGCCGGCAGAAGCAGCTCCGCGAGAATCAGCAGTACCCCCAGCGTAACCACCGCCAGGGCCACCGTTTTTCCGATGCTGCCCACATATCGAATCTCGCTCCGGTAACTTATATTTTTTTTCTCTCTTGCAGCCTTCTCATTTTCTGCTCTGTCCACTTCTCTCGCAGCCTTGCCTTCTTCTATAACATTTAAATTTCTCGTTTCTCTTACAATCCTTACATTTTCCGTGCTCTTCTTCCTGTCTACATGCTCCAGCAAAAATGGCAAAAGTCCCAGTCCGGAAAATGCACAGATCACATAATATCCGCTCTGCAAAATTCTTCTCCCGGAAAATTCAGAGTTCCACAGCATTTCCTGGAAATACTCCCATCTTCCCTGTCCGGCTGACAAAAGCAGCATCAGCACAACCGCCACAAGCACCAGTCCGCCTGATACCTCTCCAATCCGCCCTCTGCGCTGGATTCCCCGGTGAGTACCAAGACTGCACACGATCAGCGCAATCACACACAGCCACACTCTCTGCACTCCCGTACCAAGACTTACGGATACAATCTCTCCCAGAAGATCCAGCAGAAACGCCGCTCCCAAAATGCAGTAAACAAGATAAAAAATCCCCATCAGCCGCCCCAAAATTTTCCCCGCAGTTTTACACGGATTGGCGAAAGCATAGCCCAGCCGAATAAGAAAAATTACATAAAACAAAAATACCGCAACCGCCAGCAAAGTTCCAGTCAATCCGCTAAGGCCCTGATTCCGCCTCCCACGGAAAAGGCAAAGCAAAAATGGCGCAATGAAGGCGATCACGATCTGCCGATAAAGCTGCCGCTGTGAAATCCGGTTATTCTCTGCAAATTTCATTCACTCTCGCCTCCGTTCTTACCAACCTTGCTTCTTTCTTTCGGATCTTTTTGACTTCCCGAATTATGTGTTTCCTCTACTTCATTCTTTCGTAGCTTTTCTTTTTCCCAATTTCCAGAACCTTCTTCTGACTCATTCTGTCCCTCTTCTTCCTTCGCAGATCTCGTCCTCCGCAGCCGCACACTTTCATCCTCTTTGGCATACATCGGCCTTTTCCACCTTTTCCGAAAAGGCACCCTCAGGATTCCTGTTCCCGTCCCGTTTTCCCTCTTATATTTCACAAAGGGAACCAGATAGGGCACCCCGAAGCTGAGAAGTCCCGCCAGATGAGACACTGTCAGATACACCCCGATCACAATTCCAAAAATCCCCAGATATCCCCCCAGGAACAAAAAGAAATATTTCAAAAGCCGAAAAGCCGACGCAAACTCCTCATTTGGAATCGCCAGCGAGCCAAGAGCTGTGATTGCCACCACCATAACCACAATGGGGCTGACCAGATTTGCCTCCACAGCTGCAGATCCCACGATCAGGCCGCCTACAATTCCCATTGCATTTCCCAGTGCTCCCGGAATCCGCACTCCCGCTTCCCGGATCAGCTCAAAGGACAATTCCAGAAGTACCAGCTCCGCAATACTGGAAAAAGGCACCCCTTCCCTGGCCTGGGCAAAAGACAGAATCATATTCGTAGGCAAAATCTGTGTGTGAAACCGGATCACCGCCAGATAAAGCCCGGGAAGCAAGGTTGCCGCCGCCAGTGCCACATACCGCAGTGCCCGGAGAAAGGACGCCATCTCAAACCGATTGTACCAGTCCTCACTGCTTTCCATAAAACTGTTAAATACGCCCGGAAGAACCAGCGCAGAAGGCGAGTTGTCACACAACAGCACCACTTTTCCATTCAGGATTTCCTTGGATGCCCGGTCCGGCCGCTCCGTAGTCTGATACTGGGGAAAAGGGGAAAACCAGGAATCCTCTGTCAGCTGTTCCAGCATTCCGCTATCCAGAATCCCGTCAATCCGAAATGCTTCCAGCCGTTCCTTCACCTGCTCCAGAAATTCCTCCCGCACCAGATCTTCCATATAAACCATCTGCACCAATGTATGGGAACGTTCCCCTATATAAAATTCCACCACCTTCAATCGGGTATCCCGAAGACGTTTCCGAATCAGGGCGGAATTGGTTTTCACGGAATCGGAAAAGCCCTCTTTGGAACCACGAAGCACCTTTTCCATTTCCACTTCCGTAACACCCATGCTGGGGTATCCGGCGCTGGAAATTTTCATTGCCTGGTCAAAGCCATCCATAAAGAACACAGCATCTCCAGAAAGTACCCCGGTGAACACCTGCTCCATATCCGTCAGCTTTTTCACATCTGCAATTCCCAGACTGTTATATTCCACAAATTCCTGAATCTGCTCTGGCGAAATCTCCCAGAAATGCCCGATCATTTTTCCAAGTGCCGAGTCTTCCAGCATCATATTGGAGGTAGCCACTTCAATATAAACCATCAGACAGTCCACCTTGCGCTCCTCGCCGAGGCGCATCCGCCTGATCTGAATATCCCCACAGTCCTGCAGGCGCTCCCTTACATGCTTCTCATTTACACGAATGTCCTTTGAAATCATAACAATACTATCATTTTTGCTCATTTAAATCACCATATATAATTTCATAGTACACTGAAAATTAAGTATCTGTCATATTGACACAGGACGATTTTTTCATATACAAGATAAACTAAGAATGTGTTACAGCGACTACGACAATCTACATAGCCGTAATATATGGATATCCTGCAAGTCATTATGGTAATTTCCTAATATTTGCTGTACTACAATAAAAAAAAGACACCAGGTATCTCTCCCAGTGTCTCCCAATTCTAAAATTCTATTCATTCTTCCGCTCTGATTGCCTGGATGATTCCCATCCTCTGGTTCTCCAGGTGCTCGAAGGACAACTCCTGCGCCTTCTTCACATCCCGGTTGCGGATTGCATCGGTAATCTCCTCATGCTCCTTCACCAGACGGTTTCTCGCCTCATCTTCTTTTAGATACTCCACACGGTACCGATAAATCTGCTCTCTCAGATTATTCAGCACCTGCATCAGACGCTTATTATCTGCTGCCCGGTAAATAGCCTCGTGGAAATTCACATCCGCTTCGGCCATCTTCACCAGATCACCTTCGGCTGTGCTCTTCTGGAAATCCTGTGCTGCCAGTTCCAGTTCCCGCACATCCTCGTCTGTCATATTGGCGCAGGCCTTCTCAATAGCCATATTTTCCAGAGTGATTCTTACCTCCAGAACATCGTTCAGATCCTTCTCCGTAATGTTGGCAACCTGGGCACCTCTTCTTGGGATCATCACCACCAGGCCCTCAAGCTCCAGCTTACGCATGGCCTCACGGATGGGAGTTCTGCTCACTCCTAACTTCTCCGCAAGGGCAATCTCCATCAGTCTCTCGCCCGGCTTCAGCTCCCCTTTCAGGATTGCCTGGCGAAGTGTGTTAAAAACAACCTCGCGCAATGGAAGATACTCATCCATATGCACTGTGAAATCACTTGTCATTCGTATTTCCTCCTAAAAGACTTCCGTCGCAAAAACAGTCTTAGCCAGCTTGCTTTCCCTAAGTACTGCTGCCGCCTGTTCCATCTTCTCTCTGCTGTCAAAAATTCCAAAAACGGTAGGGCCGCTTCCGCTCATCATTGCCTTGCGGGCTCCGTGATTCTCCATCAGATCCTTGATTTCCTGAATAACCGGATACTTCCCGATGATTCCCGGCTCAAATACATTTCCCATTCTGGAAATCATTCCATCCAGATCACCTTCACGGATGGCAGTTACCATCCCGTCAATATCCGGATGCACTACGGCAGGATCATCTAGCTTCAGATTCTCGTAAGCTGTTTTAGTGGAAACATTTACTCCTGGCTTGCCTACCAGGACATAACACTGAGGAACTCTTGGAAGCCTGGTCAGCTTCTCACCGATTCCCTCTGCAAGAGCAGTTCCCCGCATTACGCAGTATGGCACATCTGCTCCTACCTTCACAGCGCGCTTCATCAGATCTTCCTCAGAAAGGCCGAGACCAAAAATCCGGTTCACTCCCACGAAAGCTGCTGCCGCATCAGAGCTTCCCCCAGCCATACCGGCTGCCACCGGAATGAATTTCTCCAGATTCATCGTCAGTCCCTCTTCAATATGAAATTCATCCATCAGCATTTTGGCGGCTTTATAGACAAGATTCCTTTCATCTGTGGGAACATACGGGATATTGGTGGTAAGCGTAATTCCCGGCTCTGCCTTTTTCTCAATTTCAAGCACATCATACATCTGTATGGTCTGCATGATCATGCGGACTTCATGGTAGCCGTCAGCGCGCTTCCCAACTACATCAAGTCCAAGATTTATTTTTGCAAGTGCACGTAATCGCATAATTCCCCTCCGCTTTTGTACTTTGTATACAATCTCTTACTTTTCTTATTGTAAAATATTTTTGTATTTTTTTCAATACATATGCGGAGGATTTTTGTTGGGGAAATTTATCATTACGCTCTGAAACGTTTGAAAAACAGGCTATCCTTCCACTTTTTTCACCAGCAGAAGCGGCATTCCCGGTGTTACCTGGTCGCTTTCCAGCTCGTTTAATGTGCAGATTTCCTCCACCGTTGTATAAAAATGCTTTGCAATATCCCACATAGTGTCCCCGCTTTTTACCACATAAACCGTGATTCCAGGCATTGCCTGGATTTTCTGCATGTCAAGGGGCTGCTCCTCTACCTTGCTGATGATCATCCTCTTTTCACACTGAAGCACCAGCACATTCAGGCTGATCACGGCTTTCACTTCGATTTCATTGCTGTCGATCATGGAGGTGGACAGCTGCTCCAGATCTGCCTGCAGGAAAAAGGTGCTGTCCTCAGTGATTCCGTTTGCCTCTATCACATGGGAAAATGGCAGCATGCCGTCAACGGAATAGAATGGCATCTCATCATTTCCTGTGATGTAAAGTATTTTCAGGAATACCACGCCTTCCGCCTGGATTCCATTTTCCACCACCTTTGTCTTTTCCACTTTGACTCTGCCCTGGCTGTGGCAGATCTGCAGGATTTTTCCTTGGCTCTCCTTCAGCTCGATCCGGTCAGAAACACGGCACTTGGAATCATTTCGCACCAGCAGGCTTTCCAGGCATTCCTCTTTTCCCTGTAAAATACACTCCTTCAGCGGAGAATATACGTCCAGGACCAGGTCGTGCTCTTCTTCCCGGTAAAGCTTCATATCCAGTTCCAGAACCACATCTACAGAAAGAACCCGCTCTTCCCCATCTGCGTCCGGCTTCACCTCTATGCTCTGGTGCATAACGGAAGCCGCAATGTTGGGAATCATGTCAGCCGTGCAGCCTGTGCAGTCCAGCTCTGTGTTAAATGGCAGCACATACTCTGCCCACTGAAGGGGATTTTCCTCATCCTCGCCGGAATAGAGGACGAAAACTGCCAGCTCACCCCTGGCTTTTATCATGTTGTCTTCCAGTCTCAGGTCAAGCCCGCGCACCTCAATGGTGTTCCACAAAAGCATATCGATATTAGGCTTGTTTGAAGCCAGGGTCACCTCATCCTTGATGCGCAAGGTATCCTTTTTATGTACCATCAGGCTCATCAGCTGTACCTTTTTCTTTTTCACGGAAATGCCATCCTCACTGATTTCTACCGGAAGCTGGATGCCTGTCATCTCATCTACCACTGCGTAAAAGGTGACGATTGCCTTGATATTCAGTTTTCTGGAATGGATCATGTGCACGCTGAGATCTTCAATTTCCCACTTCAGGCACATTTTGTCACCGCCTGCAATTCCTTCCAGATTCAGGGTCTCATCAAAGGGAAGCTTTGCCGCCAGGCTGCAGACTTTCTGGTCCTCTTCCCCCACATAGAGCACATCCGCGTTCAGGTTTCCGCTGATAAAAGCCTTGCCTTCGCTAAGGCGCACCTCGTCCATTACAATATCGCCTTTGCTTTGGATCAGCCTTCCCATATCCGGCTTTGCGTCCGGCACATTGTAATCCGCGTCAAAGGTTACCTGGCTGGTTGCCCGGCTTTTTACATGAAGCATCTGTACACTTTCTTTTCTTAATTCCACTACTCTCCACTCCTTTTGATTGATTAAAATTTCCCATATAAACTTTTGCGATCTGTCAAAAAGCCTCCCCAGGATATCTTCTACTCAAAAATCACAGGTTCCTTCCTGTAAGCCATCTTTACCACAATATAAGGATAAGACGGCGGACTTAAGGTAATTTTGGTATCTGACGGTCCGATTAGTTTTGTTTTGAAAAATATGGCCTGGGAGGTCACACCCAGTTCTTCCACCTGGATGCTGTAGCCTCCGCTCATCTGCTGTCCATAGCCTTTTATCAGAAACAGCTCCTTTTCGCTTTGATAGGTCATCTGAAATTCTTTTCCCTTCTTTTCCTCAATCAGGGCCGTCAGTTCTGCGGGCAGATTTTCCTGTTTTACAATGGAATATTCCAGAGGCTTTCGCGGCTCTTCCTCGATCTTAATAAAACGGCATCCTCCAAGAAAAAGCAGCGACCATAGAATCAGCCCCAGAACTGCTGCTGTTTTTTTCATCCGGTCACCTCAGTCTCCCCTGTTACTGCTTTGTTGCTCACAGCAACCTCCATTTATTTTATTCTATGTGGAATAAAAAAGATTTATTGCAAGAATTTTTCAAATTACATATAATAGACGTAAACACCGTGCAGCAGAGCGTGCTCTAAAAGGCTCTGGCACAGAATACAGAAAGGGAAATATCATATGATTCGTTTTATTTTATGCGTGATCGTCGTGGTTGGATTCCTGATTTTATCCATTCCGATTCTTCTTGTAGAATGGATTATCGGCAAGTTCAATCCCATGGCGAAAGAGATCAGTTCTCTTCGGATCGTTCAGGCGGTCTTTCGGTTCATCCTGTGGGTAGCCGGGGTGAAGCTTACGGTCATTGGGGAAGAAAATGTGCCAACGGACACTCCGGTTCTTTACATTGGAAATCATCGAAGCTTTTTCGATGTACCAATTACTTACCCCCGCTGTCCCATCCGCACAGGCTACATAGCCAAGAAAGAGATGGAAAAGGTGCCGTTGCTTTCCACATGGATGAAGCGTCTCCACTGCCTGTTCCTTGACCGCAAGGATATTAAGCAGGGACTAAAGACTATTCTCGCGGCTATTGAGAAGGTGAAATCCGACATTTCCATCTGCATTTTCCCAGAAGGTACCCGCAGCAAAAATGAGGATGAGCTGGACATGCTTCCGTTCCATGAGGGCAGCTTCAAGATTGCCACCAAGACAAACTGTCCGATTATCCCAATGGCCATCAGCGGTTCCGCCGACATCTGGGAAAGCCATTTCCCAAGGATCAAGAAGACCCATGTCATTCTTGAATACGGCAAACCAATCTACGTAGACCAGCTGGAAAAAGAGGACAAAAAGCACCTGGGCGCTTACACCCAGAATATTATTCACGAAATGCTGGTAAAAAACAGGGCGCAGTTATAACGCCCTGTTTTTTCGTCTCACCGCTTTCGGTGACTGGCCGTAGCGGTCTTTAAATTTCAGCAGAAACCCTTTGTAGTTGGTGATTCCGTTTTTGTCCAGGAGGAATGTGATGTTTTCGTCAGTTTCCAGGAGATCATTATAGAAATGTTCCATGCGGATCTAGTTTACATAAGCAAGGAAGGTCTGTCCAGTGTATTTGCGGAAAAGACGGCAGAAATGTTCGGGGGTAATGGATAAAAGTCCTGCCGCATCTGCCAGGGAAATAGTTTCGCCGTAATGTGCCTGCACATACTCCATGCACAGCTTCATCCGCTCCAGATCCCGCAATGCCCCGTGACTGCCGGAAGCCTCTTCCTCTGTTCGGATTCCTTCTGTGTAAAGAAGAAACAGCAGGCGATAAACAGCAGCCAGAACCAGCAGATGATAGCCCTCCTTTTTTTCCTGGTAAAGTCCGTCTATCTCGTGGAAGATTTCTGCCATCTTAAAATTCAAACTCGCTCTTGCCATGTCTCTATGTTTCTCACCATCCGCAGAATCTTCCGGTATTAATTTCTGACCGTCTTCCATCCTCAGTTCCTGAAAAGATTCCCTCTCCTTCTCCAGGTTATGCTCATTTATACTTCGATCTCCCGGTATAAACTCCTGAAATTTCAGCGAATTCCACCTGGGGGAAACTCGCTCCAGATGAACAGGCGGGATTTGAAGGAGAAAATACCTGGCATCCTCATGGGTATAAGTGTAATGAATATCATTGGAATTCACCAGAAAGATGTCCCCTTTTTTCAGTTCATAGCTCACATCATTAATAGATGCCGTAATCGCCCCGCCTGTCACGTAAACAATTTCCAGGTGTTCGTGCCAGTGAGCCGGCAGAAGCTGATCCCAGGTATTTACAAATGTAAAATGAAGTTTTCCAGGATGATCGTCCAGCACGTTTTCATATTCCGCGTTCATCATTTCACCGTCTTTTCCACAGCGTGTTTAAAAATTTTCTGTTCACTTTGCTAAAGTCAAAATACACCCTCTACTTTCAAATAAACTATACAATATTTCCTGTAAAATATCAAGAAAGCCCTACAAAAGAAGCAATAAACCATCTAGCACATACAACTATTTTCCAGTACAATAATCCTACAAAATACAAAACTGCCAGACAAACGTTTAAAAATTGCATAAAAAATATTTTATCCCAAGGAGGACACCTCAAAATGAACAAATGGACCCGAGTTAAATTTCAGCCAAACCTTCCATTAAAAGAAAGCGGCCGCGTAACCGCAAGCAAAGAACACATCCAGCTTTCCAAAGAAGCAGCCAAGGAAGGTATGGTTCTTCTGAAAAATGAAAATCACCTTCTCCCGTTAGCAGAAGGCACCCGCATCGCACTTTTCGGCAAGGGAAGCTTCGACTATGTAAAAGGCGGCGGAGGAAGCGGCGACGTTATGGTTTCCTATGTACACAATCTATATGATGGACTGAAAATGCAGGAAAATGCCGTACAGATTTATGAACCATTATCTGCATTTTACAAGACAGACATCCAGCACCAGTATGAAAAAGGTGCAGTTCCCGGAATGACTGTAGAACCGGAGCTGACAGCGGAGCTTGCTGACGGTGCCAAAGCCTTTGCGGATGTCGCCCTGGTTGTAATCAGCCGTTTTTCCGGCGAAGGCTGGGATCGTTCC
The DNA here is from genome assembly GCF_003460605.1 of Ruminococcus sp. AF31-8BH. Taxonomy (GTDB): domain Bacteria; phylum Bacillota; class Clostridia; order Lachnospirales; family Lachnospiraceae; genus Blautia_A; species Blautia_A acetigignens. The sequence continues at coordinate 174,916 of NZ_QTVN01000001.1, forward strand.
AGCGTTGAGTGCAGCAACGAATTCAATCCCTGGGAAACGGAAACCTCTATGCCGAAAATTTCTGCTGAAGTTTTCCCTGATGGAGATTTCTATCTGACTGCCCGTGAAAAAGCAATGCTTGCTATGGTAAAGGAGCGCTTCGAAAACATCGCTGTTGTTCTCAATATCGGCGGCATCATCGATCTTTCCTGGATAAAAAACGATGACCAGATTGGTGCTGCTCTTCTTGGATGGCAGGGCGGCATGGAAGGCGGACTTGCCATGGCAGAGCTTCTTACAGGAAAAGACAGTCCATCCGGCAAGCTGGTTGATACCTTCGCAGCATCTGCTGACGATTATCCATCCACCGCAAACTTCCACGAATCCTTTGATTATGTAAACTATACAGAAGACATCTACGTAGGCTACCGCTATTTTGAAACCATTCCAGGCGTACAGGAGAAAGTCGTTTATCCATTTGGCTACGGACTTTCCTATACCACCTTTGCACTGGACACCACCGCAATGTGGGAAACAAAAGACCATATTTTTGCAGAGATTCAGGTAACCAACACAGGTGATATGGCTGGCAAAGAGGTTGTACAGCTTTATTTTGAGGCACCTCAAGGACTTCTGAAAAAACCATCCCGCCAGTTGGCCACCTTTGCCAAAACCCGTCTTCTTCAGCCAGGTGAAACGCAGCTGATCCGCCTTTCATTTGCCAAAGCAGACATGGCTTCCTATGATGATCTTGGAAAAATCCAGAAATCTGCATACATTCTGGAAAAGGGTACCTACAAATTCTTTATTGGAACATCGGTGAGAAACACAGAAGAGGGCATCCAGACCATGGAGCTTTCCCACAATATTATCACCAGACAGCTTACTGCCCATATGGTTCCAAGCAGTCTGAAAGAGCGCATGCTTTCTGATGGAACCTTTGAGGCACTTCCGCAAACCCAATGCAATGACATGAACCAGTGTGTATTTGAAAAAATGATTCCCGGAACCGAAGAGGGAATTACCCCCGGCATACGTGGCTGTGCACATGGTGCTCTTTTTGATAACTATGGCAAAAAACAGTTTATTGATGTGGCAGAAGGCAAGCTTTCCCTGGATGATTTTATGGAACAGTTAAGTGATGATGACCTGATTCATCTTCTTGGCGGCCAGCCCAATATGGGCGTTGCAAATACCTTCGGCTTCGGCAATCTTCCGGATTACGGAGTTCCGTCTATTATGACTGCTGACGGACCTGCCGGACTTCGTATCAGCGGCGACTGCGTCATCAACACAACTGCATGGCCTTGCGCGACCCTTCTTGCATGCACCTGGAATCCTGCACTTGTACAGCAGGTCGGACAGGCTGGTGCAAAAGAAGTGAAAGAAAACAATATCGCCGTATGGCTGACTCCTGCAGTAAATATTCACAGAAATCCTCTGTGCGGAAGAAATTTCGAGTACTATTCCGAGGATCCGCTTATTGCCGGAAAAATGGGCGCAGCAATGGTAAAGGGTATCCAGTCCCAGCATATCGGTGCTTCTGTAAAGCATTTTGCAGCGAACAACAAAGAAACAAACAGAAAGCACTGCGATTCCCGTGTTTCCGAAAGAGCTCTCCGCGAAATCTACCTGAAAGGCTTCGAAATCATAGTAAAAGAATCACAGCCATGGACCATTATGTCCTCTTATAATGCCATAAACGGACATCGCGCCTCCGAGAACCATGAGCTTCTGGAAGACATCCTAAGAGGCGAATGGGGCTTTGAAGGTATGGTTACCACAGACTGGTGGACCAGGGGAGAGCACTATAAGGAAATCAAAGCCGGAAACGATGTAAAAATGGGAACCGGATTTCCGGAACGTGTAAAAAAAGCTATGGAAATGGGACAGCTTGGACGTGCTGAGCTAAAGCACTGCGCAAGACGTGTTTTGGAGCTGATTCTGAAAATTGACTGATAAATGTACCAAAAACCTTTTTAATTTACGATCCAAATAGCAGCCATTATTCCCACAACCGTAGCAAGAAGTGCTCCCGGAAGAGTGAAACGGGTTTTCTTCACCTTTGTCATACCGAAATAAACGCTCATACAATAAAATACACTTTCCGTTGCGCTTAGGATAATGGCTGCCATAAAACCGATGGTGGACTCTGTTCCATGTTCCTTAAAAATGTCCAGAAGCAGGCTTGCTGCTGCACTGGATGAGAAAAGACGGACCAGTGCCAGAGGGACAATATCTCCGGGAATTCCAAGAGGACTGAGGATTTTCCCAAGAAGATCTCCCATATATTTCAAAAGGCCAGAGGCGCGAAGAACTCCAACTGCAGTCATAAGTCCGATTAAGGTTGGGCAGATTGATGCAATTGTTTTCAAGCCCTCCCGGGCGCCATCAAGGAAGTCCTGGTAAACATCCCTTCCGGACAAAAGACCAAAGCCAATGATTCCAAATAAAAGAAAGGGTATCATAAGATCGGACAGATATAACATGAATTTCATCTGGAACCTCCTGTTTCAGGTAAAACTGATACTATAATTCATTCTGAATAAGATCAAAAAAATCTGTTCAGAAATACTTTATAAGGTATGCCAGACATTGAAATAAATGATTATCCAGGAAAGATACTCTTCAAGATTTTTTGCATTGATCCCGCCCCTTGATTCATCTGATGTATTTATCGGATATTCTATTGGTCAAAATGCAATATTGGAATTTTGTCTAAATTTCTATATCTGTTTTTGTACATTTTAGCATTTTGACATTGAACCTGAAACACATTATCATAGGAAATAAGCTGCCTAATGAAACCATTCTGTCGGAACGTCTGAATGCAAAAATATTGTAGTTCCAAGACTGGTTCCTGTGTTGCAGATGCCATTGCAGCTCATGAGCCCCTCCGGACACAGGATGCCATGTATCTGCATCTGGTTTACAACCGTAAGAGAATTCAGATGATTAAAAAAGGAGACCTTATATGACACTGCAGCAAATAAGATATTTTATCAGCGTAGCTGAGTCCGGCTCTATCAGTGAAGCAGCCAAGCGTTTGTTTACAGCTCAATCAAGCATTTCCAGCGCTATTAAGGAAATAGAAAACACATATGACATTACTGCATTTATAAGAGAAAGCACAGGCGTACGTCTTACCAGAAGCGGCGAAGAGCTTTTAATTGAGTTTAAGGGAATTCTAAGCCGTCTTGACTACCTGGATGAGAAATATAACGGTTCCAAAAAACGGCCTTTAGGTCTGTCCGTTTCTGCCCAGCATCACATTTGCGGCATGGCCTCTTTTATTTCTGTCATCAATAAATTAAATGAACGCTATGGTTCCTATCACTGTGGTTTTTATGAATGCCGTACCTCAGAAGTACTGGATCGCGTAGAACGGGGACTGGACGATTTGGGAATTATTTTTTTCACAGAGCATAGCAAAGGACAGATGATTCAGGAATTAAGAAATCGTGGTATTATTTTTAATCACATTGTTTATCAGACAGCTCATGCTTACATATGCCAAAACCATCCACTTGCCAATAGCCAGGAAATTAATATTGAAGAAATGATACAATATCCTTTTATTTCCTATGATCGTTCACCTGACACGAACCCTGCTTATACTGATCTTATCATTCCAAATTATCAGGTAAAAAAAATAATCCATGTTTCTGACCGGGCAGCGTCCTATTCTGCTATGCGTTATTGCCATGGATTTGCTATTGGAAGTGGTTACAGATCTTTTGATGATAATTACAGTGACATTATTTCTCTGCCTGTCAAAAACGGAGTTCGCCTTGAAATAGGATGGATTTTACGTCAAAAGCATACACTTTCTGATACCGCCAGCCGTTTTGTGGAGCTTTTAATGCAGAATGAAGCTGTTTCTATGTAGATAAAGATCCGACGATTTTCTTATAAAAAAATAATGCAGTGAGAAAACACCTTTCTTGATATAGCGAAAAAAGCGATGGCTTCCCATCGCTTTTTGGTATGTTCGCAGAAACCAGCTCTCATGTTATACTTACAACGTAAATTGCTACGCACCTGCGCAGAAAAAAAGGAAGGAGTTTCTTATATGGAAAAACTAAAGATTGTCATCAAAAAGTACTGGAAAATTTACCTTGCCGCTCTGGTCATTTCCGCAGTCTGTGATCTGATCGGAACTGTTAAGCTTAACATTGGCGTTGGTACACTTACTCTGTTTCCGATGGTGTTTGCCGTCATATTCGGAGGGCTTTTAGGGCCGGATATTTTTAAAGTATTCAAAACTGAGGAATGTAAAATAGGCGGAAGTCTTGTTCTTGTGGTTTTGGCACCTTTTATGGCAAAAATGGGCATTTCTTCCGGTGCAAATCTTGCAAAACTGGTTTCAGTGGGTCCTGCATTACTTCTTCAGGAATTCGGAAACCTTGGAACGATTCTTTTATCTATGCCTCTCGCATTATTGCTTGGTTTAAAGAAGGAATCTATTGGTGCATGTTACTCAATTAACCGTGATTCAAACCTTGGATTAACTACAGATATTTTTGGACCGGACGCTCCGGAAACAAAAGGAACCTTTGCAGTTTATATCGTAGGTTCTGTAATCGGAACAGTATTTATCAGCATTCTTGCAAGCGTTGTAGCTTCCTGGAATATTTTCGATCCTATTGCTCTTGGTATGGCCAGTGGAGTAGGAAGTGGATCCATGATGACTGCTGCTGCCGGAACATTAGGTGAAATATACCCACAGCAGGCAGAAAATATTATGATTATGGGTGGTGCCAGTGATATGCTGACCGGTATTACCGGAATTTACATGGGTACTTTCGTAGGCCTTCCTCTTGCCAAAAAATTATACGCAATTTTAGAGCCTAAGATTGGACGCAAAAATAATCAGGAGGTTAAATAAATGGTCAGAAAATACTTCGTACAGCAGCTTGGACTGCTTCTCATGGTGTCTGTGATTATAATACTTACAAATGTAATTGGTTACAAAATGCCTGTAAAAGATTCCATTATTGGAGTTCTTTTACTGAGTGCTATTTCTCTTATCGGTCTTACTATAAGTAAATTTATGAGCCGATTTGTTAAGCTTCCTTCTATGATGTATGTATCCCTTCTCGGACTGCTTCTTGCATGTCCTGTTTCACCGGTAAAAGATATCGTAGTGGGAACTACGTCTTCTGTTGCATTTTTAGCTCCGGCTACAGCACTTGGTGCATTTGCCGGTATTTCTCTGGGAAAAGATTTAAAGGATTTTGCAAAAATGGGATGGAAGCTGGTATTGATAACCTTATTCGTAATTACCGGAACCTTTATATTCTCCGCTCTTGTTGCAGACGTTGTTTTGAAAATGACAGGAGCCATTTAACAATCATATGAGATGAAATGAGGTAGCTTATGGAAAACTATGATATTTTAATCAAAGATTGTCAGGTTTTGAATCCTGATATGAGCGTTTCATCCACCTGTTCAGTAGGAATTAAAGACACCTGGATCAAGAAAATCGGTTCAGCAGATGAATTCGCTGATAGTGTTGCCACAGAAACACTTGATGGAAAAGGTAAGCTTGTTATGCCAGGTTTAATAGACGGTCATACCCATACCTGTCAGCAGCTGTTAAGAGGTCGTGTTGCTGATGAATATCCTATGGTTTGGACTCGTTTCCTGGTTCCCTTTGAAAGCAATCTTCTCCCGGAAGATTCTTACGTCAGCGGACAGTTAGCCTGTCTGGAAATGATCAAAAACGGAACTACTGCTTTTGCTGATTCCGGCGGTGTACATATGGAGCGTGTGGCTGATGCAGTTATAGAATCCGGTATGAGAGCCGCAATAGCGAAATCCACAATGGATATGGGCAATGCTATTACAGGCGCAATGAAGGAAACTGCTTCTGAAGCTATAGACCATACAAAAGAGCTGTATAAGAACTATCAGGGAGCCGGCGATGGCCGTGTGGATATCTGGTTTGCTATTCGTCAGGTAATGACCTGCTCCAGAGATCTCATCACCATGGTAGGTGAATGTGCCAAAGAGCTTCATACAGGCATTCATGCGCATTTATGTGAGCATAAAGATGAAGTGAGCTTTTGCCTGCAAAATTATCAAAAACGTCCTGCTGAATTTTTAGATGAAATGGGAATTTTGGGTCCAAATCTTCTGACTGCACATAATGTTATGCTGTCAGACCATGATATTGCATTGATGGCAGAACGAGGAGTAAAAATGATCCATTGTCCAAGAGCCAACCTGGCAAATCATGGCTTCCCGAAGGCTCCTCAGATCCTGGAAGCTGGTGCAAGTGTAGGTTTGGGCTGTGATGGAGCAGCTCCTTCTAACCTGGATATTTTCGATGAGATGAAGGTTCTGCGTTATGCTATGCTGGCTTATTGGGGACTTCCTTCTTTTAATCCGGTAGTTATGACCTGCCCAACTCTTTTGAAAATGGCTTCTCAGGGAGGAGCAAATGCTATCGGACATGGCGATATTCTGGGATCTGTAAAAGAAGGAAAGAAAGCTGATCTGATTCTTTTAAATATTGATCAGCCGCATATTACACCAACTCAGAATCTTGTAAATACTATTGTAGATGCTGCAAATGGACATGATGTAATCGATTCCATCATCAATGGAAAGCTTGTCATGAAAAATCGTGAGGTACTTACATTAGATGAAGAGCGAATTCGCTTTGAAGCTACACAGCATATGAATGAAATCATAAAGAGAGCTTATTAAAAAAAGCAAAAGACTGCTATACCAGAATTTATCAGAGGGGGATGTGAAAAAACTCGATTGAGTTTTTTCGCATCTCCCTTTTTGTACCTGTTGTGTATAAATGACTGAAATCATGCGCAAAGAAAGCGCACTTCCCCTACCCCATAGAAATTCTTTTTTTGAATCTATGCGGCAGTTCTGTTTCTCATCTTTTTTTCTGATATTTATATAGATTGTGGCCTATCGCCACAAGTAAAACTTCCAGTTTGACTGAATGAATACCTCTTCGGACAATTCTCTTGTACCAACGGTCGTTTTTCATAATTCCGAAAGTGCCTTCTGCTTGTATCGAACGGTTCATTCGTAATAACGCACCGTGGATACTTTCCAGGTTTTCGATTACTTCCTGATGCATGGAAGTTAATTCCTGATTGATCCGAACGGTTCGATTCTTATCTGTCTTCTTACATTTCTCTGCATATGGACATCCACTACAGTCTTCGCATTCATACAATTCTTCCTTACGTCCGTATTGATTTCCCCTCACATTTTTTCTGTATAAAAAATGGAATGCTTTATCGTTAGGACATCTCATGACACCTTGCTCATCAATTCTGAAGTTAACTGCACGAAATGGATCTTCATGATATTTCTGATCCTTAGTTTCCTTTTTAAACATTGGAAATTTCATATACTTTTCAATTCCGTTCTGTTCACAGAAAATATAATTGTTGTATGAGCCATATCCAGCATCTGCCACAGGATATTTGGGATAGAATCCATAAGTTTGTTTGAAGTGCTCCATCAAAGGAACGAAACAATCCATATCCGAACGATAATGGTTCACGTCAACAACTGCAATATATTCATCTGTTACACCAATCTGTACATTATATGCTGGCAGAAGCTGATCATTGCCCATGTAATCCGTTTTGATACGCATAAAGGTAGCTGAGTTATCTGTTTTAGAGTAACTGTTTCGATTAGGACCACAGATTTCAATTTTTTGTATGTATTCTTGAAGTTTCTGACAGAAAGTAGTCAAGTGTTCATAATGACGCTGTTCTTTGGATTTTCGCTTTCCACTTCCGTAAACAAATGTACTTGTATCCAGTTCCCATAAAAGTACTAGCTGCTCAACGATTTCATTCAGATAATCCGGTACATACTCCTGATTTGTTGTGATCTGCACCCCGCTCCATGCGATTTCTGCATTAATCTCCTCAATCTCCGCAGTGATTTTTTCGTAAAGCTTGTAACGGAACTTTTCGGTAGCCTTCTTCCATCCCCAGGTATACTTGTTTGCATTTGCTTCAAACTTGGAGCCGTCGATGTAGAGATGTTGCAGATCTACATGCTCATCGTTAAAGATAGCATGATTGATGTCGTTAAAAATGTTTTCAATCTTATCTTGAAGTATTTCATTGATGAAATATCCAAAGGTTCTGTATGACGGAGTCTGATGATCCATGAGATACATGAACCTGATATTAACTTTGCAGTTGTCTTCCAGTTCTCTCAGAGAGCAGTAGCCGCTAGTCATAAATCCGAAAAGTACTGTTTTTAACATGTTGACTGGATTATATCTGAGTCGTCCGGTTGTGTACTCCGGAATATCCGTCAGATACTTGTTTAAATCGATTCCTCCCATCAATCTGTCAAATGTTAAAACAGGATCCAGCAGATCCAAACAATCTGAAAGAAACAGTGGTAAATATCCTTGTTTTGAATTACAATAATTATTGTGTAAAGTTTTCATCGCAAGTTAATTTTACCACAAAAATAGGACCTTTCGCATAAACGAATGGTCCTATTTCTTTTAGGGACTTATTTCACAGCCCCTTTTAAATGCAAAAAAATGACAAAAACTTCAATATTTACCAATCCAATGACTTATCGGTGTTTTGCTAATATAGTCAATTTGTTCTTTAATATATTGATAAGTTCTTGGCTGTTCTTTTTTTAGTTGGTTCCTGTTTAATACCCATCGCATATAAGAGTCAGCAAAGTATTCTGCAGCATTCTCTGTATGTCTTTTATCCTCTTCTTTTTTGAGTTGCTGCATTTTGTTTGTCAAATCAGAACGGTCAGTAATCCAGGCAACAAAATGTCCAAGTTCATGATATGTGACATTTTCAAGAGTTATCTGCTCACTGCCTTTCCATATTCTTTTAGATGTATCAAAAAGTTCTGTACTAAGAGTGATTGATTTATCATAGTCATATGTGCTTGTCAAACCATAAGTCCAATTGCCAATATTTCTATACTTCAACTTAAATCCTGTGGCATTAAATATATCAAGTATTTTTTGCTCTGCTTTGGGTGCAGCCTTTTTGATATCGTATTTTAATTTTGGTGTTGGAGTCGGAGTTGGCATAGATGAATAATATAAACCTAATGGCCTATCAAAAACTGTTATAATGCACTTGTAACGTTTTTTACCTGTTTTTGCATAGATATAAGCTACACCACTATTTTTAAATCTCGCTTTACCTGTTCGTGAAACAGAAGCTACTTTTGCATTACTGCTGCTCCAAGATACCTTTGATTTGCAGTGCAATAGTTTTAATTGAATTACCCTTCCAGTGGAGCTTGCAATATTTGAATAGTTTAATTTTGGATTATTTTTTTTCTTTTTCACAGTAACTCTACACACATATCTTTTTCCATTAAGATATCCAGTAATTTTTGCTTTTCCTGCCCTTTTGCCTCTAACTACTCCATTTTTATTGACAGAAGCAATCTTAGCGTTCGAAGACCTCCATTTTACTTTACGTTTCGCTCCATTGATTCTTAAGGTTATGGTTTTGTTAACATATACTGTTGCTGTCTTTTTATTGATTTTTGGTGCAGCGGATACAGATGTTGTTGATAGCATTAAACACAAAAACATGAAAAATATTGCAATTATTTTGTTGATTCTTTTTGCTTTCATATTCTCCCGAATACAGAGAAATTTAAAAATCTGGCGGCTCTGGACGAGGGAGGATATATCATTGCAGGAGAAGACTGTGTAACAAGTACACCGGGCATTTTTGCAGCAGGAGATATCAGGACCAAACAGCTTCGTCAGGTTGTAACAGCGGTTGCTGACGGTGCAAATGCCGTGATATCGGCAGAAAAATATTGTGATGTTTGAACAGACTTCTGTTTTTGAGGCGGCTCAGATGTTTCCCGCGTGGAAGGAATTCTTCCGGCGCCTGAAAGCGCTCATGCGATCCGGGCAGCTCTGGATGAAGCAATGAAATGTAAAGAGACTGGAGAAGAAAAGACTATTGTGTTTGGACTTACCGGAACAGGATATTTTGATATGTTTGCTTATGGAAGATATAATGATGGAGAAATGAGTGATTATATTCCCACAGATGCAGAACTCCAGGCTGGATTTGATGGAATTCCAAAAATTTAAATCGTAAGATTGCTTCTGTGGGAGTCCCGCAGTAAGTAAAATAAAAACCCGTACCCGGCAGCCGTGACAACATGGCAGCCGGGTATGAGTTTTGCTGGAGGATATGTTCTTGTTAGTTTATGCTTCCCCGAAATGATAGGCGACATTCAGTCCTTTGAATACGTCAGCATTTATTTGCATTCCTTCATATAATTTTATATAATCTTCAAAAGTCCTGTAGCGCTCAACGGAATCACACTGACTGCAGGGATTATCTATAGGAAATATTTCAGTGACACCGTCTGCTGTTTCGACAAATATAAGAGAACAGATACCAAAATTGTCGACCATTGCGAAAGAAACATATTTAGTCAGAGTGCCGTTTATCTGGATTGTGTTTTCTTTAAAGGCTTTTTCCTCTTCGGTTAAGCTGTCAGCAGAAAGCTTTCCCGTTTCGATTAAATATTGTTTGTCTTCAATATCAATGAGCTTTTTCCAGAAAGTTTCCGGGGAGCAGGAAATAAGCTTATTGATATTCTGTTTATTTTTGGAATACCAGACATGAACCTCTGAACCGCAGTATTTCTGAATGTCTTCCGGATTTTCGACTGATATGTCGACCTCTTTACCGTTGTCAGAGGTTACGGTACAAATATTAGTACTGTCTGAACAGGAAGAAAGTGTTCCTTTTATAAATGCATAGGTAATAGCTGATTCCGAATCGTAATATTCTCCGAAATCCTTGATATCATGGTAGACCATGGTTCCCAGAGGTTCTTCCGCCCAGGCGCTTTTTGGAAAAAATACACTTCCCAACAGAATATATGCAATACATGCGCCTTTAAAAAATTTTTCTTTCATATCGCTCCCTCGCTTTCCTTTGTTTTCAATATTGTATCATTATAAGAACATGAGGATGTAGTTGAAATTTTTCTTTAATTTTAGTTTCTGTTTTTCTTCATTTTATCTTTATATAAGGCAGATAACCGGTTATTAAAAAAATAAAGTGGAGAAAAAGATATGGCAACAGCAAGTACGATTATTAACATGGCAAGTAAAGAGATTGGAGTAAAAGAAACGGGGGTGAACAATGTCAAATATAATACGGAATATTATGGACGAGCTGTAAATGGTGAAAATTATCCATGGTGTGCAGTATTTGTATGGTGGGTTTTTAAACATGCCGGAGCTTCTGCTCTTTTTTGTGGCGGTGCAAAAACAGCTTCAGTTTATGAAGTATGGCGATATTATAATTCATTAGGACGCGTTTATAATACTCCGAAAGTTGGAGATCTTGCTATAGTTAGTACAAATAATGGAGGAACGTATGGGCATGTAGGAATTGTAAAAACAGTAACCAGCAGTGAAATTATTACTATAGATGGCAATTCTGGAGATGCAGTTAGAACGTCGAAGAGATCTATTGGTGGAAGAAAAATGTCATTTTGCAGACCTGCTTATGGTTCTAGCGATGGTGGAAGTACCGGAGGTAATTTATCTATGGGATCCAGCGGAACTGACGTCAGAGATATGCAGAGGAAGCTTATTGCTTTAGGTTATAGCTGTGGATCGGCCGGTGCAGATGGTGTTTTTGGACAAGGAACCTATGATGCGGTTTGTAGATTCCAAAGAACTTATGGACTGTCAGTGGATGGTATCATCGGACCGGCAACACGCGCTAAAATAAATTCTTTATATAGTCGTTTGTAAAACAATAATTTATAGATGATCATAACTAATTAAAAGTTGGTACACTGGAGTTTTGACTGATTTCAGTTGTACCAGCTTTTTATCTTTGTAGTAAGCAGGAATCAATAATTAAAGAAGTTATTATTTAAAAACCCGTACCCGGCAGCCGTGACAACATGGCAGCCGGGTATGAGTTTAATTTCCGATTATTTTTTTGCAGAAGCGTTGGGAATATGGCATAAAGATCTGTGCGACAGGACCTACGATAAAGGCACAGATAATAGTTCCCAGTCCAAAGGTTCCTCCAAGCAGAAAACCTGCGATCACAAAGAAGCAGTCTGTCAGGATGCGCACGATGCCGAAAGGTTTGTGACTTTTGTCGCTGATGACAATGGCAACCAGATCATTGGGACCTGTTCCCGCTTCCGATTTGATCACTATGGTCATGCCAAGAGCAAGGATGATACATCCTGCTACAAGGACGATGATGCGCACTGCTATGGGCAGAGAACTGTTGATACAGTCTCCAAGCAGGACGGTAAAAAGATCAATAATAGGTCCGCCAAGAAACATACAGATGATCGTTCCAATTCGTATGTAGCTTCGGTCAATGAAAAGCAGCACCATAATGATCAGAAAACAGATCATCATGTGAGTTCGTCCGTGGGTCCAGTTAAGAGCTGCCGGCCATGGGACACTGCGGAAGATTCCCTGCACAAGGACATTAAAGGGGTCAGTTCCCAGATTTGCCTGAATAAAAAAAGTCACACCCAGGTGAGCAACAGACAGACCGAAAACCAATAAGATAATTTGTTTGATTTTTTGTTTTGGCGTCATAATGTGTAGTTCCTTTTTCTTTATCTTATCAATATTTTATCATATCGGACAAGCTTATAAAAGCAGAATATCAGGAAGGTAAGTTTTACAAAATATGAATTTGCAGGTATAAAATAAAAATAAATAAAAAAGAAAAAAAGGAAATTATTCCAATAAGAGACGTAATTTTGACAGTTTCTGCAAAATGGATAAGTTAAAGGCGTATAATGAAAGAAAAATATTATGTCAGGAGGAAGAGAAAATGAACTACAAGAAATTGACAGCAGTATTTATGGCATTGGGAATAGCAGCAACGTGTTTTTCCGGATGCGGACTGACAGAGGGGAATGGAGGAACATCTGCTTCGGAACCGACCAAGGCGGCGGCCACAGCAGCACCAAAACCTACGAAAGCAGCTGCGCAGACAGGCTCAGGGTCTCAGTCCGGCAATATAGGAAACACATCTTCAGAAGCGGAAAAAGAAATTACATATATAAACGGAGTTTTAACAGATTCCGATGAGGACAGTGTAACAATCGAGTATGGATCTGACGGGGATTTTAATCAGACAACTTTTGATATCAGTAATGCGGATATTCAGATAGGCGAAAACAAGAAACAGGGGGGACCTTTAGCGGCAAATCTGAATCTTAAAATTGGATATTATGTGGAGAATGGAGATTACATTGCTGTTTCTGTATATGGAGACGGAAGTGAAAGTATGACCCCAAGCTGGGTTTATAATTATGAAATGAAGTCCGTCAGCGGAAATGTAAGATATAACGATGACTCTACCATGACAATAGAGACAGGCTCTGATGGAGATTTCTATGAAATGACTTTTGACATCAGCAGTGCAGAGCTGGATATTCAGGTAGATGAAGTGATCGGAGTCAGTGGTCTTAGAACAAGCCTTAATGTAGATGTAAATTATTATGTGAAAGATGGAGTGAACATTGCTACTTATGTATACAGCGATGGGACAGAATATTTTTCACCCAGTCAGCTGTATAATATGGAACAGAGAAATACCCAGGCAGAAGAGGATACGCAGGAGTATGAAGAATCCGGGGATGCAGATTATATAGACGAGGAAGAGGAAACTTCTGAGGATTATTAACAGGGAGGGCAGAATCAAAGGAAAATCATCATTTACAACAGGGGAAAGAGAAAAATGAGATACAAAAGAATGACAGCATGATTCATAATGCTTGGGATATTGCTGGCAGGTCTTCCGGGATGTGGACAGTCCCCGAATAATAAAGAGACCTCCTCTTCTGAGAGCAGTGCTGCCGACGAACCAGAATCGGAAATCATATATATAAACGGAGTCCTTACAGAATCTGATGAGGACAGCGTAACGATGGAATATGGTTCGGAAGGCAATTTTACACAGACTACCTTTGATATCAGCAATGCCGATATTCAGATAGGAGAAAGCCGGAAACAAGGCGGACCACTGGCAGCGAATCTGAAACTGGAAATTGGATATTATGTGAAAGACGGAAAGTACATTGCTGTTTCTGTATACGGAGATGGAAGCGAAAGTATGACGCCCAGCTGGATTTATAATCATGAACAGCAGACTATGGAGGGAAAAACAAAGGAATAAAACAGATATTAAAAAGGGGATGTGAAAAAACTCGATTGAGTTTTTTCGCATCTCCCTCTTTTCAGCTGCACTAAATTACTTCAACCCAGTAGTCACCTTACAATTTGTAACCCTCAGGCTTCCCTCAGAAGCAAACAGGGATAAGCTTTCTCCCGGTCTCTTGTATGCACGTGCATTCAAAGCCACACCATCCACATAAATGGTAGCAATTGTATCATCCACGATCATACGGATGTTGTATTTCTTTCCCGGGATCAGATCAATTGGTCTTTCCAGTCCGATGTTCTGATTTGCAGGCCATGGCCAGTTCGGTTTCTTCTCAAATACATAACGGTTCTCTGTAACATTAAATACAAACTGATAAGATTCTGCTTTGTCCTCATCCTCATAAAATCTCACGCCAAATGTTCTTGTGCCCTCAGAGAACTCCACATCTGCTTCAAATTTGAAAATGTCACCGGTATTTCTTCCAACAACTACTTCTGAACTCTTAGTTGGTGTGTCGATAACGAAATCATCCTTCTTTTCCTCTTTGTCAAAAGCATTCCATACAGTTTCCGGAATTCTTACACCAAGAGTGCCATCCTCTTTCTGGTATACCTCATGTGCCATAAAGGTTCCTGCCCAGATAAAGTTTTCATCGTCATCGTCTTTGTCTTTTGTTGCAACCCAGCCAAACAGGATTCTCTGTCCGTTCAGCTCAAAGGTACGTCCTGCATAATAAGCTCTGCCGTCGAATGCATCATCCTTTGGTGCGATCCATGGACCGTTCAAGCTCTTGCTCATGCGGTAAACCATTTTGCTTCTGTCACTGTATTCTGTTACAATGTGATACCACCAGTCACCAATTTTAAACAGGTCTGGCATTTCATGCATGGTATAAAGGTCCGGTGCCCAGAAATCACCTTCAAACTTCCAGTTTTTCAGATCCTTGGAAGTAAATTTAACGGTTCTTCCTGTCTGTCTTGTTTTTGGTCCCTGCAGTCTTGCTCCAAGAATCAGTAAATACTGGTCATTTTCCTCATCACGGATTACCCACGGATCTCTCCAGTCATCCGGATCATAGCCTTCCTGTGGAGTAAAGGTAAGAGCATCCTGAGTTTTGTGCCAGGTAACCAGATCATCACTATATGCATGCATCAGTACCTGAGATGGTTTTCCAAGTGCCGGATAATCACGGTTGTAGCCGGTGTAGAAAATATGATACTGTCCCTCTGCTTCAAAAACACTTCCTGCGAAAATAAACTGATCCTGCTCTTCGTCAGTTCCTCTTGGAATTGCCACGCCACAGTCTTCATAATGAACAAAATCGGAGGTTGTTGCTAAATCCCAGCCAAATGGCTCGCCAAACGGTCCTGGTTTTCTGGTATCTCTCTGATGATATAAATAAAATTTATCTCCATGTCCGAATGGCATGCAATCACCAAACCATGTTTCTGGAAACTGATAGTATAATTTCTGCATAATATATTCTCCTTTTCTTTACAGGCGTTCATACCACGCCGTTTTTTCTGATTTATAACCAACTCACAGTAATAATTAAAAAATCCTACATTAATGTCACGGTTTACTCATCCCTTCACAGCGCCTGCTGTCATACCTGCAAGCATCTTCTTGCTGCTGAAGAAATAGAAAATAAATACCGGGAGTACTGTAACTGTAATCGCAGCAAAGGTTGCGCCCCAGTCAGTCAGTCCCATGCTTCCCACAAAGTCATTCAGACCCAGTGTAATTGTTTTCATATCTGTGGATCTTGTAAATGTATAAGCATTAATATATTCATTCCAGCAGAAGACAGCCTGCATGGTAGCTACTGTAATGATGGAGTTCAAAGACATCGGCACTACCATTTTGAAAAAGCAGCCTATCGGAGAGCATCCGTCAATAATAGCGGCTTCCAGCATTTCCTCCGGGAAGAATTTATTGAAGGAATAAAACAGCTGGATGGAATAGGATAATGAAAATGCAATCTGCGGTAAAATGATCGCCGGATATGTATTGATCAATCCCATTTTGTTAAAAATACTAAACAGTGGAATTAAGGCAACCTGCATAGGAAGCATTAATCCAAGCAGGAAATAGTTCAGGATTATTTTTCTTCCTCTGAACTTGATTTTGCTAAGTGCAAATCCAGCCATCAGTGCAAATAAAAGTAATGGAACTAATACACCGATTAAAACAATAATACTGTTCTTAAAATAAGTCAGCATATGGCTCTTTGTAAAAACGTTAATAAAGTTTGTTAATATCCACTTAGATGGAAGCGCATATGCCGGAAGCTTTCTGAAGTCATCTAATGACTTAAAGCTGGAGGTAAATACATAGAAGAAGGGATACACCTGCATAATAACCAGGAATAACGCAATGACCCATTTAATAATGCTGGGAATGGAAACTTTTTTCTTTTTCATTCGTCTTCCCCCTCTCCTGAGAATTTACGGAATAATAATCCTACTACCATACAAATAATTACGATCATAATGGCTACGGCACTTCCGTATCCATATTTCATACTGCTGAAGGCCTGTTTGTACATATAGGTTGTCATAAGCTCTGATGCATTTCCAGGTCCGCCATGTGTCAGCAGGTATGAGAACTCAAAGGATCTCAATGATCCATTTAATACCAGAAGACAGTTGGCAATGATAACCGGTTTGATGTATGGAATTTTCACATACAGATATTCCTGCCATACTGCTGCTCCGTCAATCAATGCTGCTTCACCAAGTTCATCCGGTACACCGATCAGTGCTGCATAGAAAATAACCATATACAGTCCCAGATATTTATAAGCCTCTACAAACGCTGTTACGTACAGTGAAATCTGCGGATTTGATATCCACTCCATGAACTTGAATGAAGGGTTTATGAAGGATAAAATCTGATTCACGATTCCAATTGGTGTTACAGAGAACAGTTTTGTAAAAATCTGGCAGATTGCAACTGATGAAATTACTACCGGAATATAATACAAAGTCTGTAAAGCAACTCTGCCTCTTTTGATTCGGGAAAGAAGGACTGCAAACAGTAAGCCTCCAAATACCTGAATTGCCACATTGATAATCGTATAAACAATTGTATGCCATACTGTAGAGCGGAACACGGTATCTTGTGTTAAAAGCTCCACATAATTCTTGAATCCTACAAATATTTTCTCGCCTACACCGCTCCAGTCAAAAAAGCTGTAATAACCTGCCCATACAATGGACACAATAACAAATGCAGTATAGATAAGGAATGCAGGAAAAAGAAACATAAAAATTACTGATTTCTTTCCAAATGCTTTCTGCATAAGACTCTCTCCTTTCTTTAAAAGAGACTGGCAAATTTTCCGCCAGTCTCATTCCTGCACACTTAAAATTCTTTATTTAATAAAAGAATCACAGGTTTCAATAAATTCGTCTGGTGTGGTGATTCCCTGTGCCAGCTTCTGCTGTTCATCAACAATTTTTGTCATTACATCAGAATCAAGCTTGTCATCCCAGGAAGTCCATGCTGTTTCTGCGTCCTCGAACATTGGCTGAGTGTCATAGTACAGCTGCGGAAGTCCTTCTGGAAGAGAATCCTCGTTAAATGGAGAGAATACATGTGCCTGATTGTAGCAAGCATCGGAGAAGTTCTCGCACATATAATCAAAGAATTCCTGCATTGTATCATCATATGTAGCTTTATTAAAGCCTTCTGCAAATCCTGCATGGATCGGTACATTTGTAGCCATATTATCCATGCCTTCTGTATCCGGTACCGGGAAGAATCCGAGTTCTCCGTTATCATACATCTCTTCTGCCAGGCTGATCTGTCCGGAGCCGGTATAGAAGATTGCTCCTGTACCACCGAAGAACAGGTTGCATGCGGATGTAAAGTCTACACTTGCAAATCCAGGCTCAAAATATCCTTTTGTTCCAAGATCAGAAAGAAGATTTACTGCATATTTTGCAGACTCATTTTCACTAAAGGAATCTGTTCCTGCCTGATATCCCTGGATAAATTCAGGACCTGTTACTCTCCATGGAGAGAAGGAAAGGTATCTCATAAGCTGCCATGCATCGGAACCACCTACGATTACCGGAATCTCACCTAAATCTGCAATTTTCTGGCAATCCTCTTCAAACTCTTCCCAGGTTGTTGGTGCATCTGTAATTCCTGCATCTTCAAAAATGTCTTTTCTGTACATGAAGTATTCACAGTACAGACCCTGTGGAAACAGGTACAGATTTCCGTCATCTGCATCAGTAAGGAAATCGCGGATTGCTCCATTCAGTTTATCTGCATATCCGTTTCTTTCCAGCTCTGCACCTACATCAACCAGTGCATCAATGTCCTTGCAGGCTGCGGAAAGTGTTCCATTCGGGCATCCAAAGATGTCTGGAAGTGTATCACTGTTGATGTACATCTGCAGCTTTGTGAAATAGTCCTGCATATCGTTTACAAGTTCAATTTCATAATCCAGGCCTTTCTCGTCACAGAAGTTTTTCAGAAGATAGTCAAAGGTCTGAAACTGCTCTGTTGATTCCGTTCCTTTTAACAGTGCAGTAATCTTGGTTCTCTCGCTGTCTGCTGAAGCGGTTAACGCTCCCATTCCTGTCATAAGACCAGCTGTCATAGCTGCTGTCAGCACCAGAGATACCATTTTTCTCATATTTTTCATTTCATTTTCCTCCTTTTATTTTAGGTTTCCTCGCTTTTGATGATTTTATTTTACCTTCTGGTGCTTTTATAAACAATTGGAAATAAAAGTAAAAATGGGAGATTTGTACACAGTTTCCTTTTGTGCACAAATCTCCCATTGCTTTTAGATATGTTTACGGAACTCATTAGGGGTAATGCCGTATCGCTTTTTAAACACCTTAATGTAATATCCGAAATCCTTATATCCTACCATTTCTGCTATTTCATATTGCTTATAGCGATCATCTGCTATCAGCTTCTCCACATGCTTAAAACGCACATCTGTCAGATATTCCAGAAAGCTTTTTCCTGCATATTTCTTCAGAAGCCGGCTGATATAGGTTCGGCTCACATGAAACTTTTCTGTAAGATCATCCATTGAAATATCCGTGGCATAATTTTTCTCAATGTATGATAATATGCTCTGAACCAGCTTCCGGTTCCGCTCATCTGAGCCTTCTGTATTCTGCTTGATCAGTGTTCCAAACAGATTAAACATACAATTCAGGACTTCTTCTGTAGTTTCACATTGGGAAATTCGTTTTACTCCATCCTGAAGTACAGAAAAATTCCAGTTTTTATTATGTATTTCACTGTCCACTGCACAGGTGTATGGAAACTTCATACACCCAAACAGCAGATCCATTGCTGCAAATTTAACAGCTGCCCCATCCTCCGGTGCCTGGGCAAAAAGCTGGCGCAATTCCTCTTCCGCCTTTTCGAAGCTTTCCTGAAACAGTGTCATCATGAAGTGCATTCTTTCGCCTTGTGTGATCACAAACTCCTTCTGTTCCTCGTATTGCAGGTCTTCATATTTCAGAATAATGTTCATTCCAAGATAAATGCACTGTCTGCAAGCCTTCTGGGCTTTTCGGTACTGGGCATTCGCCTGATATTCATCTTCCGAAATATCACTGATTCCAAAATTCATGCATGCTTTCAAATACCGTTCCACTTCTTCCTGGATTTTCCCACAGGCCTGAAGTGCAAGATCCATAC
Source organism: Ruminococcus sp. AF31-8BH (assembly GCF_003460605.1). GTDB lineage: Bacteria > Bacillota > Clostridia > Lachnospirales > Lachnospiraceae > Blautia_A > Blautia_A acetigignens. Next base: position 194,760 of record NZ_QTVN01000001.1, read on the forward strand.
ATTTCTGATTTTCTTCCTCTTTCGCAAACAAAAGTATGAAGTTATACTCAGCTGTAGCCGTATTATAATCACTCAACACCTGTATATTGTAATTGTTGAAAATTTCCTCAAAAATATTAATACAGGCAAATTCTTCAATCCATTTGTCGCCTTCGTGAAGTTGTTTTTCCCCAACTACCTTTCTTCCAACACATACAATGTATTTTTCGATGGTCAGCTTAAGGGATTTCGCCTGCTCCTGCACCACTCCTTTTCCCTGAAGCCTTCCATAGAGAAGATTTCCTGCAAATTTAGACCTTAGCTCCGGTACAGACTGATTAAAATACTTCTGTAAATCCCGAACCTCCTGCTGTTCTTCTTTTTTTGCACGTATTTCTTCAGCAAGCCTGGCTGCCATATTTTTTAATTCATCGTAATCAATGGGCTTCAGCAGATATTCCTTCACACCAATACTGATTGCTTTTTGGGCATAGGCAAAGCTGTCATAGCCTGTCAGGATTACAATGACTGTATCTGGATACATCTCGTGAGCCCGCTCGGCAAAATCCAGACCATCCATTCCAGGCATCCGGACATCTGTAAGAATCAGATCTGGCTTTATATGTTCCAGCTTTTCCAGTCCCTCCAGACCATTTTTCGCAGTAGCAGCCACCTGATATCCATAATCAGACCAGGGAAAAGAGCATAAACCATCCAAAATAATATACTCATCATCCAATATCATTACCTGAAGTTCCATCTTTCATAATCTCCTTCGCTTTTTTCAGAGGAATTTCCAGCACAACCAGAGTTCCCTTTTCTTTTTCTGATGTGATCGTCATTTTTGCTTTTCCGTGATATACATATTCCAGACGTTTTTGTACTGCATAAATACCCAGATTTGTATGTGTTCTTTCCGCCTTATGCTCCGGTTCTTCCTCCATTTTTAAAAGAGCTTCCAGCTTTTCTGCAGAAATTCCCACACCGTCATCCTTTACCTTAAATACTGCCATGTCATCCTGGATTTCTCCTGAAATATAGAGGAAACAATCCCAGGTGGCATTTTCGACTCCGTGAACAACTGCATTTTCAACCAGCGTCTGTATTACCATCTTAGGAATTTCCAGTTCATTCAGTTCCTCGTCTACCTCAATATACGAAGTAAATTTATCTCCGTATCTTGTTTCCTGAATAAAAAGATAGTCTTCAATATATTTCAGTTCTTCTTTCACACGTACCATGCTTCGTTTATTGCTGATGCTTGCCCTCATAAGGTTACTGATTGCAGTTACCATCCGGCAGATATTTTCTTCACCCTTTTTTCTGGCCATCCAGTTAATTGTATCCAGCACGTTATAAAGGAAATGGGGATTGATCTGTGCCTGTAATGCCTGAAATTCAATATCTTTATTTACCATTTCCATCTCTACAATCTGCTTCAGCAGCTTCTCAACCTTCTCAATGGTCTGGTTAAAAACCAAATTCATGGCTCCGATTTCATCTGCTCTTCCTTCCGGAAGGCGCACTGAGAAATCTCCTTTTGCAAATTTTTTCATAGCATTACTTGTTTTTTCAATAGGTCTTGTAATTCCGCGCGCCATAATATTAGCCAGAAGAATGCACAGAAGAATACTGATTCCGATCAACATCACAGTGGTTTTTTCCAGTTCCCGGGCCGTTTTCTGTAAAAAGCTGGTTGGAATCATCCCGGCAACTGTAAGTCCGGTTTCTGAGCTTGTCTGGTAAACAAGGTTGTAAGCTTTCCCATCCAGATTAAGCCACAGATTTCCGGAATTTCCATTAATCTGATCCACCCATTTCTGATCCTTCAGATCCATATTTTCCCCGGCACTTTCCAGAAGAATATTGTTATCCTGATCCAGCAAAAATATATGAGCCGACAAGGATTCCTGCGCCGTCAGTGTCATTTTCTTTAAATAACTGATTTTGATAGAAGCTCTTAAAATTCCAAGAGGCTCCATAGTCAATACATCTTTTATCTGTTTTGCCATATAGATCAGATTTTCGTCCACTGCATTATAGTAAACACAGCGTCCGTTGGAATTTTCTGCCATTGCGCAGGAAATTTCGGAGCTTTCTTCGTTAATCCCTCTGTCATTGGAAAGAAGATGGTTGGCACCGTTATAACCATACAGCTGAATATCATTTATATATATGCTTGTATAGCCCTGCAAAAGCAGTCTTCTGATCTGGCCGGCCCTTGAATAATAAGAATAAAGCTCGGACCCATCGGATTTATATGGTTTATCAGATTCCAGTTCTTCCTGTACAATACTGCTGTTTGCGATATATTCAAATGAATTTTCCACCATATCAAAATAATGATCAAGGTTAACAGACAGCTCATTGATCACTCCTGCTGACTGTTTCACAGTCTGCTCTGTTACAATTTCTGATGCAGACATAAACTGTAAAAAGCTGGCTGCCAAAAGTACAACCAGCGTAATGCTAAGTATACAATATAGATATTTTCTCTGAATTGAAAGATTCAGATACCATTTTTTTAACTGTTTCATTTTTCATCCACCTTATAAAAGCCGATACATTGTTTCAGGCAATGTACCGGCTTCCTGTTGTAAATATCCTTTATAAGTACTGACTGAATTCAACCTTCTCTTTATTCGGTCCTTCAATAGTGAAAAACTTTACTCCCTTTTCCCAGAATGGTAAAAAATGAATACTGTCCTGTGTGGTATTCAAGCCAGCCCCGTTAATGTACTGATAAATCTCTTCTATGTCCTTAACATCAAGTGCAACATGATCAATTGCTCCTGCACGAAGAGCTGCTGCGTGATTCTCATAGGTTTCCACAACCAGAGTTCCAAGCTTCAGGAATACAACCTTCTCGTCTGCTTCTTTGTTAACTGTTTCAAAAGCAGTTTCAAAGCCCAGTTTATGATAAAATTCTACGGTTTTATCAATATCGTTTGTTGGAATTCCGATATGCTGGACACCTGTTGAATAGTTTTTCAAATCCATCTTCCATTTCCCCTTTGTATAAATTTGTTTTTTCGAAAAGCTTTTTTACAATATACGCACAAGTTTTCTTATTTGTCAAGATTATAAATTCAGCTCATTTATTTCTTCCCATTCATAATCCTGCAAAATATCACTGCTGCCAGCGTGCTCATTCCGGTAGCAAAAATGGCAGGTCCTACGATTGCAGCAGGATTCGGACTGCCATACTGAGCGCGATAAGCAATCATATTGATGGGTAATAATTGAAGAGAGGAAACATTGATAATCAGAAATGTACACATGGATTTACTGGCAATTGTACTGTAACCATTTAGTCTGTCCAATTCCTGAAATGCCAGCAATCCAGAGCTGGTGCTTGCGTGACTCAGCCCAAGAAAATTAGAAAGAAAATTCAATGAAATATAATAATTGGCTTTCTCCTGATTCTTTAATTCAGGAAAGAGGAAGCGAAGAAGCGGCTGGATTCTCCTTGCCAGCTTTTCCACCAGCCCCGTCTGCTCTGCGATTTTCATAATGCCGGTCCAAAAGGCTGTGATTCCTGCAATTGCAATCACCAGATTCACGGCTTCCTTTGCCGAATTAATTATCGCTTCCGTTACCGCATCCAGGGTTCCTGCAAATGCTCCGTAAATCACCCCAAGCAAAAGCATTCCGCCCCAAAGATAATTCATCATAAAAAAATCCCTCACACAAGCATATTTTATAATATGTTTATGTGGGGAATACTTTTCTATGCATTTGAATATGTAATTGTGAAAATACGCAAAAAATCTGCTCTGTCAGAATCCGAACTCCTCATAATCCTCCGGCAGAAACCTATGATAAATAAAGTGAAAGCCTTCGTCTTTAAAACAATAGTAATAAATATCGTCCTCTTTAGCCACAAATCGGATATAAAAATCAAACTCTCCGTTATTCATATCCTGATACTCTGTTTTTTCCCCATAAGACGCAAACAGATTAAGCAGCTTTTCCTTCGTACAATCGTGCTGCTGAACCAGCTCGATAAGAACCTTGATGAACTCATTCTCTTTCATATTCTCATGTACATACACGCTGCCTGGTTCCGGAATATAAAAACAAAAACGGTCACCTCTGTGGGTAGCGGTCACCTGACCCAGCTTTTGTACCAGCGCTTCCGGCATATGTGATAATCTGGCAGCCATTTCATCTGCGCTGTCCCTGGCAGAAAAGAAATGATTCAGGGAAGACAGAGGATAATATAAATGAATCTTCTCCTCTTTGAATCCAAGCTTGGCCTGTTCTTCCTTTATTACATCTATTAAACTGTTTTCCAGCTTTTCAAATCCCGTCATAATTTCTCCTTTTTCACTTTATAAACCACATACTCGTGGCTGAAATGATAACCCAGCTTCTCTGCCAGCCCAACAGACATTTTATTGGCTGCATCCCAGTTTGGATAAAGCCCTCGTTTGTCACATTCCAGAAGCAGCCGCGCTGCTCCGATATATGCAAGACCTTTTCTGCGGTGGTCTTCACGGGTTACTACCTCAATTTCAATTCCACCATGGCAGCCAAGATTCTCGTCACTTCTTCTGCCATAACCAGAATAAGAGGATATTCCTGCGACTACTTCCCCGCCCGTTAAAATACAAACACCAAGTCCATACTCTCTGTATTGACTATAGCTTTCGTAGTTTGCTGTCAGGTCTTTGCTCCACTGTGTATCTCTGCAAATTTCAAAAAGTGCCTGGTCGATCAGTTTTATTTCGTACTCTCTCGGCAGACTTTGTGTTACCTTCTGAAGCTGCTTTAAATCAAAAACCCCAGGTTCCTTTTTAATTGCATAACGAACTGTTTTCTCGGCCTTCTCTCCGTAGCACTCCTCGATCATCTGTAACCAGTCATCATTTTGAGGCACCAAAATTACTTCCTCTGATGCACTGTTTGCCAACGCTCCGGAAATAACTTCTGAGTCCGTTTTTCCACTCAGGAAGCAGAAATCCCCAAGCATAACAGCACCGCTCTCCGGTTTTTCCAGAGAATCCACATATATTTTTCCCATTACGCCCTGCACCGCTGACCAGACTATACTATCCTGCCAGCCTGCAAAGAGGGCACTGGCTCTGCCTGTTTCTTTTAATTCACAAATCATACTATACTCCTTACGTGAATCACGCTCTGCCCCTTTCCCTCCTTGCTTAATTTGGTTAAGCAATTCCTACGGTTCTATATACTTATCAGGGGAGAAAGTGTATCCGTTCTTATATCTCACAGTTAAATAGAAGGTCTCTTTTCCATCTGTAACCTTTACAAAGCAAATCTTATTATCATCAAATTTGTCAGTAATGTCAATACTCTGGTTATGGAAATAACCCCATACTTTTCATAATTACTTTATCAATTGACTGATTGATTTTTCTTCTTAATAATGCCATAATAATAAAAAATTTGATTGAGGAGGTTTTCTCATGGAATTTCAGACACTTATTGAGAACAGAAGATCTGTGCGTAAATACAGTCCCAATACGGATATTTCCAAAGAACAGATCCAGCAGCTTATAAAGGCAGCCTTGGAAGCCCCATCATGGAAAAATACTGAAACAGGGCGTTATTATTGTGTTTTATCAGAGGATATGAAGCAGAAGCTTCGTAAGGAATGTCTGTGTTACGCTAATAACGATATAAAAACTGAGCATGCCGCTTTGATCGTCACTACCTTTGTACATAACCGCGCCGGCTTCCAGAAGGACGGCACACCTGATAATGAAATCGGTAATGGCTGGGGCTGCTATGATCTTGGTCTTCAGAATGAAAATCTGATCCTGAAGGCTGCAGAGCTTGGTCTTTCCACCCTGATCATGGGACTTCGCAATGCAGATAAGATTCGCGAAATGCTCTCCATCCCGGAATCTGAGACTATTGTCGCTGTTATTGCAGTAGGAACAGCAGATGAAGAACCAAGTCGGCCGAAGCGCAGAGAGCTTGAGGATGTTCTGAAATTTTTTTAAAGCATATTAAAAAATCTGGTAGCATCAAAACAGCTTGACATTAAAGCAATTACAAGAATATTATGAAAATAAATAAAAATCAGAAATGAGGTACATTATGGAAAAATCAACTGTTTATTTCACTGATTTTCGCTGCAAGGTTGGCACAAGCCAGCTGGACAAGCTGAAAAAATTATGTATCGCAGCCGGAATCAAAAATATCGACATGGATGGTAAATTTGTTGCCATCAAAATGCATTTCGGAGAACTTGGAAACCTTGCTTTCCTGCGCCCCAATTATGCAAAGGTAGTAGCAGATCTTTGTAAAGAGCTTGGTGGAATGCCATTCCTTACAGACTGTAACACCCTCTATCCGGGAAGCCGTAAGAACGCCCTGGAGCACATGGACTGTGCTAATCTGAATGGGTTCAATACTGTTACCACAGGCTGTCAGATCATTATCGGTGATGGACTTCGAGGAACTGATGATGTGGAGGTTCCCGTAGAAAATGCAGAATATTGTCCTACTGCAAAAATCGGCCGTGCTGTTATGGACGCTGATGTATTCATCAGTCTTACCCATTTCAAGGGACATGAGGCAACCGGTTTTGGCGGCGCAATTAAGAACATCGGAATGGGCTGCGGAAGCCGTGCAGGAAAAATGGCTCAGCACGCCAGCGGTAAGCCAGTCATCAATGAAGAGCTGTGCCGTGGCTGTAAACGCTGTGCCAAGGAATGCGGAAGTGACGCAATTACATATCCTGAGAAAAAAGCTGTTATCGATTATGATAAATGTAAGGGCTGCGGCCGCTGCATCGGTGCCTGCAGCTTTGATGCCATCCACAATCCACACAGCAATTCCAATGAGCTTCTTTGCCGCAAAATGACAGAGTATGCACAGGCAGTCTGTCACGGACGTCCATGCTTCCATATTGCCCTAGTTCAGGACATCAGCCCGAACTGTGACTGCCACGGTGAAAACGACGCTCCGATCCTTCCGGATATCGGAATGTTCGCAAGCTTTGACCCCATTGCCCTTGACCAGGCTTGTGTAGACGCATGTCTTGCAGCTGAGCCAATCCGCAACAGTCAGCTTGGTGACAACCTTGCGAAACCGGAATGGCATTGCCACCACAATCACTTTATGGATTCTAATCCGAATGTTGAGTGGGAAGCAACCCTGGACCATGGACAGAAGATTGGACTTGGTTCAAGAAGCTATGAACTGAAGAGAATTTAAACTTTAAATAAGGGGGTACCGCATTACTTTAAGCAATGCGGTACCCACTTATATTTAACCTCTTTTTGCCAGATATCTTTTAATCAAAAATGAGCAAAAATATGGAAATGTATAAATTCCATTTTCTATGCCCACATTACTGTCAGCCAGTTTTATTCCCCACTTAATATCACTGTAGTTTTCATTGTCAATCAACTTTCTTAGAGATTTTGAACGATTATTATTTGCCTTTACTTCAACTGGAACCAGTTCGTCTTTCGTTCTGACAAAAAAGTCTTCTTCTAAAGTTGCATTTTCTTTTTTGTAATAATATAGTCCTAAACCCTGTTTCAGAAATGCCTCTGCAACAAAGTTTTCATATAAAGCACCTTTGTAAACACCCATATTTTTATTTGCCCGTAAGTCCTCTTGGGCTTCCTCGTCCAAAGACGCAATCAGCAGTCCTGTATCCGGATAGTACAGCTTAAATTTCAATTCATCATAATTTCCCTTTAACGGTAATTCTGGATAATCCAGACAATAGCACACAGAAACAACTCCCGCATCCTTCAGCCAATCAATACAGCCCGAATACTCTCTGCTTCTTGCATTTTTCTCAATTTTACTTAACTGAAATTTTTTGTTCTCTTTTGCCAGCTGTACCGGAACACTTCTGTATACACTGGCAATTTTCGTTTGGTCTAATCCTTCTGCATATTTTCTAATATCCTCTTCATAATCTAGTTGAATTTGACGTTGAATTTCCAATGTATCGGAAAAGGTGTTCGTTTCTATATATTGCCTGATAACTGCGGGCATCCCCCCAAGCACGCAATATTCAAGAAACAGTTTTTTATAAACAGACAATTCCGTTTCAGAGAATACCTTCCCAGAACACATATGTTCCAGAATTTGTTCGATGTGTAAATCTGAGTAGCCTTTTGCCCAGAGAAATTCCTCAAAATCCATAGAGAACATTTCATAATCTGTTTTATATCCCACACTGTTACTGTGAATTTTTTTATAATTAATTTCCAGCAAAGAGCCGCTGCAGATTACATCAAATCTTCCATCCATCTTAAAAGACTTCAAAGAAGTGGAAATATCAGGAAATTCCTGCAATTCATCAAACACAATCAGAGTTTTTCCTGCAATAAATTTTTTAGAAGGATCAATGAGGGATATATTTTTTATAATATTTTCCACACTATATCCGTCACTTAATATAGTTTTATACTGCCCCTCCAGCACAAAATTTATAGAAACCACATTCTCATAATTCTCATCTGCAAAGTGAATAATAGATTCTGTCTTTCCAATCTGTCTTGCACCTTTAATGATTAGCGGAAGTCTGTTTTCTTTCTCCTTCCACTGCCTTAAGTAACTGTCTACCTTTCTTTTAAAATACATAACCTCACCCCTTCAAAAAGTCAATCACGTTTTTTGAGCTTTTATTCGCAGTTTTATCACGTTTTTCATTACTATTTTAGCACAAAAATCACGTTTTATGTATATTAAATTATTTAAACCTTTATCCGCTTTCCTATCAGCCACAAGCAGACTAGAGTGTGTTTGAAAAAAAATTCCGGCAAACAATGTCCTTCCACCGTTTGCCGGAACTTTTTTAAGATTTCTTTTTATGCTTCTTCCACAATTTTCACGCCCCACGCTGGCATTTGAAGGGCAGCCCCCTTTTCTACGGATGTATTTTCCAACAGTTCTTCGCCGTTCTTATATTCATAGGGCATTTCCAGCTCCACAGCACAATAATTCAGGAAATAACGAATAGTTTTACCCAGATCGTTGGTACCTTTTCGCACAATGATTGGGTAATGATACTTTGGGATTTCCACACCGGCTTCCGGAAGCACGGCTTTATAAACAGCCTTCAGTGTATCTTCATCTGTCATGCAGCCGATGTATACGGCCTGGCCTTTTCCGTAGTGGTTTCGGGTGATAGCGGCGTAATCTTTCCAATTATAGTGCTCGTAAGATGCCAGCACTTCTGCTCCCTCCGAAACCAGAAGCTCCATAAATACATTCGCAGCTGGGTGTGCATTGCCTTTCTGATCTGTTTTTTTCGGAATAATTTCCCCTGTTAAGCCCACATTTTTCGGGAAAGTGAACTGATCGTAATGGACTCCGAAGCAGTTGCTCAGAATATGCGGCTGTACCTCATGGCTTACCTTCACATTTTCGTTTGCAAAAGCACTCTTGAAGGACGCAATCAAAGTTCCTCCATTTTCCACGTACTGATTCAGTCGGTTCAGCAATTCGTCCGGTGCCGCATAAAGGGCAGGTACCACAATTGCCTTGTACTGATCCAGATTCTCAGATTCCGGCCATATAAAATCACATTCCACATTCATTCGATACAAAGTGTCGTACATCCAGCGCATTACATCATTGTAGCCGATTCCACCGTTTCCGGCTGCCCCCGGTGCCTGGTTTTGGATACCAAACCATTTCAATGCAGTAAGTGCTTCATTGCTCACAAGCACTGCCACATCATTTTTCTTTTTCAGATTTACCAGATGCTCTCCAAGACGGGCAAACTCATTTCCAATTATGCAGGCTTCCCGGTAAGTCGCATTTTCCTGGAAATCATGACTGAGAAGCCCCTTCCAGTAAGTTTCGCAGGCATTATGAATAGAATGCCAATGCCAGTACATCACGCAGTTTGCGCCAGATGCCAGGTGGCTGTACGCCTGCAGACGCAGCTGACCTTTATAGGGGGTCCAGCCTGGAAATCCCTGTGCTTCCGTTTCAAGCACCAGGTAATTGTCCTGCTTCAGGGAGCGGATCAGATCTCCGCCAAATGCAATCTCTGTTCCTGTAAGGTTATCCTGTGTAGGATGATAAATATCGGTTCCTGCAATCGTCAGGCATCTGGAAGCATGGAGATGATTAACATCTGGCTGCACTCCATAAGAAAATCCACGCCACTCAAAATCAAGATTATGTGTAATAAACTGATCCTCTCTTTTGTATTCATTCACAATATCTGCCTGCCAGCTAAGGAACCTGTCAACCAAGGTTCTCTGGAATTTTTCAAATTCTGCGCCAAGGCTTCCATTGATCGTACCACGTACATCCGGGAAATCTTCCCAGGCATTGATCCGATTGCTCCAATAGTCAAGGCCGAATTCATAATTTAAAGCATCCAGATCATCATGAAATTTTTCGCGAAGATACTTTACAAACTGCTCCTGCACATTTTTCCCTGCTGTTCCGTAATACTTGGTTTCATTATCCACCTGAAAACCAATAACACATTTTCTGTGAGCAGTGCGTTTCATCAGTTCACGAATCACCCGTTCTGCATAAAAAAGATACACCGGATGGGTAATGTCCATGATCTGACGGGCACCGTAAATGCCTCTTCCTCTTACTGTTTCAGCCAGCACCTCCGGATGCGCCTTCACCATCCAGGTAGGAACTGCGTAGGTAGGCGTACCAATGATCACATTGATTCCTGCAGCTTCCATGGCGTCCATTACTCTTTCTACGTGGGAGAAATCAAATATGCCTGGCTGCGGTTCACAGGTGCTCCATGTAGACTCCGCAATTCGAACGGTGTTGATTCCCGCTTTTTTCATCATTTCCACATCTTTGTCCAGGCGGTCATATGGCATATATTCGTCGTAGTATGCTGCTCCGTAAAGAAGTTCTTTCATGTTCATCCTCCATCTTTCCATCGTTTGCTATTATTGATTGTAACAAATTTGGGTTCCTGTTTATATCATATATTTCAGCAATTTATCATTTTTCTCATATATAATTTCTGTTCATTGGCCGCATGCCGCAAGATATTCTTTATGAACAAAATCTGTTCTTCGGACCTTTATTGGAGTATAAATTCTGATTCCCACTGAATTTCTACCTTATTGCCGTTGAAAGCAAGAGGCAGCCAGATGTATCTGGAATCTGCCAGATCCGTGCTGTTCCAGCGGTCTCCGAAGTAAATCCACTGACCGGATTTCGTCTGGAAAACGCAGGTGCTCTGGGTGTCAAAGGTAATGTCTCCATCTTTTCCCAGGCAAGGGTTTCCGTCGTTTTTCCATTCGCCGAAAATCTCATCTGCGGACCAGACCCGCGCCTGGTTGGACATCCATCCTGTGGTGCTGGAGGACATAAAGTAGTACCGCCCGTTTTCTCCCTTGAAAAGAACCGGAGCTTCCCGCATGGAGCCTGGGAAAAGGCGGATGAAATCTTCCTTGTAAACTGCCTCCTCCGGGTCTGCGGACAGGTATGTGTATTCCTCATTCAGCTTGGAAATGTACATGGTTTTGTTGTTTTCGCTGGTGTAGGCAATGTAAGCGATTCCGTCATCATCCTTGAAAAGGTTCATGTCTCGAGCTTCGCCTTTGGATGAGGGGAAACAGTCGATCTGGCCTTTTGGACACTGACTGAGACGGTATCTTCCAAGGAAACGAAAAGGACCTGCGAGGGAGTCGCTGATGGCTACGCCTGCCATTCCTACGTCATATTTGTAGAAATTTTTCTCAGTGCTGTCATCGCTGTGAAACCAGATTACGTATTTGTCGGTTTCCTCGTTGTACAGCATTTTCGGGCGCTCGATTACGGTATTTTTGTTGATGCAGTTATAGACTTCGTCCAGTTCTTCCTGGCTGTAATCCTGGTAAAGTTCCTGGAAATAGGAATCTTCCTCCAGCTGTTTCCGGGATTCCACTGCCCGAAGGACATCGCCCTGGAATTCCCAGTGGTACAGGTCATCGGATGTGTAGACTGCCACATCGTTGCCGAAATGGCCGGAGGACTTATCCTCGCCTACCCATACGTATTTCTCTGTTTTTCCGCCGTTGCCGTCTGGCACTGACATGAGCTGGATCTGGCCGCCGTGGGCCTGGATGGAATTACCGTCTGTGTCAAGCCAGGCGGCACCAGGGAGAATTGTGTCTTTCCCATCCACTGGCATTTGTAATTCTTCATTTACATACAACTGCGCACTCCCCTTCCCCAAACCGGAAAACAGGTCTGCGATGTCATAGAGTCCGCAGCCGCTTAAAGTTAAAGACGCTGTTATACAAACAGCTAATAGACCACCTATTTTTTTCAAAATATACCTCCCAATGCTGGCAGAACAGGAAATGCAGCTATCAAAACCAGCCCCAGACAGAACAATATTTTTCTTATAAGACTGTCGTTATTTTCTTTCAGCCGTGCTATTGTTAGAATCAAAAGCCCAATTCCATAAGGCATCAACGCCACACTATTGATTCCGCAAAATACAGCCAACAGTGCTGCTGCCAGTGAAACCAGCAATTCCAGAGCTTTTCCCCACACTGCTTCCTGAATTCCTCTGGTTTTCCACATCCATCCCAGCCAAATTCCACACAGCACTACGCTTCCAACTGCTGCCGCACGCATACAGCCGTTCATCCAGTCATCGCCTGTGGCATAAATAATTACCGCAGGGAACGCCCAGAACATTCCGAATATGTATAATATCCTGCTTAACAAACCAATCAGCTTCTGTTCTCTGCTGCCAAACCTTTTCCCTGCCTGCGCCATATCCAATATTTCCCCGAGAATGCAAAGTCCCATCCCCGCAACCACATACATCATGGTAAAAGACGGACTAAACACCATCCCCCGATACGCCGCCGCGAAGCAGACAATAAAACCAATTATAAATGCAAGATTCGTTTTTCTCATATTCTGCTACCTCAAAAATTGTACTTTCTTAAGTATAACAGTCTTTCTTCGGAAAAGCTATCTTAATCTTTTTGAAATGGCTGGAGCACTTCAAACATCGCCTTGTAACTTATGGGGAATATAGTATAATTAAGATAGTTATTTGAAATATAATGAAATCTGATTTCGTTTATATAAATGTTATGATATAGATGCCAAAAGGTCTTTTTACACTGATATCATACTAATAAAAGCAGAAATGGAGTACCTTACATGAACAATCATTTTTCCGCCAGTTCCAACGCTGGCAGAATTCTTTCCTGGCTGGCGCGGCACTGGAAACGGCTGCTGGCTGCAATTGTGATACTGGCTGCGATTGCCTTTGCCGGACATGAATTTTATCTTTTTTATCCTTATCTGAATCTGCCCCATGTAACAACTGCCGACCTGGATGCCCTTGATCTGGACGGGTACGACAAGGTGATGTTTGTGGCGCACCCGGACGATGATCTGCTCTGGGGCGGACGGCATTTGATTGAGGATGATTATCTGGTAGTGTGCATGACCCGGGGAAATGATCCTGTGCGAAGCGCAGAGTTTAAATCCGTGATGGAAGCCACTGGGGACAAATATCTGATTCTTTCCTACCCTGACAAAATCGGAAAAGATCGCAGCAGCTGGAGTTACTGGAAAAAGGATATGGAATCCGATATTGCCACTGTTCTGAACTATAAAGATTGGAAACAGATTGCCACCCACAATGCAGATGGTGAGTACGGTCATCACCACCACCAGATGACTCACCAGCTTGTAGAAGAAGCCTATAAAGAGACAAACTGCGGTGCTGATTTCTATTCTTTTGGAAAGTATTATGTAAACGACAAGATTCCCTACGACCTTGAGGAAATGCCTAAAGACCTTTACATCCAGAAGCGCAAACTGGCTAAGCTCTACGCCAGCCAACGGACTACCGTAAGAAAGATGTATCATATGCTGCCGTATGAATACTGGCAGGAGATAGCAATAGAAAAATAATGTATAACAACAACGGGCAGGCAACTCAACTAAGAGCTGCTGCCCGTTTCTAACTTATTCTTGCTCAATCAGCACTGTTTTTCCCGAAAACGCAAATCCCAAATGCCTGATATCTTCTTTTCGAATTCCCCGTGTTAAAAGCTCCGCATCATAATTTCTTTCCACAATCTGCTGTAAAGCGTTCTGTGCAGTTTCCTCCAGATTCTTTTCACGCTTTGCTTTATGCACTTTAAACTCTATTACGTATGCTCTTTTATTTTCCTCCAAAGGCTCCAGCATGATATCGTATCGTCCCAGACCGCTTTCCCGATTGGAGGTAATTCTGTATTTATCTGCAAGGTCGACCATCAGTCCCAGTACAAAGCCATGATAAAACCGCTCCGGTTCCTGCTGCTCCGCATTTTTCCCGAACCGATATGTATGTATTCATTATGGCACACTTAGAGAGTAAACTCAATCTGAAAAAGTTTAAATTAATACATAGCAATAGGCGGGTGGCTCGTCTGGGAGCACCCGCCCGTTAAAGGAATTACTTATCTGGTTTTCTTTTTGAATTTCTGAAGTATTATTAGTATTCCTTCTGCTGACAAGAACAATACAAGTATCCAGATTATTATTTTGCTTTCATCCCCTGTTTTTGTATTTGTTTCTTCCGGTGCTGTAGTCGGAGTCGGTGTAGCAGTTACAACCGAAGAAGCTGCAACAATAGAAGGCGCATCCGTTGGTGATGGCTCTACAGTCGGTGATGGCTCTAGCGGAGCTTTTTCAATGACAAATCCGGTGGTTGCGGAACCACTTTCAGAATTAATACTTAATGTATGTACTCCAACTGATAGTGCAGAAAGAAATTCTGAATGCAAAGTTATAATTGTACTTCCTTCTTTTTTGTCATAATTATTTTCATTAACAACTTCGTTATCAATTGTTACATTAATAAACTCTGAAAATGGGGCACTTGAACAGAAGGAAAGCGTTTTTCCGGAGTTTACTTGCCATTTTTCATTATATCCATCTATTATTCTCGGCGGTTCGGATTTTATAGCTCTTTTATACCCGCAAATTTTGCAAGCACTATCCTTTTCATTCTCATAAATATGGTCTGCTTCTTCTATTCTTTTCTGGCATACAGCACATTCTTTCCAGTGTTTGTCAGCATTTAACAACCAGTTCTCTCCGCCTTTATGACCTTCTGCCGAAATCTTGATAGTATCGAGACTGCCAATTTCATTTATTCCCTCTTTGTCCTGATATAATTTACCACATACACGACATGTGTAGTATTCTTCATAGCCGGGTTCCACACAGGTTGCTTCTTTCTTCTCTGTCTTTTCTAAGGCATGTCCTTGCGCTGAGATTTCTACCGGACTGCTGATTTCCTTTGTTCCTCCTTCATCTGCAAAGAGTTTCTGACAGGTTTTGCACTTCCAATAGCTTTCGTAGCCTCTCTCTGTACAGGTCGCTTCTTTCCTCTCCGTTTTTTCTAAAACATGTCCTTGTGATGGAATTTTTATCGGCTCACTGATTTCCGTTATTCCCCCTTCATCTGCAAAGAGCTTCTGACAGGTTTTGCACTTCCAATAGCTTTCGTAGCCTCCCTCGGTACAGGTCGCTTCTTTCCTCTCCGTTTTTTCTAAAACATGTCCTTGTGATGGAATTTTTATCGGCTCACTGATTTCCGTTATTCCCCCTTCATCTGCAAAGAGCTTCTGACAGGTTTTGCACTTCCAATAGCTTTCGTAGCCTCCCTCGGTACAGGTCGCTTCTTTCCTCTCCGTTTTTTCTAAAACATGTCCTTGTGATGGGATTTCTATCGCTCCGCTGATTTCCGTTGTTCCTCCTTCATCTGCGAAGAGCTTCTGGCAGGTTTTACACTTCCAATAGCTTTCATAACCGGGTTTCACACAGGTTCCTTCCTTTTTCTCTGTCTTTTCTAAGGCATGTCCATATGCTGGGATTTCTACCGGACTGAGGATTTCCGTTGTTCCTCCTTCGTCTGCGAAGAGCTTCTGGCAGGTTTTACACTTCCAATAGCTTTCGTAGCCTCCCTCTGTACAGGTCGCTTCCTTCTTCTCAGCCTTTTCTAAAGCATGTCCTTGTGCTGGAATTTCTACCGGAATGAGGATTTCTGTTGTTCCTCCTTCGTCTGCAAAGAGCCTCTGGCAGGTTTTACACTTCCAATAGCTTTCGTAGCCTCCCTCTGTACAGGTCGCTTCCTTATTCTCAGCCTTTTCTAAAGCATGTCCTTGTGCTGGAATTTCTACCGGAATGAGGATTTCTGTTGTTCCTCCTTCGTCTGCAAAGAGCCTCTGGCAGGTTTTACACTTCCAATAGCTTTCGTAGCCTCCCTCTGTACAGGTCGCTTCCTTATTCTCAGCCTTTTCTAAAGCATGTCCTTGTGCTGGAATTTCTACCGGAATGAGGATTTCTGTTGTTCCTCCTTCGTCTGCAAAGAGCCTCTGGCAGGTTTTACACTTCCAATAGCTTTCGCAGCCTCCCTCTGTACAGGTCGCTTCCTTCTTCTCAGCCTTTTCTAAGGCATGTCCTTGTGCTGGAATTTCTACCGGAATGAGGATTTCTGTTGTTCCTCCTTCGTCTGCAAAGAGCTTCTGGCAGGTTTTACACTTCCAATAGCTTTCGTAACCGGGTTCCACACAGGTTGCTTCCTTTTTCTCTGTCTTTTCTAAGGCATGTCCTTGTGCCGAGATTTCTACCGGACTGATGATTTCTGTTGTTCCTCCTTCGTCTGCAAAAAGCTTCTGGCAGGTTTTACACTTCCAATAGCTTTCGTAGCCTCCCTCGGTACAGGTTGCTTCCTTCTTCTCAGCCTTTTCTAAAGCATGTCCATATGCTGGAATTTCTACCGGACTGAGGATTTCCGTTGTTCCTCCTTCATCTGCGAAAAGCTTCTGGCAATTCGTACAACTCCAGTATCCTTCGTAGCCTCCCTCGGTACAGGTTGCTTCTTCTTTCTCGATTTTTTCAAGATTATGGTCTAACGCCTGAATTACTTCACTATCCTTGGTTGCTGTGCAATTTTTACAGTGAATGGATTTGACACCATCTTCTGTACAAGTTGCTGGTTGGTCAATTGTAAAATCGTCCTCCCAGTCATGTGAAGCTAATTCTCCATATGCCTCACCACAAGTCTGGCAAATCGCTTGTTCTGTGCAGCTTGCCAAACCGCCTGTATGCTCACACACATATCCGCACTCTTCACAAATTCCACTGTTCCACTCATGTACCTCTTCAGCCACGATCACTGCACCACAGCAATTCCATCTCTTTTCATGGCTGACAGCAGTCTTTATCCACTCTTCATTTCCCTCATCGTGCTCGCATTGAAATCCACAATCCAAACAGCCTCCTGCCTCCCATTTGTGCTGTCCATAACTGTCCTTCCACTGAATATCAGTAGTTGGACAATCTGGATCTATACAATTGTGCCAATGATGGGTTTTATCAGATTCCCAGGCCGAATCCGCTGTATGAGTATGGAAAGTCAGTTTTTCTATCCATCCTGTATTATTCTCACCTACCTGAACACTATCTTCCCATTGCTTTTGTGTGCCGTGATAGTAAATCGTTTGTATAGAATCCCAAGTTTCAAATATATTTGAACCAATTTTTATAACACTGTCTGCAATCCTGACATCAGTACAAGAATGCCCCGAAAAACTATATGCACCAACATTTGTTACTCCCGTGTCAATTACTATTGATATTATGGGGCATTCTACAGTTTCATCATTTAACGCCCACGGTGCGTCGCTGACGCTTGCATAATCTAAAGCATCTCCGCTTCCGCTAATAGTCAGTATCCCCTTATCATCCAAAGTCCATCTTACATTATCTCCAGCGACTCCACAAATACCGCTTTTCATTACGTTATCTGACGCTTCAGGCTCATTTTCTCTTTCCGTGGTCACAACACAGGCTTCAGGAGATTCTATATTTTCTGCCCAAATGGCAACAGGAAAATTCAATGCTGAGCCTACCATAATAAAAAACATCCCCAAAGCTTCTGTTTTTCTTATTTTCTTTAGTCCCTTTATTTTCATAAGCTCCCTCCTAACCTTTTATAATGTTATTCCTATCTTGATATCTATGAATTGCTCAGCAGCAAAGCTGCTCCCGCAATTCTCAAGCACTCGTAATCCCCTGATATTATTATAATCAATTATACAGTATTTTTTATATATTCACAATAATTTTGCGACAATTTATTTATGAAACAAAAAGCTGCATACACATTTGAGTGTAATACTCTTAATGTGTATGCAGCCTTTATTCTGCTTTTTATACACTTACAGTTAATCCACCGTACCCATTCAGATCCGATGTCTGACTTCTCTTATTTATTTCTCTGCAGCCTCACTGCTCTTAGTTACAGTAACCTTATCCAGATGCCAGATATCATCTACATACTCCTGGATAGTTCTGTCGGAAGAGAATTTACCACTGCATGCAGTGTTCAGAAGTGCCATCTTTGCCCACTTCTTCTCATCCTTGTAAGCAGCTTCCACTCTCTTCTGGGCCTCAGCATAGGATCTGAAATCTCCGAGAATGAAGTACTGATCTGCTCTAGAGCAGTTCTTGGTGTTCAGAAGAGAATCATAGATATCTCTGAACAGCTCTGTATCGCTGGAGAAGGTTCCATTGATCAGCTGCATCAGAACCTGACGGATCTCAGCATCTGTGTTGTAGATAAAATCTGGATCATATCCACCATGATTCTCATAATTAATGATCTGGTCAGCACTCATACCGAAGATAAATGCATTCTCCTGACCAACCTCCTCAACGATCTCTACGTTTGCACCATCCATAGTTCCAAGTGTAGGAGCACCGTTCAGCATAAACTTCATGTTACCTGTACCGGAAGCCTCTTTACTTGCAGTAGAAATCTGCTCTGAAACATCTGCTGCTGCAAAAATCATCTCAGCATTGGATACTCTGTAGTTCTCGATAAATACAACTTTAATCTTGCCATTGATAGATGGATCGTTGTTTACAACATCTGCTACACAGTTGATCAGTTTGATGATCTTTTTCGCACGCTCATATGCTGCAGAAGCTTTTGCGCCAAAGATGAAGGTTCTTGGATAGAATTCCATCTCCGGATGTAACTTGATCTGGTTGTACAGATAAATTACATGAAGGATATTAAGAAGCTGTCTCTTATACTCATGAAGTCTCTTAACCTGTACGTCAAAAATGGAGTGAGGATCAACTTCAACACCATTGTGCTCCAGAATATATTTTGCAAGACGTTGTTTATTCTGGAATTTAATGTTCATAAATTCCTGAAGAGCCTTCTCATCATCAGCGTATACCTTCAGCTTGCTGATCTGAGAAAGATCTGTGATCCAGTCTGGTCCAA
Source organism: Ruminococcus sp. AF31-8BH (assembly GCF_003460605.1). GTDB lineage: Bacteria > Bacillota > Clostridia > Lachnospirales > Lachnospiraceae > Blautia_A > Blautia_A acetigignens. The sequence goes on from NZ_QTVN01000001.1 coordinate 213,982, forward strand.
TATGGTCTGTGATCCATGCAGCAAGGTTCTGGTTTCCATGAAGAAGAAAACGTCTCTGAGTGATACCGTTAGTTTTGTTATTAAACTTCTCAGGCATCATCTCATAGAAGTCTTTCAATTCCTGATTTTTCAGAATCTCTGTATGAAGTCTTGCAACACCATTTACAGAGAAGCCTGCAACGATTGCAAGGTGAGCCATTTTAACCTGTCCGTCATAGATGATTGCCATCTTTTTGATCTTCTCATAGTTTCCAGGATATCTGTTCTGTACTTCGATGATGAAACGACGGTTGATCTCTTCGATGATCTGATATACACGAGGAAGAAGTCTGGAGAACAGCTCGATCGGCCATTTCTCAAGAGCCTCTGCCATAATGGTATGGTTAGTGTAAGCAACACACTTGGTAGTTACAGCCCATGCATCATCCCAGCCAAGACCTTCCTGATCCATGAGGATTCTCATAAGCTCAGCAACAGCCATAGTCGGATGAGTATCATTCATCTGGAATACAACCTTCTCGTGAAGCTTCTTGATATCATCGTGTGTCTTTTTGTATTTCTCAATTGCAGCCTGAATACTTGCAGATACAAAGAAGTACTGCTGTTTCAGACGAAGCTCTTTACCGGACATCTTATTGTCGTTCGGGTAAAGTACGTTTACAATATCCTTTGCAAGGTTCTCCTGCTCAACGGCTTTCTTGTAATCACCTTTATCAAAGGAATCAAATCCAAACTCTTCAATAGCAGCTGCATCCCAGATACGCAGTGTATTTACTACATTATTCTCGTATCCAACGATCGGCATATCGTATGGAATAGCCTTGACAGCCTGATATCCTTCATGGATGAATTTGTTCTGACCTGTAGCCTGGTCATATTCGACTCTTACATATCCGCCGAAATGTACCTCTTTGGCATACTCCGGACGACGAAGCTCGAATGGATAGCCTTCCTCAAGCCATGCATCCGGAACCTCAACCTGATATCCGTCTCTGATTTCCTGTTTGAACATACCATAACGATAACGGATTCCACAGCCGTATGCACTATATCCGAGTGTTGCAAGGGAATCAAGGAAGCATGCTGCAAGTCTTCCCAAACCACCGTTTCCAAGTGCCGGATCCGGTTCCTGATCCTCAAGCGCATTGATGTCAATTCCCAGCTCTTCAAGGGCTTCTTTCACCTCACCATATGCACCAAGGTTTAAAAGGTTGTTTCCAAGGGCACGTCCCATAAGAAACTCCATGGACATATAGTATACGATTTTCGGATCCTGTGCCTCGTAGGCGTTCTGAGTATCAAGCCAGTTATCAATGATAACATCCTTCACTGTGTAGCTTACAGCCTGGAAAAGCTGCTCCTGTGTTGCCTCTTCAAGCTTTCTGCGGTAAAGAAATTTAACATTATCTTTTACGCTTTTTTTAAAGGTTTCTTTATCAAACTGTTTGTCAATCATTTTGCTCCTCCTGTAATGTATGATTCAGGCAAGCCTGTTTTCTTATGAAAACACAGCTGCCAGAGTCTCAATCTTATTCGGTTGTACTGCAAACTATCATGATAGCAGGGGGCCAAAATTTCGCCCCTGCATTTTTTATTACAATTTGGTAACTCCAAGTGTTACATGTTCTTTATTAATGTTCCACTCTTTTACATAACCGTCTGTCTCACCATAGACAACTTCCTCAGCAAGAACCTCAGACTTAATCTCTGCCTCATTGGCTTTCATAGTCTCGATAATCTTGTCATTATCTTTTACAGAAACGCGGATCTTATCCATAACCTCAAAGCCAGCCTCTTTACGCATGGTCTGTACCTTACTGATGATCTCACGGACAAAGCCCTCTTCAATCAGCTCAGGTGTCAGGTTGGTATCCAGAACAACAGCGGTCTCACCCTCTGTCTCTGTTACATAGCCCTCTGTCTGTGCAGTCTCGATGAGCAGGTCTTCCTCTGTAAGCTCAACCTTGTTTCCATCGATATCAAGTACAAGAACACCGTTTGTCTTCAGCTCATTCATAGCCTGGCTTCCGTTGATCTGGGCAAGTGCGGTACGGATTCCGCCAAGAAGCTTGCCATATTTCGGTCCAACTGTACGAAGCTGCGGTTTGAAGCTGTAGGAAATGAAGGATTCCACATCCTCTGCAAATTTCACTTCTTTTACATTCAGCTCATCTGCAATAATGTCTGTGAAATATTTATCCATAACCTTCGGAGCTTTTACATACATGGTTCCAATTGGCTGACGGTTCTTGATATTTGCTGTATTACGGCATGCACGGCCAAGAACAACAACATCCAGAACTTCTTCCATATTTTCTTCCAGATCTTTGTTGATCCACTCTTCTTTTACTTCCGGGAAGTCACAGAGGTGGATGCTCTCAGGAGCATTTTTGTCCAGAGATCTTACAAGATTCTGGTAGATATCCTCTGTCATGAATGGGATCATCGGAGCTGCTGCCTTTGCAACAGTTACCAGTGCTGTGTAAAGAGTCATGTAAGCATTGATCTTATCCTGCTCCATTCCCTTTGCCCAGAAACGCTCACGGCAGCGTCTTACATACCAGTTACTCATCTCATCTACAAAGCCCTGAAGTGCTCTTGCAGTCTCCGGAATCTTGTAGTCGTTCAGGTCTTCATCAACGGTCTTTACAAGTGTATTCAGCTTGCTGAGAAGCCATTTGTCCATAACCGGAAGCTTATCATAATCAAGTGTATATTTTGTAGCATCAAAGTTATCGATATTTGCATAAAGTACAAAGAATGCATAGGTATTCCAAAGAGTACCCATGAATTTACGCTGACCTTCCTGAACAGCCTTGCCATGGAAACGGTTCGGCAGCCATGGTGCACTGTTGATATAGAAGTACCAGCGGATTGCATCAGCTCCGTAGGTCTCAAGTGCGTCAAACGGATCAACTGCATTTCCTTTGGACTTACTCATCTTCTGTCCGTTCTCATCCTGTACATGTCCAAGAACGATAACATTCTTATATGGAGCCTGGTTAAACAGAAGAGTGGATTCAGCAAGAAGGGAGTAGAACCATCCTCTTGTCTGGTCAACAGCCTCGGAAATAAAGTTTGCCGGGAACTGTTTCTCGAATAACTCTTTATTCTCAAATGGATAGTGGTGCTGTGCAAATGGCATTGCTCCGGAGTCAAACCAGCAGTCGATAACCTCCGGTACACGATGCATAGTGCCGCCGCACTTCGGACACTTCATGGTAAGCTCGTCAATATATGGGCGATGAAGCTCTACTGTCTTGGCGCGCTCGTCCCCTGTTTTCTCATAGAGATCCTGACGGCTTCCAACGGATTCCATGTGGCCGCAGCTGCACTCCCAGATGTTCAGTGGTGTTCCCCAGTAACGGTTACGGCTGATTCCCCAGTCCTGGACATTCTCAAGCCAGTCACCGAAACGTCCCTTACCAATGCTTTCCGGAATCCAGTTGATGGTGTTATTATTGCGGATCAGATCCTCTTTAACAGCTGTCATCTTAATAAACCAGGATTCTCTTGCATAATAGATCAGTGGTGTATCACAGCGCCAGCAGTGTGGGTAATCATGCTCAAATTTCGGAGCATCAAACAGCTTGCCTTCTTTTTCAAGATCAGCCAGCACCATTGGGTCTGCTTTTTTAACAAATACACCGGCATATGGTGTCTCCGCAGTAAGATCGCCCTTACCGTCTACAAACTGTACAAATGGAAGGTCATATTCACGTCCTACGCGGCTGTCGTCTTCACCAAATGCAGGCGCAATGTGAACGATACCGGTACCATCGCTCATGGTAACGTAATTATCGCATACAATATAGTGTGCTTTCTTGCCCTTGGATGCTACATAGTCACCTGTACATTTGAAAAGAGGCTCATATTCCTTGTATTCCAGATCTTTACCCTTGTAGGTTTCAAGAATCTCATATGCAGGCTCATCATCCTTTGCAAGCTTGCCAAGTACTTTGTCAAGAAGTGCCTCTGCCATATAATAAGTGTATCCGTCTGCTGCTTTTACTTTGCAATAAGTTTCATCCGGATTTACACAAAGTGCAACGTTAGAAGGCAGTGTCCACGGTGTGGTAGTCCATGCCAGGAAGTATGCATCCTCACCTACAACCTTGAAACGTGCAATTGCAGAACGCTCTTTTACTAATTTATACCCCTGTGAAACCTCCTGGGAGGAAAGAGGGGTTCCGCAGCGCGGGCAGTAAGGAACGATTTTAAAGCCTTTGTATAAAAGACCTTTGTTCCAGATTTCTTTCAAAGCCCACCACTCAGACTCAATGTAGTTGTCCTCATAGGTTACGTATGGATGCTCCATATCAGCCCAGAAACCAACAGTTGAGGAGAAATCCTCCCACATTCCTTTGTATTTCCAGACGCTTTCCTTGCACTGCTGGATAAACGGCTCCATTCCGTATTCCTCGATCTGTTCCTTACCGTCCAGACCAAGCTTCTTCTCTACCTCAAGCTCTACCGGAAGACCATGGGTATCCCATCCTGCCTTACGCGGAACCATATAACCCTTCATTGCACGGTATCTCGGAATCATATCCTTGATAACTCGTGTAAGCACATGGCCAATATGAGGTTTGCCGTTTGCTGTCGGCGGTCCGTCATAGAAGGTGTAAGTCGGGCCTTCTTTACGGTTTTCCATACTTTTTTCAAAAATATGGTTTTCTTTCCAGAACTCTTCTACTTTTTTCTCTCGTTCTACGAAATTCAAATTCGTATCTACTTTCTGGTACAAAGTTTTTTCCTCCTTTTTTTAATAAAAAGTCGATATAATAAGAAAAAGCCCTCATCCTGCAAAAGGACGAAGGCTGTCAGCACTCGTTATACCACCTGTTACAATGTACGGGCTCATGGCCGATACATGCTCCCGGTAACGGGGGAACGCCGTTATTCCCTACTGTGATTTCAGAAATAAAACTCCGGAGTGATGTTCGGCTGAATTTACTTGCGGCGGGCTCGCACCGTCCCCGTCTCGCTGTGCCTTTCAAAGCAGCTTACTGTCTCCATCGCAGTCTTTGCCTATTGTTTTTTCCTGTCCATTATAATGGTGAAAAATTCTATATGTCAAGTATTTAAGGCAAATTTGTCCTGAAAAAGGGGGATTTTATGGGAAAAGAAGGGGCTGGCATTTAAATTTCACAGTCTTTTAATAGTTTTACAGAGGTAAAGGTGGTATAATATGATAACGTATGTGACACGATTGCTTTAGAGAAGCAGAAAGGATTTTTATGAGTAAAAAAATATTTCATATGAAAATAAAGCGGATTTTCTGCGGCGCTCTGGCTGTAGGAATGCTTCTGGGACAGACCAGTTCTGTTCTTGCAGAAGCGGTTTCTTCTCCTACGCCTACCCCTAATCCCCATACCGAGTATTATGCACAGGCTGCGGATACAGATTCTATTGAGGGATGGCCAACCGGGCCCCAGATTGAAGCGCAGTCAGCAGTTCTTATGGACCTGAATTCGGAAGCGATCCTGTATTCCAAGAATGCGGATACCCAGCTTTACCCGGCAAGTATCACCAAGCTTCTCACCTGTCTTCTTGGCTGTGAGAATCTGGATACAAGCGCACAGATTACTTTATCCCAGCAGGCAGCTTATGGAATTGAGGCAGGAAGCTCTACCATTTATGGTGATGCGGGAGAGGTTTTCACCGTGGAGCAGGCTCTTATGGGACTGATGCTGGAATCTGCCAACGAGATGGCACTGGCCATTGGAGAAGAGGTTTCCGGTTCTGTGAAGAAATTTGTGGAACTGATGAATGCCAGAGCCCAGCAGCTGGGATGTACCAATACACATTTTAATAACCCAAACGGACTTCCGGATGAGACCCATGTGACCACTGCCAATGATATGGCGAAGATTGCCAAGGCAGCCTGGCAGAATGCCACATGCAGGAAGTTTTTCACCACGGATCTGTATGAGATTCCGCCGACTAATGTTTTCACAGAAACACGTTATCTGCTGAATCATCATAAGATGATGGCGGGCAGAGATTATGCTTACGACGGTGTCCTTGGCGGAAAAACCGGTTATACGGATGCTGCTGGCGCAACCCTTGTCACTTACGCAAAACGTGGAAATATGCTTCTTGTGGCAGTTGTTATGAATTCGGTGAATGGTGCATGGAGTGATACCAAGAGTCTTCTGGATTATGGATTTGATAATTTCGAACGTCAGAGGATTAAGGTGAGCATGAATCCGGTTCCGAAGGAGAACCTTCCAAGTGAGAAATATCTTTTAAATAATTGTGGGAATACGTATCCATTCTATTATACGAAGAATATTTATGTGACTGTTCCTATTGGAACGGATGTCAAGACGCTTACCCGGAAGCAAAGGGTTCTTTCCAATGCGGTTGGGCCGCTTCGGTTGAAGAGTAAGTATTATTTTAATGGACAGATGGTTGGATGGGGAATGCAGTATGAACGGTCGATTCTGGCGAATCTGCTGACAGTTCCAGGGGCGTGATGATCACGCCCCTTTTTAATATTCTGATATTTATTGTTTCGCGGATTCCTCCGCTTTCCTGCTTCGCTTCTTTGCTCGATGGGCCTCCCTTTTCTGGCGGATTTCTTCAGCTTCCTCGTCGGACACATTGGTCAGTGTTTTGATGGCGTAATACATGTTATTCTCGGTTTTGCGAAGCCTGATCTTTCCCATGACGAAGCCATGCTCCTGGCAGAGGGAAATGCTGTAATAGACCTTGGAATTATTCATGAACCAGCGGATCTTGCGCTTGGCTGGATTGTGACAAAGCGGACATTTGGTGCTGGTTACTTCACGATCCTTCATGGCTTTTTCCCTAGAATAAAATTCCCTTGAGACAAACTTATCATAAGTTGGATAGGATACATGGATCTCTTCTCTCTTGCTCTTGGGGTTCTGGTATACATCCAGGGATGAGTTGGGCAAAATATATTCATCTTCTATTTTCTGCAAAACGCACGCGGTGTAGTAAGCATCTCCAAGTGCGCGGTGAAACTCCATTTTCTTGGCAATGCCCATCTTGTCTGCGGCAAATTCCAGGGCGCGGCGCTCGTGATTTTCCTCGTAGCGGATGGCAAATAATTTCTGCACGTCATAGTAGGTTACGGGGCCCGGAATCATGGAAAGCTTGCCATAATACTTCATATTCCGCTGCAGTTCCATCACATCCTGATTTCCCCAGGTAAAAAATATATATTCCTCACCGCACCATTCCAGAAATTCTGTCACAGCCTGCGGAAAGGGCGTTCCATTCTGCAGATCCTTATAATTCATGTGGATCACTTCGTGGATGCTGTCATGAATCCAGTTGTACACCTGGGGCTTGATCAGGCGCTGAAAGCTGTCCACAATTTCTTTCTTTTCATTCAGTTTTACTGCGCCGATTTCTATGATTTCGAAAGGCAGACGGCTGTTGGACCACCTTTTCCCTCCCGGACTCTGATTCCACTCCAGGTCAAATACAATGTAGTTCATGATAAAGTTCCTTCTGTTTCCTGCTGTAAATTCCAGACAAGTATAACAGACTGCGGAAATGATGTAAAGAGAATCCCACAACAGCCGTGGATGTCCTTACACATGAAAAAGCCTGTCGGCGGGTACCGACAGGCGATGGGGGTATGAAACTATCTATATGAAAATTAGGAAATTTTTTTAAATTACAGGAATCTATATGAAAGAAGCTGTTATCAAATGGTTCAGGACTGCCATGTGCAACGAATACTAATTCGCAGTCATTCAAAATTCTTTACGCCAGCCGCCGCTTCTGGTTCACGGAGGGCGCATTATTTATGGTGTGGTCTGCTGTTTTTAGCCTTCAATAGAAATAAATTTCTTCTCTTCCGGCTCTTTCTTCTTGGCTTCCTTCGGGAAAGTAACGGTCAGGACGCCGTTGTCATATTTCGCATGAATGTCCTCATGCTCCAGATCCTTGCCTACATAGAAGCTTCTGGAACACTGTCCGGTGTAACGCTCTCTATGAACATATTTACCATTATTATCTTTCTCATCTTTATTCTCGGTTCTGGACGCCTGAATGGTAAGGTAACCTTCCTTCAGCTGAATCTTCACGTCCTCTTTGTGGAATCCCGGAAGATCCATGCTCAGTTCATAATTGCCATCTACATCCTTAATATCGGTCTTCATCAGCTCCGCATTTCTGTAACCTGCGTTGCTCTGACGCTCTGTCGGAAATCTCATCCAATCATCAAATAAATTCTCTCCAAAAATACTAGGCATTAACATAACTGATTCCTCCTTATATTGTGAACACTCTTGTGTTGAATTATCATTTTCATCAAAGGAACTGGAACTTTTCTTTTTCCTCTTCCTTTGTTCTGTACGTAATATAACACGTATTGTTAGCACTGTCAAGAGGTGAGTGCTAATTTTTTGTGAAGAATTTGTGAAGCCTTAAAATGAAAAAACAACTTCTAATATTAGTCTTTGTCCTATGGCGTAAAACAGCCGCTCAGTGGGAGATTGGCTCCGGCTGAACGGCTGTTTGGAATTTTGGAGTTATTTCTTTATATATTTGCAGATAGCTGACAGAACTTTGGTGATGTCCAGGGGTTGGGATATGTGCTCGTTCATTCCGGCTTCCTTGGATTCCTGGATATCTTCCACGAAGGCATTGGCGGTCATGGCAATGATCGGAATCGTTCCGGCGTCGGTAAGTCACGTCATAGGTGGTTTCTCCTGTATGGTCTTTTTCCGCAATTCCTATGGTAACGTCAAACTCATAGGTGTACAAAGCGTCTTTGGTTAATGCTTTTATTATGCTGTCAATATCCATTCCGTATTTATTCCTCTTGCCAAATGAACATACCTGTTCCGTGTTTCTTTTTTGCCTTTTAGCATACCCTTTGCAGGATGTGTAAATGCACCTTTGTCACTCATCAGAAGTTCTGCTACATTTGCCACTTCATCTGCGGTTCCAGGTCTTCCAGCCAGGCATTTTGCAAACATATCTTTGAATAATCTGCAGCTGTTTCAATCTCAAAAAGATCACCGCCTTCTGCCTTCTGAATAAATTCTTTATACTTTGGTCATCGATAAGTTTCACTAATCTATATGTGAGTGCTAACAGAAAAGCAAGAAAGACAAAAACTGCCAGACAGTGCTCTGTTATAGCGCCGTCTGGCAGTTCTTTACATGTAAAAAAATCCGATATTTAATCCAATATTTTGTCCTCTGGCAGATACTTCCGGATGATTTTACAGAGATCCTTCATCTCTATGGGCTTCACCAAATAATCGTCCATTCCGCATTCCAGGAGGCGTTCGCGGACACCGGTGATGGCATTCATCGGCGTACGGATCTCGTGAGACATGTTGGACAGGAACTCGGTTTTCATCCGGTTCTGTTCCTGGGCACTGTAGCGCTCCTCCATCATCTGCTTCGCCCTTTTAACCAGAAAATATTGGACTGATTGCCACAACCGAACCTGCCGCAAACATACGGGCAATCATCCGGTTGACCTGTTTCGTATTTTTTCAAACATATTTCGTCCCTCTGTAAAAGCTCCCAATTGTAAATATGAGCTATTTTACCCTATTTGGGGACGTTTGCATAGTAGGTATTTTATTATTTTTCTGTTTAACTCAGGAAATTCTCGATAATTACATTCTCTGCTTCCGCTTCGGTCATGCCAAGGGTACGGAGCTTCAAAAGCTGCTCATCGTTGATTCGACCGATGGCGGCTTCATGGATGATGGCGGCATCTACATGCTTCGCCTGAATCTCAGGGATGGAACCTACCTCTGCGTGATCCATGATAATGGAATCACACTGGATATGAGCATGACATTTATTTTTTCCAACTGCCTTAGGATGAAAAATCTGGGAAGAGTTTCCTTTTCCAACAGAACGGGAAATAATCTGGGCGGAAGAACCTGCGCCATTCATACAAACCTCAATATCAGACTCCGCTTTCTGCTCACCGTCTGTCATCAGACGCTCCAGAACAAACAGCTTGGAATCTGCGTCCATCTCCACATTGGTGGTACGGATCGTGGAATCTACCCCTTTGATCTGCACAGTATCCAAAGTGAATACAGAATTTTCCCCAAGTTCAATATTGGTTACCGGATTCAGGACCCTGCTTCCGGTTCCATTTCCTTCGCCGTAATGCTTCTCTTCATAATGAACATTGGCATTTTTTCCAACATGAAAGGTGTGAATGCCATCGTGACGGCTTTCATTGCATCCGCTGTTGTGGATTCCGCAGCCTGCAATAATATTCACGTCTGCACCGTCTTCCACATAAAAATCATTGTAAACCAGGTCTGTCATGCCAGATACGCTCACTACAACAGGGATGAAAACCTTCTCTCCCTGTGTCTTTCCATCAATAAAAATATCGATTCCCGGCTTGTCTTCTTTTTTCCGGATTTTGATGTGCTCACTGTCGCCATGACAGACGGAAATGCCATTCTGGCGCAGATTGTATGCACCTTTCTGCTCAAAACCTTCGCTGATCTTATCCAGCACGCCCTGGGTGGTTTCTTCTACTTTAATCATCAGCATTTGCCTCCTTCTGTCATGCACTTCTGACATTTTTCCTGCTGAAACAAGGTTGGGAAAACGTCCTCTTTGGTACCGTATTTCTTCACTTCTCCATCCTCGATCACCATGATCTTATCCGCCATGTTGATGATTTTTTCCTGATGGGAAATCAGGATCAGGCACTCTTTTTTCTCACGATGGATCTCCTCGAAACGCTTGATCAGCATGGAAAAACTCCACAGATCAATTCCGGCTTCCGGCTCATCGAAAATGCTCACTTTATGAGATTTGGCAAGAACGGTGGCGATCTCAATACGCTTCATTTCGCCGCCGGAAAGAGTTCCATCCAGCTGACGGTTCAGGTAATCCTCAGAGCAAAGTCCTACTGCGGAAAGAAGCTTGCAGCTTTCCTCCTCGGTCAGTTCTTTGCCAGCTGCAAGAGACAGCATTCTTGTGACTGTCATTCCCTTGAAACGGGGCGGTTGCTGGAATGCATAGCCGATTCCCGCATTGGCACGATGGTCAATATCATATTCCGTAATGTTCTCATCATCCAGATAAATTTCTCCGCTGTTTGCCTTCTCAATACCGGCAAGAACTTTGGCAAGAGTGGATTTTCCTCCGCCGTTGGGTCCAGTGATCACCAGCATTTCCCCATCCTTAACATCAAAACTGATGTGGTTCACCAGGCAGCGCTTTTTCCCTTCTTCATTCACTTCAAAAGTCAGGTTCTCTACTTTCAGCATATCTATACCTCTTTTGTGTTTTTTACTTTCTTATTGGAATGTACTCCTTATGGGAAAAGATGTCAACATTTCCTAGTAAGTTTTAGGACGTGTTTGAAACACGCTCTAGGTAAATATCATTGAAAATAAAGTATTTCAGCAGTATACTGGGAGTATGATTAATGGAGAAGGAGATTTTACTATGAAAATTGCAGTAACTTATGAAAACGGAGAGATTTTCCAGCACTTTGGACACACAGCAGAATTCAAGATCTATGAGGTTGCAGACGGCAAAGTTGTGAACGCAGAAGTGGTTGATACCAACGGAAGCGGACATGGTGCACTGGCTGGATTTCTGGTGCAGCATGGGGTGGATACCCTGATCTGCGGCGGTATCGGCGGCGGTGCACAGAATGCACTTGCGCAGGCAGGCATTCGTCTTTTCGGCGGTGTCAGCGGAAGTGCTGATGATGCGGTGAACGCACTGCTTGCAGGCAATCTGGGATATGATCCGAATGTACATTGCAATCACCATGACCATCATGAGGAAGGTCACAGCTGCGGGGATCATGGATGCGGAAGTCATTCCTGCCACTAAATTTTTCCTGATAAAATAACTGGATTGGAATAAAAAGGCTGGTATCCTACATGCTCATTCAATTAGAAAGTTTGAATGCAGCACGTAGAATACCAGTCTTTTTGTTATCTGTATTTTACCTCAATACTTAGCTCTCCTGCACCTTCACAGCCGACGTGGTCTTCTTCTGGGAAACGATCAGGCCTGCAAAAATCAGCGTGGAGCCGATTACGGATGCCACTGTCATTTTTTCATGGAGAACAAACACGGACAGCACGACTGTCACCACTGGTGATACATAAATGTACACGCTGGTTTTCACAGCGCCGATCCATTTGGTTGCCAGGTTCCATAGCAGGAAGCCAAGTGCACTTGCCCCCAGTCCCAGGAAAAGGAAATTCCCCACGACCTGAGGATTGCGGATCAGATCCGGATCCCAGGATGCTTTCTGCTGAATCAGCACAGGGATCAGGAAAATAATTCCATAGAAATAGATTCTTCTTGTCACTGCGATAGTCGGATAATCCCACTCCCCGATCTTTTTCACAAGGGCAGAATATGCGCCCCAGGAAATCATGGCCAGGAATGCAAGGCCGTCACCAAGCGGGTTCAAATTGAAGCTTTTCTGTCCGTTCATACTGATCAGAATTACACCTGCTATGGCAATTACAAATCCAATATAAAAGTAAAGTCCAGACTTCTCATTTTTAAAGAAAATCCCCACCATTACTGCCACAAAAAAGGGTGCACATGCCACAATAATCCCCACATTGGAAGCATATGTCATGGTCAGCGCCGTGTTTTCCAGCATGAAATACAGCACGATCCCGAATAATCCTGCACCTGCAAACGCAAGCTCCTGTCTGGGATTTTTCAGCTTCAGATGATGGGGATAAAAGATCAGCAGCGCCAGAAATGCAAGCACTGCACGGGTAAACAATACCTCCGCAGGCAAAAAATAGTTAAGCAAAACCTTAGTGGATACAAACGTTGCTCCCCACATGATCTGGGTTCCGCAAGCAAGGATATGTCCTGTAATCTGTCTTCTCTCTTCCGTCATTTTTAACTCCTGTTTCTTATCATATTTTCAAGCATACTCCAAGCACAATTAAATTCCGCTGAAATATGTCACATATTTTCTGTTTTTATTACGAACCGGAGGGAATTCTTACCAGAATCTGCTCCCCATTTTTCTCGGCTAATGTCAGAACTGGAATGTGTTTTTTCCGCAGCATATGCACCACCGGGTACGCCGCAAATGTGTTATTTCCTACAAAAACAGCTTCTGGTTTATACTTCAGAATCATCTTTACCTGATCCTTCACAGCTGCTTTCCACTCCTGTCTTTCCATCAGAATTTCCCCGTAAATGCCCAGCATTTCCAGTTCCGGAAGCTCTGGGAAATCAATGTGAACCACCTTTGCAGATTGCAGTTTGGGCAATTGCAGAAGCAGTTCATCAACGGAAAAATCTCCGCCGAAGTTCACAATAATGGGCTTTTCATGGAACTCTTCCAAGCTGATTTCACAGGCTTTTATGGCGTCCTCGAGGGTTCCGGCAGTCATAAGAAAGCCGCCCTTATGACAGAATCCTGCACTTTCAAGCCCGGTTTTCTCTATCAGTTCCTCATTTTCCAGGCCCAGCCATTCCACTGGAAAACTGCATTTATAGTTCAGGGAATACTCTTTTTTCTGTGACTGGATGCAGTAGCCGCCTCTGTTTGAGGGGAAAATCACAAAAGCAATTTCCGTCTCAGACAGCCGTTTCTGGCAGGGAACAAACTCAGGTAAAACCAGAATTTTCGACTCTTCTTTTCCTTTTTTCCCGGAAAGAATTGCCATCTCATGGGCTTCCAGAAGTTCCTCCACCCTCTTATCTGCACGCTCATTTCCACGATACCGCTCGAACTTATTTTCCAGAATCATCCCGGCTACACTTACGGCCTGGAAGAAGGCTTCATCGTTTCCGCCCTGTGCGTCCCACGCCGGATTAAAGTTGCCGATCAATGTGGCAAGCTCATTTTTCTCCCCTGTATTGTCGTTGTTATCAAGGGGCTGCACAAAGGACTGGTCGAACTTTTCCGCCAGTTCCTGACCAAGAATTTCCTCTCCAAGAGCCTCCCAGAGAAGTCCAAATGCCGCATAAGGCACTCCGTTTTCCCGGACGCGGCTGTCCTTCTGGTGATGGTCATACTGCCCCCGCCCAATGTCAAAAACAATGCCGTCGAAGTCTTCCGGAACCTTATTTCCTCTGGAAATGTTGATTTCCGGATTCAGGTACAGCAGCAATGCGGCTGAAAATACGTCGTCTGCGTGGAATTTTCCACTGTGGGTGAATGCAGACGCATTGTTTTTCTTTATCTGTTCTGATAAACTGCTCATAAATTTTTTACCGTTCTTTCTATATTCATATGTACTTAAAGCATTGTAACACAGGCCTTTGACAAAATAAATGCTGTTGAAGATATTTTTCCCCTGCAAAAAACGCCCTCCTGTTTTGAATACTGAAAAAGTTTATCAACAAGGTATTTTCTATACCGTATTCCTGGAATGAGTGTTATACTACTCGTTAGGCTATACTAACCTTTGTAACCAAACTTACTGCGGACACCTGCCTGCACAGTATGTCCGTTCCTGTAACCATTCAAAAAAGGAGGGTTCCTCGTGCCTTTAAACTTAACAGATTTTAATCACTTTTACATCATTAATAAAGTATGCGGACTGGAAAAACAGCGCCATTATCTGGAATCGCTTGGTCGAAAAGAATTCCAGATTTATTTCCAGCCAAAGATCAGCGGAAAGAGCCAGAAAATTGCCAGTGCCGAGGTGCTGATTCGCTGGAAACGTGCAGATGGGGAGCTGTGGTTCCCGGATAGTTTCCTTCCGATTCTGGAAGAAACAGGGGAAATCGAGGCTCTGGATTACTATGTTTATGAGGCGGCTTTCCAGTGGCTTGCAAACAGAAGAAGCGCAGGACTGAAACTGCTGCCGCTGTCTTTAAATGTCTCTCCGGTTCATTTCCGGAAGATCCATACCTTTACGAAAAAGGTTTTGCAGCTGATCCAGAAATACGAAATTCCGTCTGAATATCTGGTTTTTGAGATTACGGAAACTACTTATATTCACAACATTGAGGCAGTTAACAGCATGATTCGGTTCTTCCATGAGCAGAATATCCGCATCTCTATGGATGACTTCGGCTCTGGCTATTCTTCTCTGAATACACTGAAGGATATCCTGTTTGACGAGGTAAAAATCGACAAGCGTTTCCTCTCTGATGACCTTACTGAGAAAGGCAAAATTGTACTTCAGGAAATCTTCCACCTGCTGAAACGCACCAACAAATTTATCGTCTGCGAGGGCGTAGAAACCAAAGAAATGGTGGATTTCCTTATTCAGGAAGGCTGTGATGAACTGCAGGGGTATTATTATTACAAGCCTATGGAGATGGGGAAATTTGAGGAATTAATTGCATAAGACATCGGGCACCTGAAAATCAGGCGCCCCTTTTTTATATCAAATATTGCATTACTCTATACAGATTTATCCATAAATTATTATTTTTCTTATAAATTTCGGGATATTCTTCTGTGCTTAACGGGCATTCTCCGGCTCCGGTTTCGATGGTTATAGCGGGGATTTTCAGTTTCAGAACAAAGTAGTCGCTGCAGCCTGCGGTGGCTGCGGCATCCTGGATGGTAGAATGGAGAGGATAGCCAATTATGGTGGATGCATAGTTGGCAAGAGCCAGTTCTTTTTGGCGGAGATTTCCGCGACAGCCGTAGTCCCAATAAATGAGATTTCCGGAAGAATGATAGGAAATACAGCAGGCAAACTTGTATTTGCTGGCAGTGTGAAGAATGGCCTGGGTTTCCGGTTCGCTGGCTGGGGATGGGCCTTTATAGCCTTCTCCGCATGGAGCAGGTGCGCCTATGTAGGACGCCCAGCCTATATCGAAGTTTCGGTTTAGGTCTACGCCGCGGGCGTTAGCTTTCCACCTCTGGATAAAATTATTTGCTTCCTGCCTGCTTGCTGCACACTTTTTTACGATAGGATTTGCCAGTGCTGCATTCATATTTTGGCATAATGTGACGCCGTCGGGGTTTGCCATGGGGATGATATGAAAGCATATGTCTTGGATGTTATTTAGAGCTCTATGAATATACTTTTTATCTCTGGAAAATGTATGAATTCCATATACATCTTGAAATGAAGCGTATCGCTTACAGGATTGATTTTCCAAACATTTTCCAGTTTTTTGCCGCAAATAATCATTTATTTGGTTCATCATCAGAATTGTATTCATATATTCCCTAGCATGCATGGAAGCCTGTATCAGAATATGAAATCTGCTTTCTATATTTCCCAGAATTACTTCTGTAATGTCTCTTCCTTCTACACTTTTCCCAGCAGAATGCAGCTGCAAAAAAGCAGGATACTCCGCCTGCAAAGCGGCAAGATCCTGCTGCATTTCTTCATATGTATAGTACGGTATTCCCGGAGTAGAAACTGCTTTCTGATAATATTTCATGAGCGACTCCTGCAAAACATACTTCCCTTGCTAATATATTAGCGGCTACATAGTCACAATCTCTCAAAATCTCCCTCTATACAAATCGCCTGGTTCTGTAATTCCGTTGGGCAGGCGGCATCTCTGTAATTGATACATGCATAAACAGCCTTCGGATTGCCTGCGGTCATCTGCCAGAAAGGATATTTGATAATGCCGGGAGTGTTATAACCCACTCCAAGCTCGAGGAAAAGGACCTTCATTCCCTGGTGTCTGCGGATGAAATCATCATATCTGGAGGCAGCTTTGTGCCATCCATCATCTTCCACAAAGGTACTGTCCGCACGTAAATTCATGGTCATTGGAGCGCCGCATTTTGGACAATGAGGTACTAATTCTGACGGAACTGTCATTTTCAGTGCAGCGCGTTGCGGAGCAAGTAATGTGCCGTCTGCTGCCACAGTATAGCCCTGTGCTTCTACCATTTTCTCCACAATTTTCCGGTTATCATATGTCTCATGATGGCATGGTCTGCTGCACTGCCAGAGGCCATAATCTCCCTGTGTATAGAACATTCTATGTTTATCAAAACCAGCTTTCTGGAAACAGTGATCCACATTGGTTGTAAGCACGAAATAGTCCTTCTCCTGTACCAGCCTTAAAAGATTCTCGTACACTGGCTTCGGCGCATTCATATATCGGTTAATATAAATATATCTGCTCCAGTACCCCCAATATTCCTCCAAAGAATCAAATGGATAAAATCCGCCTGAGTACATATCCTCAAATCCATATTTTTCTGTAAAATCCCCGAAATATTTCGAAAATCGTTCCCCTGTATATACAAACCCAGCTGAAGTAGAAAGCCCGGCTCCTGCACCAATCACAACCGCATCCGCTTCTTCAATCGCCTCTTTCAGCTGCTGGATCTTCGCCATCCTTCTTCTGTAAAACAACTGATTTTTTTCTTTAAATAGAATATTCTTTTCTTCCATCTCTGCCCTCAAATATTCGTCCTGGATCTGCAAAAATCTGGGATTTATTTTCTTCGGCACTCGAACATTCATCAGCCCGCGCAAAAGCAGTTTCTGATCTTCCCGCTCTCTTGGAATGGACATTGTTCCATAATTTTCATTCTCTCGCTCATTTAAAAGCTCTTAAATCAGGAAAATTCGTCTCTCATTTTGGTTCATACCTGCCACTATCCAGTCCTTTCTCCGATTATTGTCCTCTCTTCATAATTGCCTGAGCAGGACAAGTTTCCACACATCTTCCACAGTGAAGACAATGATTCTGATCGATTTCCACCGGAATTTTACTAATATCAATACATTTCTGTGGACAGACGGAATAACATAGTTTGCAGCCAATACAGCCGTCATTGTCAGCATTCTCACCTGAAGCATTATCTTATTTTTTTCTTTAAAATTATTATCTTTATTTACATTCTCAATTTTTACAGTTTCTGTATTCATTGTTATCTCCTTTCATCCGGACTTTACCGTCGGTTACGGGATTTCGCCG
Source organism: Ruminococcus sp. AF31-8BH (assembly GCF_003460605.1). Classification (GTDB taxonomy): domain Bacteria; phylum Bacillota; class Clostridia; order Lachnospirales; family Lachnospiraceae; genus Blautia_A; species Blautia_A acetigignens. Next base: position 231,822 of record NZ_QTVN01000001.1, read on the forward strand.
TATCAGCCATATGGCGCGCAGACTATACTGCCGGTCAGGAATTTCACCTTGTCCTGAAGAACTATTTGTATCATCACAATGGAAAAACATAATGAATCAACATCCCAGTCCACAGCTCCCAATCTCCCAACCTGCCCCGTGGAGACTACCCTCACTCTCATCAGCGATAAATGGAAGGTGCTCATCCTCCGCGATCTGCTTACTGGCACCAAGCGGTTCGGTGAGCTGCGCAAATCCATCGGCACGGTATCTCAGAAGGTTCTCACCTCACAGCTTCGCCAGATGGAAGAATCCGGACTTCTCACCCGCAAGGTTTACGCCGAAGTGCCGCCAAGAGTAGAATAACACCCTGACCGAGCTTGGCTACAGCCTGAGGCCCATCATGGATGCAATGTGGGCCTGGGGAGAAAATTATAAGAAGCAGTATTCCTAAATTTATTCCATAATCAAAGAAAGAAATAAATCAAATTACTTTTCACGCATAAAAAAATCCGGAACTTTGACAAAGAATTAAAGTTCCGGATTTTATCCTTATAATCTGAATTGTTCTCCGGAAATGTCCCTGCATTCCACATAGAATGTTAGAGACATTTCCAGTCATCAAATTCCAATTCTAATATTTTCTCTGTAAATCATTTACCATCTTGGACCAGGGCCAAATGGGCCGCCAGGACCTCTGTGTCCGCCAGGGCCGTGATCAAAAGGGCCGCCGCACATAGGACCATGAGGGCCTCTCGGGCCACCCATCGGAGGTCCAAAGAACGGGCCGTGATGATGGTGATACGGGCCAAAGCCTCTGTAGCGACGCGGTCTGCAAATTGCCATGAGAATTAAAACGATTATAATAAGTGTTAACATAATTTTTTCCTCCATTTTTTCTATCTAATCAATAATTTAGCTTGCCATTCAAAATTTTAATACTGCTTCAGTCTCCTGAGAATCTGCTCCACCTGTGCAATCGCGTCATCGACCTGACGCTTTGCATCATTGATTTTCGACTGTACCAGCCAGTCGGCAACCACGCCGTCCCAGAAGAAATCGGCAAAGGTAAGAAAACCGCCGCAGTCAATTGACAAATCCGTATTGATCGTCACGTCCCTAAGCTCTTTCTGGAACTTCTTCAGATCATACTTGGCATTTTCCATCAGGTGGGAAGCGTTATCCATTTTGGAATGCTTGATCAGGTTTGTAATAAATCCGCCTCCAAACAAATCCACAATTCCCCAGTTCCCAGCTTTCTGAAGTTCTTCCCTTGCTGTCCTCAGGCTGCACAATGCGTTTTCACCAGCCTGTATCGCTTCACTCATTTCTTTCTGTAAATTGTAACCTTCCATTTCATTTCCCTCTTCTTTCGTGTTATACTAAATCCAGTCCGGAAAGCCAGTTTAAAAAGCTTTCTGTAATCTTTAACAGATGTTGTATTGAACTTTATGGGATGATTATAGTGTTTTTGCCTGGGAAAATACACCGCATTTATTGCGGAATAACCCCAATTATTCCGCAGACGCTGCGTAATATGAATTTCAACGCAGCACAAAAAACCAAACGCATCCGAAATGTTCGTAATACAGCAGGGAAAGGAAAAATCCATGGGAAGAAAATCCACCAGAGAAAATAAAACCATTTACCAGCAATTGCGTGAGGAAGACAACCTCCCCCGGGAAAAAGCCTCTGAACTTCTCGCATTTATTTCCGAGGACCGCTTAGAGCGCATCGAAAATGAGAAGGTACAGCCTGCCCCCGAGGACGTGATCCGCATGTCCCAGGTTTACAATGCCCCGGAGCTTTGCAACTACTACTGCTCACATGAATGTCCGATCGGTATGAAATACGTTCCTTCTATAGAGATGACCGAGCTTCCAGCAATCATTCTGGAAACCGTTGCCTCCTTAAATGCGGTCTACCCACTTACCAACCGCCTCATTGAAATATCCAGAGATGGGAAAATCTCCGAGGACGAAATTCCTGATTTTTCCAATATACAGGAGAATCTGGAGAAAGTTTCCCGGGCTATTGAAGCACTTCAGCTGTGGGTAGAGAAGGAAGTGCCCGCCAACCAGAATTAGACTTCATATGCGCCTGTTTTCCTCCTTGACTTGTTTAAATCAATAGTTTAAAATGTTTAAATATAAACATGAGTAAACCATACAGCTCCACCCGTAAGCAATTTTCACCAACCACATTTTCCCCGGAAAGGCAGGTATCCCTATGAAAATAAAAATGGTCGATGTCGCCAGACATCTTGGCATTTCCAAAGCCACCGTCTCCCTCGCAGTCAACGGCAAACCCGGCGTAAACGAACAGACCCGCCAGAAGGTTTTGGAATGCATAAAAGAACTGGAAAACAACGGCGGCGTGTTCCCGGAAAACTCCTCCTTCCAGAGTCCCGACGCACCGCACCGTCTGATCAAGGTGCTCATCATCAACCACCGCAAACAGGTTGTCTGCGACCCGGAGCTGGATTTGTGGACCGAAGTTCTGCGCACCTTTGACACAGAAGCAAGAACCCGCGGCTATCTCTACGGCCTTTCCTACATTAATGAAACGGAATACGAAACCAATGTGGTTATCGAAGAATGCAACACCGAGCTTGTTGCCGGCGTCATTGTTTTTGCCACGGAAATGCAGCCTGCTGACTATCCCATTCTGGAAAAAATCAACAAGCCCATTGTCCTTTACGACTACGAAGCCCCCGACGGCAAATACAACAGCGTCTGCATCGACAATGAAAGCGCGGTGAAAAACAGCCTGAACCTTCTGTACCAGGCAGGTGCATCCGATATCAAATACCTGTGCACCGGCAAAAGTATCTACAATTTCCAGAAACGGCGTGATGCTTTCCGCAACACCATGATCGGCAACGACCACATGCCCGCCAAAAGCGATATCATAAAGCTTGGCCACAACATTCCCACAATTACCGAAAATATGCTCACCTGGCTGGAGCACAATCCCCTCCCGGAAGGATTTCTTTTTGAAAACTACCAGATTTCCATTGGCGTCACCACTGCCCTTCGCAAACGTGGAATTAAATTTCCAGACCGTGTAAAAGCCATTGGCATTGACGAGATTCCGGATTACATCCTTTCCGGTGCCAAGCTGACTCAGGTCAGAATCCCTCATGCTGAGCGCGCTGCCATGGCCATGGACCTGCTGGACAAAGAAATCCATCAGCAGTGGACTACCCGGGTCAAAATCTACGCACAGCCAGATATTCTGCTGAGACAAAGCCTGTAAACAAACACCCTCATCCAGGGCGGATTTAAACAGAATCGTTTAAATTCGTCCTATTTTTACATCATTATGTTCAAATTCCACAGAATTCCTTTATATAAAACAGAGAAAACCCTGTTTTTGTGATTATTCTGTTGAATTTTTGTTGAATTATGATTAAAATATAGTTTTAAAACAAGTTTAAGAAAACGTACGGAGGTAAACAAAATGAAAGGCACAGAAAATGCATACGAAGGCGAAAACCGTTCCCTGCATATGAAAGAACGTATCGGCTACGGCGTCGGTGATTTCGCAAACAACATGATGTACACACCAGTCAACTCCTTCTTCACCTATTTCCTCACAAATGTTGCAGGACTTGGCGCAGGTGTGGTTTGAACCATTCTTCTGATCTCCCGTCTCCTGGACGGCGTCAGCGACCTGATCGTTGGTTCCCTGATGGAAAAGATCCACAGCAAACACGGTAAAGCAAGACCCTGGCTTCTGTGGTGGTGCATTCCATTTGCAGTGTCACTTGTTCTCATGTTCACAGCACCGGATTTTGGAACCACAGGTAAAATCATCTATGCGTTCCTCACTTACAACCTGGCAGTAACTGTTGTATACACAGCGATCAACCTGCCATTCGGTTCCCTTGCAGCTCTTATGACCAAGAACCAAACCGAGCGCGGCTATCTGAATATTTCCAAAATGGTATTTGCATTTGGCGGCGGTATGGTCGTAAACGCAGCAACTCTTCCACTTGTTAAATATTTCGGAAATGATTCTTCCGCATGGCAGAAAACATTCCTGATCTACGGTGTCGTTGCGATCATCTTTTTCCTGATCGTATTCTTCACCACCAAAGAAGCAGTTACCGAAGAAGCAAAGAAAGCCGGATCTGAAGAAAAAGTCAACATCCCACAGGCTCTGAAAAGCCTTATTAAAAACAAATATTGGATGATTCTTCTTGCAATCTTCTTTTTAAACAGCGTAGTAAACGCTTTTATCGGTGTAAACGTATACTATGCACAGTACATTATGAACGATGACAGCTTGGTTGGAAACCTTTCCATTTTCCAGAACATCGCTTCCTTCGCAGCATTTGCAATATGCACAGGTATCATCCGCAAGATTGGTAAACAGAAAATCGCCATCTCCGGTGTTGCAATTTCCTTCATCGGATATGCAATGGTACTATTAAATCCAACCAGCTATGCAGTTCTTTACATTGCAGCAATCATCAAAGGTGTTGGAAACGCAGCTCTTTCCGGTGTTATGTACGGAATGCTTGCTGACACAGTTGAGTACAACGACTGGAAATCCGGCATCCGCGCAGAGGGCCTTGTTTTCAGCGCAAACTCCATCGGACAGAAAATCGGTTCCGGTATCGGCTCCGCAGTTCTTGGCTGGGTACTTGCAGCATTTGGTTTCGTAAGCTCCTCCGCTGCACAGCCAGCTTCCGCAATCAGCGGAATCCGCGTCATCTTCTTATATGTACCGCTTGTTGTGTTCGCGATCATGTTCATCATCCTGTTATTCTACAAGCTGGACAAAGAGTATGGACATATTGTAGAAGACCTGGAGAAGCGTGCTAAGAGAGCATAAAAGTTTTCAAAAAGAAGGGAAAAATTATGGCAAAAACAGTAGAAAAATATAAAGTATTTGACCTGGAACTTTCCGGAACATCCCAGGGAAATCCATTTCAGGATGTACAGCTTACCGCTGATTTTTCCAATGGAATCCAGAAGCTTACCGTAAAAGGTTTTTACAAAGATCAGGGAAAATATGGCATCCGTTTCATGCCTCAGGCAGAAGGTAACTGGACTTATGAGACACACAGCAGCGACCCGCAGTTGGACGGCCAGACAGGTGAATTTCTCTGCACACCAGCCGCAGCAGGCAACCATGGACGTGTGTGCCTGAAAAAAGATGTACTTCCAAAGAAGGAAGTAAACTTCTATGTAACAGAAGATGAATTCCATTTTGCATACGAGGACGGCACCAGATTCCAGCCTTTTGGAACCACCTGCTACGCATGGGTCAACCAGTCCGAACAGGTGCAGGAGCAGACTTTGGAAACACTGAAAAACGCTCCTTTTAACAAGATCAGAATGTGTATTTTCCCAAAATTCTACACCTACAACACCACAGATCCGGAAAGATATGCATTCCAGGGAAACGCAAAAGACGGCTTTGATTTCTCCAGATTTGATAATGTGTTCTTTGAAAATCTGGAAAAAAGAATCCAGCAGCTGGACGAGCTTGGCATCGAAGCAGACATCATTCTTCTTCATCCATACGACCGCTGGGGCTTTTCCAAAATGACAAAGGAGCAGGATATTTTCTACTTATCCTATGCTGCAAGACGTCTTTCCCACTTCAAAAATATCTGGTGGTCCATGGCAAATGAATACGATCTGATGCCTCAGAAAACCGTAGAAGACTGGGATACTTACGCAAGAGTTGTAATGGAAAATGACCCGTACGGACACCTTCGTTCCATCCACAACTGCGTTCCTCTTTTTGACCACAACAGATCCTGGATCACACATGTAAGCGTTCAGCGTGTAGATGTTTACAAGACCGCAGAAATGGTTACAGACTGGAGAAACCAGTACCGCAAGCCTGTGATTGTAGACGAAGTTGGATACGAAGGAAACATTGATTTCGGATGGGGCTGCCTGACTGCACAGGAGCTGACCAGACGCTTCTGGGAAGGCTGCATGCGCGGCGGATATCTGTCCCACGGCGAGACCTATGTGGACCAGGGCGACCAGATCTGGTGGGCTCACGGCGGCACCCTTCACGGGGAAAGCACAGCCAGAATTGCCTTCCTGAAAGAGCAGATGGCTCAGCTTCCAGATGACATCCAGCCTCTTACTCTCACCCCGGAAAACCACGAAGAAAACTGGGATTCCGTATGCCTCCACGACGGCGAAAGCTACTTCCTGTACTACTACGGCTTCTTCCGCCCACTGTACCGCAACTACACGCTGCCAGCTGGAAAGAAGTACAAGATTGAACTGATCGACACCTGGAATATGACCACAGAAGAACTTCCGGAAGTTTATGAAGGAAAAATTCGGATTAAGATGGGGGCTAGACAGTATATGGCGGTGAGGATGAAAGAAGTGAAATAACTGCCGCGGATAGGCGCTGTCGCAGAAAGTTATTGCTAACGCATATCTGAAAAGTTCGTATAATATATGTATCACGATCTATGAAAAATATCGTTTAAGTAAAAACGATGTAAGTTGGCCGATCATTTATGTGCTTTTTATCGCACAAGTGATCGGCCTTATTTCATACAAAATCTAATATTGGAGCTGAAATATTTGCATCATCATTCCAGCTGCCTTTTACTTTACAGCTTTAATTCTCACCGCAATATATTCCTTGCCTGGAAGCTGGACGCGGAATTGTCCTTTGTGGATTCCGCCGTCTGTGATGGTCATTTCCCAGGTATCAATGATTTCTACCTGATACTCTGTGGTATCGTCGAAATAGAAGTCACGGAAGCTTGGGCGCATAAATGTATAGTAATAAATGAAATAGTCTTTTCTTGCCGGGAAGCCAGCTGCGCGGCAGGCAACTTCATCCCATTTGCATGGCATTGGTTCTACGCCAAGACCTGGGGTTTCTTCCATAATTTTTGCCAGGAATTTAATGCGCTCCGGGGAGGTTCCGTGCAGAACTCCGCCGTGTGACCACCAGAGAATGCGGTCCGGGCTGAGGTAAGTTTCACCGTGTCCCGGATATCCGCCGCGGCAGAATGCCTCCCAGAATCTTCTGGTCATTTCTTCTCCGCTGATGTTTCCCCAGCCAAACTGAATGTTTCCTTCATAGCAGATTTCATCCAGAACGACTGGCTTGTGGTACTTCTCACGCCACTCGTTTACCAGCTCGGAGGAACGGTAGGTTTCGGTTCGCTGGATGCTGCAGTGAGTTACCCATGGCAGGTTATAGTCGTAGTAAGCTTTGCAGTTGTGGATGGATCTCAGGTGGTGATATGGATCTTTTTCGCAGATGATTGCGGCATATCTTTCCCAGTCTGCGAGAGTTTTCTCATGCATCAAATCGTACTCATTGGCCAGTGACCACCATACATTGCGATATGCGGAAAAACGTGCCAGAACATATTTCCAGTAGCGGTCGTCATCTTCTGCCTTCATCATGGAAAATCCCCATCTATCGTATGGATGCATTACGATCAGATCTGCCTGGATGCCAAGGGCCATCAGCTTCTTAATACATTCTTCAATGTGCTGGAAATGTGCTGGATTAAATCTGGTAAAGTCCCAGTCATTTCCAGGTGCACAGCCGTTGTATTCGGCGAAATTGTTCTCATTTAATTCAGAAGTGTCGCAGGGTGTTCCCTCATACGGGTAGGTGATTGGCTCGTGAAGGTTGTAATCGTAGTGCTTCGGGAAAATGCAGAAACGGATTTTGTTAAACGCATTTTCTTCCAGGGTTTTCAGGGTCTGCTCCTGAAGCTTTTCATTCTGCAGGTTCCATACATAACAGGTAGTTCCAATACAATGATAAGGCTTGCCATCCTCGTAAGCCAGGTAATAGGTTCCGGCTACGCGGACTGGACCGTGGTTGTCTGCGGAAGGGGCTACAGCTTCAAAACTGCCGCTGACTTCTTCTGCGCTTTCTGTCTGGAAGGAAGATTCGATTTTAAATGTATATGTATCCACAAAAGATGGCATAAATCTTACTTTATAAACACCGTCTCCATCATAGAAACCGTCTACTGTTTTCTTCTCATTTTTACACTCAAAAGTTCCCTTGATCCACTGGTCGCAGAAAGGATTCCCCTCCTTCGGCCCCTTAACTGCAACCTCAAGGGTTCCCCATTTTTCCACAGTTTTTGCATAGTTCATTTCCATAATCAGATACTCCTTTTACTAAAAAATTTCTTTTTCCATAAACATAAAAACCCATGTTTCCTGCTACCATAATACGCCAGGAAACATGGGTTTTGCAATGGAACTTTATTAAGAAAATGTAGGAATTTATTAACCAAAAAGAGCAATCCTTTCATTATTTGTTTCAAACTTTAACTGCTCCTTTTAGCTTTTATATTATTCTTGACAAATTCATTTTAACAGGTTTTAATATATTAATAGACGTACTTTATTCGTATTTTGAGATGATATTTACGAGAAAAAAGAGGATCATAGCACCTTGACAATATAATATACTTAACCGGGTAGCCGGGGGACGTGCTTTCACTCGATCTGGACACCTTACCAGAAGGGAGTAATCATTATAAGTACTTATGAGGAATTGCAAATTATACTTACAACTGCCTTACTAATTGTTGCAATTTCTTTTATGCAAAATCACGAACTTGCTCATTTATAGCTATGATACTAAAACTTCCCACACCAGTACGGTGTGTTGAACATTGAAAATTCAATATTTCGGCCAATAAAAAAGGCATAAACCTGTTCCTCTTGGTATAATAGAGTTGTCGAAAAACCATTTTAACAAAGGTGCGAATCCCATTTTAGGTATGGGAAGTCTTAGTATGATACTAATTTTTTATTTCCTCAAAATCTCAAAATAATCAAAATCTGCCCATTTTCTTCCGCCTGTCATGTCGTGGCAGTACATGCCGAAGTGGGCGCCGGTGAAGCCCTCACTTTGTTCATCGGTGAGGATGTTGGTGGGGACTTCGGCCAATTCACGGAAATTCTGTCCGTCCAGGGAATAGTAGAATTTCGCGTGCAGGCCATCCTCGGTGGTAACGGTGCGCAGGAACAGGGGGCCGTTTTCGGGGATGGCAATCGGAGGGATTACATCATCCACTGCGAAGTGGCTGCTTCGGATTAAACGAAGCTTCGCTGGAATCTTCAGGTCAAGTGACGGACAACCATATTCCTCGTCTCTGGTTTTTACCAGAAGATAGAAGTTTCCCGTATCATACATGTAAGCCAAGCCAGCCATCTGTTCTCTGCATGTTGGCACAAAATCAATGCTGGTTTCTACTTGAACATGACGTGCCTGCTGGCGCCTGGCAATCATGCTGACGTTGCAGCAAGAATTCAGGGATTCCTGGCCATAGAGGCGCAGATAGCCCGGACGCTCGGTCAAACTTGCGTAGCTGTCATAAGACTGGCGCAGAGATGTGTAGCGCACATCCAAAACTCTCCCAAAGTCATCTCTCCCATAATCCTTCCCCTCTTCCTCCGGGAAAATATATTCTGCAATTCCCTCCGGTTCTTCCGTCTCCCATTGGCCAAACCTTCCGCCGCAGGCCAGGCGCAGCCAGCCATCTTCGTTCCACACCATTTTCTGAATTGCGGTCTCGCGGCCAAGGACGCACTGGCGGGTTCCTTTGGGTGGTCTTGCGCATAGATGCACCATGTACCACTCCCCATTCTGAGTGCATACAAGATCTGCGTGCCCGCACTTCTGCAGCTCCTCCGGATTTTCCACATCAGAAGTCAGAACCGGATTGCCTGTATCTTCCTCGTATGGTCCCCAAATGGAACGCGCTCTCGCCATAGTTGCCATATGCTCATAGCTGGTTCCGCCTTCTGCCATCAGCAGATAATAATATTCCCCAATATGGTAAATATGCGGTCCTTCTGTATAATTTCGCCCCGTGCCCGGGAAAACATTCTTCGCCTCTCCAACCAGACATTCCTGCACCGGGTCATACTCCTGCACCAGGATCCCTTTGAAATTATTGATCATATTCACCACATATTTTTTCCCATCTGTATCATGAAACAGGGAAGGATCGAACCCAGAACTATTCAGATAAACTGGTTCCGACCAGCCTCCCCGGATATCCTTTGATTTCACCACGTAATTATGGGTATTAAAAAATCCGCTGGTACGAGTCTTCACATCTGTATAAATCAGCCAGAAATACTCCCCGTCCCAAGAAATATCCGGAGCCCACACGCCGCAGGAATCCGGCTCTCCTACCATGTTCAGCTGGCTCATCCTGGTCAGTGGTGACGGCAGCTGCTCGTAATGCTTCAAATCCTTTGAGTGGTAAATTTTCACACCCGGCCACCACTCAAAGCTTGAATTTGCAATATAATAATCATCTCCTACACGGATAATACTTGGATCCGGGCAAAATCCCGGAAGAATTGGATTTTGAATCATCTCTTCTTACCTCCACTTTATAAAAAAAGATTGTAAAATCGCAACCTTGCTACAATCTTACAATCCTTTTCAATATACATTTTATGATACCAGTGGCAAAAGACCTTTTGACGCTTATATCATTTTATTTCTCATACAACGACTGCAGACACATTGGTTTCTTTCCTTCAAGCTCATCTGCCATATTCAGCGCCAGTATGTTCCAGTTGATAAAACCTCCATTCATAATCGGTTTCCCGTTAAATGGATCGTAATACTCATGAAGACTGCCCGTTTTTTCCAGATCATCTCCAAGAAGGCGCATGGTGCGCTTGTACATAATTTCCGCCTCCATGCAGTACCCGTAGTTCAAAAGTCCGCGAAATACCACATAGTTTGCAACCAGCCAGATCGGGCCAAGCCAGTTGGACGGATTATTGGTAACAGACAGGTCAAACATTTTCTCATCCTTTGAAAGCGTGGTCAGGCCAAAGTCTGAACCAAAGGTATCGGGATCAAAAATATGCTTCACCATATCTGCTGCCTGCTCTTTGGTAGCAATTCCTGCATACATGGGAATGAACCCAGACCATACACGAACCTTGATAGGCAGTGTTTTCCAGAAAACCCCAAGCCCCTGATGGAACCAATCGTATTTTCTGGTCTTAATATCTACATCGACGGAATAGAAAAAGCGGTCACGCTTATCCCAGCATTCCTGCTGGATAGCTGTAATCAAAGCTTCACGTTTTCCAAGAAGCTTCTTTGCCTCTTCCTCTTTTCCAAACTGGCGGTACAGCTTTGCGCCAGCCTCAAGCTCTACGCACATAAAGCTGTTCAGATAAATATTTGCAGTGGAAAATGACGGGCGGCCAAAAGTCGCCGGGTCATTATCCATACCGATCATAATATCATCCTGCCATACATACAGCCCACTGTTTTCGTGGAAATAATAGCGATCATAACAGTCGAAATATTTCGCTGCACCAGGCAGAAATTCCTCAGTCCAGCTGTAATCTCCTGTATAATCACTGATCAGGCACATCTGGCTGCAAAGGAAGGGCTTATGCATATTCATGATTTTTCCTTCTTTGTGCCGCATATTCAGATACGGCTCCGGCCAGTCTGCAACCTCGATCATCATAGGAATGTATCCGTCTTCAAGCTGATGATCAAAAAAGTTGCGAATATTTCCCTGTGCATGCTCTATAATTCTCGGCCTCACGGACGGATCCTCGTAAGAATCTGCCAGATTCAGGAAGCCGTATACGGACCAGTAGGTATCCCAGTCCCATACATTTCCATCATAAACAGAGCCTGGATCAATAAATGGATAGCGGATAAAGCTTCGCGGATTCTTCAGCACATCCTCCGTGTGAGACATTACAAAATTTTTCAGTTCCTGTCTGTACCGCTCTGTCCTTTTATCTTCCATAATATTAACCCTTTACAGCTCCTGCTGTCATACCTTCCATCAGTTTCTTATTCAGTGCCATGTACAGAAGCAGAAGCGGGAATACACTCATGGATACAGAAGCAAAGATTGCACCCCAGTTCTTGGATCCAAACTCATCAGAGAAATACAGAAGTCCTGTCTGAACTGTCTTCAGTGCAGAATCGCTGATGAATGTCATGGAAAACAGAAGGTCATTCCATTTGAAGAAGAACTGAAGTACCAGTACGGTTACAATGGAGTTCTTCATAAGTGGTGTTACAATATGCCACATCAGTCTGTAGATACCGCAGCCATCAATAACGGCAGCTTCCATAATGTCATCCGGGAAGGAGCGAAGATATCCCTGAACCAGATAGATGGAAAGTGACAAACCGAAAGCTATGTAAGTAATGATCAGACAGGTTCTGGTATTCAGCATATTTGTTTTGCTGTAAATCTGGAACAGCGGGATCAATGCGATTGCAACCGGAATCATAATACCGAAACGGAAATACTGTGCAACTGCATTTCTGAATTTCCATTTCATCTTGGTTACAGCGAAACCAACTGTCACAGAGAAGAATACGATAAATACCAGTGCCACTAATGTGGTAATCAAGCTGTTCTTAAAGAATGTGGACATGTGGCCTCTTGTCCATGCATCAGAGTAGTTCTGGAAATAAAAGCCATCGTTTAATGCATAGGCAGGTTTCTCACTCCACTCAGCCTGTTTCTTGAAGGATGCTGTAAGCATCCAGAACAGCGGATAAATTTCAATCATGCAAAGAAGGAAAATTACAATTCCTCGAAAAGCTGCTTTTACTTTTTTCATAATATTTCCTCCTTTCAGTCTTTCACATCAAATTTGTTAATAACAAGAGAACCGACTACACAGATCAGGAAAATCACGATTGCGATAACGCTGGCGTAACCCACCTTATTGTATGTAAATGCAACGTCATACATATACATGGACAGTGATTTGGTTGCGCTTCCTGGACCGCCCTTTGTAAGAGCCATAGCGGACTCAAACATTTTTACAGTACCGGAGAAGCTGAATACAAGGCTGGTGATTACCATCGGACGAAGCAGTGGAAGAAGAATATTCTTAAATAACTGCCATCCGCCGCAGCCATCGATTCTTGCTGCTTCCAGGATATCATCGGAGATATCAAGGAGTGCACCATAGAAAATTACGGAATAGAATCCCATGGCTACCCAGATATCCATTACACACAATGCCCAGAGAGCTGTGCTGGACTGGCCGATCCATGGCTGAACAAGGTTTGTAAAACCAAGAGAGTCAAGTAAGGAGTTTAACAGACCATAGTTTGGCTGAATCTCATAAATCTTTGCAAACAGCTGACCTACTGCAACAGTAGGAAGTACTACAGGGAAGAAAACCAGGGTTCTTACGATAGTTTTGCATCTCCTCAACCAGAATTTAAACATCAGGGAAAGTAAAAGTCCCATTCCAACCTGGCCAATGGTTACTACTAATACATATTTACAGTTTACTGTTAATGCATTTAAAAAGTTCTTGTCTCTAAAAAGTCTTGCATAATTGTCAAATCCGGCAAATTCCCACTGAAGTCCCGGGCTGCCGCTGAAAAATGAATAGTACAGCGACCAGATAACCGGTACCATTACGATGATAGTGTAAACAATTAACGCCGGAATTACGAAAAGGGATATCGCTTTCTTATTACCTAATACCTTGTTCATAAAATTCCTTCCTTTCTGATTTCTGACATAAAAATGGGAGTGTCTGTTGGCAAACACTCCCATTTGAAGTTCAAAGCTTATATTGCCAAAGCTGATACTTACTGCATGTCATATACGTCCTGGATGGACTGCATATATTCTTCGCCAGTCATTTCGCCGTTCAGCAGAGGCTGTACATTTTCCTGTGCAGTCTTGGAGATTTCGCTAGGCATTTTTGCTTCCCACCATGCAAATCCTTCTGTGGATTTGTCAATCTCATCAAGAACAAGCTTGGTGTAACCATCCATATCATCTGCTGCAACATCATATGTGTAACCTTTAACAGTTCCCTGCTCTTCCATTGCAAGGTTTCCGATGTTCTCCATGAAGTATTTCAGGAACCAGCCAGTAGCCTCGTCATATTTATCGTTATCAAGAGCAAGAATGTTACCACAATTCATAGAGTAAGAAGTTGCGGAGCTAACGGACTCATCTGCAACCGGAATGTTAAAGAATCCGATTCCGTCCTCGCCTGCCGGGTTCTGGGAATCATCTGTCAGGTTCTGTGTAAACCAGGAACCATTGTAGAAGATAGCAGCTTTTCCGCTCATCAGCATGGAACCAGCTGTGTTCATATCAACTGTTGTAATACCTTCTCCGAAGTATCCTTTCTCAGCCCACTCTGCAAGTTTATCAGCTGCAGCAACCAGCTTCTCATCTGTGTAAGGAACCTCGCCGTCAGCTGCTTTTGTCATGATGTCGTTTCCTGCTGTTCTTACTGCGTAAGCGTTGATCAGACGGGTTGCACCCCATTTGTCAGATCCGCCGGTTGTAAGAGGCTGGATACCAGCATCGGAAAGCTTCTGAAGAACTTCTTCAAATTCATCCCATGTAGTAGGAACCTCACATCCTGCCTGCTCAAACAGAGCTTTGTTGTACCAGAAGCCTTCTACGTTCAGTCCAAGAGGAAGATCATAAAGATCATCTGTTCCGGATAATCCTTTCAGAAGCTCAACAGCACCACTGTTCAAGTAATCAGCTGTTCCGATTTCATCAACTGCTTCGGAAATATCTTTTACTTTACCGGAATCGATCAGTACGCTAAGCGGAGCACCTGCTTCATAAGCGAACAGATCCGGAAGATCATTGGATGCTGCCAGTGTAGCGATTTTCTGCTGAAGGTTGTCAGAAGCAACCATCTCATACTCCCATGTGAAGTTCGGGTTTACGTTTTTCTGATAATCTTCACAAATCTTATTTAACAGCACACCGTTGTCATTATCTTCTGCCCAGATGGTAAGGATTTTGATGTTTTTCTCAAGCTGTGGATCCTCTCCTGAGTAATCTGCTGCAAATGTAGGAACTGCAAGCATGGTGCTTGCTGTTAATGCTGCCATTAAAATAGCTAATGCTCTCTTTTTCATTATAATTCCTCCAGAATTTTCAATTTTTGATTTTTGGTTAGCCAGTTACTTTTTTCGGTCTCGTTTAATGTTTTTCGCTTATTGTCTTTGTATCCCCGGGAAATATCTTATGCTTATATAATACCAGTTTCCCGTTCATTTACCAGTGCCTAATTTTTATGGTAATGTACAGTTTTTTTAGACTGTTTTATATAAAAATTGTAGTACATTCAGGTAGTTTATTATGCTAAATATGCAAAATACACATATCCAAAACGATGAATACGTGCACTTTGTATATACTCTTATATTATCCCTCTGGATTCCACACATTTCCTTTGTATTCATTGGGAGTCATGCCTTCATGCTTTTTAAAAATATCGCAAAAATATCTGTAATTATTATATCCTACCAGCTCGCTTACTTCATGAACCTTATATCCATCCTGAAGCAGCTTTTTTGCTTTCTTAATGCGCAGGTCTGTAAGATACTTTACATAAGAGGTTCCTACTTCTGTCTTAAAAAGAACACTTAAATATGCAGTACTCATTCCCACTCTGTCAGCAAGCTCGCTCAGTCCAATGTCCTGGTTGTAGTGTTCGTCCAGATATGTGAGCAATTCCAGGATCACCCTGTGTCTGCTTCCTGTCTGGTCTGCTGTCAGATGCTTGTTGATATCTGACAGTACACCTTCACCGTAAGCTTGTATCTGTTCCATAGTCTCACATTTTTCCATTTCCTGGAATGAAACCAGTGAACCACGCTCCACCTGCTTCTGACTCTCAATCAGCACATCACTAAGTACACAAAGATGCTTGTAAAATTCCCTCCTGAAATCCTGCACATCCGGATAGAGTTCCTTAAGGCAGGCGATAACCTGTCTGGAATATTCCCGAAATGATCCGGCATCTCCTCTTGTAATGCTTCGCACTCCACCCTCAAAAATCTGATCAAGCTCCTGGAATTTTTCCCTGTTAGCCTGTGCCTTTTTGTCATCTTCATATCTGGTTTTGGCCCATCCGCTTTCAACACGGGCAAGAGCATTTTTCAGCTTTTCTGCAGTAACCGGCTTATCAATATAATCCTTTACACCCAGGGTCAATGCTCTCTGCGCATACGCAAATTCAGAATACCCGCTAATTACAATAAAATTTGTATCCGGGCATTCATCCTTGGCAGCTTCGATAACAGACAAGCCATCCAGACCCGGAATACGGATATCTGTAATTACCACATCCGGCTTCTCATTTCGGATCACTTCAAGCCCCTGGATACCATCATAAGCAGCACCTACCACTTCATAATCCAGCTTCAATCGGGAAAGCAAAGCCTTGATCCCCTGCACTACAATATATTCATCATCAATCACAACTAAACGATACATAAATTCCTCCTTATTTTACCGGAACTACAATCGTCACTTTCGTTCCCTTTCCCGGACTACTTTCAAAGGTTACTCCATATTTTTCTCCGTAATTCAGCTTTATACGCTCAATTACGTTTCGCACACCGTAACCGTTCTCCAGTCTTGACATATCGTCAATTCCCACGCCATCGTCTTCAATGGTAAAGATCATATTGTTTTGCTCCTGCCAGCCTCGCAGGGAAATTTTACCTTTACCGATTTTCGGCTCAAGACCGTGATACATGGCATTCTCAATAAACGGCTGGAAAATAAAGGTGATTGTCTCCCTCTGGAGGATTTCTCTGCTGATATCCACAAACAGCTCAAAACGGTTATTGTACCTCATGTTCTGCAGCTTCATATAGCCCTGCATCCATTTTACGGAATCTGCAACCTTAATATATTTATTTCCGTTATTTAGTGCCAGCTTGAAATTATCGGAGAGTGCTTCCACCATCTCTGCCATCTGGTCATCCCCGTGCATAATTGCCACAAAATACAGAGAATCCAGGGTATTATAAAGAAAATGAGGATTAATCTGGGACTGCAAAAGCAAAAGCTCTGCCTCACGTTCATTCAGCTTTACAGCCATCAGATGCTCAGAAAGCTCAAGATTCGTATTAACCATTTCCTTAAACTTCTGACCAATACGGCCAACCTCACTGTAATCAAACTCTTCTGTAATATGACGTTCACCCTCGCCAACCTGTGCAATAGTATTTTCCAGCTGCTTCAGAGGCTGACTAATAGTTCTGGAAATAATTCTCGCCATAATGAAGCCTACAATAAGAACACAGCCTGCTACAAGAAATGAAAGCAGCCGAATTCCCTTGCTTTCCTCACTAAGTTCATTTTTTTCTACTACATTTACAATACTCCATCCTGTAGTATAGTTTGTAACAGAAGAGAAAAGATACAGACTGTTTTTTTCCGGATTGGAAAAGGCTTCCATAATAGCAGTTTCCCTCTTCTCATTTCCAACAAAATAAATCAGCTTGCCCTCCTCATCCAACACCATAAAATTGCTGGAATTAAAGCTTTCATTTCCCATGACAAAGGATTTTCCCAAAAGCTTCTGGCTAAGGCCAACTACCATATATCCCATTCCCTCTCCATCAGAAGGATTGATCATATATTTTGCATAACAAAAGCCGGCTTTAGATCCCACCGCCAGAATGCTGTCCTTAAAAAACACTTCTCGTCCCTTAGCTTCATTGGCTGCCTTTACCCAGTCCTCTTTCAGGATATCCTTATCTGCATAATACATATAGAAGTCATAGGTTCCCTGATTGATATTGTTCAGCTGATAAACATGTCCATACAAATCTGTAAATACAATATAGTTCACCCAAACCTGCTGACTGGCCATCTCATTTGCCACTTTTCGAAGCTTTGTCCGGTCACCGGAAGAAAATTTACTTCCTCCATATTTATTTCCGTTTTCCAGAATCTGCTGAAAAGACTTATCATTGAGAAAGCTTCGTCCAACATCCACAATATTTTTCAGATTCATATCCAGCACACGGCTGGAATTCTTAAGCGTAGATTGATAAGAAGCCCGGTAATTCTGCTCAATCGCATCAACAGAGGCTTTATATACAATATTCATCAAAACCCCAACACCTAAAAGGGTGATAAGAAACATGGAAAGAAAAATCTGGTTCTGAATACTCAGCTGCCTCCATGCTTTTTGTATTCCCGAAGCCTGTTTTTTCTTTTCCATATTCTCATCACCCTTTCATATTGTGCCGCAAAAATATTTTAAATTACTGTTCAAACACAATGTGGTAAGTTCCGCTTCCTGCTTCAGCACTCATGTAATCTGCTGCCTTCGTAAAGGTAAGCCCATCGCTTTTTACAACAGCTTTCGCCTGATCCAGACGAATCTGGGCAGTTGTGTTTACCGGAATCTGAACAGTCAAAAGAATCTGTGTTCCCTGGACTTCCCATTTTACACCAACATTGCCATAAATGCTATGATAATTTCCTTCTGTGTACTTCAGATTACCTCCGATTCGCGGATAAAGCACTGCATGCTTGAAGCCCGGCTGCTCCGGATCTGCCTCGATTCCAGCCATTGCGCGGTACATCCACTCTCCGATGGCACCGTATGCGTAATGATTGAAGGAGTTCATATCTGCGCTCCACATACTTCCGTCATCCTTCAGTCCATCCCAGTGTTCCCAGATTGTGGTAGCACCTTTCTTTACCTGATACAGCCAGGATGGGAAATCCTCCTTCAGAAGCAGATCATAAGCATCCTTCAGAGCATGGTTCTGACTCAGCGCATGGCAGAAATACGGAGTTCCTACAAATCCGGTAACCAGATGTCCGTTTTCCTTGGCCAGCAGTTTCTTCAAGCCTTCCACTGTTTTTTCAATATATTTCTCAGGAGTGAGCTGGAAATACAGTGCCACAATATGTGCGGTCTGTGTCTGAGCTGTCATATTACCCTCTGCGTCAAAGAAGGTATCCTGGAATTTCTTCACGATCTTACTGTAAAGCTCCTCATATTCTGCTGCCACATCATCCTTTCCAAGAGCCTTCGCCATTTTTACGAAAAGTCCGGTGGAATATGCATAGTATGCAGTGCAGGTCAGATCATTTGGAGTTGCACCAAAATAGCTTCCCTCTTCTGCATCCAGAGCAACCCAGTCACCAAACTGCAGCTTATAATTCCAGATATAATCCACAGCATGGGCACGCATGAAATCGATCCATCCCTTCATGCTATTATACTGTCTTTTCAGAATATCCTTGTCTCCATACATCAGATACATGGTCCACGGGTTGATGATTGCCGCATCGGCCCATGCTGCTGCAGAATGAGGTCCCTGGCTGAGAAGCCAGTTGCCATCTGTTCGGCCTTCTTCAATGTTCGGAACTACGTGCGGTACGCCGCCCTCCGGTGTCTGGTCAACCTCCAGATCACGAAGCCATTTCTTATAGAAGGTATATGTATTCATCAGATAGGTTGCTGTACGGCAGAAAATCTGCGCATCGCCAGTCCAGCCAAGACGCTCATCACGCTGCGGACAGTCTGTAGGCACATCCAGGAAATTACTCTTCAGTCCCCACAGGAAGTTATGGTGAAGCTGGTTCAGAAGCGGGTTTGAGCACTCCAGCTTTCCGGTGGAAGCCATATCAGAATGCAATGTGCATGCAGTAAAGTTTTCTGCCTTTGGCTCTCCCGGATAGGAAACGATCAGTGCATACTGAAATCCCATATATGTAAAGGTCGGATGCCAGGTAACAGTTCCCTCTTTGGCAAATGTATATTTCATAGTAGCCTTGGCAGCACGAAGGTTATCCAGATAAACATTTCCGTCTTTGTCCAGCACTTCAAAGCAGTGAAGCTCAATTACATCTCCTGGTTTTCCGGATGCAGTGACTTCAATGCGGCCTGCCATGTTCTGCGCAAAGTCCACAACCGTATCTCCTGCAGGAGTTTTAAAAATACGCTTTGCAGGAATGCGGTCCATTACGTGAACCTTGGCTGCATACTGAGCGCGCATTACCTCTGTATCAAAAAATACAAGCTGTACCGGCTTCCAGCTTCCGGAAGGTGTTCCTGCCTTTGACCAGTCTGGAATTTCCAGATTTGCATCATAGGTTTCACCATCATAAATTTCTGCAAAAACAACAGGAGAATCACAGCCGGTCCAGGAGGTATCTGTGCAGATAGATTCTGTGGTTCCATCTGTATAGCGGACCACGATCTCCATGGTAAAAGCTGTCTGATCACCATAATTGTTGCGAGCCTTTGTAAGTCCCATAACCCCCTTATACCAGCCAGGAGCAAGCATAGCACCGGCACCGTTTATACCCTTCTGCAGATATTCTGTTACATCATAGGTCTGGTAAAGAAGATGTCTCCTATAAGAAGTCCAGCCAGGTGTCATTTCATCCTCGCCAACCTTTCTGCCGTTCAGATAAAACTGATACAGGCCAAGGGCAGTGGTAAATGCATAGGCTTCCTTTACTTCTTTTTTAATTTCAAAGGTTCCTCTTACATAGGTTCCCTTGGAAACATTTTTGTAGGAATCGTCTGTCTCTGCTGATACGAAAGGAGCTTTCCATGCAGGTGCACCTTCCTCCCACTCACCATTTGCGCCTGCAAGTGCAGTTACAAAGGAAGCGGTGTCACTCCACAAAGTTTCTTCCTCTCCGTCTGCGGCTTTCACGCGGACAAAATAGCGTTTCGCATTTTCCAGGCTCCCCTTGGCATAAACATGAGCAGACTCCTCGGACTCTGTTTTTCCGCTGTTGTAAATCAAATCTGTAAAATCAGCATCCTTTGCAATCTGAAGCTCATAGGATTTCTGTTTTACATTTTTCTTATCGCTGACAAGCTCCCAGGCAAACTGCGGCATATGAGAAACACCTACAGGAGCTGTTTCATAATCCATATAAATTTTCTTAATTGCGAGCATTTCTTATCCTTGACCTTTCTTTATACAAACGATTCCTGTATGCAGGAATTCATTTAGCGTTTTCTAAGCTTCAGCATCTGTCTTGCCTCATCTGGTGTTGCAGGCTCCAGACCCATAGCGCGGATCAGGTTCACCAGCTTCTCAACAACCTGCCAGTTGTACTGGGCATCCACGCCATCTTCAAGATAATGGCTGTCTTCAAAACCTACACGGACTACAGTTGCGCCCATAGCGATAGCAGCTGCCAGGAATGTCCAGTTGTCACGTCCAAAATGAGTAACACCCCAAAGTGCATCGGATGGAACAAAGGAGCGAAAAGCTGCCAACATTTCAGGTGTAGGCTGCATGCCACCCTTGTGACCGAATACCAGGTTGAATAACATGGGGTCTGCAAATGGCTGCTCAGATTTCACAACTGCCATATTATGCAGCATTCCGATATCAAAAACCTCAGTTTCCGGAAGAATCCCTCTTTTATAAACTGCATCTGCACAGTAGCGGATATCATCAAAGGAATTGATATATACAGCTTCTCCCAGGTTTGTGCTTCCACCGTTCAGTGATGCACTCTCTACCTTGGGATAATCCAAGGGGTTACAGCGATCCTGAATATTCATGTCAGAGACACCACCTGTAGAAGCCTGAACAACTACATCTGTACGTTTCAAAATCTCGTCAAAGCACTCAGACATGTAAGAAATATCCGGTGTAAGGCTTCCATCCGGTTTACGGCAGTGAAGATGGCACATGGCTGCGCCAAGCTTTACGCTTTTCTCAACATCCTCTGCAAGTTTTACTGCATCCACACTGGTTCCTGCCTGTACAGGTGCCAGAGAAATAATTACTTTTCTCATCTTATTACCTCCCATTTAGCATCTCCCCCTCACCCACCGCTTAGTATTCCGCGCACTTGAAGCTGGGGAATGCTTATCTACGTTCAAATTAATTCTTCCACGATTTCCTTCAGAGTACTTACTTCTCCTACATTGCCTGGGAAAATAATATAAGGCATTCCGGGGAATTTACTCTCTTCTCCGGTCATCCAAACCGGAATTCCCTTCTTCACCTGACCCATAACCCGGGCTTTCTTTACATGAAGTGCCTTGGTTCCCACATCTGAGGATGTGATTCCGCCTTTTGCTATAATAAATTTAGGCTTCACCTGAAGCTTGCCGATAATGCTTGTCACAGCATTGGAAATTTTTACGGAAATCTGCAGTTTCTCCTCCGGAGTCATGTTCTCCGGTGCAAGAAGCTGTCTGCTTGTATAAATTACGACGGTTCTGCCTGAAAGGATTTTTTCCTCTGCTGCCTCCACCGTTCTCTCTACCTCTTTCTCCAGACCATTTTCTTCAAAAACGGTGTTTACCTGAAATTCCATAAAGTCAACCTGTCCGTCCAGTTCCTTCAGACAGTTCAGCTGGTCTGTAGTCTTCTTCACATGGGAACCGATCAGAACGATCCCACCGTTTTTGGTCGCACCTTCCAGCTGTGCTTTTCCTAAAAGAGGCTGGTCCAAGATGCGTCCCATTACCTTGGTAAAAGCAGCTGCTGTTCTTGCCATATAATGTTTTCCTTCTTTCATAGCAAGCGCCAGTGCTGCACAAAAAACCTTCAGATCTGCGTAGGAAACTGCGTTCACAATAATCTTTGCCATATCTTTCGCAGATATAAGCTTTGCTTTGATTCCCTGTATATCCAGCGCATTCAGTTCCTCCAGAGAAATTGTGATGCAGTCTTCTTTTTTATATTTTCCGGCTGTTTTTTCCTCTACATATTCCGTAAGGTCGGAGGATTTGTAGCCGAAGGTCTTGTCTTTTGCAAACTCTGTCATTCCGGCAGGAACCAGATTGTCCTGTTCTTTTACGTAATGGATATTATCCATTGTATAGCGTCCGCCTTCTGGGAAAAATGGACAGATAATCTCCCCATCAACAACAACGCCCTCGTTCTTTGTCAGGCCATCTGCCAGAAGCTGTGTTTCCAGCGGATAGTGACCTCTTAAAGTAGAATCTCCACGGGAAATAATCATAAAATCCTGTCCCAGTTCTCTGGCAACCTTTGCCACTCTTGCGGCAATATCCAGATGAACTCTTGTAGTTTCCTCTACAGAAAAGCTCCGTGAATTGGTGAGAATAAAAAACATGTTTTCTTTTTCCTCAAATCCCTTGCGAATGGATTCTTCTTCCCAGTCAGTATAAACCGACACATCATGAACGGTCTGCACACCAGTCGGATCATCATCCAGTACTACTATTTTTTTATGAAAACCTTCCATTGCCTGGGAAAGAAGCGCTTCTGCCTTATCGGCATCTGTTCTATCTCTTTCTGCGGCAGTCCGGAAGGGAATTACTTTGCATTCCATAGTTTCTATAACTCTCCATTCTGTTGGTGTATTATCGCCCAACCAATTGTGGGACACAGTGTTCATTTTTATACGGTATATGCAATTGGGAACCAGATTCTCATCTCGCCGTAATCACGATTATCCCAAGCATAATATGGGATCAGGCGTACATACTTTTTGCTCATACCGTGGTATTTCAGAGGCTGATATAGAGCATTTCTGTCAAACTCAGAACGATCAATCGTGTATTCCTCTGTCTCAAGAGCTGTCATTTTTCTTCCCTCGATTTCAAATTCAACAGGAGCAAACTCTGCATTCAGATCCAGATAAATATCATCCAGAGTCGTTGCATGGGTATCTACACTCTCGCAGCAATATACCAGCGGTCCACGTTCAATGGCAGCCTGTCCCACAGTTTCTTCAACCATGTTATTAGCTACTGTATAGCGGATCTTCATATCCAGATTCAGCTGTACATCCATGTTTTGCAGATCCTCCACAAGAATATCCAAATAGGTTCCTGCATCAGCTGCTGTTAGCTCACGGTTTGCGCCAGCGCCCTTAATAAAGCCGCCTGCAGCCCATCCCGGAACACGCAGTCTTAAGTGAACAGGCGCATTTACCTTCACATTCTTTGCTGTGAAGCGGATTGCTCCATCGAACGGATAATCTGTGGACTGCATCAGTGTGAATTCTCCTCCATTTTCCAGCTTCACCTGAGCTTCACTTGCACCGTACATACCGGTCCATACGCTGTTATCAGATGTAAGATATGCATATTCACTGGACTGGGCAATGGTTCTCGCCAGGTTTGGAGGACAGCAGTAGCTGAGAATATATTCACTTCTTGTAAGTGGCCAGATCAGCTTATAATCAAGCTTCTTGGCGCGTCTTAACATATTTTCATAGAAAAATCTTTTTCCATCCAGACTCAGTGCAGCTAGGTTGGTATTCAACATCATTCGTTCCAGAATATCAAAGTATTCTGCCTTTGGCTCCAGCTGGAACATGCGGTATGCCCAGAAAACGCCGCCAAGAGATGCACAGGTTTCATTGTATGCAGTAATATTCGGAAGCTGATATTCATAGCCATATGCCTGATGAACAAGCTGATGATCAAAAAAGTATCCATACGGAGAAGCGCCATTATACAAGGCTCCACATCCGCCAGTAATATAAAGCTTTTTATCCACAAGACTTCTCCATACTTTGTGGAGAACGTTAATATAATCCGGATCTTCCTCTTCCAGACAAAGATCCGCCACACCTGCATAGAGATAATTGGCACGAACTGCATGTCCAAGAATTTTCTCATGTTGCTTCAGCGGAATCTTATCCTGATTGTCATCCAAGCCGTTCTTTACGCTGTCACGAAGCGCGATCGCCTGCTTCGCAAGCTTCAGATAACGTTCTTCGCCAGTGGTACGATACATTTCCACAAGTCCCATATAATGGGAAGGGCAAACTGCAGTCTGAACCTCTCCTGTGCGCTCTGCCTCTTCATACAGATGCTCCAGATAATCTGCTGTTCTGGCTGCAATTGCAAGAAAGCTGTCCTTGCCTGTAATTCTTTTATGTACACAGGCTGCTGTAAACATATGTCCGAAGTTGTATACCTCGAAATCGTTAATATCTCCCATTCTGGAAACGCCGTTCCCGCTTCTTTCTCCAATGATCTGCTTGGTGGAAAGATAGCCGTCCGGCTGCTGTGCTCTTCCGATGAGATCAATGTATTTTTCAATCTCGTCCTTCAGAAGCTGGTTATCTGTCTGATAAGCCGTATAAATGGCAGATTCCATCCATTTATAAAAGTCTCCGTCTCCGAAAACAGTTCCGTCAAAATCTCCCTGCGCATCTCCGGCGCAGATTTTGAAGTTCTCTACTACATGGCTGATATCCTTGCTGTCAAACATGTGCTTCAGCTGAGGCACAGTGCTGTTCGCGCAGGTATCAAAGCGTTCCTTCCAAAGACCGCCTGTCCATTTTACTTTCATCCCGTCCAGCGCATGTACCTTCGCGTAAGGGGATTTGGTTGTATCTGTCAGCATGATTTTTCTCCTTTAATTATGCAGTTTTGTTATAAACACACTGCTTGCACATTATATAATATAAAAAATTTTACAGTTCTTTTTTTGAAATCTCAAGTCCACATTCTTTATTTTATGTCATGTTTTCTTCGCATGCTCTAACCTTCTGCCCAGAACTGATAATGCTCTGCCAGAACGCTTTCGATTTTCTGATAATTTTTTTCCAGAAGAAGATTGATTATCTTTTGATGAAGCAGAATGAATGTCTCTTTCTGATTCTTCTCCAGAACCAGCTCCACCGTTTTTTCCCTGGACGGAGTGGTAATTCGGTCTACATACTCATGTATGTTGCATAAAATAGGATTTTCCGTGCTTTCTACAAGAGTCAGATGAAAATCAACATCAGCCTGCAACACCTGCTTGGCAGTAACATTTTCGCTCAAAACAACTGTTTTCAGATTATCGAATTTCTTCAAAATCTGGTTCATCTTTTCATCTGTGATTCCGCCTATAATCTGATACAGCATTCCGGTATCCAGAACTTTACGAACCTGAATAATGTCTATTCTCATATTCTTATCCAGAAGAATTCCGTACAGCATCGGGTCTAACATTTTATGATTGTAGGTATCGTTTACAAAGGTTCCTTCCGCTCTTTTTATGTAAACCACCCCATACGCTTCCAGAATTTTAATGGCTTCACGCACAGAATTTCTTCCAATACCAAAATTTTCACACAGCTCCGGCTCAGTAGGAAGTTTATCACCTGGCTGCAGGTTTCCGGCAATAATCGAATCTGTAATCTGTTTCACTACCTGATTTACAACGCTGTCTTTATGAAGCCGCTTTTTCAGTAAATTTTTCTTTTCGGGCATATTTGCTCCCCCTGACTTTTTATAATATATACCGCACTATAAGCACCGGAAATCGCACTGCGCAGGAGTAGGCGATTTTCGGTATTTTAACTCTGGTATTATTATACACTACTTTACAGGCGTTTTAAAACAGCTACATCTCTTGCTTTCAAAATTAGTTTTTCATTTTCCGGCTGTGCCCCAATCAGATTTTCCCATTTGCCTTCCGGAAGCACTATCTGTTTCTCTTCCGCGTTATGATTCATGACAAAATAGAATTTGCCATTTTCATTTTCTCTGCTGGTTACCTCAATCCCTTCTTCCACCTGAAGTACCGGATGCACATCCGTCTCCTCGCATACCTTATGAACAAATATCTTTAAGAATGCCTCATCCGGCTGTGTTCCAAGATAATACGCTTTTCCTTTTCCGTATTCGTTTACTGTGACACAGGGCTCTCCTGCATAAAAATCACTTCCATAAGTTCCAAGTGCCTTTGCATTTTCCAGTCTGAGACGGTCGCACAGGAAGCTGCAGCTGTAGACTTCCTTATTTTTATTCATAATAATCTGATTGGTTTCTTCCGGATAAAGTGCATCTGTCTCTTCCACCCACAGACCAAATACATTGCGAAGCGGACCCGGATATGCCCCAAAGATGCAGCGGTCTGTTTCATCTGCAATGCCTGTCATATAGGTTCCAATCAATGTTCCGCCGTTTTCCACAAATTTAGTTAATCGCTCTGCAAATCCAGGCTTTATCATGTATGCAAGAGGTGCAACTACAACCTTATAGGAATCCAGATCACTTGTGAATTTCACAATGTCCACTGCAATGTTCTGCTTGTGGAATGCACGATAATAATGAGCCACCTGAAGCAGGTAATCCATATCCTTAGTTGGGCCGCTGCAAAGCTCCAGTGCCCACCAGTTGTCCCAGTCAAAGAGAATTCCTACATCGGCATTTGTTCTCGCATCCAGAATCTGTCCGCCAAGCTGATGAAGCTCAGCTCCCAACTGCTCAAACTCCCTGAAAATCCTGGTATCATCTGTTCCTGCATGGGAAATAATTGCACCATGGAATTTCTCCTGTCCGCCAACAGACTGACGCATCTGGAAATATAAAGAGCTGTCTGCACCATGGGCAATTCCCTGATATGCAAGAAGTCTTGCCTCTCCAGGTCTTTTCAGCTTATTATATGGCTGCCAGTTCTGTTGGTTTGGAGACTGCTCTGCAACCATGTAAGAAGCGCCGTCCTTTAGCCCTCTCATAATGTCATGCTTTAATGCCGGGAAAGCAGCGTCATCCTTTGGTGACGGATAGTTGTCCCACCCCACAATGTCCATATTTCTGGTCAGCTGGAACTGATTCAGCTTTTTAATAAATCCGGAAATATTACTGAACACCGGAATGTCCGGAGTAATTCTGCGAAGTACGCCAGCTTCGTTTAAGAAGCATTCCTCTGTGGTATCCGTAACAAACCGCTGGTAATCCAGCTGCTTTGCCGGAAAAAATCTGTCATCATCATTTCTTTCTGTGGGAAGCATGATGGTATCAAAATCATAAACTGTTCTCCCCCAGAAAGAGGTATTCCATCTCTTATTCAATTCTTCTGTGGTTCCATATTTCTTTTTCAGCCATGCACGAAACTTCTTCTCACAATTTTCGCAGTGGCAAAATGTACTGTACTCATTAGCAACATGCCATGCCACAAGCCCAGGGTAGTCTTTGTACCGAAGTGCCATCTGCTCTGCAAGAGCCGCTGCTCTTTCTCTGTATTTTTCGCTGTTTACACAATAAAAATTACGCATTCCGTGAGTACGCTTCAGTCCGTTATTATCCACAGGCATAATTTCCGGATATTTCTTGCTCATCCATTCCGGCTGTGCTGCAGTAGAAGTGGCAAGGCAAACGTAAATTTTATTTTCCCAGAGAATATCCAGAATCTTATCCAGCCATTCAAAATTATAAACGCCTTCTTCCGGCTCAAGCTTTGCCCAGGAAAAAACGGGAAGAGCTACATAATTGATGTGGCATTTCTTGAAATATTCCATATCCTTGCGGATGGTAGCCTCATCCCACTGATCCGGATTATAGTCTCCTCCGAAATAGAGTTCTTTTATTTTCTGTCCTTTCATTCCGATGTCTCCTTAATTGTTTGTATTTTATTTAACAGATCCTGTCATACCTTCAACGAAGGATTTCTGTAAGGTAAAGAATACAATGATTGTAGGCAATGTGGAAAGCACAATACCAACCATTGTCATACCGTAATCCGGTGTAAATCCGGAGGCAAGGTTTGCTACAACCAGCGGCAGTGTAAATTTCGTATCACTCTGCAGTGCGATCAGAGGCCACATGTAGTTGTTCCAGCTTGCCATGAACATGAATATTCCGGCTGCTGCATATGTGGACTTCATCATTGGCATAAAAATTTTGAAAAAGATCTGATATTCATTCAGTCCGTCCATTCTGGCTGCTTCCAGCGTATCCTTCGGGAAGGAATAGGCATTCTGCTTAAAGAAGAAAATCAAAAACGGAGAACCGATTGCCGGAAGAATAATTGCCAGATAATTGTTTAAAAGTCCCATTTTGGAAAACATACGGAACATTGGAATAATCTTTGCTGCAAAAGGTACCATCATGGATGCGATCAGCGCAAGAAAAAGAATTTCTTTTCCACGGCTTGGAAATACAACAAAGGCATAACCTGCAATGGAGCAGATTAAAAGACCTATACCGGTAACGATTACCGCCAGTAAAAGGGAGTTTCCAAATGCTCTCCACAGATTGGAATAGTTAAAAGCATTTGTAACATTTTCTGCCAGTTTATTTCCAAAGGTGAGTTTTCCCATGGTAATGTCAGCAGAGCTATTAGTCATTCCTACAATCATCCAGTAAAATGGGAATACACAAAGTAATGACAATGTCATCAAAAATACATGTTTAAAACCTTCACCAATTAAATGTTTTTTATTCATCATGATCACCTGTCACTTTCTTCTGAACGATTGTAATAAGTACAATGATCACCAGGACCACATAAGAAACAGCAGCTGCATATCCATAATTCGGAACATAGTTAAAGGACAGATCGTAAATGTACTCGGAAATAGTTCTGGTTGCATTTCCAGGACCGCCGCCAGTCAGATTTACAACCTCGTCAAACAGCTGAAGTGTGTTGGTTACTGCCATAATGCTGGTAAGGAAAATAATTGGCTTCAGGATCGGCATTGTGATCTTGAAGAAGGACTGTCTGAAATTAGCACCATCAATTTTGGCAGCTTCATATACTGACTTATCTGTATTTTGCAATGCAGATAAAAAGAAGATCATATAGTATCCGGAATAACGCCAGATCAGGGCAATGATGATAACAAATTTTGCCCAGACAGGATCCAAAATAAATGCAATTGGGGAATTAATCAGTCCAATTGATAACAGAACATGGTTCACAACTCCATCTGTTGCAAAAATGTTCTTAAACAGAATTGCGTAAGAAATAGGAGAAGTTACGCATGGCAGAAAGATGCAGGTTCTGTAAAAGCCTTTCAGTTTTAAGGTTTCAGAATTCAATAAGACAGCAACTAATAATGCAAGAAGCAGCATGATCGGGATCTGGATCACTGCATAAAATAATGTGTTTCCGATTGTTGTTTTAAACCCGGTATCATTGAGCATTCTTACATAGTTGGCTACGCCGCCAAAGGTCAGATTATTTCCTTTTCCTGTTTTTAAGGATAAAAGAAATGCCTGCACCATAGGGATATAACTAAATGCCAGAATCAGCACAGAAGCAATAATTACCATTGTCCAGCCAATACGGGAATTCTTTTTTTCCAATGTGCTACCTTTCATGGAATCTCCTTTCCGTTCTATATCCATTATCTTTTTATTTTAGAAAAGGGGCGAATCACTCCGCCCCCTTAATTTCTTTATTTTAATTATCTTGTTTACGTTTATTTACTGAATAGTCTGGTTAAACTGCTCTTCTGCCGCTGCTAATTCAGTATCCAGATCGCTGCCATTAAGGATGTTAGGAGTCACTGCAAGTAATGCGCTCTGGGCTTCTGCGCTGAATGCACCGGTGTTTACAGATGGAATTAAAGCTTCCCATTCTACCAGTGTTTTATTAATCTGCTGTCCGCTGAAGAAATCAGATGCAGCTTCTACAGCTTCACAATCAGATGCCGGAAGGTAAGTTCCGATGATGTTATTGCTCTTCATAAGAGAATCATACATCTCAACGCTTCCACCGAAAGTCTTGCCAAGGAATTTAGCTGCTGCTTCTGCATTCTTAGAGTTCTTCAGAACAAACCAGCTTGAACCACCCTGGTTGGAATAGTGAGTAGCACCTTCTGTACTCATCTTCGGAATAGGAGCCATTTTCCATTTTCCGCTCTGATCTTCACCAGCCATAATTGTAGATGTAATCCAGCTACCTCTCATAACACATGCTACATCACCATTGTTGATTGCTCCTGCAAATCCGGTCCAGTCACTTACTACCTGGCAGAAATCGGATTCATTAAGTTTTTTGAATACATCATAGCATTCTTTTAATGCATCATTATTTACGAAATCAGCATTTCCATCATTATCTGTGAACCATTTTCCAGTAGACTGAAGCATGATCTGGAACTCTGCAATATCATTCGGGTTGTAGGTCTGAAGCATATGTCCTTTTTCTTTCAGCTTCTCGCCAAGTGCAAGGTACTCATCCCATGTGAGATCCTGCATATCCTCATCGGTTACGCCGATTTCTTCCATATAATCGGTACGATAGAACAGTGCTGCAACACCAGTATCATATGGAACACCATATCCTACACCATCATAAGATACCATGTCTTTCTTGTATGATGCAAAATCATCATAGTTAATATAATCATCCATTGGCAAAAATGCATCTGGATAAGACATCAGATATCCCTGTGCATTTAAATCACTGATAGAAACAATATCCGGTAAATCATCTGTTACACCAGAAGCCAGTACAGTATGAATTTTCTGAAGGCAGTCTGCTTTGGACATTTCTACGAAATTTACAGTTACATCGTCATCCAGGCTATCGGCAACTTCAAATGTTGTACCGTTCATAGTCTTATCCCATGACCACACAGTCAGTTCAACTGGCTCATCTGTTGTCTCAGCTACTACTGTCATTGCCGGTGCAACTACACTTAAGACCATACTTGCAGCTGCGCACATACTAATTGCTACACGAGATACTTTCTTTCTCATTTCTTCACCATGTCCTTTCTATTACGTATAACGTAGGATGTTTAACTTGTTGATATTATACTATCATTTTAGACAAGTTTTGTAAATACTGAATAATAGCTGATTTTAGGTTCTTCTTTTTATGAACTTTAGCTAATATCTTTACCAAAAAAATCCGTAAAAATTAAAGCTTTTACAGTCCCTTTGCTTTCAGTGCTGCAGCCAGTGCCTGTGCTCCAAAGCGAGGGCTGGACAGTACCGGCTTACCGATTTTCTCATGAATTGCATCTTCTGCATATGCCATAGATCCCTGCGCCAAAAGAATCACATCTACCTGATCTGCAATTTCTTCTGCCTTTGCACAAAGAAGTGCTTTAAATTTATCCTGGTCTGCACCGAATGCGTCTACAAGTCCGTCAACCAATTCTACATGGCTGTTCATTTCTCTTGCAACACGGGAGACTGTATTCTTGGTAGGCTCCAGTGTGGTAGGAAGAGTTGCAAGTACGCCTACTCTCTTACCAAGGCGAGCTGCTTCACGGCACATTTCCTCATCAATACGAACGATCGGGATACCTGTATAGCGTCCGATATTCTGTGCGGCATCTGCAACTTCTCCAACAGAAGAGCAGCAGTTTAAAATTGCATCCGCTCCGTCAGAAACAGCCTGCATGTACATTCCGACAAGGCGAGCTGCTGCACCTGCAGTTACATAGCCATGCTCTCTTACCTCTGCAAGAATAGACGGATCCTGATAGTTGAGAATTTCCGGTGTATCTCCGAGATTTTTTCTGATTTCTTCGTTTACACACTCAATAAGCTCTGGTGTTGTGCTGGTATAAACAATTCCTAATTTCATTTTACTTGTCTCCTTCTATAAAATTTTTACGCTTCTAAAACTGTAAAAATTGTACGATTATTTTATATTTATCGTCAAGTCCAATTTCTTTATTTAGTGTCACATTTATTATTGTTATGGCTGTTTACAAATCACCGCCACATCATAAGCAGCTAGCGATAATATTCCGTTAATATCTTCTCCTGTGAGCAAATTCCTGCCTGTTACATTCTTTATCAGGGATTTTTCTCTGCCATGATTCAGATAGAATTCATAGGTAGTGTCTTCTCCCTGACGTTGATGGTATTCCACTTCTCCCGGAAGATCCTTAACTGCAATTCCGGCATCAGCAAGCATTGTTTCAAACAGACTTCCCATTTCTTCAGGTGCAACTCTTGCTGCTATGTAATAGGCACGACCATTTTCTCCGGTATGAGTATCGCTTTCCCATTCTTTTACAGTTAATGCGGCACTTCCCTCATAGAAATCAGTTCCATAGGAAGCCAGGATCTGTGCATCCTGAACCCGTAAGATTTCTGCGTAATCATATACAGTCCATTTTTTTCCATCAGGAAAACACAAGCTGTTTCTATCAGAGGAATATAAGGTGTCAATTTCCTCACTAATCACTCCGAACAACTCTGCCAGCCCGTCTCCTGGAAAACCGCCAAGATAGCACAAGGTATCTTTATCCACATATCCGGTAAAATAAGTGGCTAGAAGCTGACCGCCGTTTTTCACAAATTTCTGCAGATTTTCTGTGGTTCCCGACTGGAGAAGATAAAGCATAGGCGCTACAACTACTTTATAATCACTAAGATCATCACTGGAACCAACCACATCCATTTCTACTCCCAGCTTTTGAAATTCTTTCCAGATTCCAATGCAGGTTTTTTCATAGTTTTTTGTGTTTTCACTTAATGCTTTTACATCCTGGATTGCCCAACGGTTGTCCCAGTCAAATAACAGAGCTGTTTTTGCTTTTACCAGTGTTCCTGCTGCAGGGGCAATTTTTTTGAGCAAAGCACCAACCTCTGCCACCTCCCTGAAAATTCTGGTATCATCCTTTCCAAGGTGATCTACAACAGCTCCATGATACTGCTCAAAGGAGCCGCGGCCTTTTCTCCACTGAAAATACTGAGCAGTATCGGAACCACAGGCAATTGCCTGCATACACGCAAGCTTGTGAACGCCAGGTCTTTTTACTTTATTATACGGATGCCAGTTTACCAGCCCAGGTGCACTTTCCATCAGCATAAAGGGCTTGTCCTTTTTCAACCCGCGCATCACTGCGTGATGAAACCCATTTTCTGTCATGGTTTCATACAAGCTTTCATAATCATTGTTGTATTGTGGATAGCTGTCCCAGGAGATCACATCCAGAAACGGTGCCATTTTTCGGTAATCAAGACCATTGTAAAGCATCATAAAATTTGCTGTCACAGGGATATCCGGGGTAATCTCTTTGAGTACTTGAATTTCAGAATTCATAAAATCATTCATATTCCAGGTAGTAAATCGTTTCCACTCCAGGTTCAGCCCCATAATACTGCCTTCACCATTTGCAAATGGCGGCTCAATCTGATCAAAATCATTGTAACGATGACTCCAGAAGGTTGTCCACCATGCCTGATTTAATTTGTCGATTTCATGATCAAACTGCTCGCTCAGGTACTTCTGAAAACGCTCTACGCACAGAGGACAATAGCACTCTCCGCCTAACTCATTGGAAACATGCCACATAATAAGACCAGGATGCTGTCCGAATTTTTCAGCCAGCAGTTTGTCCATAAGTGCTGTTTTTTTGCGATATTCCGGTGAGGACATGCAGTGATTGTGACGCACCCCATGATGATTTCGCTGGCCGTTTTTTCCAACTCGCATTGCTTCCGGATACTTTTTATCCAACCATGCAGGTCTTGCGCCGGATGGTGTGGCAAGGATCGTATAAATGCCGTTTTCATATAAACTGTCCATAATTTTTTTCAGCCACTCGAAGTGAAATTCGCCTTCCCTAGGCTCATATACGGACCAAGAAAAAACGCCAAGTGTAACACAGTTCACACCTACTTTTTTCATCATTCTGATATCTTCTTCCAGAATGTCAGGACGATCCAGCCACTGTTCCGGATTATAGTCTCCACCATGGACAAAACCATTTAATTTGGAGAAT
Organism: Ruminococcus sp. AF31-8BH; assembly: GCF_003460605.1. GTDB lineage: Bacteria > Bacillota > Clostridia > Lachnospirales > Lachnospiraceae > Blautia_A > Blautia_A acetigignens. The sequence goes on from NZ_QTVN01000001.1 coordinate 265,990, forward strand.
AAAATTTGCTTTTCCATAATTTATATTTCCTTTCATTCTCAAATATACGTCTCTATCACCGGTGCTTCTGTAATTCCGGTTGCAGGTAGCTGCAGGTGAGTAGATGCACCATCTTTCAACTTCCAAACCAGAGTAGTATCCACCTTGATTTCAAGATGGTTTTCACCGTCCAGAAGTGCATCTGTAATCTCCACTTTTGCAGGGAAACCAGCCAGATAACCCACGTCTTCTCCGTTTAATTTCACCTTCAGGCAATCCGCCGCTTCCGGGAATTTCAAGCTATAATGCTCTCCTTCGTTCTTCTTCCAGTTGAAGCTTCCTGTATATAGATAGCTTCCCGTATAAGCTGGAAAATAACCCCTTCCGTTCATGTTTGGAAGCTCTTTATCTGCTTTTAGCTGCAGAGTTTTTCCCCCTTTGGTAGTTACTTTCCACGGAATATAGAGAGTAGTCTGTTTCTCAAGACGAAGTATATCAGGCTCAATTTTTTGTCCTTCTTCTTTAATATGCTTTATTGATTCCAGACATAAAAAGCAGCTCTCTCCAGGCTCCAGACTTCCCAGAATCTGATGTGCATAGCCTTCTGTCTGTGCCGGATAAGACTTCAAATCAAAGCTTTTAGCGCGATTAAACCAGGAATCATAAAGGGTCAGTCCATCCTGTTTTTCATCCTGTACAAGCAAAGCAAAATCAGCTCTTCTGAACACGCTTTCGTTAAATAGCATTGCGCAAAGCCCTTCCTCTGTCTGGTTCACGATCATACGAAGATCCTGAAGGTTTTCGGAAATTGTTCCCTGACCGCTATCTGTAACTGCAAGTTTACGCATCCTATGCTTTTCACTTTCTGCCACAGCTTTTTGGGCCAGATTATCTAATGTTACAATTTCCACCCACTTAGAAAATGCTTCTGGCAGTTCTGTTCCTTTGGTAGTTTTTTCAGGCAATTTATCAATTATGTAAACCTTTAATTTATTTTTCTGATTGGCTTCTATAAACTGTACTACACGCTCATCCAAACACTGCACATATGGAAGAATCAGACTTGCGTAGGTCTTGTCCAGAATCTTCAGAACTCCATTTTCTACGATAGCTTCTGCAAAAACATCTGCCGGAATCACATCATAATCCAGCTGTTTTTCCATAAGGGCACGGCCTGGTTTCTGGAAGTACATTGCTTCGCCGCACCACTCGCTTTCTCCGTGATAAAGGATTGCCGCATCTGCCAGATGGATTCCATTGCTGAGAAAATGGGCACTCCTGTTCATGTATTGCATGAGCCAGGTGAAACACTCAAATCCCGGATTATTACCGCCTGCATAAAAATGCGGCGGACAATCAGGATCCGGATATTTCATGGAAAAAGCATGTGGCGTGAACTCATTAATTCCTCTTACAAGCATATGGTTAGTCAGCCATTTCATAAAGGAATTCCCTTCTGCCCATCCATAGTTTCCGAAGATTTCACACAGCGCACGGTCTTTTTTGTTTTTCTGAATATGAGCTGCCGAGCTTCCTAATTTGGCCAGTCCGAAATGGAAAAATTCGCCGTCGCGGTCTCCTGCAATCCATTGATGAACCGGTTGTGTAAATCCCGGTACAATCTGATGATGAACAACATCAATGCCAGCCATATGCTGTCCTTCCATTTCCCTGAAATAATGTCCGATGCTGCAGCCCATCCGTGCATGTGCATTGTCATCTTCAATAATATGTCCGATATATTCTACACCATGTACCTGACACCAGCTTCCAATCTGACCGCTGAAGCAGGTGTGTACCAAATGGGTCATTGCATCCATATATTCTGTACGAACCTTTGTGGTTTTTTCTTCAGAATCGTACCACAATGCAGGAAGATTGGTGAGAAATTCCTCTTTCCAGGTCTCTGTTAGTTTTCTTTCCAGCTCATCGCTCCAAGGCAATCTGATATCTTTCTGGCCTAACATGTTGTCAAAGGGATAGCCTTTTACGTTGCCAAGCTCTGGCTCATCAGAGAAGAAGCCAGCAATCACATTTCCGAAATATTTACTGTAGCGAGCGTAATGCTTTTCATAAACTTCATCCAACAATACCTTGACAGATGAGGAATCGATCAGATTCATATAATGATCTCTTCCGCCCCCGGTTCTGGTGGTAAATAAGATAAAAAGGCGATAAGCTCCTTCCGGAAGATCAAAGTACACAAAACCGTTTTCCATGGTATCTGTAAGATCCAAAATGCCGCTTCCTCTTACTGCCAAGGTCTGTCCATCTGGCTTTGGTACTGCCAGAATTCCCAGTAGTCTTCCATCTGAAGGAATAAAATTTTCCACCAGGACTGCACCGCTGCGGCAGGGACCCATAATGTCCATATGTCGCTCTACAAGGTACAGCTTTGACTTTTCCGGGTGCTTTTCAAATCCGCCGTTAGCATATCCGGTTGGAAACTTTTTGTCATCCAGAATCCAGAGACGAAGCCCTCTTTTTTCAGCTTCTGCACAAATAAAATCCAGATTTTCCCACCACTTAGGGCCACAGAAATCCGGATGTGGTCTGGATTCCAGACACACCTCACGGATACCGCATTTCTCTATTTTATCCAGCTCTTTTCCGATTGTTTCATTATCTTCCCCTTTCATCCAAAGGAATGGCAAAATGTGGCTGGTACACTTTCCCTGAAGCAAAGCTTGTAAATGTTTCATACGATCTCCTGTTTCTTTTGTATCATAATATTGGTTCGTTTATGTGCGATTATTTTTATCAGAATCAGATCAAAATTTCTTATTTGCTGCTACGCATATGGTTCTGTATTCGCCGTATGTATTGGTAGGATCTCCTTCTTTCCAAGGGCGGGTTGCACAGTAAAAATGGTACAAGGTGTCATCCTTTTTTACAATAGATGCCTTGTGTACATGACCGCTATAATAAGTTCCCTCCGAGCCAAAAGAAAGGATTGGTTCCCTTACCTTTTCCCAGTGAAGAAGATCAGCAGACAGGGCCAGTCCTTCCTGTGCATGACTGTGTCCATCCTCATAAATCTTGCCATAACCAAAGTAAAAGTTCACCCAAATATTTCCGTCTTTCACAATATATGGATCAGACACAAAACGCTCATCCCAGGATTCCCGGTTTACCTTCATCACTGGATTTCCTTCATATCTTTCCCAGTGAAGAAGATCCTTTGAGGTTGCAACACCTGTCTGTTCTGTCCAGCGTTCTTCTTTGTCTTTTGCATTATAAAACATGTACCAAATGTCATTATTGCGGATAATGCAGGCTTTATAGAGTCCGCCTGCTTCCCAGTCGGCACCGTCTTTCCAGGAGAAGCAAGGCTTATCAGGAAAGTGCCAATCCAGCAGTTCTTCGTCTTCTGTCCACGCCAGACCAATTTCAGCCGGGCCACTTTCATAGCCTGTGGAAGGATAAGAATGATAAACCAGCCAATATTTTCCATCTACTTTTCCAAGCTTTGGAATCTGATTAAAATCATCACTTTCTTTAATCATCCAGGTGGCTGCACCGCCAATGCGATCCCAACGGTCGGAATCCAGATTTCGTTTGAGAATTACGCCTTTATGCTCCCAGTGAAGAAGATCATCACTGGTTGCTAAGGCTGACTGATATCCTTTGCCGTCGAAGCCTGTATACAACATGTAATACTTGTTCTGATGCCAGAAAACAAATGGAATATCTACTGCTTTTTCATCAAATGCACCAAGAATTCCGGATCCATGAAGTACTGGTTTTTCATAACGGTAAGGAGTCAGATACTTCTGTATTTTCGGGTCTGTTAATTCGATCATTTTATGTATTCTCCTGTTTTATAATCTATTATTTATCAACCTGGCATGTTTTAGGGACTGTGCACAGCTTCATCTTAACAGTGCCGCAGGTGCCGTCTCTTATAATAATTGGAGGCTTTCTCACATTTCCCCAGGATATATGCGGGTAGGAAAAATCCTGGTTTATCATCAGCTTAACAGGCTCTGTATGATTCGTTCCAAGTACTCGCAGATAGTCAAGAACTATATAACAATCTGTGGCGTCTTCCGCTTTTTCCCCACACACCTCAATACGAATCGTATGCTCTCCATAAGGCAGGTCTTTAATAGAAAAAATCGGCAAATGATAACACTTATCGTAACCTGCAGAACAGCAGGAGAAATCAACTCCGGCACTTCTCTGGCTGATATGGGATGCTTTCTTTTCCCCGTCTACATATACGTCTGCCATACCAAACGCAGGATCCTGAGGGCCGTACCATAGGATTCCGGTGCCCTGAAATTTACAGGTAAATGCGGCGCCTTTTTCCCTGCTCCACATCTCCGTTCCGTGGTCACTTTCCTTCTTATCCGTTACCTGATACCAGGTTCCGGTATAGGCAATTCGCGAATCAGATTCCAGAATTTTTTCTTCTTTCGGATCGAGCACTTCCAAACGGATATTAGCTTTGGAGACTTCCCGACTTCCATTCTGATCGGACTTCTTTTTGGCACCGAATATTTTCAGCATTCCAATTTTTTCAGCATCTTTTTCCCTATTAAATGCATCCTGTATTTTAGTTCGATTCTCATTATAAACATACGCTTCTGCAACATCCTCTTTGGTACTTTTGAAATCATTACTTCCATGATATTCTCCATCATAACGCCCAAAAAGAATATCATCTCGCATGTCTTCTCCCCAGGAAGTCACTGGCATTTCACCCCAGATATTGGATCTGGTAAAGCGCTTTGCAGTTCCCTGATTTCGTGAAATATGGTCCGTGGGATAAAGAGAAATTCGTCCCTCCTGATCCGGATCCAGATTTCTTCTCCAGGATAAAGTGTCCACAGATGGATCCAGAATATATGCTATTCCAAGCTCATCCAGCCCGCCGCAATCTACGCCTACACGAAGCTTCATCTGCTTGGGAAGATGCTTTTCCAGGTGAAGGATCTGATATGTTGTGTAGAAGGTTCCGTCATTTTGAATCTCTATTATCCACTCTATAGATAGCGTTTTTTCATATCTGCCTTGAATTCGAACTTCTACAAAATCCTGTTTTTCTTTCACCGCAAAAGAAGTCATATACCAGGCTCCAAGCTTCAGGTATGGTACATTTAATATTGGACCGCCAACCAGAATTTTATTATTTTGCCTTGCCCAGCCGCCGGTCAGAAGACCGGTTTTAACATTGAAAGAAAACTTAAAATCATTTCCTGTTATGAAAACTTCCTGGTTTTCTTTATGAATCTTTAAAGCTTTTATATTTTCTGTTTCATCTGCACTTAACTCAAACAGCGGAGCTTCCACATAATCTCGGGAAAACACCTTCATTTCATCTATCTGGCAGTTATTTCTATCCAGGAATTCCAGTGTCACCGGAGACTGATTCTCTGCATTTTCCAGCGACAGTAAAACCTTAATCACCTTTCCCGGCGCACATTCCGGAAGCTTCCAGATACCGTTTTCGTCACCGCATTTCCACTGCACTTTGACTTCATTTAAATTGGTGTGACAGAAACGATTTTCTATAATCAACAGAACCTTTTTCTCCTGAGCCTTTACTTCGCTGTGAATAACTTTAATTGGAGAATAGGCTTTTCTGGTCATGTAAAACTCCGGTTTCTTTCTTCTCCAGACATCAATAATTCCCCATTCCATCTGTCCGTTCCCACCATCATAAAGATCCGTTTCATCGATTCCAGCCCAGATTGCACCGCCAAGAGCACCCTCTGTATTCCAGATATTATCCCAGAAAATACGGATGCTTTCGCCCCAGTAGCTTCTGATGTTTGGATCTCTTCGCATCTCCTCACGGTTGTAGCAGGCTACATGCACATATTCGTCATGAAGCACAGGCATATCTTTTCCAGGTGCACCTCCCACACTTAAATTGTCCTTTTTTCCTGCCAGATCAGCATTGTATTCAGAGTAATGAATGCTCCAGATATCCGGCATTTCATGTTCTTCCCGAATAGTCATTGGATAGCTGAATTTTGTCATTCTGGTAGGATCCTTCAAATGCGCAAAGCGATTAAGAAGATCAAAGTTATGACCTCCAAAGGACTCATTACAAAGAGACCAGATAATTACACAAGGATGATTGTAATCCCTTGCCATTGTTTCTGCAAAATGACTGAGATAACGGTTTGTTTCCTTAGGATCACGCTGTGTATAGGGCAATGTCCTTGCAATAAATGCCAGTGCCAGTTCATCCTCCACATAAATTCCATGCTCATCACACTGGTCAAGAAAATATTCGCTTGGCGGATAATGGGAGGTTCGAATATAGTTGCAGTTTGCTTCTTTAAACAATGCTACATCCTGTTCAATCAGCTCATTGGTCAATGCACGTCCATTTCTTGGACTGATTTCATGGCGGCACACACCGCGTAATTTCACCTCATTATGGTTTACAAATAGACGATTACCCTTGCGTTCCAGCTTTCTGAGACCCACCTTTTTTTCTGCCTTTTCCAGTAGTTCCCAGGTACCAGAGATAGAATCTAATTTATATAATATAAGTTCAAATCTGTATAGTCTTGGGTGCTCTGCATCCCAGAGAACCGGGTTGGCTACGTACAGCTGATCGGTGTAATAGCCTTTTATTTTATTGTCTAAAACCAGAGATTTCTCCTTTGTTTTTATACCGTTTGGATCATATAAAGCAAACTCAGCTTTATATACAGCATTACCAGCAAGCTGACCTTTTTCCTTCCCGACAGCCATTTCTGCAGACTGTATTTTCCCCTTCTTATCTATGCTTCCAGGCATATCTGCCAGATCCATATCCACCCGCAGGCTGCAGGTTTCCATATCCTCGTCAAACAACGGTGACAGATAAAGTGCGTTCACATAAGCTTCCGGCAATACATACAGCCAACTGCTGTGAAGCATTCCTCCATGGCTATAGGCACTGACAATATCTGCTTCTTCATCCACATCAATAGCAAGAGAAAACGTCTGTTTTCCACATACTTCCTCCGTAATGTCCACATTCCATGTAATAAATCCGTTTTCATGATATGCCACCTGTTTTCCATCCACATAGACTGTGGCAAAACCATTAATCCCCTGGAATTTCAGCACAATACGGCTATTTTCCTCTCTCTTTGGAAGCTGTATCTTCCTCTCATAGCTGTAGTGCTGTGATAATCCCTTTTTGTGAAGAATTCCCATGTCAAAGGGCACCTGAACCTGTTGTACTGCACCGTCTTTTTTGTCTGTTACTTTCCAGCTTCCATCCAGGCAGATTACTGAATTTTCTGCCGCTTTACTCCATTTTGGAAGGGGAATCACTCTTGGCATAGGATAATTTTTTAATTCATCTATAGTCATATTCATTTGTCTTCCTCCAACAGCATTTGTATTCTGAAAGACTCCCGCACGCCTGGAATCAGCTTTACATCAGGTCTTCGAACGCAGCCTCGTACCATTCTGGGATAATTGAAATCTACTGCAATATTCATTTTGAATCCACCTGTGTAGCTGCTTCCTTCCAATACTGCATAATCAATCGAAGTATATGTATTCTGCGCTTTTTCTTCTTTTGCTCCGGTTACTTCTATGCGAAGTGTATGTTCTTTTTCTTCCAGTCCATGTACTTCTGCCAGTATCTGTCTGTAGCGTTTTTCATAGCCTCTGCTCATTCCCGGAAAATCTACTTTCGGTGGGTACTGACTCACATCTTTCTTCCAGAGTTCTCCGTCCAAATATACGTTACACATCCCATATAAAATATCCCATGGCCCATAAACAGTGATCCCTGTCCCTGTAAAACTCAGTTCTGCGTAATCTCCTGCTGTATTGCTTAATGTCTCAGATCCGTTAAGATTTCCACAGTAATCTTCCATTTTTATCCAATTACCTACATAATTTATTCGCGGATCCAAATTATTTACAATAGCTCCTTCTGTTAATTCAGGTGCCGGTTCTAACCGAACCTTACACCCCTGAAAAACCCTTCGTACTCTATCCGGTTCTGTTACATAATAAGCTCCACCCTTCTCTCCTAAGCCACCACTTGAAATGCCGATTTCTGCTTTCACGCGGTGTGGCATATGGCGGAATAGCTTCTGAACTTCATATGCAGTTTCTAGTATTCCATTCTGAAAAAGAGTAAGATAAAAACAAAGATCAAGGGTATTTTCATAGGTTCCGCTTATCTTTATCTGTACATTTTCTGCCCCATCCACAGAACAAATTTCAAGGCTTCTCCCTATCCATTTTCCAAGTAAGAATCCTGCTGTATTCAAAAACGGGCCGCCTTTTATCAGTACTTTTTTTCCTTGTTTTTGTATAAGCCCAGCTTCCTTTAGCAGACATTTTTTTCTGGAAAAAACATAAAAAGTATTGTCATTTTCTATGTAAAGAGCATCTTCCGTCCACTGAATTTTCCAGTTTGTATTACGGATTTCATTCTGCCTTCTGAAACAATTTATCTTTGTTTCCACCACAGAATTCTCATTTTCCAACTCCGCGTATGCTTCTTTTGAAGCTGCTCCATATGCATTTTTCAAGTGATAATATTCTGGCTTCGGATTATGATTCACGTCCAGAATTCCCCATTCATAATCCATCAGCCCTTCAAAGCTGCCGTCCTCATCCACGCCAGCCAGCACTGCTCCACCGAGGCACCCTGAAGTCCGAGCTGATTTTTCTACAAAAGTACGAATACTTTTTCCCCAGAAATCACGGATTCCAGGATCTCTTTGAATTTCATCCCGGTTATGACATACTACCGGTGACCAGACCTCGTGAAGTACAGGCACTGGATAGTCTGCATCTGCAATCATATATCCAATCTCATTTTCTGCCCCGGGTGTGTGGAAAATCACCATCTGATCATATGTCTTGTCAAAAGAAAGGCGCCAGTCAATATCATGAACCGGCCATACATCCATCTGTGGTTCTTCTTCCGGAATGGACATTGGCAAGTGGAAGGTCATTAGGCGAATATCATCCAGTTCCCTGATGCGGTCACGAATGATTCCAAAATTTACTCCCCATGCGCAATCATGTCCCAGTGACCAGAGAAGCACACTGGTATGGCTTCCATTTGCAAGCAATTCTTCTGCTGCTGTTTCAAATTCTTTTTGCATATGTGGCAGCTCACTGATGTTTTTTTTGGTCTGTCCCAGTTCATAGAAAGGAGCTGTATTTTCCACCCAGAAGCCCATTTCATCACACAGCTCCAACATTTTTTCACTGAATGGATAGTAAATACTGCGGATAAAATTAATGTGTGCTGCCTTAAATAATTCCAGATCACGGCGCAAAACAGTCTCCCAATTTTCCATCTTAGAATCTGGTTCACGGTAACAGATTCCCAGCAGCTTTACAGGCTTATGATTCCAAAAAACCTGCTGATTTTGCCGCTTCAAAGAACGAAATCCAAGCTTTTGTCCATGCCTTATATAGGTCTTCTCATTATTCCTATCTGATAACTCAAGCACTATATTCACCTGGTACAAAGCCGGATTTTCAGGTGTCCAGCACTGTACTCCCTGGCATTTAAATACAGCCGTTTTCACTCTGGCAGTGTCTTGTCTGAGCTCACCTTTTTCTTTCACAAGGACACTATTTTTATCTCTGATTTCCAGAAAGGCGGCAACATTTTCTTCATTTGTACTTTCTCTGTATTTTATGGTCAATTCCATCTGTCCCTCTGGATTTTCTGCCGTATCCAGCCATATCAGCTCCTGTTTTCTCATTGCTTATTCCCCCGACGATCTATCCTTATTGTTTTCTTATTTATATCTCATACTCATAATATCCGCTTCCCACAGTCATGATTTCCTTCCCATCTGGTGATTCCAAATGCGCCGTAAGTCCCGGCGGAATCTCGCAGAAAACTCTGGTCTTCTCATTTTCCTTTTTCCACTTTACATTGATTTTTCCATAGGGATGCATAGTCCAGGCATTTACCCAGTCCACGCCTTTTTCCGGGTGCGGACGAATTCGAATTTCTTCAAATGGGAGCCCATCGCGAACCAGCTCCAATCCTCCAAGAGATCCATAAAACCATTCCTCAATGCTTCCAAGCATCAGGTGATTCTGAGAGCCATGAATGTTCCCAGGTTCTGGTCCATCCCATTCCTCAGTAAGGGTTGTTGCTCCATTTACTACCTGATAGCCGTATCCTGGTCTATCTGTAATATTTGTCATCTCATTCAGCACATCTGACATACCATATTTCATCAGCGCAGCAATCAAAAACGGATGTCCCACATCTCCTGCTGTAATAGCATATCCTCTTTTTACCACATCATCCTTCAGCTGTGAGACTACTTTTTCCAGATATTTCTCCGGCACTAATCCCACAATCAGACTCATGGCCTGGGCTGCCTGACTCCCGTTGGCATAACGCCCGGTTTGATCATCCAGAAACTGCTGATTATATTCTTCAAAGACAGATTTCATCTTCTTCCTATATTCCTCTGCATCTTCATTTTTCCCAAGGAGTCCGGCAATTTCTGACATTACCTGAAGATCATAATAGTAAATACAGGTTGCCACAACCGGAACCGGTGTATTCTGAGAGTGGGGTGTGCAAGGACCGATATCCAGCCAGTCTCCAAGTCCGTGATGAAGCACTTCATGGTGCGTTTTGGAAGAAAGGTACTCCACATATTTCTTCATTACCGGGAAATATTTTTCCAGTAATGCAAGATCTCCGTAGCGTTTGTATGCATACCAGGGAGCCAGCACACAGGCACTTCCCCACTCAGGTGAATCCAGAAATCCCTTATGCCATTTATCAAATCCAGTCACATATTCCGGACAAATATCCGGTATCAGACCATTTTCCCGTTGGGAATCTGCCATATCTCCTTCAATTTTTGCATACAAATTATGCACATCCAGATTATACATAATGGAAGGTCCGATCAGATGTGTCTGCTCCAGCCAGCCCAGCTTTTCCCTATGCGGGCAGTCTGTGAAATAACTTTTCGTATTGCTTTTGATTGCCTGTAAAACAATCTCATGTATTTGATTAAACAATGTATTAGAGCAAGAAAAATCACCTGCCTGGTCGATATCAGGGTAAATAAATTCACCCTGCAGGGTAACTTCTTTCTCTGGTATGGCTCCCATCATTTCCACATAACGGAACCCTGTATAGGTAAAATCCGGTGCAAATTCCTGTTCTTTTTCCCCATTTAAAATGTATGTCCAGGCGTAGTCTTTTCCTGTTATAGACTGATCAATCCGTCCGTTTTTATCTAACTTTTCCGCAGTTTTCAGAATCACCTTCTGTCCTGCTTTTCTGCCATCTGTTTTCAGGAAAATCCTTGCCCATCCGGAAAAATTTTTTCCTAGATCGTACTGCCATACCCCTGTTTCTACTTCTCTCACACTAACAGGTTGATAGATTTCTTTTATCTTTAATGGTTCCATTGGTGCCGGTTTCAGTTCCCCTGAAGGTGGTTCCACACACACGACAGCTTCCCAAATTTCCGATGTATCTGAGTTCAAATATTCCTTTGTCCATCTTCTTCCATCGAAATCTTCTCCACCGTAAATACAGCAAAATTTAATCGGACTTTTTGCTCTTTTCCAGGATTCATCCGTCACCACATATTCCCGGCTGTCGTCCTCATAAACCAGTTCCAGCTGGCACAAAAACTTGGCTTTTCCGTAGGAGCGTTGGAAATACACATAGCGACCTCCCGGAACATTAAACATACAATCCCCCAGCTTTACCAGAATTATATTCTCTATATTTTCCCCTTCTGCAAAATATTCTGTCACATCATATGCCGTATAAAAGCAGGTCTTTCGAAAGTCTGTCCAGCCAGGTTCCATTACATGATCAGACACTCTTTCTCCATTAATCCAACACTCAAAAGCCCCCATTCCACACACATAAAGCTTGGCCAGCTTCACCGCCTTTTTACAGCCAAATTTCTTCCGGTACAGGTGATATTCATGGTCCTTTGTCTCACCAATGAACTTCCCTTTCCAGTCCTCGCGATTATAATAGGCGGTCTCAAAGGAGCTCTCTTCCTCTGCAGTTATCACACCCTCATCGCTGGAAAATATACAGCTTACATGCCAGGTCATTCTTTTTCCTGACTGAAGCTCCTTTCCTTCATACTGAATTCCAGCCATCCGGGAAGATTCTACAGTTCCGCTGTCCCAAACAGAATTTCCCTGCTCATCCCAGACCTGCACCCGATAGCTTTCCTGGCGCACATTCCTTTTTTCTGTCTCAACTCTCCAGCCAAATACAGGTTTTTTACTTCCTACCAGGATATTTTCCCGGCGATTATCTGTCATCAGATCGTACAGTTTCATTGCATATTCCTCCCTCTTTATGGATAATTTATTATAAAATTTACCTGATATATTTTGAATGGAAAAAACGTATATCTCCTATGTAGATTTTTCATATCCCCCACATTAAAAAGCCCTCCCCAGCGAAAGCACATAACCTGTGCCTTTCCGCTGGAGAGGGCTTCTCTTTATGAAAGCAGAATTTTTAAAGCCTTATTGTTTATCTTATTTAACAGTTTTCTCATTCAGAGTTTCAATGATTTCATCAAAGTCTTCATCTGTCTGGCTCTTGATGTCATCAATGTAATCTTCCCATGCATCGTCATCATTAATGTCGTTCTCACCTGTGATAAACTGAAGCGCAAGCTCTTTTACTCGTGTCTCGCAGGTTCCGCCATATCCAAGCTCTGCTTTTGCAGAAGACTCTTCGGCAGTCAGATAGGTAACCGGTGCTCTGTCGTATGGGGAAACAGAATCCTCTCCGCCGTTGGCATCAGACTCAACCCAGTATTTTCCTTCATAGTAACCTTTTTCAGCATTCCACCATGGCTCCGGATTAGAAGCAACCTCAAGCATTGCGTTGAAATCAATCGGGTTAAATGGAATACCGGTTCTGCAAACGCTAGAAGAGGTAAGTCCATACTCAGCGGATTTTGTTGCAGGTGTTGCATCGTTCAGAATATCATCTACGAAAGTCTTAGTTCCATCAGCTTCTGTATAGGTTTCGCCTTCAACACCCCAGTTCATAAGGTTTACCATCTCATCAGAATACTGATAGTCAATCATTGCTACTGCATATTCCGGATGCTCGGTTTCTGCGCTGATATAAATACCCATATTTGCATTCAGAGATTTTGCTGCCTGTCTGGAACCCCATTTCCAGGCAGTACCATACTCTGTATTCTCTGGAAGATATGCAAGACCCCATTCCATGTTGTCATCTGTCTTAGCAGCATTCCAGCTCGCTACAGATCCAGACCAAAGTGTCGGGCAAATACCGCCAACATTTGTGGTAGCCTTTGTCTGGCCCTGATTGAAGTCTGCTGTTGCAAACTCAGGATCAATATATCCAGCCTCATATAAGCTGTTCAGATATTTCAGGCACTCACGGAAGTTATCCTCGATCGGTCCAAATACCCATTCCTCACCATTGTAGTACAGGCAGTCCCATGTATGGAAAATTCCAACAAATCCACGGTACAGGGAATAATCTTTTGTGTTGTTGATAATAACATAATCAAGATCAAGTGATCCATCGTCAATCTTTGCCTGCATGTCAGAGCAAAGCTGTGTAAACTCATCCAGTGTAGCAGCCGGCTGCCAGCCGTTTTCCTTAAGAAGATCAAAACGATATGCAAATGCTGTGAAGGACTGTGCTCCCTGGATATCATCCGGGTTGTAGAAGCCATCCATAAAGTAATACATGGATCCGTCCTCATTCTTTGCAAAATTCTCGCCACCGTTTGTCTCTTTCATATATTCCGGATAGTAAACCATATAATCGGAATAATCAGCAAGATTTAATAAGGTTCCGTCCTCACCGTACTCATTGACAGCTGATCCCTTTGTTACAGTAGCAATATCCGGAACTGAACCGGACTGAAGTACAACCAGCTCATTTGCCTGATAGTCCGTTGCAGGTGTTCTTGTCCATGTGATATCAAGCTTGCAGCCAAGGTAATTCTCCATAGCCTCCTGCCATTTTTCCTGAACCAGTGTTCCATCAGAAGACTGCTGATAATCTGCGATGCTTACTTCCAGATGTAAGGTTCCGTCCTCAAGCTCCGGAAGCTCAATGCCATTATCTGCAGCTGTTGCTTTTGGTGCTGAATCCTCTGCCCATACAGCAGTTGTTCCCATGGTTGTGAAAAGTCCTGCAGCCATTGCTACTGACATTCCCATAGCGGTAAGTCTTTTGGTGGTTTCTCTCTTCATAATTTCCTCCATTTTCTTTTTTAGACATTGTTGAATAGTAAACGTGTGTCTTTTATTTATAAGGAAAGCTGTCCCCCAGCTTCCGTATAATCTGAATATCAGCCCTTAACAGCTCCTACCTGTACGCCCTGTGCAAAGTATTTCTGGATGAACGGATATACCAGAAGGATTGGTCCTATGGTTGCGATTACGCAGGCATACTGTACATTCAGACTGTTTAGGTTACCGTTACTGATCATCTGCTGTGCATCACTCATGTTTGCAGTACCAGATGTAAATACAATTTTTCTAAGAAGCATCTGAATCGGCTGTTTTGCAGGATCCTTAATGTAAAGAAGTGCTTCATAGTAGCTGTTCCATACGCCAACAACGGAAAACAGACCGAAGGTTGCGTACAATGCTTTTGAAAGGGGCACATAAATCTTTGTAAGAATCTGGAACTCACTGGCTCCGTCAATTCGGGCGGCTTCCCTTATTTCCGGGGAAATTCCCTGATAGAACGAACGATAAATGAAAATATTGTAAGCACTTACCGCATTTGGCAAAATCAGTGACCACCAGCTGTCATACAGACCCAGATTCTGGATCAGCAGGTAAGTAGGAACTGTACCACCACTGAAAAACATAGTGATCAGCAGGATAATGGACAATGGTTTTCTCAGTACGAATTCCGGTGCCATCATAACGTAAGCCATAAGGGAATTCAGCACCAGGCTGACGATCATAGTTCCCACGGCGATTACAATCGTGTTCCAGTAAGCTCCCAGGATATTCTCATCCTTGAATAAAGCTTTGTATCCGTCCAAATGAAATTCCTTTGGAAAGAAAGTAACCTGACCGGTTGTGATCATGCGGTTGCTAGACAGTGAAGTGGCAATTACATTCAGGAACGGATACAGAAATATAATCGATACAATGATCATGAATGCAATGAGGAACACGTCAAATGCTCTGCTGCCAATATGTATTTTGTTATTCTGTTTTTTTGCTTTTCCAAATGACATGAATTTTTCCTCCTACCACAAACTGTTTTCCGGGTTGATTTTCCTGGTAATCATGTTTGCTCCAAATACAAGAGCAAAACCAATGACTGAAATAAACAGGTTTACGGCTGTTGCATACGAGAATTTACCTTCCACGATACCTTTCTGGTAAACAAAGGTTCCGATTACTTCCAGCTGACTTCTGTTTGTGTCGTTCTGCATCAGAAGGATCTTGGTATAATCACTGTTCAGCACGTTTCCAAGATTCATGATCAGAAGAATCGTAGTGGTTGGCTTAATAGTCGGCCAGATAATATTTTTGATCTTCTGCCAGCGGTTTGCACCGTCAATATTTGCTACATCATATAAGGTTACGTCTACATTGGATAGTGCAGACAAATACATGATGGAACTCCATCCTACTGTCTGCCATACCTGTGAACCGAGATATAAAGGAAGGAAATACTGGCTTCCATTATTCATGTCCACTCTCGCCATTCCCAAAAAGTCTCTCACATCGTTGAAAAGTCCGGTAGTAGAGCCAAATCCATTTAGCATGGAACAGATAACTACTACAGAAAGGAAATGAGGAATATAAGAAATTGTCTGTACCGCACTTTTGAATACCTTTCCTCTTAACTCATTCAGCAGAATGGCAAAAATAATTGCCGCCGGGAACGTAAATAGCAGATTCAGAACTCCGATTTTCAGTGTGTTCCATATAATCTGTCCACTGTTTACATTTTTAAAAAATTTAATAAAATTTTTCAGCACAGGCTCCAGCCAGTTGCTGCCCCAGACACCTTTTGATGCTTTATAATTCTTAAATGCGATCAGAATTCCGTACATTGGAACATATTTGAAAATGATCAGCATGATCAGCGGTGCCAGTGCCATAATGCAAAGGGCTTTCTGTTTCCATAGCAGCTGCCAGAATGTTTTTTTCTTTGCCGCATATGGAATAGACGTGGTATTTGACCTTTTCGCCATATTTCTCTCTCCTTCCGGTCTTGTTTTTCTGATGTAATTATTGTATTGTATAAATCGCAGTGTTTGAATGGAAGATTCATAATTTTTTCATGTATATTTTACATTTTTTTCAGAGTTTTCCCGCTAAATATGGAATATTCTCAGGTTTGTCCAATAATTTTCCATGACACCCTGTAAAGGATTTATTGTAAAATAGGATTAAGAAAGGACAGGCATTATATATGAAAAAGCACAAAACAATCCTGCTTCCCCTTGGACGGCAGTTTTCTATTATCTTAGTATTATTTATTGTCTGCACGGCAGGCATTACACTATACAACACTCAGGATTACGTTCGGGTACAGACTGACTTTCTTAGCAGCAGTCTGGACTCTTACTCCTCGCAGCTTGCCAAAAATACCCAGGAAGCCTACGATAGCTACGAAAATATATGCTATAGCGCGGCATACAGCTCTGTAGTTCAGGATTTTCTCAGCAGTAAGAACAGGCAGAGTTCCTATGAAGCTTATCAGGAACTGCGAACACAGCTGGAAAATACCTTCCTTCTGAATCCATATATTTCTGATATTGCAGTTTACGGACAGGACGGAACCTTTGCCTCCCTTGGAGGATCTGCATTCAGCTACAAGCCCTTTGCCGATAAGCTTGAGGAAACCTCGTTTCCCTACTGCACCGTTGGCACCACCTTAATAAACGGAACCAACTGCCACATCCTTGCCATGCCAATCTGTACCTTAGGTACCGGACAGAGCCAGCGCCTTGGCATCCTTTTTCTGGCCATTGACATTAATCATCTGCTTAGCAACTCTATGACCAATATGAATAGCCAGAAGCTTTATGAACCGGAAATCCTGTTTGCAAATGCACAGCAAGAACTGATTTATGGAACAAAAAGCCTTTACCGTACCGTTCTTAACACCCCCGCGCCTCAGTCTGAAACAGACACCTACGAAGTAAAAGCAAACAGCTCCCCGGTAACCTATATCGCAAAATGCTATTCCTTTCGCAAGCTTGGACTTTCCCTTTATGTACTTGTAGACAAAAGTCAGCTAACCAGCCAGATCCAGACTATTTCCCTGCGTCAGTTTCTCGCTACAGGCGCAATACTTCTGCTGGTTTTCCTCTTTGTAACCTTCCTTTACAAGCCATTTTTGGATTCGCTGAAGCAGCTGATTGATTTTATGAAAAGTATTTCTGCCGGAAACAGAAAAGCAATCAGAAAAGGTGCCCAGATTCATCAGGGCTTAATTGGATCTACCGAAATCAACGATATTTTTAACGCATTTAACGAAATGCTGATCAAAACTGAAGAACTGAATCATGCCATTTTTGATTCCTATACCAGAATGTATGAATTGGAAGCCAACAACCGCAAAACAGAAATTGCATTTCTGCGAAGCCAGATCAATCCGCACTTTCTTTACAATACGCTTACCATGATCTGCGGTATGGCTGCGGAGGGCATGACTGATAAGATTATTCTGGTTACAGGTGCTCTTTCCCAGATTTTTCGATACAGCATTAAAGGAAATGACATGGTTCCTCTGCGGGAAGAACTGGAAATCGTAAAATCTTATCTGATGATCCAAAAGGAACGCTTTGCAGACCGCTTCACAATTGAATATAATTTTTCTGATGATGCCTATGACTGCCTGATACCCAAAATGGTCATCCAGCCACTTGTAGAAAATGCAATTGTCCATGGACTGGAAAAAAGTCTGAAGCCTGGCTCTATTCTGATCGGTGCCGGACGAAATCCCCAGCACGGTTATCTGGCCATCTGGATTTTTGATACCGGTGTGGGAATGCCTCCGGAAAAATTACAGGAGCTGCGCCATTCCATTGCGGCTTCCGTTCATGACAAAACCGGAGATGCTTCTGCTGATCTGGCAAAAATGGATGCGCAGAATCACGACAGCATCGGAATTCTAAATGTCAATAGCCGTATGGTGCTTTATTATGGAGCTGACTACACTCTTATCATTGACTCTGAAGAAGGTGTGGGAACTAATATTCAGCTGCGGGTTCCTTATCAGACAAATGATTTTTCACAAACATCATAACCGTTCACCCCTTCACCAGGGCATCTAAAGGAGAATATTTATATGTATCAGGCAATTGTAATTGACGATGAAAAATGGGTTGTAAAAAGTCTGATTGCTACCATCAAAAATCAGGACTATTTTGAAATCACTACTGAATTTTATGACGGCCTGTCCGGTCTTGAATATATCCGTATTCACCAGCCTGCACTTGCATTTGTGGATGTAAGGCTTCCTGGCATGGGTGGACTGGAAATTCTGCAGGCAGCTCATGCGGAAGGCTTATCAACTCTTTTCATTATGATAAGTGGACATGCTGAATTTGCGTTTGCTCAAAAAGCAATGTTTCACAATGCGATCGGATACTGTCTGAAGCCATTTTCCCGAAGTGAGCTTATGGATTCCATGCAAAAGGCCTATCAGCTTCTTCAGGAGCAGGAGCAAAAAACAGAAAATCAAGAAGTTTCTTTGGAAGAGCAGCCAAACATTTTTCATCCTCAGCATCTTGTTTCTTCCCACAAGTCTGTGCAGATGATGATTGATTATACAGAGAAGCATTATCAGGAAGATATTTCCATACAAAATCTTGCAGAATACTGCAGCATCAATCCTAATTATGCCAGTCAGATTTTTCGTCAGGAAACAGGAGGAACCTTTGTCAGCTATCTGACTAGCCTTCGGATTGAGCATGCTGCATGGCTTCTTGCACACAGTGACCAAACCGTATTTGCCATTGCCACTCAGGTTGGCTACAGTGACTATTTTTATTTTGCAAAGGTGTTCAAAAAAGTAAAAGGATGCACACCTACCGCTTATCGAAAGGATTCTGAAGAACATGTATAATCTTATTTCTAAACAGTTATTGGGGATTTCCATTGCAGCCGCTTTGATTTTCACAACCACCGGTTGTGGTTCCTCTTCAACTACTACAAAAACCAGCCGTCAGGCGCTTCCTGAATCCATTCAGAATCTGTCCTTTGATGAGCATTTAAATATCAGTGTTGGCTACTGGAATATTGAAGAGATGGAAAAAGCAGCCGAACCAGATGCTATGACTCAATATATTGAAGATTTATTTAATATTACGCTGGAACCGATAGCAGTAACCTGGTCAAATTACAAAGAGCGTTATCAGATTTTAAGTGCTACCGGAAGCCTTCCTGATGTTTTTGCCACATTAACACTTTCTTCCAACGACAATAATGACTCCGCAACCTTTTCCGATTTTATCAATACCGGTGCCATCCGTGCTCTGCCGGAGGATCTGACAAATTATCCGCATCTGAATGAGGTTTTGGATTCTGTATCCTACACAAAATATACAGACGGCAAATATTATGCTATTCCCCGTGTTTCCTTCCTGGATCCCGTTCTTGGTGCTACAGATGCTGCCATGCTGGTCCGCCGGGACTGGATGGATAGCCTTGGAATCTCCGATCCGGAAAGCTTTCAGGATTTTGCAGACATGACAATTGCTTTTGCCAAAAATGATCCGGACGGAAATGGCATTGATGATACGCTTGGTTACAATGTTAATTCCATAAATGCACTTGGAAAATGGGTGATTCTTGGCATCGCTCCTGAATGCAATGTTTATTCCTGGACGGAAAATAACGGTTTCTATGTTCCTTCCTGGTCCACTGATGCATTCAAGCAAGTAGTAAAGAATTATCGCCTGCTGTACGAAGAGGGCGGTCTGGATCCTGATTTTTACACCAAATCCCCCTCTGCTGTTATGGACGACTTCGCAGCAGGACGGCTCGGTGCCCTGGAATATAAATCCTCCCCTCCTTCACTTATGGAATTAAAAAACAGATGGGATGCCTTAAATGACAAGTCCTTCGAGGACTGTGTGGATGTACTCCCTGTTTTTCCCGCACAAGACGGAATTCGATACAGTAATTCCTCCAGCAGCTTCTGGTCAGAATCTTATATTTCCTCGGATGTAGACGATACAAAGGCAGAGCGCATTCTTGCTCTATTTGAATTTCTTCTTTCTGATGAAGGACAGGATTTCTGTCACTATGGATTAGAGGGAATTGATTATGAAAAAGATAAAGATGGAAATTATTCCTGCCTTCTGGATACAAAAGGAGAAAGCCTTACCACAGCTCTTGCCAGAAAATATCCATCTTCTATTTTGTTTTCCAATATTGCAACCTGGGGCGGAAGCTGGAAAGATTTTGAAGTCAATGATATGAATACGCTCCGTTATGGAAAATTTGCAACTATTCTTGCTTCTGAATCCGCTAATTACTGCAAGGAGCACACTACGCAGGTCAGCCGCCCTTATGCATTTATGAGCTATCCAAAAGAACCAACAGAGGAATTTAGCACCTCCAATGCATTTAAACAATTCATAAGCTGTATTATCGGAAATGACGATGCCGTAGACATGTGGGAAAATGTGTTAACGCAAATGCGCTCTGACGGACTGGACGAATATATTCAAAGGCAAAATGAAAATTTCGCAGAATCACAAAATTAATTTAAAAATCCCCACCTGAAGCTTTGCTTATACAGCAATCATTTCAGTGGGGATTTCGTATGGAAAAAATCAATTAATTTTCAAAACATAAGCACAATCACAAGGCTTCTTTTCCGGTGCTTTTACATAAAGCCCGTCTTCTTTTCTGTAAAAAGCAAGCTCACCTTCATTTCCCAGCATAGTTACCTTCTTAATCTCACCGTCAAGAGCACCACCCTTACGAAGTGTACGGATACGGAACTCTCCATCCTCGGGCCAGCCAAATGCAATAGCATAAAGAGCATCGCCATGTGTGGTAAAGCGGAAGTCCTGAGCAGTAAGAGTATCACTATGCACATCAACAGCATCGCCCTTATCAAGCTGCTCCTGAATTTTTCCCACATCATAATTGGCATCATCTACTGTAGTAGGACCTTCTGCTGCCACCTTAAATGGCCTTGTCTCATAAATTGCTTCACCGTTTAAGGCCAGCCAGTCTCCGATTTCTTCCAGAATACGCACTGCATCCGGATGGAAGGAACCATCCGCATATGGGCCTACATTTAATAGAAGGTTTCCATTCTTGGATACAATATCGCAAAGCTGATGGATAATCCTCTCTGCTGATTTATATTTCGGATTTTGTACCATACACCAGGTAATATTATCCTCCAGACGGTCGTCAGACTGCCATGGGAAGTCCTTTGGGGAAGAAAATCTTCCGCACTCAATATCATAAACACCGATATCCTTAGGATAGTCCTCCTGCTTGTATGTAATGATTCCGTCCTTAATTCCTCTGGTGTTGTAATAATATTCGGCTACATCATAACGGTAATCTTCCTGGATAATGCAGGTACGGCTGTCAAAATACACCTCATCCGGCTCATACTTGTCGATAACCTCCAACACCTTATCCCGCCAGCTTTTGCAAAATGCTTCGTCCGGATAGCGATAAGGAATATAGCGATTTGTCTCAAGAGGCAGTGCAGGACCGTAATATTTTTCGTTTTCCGGAATATACACATCCGCCTCATTATCCGTTGACATAAACCATCCCCACAGCCACTGATGGTGAAAGGTTGCCACTGTACGAATTCCCTGCTTGCGAAAGGCCTCTGTGCATTCTCCCACAATATCACGGTGAGGACCATAATTCATACTATTAATTGGATTAACTGCGCTGTCCCACATGGAAAAATTATCTGCATGCTCACTAACTGCACCGGCATATTTTGCACCGGAACGCTTTACAAGAGAAGCCCACTGATCCGGATCAAATTTTTCTCCTTTGAGCATATCATAAAAGTCCTTATAGCCAAAGTCATGAAGACTTCCATAGGTTTTCTCATGGTACTGGTTCTGCTCTAAGCCTTTGCAGTACATATTTCTGGAATACCACTCGTTTTGATATGCCGGAACGCTATATGGTCCCCAGTGAAAAAATAATCCAAACTTTGCATCTCGAAACCACTTTGGTGCTTCTCTTTTTACATTGTTCCAATTGACTTCTCTCATGTTTTCCAATACTCCATTCTGCCCGCAGGCGATTTTCGTTGCACTGCCGTGGGCAGGCTGAATTTATTATAATTTTATTGATTTCTTATAGAAAGACAGAAGCGGCAAAAAGGTCACTTCGTCCACTGGTGGCTGTTTAATCGGATCTGCCTGCCATACAAAGGAAAGCTCTGCTTCATCCTCCACTTCTCGGGCTAATTCCAGATAAAGATGATTTTTGTTCTCTCTGTTTCCGCGAATGTGAAGGATCTCCACCTCACCCTGACTGTCTGTCAAAGTAAACCCGCTGTCTTTTCCCTCTGCTGAGTAAACCAGGAAACAATTCTTAACATGATCGCAGGTAAGCTTCAGCCAGATTCCGCTTCCCTCCAGCTGAAAGCTCTTTTTTTCCGCTTCGTCTGCTCTCTCAACCTTTACAAGCTCAGGCGGCTGATACTCTTCCTTTCCATTTAACACATGGGCACATTGCTTCGCCAGCTTTTCTCCAAGCGCTACATTAGCCTGTGCTGTATTATGAATTCCATCGCAAAGGCTTAAATTGGAAGTTGTCAAAACAGAAACTCCCGGAATCTCCTTCGCAGCTCTTGCCTGGGCATCACGCACCATTCCCCAGCACTCGTCATTGATTCCATTGATCTGTCTGTTCAGCTGCATGGTAAAAAATGGGATCTCATATCCCAGTTCTTTTCTGGTTGCTTCCACGTACTCTCTAAAATGCTCCAGATATTTTTCTGCCGGTCCCGGATTGGTATCTGAGCAGCCCTGATACCAAAGCACTCCTGCATATCTTCCCCCGGTCTCATGAATCTTATCCACCATATTTAAGTACAAATCTCCGTCCTTTGGATTCCATCTTTCCATAGGAGAACCGCCAAGAGAAGTCTGAATCAATCCCACAGGCATTCCTGTCATTTTCCCATAAGTCTTTCCAAACGCAAGATAAGGAGATACCCCCGGCACACCCATCTCTTCGTTGGCTAGCGATCCGGCAAAAGTACTTTCATTCATAGGATGGCTTGCAATATCCCACTTGCTTCTGTTACGATACAAATGCACATCCATGCTAGGTGGATCAATGCAAAAATCCCTGCTGTATCCCGCTGAATTAGATTGACCTGCAATAATAAACAGGTTTCCTACTCCCAGATGGAGCACACAGTCTCCACGATAGAGCCATGTGAGATCCGGAACAGTGCTCTTTGTTTCCAGGCTGGTATCAATCCTGTAAGGTCCTCCGGCCGGAATCTCCAGCGTCACCTCAAATTCTCCCTGAAACTTCTCATTACATGTGAAATGATCTGCATTTGTCCAGGGAATTACCGTCATATTGTCATCCTCACTCATAACCCTCACAACCGGAGTAACCCTTTCAACCCCCACTTCAATTGCTGCCGGATGAACCTGAAAGTTTCCCTTTAAAGCCACAGTTGCCTTACCATTCTCCTGCTGCAAAATTTCCCAATCTGCCGGAGCCTTCGTTAACGTAATTCCATGCATTTTATTACCCTCTCTTTCTGGCTGCATAATCTATTTAAACACATACACTGCTTACTTTAATACCTGACCAAAGCACAAATTCCATGCTCGTCTTATTTTTCATTATAAAGTCTTTTCAAATTCATTGGTATATTCATTTTTCAGACCATTATGTAAATTTTTCAGATATATGAAACTGCCTGCACCTCTTACAAGTAGTCTTGAACCAGGATTTTATGAATATAGGACAAGCCCCATGAACACTGTCCTGACCTTTTATAGGCCAGCTTGTTCATGGGGCTTGCATATAGGAGACGGACTAAACCATCTTAAATACAAATTGTTATTTGTTTGTAATCACGGAAGCCACAGCCTTCTTCCATCCGGCATACTTCTGTGCCCGTTTCTTTGCATCCATATCCGGCTTATAAGAAACCCGGTTCAATTTTCCGAAGATACTGTCATCCCAGACACCAAGCTGCAATCCTGCCGCATATGCCGGTCCAATTGCAGAAAGCTCCTCTGAATCCGGAACCAGTACCCCGGCATCTGCGATATTACTCTGAAACTGCATTAAGTAATCATTTCTGGTGGGACCGCCATCTACGCGAAGCTCCTTCACCGGAACACCTGCATCCTCGGCCATTGCCTGTACAACATCTGTAATCTGATAAGCAATACACTCAAGTGCGGCTCTCACAAACTCGGCTTTACGGGTGGTACGGCTCATTCCTACAACAGATGCTCTTGCCTCGCTATCCCAGTAGGGCGCACCAAGACCACTAAATGCCGGAACCAGATACAGGCTATCCTCCTGAATTGCAGCCTTCGCCAATGGACCAGTCTCCCCAGGTGAAGCAATAATCTGCAGATCATCCTTCAGCCAGGTAATAACAGCACCTGTATAATTCAGGTTGCCCTCAAGCACATAGTTCACCTTGCCGCCGATTTTCCATGCCAGAGAAGTAACAACCCCGTGTGTACTCAGAATCGGCTTCTCACCGATGTTCATCATGATAGAAGAACCGGTACCATAGGTAGACTTGATCATGCCAGGCTGCAAACATCCCTGTCCAAATAAAGATCCGTGAGAATCACCCAGTACACCGTGAATCGGAATTTTGTGAGGAAGCAATCCCTCAAAATCAGTTTCTCCAAAACAAGCATCAGAATCTGTCACCTCAGCCATATTTGCCGAATCAATACCAAACAGCTTACAGATCTCATCATCCCACTTCAGATCAAAAATATTAAACAGCTGGGTCCTGGAAGCATTGGAATAATCTGTTCTGTACTCCTTACCCTCTGTCAGCTTAAACACCAGCCAGCTGTCAATAGTACCATGACAGATTTCGTGGCGTTCTGCTGCCTCCTTTGCACCTTCTTCATTTTCCAGAAGCCATGCAATTTTAGAAGCCGGGAAATATGGAGAAAGATTCATTCCTGTTTTCTGGCGGATCACCTCAGCCGCACCGGCAGCCTCCACACGGGCACATACATCTACTGCACGGGCACACTGCCATACAACTGCATTTCCATAAGGCTTACCTGTAATACGGTTCCATGCAAGGGAAGTTTCACGCTGGTTGCTGATGCCAAGACCAACCACACATTCTTTTTCAACACCCTCAAGCAGTTCCCGTACAACCTCAAGTACATTGCTGTAAATCTCCTCCGGATCATGGGAAACCCATCCCTTCTCATTGATGATCTGCTTATGCGGACGGTCTGTGCGGCGCATAATACTGCCAGTCTCATCGAAAAGAAGCGCCTTGGTACCCTGGGTACTCTGATCAATACTTATGATATATTTTGCCATTTTTGCTATCCTCTTTTTTCTAAAATACAACGACAGGCGTGCCTGACCAGGTACCCCTGCTGTCCTCGCACCTTACGATGCATGCACAGCCTTTGGATCCCCTGGATCTGCATTTCTGCAGTCTGTCAGTCACGCCTGAGCCTGTTCATTATTTATCTGTAAAATCTTTCAAGAAAAATCCCGGCTCTTATTTCAGAGCTTCAACTGCCTTCTTGGCAATTCCCTCAGCATTTAATCCATAATAATCAAATACTTCCTGTGAGGTTCCTGTGATAACCGGAGCATCCGGAAGAGCCATGTTCAGCACTTTTCTCGGGCACTCTGCACCAACAACCTGTGCAACCATAGAGCCAAGTCCGCCAAACGGTGCATGCTCCTCAACTGTGATAACAGCCTTTACATTCTTGGCAGCCTTCACAACGCCCTCAGCATCCAGAGGCTTCACGCAGTACATATCCAGTACAGTTGCGGAAATTCCCTGAGTCTCCAGTAATTTGGCAGCCTCGAAAGCCGGGCGAACCATCTCGCCGCATGCGATGATCGCAACATCTGTTCCCTCTTTCAGAACAGTAGCCTTATCCATTTCAAACGGACAGTTATCCTCTGTATAAATATCCTCAACCGGATTTCTTCCTACGCGGATATAAGAAGGCTTCTCATCCTTTAACAGAGCCTCAACCAGATGTTTTGTCTGATGACGGTCACTTGGAAGATATACTCGCATATTTGGAATTGCAGCCATAGCAGCAATGTCCTGTGCGGAATGATGGCTCATTCCAAGCGCGCCATAGCTTACACCGCCGCTGATACCGATCAGGGTAACATTGGTGTTGGAGTATGCAACATCAATCTTAGCCTGCTCATAGCTTCTTGTTGATAAGAAGCAAGCCGGGGAGCATGCGAAAGGTTTCTTGCCGCATTTTGCAAGACCTGCTGAAATACTCACCAGGTTCTGCTCCGCAATACCTGTCTCAACAAACTGTTCCGGGAAATTATCTGCAAATGGTGTCATAGATGCAGAGCCTCTGGAATCACTGCAAAGCACCATAATATCCTTATCGTCTTTCGCCTTATCCATCAATACTTCACAAATTGCCTGTCTGTTTGGAATCTTATTCATGAAGAGCTGCCTCCTTTCTTGCTGCAAAATCCGCAATGATCTGATCATATTCTTCCTGGGTCGGAACCTTGTGATGCCAGTTTGCTTTGTTTTCCATTACAGAAGATCCACAGCCCTTTACAGTATTGGCGATCACTGCCGTTGGTTTTCCTTTTACTGTTTTTGCTTCCTCAAAAGCCGCATTTAACTGGTCAATATCATTTCCGTCTTTTACATCAATTACATGCCATCCAAAGGAACGGATACGTTCATGAAGATCGTCATGTCCCATAACATCCTCTGTATTTCCGGAAATCTGAAGACGGTTACGGTCGATTACTGCGCAAAGGTTGTCCAGCTTGTACTGATGTCCTGCCATGAAGCCTTCCCATACAGAGCCTTCAGCTAACTCACCGTCACCCATTACTGTATAAACACGGTAATCTCTGTTGTCCTTTTTGCCTGCAAGAGCCATGCCCACACAAACCGGAAGTCCATGTCCGAGAGATCCGGAATTCATTTCGATTCCAGGAAGCTTATTGTTCGGATGTCCGATATATTTAGAACCAAATTTAGAGAAGTTTGCTTTGATATCATCCAGATCCAGAAATCCTCTTGCTGCAAGTACTGCATAATATGCTTCTACAGAATGACCCTTGCTGAGTACAAAGCGATCGCGATCCGGATCATCAAGCCTTTCCGGAGAAACATTCATCTGGCAGAAATACAGGCTGATCAGAGTATCGATCACGCTCATATCACCACCGATATGACCGCCCTTTCCGGCAACGATAATGTCTACAGTATCTTTTCTTAAATCAAAAGATTTTGCCTTTAAATTTTCCATTCTCATTCACCTCTTAAATATGCTTTCACATCTTCTTCAATAGGATCATATAAATCAGGAGTGATGCCCATATATTTGCATGCCTCGTAAAGTACCGGAACTACATCCTTGTGGATACCTACACAGTGATGGATATATGGACCCTCTACGATCTTAGCTTCCAGACGTTTGATATTCTCTACCTCAACCCACAGGTAAGTTCCCATTCCTTTCGGTCCATCAACACCTTTGGCTTTTCCAAGAAGCATGGAGTATTCTCCGTTATCACCATCAAAACGTGCCAAAGTAACTTCCCCATGTTTTGCTTCTGCTGTAATGCTTCCCGGATGGCTGAATGCCAACGGATAAGTAAGCTTCGGTGTTTCTCTTGCAACAGAAATCGGCCATGGTCCGCAATGCTGAAGAAGCTCGCCGTTCTCAATATCAGGATGACGGATAGTCCAGTCTGCGAAGAAGCTTCTTGTGTCATCAAGTGCTGCTGCCTCAACAAGAAGAGCTGTAATTGCACCATGAATATCGGTCTCACATACAACCGGAATTCCCTCTTCGTTCAAAAGAGCATTTGCTGCACATGGCATAATTCCGATTTCACTCTGCAGCTGGTTCCAGCACTGGATTGCAGCTGCCTGGCAGCCATATTTCTTAATGAGATTTCCCATCGCAACCTTAAGGGCAGCTACGTTCTCAAGCTCGTTGTCTTTTACACAGATTTCCATGTTTGCACGGCAATACTCAACAACCTTTGCGACCTCAGTTCCCTCTGCTTTTGCTTTCTTCATCTCATCTGTAAGCTCAGGCATTGGGATAGGGGTCAGCTGAATGTTGAATTTCTCAAGAAGCTCACCCTCGTTGCACATGGTAGACCAGAACTCGTATGGTCTTGTTGAAATCTGAAGAATTCTCATGTTGCGGAAGGTTTTTACTACATTACAGACAGCCATGAAATCGCGAAGGCCTCTCTCGAATACAGGATCGTTCAGTCTGCAGTTTGTCATATAAGTAAATGGAACACGGAATCTTCTAAGTACTTTACCTGTTGCAAAAAGTCCGCACTGGGTGTCACGAAGGCGAACGCCGTTCTCATCTGGTCTTTCATCAAGAGGTCCCCACAGAAGAACCGGTACGTTTAATTCCTTTGCAAGTCTTGCACACTCGAACTCAGTTCCGAAATTGCAATGAGGAAGGAAAAGTCCGTCGATTTTTTCTTTTTTGAATTTCTCTGCAATTTTGATGCGGCCCGCTTCGTCATAAAGAAGACCTTCTTCATTTACATCTGTGATATCTACAAAATCAATTCCTAACTCTCTTAATCTGTCTGCAGTAAGTCCACGATACTTAACTGCGTCCGGTGCGCTGAAAATGCTTCTTCTGGTTGGCGCGTAACCAATTTTAATGTTTGCCATTTTTTGCATTCCTCCTTGTGATTTTAAGTTTTTGTA
The DNA here is from genome assembly GCF_003460605.1 of Ruminococcus sp. AF31-8BH. Lineage (GTDB taxonomy): Bacteria > Bacillota > Clostridia > Lachnospirales > Lachnospiraceae > Blautia_A > Blautia_A acetigignens. The sequence goes on from NZ_QTVN01000001.1 coordinate 294,848, forward strand.
TGTACATTTTGTTTGTCCGATTTCAGGAAAGCTCTAATTGTCTCACAACTTTTGCTATTTCTTCATATCGTCTTTGCTTTTCCTTATGGCTCTAGTATAGGTCTCTTTCAACTTTATTCCAATAAAAAATAAAGTGTTTTCAACTTTATTTTTACTTTATTTCTTGCAAATATATTGTTTATTTTTCATTTAAGAAGTACAATATATACAACATAGAAAACTTCTGCCTGGAAAATCTAAACATTTTCCACAGAAATCACTTTAAACTGGCAAAATCACTGTAACTTTATCCGGGAGGTGCCGCAAATGTCCATTACTGCCAAACAACTGGCTGAAAAACTGAATCTTTCACAGACTGCTGTCTCCATGGCACTGAACAATAAGCCTGGCGTCAGCACCGAAACCCGCCGCATGGTAGTAGAAGCCGCAGAGAAATACGGCTATGACTTTACCAGGCTTTCTTTAAAGAAAAATAAAGTCGGAAGCATCTATGCAGTCAGCTACCGTTCCCATAATGCCATCATGTCCTATTCCCCTATTTTTGACGCAATGGTTGAGGGCATGGAGTCCATGGTGCAAAAAGGCAACTACAAGCTGAAGGTCATCACCTTCTATGAGAAAAGGGACAACCTGGAGCATTATCTGGAAGATCTTCGAACTACAGATTGTGTGGGGATCATTTTATTTGGTACAGAAATGCGTGAAGAAATGGTTCGACCGTTTTTAAAGCTTCCTTTCCCGGTAGTAATTCTGGATGCTTACTTTGAAAATCTGAACTGCAATTATGTAGTCCCAAACAACCGCCAGGGAGCGTACCTGGCCACAGATTACCTGATCAGCCGCAGAATGAAACAGCCTGGATATCTGCAGTCTGCATATCCTCTTCGTAACTTTTCTGAAAGACTTGAGGGCTTTTATCATGCAGTCCATGCCAATGGAATGTCTCGTTCCCGCTGCATTATCCACCAGCTTTCCCCGTCTATTGATGGTGCAATGGCAGACATGCTGGCTGTGATCGACCGCGGCGATGCCCTGGCAGACTGCTATTTCGCAGATAATGACCTGATTGCAATCGGCACCATCAAGGCTCTGCGCCTGCGGGGCTACAAGATTCCGGAACAAATTGCAGTAGTTGGCTTTGACAATGTTTCCGAAGGACGCATTATTGATCCTGCGCTTACTACCATCAGCGTCCCCAGGCATTATATGGGACAGGTTGCGGCCAGAGAATTGCTCTCCCAAATTGAAGAGCCAAGACAGCACACCTGCAAAATCGAGGTTTCTGCAAATCTGGTTAAACGATTTTCGGTATAATGCCTTATTTTTCAAATAATTCTGGAATCTAAAGATATTTTCCCCTTCCTATATTAGGTTCCTGATATTTTGACCCGGATATCTTCAATTTATACTGACAAATCTTTACAGATATGGTATACTTACAATAAAAATCGGGAGGGGCATTTATATGGATGAGAAAGTATTAAAGTTTTTCAAGAAATATAATATCCATATTAATGATATCAAATATTTGCTTAGACAGAATAATAAGACTTGTATCTATACAACTGACGAACGTGTAATAAAAACTTTTATCACAGTGAAGGACCTGTTCAAGGAGCTTAGACCTTATAACTATATTTGCATCAATAAGGGAACTGTAGTTGCCAAAGAACAGATTAAATACATAGAAAACTGTACCTATCACATGCTGGACGGCACCTGTCTGGAAGGTCGTAAACGTGGTGCCGCCAGTCATAAACAGCTAAACAAAGCTTTGCGTCATGAGTTTTCCAAAATTACATCCACTGATGTCTGTACACGTTTCTCCGTATTGGATAACATGCCCCTTGCCTTTTGCGTGATCGAGCTTATTTTCAATGAAAACGGAGCCGGAATTGATTTCGTGTTTCGTTATTGTAACAAAGAACTGCTCTTTCTGGGAAAGAAAATGCCGGAAGAAGTGCTGGGGCACTCTCTCTATCAGGTATTTCCCCAAAATAATAAAAAGCTTCTGGCTGCCTATACCGATGTTGCAGTAAACGGTAAAAGCTATCACCTTCAGACATATAGTGTCCAGCTTCAAAAACAACTTATTCTCAAATGCTTCCAGCCTGTGGAGAATTTTTGCGCATGTATTTTGGTTCCGGCTGATGATTTTTTGAAATAGCAGGCAAAGGGGCTGTCTATTTCCCGACAGCCCCTTATATAGTTATGCTACTTGAAAATGGATTATTCAGAACCACTCCGATATCTTCATTCATGCAGACAGACTTTCTCCTTATTTCTTCCGGCGCATATGCTTCACCCTGGTTCAGACACACATAAAATGCATGTTGAAATGTGCTTGTCATCTGCCAAAACGGATATTTTATAATACCAGGAGTATTATATCCTACCCCAAGTTCAAGGAACACTATTTTCTGCTTTTTATGATCCTGTATAAATTTCTCGTACTTTTCTGCTGCCCGGTGCCATCCGTTATCTTCAACAAATGTCTGATCCGATCTAAGATTCATACTCATTGGCTTACCACAGCGCGGGCAATATGGAATCAGCCCCGCCGGAACCGTAAGCTTTATTTCTCCGTCTTCCGGTTTTTGCAGTTCCCCGTCTTTTATCTGAAATCCCTGACTCAGCACCATTTTTTTAATCTTGTCTTCATTGTCATAGGTTTCCTTATGGCAAGGCTCACTACATTGAAACAACCCATAATCGCCCTGTGTATAAAATATTCTGTTTTTATCAAAGCCGGCCTTCTGGAAACAATGATCCACATTTGTTGTCAGAACAAAATAATCCTTCTCTTTCACCAGATCATACAGGTTCTGATATACTGGTCTGGGAGCATTCATATAACGGTTGATATAGATATACCTGCACCAGTATCCCCAGTGCTTTTCCAATGTTTTATATGGGTAGAAGCCTCCTGCATACATATCGGAAAATCCATATTTCTTTCTGAAATCCGAAAAATATTTTTCAAATCTTTCACCGTTATACACAAAGCCGGCTGATGTGGAAAATCCCGCACCAGCCCCTATTACAACAGCATCTGCTTCCCCAATTTTTTCTTTTATCTGTAAGATCTTATCCGAGTAACTGTTTGTAGAGTCGTTCATCTTCCTCTTTAAAAACATTAAATATCACCTTTATCTTTGATTTTGTCTTTTCTTTATATTGCTTTACTGTCTGCACTGCAAGCTCAGCAGCTCTTTTATTTGGGAACATAAACACCCCCGTTGAAATGCAGCAAAAAGCAATACTCTTTACCTCATTCTCATCAGCTATCCTAAGACATGATTCATAGCAGGATATCAATAAATGCTCATGTTTCTTTGTCAGCTTTCCCTGTACGATCGGACCAACTGTATGAATCACATGATCACATGGCAGATTAAATGCTGGGGTGATCTTTGCCTGCCCTGTCGGTTCTTCATGTCTCTGTTTTATCATCATATGATTGCAATAGTTTCGAAGCTGAATTCCTGCATAGGTATGAATGCAATTATCAATACAGTCATGGCAAGGCTGATAGCAGCCTGTCATACCGCTGTTGGCCGCATTTACGATTGCTCCCACTCTAAGTCTTGTAATATCACCCCTCCAGATAGAAAGATCAGGTTGTACCTCCCTGATATCTGCCAATGTGACAGTGCCTTTCTTCTCATTTTCTTCTGAAAGGTACGCATCCTGAATCTGCAAAAATGCGTGGTCCATTTCCCCTGGCATTCTTATATTCATAAGCGATCTGAGCAGCATTCTCTGCTCGCCTGCATCTGATGGGATCTGCATATTCTCATATTCCGGTCGCTCTTTCAATAAGCCTTTAATTAAATATTTTCTTCTGTCATCCTGATTCATTTCCTGACCACCGCTTTCACCGGACAGTTTTCATAACAGTTTCCACAGTGCAGACAGTGCTCCTGCCAGATGACAAAAGGTGTTCCCTTCTCAATACATTTTTGTGGACAATGTTTTATACATGTCCCGCAGCCGATACAGGATTCCGTTATGTAATATCCCTTTTCTTTTACATTTACATTTCCCAGAATATATGTCTCCCGGAAAATTGGATTTACGCCAAGATTAAAATACTCCACTTCAGCCTTATCAATACAGAAAATAATTCCGATTTCTCTTGTATCCCCTGGATATACATTAGCAAGATATGGCTGTTCTTCAAAAATGATATCCATCCATTTTTTCTGTTCATTCTCTGCTACTGCGTAAGCCTTTCCTGACAAACGAATCATTTCTTTATATTTGGTATAAGCAAGAATCTGAACTCTGCCATCTTCCATTAATTCTTTACAAAAGTTTTTACCTCTGGCAGTGAAAAAATAGAATGCATCTGGCTCATAATGAATCGCACTGATATTCCGTATCTGTGGTGCTCCTTCACTGTCCACTGTCGCAAATGCAAGTACTCCCACCAGTTCCATTTTTTTCAGACATGTTACTAAATCCACTTTATCGCTCCTCCAATATCTCCCCGGTAATCTCATTTTTTGTCTTCCAGCACTGCGGATCTGCCCCATAAAAGTTACCGCTTGTTCCATTGGCAACTGCCGGACATCCCCGGCACCATGCCTTAAGTTCACATTTGCTGCATTTTACAAATTTATCATAATCTCTGTATTTTTCCATCTGACAGATCCAGACGTCTGCCAGTCGGTCTTCAAAAATATTGGCCACTTTACTGTCTGTCACCCTTCTGCATGCCATAATATCTCCATTGGAAGATATGGTAATATGACAGTTTCCACAGTTACAGCCACCATAGATCATTCCTGCCTCTGTACTCTTGGGAAGCTTAAACTGTCCCGTTTCATATTCATACAGCGTCCACAAATGATCCTTTTTATTAAAATAGGTCGCACATCCTGCCTTTTCATATGCCTTATACTTTGCATCACAGACTTCCAGAAGTTTTCTGTATTCTTCCGATGTCATGCTTGTGTCAACTTCACCACCTGTAGGCACATAGCGGGAAAATGCAAAAACCTTTACTTTCGCTTTTACAACTTCATCAATAATATCCGGTATCTCTTCCATATTTGTTTTGGATACCGTACTCATAATTACACTTTTTATTCCTGCTCTGTTCAGACATCCGATTTTTTCAATCGTCAGATCAAAACTTCCCGGCTTTCTGAACCAGTCATGAGTTTCTCGCATTCCATCAAGGGACATCTGGTACTTCTCACAACCACAAACAATGTGTGGAGACGTGTTTTTGAATGCCTGCTCTTTCGGCGCTTTCACGAAAAAACTGAATGACACTATCTTTTGTAAGATAATCCCCTGTCCATGAACTTGGGAACAGAATCCCTCTTGGCCTGCCACATTGAAACCAGTATTCTGTCAATATTTCAAGCGTCCGGTCTGCAAGCAAAGTATAACGGTCAGATCGGCTTTTTCCATCGCGGATGTGTATGGTTTTGTTCGTGCGTGAAATATCATCATAATGAAGGTGTGTGACTTCTGAAACACGAAGTCCACCTGAATACATAGTAGCGATCATAGCTTTATGCTTCAGATTTGGTGTAGCATCAAGAATAGCTGATATTTCTGCTTTTGTAAGCACCGTTGGTAACTTTCTGTCCCTTTTCATACGAGGTATGTCATCATCATCCCAATTCATCTTCAATACTTTTTTGTAAAAGAAGCGGATTCCTAAATGGTAGTGATTGTATGTTTCTGGTGAAATCCCAGAAAGTTTCTTTTCAGTTAGGAATATATCAACATCGTCAGTTGTTAATGCATCTATATCCTTGGCTGTGTGGTTCAAAAAATGAGCAACACTGGTACAGTATGCATGAATCGTGGAATCCTTGAGATTCCGTTTATTCGCAGCAGATCTAATCTGATTAAAAATTTCTTCGTACATAATAAAATCCTCCATGTAAAGTAAATCGTAAATGTATAAACACTGCTTACATGGAGGAGCATTAGCATAATAAAACTGCTTGCCAGAAAGGCAGCTCAATGGTATTCTTATCATAGGCAGTGGGGATGTCGATCCTGTTTGATTGTTGGTTGTGGTGACTTAACAATACTACTTGTAGGACTTGGTTTCCACTGCTTTTTATTAAGTTATAGAAAAACTGCGCCACAGCCTTGGCAGGCCATCGCGCAGCGATTTTGTTCAACTTGAAGTTATAGTGCAATCTTTTTCCATTTTCTAATCTTGGTTCTAAAGGTTCCGAACGGAGCAACTGTATTAACATGTATGAATTTGTATACTTCCCAGACAGCTGTTTTAGTTGCTTCGTCAGCCCATTTTCTCATATGTGGTTTAAATAATTCTTCATCACTCAGAGAATCAATCATTGCATAAATAGAGTTGATATTCTCATTCAATCTGTCTTTCAATTCTTGCAGTGACAGCTGAGCATATGTATCTGTAAACCATTGATATAATTCGCCAAGCTGATTCCACTTAAAATTATCCGAAGGAGTATTGACAGGAATACCCTTTCTTTCGTCTGATTCCCATTTAATAACAAGAGTTGTCCAGCCAACCTGATAAGCAAGATTTTCTGCCGGAGTTCGATCGACCTCATCAATTCTCTTATCTTTTAAATGCTCCGGAATATCATTAAATTCTGAAATATACTTTGCAAAGCTTTTATTTATCTCGTTTTTAAGCTCGTCTTTATTCTCATATGTTCTCAATAGTCTATCTCCTCAGCTTCCGATTTTCCAGTTTCAAAAAAAGGATTTTTCAAATTAGTCTTTGCAAATAACCCTTGAACCTTCACCATCAATTACAATTCCCTGATGGTTGTTAATAGGGCATAGATTCAAATCCGAAAACTCAGTCATTATTTTCTCGGTAACTTTCTTAAATGGTGCTGTAAGATAATGCGGAAGAACATAGAAATCAATCAAATCAAGCCCTGCATCATCTTCTTGTGAGTAGTCCTCCGGCTTTTCATCCATTTGCTCGATATATTGGATGCTTGGAGCGCATATAATTGCGCCTGCCGACTCGCCGATCATCAATTTTCCATTTGCCAATTCCTTTTTCAGCAACCCATCAGTTCTTGTTTTACGGAGTTGGTCCATAAGAAAGAAAGAATTTCCGCCGGTAAAATATATCACATCTGCATCTTCAAAAACAGACTGTATCGTTGAATAAGCCTCCGTTGAAATATCAATTTCAGTTACGATTGCTCCCAACTTTTTGAATAATTTTCGAGCCGAGCCGACATAACCGGTGTAGCCTTCACGCAACGAAGCTGTTGGAATAAATGCGACTTTCTTATTTTCAATTTCTTCCTTTATCAGACTTCCTACACTTGAAAAATGCGAACATAAAAATAGTTTCATCAATATTCTCCTTTATAAATTTATATTTCTGTTTGTTTTAAAAATGGGCAACTCCGATTGGAATTGCCCACTCATTGCACTAATTATGCGATTTTTTCTTGCTTGCACCGATTTCTGCATCAAATGATGTAAGTTTGATGTAAATCGCTGTTTTTTCAGTTTTTTATCAAATGAAGTACGTCCCGTCTATTTGGTAAAACGGTACATCTTTACATCATCTTAATAGAGCTTTGCACCTGCTGGAATATGGTCATCAACCATCAGAAGATGGAGCTTTTCTTCGCCTTCTTCTTCGTGGATAGCACTGAGGAGCATACCGCAAGAGTCAATGCCCATCATAGCTCTCGGTGGAAGATTTGTGATAGCGATAAGAGTCTTTCCAACCAGTTCTTCCGGCTCATAATAAGCGTGAATACCGCTTAAAATGGTTCTATCTGTGCCTGTTCCGTCATCAAGAGTGAACTGTAACAGTTTCTTTGACTTCGGTACTGCGACACACTCTTTGACCTTTACTGCACGGAAATCTGACTTGCTGAATGTGTCAAAGTCAACTGCTTCCTCAAATAAAGGCTCTATCTTTACCTTAGAAAAATCAATCTTTTCAGGCTCAGTTTTTACATTTTTTTCAGGTGCTTCAGAAGCTGTATTATTTACATCATTTTTCTTATTTACACCATCTAAGGACTTCATTGTCGGGAATTTTTTTGATTGCTAAGCTAACTCTTGTATATCCTTGCAAACCCTTGGAAAATAGGCTTTCCCGGATTCTATATACTTGGTCACTCTTGGACGTTTTTTTGACTTTTGTGCGTCTAAAAGATGTCATTCGCCTTAAAATACGTCTTTTTATTTTAAGACATGTACTGCCGTGTCAAACACTTCAATACTAGATGAGTATAGCATATTTATCCCAGTATGAATAGGTATATTTTCAATCTTCAAAGAGTTCAATCGCAGGACTCTTTTCTAAAAAATATCCATATTTTTTGATAATTTCTCAATTACTGATTTGGTAACATCTGGGTTTGCTTCTGCATATATGTTCATGGTAGTCGATACATCAGCATGTCCCATTACCTCTTGAATTACTTTGATGTTGGTTTCATTCTCGCAAAATCTTGATGCAAACGTGTGTCTGAAGATATGGCAGGAGAATCTTGGAATCATAACAGGTTCTCTCTTCTCCTTTTTAGCAGCCACCTCTTCTTCTGAATTATGTGTATCCACAATTCTCTTGATTGCCCGGTTTACTGCTGCTGGGTTATGTGGCATCCCAAATCGGTTTGTAAATACAAAATTGGTCATTCCATCCACATTCTCAACGCAAAAGCCTTCCTGCTTCTGTCTCTCATATTCTTCCTGAAGCACATCATATACCTGCTGCATCATAGGTATTCTACGATTACCAGCTTCTGTCTTTGGCAAAGATACTCTAAACTCACATTTATATGAATCATCCGCTCTCTGGTAATAGGTCAAGCTATGATTGATATCAATGATTCGATTTTCCAAATCAATATCATCCCAGCGTATCCCAATTGCTTCTCCTATTCTGCATCCAGTTCCTAACAAAAATACAAAGAATGGATACCAGTGATAAAAGAACGGATTCTTTGCTACATACTCCATGAATTTTCTCTGCTGATCCACAGTCAACGCTCGCCTTGTTTTTCTGGCACCACCATTACGCTTTTTTACTTCACAGTATGCTCCGTCTACCGGATTCTTCCTTATGATATCATCTCTGACAGCAAGTTGAAATGTAGGTCTTAGTACTGTGTTAATTGTCTCAAGCGTATTAATCTGTAATCCCTGATTATTAATCAAGTCTGTATAAAAGAATAACACGTCTGAGTATTTCACATCTCTTACTTTCTTCTTGCCAAATGTATCACGAATAAAATGATTCCATGTATACAAATAATTACTGTAAGTAGTGCTACGCAATTCTGTTTTAGTTGATATGTACCTGTCAAACAAAAAGTTTACATCAGCTTTTCCTGCGACATAGATATCAAGTCCATCCAACTGGTCTTTTTGTAACTGTTCTTCTCTTTCTCGAAGCCTCACCAAAGACTTTGCATAAATGGTTCTTTTCTTGCCTAATGGATCAATATATACATATGAGTATCTTCCGTCGCCTTTTCTGTAACCCTCACCCTTTCTTAATACTCTGCCTTTACCATCTTTTCTACAAGCCATTATTCTCTCCTTTCCGGAGAAAAGAGCCTGTTCTACTGATTAGCCTGCTGCTTCATTTGTAATTCAACACCCATTCTAATCAATTGCGAAATGGATAGATTATGAGTCTCAGCATACTCAACCATTATCTGGTATTCCTCTTCTTTGAATTTAACAGTTACCTTATGATCAAAAGGTTTATCTGCTTTTGGTCTTCCAGTTCTAGCCATCTGTATGCCTCCTTCATATCTTAGTCATATTATACTTTTGGTCTGACCGAAAGTCAATACATTTTTTCTCTCTTGGCTCATTTTTCTCCATACTTGTTTGTATTTCTTCTATATCAATGCGTCATTTCTCATAATTACTTATAAAACTCGTCATCTACAATATGGAAAGTCTCCAGATATTCATCAATAATATCCAGATTAACCAACACCAGCTGATTCACTTTATAACATGCCTTTGCATCCTTCGCTAACTGCATAAACTTTGACACACTCATTGAATACATCTCTGCTCCTTCTGAATATCTGACAAATCTTTTATTATTAGTCTTTTTAGTTCTGCTGTCCATTTGCTAACTCCTCCATTACCATTTTGCGAGCTACAGGTAACAGATCAAACTGTCGTATCAATGCTCTGTCTATTTCTTCTCTCACGCCGGAATCCTCAATGATAGTTCCACTTTTTGCTCTAATGCAGCCTTTTGAAATTGTCTGTGCATCTTCAGGCATAAAATCAGATATCTTACTTAATCCAAATCCACTCACATCCTTCGGATTTAAAATCACATGTACCGGAATATCCTTTAACTTACTGCTCAAAGGGACTACTGACACCTGTGGTGCACCATCATGATTACTGGCATCACATGAAATAATTATTCCTGGTCTGATTCCTCCCTGGATGCCATGTGGATTTTTTCCAAAATCTGCATACACGACATCAAATTTATTATACTTACCATATCTTCTTTTTTCTGTTCGTCTGCTCATATCTATGCTCCCTTCTTGATGTGCATATCCAATCTGCCCTCATCTACAGTCACCACAATGCCGCCTGCTTCAATAACCAGTCCTACCTTAAAATAAGCATCCGCAACACTGCTGGATATAGCTGCCATATTCGCAACAACTACTCCACTGATTTGCTTTTTGCGGATCATATTCACAATCTGATTCCACTGGCGATCAACATCTCTCTGCGAAAAGCCATTGCGTCTTATCTTTCCCACGATTGAATATTCTTTTCTCTTTACAAATTCATGTATATATTTGCTCTGCTTGTCTTCAAGCATATTTACTTTTTCCAATGGAGCCTGCACTGAAAGATATTCTATGCAATCCATCTTTTTAATCTTTCTTCTCATTCTCTGCCTCCTATGCTGACTTCAAAGCCTGCTCTATCATAAAATCAAATGTCTTTTCCAAATAATCCTGCTTATCTGCAGGTAACCGCTTTAGCCTCGAATCTAATGAATCCGGTGTACAGTCTATTGCAAGTAAGCTATTTGCGTCTGTTTCATAAACTTCCATAAGCATATACAAATTTTTCATGCTCAAGTTTCTTCCTCCTTGCTCCACCTGTCCAAGCGTCGAAACACTTATTCCGGTTTTAGCGGCAACCTCTTCAATGAGAAGTCCTTTGTCCTTACGGATATCACGAATCACCGGACCAATTTTATATCCTTCATATTTCATCGTCGTACCCTCCATTGTCCCGTGCCATTTCTCTAAGCATCTCTACCGCCGCATCTTCTGTCTCATACTGACCAAGCCACTTCCCACTCGAATCATGTACTACTGTACCAAATGCAGTCTGTGTAAATCTGCAATCCTTCACAGCCGGGACTTGTTTGTCCCGACCCGAAAGATTTCCTGCTGCTTCTCTACTAGAGAACTCCTTTAGCATCCGAAGTCCTCTGCATGAGATACAGTAATTGGCACCGGACCGACTTCAAGAGAATAGAGCCATATGCCCATATCAGTAATGGTATTCACAAATTCTTCCAGATCATAAATGTCATCTGTGATCTCATTCAGGCTTCTGACTACTACAACCTCAAAGTCTTCCTCTTTAAGTGTTGAAAAGAAAGCATTCAGACCTTCTCTGTCATAGTCCCTTGTCATTGAACGATCACAATACGCATCATTGATTATTACTCCATTAGGCATTGCCTGATCACGCATACTTTCAACCATTTGAACTACATTAAGTTCTGCTCTGCGTGACTTTACAAATGCAATACCCTTTGCAAGCTCCTGATTATCTGTACCTTCGTTTCCTACTACGTTAAAATCTCTTTTATTCATTTTGTTGTCTCCTTTACGATTTCGTATTGGAGAGTTTTGGCGCCTCCACTCTCGTGGTGTGCTGTATCTCAAGCACATGTTCATTCTAGTCTCTTACTGCTTTATTGCCGACCGTGTACAGGCGACAATTATGTCGTGTAAACACGACAATCACTTTCCAACTGACACGCTTTTCATCGCTTTCATCATTGCAAGGCACTGTCTTATCTGCAATTCATCCATATCTGAAAGAACATCCATTGCCTCAGATAACAGTTCTGAATTTTCTTCATTCTTTCCATACATTATGAAATCAACAGATACACCAAGTACGATTGCCAGATTATCTAATGTCTGTGTCTTAAAATCTCCACCATTTTCAATCGCAGATATTGCCTGTCTGCCTATACCTACTCTATGAGCTAACTCATCCTGTGATAATCCTATCGCCTTTCTACTGTCAGCAATTCGTAATCCTCTCTCATAATCCTTTTCTCTTGTCTGTGCTTTACTGCTCATAAATCCTCCTTGCCGCCCTTGGAAACGAACAAGTCGGATTACCTTTACAGCACTAAAAAAGACGCACGAGGAAACCAGTATCATAAATACTGTTCGTTTCCCCTGCGTCTCTGGTGCTTCCATCTTTTGATGTGCCCTTATCAGGTGGGCTATAATTTAATTTTCAATCGTTATATTCTGAAAGTTCCATTCTCAGAATGTTCCTTCATCATTCCCTCGGAATACTTCTTGAGTATCATCACTCGCTTGCATCTGTCACACTTAATTCCAATATTCTGAAGTGCCACAGCGGAATCATCACCGCATACAAAATATTCCATCATTAACTTGTTGCATTTTTTACATCTAATTTCTATAACATTTTCTTTGTTCAATTCAGTTCGCTCCTTATTCATACAAAATCATCAATCTACAATTCTGTACTCGTAAAGGAAAGGGAAATCACCTTTGCAAGCCTTTTGCCGAGAGTTCCGATGAATGTCTGCACATTCCCCGGCTTTGCTGATCTAAAGCCAACTGATATGAATTGTGCTGTAAGCACACAATCACATCAGGCTCCGGCTCTTTCCATAAACCACATATTGTTATCTTCATAGAAAAGGAATATTTCCTTTCCATCTACCACGCAGGTATAACGCTCTCCAACGCCACCAGCCCTTGTACTGGCTGCTCTACGCTTGTCTTTTACTCGTGTAATCTCATACTTTCTGCCATCTTCCCATGTTATCTCTTTGGGAATGAGCAGTCCGTCCTTTGAAAACTCTGCAAGTACATCAACATATACCTTATTGCTCAATGTAATCACCTTCCTTACAAGATTGCTATTGCTCTGGAAGCATCCATCTTCCTTGCTATATAGCCTTTTTCTTCTAATATTTTCAGATGTGCATAAACACTTGAAGTCGATGCCACCCCTACCATCTTGCATATCTCCCTGATAGTAGGAGCATAGCCATTCACACGCTGATATTGCATAATGCTTTCATACACATTCTGCTGCTTCTCCGTCAATGGTGCTCTGTCTACCAGATTAATTCTTGCTGCTTCGCTCATGTTCCGCCTCCCTCTTCTTTACTCTATTGGCACTTCTCGTTGCTAACCTGAAAAGTACCCATGTGGATGTACTGTGTGTTCTTCTTTTGCATTGACTGCCGACAGAATCCTGTCCCGGTACATGAGTCCCCTCTGGATACTGTAAAATCCAAATCTTCTGCGAATCTCATCCACAGCATTATCCATCTTCATCTGCTTTTCCCGTTTCTCCACACTTGAGAACAAATCTATCTGCTCCCAATAATTATCTGTTACCAGATCTGCACCTCTGACACCAACACTACGGATTGGCTTGCTCCAGTTATAGTTTTCCTTAAATATCTGATAAGCATATGCAGCTATCTCTCCGGTGATGTTTGTTGCATGGTCAATCTTTTTCTGACGGGTAAAAGAGAATAACTCATTATCCCTGACACTTATCTCAACCACTCTGCACCGGAATCCATTCTCACGAAGTCTTGCTGCAACACTCTCAGCCAGAATATAAAGAACAATCTTTACATCCTCATCGCATACTAAATCCTTTGGTGTCGTTGTGCTGTTTCCCACCGATTTGATTGGAGCGTGGGTATTCTCCAGCTTGACAGGTGAATCATCATAGCCATTAGCAAACGACCATAAGATACTGCCCATCTTTCCAAGGTGACTATTAAGCACATCTTCATCTGCCCTTGCAAGATCACCTATGGTTTTGATACCAAATAATGCAAGCTTTCTGTTCGTACTTTTGCCAACGTATAGAAGATCTGCCACCGGAAGTGACCATGCCTTCTGCTTAAACTCACTCTTATACATAGTTGTGATTGCATCCGGCTTCTTGTAGTCAGAACCCAGCTTTGCAAATATCTTATTGAAAGAAACACCAACACTTACTGTGATGCCAAGCTCTGACTTCATTCTCCTGCTGATTTCCTGTGCGATAAGCAATCCATCTCCTTTAAGGGAACTGCTCCCTGTCACATCAAGCCAGCACTCATCAATCCCATATGGCTCCTGCCTGTCCGTATATTCTGCATATATCTCATGTGCCATTCTTGAGAACCGAAGATATAAGTCCATTCTTGGTGAAACAAATGTTATGTCAGGGCAGACCTGCTTTGCCTGCCAGAGTGCCATTCCTGTTTTCACACCGTACTTCTTAGCAATATAGTCGGCTGTTAAGACAATCCCATGTCTTGCCTCCGGGTCACCGCCTACTGCCAGTGGCTTTCCTGCAAGCTCCGGATGATGCAGATGCTCAATCGAGGCATAACAACAGTTGATATCTGAATGAAGTATTACCCTGTCTCCCATCTTCATCACCTCCTGCATTTAATCTGTCACTACCATAACCTTTAGTCCAAGTATATGAGTAATGTTTCTTACAGGGCATAGTATAACCCCAAGAATAATCGACTGTCAACGGACACATGTGTCCTTTTTCCCATTATATTGGATTTTTAACTTGAATAATTGGCACTATTGCTATATACTATGGAGTGAAAAGAGACATTTGAAATCAACAAAATGAAAGAAAAGAGGCGTATGCATGTACTCAATCGGAGAAATCATTTCATCATATAGAAAAAAGAAAGGCTTGCTCCAGCAGGATCTCGCTGATGAATTAGCTAAGGAAGGTGTTACCATTTCCTACAAAGCTATATCTAACTGGGAAAGAAATCTTGCTGAACCAAGCGTTACCATATTTTACAAGGTGTGTAGAATCCTTGGTATTACTAATATGTATGAAGCATATTTTGGAGTAAATCCTGCTGATCCTTTTTCATCACTTACTGATGAAGGCAGGGAAAAAGCTATGGATTATATTAATCTGCTCCACGCATCCGGAATGTATGAAAAGCAGACTGCTAAGATAATTCCATTCCGAAGCATTGATATTTTTGAAAATGCTGTATCAGCTGGAACCGGTAACTTCCTTGTAGACGGACCGAAAGAGACTGTATGTATAGATGAATCTATCTTACCGGAAGATACTACTTTCGGTGTCCGTATTAGTGGTGACAGTATGGAACCTGAATTCCACGATGGTCAGATTGCATGGGTATTACAGCAGGAATCTGTTGCTAATGGAGAAATCGGCATCTTCGCTCTTAACGGAGAAGCCTATATTAAGAAATTACAAAACGATAAAGACGGAATCTTCCTTATCTCGCTTAATGAAAAGTATGCACCTATCAAGGTTGGAGAAAACGACCGCTTAGACATATTTGGAAAAGTTCTTGGAAAATCTGATGCTTCTGCTATTACAGGACATTACCGATAAATCGCAAGTCCTTTTTATTAGACACATTATTTTTCATAATTGACAATAAGAAAATATATATAGAACTGAAAGAAGGGATTTTATGGCGGTTACTAATAATATCAAAGAAATCCGCGAACAGCGTGGCATTTACCAGGATGACCTTGCCGCTGCTATTGGATACAGCACCAAAACTGTCGGCAGGATAGAGCGTGGGGACAGCACCCCATCTGCCGAATTTATGCTGCGGATATCAAAGTACTTTAATATGCTGGTGGAAGATGTATTCCATGTGGAAGATTGAGTCGGAGCAGCAATCCGGTTCACCTTCTATTTTGGACAGCTTTTCATGTCCTTATCAACAACTATAGTTTTTTTGATAAATGCTTGACTGTAAACCTTGTTTATAGCTTATTATTAAGTAAAATAGAGTTGCTCGAAAGGAGGGCATAATATGACTATAAAAGACGTAGAAGAGCGAACAGGTTTATCCCGTTCTAATATCCGTTTTTATGAAAAGGAAAAACTTATTGAGCCTTCGAGAAATGAAAGTAATGGTTATAGAGATTATTCTAAAAATGATGTGGAAAATATAAAGAAGATTGCATATCTACGTACATTGGGAATTTCTATTGAAGATATACGAAATATTATATCCGAAAAAGTAACATTGCAGGAAATGCTTGAGAAGCAAAAGGAAGTATTAAAAAATCAGATTACTGATTTGAATAAGGCGAAACTCATGTGCGAAAAAATGCTGGATGAAGGAAGTATTAGTTATGAAAAATTACAGGTAGAACAGTATGTAACAGATTTTCATGACTATTGGAAAGATAATCGAACTGTTTTCAAACTGGATTCAGTCAGCTTTTTGTATATATGGGGAAGTATGCTTACCTGGACTATGATTACCGCACTATGCTTGATTATTGGGGCTTTGTCTTATTCTAAGTTGCCGACAGAAATTCCAGTACAATGGAGTAAAGGAGTGGCAACATCCCTAGTTAATAAAAACTGGATTTTTATTTGTCCTGTTATATGTATCATAATCCGTTATTTATTAAAACCTTTTATCTATGCGAAATTGCAGATGAACAATTATTATGGAGAAATTATAACAGAGTATTTGACAAATTATATGTGTTTTATGGGTTATAGGACAAAACGTGTTGATGGGTTAATCCCATTCAACAAACGTTCTGTCATAATTATGTAAATCACTCCATACAATGGCATCGCCCCAACTAGAAAGACTTTTTTCAAGTTTATTCTTTTCATTCATTTTTTGATATATTGCCGCAATGCTTTTATCGGTTGGCATAACATTTATTATTTCAGACAATGAAAGCGGTTCAGGCGAGTGCATATAGCACCACCAGTAAACCGCTTTTATTCTTCTTTCAACAGATAATCCTCTATGATTTCTAAGCATTTCCCTAAGTCTGGAATTGACACTGCCTTCAATTCTGTTATTGGTAGAAGGTGTGTTAAATTTGTCCCTTAATTCTTTGTCCAGATAAGTAAACAGCGTGTTTTCCCTGATAAGTTTAATTAATGACTTTTCTGCTTTCAGTATCCGTTCATGTGTAGGACGCCTGTTTCCATTTTCATCAACTGTCATTTCATTCAGGAAATCCTCATACTTATTTATCCATTCAATAAATCTTTTTATCCATAAATCCGCTTCTTCTTTTGTGTTTATTTTCAAGAGTTCTTTTGCCATGTTATATAGCTCTTTACCTGCCATTGAATTAGGTCTTGATGTCGTGTAACGCCTTACCTGGCAGAATACATGGAAAACGCATCTTTGGTGTTTTGCACCCGGCCATACTTTTTTGAGTGCCTTTGCAAACCCTGTTCCACCGTCAGATACAACCATTCTAGGTTCCGCTATACGTTTCATTAAAGCCGTCCATGCAGCGGCATATTCATATCTGCATAAATACCAGCCAAGGACATATTTATCATCACAACAGATTAAAATGCACGCTTTTCTTCCCAGATAAATACCATCAAGATACAAGACATCCCTGCTGTCCTCGACTTTAGGCGGCATAGGCCATATATTCCAATATTTAGCGGTTTTGCGTCTGAATGTTCTTCCATCTCCGGGCATTGATGACTGGGATTCCTTTCCAAACAACCAATCCAAGAAGATTTGCAGTTCTTTGGCAGAGTTGTCTATTTTGTGTGTAACTGATGAATTGCATTTCCTGCAAAGCCAACGTTGTGACCCTGCTTTTGTCTTTCCAGCTTTAATACATTTATTTCCACATACAGGACAATTTACTTGATTCATTTAATCTTCCTCCGTTGTTGCTGTTTCAAGGAAGATTAAACCTTGTTTTTCCCTTTATTTGCAAGGGATGCAGGTGTTTTTATCAACACGTTTTGTCCACCCTCAAAGTTGTTTCAAAAAAGATTGAACCGCCCCCAGCCCTTGAAATTCAAGGGCTGAAGGCGGTTTCTATCAACACATTTTGTCCTATAGGTCTATATGAATAAAAAAGCCCCGCCGCAGCGGGGTTTTTTTATAGGAATTTATCAAGTTCAGTCTCGACACACTTATTTATTTTAACTTTAGGATTTTCCATAATCGTTCCTCTTGCGACAACCATTTTTACATGTCGTAATGCTCTGAGGTCATCGAGTGGGTTTTCCTCGGTTACAATCATATCTGCACATTTATCTTTTTCGAGCGTACCGGTAATATCACCGATTCCCGCCATTTCGGCAGCTCTTGCGGTTGCCGTATACAGTGCAAACGCATTGGAAACGCCCGTATATTTGTGGAAATAATACAATTCTCTCCAGAAATCATACTGTGTAATCCACGGACATCCGACATCATTGCCAAGAACGACAGGTATATCATTTTCAAGTGCCGCTTTCGCACATGCAATTATTCCCTCAAACACAACATTTCCGTTAAACTGTTCAACTTCAGTTGCGTTGGTAATCGAACGATCAAACAATGCATACGGAAGTGCAGGCGAAATTGTTGTGCAAAGAAATGCTTTTCTTTCCTTGAATAACTTAATTGTATCATCATCAATTTTTGCACCGTGTTCAATTGAGTCAACACCATTTTCAAGAGCAACACGCACCCCCTGCGGAGATTCGACATGTGCAGCAACTAAATAGCCATTTTCATGTGCCTTGTCACAGACTACCTTTACCATTTCCGGAGACATTTTCAGTTCACCCGGAACACCTTTTTCTTTTGCGTCCATTACGCCGCCAGTAATCATAAGCTTTATCAAATCAACCTTTTCTTTTTCCGATTGCTCCAGATGTTTTAAGGCTGTATCTATACTGTCCGCCGCAACAGCAACAGAGCCAGCCATATGTCCGCCAGGCACGGAAATCCCTTCATTAGCGGCAAGTATTCTAGGTCCCATCTTTGTTCCTGCATTAATCTCATCTCTTAATTTTGTATCAAAACTTCCAAGTCCGCCAACCGTTCTTATTGTTGTCACACCGCTCATAAGCTCTGTTTTTGCAAATCCGGCAACCATACCGTATGCAATTGAACGCATAAGTGCATTTCCCATAAGTATTTTTACAAGTTTCTCATTATCACGCTGTTTTTTCTGCGGCTTGCCATTACCTGCAAGGTGAACATGCATATTTATAAGACCGGGCATAATATATCTGCGTTTTAAATCAACTTTTTCATATCCATTCAAATCCGTGCCTGCCTTGACAATATCCTCAATTTTATCATTGTCCGTAAGTATGACGAAGCCCTCTTTTACCTGCATATCTTTGGTTCCGTCAAGTATTTTTCCGTTAATATAAGCATATTTCATATTTTTATACCCCGTGTTTTTGAAATGTTTATTTAATACCAATTAATCAAAATCTTACGCACTGATTGACTTTCCTGTGTAAAGCTGATAGTATCTGCCTTTTTCTTCCATAAGCTGGTCATGTGTACCACGCTCAATAATTCTTCCCTGTTCCATAACCATAATACAGTCTGCATTCCGTACCGTAGAAAGACGATGAGCGATAACAAATGAAGTTCTTCCTGTCATAAGTGCATCCATACCACGCTGTACAAGTTTTTCTGTACGTGTATCAATAGAAGAAGTCGCCTCATCAAGAATAAGAACAGGAGGATCTGCAACTGCCGCCCTCGCTATTGCAAGAAGCTGACGCTGTCCCTGACTAAGGTTCGCACCACCGCCGGTAAGCACTGTGTTATAACCATCAGGAAGTCTTTTTATAAATCCATCAGCATTAGCAAGCTTTGCGGCAGCTATACATTCTTCATCAGCTGCATTGAGTCTTCCATATCTGATATTGTCCATAATCGTGCCTGTAAAAAGGTTGGTATCCTGTAAAACAATGCCCAGGCTTCGGCGTAAATCGTCTTTTTTAATATGATTAATATTAATTCCATCATAACGGATTTTACCATCCTGTATATCATAAAACCTGTTAATAAGGTTGGTAATTGTTGTCTTTCCGGCACCGGTAGAACCTACAAACGCAAGCTTCTGACCAGGTTTTGCGAACATTTTTATATCGTGAAGCACGATTTTGTCAGGATTATATCCAAAATCAACTCCATCAAATGTAACATCACCCTGAAGTCTTGTATACATTTCATCTTTGTTTGCAGCATTTGGTTTTTTCCATGCCCACATCTCTGTCAGTTCTTCAGTTTCATGGATTTCACCATTTGAATCATAACATATATTTACAAGTTCAACATCACCTTCATCTGTCTCTGGTACTTCATCACAAAGGTCAAATACCCTGCCGGCACCTGCCATAGCCATTACAATACTGCTTACCTGCTGGCTTATCTGTGTTACAGGCTGTGTGAAACTCTTGTTTAATGAAAGAAATGCTACAAGTGTACCAATTGTAAGTCCTGAAAAGCCGCTTAATGCAAGCACACCACCTACAAGTGCACACAAAACATAACTTATATTTCCTATATTTTCATTGATAGGCATTGTAATATTTGCAATTTTATTAGCATTGTTGGCACTTTCTCTTAACTTGTTATTAATCTGCTTAAACTGTTCAAGACTTTCCTGCTCATGACAGAATACCTTAACAACCTTCTGCCCTTCCATCATTTCCTCAATATAAGCATTTACTTTACCGATATCTTTCTGCTGTTCAATGAAATATCTGCCAGATGCAGCGGAAAGCTTTGATGTCACAAAAAGCATAATTGCAACCATAATAACAGATACAATTGTAAGTGGTATATCAAGAACTATCATACTTACAAATGTTGATACAAGTGTTATAAGTGAATTAAGAACCTGTGGAATACTCTGGCTTATAAGCTGTCTTAATGTATCAATATCATTTGTATATACCGACATTATATCTCCATGTGCATGTGTATCAAAATATCTGATTGGAAGTGATTCCATGTTAGTAAACATCTCTGTACGGAGCTTTTTCATAGTACCCTGACCAACATTTACCATAATTCTGTTATATCCGTAGGAACATAAAACACCCACTGCAAATATTGCTACAAGTTTTAAAAGAGCCTGTGCAAGCGGTGAATAATCAGGAACTGCCATCTGGGTAAGAGGCACAATGTAATTATCAATAAGTTTCTGTATAAATAAAGTTCCACATAATGTCGTAAGTGCCGAAACCAATATGCAAACGACCACCATGAAACATGCCAATTTATAATTTTTTACTATATAAGAAAGAAGTCTTTTTAATAATAAAAGCGGATTCTTCTCTTTGTTCTCATTTTTATTTTTCATGTCTTCCTCCTATTCTCACTATTCTGCCGATTCGTCGAAATCGCCGCCGCCCTGCATCTGAACTTCACAGATTTCGCGGTAAACTTTGTTATTTTCCATAAGATTCTCATGTGTATCAAAGCCACTGACTTTTCCATCTTCAAGAACAATAATTCTGTCGGCATCCTGAATACTTGAAATTCTCTGCGAAACTATAAGCTTTGTTGTTCCCGGAATTTTCTGGGCAAATGCCTGTTTGATTTTTGCGTCTGTTGCAGTATCTACAGCACTTGTCGAATCATCAAGAATAAGAACCTTTGGTTTTTTAAGCAATGCTCTCGCAATACAGAGTCTCTGTCTCTGACCACCTGAAACATTAGTACCGCCCTGTTCTATCCATGTATCATACTTCTTAGGCATTCTCTCGATAAATTCATCAGCACATGCCTGTTTACATGCCTCAACACAATCTTCATATGAAGCATTGTCATCACCCCATCTGAGATTGTCAAGTATTGTTCCTGAAAACAGGACATTTTTCTGTAATACTACAGCCACCTGATTACGGAGTGCATCCATATCATAAGTTCTTACATCTTTTCCGCCAACACATACAGAACCTTCAGTAACATCATAAAGACGGCTTATAAGGCTCACAAAACTTGATTTTCCGCATCCTGTACCACCAATAATACCAATTGTCTCACCTGCATTAATATGAATATCAATATCATGTAAAGTATCCTCTGTACTGTTTTTTCTGTATGAAAAATTAACATGATTAAAATCGATTCTTCCGTCTTCCACTTCTTCATAAGGTTTTTCCGGATTGGCAAGGTCCGCTTTTTCATTAAGAACTTCTGAAATACGCCTTGCACTTGCCGCACTCATTGAAACCATTACAAATATCATTGAAAGTATCATAAGTGCCATAAGCATGCTCATTACGTAACTGAACATTGATGTAAGATTACCAGTTGTAATTGAACCCGACACAATAAAATGTGAAGCAAACCATGACAATGCAACAATACATCCATATACAACAAGCATCATAGTCGGATTGTTAAATGCAAGAAATGACTCGGCTTTAACAAATGTTTTATAAAGATTATCTGCCGCTTTATTAAACTTTTTATTTTCATGCTCCTCACGTACAAATGCCTTAACAACACGGATTCCTGAAATATTCTCCTGAACGCTCGCATTGAGTTCATCATATTTTTCAAAACCTGATGTAAAAACCGGTGTTACTTTATATATAATAAAGAAAAGTACAAATCCTAAAAATATAAGTGCAACAAGAAATATAATACTTAATCTCGGACTTATTATTACACACATTGTAATACTGCAAATCATCATGAGAGGTGCCCTCACAACACTCCTTATTATCATCTGATAAGCATTCTGTACATTAGTTACATCAGTTGTCATACGTGTTACAAGACCTGCTGTACTGAATTTATCAATATTAGAAAATGAAAATGTCTGTATATTTTCATACATTTTCTCTCTCAGATTACACGCAAATCCTGTTGATGCTGCCGCCCCATACTTTCCTGCCTGTATACCACAAAAAAGGCTCAAAAATGCTATAATAAGCATTATTCCACCATAAATACCAACCTTTCTCATATCTCCGGCCTGTATTCCTTTATCAATTATTGAGGCTGTTATAAATGGAATAAGAATTTCCAAAAAAACTTCAACTGCAGTAAATATTGGCGTTATAATTGATTCTTTTTTATATTTGCCAATACATTTTGCTAATGTTTTTATCATATTTTTATCATTCTCCCTTCGATTAAATTCACCTTATAAGTCTACAGTCAGCATGACTTGATACTGTCATATACTTTCTGCAAAAGATTTCTAAGCTGTCCTTTTTCATCATCATTAAGTGCCTTTAAAAGTTCCCTCTCATTTTCATCCATTGAAGCTCTTGCCGTCTTGCATATCTCCTCACCTTTTGCCGTGAGCTTTACATGTTTGATTCTTTTATCATTTGAATCATAAAACCCCTCTATCATCCCATTTTTTTCCAGACGTGCAGCAATTCCTGCCATCGTTGCCTGTTTAACTTCAAAATGCTTTTCAAGTTCTTTTAGCGTTATCGTCTCATCGGCTGCCTCGCTGATAGTTGCGAGGACCTTAATCTGCGAAAGGGTGACATCATTGCACATCAACGTATTATTAGCCTTTCTTCCAAGTGCATCGTTAAGTCTCTTTATAAGTTCACCGCAATGCAATGTTTCTCCAAACATATGCTCATTCCTTTTCATAAAATTTGATAAATAGTTTCTTCTAGATGCTCTAATATATTACAAAAATAATCGGCTCTGCGTCTTAAGCGTCTGGCTCTTTGATGACAGTTATCTTCAAGTTGTCAACTTTAATCAATCTTTCTTGTCTGCATTTTGGACAATAAAGGGGATAATTCTCCAAAACAGTGTCCTTCCTAATTTTATTACGGGTTTTGCTCCCACAAACAGGACACAATATCCATTCGCATTTCATCATAATTAGTCTCTAATCCTTTCAAATCTCATTTTATATGACTTTTGCAAGCTGTTAAGCTAACTTGTGGAACATATGCCGAACCTTATCTATACGGCTATTCGGGCGGCGGGGTTGGCAAATAAATTTACCAATAGCTGGCTGGTATCCTTTTAACTCTGTCAAGCAGACTCCCTGCCCATTTGTGAAATAAGTTAAATCGTTCCTGTATTCTTGAATACATCTAGCAGGGATTTCTCCTTTCAGAATGACCTCGTCATTCTTTATCTGAGTACTTACAATATCTGCACAATACCTTGGAGCATCATGATACGCCCGTGAGAGATATTCCTGCGGTGCATAAATTTCAAAGTGGAGATATGGCTCTAATAGTTCTGTCCCTGCTTTTTTTAAAGCCTGCTCCAATACGATAGGGGAAAGCAGCCGAAAGTCTGCGGGGGTACTTACAGGACTATAATACAATCCATATTCAAAACAGATTTTACAGTCTGTCACTTTCCATCCATACAGCCCCTGCTCGCAGCCATAAAGAACCCCCTCCATAACCGCATTTTGGAACGATTGATTTAAATATCCAAGTGAAACTCTGCTTTCATACTGCACTCCGCTTCCAATAGGGAGCGGCTCTATGGACAACCCGACAGAAGCCCAGAAAGGATTTGGCGGGACTTCTATGTGGATGGTATATTCTGCTTTTCTAAGCGGTCTTTCCATATATATAACAGTAGGCTCTTTTATTTCTGCCTCCACATGATATTTTTCCTCAAGGATGGCACAAATGACTTCCATCTGCACATTCCCCAAAAAAGAAAGTATAATCTCATGCGTTGTAGTATCCACATAATATTTTAAAAGAGGGTCGCCATCTGAAATTTCTGTAAGTGCCCCAAGCAATATTTCCCGCTGTTCAGGTTTCTTTACTGCAATCGTTGTTTGGAGCATAGGGAGAGGATTTTCAATAAATTTTCTCTGCGGCAACAGCATTTCGTTCCCCAAAATACTGTTTAGCTGCAAAACATCATTTGGTAAAATTACAATATCACCAGAGCAGGCTGTATCGGATGGATATAATTCACCGTTTGTCGGAACACACATCTCTGTGATTTTTATTTTCTCTTTTTCAGATATTCTAATAACATCCCTCAAATGCAATGTTCCGCTATATATACGCACATAAACAAAACGCCGCCTTTTCTCTGAATATTCAATCTTAAAAACCTGCCCGCATAATTCAGATTGACCTTCAGGCGTTGATGAATAAAATTTACTGGCAATCACTTCTATAAGCTGCCGAATCCCCAGATTGTTTTTAGCGCTTCCGTGATAAACGGGAAATAACGTTCCGTTTTGGAATCTCCTGTTTTCTTCCTGTTCCAGTTCTGACATTTTAAACGGTTTCCCTGACATATATTTCTCTAATAGTTCATCGTTTCCCATAATTACCGCATCCCACTGTTCCATATCGTCATTGTCCGTTACATTTATATGGGGATGCTGCCCAACCTTTTGCTTCACTATAATTTCCGAAGAAAGCTTTGCTTTCATTTCCCGATATACCATTGGCAAATCAATCCCCTCTTGGTCAATTTTATTGATGAAAAAGATTGTCGGAATCTTCATTGTCTGTAGTGCATGAAACAGTATACGGGTCTGTGCATGCCCAACCTTTTGCTTCACTATAATTTCCGAAGAAAGCTTTGCTTTCATTTCTCGATATACCATTGGCAAATCAATCCCCTCTTGGTCAATTTTATTGATGAAAAAAATTGTCGGAATCTTCATTGTCTGTAGTGCATGAAACAGTATACGGGTCTGTGCCTGTATGCCATCCTTTGCAGAAACTAATAATACTGCTCCGTCTAAAACGGATAAAGAACGGTATACTTCCGCCAAAAAATCCATATGGCCTGGCGTATCTATAATGTTGACTTTTACATCCTCCCACTGAAAAGATGTCACTGCTGTCTGGATAGTGATTCCCCTTTGACGCTCCAAATTCATTGTATCTGTCCTTGTTGTGCCTTCATCTACGCTCCCTAGTTCTGCAATTGCACCACTGGTATATAATAAACTTTCCGTTAATGTTGTCTTTCCTGCGTCAACGTGAGCCAGAATGCCTAAGTTAATTATTTTCATGTGATTTTCCTCCTATCAACACCCAAAAAAGGGCATAAAAATACCCAGTGATAAATACTCCTATCACTGGGTAAATAACTCCAATAGCCCCAAAACACTTATATGTTTTCGGGCATATAAAATTACATGATAAAAGTATTCTTAAACTGGGTACAAAAAACTAAGCCCCATATTAAAAGTGAAACGGGACTGCTACTTTTTGTTCCCACTATCAAATTGACAGTTTATTTAAGAATACCTTGCCGCATATTTATTAACTCCTTGTATAAAACTGAATCTAATTATATTCCTTAACCCTTTATTTGTCAAGCCCTTTTTAGCATTATTGACAAGAGTATCTTCCTGCATTTCTTTGATCTGGTTCTGCATATTGGTGAGTTCTTCCGTCATGGAATCAATCTTTTTCTCCAGTCCATCCACATAGCTGCATATCTCAAATACATCGTTTGCCTGCTCTTTCATGGCATTTTTCTTTAATAAGTCGAGAAGTTCTCTTATGACCTCCTCATTGGTAAGTGTTTTTCCTGCTTCCATATCCATTCTGTTTCCTCCATTCTGTAAATGTGGCAGCCTTGGCCGCCCCTGTACTCTGATTACTGATTATCGAAAGGGCGTCGCCTCTTTGTCCTTCTCTTTATCGGGATTGCCATGATGTTTCTCTGCACTCTCTCTTGCATTTTCGTTGCTCTTATCCTTTGCTTTCTCATATTCAGAGATAATCTCATTATAGAGTTTTTCCCTGAAATCCTTTGTGACCGGATAGCAGACATCCTGGTAGATTGGCTTGCCCTGCTCGTCCACCTGCTTTGTCTTATAAGAAGGCATTGATACAAAGATTTTCTCTTTGCCCTGCACGATATTGATGTTATTTACGATGAAACTGTTTTCAAAATAAATGCGTGCAAGTCCCTTGATGTTACTACCTTCCCTCTCATAAGGTGTTACAGTTACGGAAAACTCCGGCATTTCCTGTGTACGCTCCTGCTTCTGTGTCTCCTCTTTCTCCGGTTCCTTAATTCTTGCATAGGCATCAAGGATATTGGTATAGAGTTCCTCTCGAAACTCTGCTGTGATAGGATTGCACACATCCTTATAGATCACACCGTTGCTTTCATCACGCTCATTGGAGCGGTATCTTGGCATTGATACAAAAAGCTCTCCCTTATCCTTATTCTCAAGGATTGCAATATTGGTAATCTTAAATGAATCACCAAATACTACTGTTGCAAATCCTTTGATGTTGCTGCCCTCTTTTGCTCTTACTTCGTTTACTTTAATTGAATACTTCATATGCTATTCCTCGCTTTCTTTTTGTTCTTTGTTTTGCTCCGGTATGATAAGCTCACACCAAAGCTGTTCTATCTGTTCACAAGACAATCTGCCATTAAGCCAGTTGCCAAGTGTAACGACCATTCCATCCTGCTCGTAATAGAGCCACTCCTGTGTTTCAATGTTCCCCTCATACACGATAGTCACATCAAAATCAGGCATAAATAATCCTTCCTCTGCATCCCATACACAGGCTATTCCCTGTCTGAGTGTCAGATTCAGGCTTTCGACATACACAGACCAGCCGCTTACGACTATCTGAAAGTCATCATCAATCTCAGCAATATCATCCTCGATGTCAATTAGCTCTTCCATTTCTGCTACTGCCTCTTCTATCTCACCTAATCGGTATCTCTTATTCATCCATCACCGCCTCCTTATAAATGCACCTGACCACAAAACGCATGGTTCCTTTCTGGGAACAGGTAAAAAGAGTTAATTCTTTTTCTGTACCCTGTGTCTTGATGCTGTTATCATACGGATTTACTACCTCTGTCTCTATTACCTCATAGATATGCTTCAGCCCATTTTTGTCGGTTATCATTACTTCATCACCTATGGATATCTGACTTAGTGGTGTAAAAAATGTGCCATATCTGCTGCCATTATGACCGCACAATACACAGTTGCCACTTTCTCCGATTCCTGCAGTCTCTTCTATATGACCAATCCCTGCATTAAGCACTTTACTTGTGGTTCCTTCCATTACCGGATACCTGATATCTAAGCCCGGTATCTCAATGATGCCGATAACACCGCCTTCTTTAAGAATGGCTTCATCCTCTTTACTAATGGAGGTTTGCTCTTCCTCCACATCTGTTTCTTCATCGTAATCATCCTCCAATGTCTGCTCAAATTCACTTATGAGCTGTTCTGTCTGTTTTTCTCCGGTTGTCCGCCAGAAAAAAGGGACTGCCATAATGGCAATCCCTGCTGCAATCAGTAGTCCTGCGACCACTTTTCTTATGCTCATATTATTCACTCTCCTATCGTGTTCTGCCCTCTCTGTCGGCTGGATAAGCACCTTTATCCTCTGCTACAATTGCTGCAGATTCCATTCTGTCATCATCTTCTCTTTCTTCCTCCGGTCCGCTCAGGTCTGCATCCACAGCCTTTGCGTTCTCAAGGTCAAGCTGGGCATTCAGTTTACACTGCCTAGCCAGCTTTTCTTCCAGTTCCTTGCTGTACGCAAATGGCTTGTCATACTCTGCCTTTGATGCTTCAAGGTCATTCTGGTACTGCTCAATCTTCTTTTCAAAGAAATCAATGTTCTCATGGAGTCCATTGAACAGGTTTTCCAGCTTCACCATGCTGCCGACAGGACTTGTGGAAAGCTCTGCTTTATACTCTGTCTTTCC
Organism: Ruminococcus sp. AF31-8BH; assembly: GCF_003460605.1. Taxonomy (GTDB): domain Bacteria; phylum Bacillota; class Clostridia; order Lachnospirales; family Lachnospiraceae; genus Blautia_A; species Blautia_A acetigignens. The sequence continues at coordinate 323,547 of NZ_QTVN01000001.1, forward strand.
ACGAAGCACCATATAATTGATGCCAAGGAAGTTCTTTTCCACAAGCAGCTCAAATCCGTGGAATTTACCGATTACAGTTGTCTCTCCGGTCTTACATTTACTGATTGCTTCAAGCATCATCGTTCCGCCATCCACACGCTCTGTGTAAGTTACTTTGCCTATGGTAATGGCAAATTCCGGATTATCAATCAGCTCTTTATCCCTTGCCTTTACATCCTCTCTTACATTGGCAAGCTTTTCTGTTGCTGTCTTAATCAGCTTCGGATACTTAATCATAAAGTTATCCTGCAAGCCATATCTCTGATTGTCATAGGATGCCTTTAAGAGCTTTAATCTCTGGACATCATTGTCAATCTCCATCTTTTCCTTGATTAAAGGATTGCCTGTGGCAACCGCTTTAATCTCTGCATAGGAAAGTGTTGCCTCGTCGATATCCTCACAGCTTCGGCTTACAGCCTTGCTTGTCATGACCTGACTGATGAATCGCTGCTTATTTTCAACAAGCGACCAGTTGTATGCATCAAATGTCCCTTTGGTGACATATCTGTAGATTGCCACCTCTTCATTTTCATTACCCTGTCGTATGCCTCGTCCTTCCCTCTGTTCAATAGAAGAAGGCTTCCAAGGGCAATCCACATGATGCATTGCAACAAGGTGTGTCTGCACATTGACACCTGTTCCACACTTGTCCGTTGAACCGATAAGAACCTTCTTTTTACCTGTCCTCATCTCCTTAAAAAGTGCGTCCCTTTGTGCATCCGTCTTGGCATCATGAATAAAAGCTATCTCATCTGCCGGAATACCATACTGGATCAGTGTTTCTTTCAGATAATCGTAGATGGTAAAGTCCTTATCTGGTCCCGGTGTGCCGATGTCCGAAAAAATAAGCTGGCAGCCTATATGACCATCAGCATTTCCTTTCTCATATTCTTTCCATACATTCTCCGCTACCTTATTGAGTTTTCCATCCGGATTGTTCGGCGCATCCTTATCAATCAGTCTGGCATCCGTTCCAAGAAGTCTTGCCTCATGGGTAATCTTTAGAAAGTTATCCACGCTTGGATCAACTCCACCGCCTCTGATACGCTCTGCCCTCACAACAAAGTCTTCCATGACCTGCTTCACATACCAGTCAGGCTCCGACTCCACTATAATAGGCTTGCCGCCACGGAGAGCTGGCACATCAAGGTCAAGCATGTCTGCGGTCTGCACATCTGCTACCTCACGGAAGATATTCATAAGCTCCGGCAGATTCGTAAACTTATTAAATCTGCTCTTAAAACGAAATCCGCTTCCCTCTACAGTAAGCTCAAGTGCTGTTGTCACTTCACCAAAGTTTGCTGCCCAAGAATCAAAGTGATAAATCCCCATCTCTTCAAGTGCCGCTTTCTGTAAGTAAAGCTGCATGACATACATCTCACACATGGTATTGGATATTGGTGTACCTGTTGCAAACACAATACCCCTGCCATCATTTATCTCAGACAAATACTGGCATTTAAGCTGCATATCCGTTGACTTCTTAGCTCCGCTACTGCTGATACCTGACACATTATTCATCTTGGAAAAAATCGCAAGGTTCTTAAAATTGTGTGCCTCGTCCACCATGATAGAGTCCACACCCAGCTCCTCAAAGGTTATAAGGTCATCCTTTCTGCTCTCATCAGATAGAGATTTCAGCTGTTCCTCCAGCTTTTTCTTCTGGCTTTCCATCTGTTTTACAGTCCATCTCTCTCCGTTACGCTCCTTCATCTCATCAATCGCATAGCTGATCTCATCAATCTGCTCATTGAGCATTCTTTCCTTTCTCTCTGCTGAGATTGGAATTTTCTCAAACTGCGAGTGCGACATGATGATACAGTCATAGTCACCAGTTGCAATCCTTGATACGAACTGCTTTCTGCGGCTTTTTTCAAAATCACGCTCCGTGGCAACTAAGATATTTGCTGACGGATAAAGCCTTAAAAACTCTGATGCCGTCTGACCGATAAGCGGCTTTGGTACAACCATGATTGTCTTATTGGCAAGTCCAAGTCTCTTCTGCTCCATGCAGGCAGCCATCATCTCAAATGACTTTCCGGCACCGACACAGTGTGCCAGCAGAGTATTTCCCCCAAGAAGAATTCTTGCCACCGCATTTTTCTGGTGTGGCTTTAACTCAATCGCCGGATTCATTCCCGGAAACTGTAAGTGACTTCCGTCATACTCACGCAGGCGGATGTTATTAAATGTCTCGTTGTAATACTCCACATATTTCTGTCTTCGCTCCGGCTCTGCAAACAGCCACTCCTTGAACTTCTCCTTGATCATGTTCTGCTTTTCCCTTGCAAGCATTGTCTCATTCTTATTGACTTCGTAATGATACCTGCCATCACCGTCATCAATCCTGTCCCTGACTGTTACTGTCTTTAGATTCAGCGTATCCTCAAAAATAGAATAAGCATCCATGCGGCTTGTACCATAGGTCTTAGTAGCCGCCACTGAATGCTTATCCATGCTTTTATTCTCGATGAACCATTCCATGCTCATCTTATTTAAGTGTACCTGAATGCCTGTATTGTAAAACTGGCTTCTGACTGCCCTTGCCCGTCTTGGTGTATTGAGAAGCTCATAGATAAACTGCTCATAATCAAGCGGCTCAATCCATGTCGTGCCAATCTTTACATCAATATCCGAGGCTTCAATCCACTCCGGCTGTACCTTTTCAAGTGCTGCCACATTGCCTGCAAATTTTTCTGCCTGCGGATTGCCTGTATCCGCTGCCATAGCCTTTGCTACACGAAGCTTGTCTCTCACATTGCCGGAAAGATACTCGTCTGCCGTCTCCCAGCCGATGTCGGGATTGTTCTCGTTGTAGCGGTCGGGATTTAGGAAAATCAATCCATCCAGCTCTTCCACAAGAACTGCCCTTCTAAGCTCTGCCAAAGCATCATCACTAAATGTTATCTCATCAGCTGTCTGCCCGGACTTTTCTGCAAGTTCTTCCTTTACATTAGTAATATCCGGCTCATAGATAGAGAGCATATAGGCAAGATTTACATATCCAAATTCATTGACGGATACATTCAATGCTTCCACAGCAGTCTCAACCCTGTCTATGACAGTCTTTGCCTTAATCGTCTGCTTATAAAACATATCCGCTTTTTTCACCTCCCCGTCTTCATTTACTTCTTCAAGACTGCAAAGAAGTGGGTAATCGCTGTCATCTCTGAAAGCTATTCTGTTTGCTTTTGAAGTAATGGCTCCATACTGCTTTACGAAGGCATCATATTTTACATTAAGAAGTCTCTGCTTATCAGAAAGCTCCTCCTCGCTGCAGCCATCCATCTGGATATCAATCAGATCTCTTGTTATCTGTCTGATTTCATCAAGGCTTCTGATTCGCTCCTCGGCAGTCTGTGATACTTCTTTTCTTACCATCTCGGAATTTTCCCTGTAATAGAGTTTTCCTTCAAAAAATGTGTAAGTGTAGTTTCTCACATCCGGATCAGCCGGGATAACTTCCTCCGTCTGCTCCGCCTCATCTGCCACTCTCTCAAAATCTGTCATCTGGGCTTTGATATTACCGATAGCTTTGTTTAATGCTTCATAAATATTGAAGTTCTCATCATCATTCACGCAGACTGTGTATCTGCTGTCCTGTCCGTAAATCCTTGTGTCATATTCCATAGATCCAAGCATCATTTCCGGATGCTCTGCAAAATAAGAGTTGACTGCAATGCCATTCTCAGTTACACCAAGGTGTACCCAGTCCGGCTCAATATCAATCTTTCTCTCCCTTTTCTGCAAAAACAGGATATCTGCTGTCACTTCGGTTCCTGCATTATCTTTAAATGCAGTATTCGGAAGTCTTATCGCTCCCACAAGCTCTGCTCTTTCAGCCAGATACTTTCGGATAGTAGGATTTGCCTTATCAAGTGTTCCCTTTGTGGTAATCACCGCAACCATGCCTCCCGGTCTTACCTGATCAAGTGCTTTTGCCAGAAAATAATCGTGGATACGGAAGTTATACTTGTTGTACTTCGGATCAAAAACCTTATAATCACCAAATGGCACATTTCCGACAACTACATCAAAGAAGTTATCCGGATATGTGGTATTCTCAAATCCTGTGATACTGATATTGGCATTCTGATAAAGCTGCTTTGCAATTCTTCCCGAAATGCTGTCAAGCTCCACCCCATACAGCTTACTTCTCTGCATAGGTGCCGGCATACTCCCAAAGAAGTTACCGATACCCATAGATGGTTCTAATACATTGCCGCCTCTGAAACCAAACTGGACAAGTGCCGAGTTCATGCACATGGCAATCTCCGGTGAAGTATAAAAGGCATTGTTTACTGTTGCCCTAGCTGCAGCATACTCTTCATCCGATAACATCTCTTTGAGTTCTTTGTACTCTTTGCTCCAGCCTGCGTTTTCCTCGTCAAATGCCTGTGACAGTCCGCCCCATCCGACAAACTTCGACAAGGTTTTCTGTTCCTCCGGTGTTGCAAGCCTGTTTTCTGATTCAATCTGCTTTAAAGTACGAATTGCATCCATATTCCACTGATATCTGGTCTTGGCACCGCCTTTTTCCATTTCCCAGAGATTGTAATGGAAGTTGTGCTTCGTCTGCCCGGCAACATTCTTCTCATTTTCAAGACTTTCTACTTGCTGTACTGGTTCCTGCTTTGGTGTAAAATCTACAGTTTCCTGTGATTCTGTATCAGCCTGAATATCATCCACAGATACTGATACCACATCATCTGAAACTACATGTCCATTCTCATCAATCTTGGTTTCCCATCCATTCGCTATTGCTCTTTCCCTGGTTTCAAGACGATTAGCTTTTACACTATCCTCGATGTCAAAGAATCTCTTATAGACCGGATTCATCTTATCCCTGTCAGCCTTCTGCTTTATCTCTTGATAATACTTTTTCTGGTCTTCTCCGCAGTAAAATGGCTGTTTTACCATATAGGATAAAATCTCATATAACTCACGCCAGTCGAGAGCACCTTCCTTACGCACACCATTCCTGTTCTTATAGCTGATCTTCACATATCCACTTCTGATTGAGTACTCCACAAGACCATACTTATTGTTGGAATATGCCTTTCTTTCTGCATTATCTGTCCCTAATGCAATATCCCTGATAAGGTCAAGTTTATTGGGCATAAATGCAAAATCAGACTGCACCACATCCATAAGGAATGCCCTAAACGGAGTGTAGCAGCTGCAATCTGTTACAAGAATCTCCGCCGCATCACGCAGGTCTTCATCAAGCTCTGCAATACGCTTGGCATAATCAATCGGTGTAATATACTGAAGCTCTGATGGATCTTTTTCAGTTGTTTCAGCTTCTATCTCTGCACCATATTCTGCCTGTGTTACCATGCGGTCTTCATCGGCAGTTTCCTGTGGTGTCATGCCTTTTGCACTTACATAATCTCTGTTAGAAGCATAGCTCTCCGGCTCATCCGGTATTGCATAATCATCAATCTCTGATTCTGCCTCCTCCGGTTCCACTTCCCGGTATTCGGCATCAATGACCTCATCATCCTCACGGAGTCCGTCCATCGCAAGCTCATCAATACGAGGTGTCTCAGGCTGGTATTCCCCTGTAAGAATAAGGACACCAAGCTCTTTTTCGATATCTTTCCACGAAACATATCCTTCAACCTCTCCATCCTCATCTCGCCACTGAAAACGCAGTCCATTCCCATGAAATGTGTCATATCCGTGCAGTCCCAGTCCGTCAACCGGCCAGCCTGCACCTCCCTGACCATATTCTGCTTTGATACGCTTTGCCCTGGTTCCTGCATCAATCTCAGTTTCAAAAATCTTGCATACCCTGCCCTTGCCACCGATAAAACCTGTACCTCTCATAAGCACCTGTTTGATATACTCACTTGGTACTGTTGCAGACTTTTTGGGATTCAGGTAATTGTATTTACCTGCTAATGCAGCTTTTCTGTCCTGCTCGAACTGACGCATAAACTGATTATTGTTTTCGTCCTCAGTATGAATAGTGCCAATGCTTGCCTGCCCATTCTGGTCGAAAAAAAAGGAAGCCTGTGTATATTCGGCTTCCTTACTAACACCCAATGAATTGATTTCATCAAGTTCCCTATTCAGTTCTGTATCATCTGATTCTAGTGGAATCGCATCACTATCTGATTCAGTACCACTTCCTCTGCCTGCATCTTCGCCTGCTCTCTTATCTTCCACATCTCCATTGTCGATGACGGATTCTGTGGCTTGTGCTTCGCCAGATACTGCATCTCCAGCTGGTCGTACAGCTGGTTCGCTTCCTCCTCTACCGCTGACATCTTCTCGTACATCTTCCCGAATCTCATCAGCGTCTTGTATCTTGCCGGCTCGTTCTCCTTTAGATAGTTCATCGCCATCCTTCCGTATTTGCCCAGCTTCGTGAGATCCTCCGTCTCGTCCGGCATCTCTATCTGCGGATAAAGCAGTCCGTCCACTTCCTTGTAAGTCATTTCTTCTAACATATCCAATTCTCCTTTCGCTCTCGATTGCCTTTAAGTTACGACTAAATTCTCTAAGAACACTACAGGAGACATCGCATACAATGGAACCAAGACGGTAAATGATCTCTTCGTCTTTGATATTTACGATCTGACTAAAATCCTGTTCTTGCACAGATAAGTCAAATCCGCATCTCGTCCCTACAGCATACATGACACTTGCATATACAAGCTGCTCCATGTCCATTTCCTGCTGTAAGCCATTGCGTTTCTTACTTTCTTCCTTTATCACACTACCTGATAGCTGCATAAGTTCGGTCATTCGGTCTCCGAACTCTTCTTTTATTATAAGCCAAACATCTGTTCCTGTAAACTGTTTTAATATATTTTTTAGAGACTCCCTGTCGCTGTTATCGTACTGCTCAATCTGACCTTCTGACACAAGAAAATCCACATAATCCTTAAGATTTTCTCCCTCAAGGTCCCATGTCAGCTTAACATTCTTCCCTCCGGTATCACTGATATCAAAGATATATCTCATACGGGGATTCAGTGCCCTTGACGGGAAAATGGCACAGCCTTTCGCACCACGCTTTACATATCTTCCCACCTTTTTCCAGGTATCATAATCTGCCATAAGTGTGCTTCTCTCCGGAGATCTCTGAGCTGTTACCATAACGATATTGTCAAATTCATAGCGGTACAACTGACCTGCAACCTTTAAAACATCTTTCCAGTTCTTATCTGTTCTGGTGATGTTACCAATTTCAGAATCGTATATCGCTTTGACCTTCATATCAACGCCCATACCTTTGTCCTCCTCTACTTAAACATCTCTGCAAACAATCCCTTAAAGAGCTTTAACTCATCCTTATCCAGCTCGATTGCAAATTCATTGTCGATTGCCTGTTTTTCGCATTTATCCTTTTCCTTTGCAATCTTACGCACCACACGAAGAAGCACATAGCACTCCTTGGACTTTGCAATGCTCTGTTTAAAGGTCAGCTCATCCTCATCGACTGACTTCTGTGTCTGATAGATAATCTCTTTTAACTTATCATTGATACCATCTACTTCCTCAAGGGAAATAATAACGGATGCCTTAGAAGCACCCGATCTGTCCCACTCCTTATGAAGTTCCTTTACTAAAAACTCCATGTTCTTAATTACTGTTGTTGAATCACTTTTCATCTTGCTCTTCCTCCGTTTTCTTTTAATGAAGAAGGGAGCTGACTTTCGCTGATAGGTGCAAAATCAACTCCCTTCATGTCCTCTGCTCCAAGGACTATCTGCTCTGCATAATACATATCCATTGCCTTATTGATGGCATCGTCAAGCGACTCTGCCTTTACTTTCTGTACTCGTGAAAGCACTTCTTTTATCTCAACATCAAATTCCTGTTCCATATGATATCGCCTCCTGTAAAAATCTCATCACCGGCTCTTTTCTTCCTTTACCTGTCTTTCCTTAAAGCCTTCATCGTACTTTCCATCTTCCAGCCTGTCGTAAAAACAGTCCTCTTCAATCGTTCCAAAATCCTCATACATCTGGTGAAGGAAGTCATTCTGCAGCTTCTTTGGTACATCATCATCCTTTGACATATCCTGATAAAAATAGAACTTCTGCTTTAGCTTTGCCCTGTAATCATAGATATCCTCTATCTTTTCCGGTGTGCCATACTCCCTCTTGTATGCCTTGAAATTTGTAGTTGAAAGTGTGGAACCTAGATAAATGCCATGCTCCCACGATACCCCGATTGTGGTATTGTCCTTTGTAGGCTTCTCATCCTTCGGATAACGCTTATACTCTGTCGCACCAAGGGCGATTGTAAGGGAACCTGACTTCATATCCATCACCACAAGATTCCTTGGTGATAATGCTTCAAGCACCATGTAATCATGGTCATTGAAGTTATGAAATGTCTGTCCCCTTTCAAATGAGCGGTTCTCCATTTCATAATGCAGGTTAAAATCATCCACCCAGCCCTTATCGGTCATTCCAATCTCCTTAAGCTTTGCAACACATTCAGAAGAACTGGCTTCTTTATCAAACCGGAATTCTTTGGAATCGTTATAAAATCCCTGAAGAAAATGTCCGAGCTGAATATCATCCAGACAGAATCTCGCAGATACAGTTACATTTGCTGCCCTGTAATACTCTGTGAAGTTATCTGCTTCACCAAGTGTCCTTCCAAGCTGCAACAAATTTTCTGCAAGCTCTGACATATCATCAATTGCTATAAAACTCTTATAATCATCCAGAGTCATCAGCATATTTGTCTCTGTTCCCCTGTCGTTTTCTGTTACCAGTATCATATCTTTTAAATCCATTCTTACCTCCAGTCTCAGAGAGGGACTATGCCCTCTCTGCAAATTTCCTGTTATGGTCTTCCTATCACAACAATCTTTCCTGTGCTTGCCACATCCCTGTAGACCACACCAAGACTTTCATTAAGTGCCTCTACCACCTTGCCATTTCCGACATATACTGCCACATGGCTGATGTTCTTATATCTTCCATTGCTTGTAAAACTGTAAAAGATAAGGTCTCCCGGCTGTAACTCATCAAAGGAGACAGTCTTTCCGGCTTCATCAAGTCCCTGTGCCTCCGCTGCCGCTGTGGTTGCACCGCCATAACTAATATCCACGCCTGCATCTTTCCATGAATAATAGGCTAAGGAACTGCAGTCATAATAGTTACCGCTGTCTCTTAAATCCTGACTATAAGGAAAACCAACTCTGTGTAGTGCATAGGAGCAGACTGTTTTCTGCCTGCTGTCTGTAATTTCGTTTAGGATGGCATTGATTTCATCCTCAGTCATGGAGCTTACTCCCGGACTGCCGCCTCCACCTCCACTTCCGCTTCCGGCATATCCAAGCTGTCCCATAAACTCAGGACTCATGATCTGCTCAAGCATTTCCACCTGATCAGAATTAAATCCATAGACCGAAATCATATCCCTGTACGATTTTAGTGTGACATTCACATACAGAACCGACTTCGTGACAGTAGTTACATTACCGTCTGCATCTGTTTCTTCCACATCTTTTGTTCCTGTGCTTGTGGTGTATGAACACATATCATTTACAACTGCCTGCAGCCAGCCTTTTGAAGTATCATTCATGACTGTTGCAGTATCTCCGACACCATGCTTGACCATATAGACAGCCATGATGTCATAGTAATTGCTTGGGTTTTCTTCCATACCTTCATAGTCCACATATACAAGCTCTCCAAGGTCATATCCGGTATGCTCATTCACTTTCGTATTCACATCCCGGTTAAATTCCTGCACATAAGCACTCGTTACTGTCTGCACGGTATCTCCTGATTCAAGTGGTGGCAGAAATAAAGCAAATGGAGAATTGTAAAGGATTGCTATCGCCGCAATAACCGGAACCGCAATCATGGCAACTACAAGAACAAGTAATAAAAGCACCAGTCCGACAATCGGTGCCGCTGCCTTTACCCAGGTAATCGCTTTTCGCACAATCAGATCCTTTACCAGCTTTGCCACGCTGTCTGTCTGATTCTCCTGTGCTTTCATCTTATCCAGAAAGAATTTTATCTTCCTGCTCCGGTTGGTCATCTTTTCATCCTTGACCTCTATGGACACACCTGCTGCATATCCAGCTGCTATGCCAATTGCAGTACCAACTCCCGGTGCAACCGCTGTTCCTGCCGCTGTAGCAGCTGTCTTTGAAGCAGTTTTCGCTGCAACCTTGGCAGTAGTCTTGGCTGTTTCTTTTGCCGTCTCTTTAGCTACGGTTTTGGCAGTATCTTTGGCAGCTTTCTTTGCTGTCTTTTTTGCCAGCTTCTTTCCTGCATCTACCTTCTTGATTCGCTTCTTTGCCTCGGCTGCCGCCTTTTTCCTGAAAAGTGCTGCACCCTTGGAAGCAGTTCCGGTAACAGGTCGGCTTGCTTCATATGCAAGATATGCTGCCTGCGATACCTCCTGACCACCTTCCACATGCTCCGTTACTGCCCCGGCTGCAAGTGCACCTGTTCTTCCTGCAATGTGAAGATTCGTGTTCTTGGTCTTGATGGAAGTGTTAGATTCTCTATAGTTTCGCTTAAATCTTGATAATCCTTTATTCTTCGACTCTGACTGATGAATGGTACTCTTGCGATATGACTTCTTTCTATCCGTATTAGTTACCTTTGCACCAGCTGTCTTAGGACCTCTCTCTACTGTATAGATGTTACTCCCCTTAATCTTGGCTCCCTTCGGTTCGTGGGCATGAATCTTGGCTTTCTCCTTGGTGTGAATGACCATCGGTTTGTCATCAACCTTTCTAATTTTCAATTTTCTCACCTCCTACTTTGAAAAATAAAATAAGCCGCTAGGGAGCAAAAATTACTCCTTAACGGCTATGTAAAATCATTCAATATTCAATTATTAAAAGCAACATGAAACTGAAATTTTACTTTTCCTTATATTCATCTGGTATTGCTATTTGAAATGTTTCACACAACAGCATCACATCATGCACATCATTTTTATCGTGTTCATATCCCAAATGAAGCATTACCTGACTCAATGGTTCAATACAAGAAACAGTTATATCTCCAACTTTTCCAATACCGGAAAAAGTTTTTGATGGAAATATATCTCCCTCATAAACAATTCCGTCATCTGTAAATTCAAAACAATGTAAATCAATGATTCTTTGTTTATCATCTTTCCAGACAGTATGACCATCCGTTGTATAATCAGTATTTACTTCCTCAAATCCATGCTGCTTAATCACATAAATATAATCATGATAATGTTTCAGTTCAACAAACAAATCAATATCATTGTGTATTCTTGATTCTCTTTTAAGAAGTGCATCAACACCCCATCCGCCATCTAAATATACTTTAATTTCGTTTTGCAAAGCATATTTTATAATTTCACATGCATCTTCTGTACGTACCATAATCTATCCTCCAAATTCAAATCTTTGTATGCTTTCCAACTCACTAAAAGCCTGAAATTTGTCAGTCTTTCATCCTTTTTGTTATCAATCACCAATTAGCTGTAATCCATTAGGATTTAGCTGATATATTTTATCGCACACCTCTTCAATATACTTTCTATCGTGAGAAATGCTAATGACAGCCCCCGGAAATTCTCGGAGCATTTTTCTTATTACCGGACCGGACAATGGTGAAAAATTTCTTGTCGGTTCATCCAGAATAAGAACATTTGCACCACTTAAGCTCATCCTCAAGAGAAGCACTTTCGCCTTTTGTCCGCCTGATAACTCCCGAATCGGATGCTCCATTTCATCTGGTGTGTATTTAAGTGAACCAAGGTATGTTCTAATTCTTGTACGCTCTTCTTTATCTCCTGTTTTATCAAGGTAATCAACCGGTGTAACATCCAAATCCAGCAGGTCTTCATAAGTTTGAGGCATATATTCTGCTTTAATGTCATTCCGATTTAGGAGTTCTTCCGCTATCTTTTTTAGAAGAGTCGTTTTTCCTGCCCCGTTGGCTCCTATCATACAGATTTTTTCTGAACCTTTTATTTTTAAATGAATTCCTTCTGCTAAAATTCTTTTGCCATCCGGAGTCACAAGCTTTGAAAGTTCATATTCTATGACCGTTTTTCCTGCGGGAATGTGTGAGTTTTCATCCCCTAATTTGACAAAGATTGCTTCTTCCTGTTCCGGCATCTGAGTCATATTTTCATCTTCTTTTTCAAATCTTCGTTCCATTGCCTTAACCGTATGCATTTTGTCCTTTAAGTTTTTGGCAACAGACGGTGCTTGTCTGGTACAACTTCTTAATGCACCTTGTACACTCTGCATAACTCTTTGATATTTTTCATCGCGAATCTTTTTCTCCCTACGGTCACTCAGTGCCCGCTGTTTTTGGATTTCAAATTTATGAAGCCGTTCTTCCACATAGCGTCTATAGGGAAGCTTTGCCACGGTATATCTCGCCTTTGTTTTTCGTATAATCTGCTCGATATGTATCACCATGTTGGCAGTACGCTCTATCAGCGTTTCATCGTGTGAAATAAAAAGCACAATGTGCTTCCAGTCATTTATGATTTTTTCCAGTAATGTAAGCGTCGCAATGTCGATGTCATTGGAAGGTTCGTCCAACAACAGCACAGAAACATCGCGAATGAAAAGCCTCATAAGTTGTGTCTTGACTTTTTCGCCTCCTGAAAGACTACCCATTGTCTGGTTACTGTAGAAAAAATCATTTTTCATTCCAAATTTTCCCGCAATAACAGACAATTCTTTAGGCGTTTTCTCCCAGAATATTTCCTCTTCAGAAAAATATTCGTATATTGTTTTTTCCTTATCTTCATCGAGCATCTCCTGCGGAAGATAACCAAGACGTTCGTGTCCCATTATCCTTTCCCCATCTGCTTCTATATAGTTTTCTACAAGCGACGGATTGTATATCCACTTCATTAATGTCGATTTCCCATTTCCCTCTTCTCCAATAATAACTGCCTTATCTCCATCATTTAGCACAAGGTTGAAATCATTAAGAATTATTCTCAGGTCTTTTTTATGTGTTAAATTTAATTTTTTTATCTGCAACATTAAAGTTTCTCCTTTTCGAAGTCTGAGCCAATTATTATTTTGAACACACAAAAACGAGTCTTTTTTGCATACGCAAAAATAGACTCGCTAAATAGACCCTTATTTCTTTTCCAAAAGGAAAACAAAGGAAATGCCTCTTGCGATAATCCAACTTAAGCGTACACAAAACAAACCTATTCTCTACAGGCTCAATAACTATATGTGTCTTACTTAAATCAAATTATCTATTAATCATTTCCTCACCTTACACAAAATGTGCCTTTCTTTCTTCTAATGGCAATACTATCATACTGTATTTTTTGTGTCAATACATTTCACCTTATGGAAGTGCAAATTCAAATTTTCTTTTCCCTAATAATTACAAATATTCCTTGGAAATTGCTTCCACACCATACATTTCCATAAATGCATCCAGGTCCGCTGCATCCCCAATCAACATATTCTCGTCAAAGTGTACGATAAGCATATCTTAAAATCCAGCCACATGTTCTCCGGTACAAATGATACATTTTAGAACTGCTTCCTTATTTATTTTTCATATCGAATCTTATATGCTTTCTTCTTAAAAATAGGGAATATCTAATTTATTATCATCAAGGTCGGACATTCATCCGACCTCTTGATTATACTATAGATTCTATAAAAATTCATCTGTTATCACTGCAGCATTGCTTCTTTTTTCTTCTGTTCCGCAATCTTCTCATGAATGTTGGTATTATACAGCCTGTACAAATCCGTATCCTTGCTGATCTGATTATCAAAGGGAATTACTACCGAACCACACTTAATAAGTCCCATTCCAGAGGCGGTATTAGTTACGAACCGAAGCTGTGCCTCTGATACCCCGATAACCTCCGCCATCTTTGAACTATCTGTATTTGCCTGCTTCAAGAGTGCCACAAACTCAGAGTTTGCAAGCATTGTGGTTGCTGTGTAATTCTGCAACAGATCGACAACATTCTGCGTGATACCGGTACAAAGACCTCCCTGCTTTCTTACCTTCTTCCAGAGCTGCTGCAAGTATTTTGCAGAATACTCGGAATTAAGCAGAACATGGAACTCATCAATATAGAGCCATGTTGCCTTGCCTCTCTTGCCATTCTCAACAATCCTGTTCTGAATGGATTCCATCATAACAAGCATTGTGATAGGACTAAGTTCTGTACCCAAGTCCCTGATGCCATATACTGTAAATCTGTTATCCACATCCACATTTGTCTGGTGATTGAAGATGTTAAGCGAACCATTTACGAAAAGCTCTAGTGACAGTGCAATGTCCTTTGCTTCCTCCTCCGGCTGCGCCATAAGGATATCGTAAAAATCACTCATCACCGGGATATACTTCTCTTTGCTTCTTGCAATGTCGATATACAGCTTTCTCACGCAGCGGTCAATGATTGACTTCTGTCTTGAATTTAAGCTGTCTCCGATACACTGCTCACAAAGACCAAGCATAAACTCGCCTTTTTCTCTTACCATTCCCTTGGAATCATTCGGATCAAGGCTCCATACATCCATCTCCAGCGGATTCACATAGTTATCCGTGTAAGTGGACATATTTACCACTGTTCCACCATAAGTCTCAGCAATATCAAAGTATTCGTTCATTGGATCTATGACGATTATCTCATCATCTCCCGACAAGAATACGCTGCCCATTTCCATCTTACAGAAGAAGGATTTACCGGAACCCGGCACTCCGAAAACGAAGCCATTTCCGTTTATCAGCTTCTTTCTGTTACCGATATTCACATTCTTGCTGATCTGATTGATACCATAATAGTTCCCTGTGCTGTCATTTAATTCCTGCACATTGAATGGCATAAGCACCGCAAGTGACTGGGTAAGAAGGGTACGCATTGTCTCCACCTGTCTTACACCAATCGGAAGCGCTGTGTTGAGTGCCTCCCTCTGCTTTAAGTAGTGTGTATCAATCGTACAGCTGTTACGCTTTCCGATAGTCTCCACTGTCTCACAGACGCTATCAAGCTCTTTTTTGCTCTCTGCCATAAGAATAATAGTAACTCCCACGAAGAAAAGGCACTGGTCATTCTCACGAACATCATCCATGATTTCCTCAATCTCCTTTTTCTCCGTTCTCTTGGCATATGAAATTTCCGTAGAAAAGTCGTTATTCTTATTACGGACTCTCTGCTGCTTAATGATATCCGACTCAATACCAAGGTATTTCTTCTGAAGCACCTTTGTAGTCAAATCCTTAGGAACAGGCACCACATCAATGCTCGTGATGGAATGAACCGGAAGGGAAGTAATCTCATTGATAAATCTGTCTGACAAACTGCTCGGATACTTTTTGATAAAAAGTGCCTTGCAGAATTTACTCTCATCCTCAAAATGGTCCGGGAAATATTTCACCATCCCATTGCACAGATCATTTCTAAAATCTGCTCCGACCTTCTTTGCCTTTTTGATATCAAAATCAAAGCTGCCCTCATCTCCAAGATGATAATAATCATAGAGCACTTTCAGTCTCTCATTGCCATTAAGCGGAACAATCTCTGCCCCAAGCTCAATGAAAGCCTTGTGTATCGTTGCCTCAAGGGTAGCAAACTGTGCCTTTGCCTCCTCGAAGTTCTTTCTCTCAATCGTGATTGTCAGGTATCTCTCCTGCTCAATCCCCTGTCTGCCCTCAATAATCTTCTCCTCAATGATGTCATTGTAGATTCTTCTATAATTATTGAAGCCATCGTTTTTCTCAGCAATCAGAACCTTGTCACGGAGTTCATCCATGTTTTTGTTCTTATTGTTGATCGTAATCTTATAATTACAGTCCAGCGAATTTAGGAACTTGCAATACCTCTCGAAAATACCGATCTGCTCATCCTCCGTTGCTGTCGTGTAATTGATGTCCTGAAAGCGGTAGCATTTGGAATACTTATTTTTGCTCACTTCAAAAATGCCGTTTTCAGCCACCGCCATAATCTCTATGGTTTCCTGAATGGATTTAGGTGTCTTATACAAAGGCTCACTCGCCTTCTTTAATAACTTAAATCCGTCTGTAAATAAACCCATGTCTCTAACCTCGCTTTCTTATAATGAAAGCCCGCCGGGAACTTCACCCTGCGGGCTGTGTTCCCGACCTTGCGGTCAGATACTATTCGTTTCTAATGCATTGCCTTATATGCTGCAATGCCTGCTGCTGCCGCCACAATGACTGCGACAAGTCCAAGCAGCATGTTTCTCGTCTTTTTCTTCATTGCTTCAAACTCCTCCTGCTTCTTTACAGCCGAATCAGCTGTTACAGTCTCCGGTTCAGCCTTTCTGCCTTTCTTCTTTACCTGTTCATTCTGTTCTGCTTCTAACTGCTTTATTGCAGGCTCTCCCTCTGTTGATACATAGGTAAGTGTCCTGTTCCCAAACATAAAATGCAGCTTCTTTCCCATATACTCGTAGAAATTCATCCCGTTAAAGGAATAGAATCCGCCAAGTGCAATCGGTGCCACACAGGGAATTGCCACATAAGCAGAACCCGTAAGACCGATATACTTGTAAAGAAGAAGGACGATACCGCCACCGACTACTACGCTTGCAATGGAAAATATAAGCTGCCTTGCAGTAAGTCCCATCGCAACCGATTCCTGATAGCGGTCAATATCCTTGTTTACTTCGATTACCATTGTCCCTGCCTCCTATCTTGATAAATCCTTTGTCTCCGGCTTTCTTGTCATTCCAATATTCGCCTCATACTTATCCATTCCATCCGGACACAGTTCTCTAAGCTTATCTACATTGAACAGATAAAGCGGATATTCGCAGAAACCACTCCTTTGCGTGAATCCTGTAAACTCTCCAATGTCATTGTCTGTAATAAACTTTTCAATATCCGGCATGTCATTCACATTCAGATATCCGCAGTAATTTGGTGCTGCAACCGACAAATTCACAGTCACATCCCCAAAATGCTCCTCATGTCCATCTTCATTACACATAAGACCAATAAACATTGCCCTGTTATTCATATACTGCTGGATATCAAATGTCACCTGCGTTTCTCCGGTTATGCTTGAATTATAAGTAACCTGTTTCTTTTCATTATCCATTTCTGCCTCCTTCTATAATCCAAATGCCTTGCTTGTAAGTGTCTGTGCTCCCTTCACACTTCCAACAGTCATTGCTATCGTAAATGTCATTTCACACAGATAGATAAGTGTCTGTGCCCAGTCAGCGTAACTTCCTGTAAATGCCGGAAGTCCTGCATTGATAAATGCATTACATACCACAATTGCAAGTGCCATCGTTACTGCCTCGAATACACACGAAAGAAAATATTTGCAGTAGGTAGCCATTGTATGACTGACCATTCTGTTTCCTGCCATTGTGGAGCATGCAATCGCACCAAGCGGCACAATAATCAGTATCTTTAAGAACCTGAAATACACTGTGTAAATGATAAAGAATCCACAGATAATAATGATGATTGCAAGCAAAGCTGTAAGTATCAGCATTACCAGACTCTCACCAAATCCGAGTCCCTTAATGATGTCTGCCTGTGTACTGTCAATGGCAAGCTGCGTCGTTGTCCCGGCAGATATAAGTCCCACCAGATTTCCTATGGAAGTAAAAAACGCTTTCATAATCGTGACATTATTTGCAACAAACCATTCTGCAAGTCCCAGTCGGATAAGCATACGAAATATAGACTCAAACCTCATCTCATCTTTTACATCTATGCTTTCCGAGCAGAAACCGATAACAAAGAACAGCACAACGAGGGAAGAGCCGACCGCTACAAAGACCGGCTCAATACCCTCAATAACTGCCCAAGGACCTCCGCCCTTGAAACTGACCGGTGACTGTCCAAGCATTGCAAAGACCAGGGATATCTGATTGTTCCAAAACCCAAACACCGCCTCAAGAAGTGCAAGGATCTTGTCTCCAAGCTTAAAAATATCCATACTTGTTATTCACCTCTTTCCTTTTACTAAAAGGGGAACTCTTTTTCCCCAATCTTAGAAGCCTAAGAATGTCAGTACTGTTGAAATACCAGCCATCATGACACCTGCTACAATTCCTTTCAGTGCAGAGTTCATAGTAGATGAATCCTGCTGCTGATAGGCTTGTGCGAACTCCATGACATTCTTTGCAAGAATGATGACACCAACAGCACCAATGACTGCAATGATAAGTGTCTTTAAGTTCTCAAGCGGCTGTGTTACTGCGGAAGTACCTGTACCTGCTGCAAAACAAGTAGTGCTCATAAGCATTACTCCCATAAGTGCTCCGGATAATGCCGGAACGAATCTCTTTTTAAAGTGAATGAATCTGCTCTTCATGCCTTTCTCCTCCATCTGATTGTTGTTTGTCGTAATAATCTGTTCTTTTCTCATGTTGTTTAATCTCCTTTTTTGAAGTGACAGAAGCGGAAAAAGCCAGAAAGGAATACACATATTCCAATCCGGCTAGCTTTCCGAACGGAATATATGCATTCCTTTCTGTCCTGTTGATAGTTACTCTATGATAATCAGGCAATGCCTGTTGTACTGGTTAATCGGGCTTTCCCCGATGCGTTTTTGCTGTGACCATCTCCTTTCAAGGTATGAAAAAAAGCACCTTAACCATATGGCTAAAGTGCTAATTTACTCTCAAATTTGCTTTATTCTAAAAGCATTCCATCAATTATTGCAAACTTTGTCTTAAATATAGATCTATTCTGGCAATATCGTAATATGACATCCTGTACATAAGGTCTTGTACAATAACTGTCTACCACAATCTGTTTATCTTCCTCTTTCTCTATCCTCTTAAATATGCCTTTTGCATTCCAATCCGTCTTTACAGCATCTACTAAATCATTACTCATCTCAAGATGTGATAAAATCGTGGAATTCAACTCGGTTTCTTTAATTTCAGATATTTGTCCATAGTCATTAAGTTGCTTCAATTCTCTCTTAATTGCCTCCGTGTAACTTGTCATATTATTATCTCCTATCAATAAGTATTCAGGTGTTACATCTAGTGCCTTTGCTAGTTGTAAAAGATTATACGCACTTGGCTCTTCATTGAGTCTACCTTGTTCATAACGTCGTATACTCTGAACAGATATATTTGTTATCTTACCCAGCTCTTCCTGTGTATAGTTTCGTATATTACGCAACTCTTTTAATCTATCTGCAAAAGTCTTTTCCGTATTCATCCTGTACCTCCAATATAAAATAATTTCTGTCTTTTGTAACTGCTCACATGTTAGTAGTCCAATAAGCTGAAGCATACTATGTGAGCAAATTATATCATATACTCTGTAATATATCTAAAAACATTACTGCTTCTTTCGATATGAACTCATCTTCTCCACAGTAACCTCCGGATAAAAGTAAGTAAGAATCGTTGCCTTCGGAACTCCTGCCGCAAGTGCCTTCTTCACTTCCTCTTTCTGCTCCGGTGTATATGACCAGTGCAGCATTCGGTTTGTGATTGTATCCTCCCACTTAGGCTTTTCCCTCTCAGGATTCCTTACAGGCTTAGTACCAGCACTTCCATTAGAAGAGTTAGCACATTCTGTAGTATCAGACTTCTGTGACTCATCGACATACTCAAGCTCATTTGCCTGCTCCCTGTCAATCTTTGCTTTCTGCTCTGCCTCATCCTGCATGGAGAATCTTCTGCTTAACTCCGCATCACCAAGCATCATAAACTGCTCATAGGTAAGAGAATCTATATACACATTCTCGCCCTTATCCCTCAGCTTTTCATAATACTTAACTGCCTTGTCTGAAAGAATCTCAAATGGCGGACCGATAAGATTATCTGCTCCTCTTATCTGATGAACATAAGGCTCTCCCTTGCCATCTGCTGTCTGGTTAAACATCGAATGATTGAACGGTATGAACTTATTGTCCATGATAGGATCAAAACCACGGATAAAGATAATACATTTCTTATTATCCAGCTTTCTGACTTCATCGGGTGTAAACAATTCTCTGCCTAATACATCATAGTTTCTTGAAGAGCTTCCCTGTCTGCCCTTTGTTTCTCCACTTGACTTCTTATCAATCGTACCTTATCCAAGCGGCTCTGACACATACTTATGCGTACTCTGCTCGTTTCCACCGAGATAGATGAACGTATCGCAGTTGCCGGGAATTGTCTCCCAGGTATCTTTAAAAAGTGCTTTTAACTGGGCAAAGTTCTGAATAATGATAATACTTGAAATCTCACGGCTTCGCATTGTCGATAACAGTGAACAGAAGTCATCTGGCAATGCGACATTCGCAAATTCATCTAACATAAATGTCACATGGATTGGCAGCCTTCCACCACAATTAAAGTCTGCCTGATAGTACAATTCCTGAAATATCTGCGTGTATAACATACCGATAATAAAGTTATAGGATTTGTCACTATCCGGGATTACACAAAAGAGTGCTGTCTTTGTCTCCCCATCTCCGTTTACACCAATACCGATATCGGACAGATTAAGCTCATCTTTGGAGAGTAATCGTAAAACCTGCTTATTTTCAAGAAATGCAAGTCTTGAGTTGGCACTGATGATAATGGAACGGACGGTATCTCCTGCACCTCGCATACATTTGTTGTACTGCTTTACTGCCGGATGATTAGCTCCGAGTGGGGAACTCTCCTCTAAGAACTTCATTCGCACATCCAGTTTCGACGCCTTTCCCTGCTCTGTCACTTCTGCTTCTCCAAGAAGCTTCAGTACTGTCTCAAAGTTTCTCTTTGCCGGCTGTACTTCAAGCCACACATAATAAAAGATTGACTGTAAAAATAATCCTTCTGCTTTCTCCCAGAATGGATCACTTGGAGTGGAACCCTTTGGTGTGGTATTACTGATAAGATTGGTAATCAGCTTTACAACATCTGTTTCCTCTCTGATATAGGAAAACGGATTATAGCAGTCCGACTTATCCATCTCAAGCAGATTGATGACCTTCACATTGTATCCGTTATTCTTTAACATCTGCCCGCAACTTCTAAGAATCTCACCTTTTGGATCAGTACAGATAAAAGAACAGTTATGTGGCATCTGCATCAGATTCGGCTTTACTTCATAAAATGTTTTTCCTGCTCCGGAACCACCACAGATAAGTATATTTCCATTGAGCTTGAGTCTCCTAAAATCCAGCGACATCTTCACATTTTGGCTGAGTATCCGGTTGAAATTCTCATCCTTATCTGCAAGTATCTTGTTGACCTGCTTCGGATTTTCAAATCTTGCCGTACCAAATTCCTTACCGGGCATATAGTTTCTCTGACTGGTGTAATACATGACAATAGCCATCGCATAGATACCTAATGCAATGGCTACTGCTTTTACTGTATTGGAATTGTAATAGTTGGCAAAGGGAACAGCACATACTTCATTGAATCTGTCCATAAATTCATTAAAGGCAATCCCTTCTGCCCACGCACCATTTATCAGATAACCAAGATACCCGGCTAACACTGCACCCACAAGGATGAATATCAGTGACGGCTTTTTCTTTGTTGTCTGCATAGGCTGCTACCTCGCTTTCTTCGTGGTAACAGTTTTCTTCTGTGTGGTCTTTTTCTGCTGCTTCTGTACTTTCTCGTAACGCTCCCTGACAGATGACTCCACCTTGTCGTAGTGAGTATAAAGCTCGGTTCCTTTCTGGGTTGTCACCACACGATTCTGCTCATCGTAAAGCTTATAATCCTTGGTGGAATCAAGGAAAGTAAGCATTGTCTTTCCACCATGAATCTCCATGATGTTTTCCTTACGGAGCCATACATATCTTGCCTCTTCTCCCCATGTGCCGGGAACTCTGGTCTTAACAGCATGGTCATTCTCTTCGATAATCAGCTTCTTGCTGATAGTCACATCTGATAAGTTCGCATTCTTTGATGCTGCAACTGCCCTCATTCTCTCAGCAAGGTCCTGATAGCCTCTAACACGATTGATAAATGCATCCTTGTCCATCATGACTGTATGGGTGCCATCCTCATTTTTCTTTCCAAGCACACCGATTGTCTCTAGCTGTTTGATAACACTTTCAGCCTGCTCACCATTGATACTGAAATTCTCCTTGACCTGATCCACACTGATAGCTTTCTTTTCCATTGCAAACATTCCGACCTTTTCGATCAGTCCGTCAATAGCGGTATTAACCCTATCCCCTTCTATCGTGTGGCTTTTCTCGTTTCCCTGCTGTTTCTTCAAAAAATCCATCAGCTTGCCAAGGGATTTTTCATCTCCATTCTTCAGATAATCGTCAAATGTGGCAATCTTACCAAACTTGAGCTTCTGTATCATCATATTCACACGGGGAACTGCCTCTGTATGAAAGATTACCTCACTCAGTCCATCTTTCCTGTTACAGTCTGGAAGTACCGAATACAGGATTCCATACTTCTTTGCCATCTTTTCAACCTTTTTCATATCTTCGGTATTAAACTGTAACACCTGTAAATCGCCACCTTTTAAGATCAGCTTTCTCATGGATGTCTTGCCAAGTGACTTTTCATAATCAAGCATCCCTTTTAAGAAATCTATTGCCTTCTGCATGGCAGCAATGCCGCCGCTTCCTACCTTCATGGCAATCTCAATGCCATCATAAGCTACACGGATGATCTGCACCGCTTCCTGAATCTCTTCTGCCATTATCGCACCTCCACTTTCTCTCTAACTGTTGTTTTAAGCGTTTCTGTCTCTGTAGTACGGATTTCCTCGGCTGATACATCAATACCATAAGTAGTCAAAATATCTGCCAGATGATTGATTGCTTTCTCCTCCTCGATACGATACATTTCAAGTGCCACAAGCAGGTTTTCCACCTGTTCCACCCATGCAGGCTTCATATCATATTTAGACCTGTATGTGACCATAATCTCGTCCGACTCAGCCTTATCCGCTGAATGTGCCAAAGCTTCAATAAGAGAAATCGTGTCTTCCTTGCTGCCACTTCTGAATGCGAACTGGACAACAAAGTTTTTCTCTTCCTCTGTAAACTGATGCTCCACACCATTCATTTCTGTTACTGCTTCATTTACTACTGCTAAATTCATAAGTTCCTCCTAATCTGCCATGCTGTTTTCAAGCACAGCAATCTCAATGATCTCCTTCATCTTTTCCGCTGAAATGTTGTTGTTTATAAGCTCTACAAGCTGTGACTCAGTAAGTCCCTTTTCTATTGCACTCTTAATCTGCACAAGCTGCGCCGGAACAAGGTCTCCCGATGCAACCAGCTTTACAATGTCTGCTCTTGACTTTTTCTTAAATGACAGTCTTGCAAAAAGACTTGCCACTCCGCTGTTGCTGCTCTTTCTCACACTTCGCTCAATCGGAAGTCTCTGCACCACATTTCCAGTACCATCAACTACCGGAATCTGATAATAGACCGGAATTCCATTTGCCACAGCCTGCATATTCTGAGGAACTGCAACTGTATCAACCATCTTTTTATCTGCCTGTGATACGGACTGGCTTTCCTGCGGCTCTGCCTTACTTTCTGCCTCTTTCTTATTCTCTGTGGCAACACTTATGATCTTATCTTCCAATGACTCTATTCTGTCTCCCATACGCTTCATCTCCTTATCCTTTTTCTCAATATCATCCCTGAGTCTTGCAATCGTACTGCTTGCCTTATTCAGTTCATTCTGCTGACTGTTGATAAGAGCGTCCTTATCCTGGTTCTCCTTGACTAGACGCTCCCTGACTTCCTCGTCATCTTTGGAAGTTTCTATTTCAGAAAGCTTCTTATTCAGGGCATCATACCTTTCATTCTGATGATTGATCTTTGCAACCACTTCATCCATCTGAGCTACAAGACTTTTCACATACTCTAAATCCTGTGGCATCTGCTCTTTGGCTTTATTAAGCTTATCTAATACCACATCAAACATCCTGCGCATGTTTACTGCTGTATCATCTTTTTGGACTACCTCTCTGATTGCATCAATCGGCACACCTTTTTCATAGTAATCCAATC
Organism: Ruminococcus sp. AF31-8BH; assembly: GCF_003460605.1. Classification (GTDB taxonomy): domain Bacteria; phylum Bacillota; class Clostridia; order Lachnospirales; family Lachnospiraceae; genus Blautia_A; species Blautia_A acetigignens. The sequence goes on from NZ_QTVN01000001.1 coordinate 347,496, forward strand.
CTGTCTGCATCTTAGGTGCTGCCATCCTGCTATCTTTCAGCAGCGTTAACAACTCTTCTGATACACCCTTATGCAGACATTTTGATAACACCTTCATCTGCTCAATGTCATAACTTTTGTTAAGATACAGACCGATTTCATCATCAGTCAGTCCATATTCATAATCGCTTTTGACAAGAGCAATAACCTCACTGTCCATATGCTTATTACGAAGAATCTGTATCTTTCTCTCAATCGCCATTTCACTTAATGGCTCTCTTTTTTCTTCCATATATGCCTCCTAACCACTAAAAAAACAGCCTAACGTACCGGCTGTTCTTTTCTGTCTCTTATTGTTTCTTTGTCATACTGCTTCTCTTCTGCCGAAGCTGATACCGTAAGTTCCTTCCATATTGATCTTCCAAGATTAAGTTCCTTTGATACCGCCCGTTCTGCCTTACAGTCCTGTGCATACTTGCTCTCATATTTTTTTCTAAGACTCTCGACCTCTTCCACACTGTATCCCTGTGCCAGAAGCTCAGTGTTAAGCCTTTCCCATGCATTGTGCTCATCTTCAAAGAAGGTATCCCCACTCTGATAACACGATTCCGCATCATCAAGCCCCCGGATCTGTTCAGCCTTGTCAAAAATATCTTTGAATCTTTCCTTAGCCTTATAGGTCTTACTCTTTTCCTTTGATGCTTCTTTTTTCTTATCCGTCAGATTATCAAGTACCGATACAAGTTCTTCCGCACTCTCAATCTTATGCCTTACCAGAAATAGATACTGCTCCTGCAGCTTATGCATCTTTCGGATATCATCCTTATACTTCCATACCTGACTGTATGGCTTCTTTTTCAGCTTTCCAATCCGGTAAAGCTTTGCATAATATCTTTTCTGCAAGCCTGACATCTTCGCCCTGCGGTATCTTTTGACATAGCACTTTACTATCGCTGCCTGTTTTTCCTCATTCTGTGACTGGTAAAAAGATAAATCTTCCTTAGCAATACGCTCCACAATAGCTTCCTGTGAATAATTCTCGCCAAGAGTCTTACATCTTCTGAATCTTGTCATCCCCTGTGGTCTGACTGCCAGATACTTTCCCTGCTTGACCTCATATCCTTTTTCCGACAGCAGTTCCAGAAATCCTCTGAAATCATTTGCCTGTAAAATGCAGGCATCCAAATCTCTTTTTATCATATCTGCCCACACAAAGCTGCCTTCACGATATTCGCTCCAATCCTTATAATTCTCGTGCTGTTTCTCTTTGCTGCCATCCTCCACATCTATAATGGAAAGACCATACTCCTGACACAGCTTATTGGTAATCGGCTGGATATACTTTGCCCAGTCACCTTTCTCGTAGCGATACTTTTTCCCATCCACAAAGCTTACACTGTTAAATACAATGTGTGAATGAACATGGTCTGTATTATCATGAACCACAAATACCGCTTCATAGGCATCGCCAAGATATTCTGCTACAAACTTCTGTGTTATCTCAAAAGCCCTGTCCGGTTCCACCTCATCCTCTTTGAAGGAAAGAATGATGTGATACCCCTGTCGCTTGTCTGTTTTTCCAAACTGCTTCTTTGTATCCATCATCTGTTCAAAAGCCATATCTGCCTGACAGTTAACAGCTCCCACAAGTCTTCCTCTCTGAGTTTTCTCAGGATTCATCACATAATCCAGTGCCCGTTTCAAATGCCTTGCATGAAAAGAATTCCCGCTGTCCTTCATGTGAAGTATCTTACTGATTGCCAATCTTTACCACCGCCTCGCTGACAGACTGATTCAGCTTTTTCATATATGTCACAAGCTGTTCCTTATCTTTCTTGGAATACAGCTGTGCATTGCTGTTAAATACAATCTGATTGATGTTAATGCCGATTCGGTTTATCTCATTGATAAGCTCTTTAAGAAGTTTCCTTACTTCCGGATAATCATTTGGTTTCTGACTGATTAGAAGCCTGATATATTCGGCTTCATTCATTCCATTTGCCTTTGCCTTATCAGAAAGTACCTTCGCTTCCTGTGGCATAAGTCTTAGTGTTTTCCTTATACAATGAACTTTATCCGCCATAGAATCACCTTCCTCTCTTACCCGTACTGTATTCTCTTACTCCTTCTGCTACTGTTACAGCAACTTTTTCCAGTTCTTTATTACCCAGCTGGGCAATAACCCTGTCTGCAAGCTCTGTGGCAACTTCTATAAGTTCCTTACCATAACAGGTTTTATCAAACAATCTGTCCAGTCTCTTTTCATCTGCTTTCAGACTTTCATACTTGCTCTGATACTCGTTATAGTCGTTAAAATCCTTTGGATCACTCCTGTGTGCTTCCGCATCAAGTATCAGTTCATAGTTCCATTCACAGACAATATCTATAACATCATCTATCGGGTATGGTTCAATTTCACCATTCTCCTCAGCTACATCCTGCCTGTACATCTTCCCATCTGAATCTATGCCAATGGCATAATCATGTCCTTCCATATAGTTAAGCAGAATTGCAGCATCTTCTATCGAAGGGTTTAGTAAGATATCAAATGTGTCTGCCCAGGCAATAAGTTCCTCTGGTTCTGCGATTATTGTAAGTTCTTTATCCATTGCTTTCCTGCACCTCCCTTATCCGTGTTTTGTATATCTCTTCCACCCACACGCCTGTCTGAATCTCTTAGGTTTACGGCTAGATACGCATTAGAGACATCTCTGTCCTAATGCCATCTAGTTAGGGAGAAAATCTCCCTAAAACCCTCTGTTTATGAAAGTGGGGGCGCTTTTTGCCCCCACTTTGCTACTTTGGGGGCGCTTTCTGCCCCCATTTTGTTATTTTGGGGGCGCTTTCTGCCCCCACTTTTATTTTTACTTCAGTCCGGATTTTGTCGTGTCCAAATTGTGGGGGCACTTTTTGCCCCCACTTTGACATTTTGGGGGCGCTTTCTGCCCCCACTTTGCTGTTTTGGGGGCGCTTTCTGCCCCCACACATCAAAATCCGGTTTCTCATGCCCTGACTGGTTCATCTGCTCGCTTATTCATCCTGTTCAGATTAAGCTTTGCCGCTACAAGCCACTCGTTGTAATCCTTATATCCGGCTGGAGGCGGGCAGTCTTCTACCTCATATCCAAGCTCATAATACTTTCTCATAAGTTCAGCTGCCGCCTTCCGTCCCGGCTCATCTCCATCAAGGCAGAACCGGATGGAAGTAATCTGCGGATGTTCTCGAAGAAATGTCTCAAGCGGGGCATCTGCAAGCATTCCAAGTGCCAGCTTATTTGATTCATAATCCGTGAAGATATCAACATAACTCATAAGGTCGATTGCTGCCTCAAATACTACAAGCTCTGTACTGTTAACATTTACTACATTAAATCCATAGTTTTTATCATTGCCTGTGACATCACACTTGAATGGCTTGCCCTGCTTATCAAACACGCCCCTCATACTTGCAAATCTTGTCACTCCATTTTTATCATTTCCCTTGAAAACAACATTGTGGTAATGCCTGCTCTCATAAATCAGTCCGTCTTTTAAAAAAAGATCTATGACTGCTCTGCTGATTCCTCTCTCCTGATTCAGATATGAAATAAGATAGGAATTATCTCCTGCCGGTTCCGGTAGGACAAACGGCTTTCTCTCCTCTGCCTGCTTCTGTGATACCTGATGAACAAGTGGTTGCTTTACAGGATTCTCGATTCTTCTGTATCCTGCAAAGTCCAGAAGCCAGAACACAGCCTCTTTTACACTCATTCCACAAAATACCCGTAAGAAATCTATCTGTGAGCCGCCATTGTTGCCTTTGTCAAACTGCCTTGACCATCTGTACCAATGGCTTCTGTTATAGATACGGATGGAATCCATCTCCTTTAAAGTGTGGTATTTGCCAATCCTCTTTACTGTATACCCAAGGCTTTCTGCAACTGCACACAGGTCAACACTCTTTGCTATGACAAGCTCTTCATCCGTAAATCTTCCATCCATGCTTTCACCTTGCCTTTCCCTGCTCTGCTACAAGCGGTGACTTGATATCAAGTGTCCGGTAATCTGTGCTCAAGGTAATCTTAGGATTATCAATCATGCCTTTTTCCCTGAAACTGAAAAATTCACGATTGTCTCCACCGACTATGATATGATCAATGAGCGGTATTCCCATCAGTTCACACAGCTTGTTCATGCGGTCTGTCATCATCGTGTCTGCCTTGCTTGGGAATACATTTCCGGATGGATGACAATGGATTAACATCATGCTTGCAGCATTGCTTAAGATACTTGATTTAAACAGCTCTCTCGGATGTGCCATTGCCTCATTTAAAGAACCAACACTTGCAAAATGCACATTGATAGGTTTTAAATCTGACCTTAGATTGACCACACACACTACTTCCCTGTCAAACTGGCACATACAGTCTCCCATGACAGCAGCTATATCCGCCGGATTATTAAAGGTGTGCTCCGAATAAATCGGAGCATCCTTTACAAGTCTTACCGAAACCACATCAAGCTTGAAGTCATTCTTCTTTGGCATCAGACACCGCCTCCTCTCCAAACTCGACACGGATAACAAAGTCACCTTTCTGGCTGTTTATGAGAGCAATGAGTTCTTCCATTGTAAGTTCCTGCTCCATAACTGCCTCCTATCTGGACTTTTCCTTAGAGTCATATACAAGCGGTGGTTCTGCCACAATGCCATCGAGTCTCTTATTCGGAGTGTCTGTAGCAAGTGTGAGCTTTCTTAAATCCTTATCATAGTGATATACCTGATTGGAAAGTCTCTCATCGAGGTCTACAGCTTCCATGTTGACCTGTACAACCATTTCTGCAAGTTCCTCCGGGCTTCCCATTTCTGAGGATACGGCAAGCACCTCATGCACACTTGAAGGTAAGATATAAAGATCACTGCCAAGGTTTTCTGCCAAATCATGCAGTTCATTCTCATAGAGCATATTTACCGCACCATTAATACCTTTACTGTTGGAAATCACCCACAATGTCTGCTCCGGTGGAATCTCTCCAATCATCATCTCTGCAATCTCTTCCGGCATGCCATCCTTTAAAAACATATCCTTCATCACATCATTCATGCTTCTTACCGTAGGCGGGAAAAGTCTTCTGGTATTCTCCGCAGCACACTTAAACAGCTGTTCCTCATTCATTCCGAGTCTGCCAGCAAGTTCATCGGTAACTTTTGTACTCTGAATACCATTCTTATCTTCATTAATCACTACTCTGTACACAATAGAGAGATCCTGGAACTCCCTGTGCGGAACCTTCTCCAAAAACGACTTATTCTGCTGTGTATTGATAATCTGAAACACAACCCTTTCACTGGCATCTTTTAAGATGCTATCCACACTAACCGGTGGAATCTCTTCAAATGCTTTCACCATAACATCACAGGCTCCCATAATTGTCTGTTCCAAGTCCTCACAGTTCTGATATCTCTTATACATATCGTTGATATAAATGGTAGGTGAGATATGCTTGCCCTCTTCTCTGAGGCTTAACCCATCAAGAGTCATATTTACCTTTTCAACAGGTGCAGTCACAACCTCCATCCCTTTGTACTTCTCCGGCATATAATCCAGAAACTTTTCCTTTACTACTTCCTTAAAAATCTCATAATTCATCATATTACGGTTCCTCCTTAATCTAAATTGTCGTATAAAATCCCTTCATCATCGGGATCTGCATGTTTCCTGTAGCTGTAGTCTTCATCTATCCCCTCATCCGGAATTAAATGACCTCTTTTCTTTCTGTAATAATTCTTCAAAAACATACATTTTCTGCAATCTTCACAGAACAATTCTTCCGGTTCTACTCCCAGAGCTGCAGCAATTCTTTTCAGTGTTCCTGTCTTAGGGGTTCTCGAACCATTCTCGTACTGGGCAATCCTTACATCCCCACGATTCATAAAGCCACATTTTTCTCCTAATTCCCTGAGCGTCAGCTTCTGCTGTTTTCTGTAATATCTGATTCTTTCTCCAACCACTTTCGTTTCCTCCGTAAAACTAAAATGACAGGGAACATAAGTCTTAGGCTTACATTCCCTGCCGGGTTAATAGTTCTTTAATTGTTACTGATTCTTCTTTTTCTTTCTTCCACGAAGTCCTACTCCAACACCTGTAATAAGTGCAAGTGCACCGATTCCAAGGTAAAGAAGTGGATTTGCATTGTCGCCTGTCTGTGGAAGCTTAGGCTCTGTCGGTACATTGGCAAGCTTAAGAGTTGCTACAACAACATCCGGTGCATTGTCATCATATCGAAGAGTTACATCGTGAGCTGTTTCATCAAGGATATATCCGTCAGCTGTTTTTGTCTCAACTACTGTATAATGGATATCTTCCTTAAATGAACCATCCTCATTGTAAGTACAGATAGGAAGCTCCTTGCTCTCTGCATGACCATTCTTGTCAGTAGTGAGTGTATCAAGCACCTTTCCGTCCTTATCCCTTACTTCAAATACAACACCCTCGATCGGCTTTCCGGTTACTTTGTCAGTTTTCTCAATGACAATCTTACCGACTGCCTGCTCATCCTTCATGGATACCTTCTGGATTTCTGCTGTCTCCTTTACTTCAAAGGTTACATCACTTGCCACCTTATATCCATATGGTGCAGATTCCTCTCTGAGTGTGTACTTTCCGACAGGAAGTCTCTCAATCATATGAGTCTTTCCTGCCTCTGATGTCCAGCTCTCAATAAGCTTTCCATCAGCATCAATAACTGAAAGCTTTGCTCCAGGCAATTCTTTCTTGCCTGTGATATCAGTCTTTGAAATTTCTACCTTGATCGGTGCATTTTCAAATGCTGCCTCAAACTCGATAACCTTTACCTTATCTCCCTGATATGAAGCATCCACATCAAAAATCTTATCAGACTTCACATAGCCCTTTGGTGCCTCAATCTCCTTGACATAATACTGTCCAAGTGGAAGGTCAGAGGTAAATGCAGCCTTTCCATCCTTGCCTGTTACTGTTCTCTCAATCTGCGTATCAGCTTTTACGATTACCGTGCCATCTTTGTTTACGATATCTTCTTTCGCAAATAAACCAAATACTGCTCCTTCAAGTGCTTTCTTAGTCTCTGAATCCGTCTTGGTTACAGTAATCTGCACTTTCTGACGCTCATTTGTCACATCCATTCCTGCGAAAACAACCTTTGTATTCTGGTCGATATAGGAAAGGTCTGCCTCAATCGGTGTATCATCTAATACAAATCCATCAATGGTCTTTGTCTCAACAAGATAATACTTGCCAATCGGAAGGTCATCAATTCTTGCGATACCCTTATCATTTGTCACGATGGTTGCCACCTTGTCTCCTGCCTTATGATATACAGTGTCAAGTCCGTCAGCACTTACGATATTCTCTTTTGCATATACATCAAAAGTTACTCCTGCAAGGCTGTCCTTGAAGAAATTGAAGATAAAGTCGTACCAGTAACCCTTCATAAGAGTAGTATCTGTTACAAATTCGCCGTCCTTATTGATAACGATGGAACCTGTAGGAACTTCATCCTTCATCTCTACATGCTGCACTTTGCCAGTGTCCTCTACTGTAAACTGGATATCTGCTGCCTTGAGATATCCGTAAGGAGCAAATTCCTCACGAAGAGTGTAAATCTCTCCAACTACAAGTCTCTTGATTACATGTGCTTCCTTAGCATCAGATGTCCATGTGTCTACCACATTTCCATCCTTATCAAGTACAGTAAGTGTTGCACCTGTAAGCTCTGCACCGCTTGTGATATCTGTCTTTGTAAACTCAAAGGTTGTAGGAGTGTTCTTATACTCGCTGTTATATACAGCAGTCTTAACATCCTGTCCCTGATATTTTGTATCAAAGTTTACTGCTTCCTCATTTGTCACATATCCGGCAGGCTTTACAAGCTCCCTTGCAACATATTTTGCAAATGGATAATTCTTAACAAAAGCAATCTTTCCATTCTCATCAGATGTTGCCTTCTCAAGAAGTGTGCCTTTCTCGATAATAACTCTGCCATCAGCATTCTTGATATCCTCATCTGCATAAAGACCAAATACTGCACCTGCAATCGGTGTGTTATCTTCTGCATCAAGCTTAGTCACTGACATATCAAGCTTCTGTCTGTCATCTGAGAAAGTAAGGCTTTCCTTGATAACAGGTGTCTTATCATCCACATATGTGAATGTCACTTTCTGCTCATTCGGATTTAATACATATCCGTATGGAGCTTCCACTTCCACAACTCTGTACTGTCCAAGAGGAAGATTCTTTGCTGTTGCCTTTCCATCCTTGCCAGTTGTAAGAGTTGTCACAAGGTCTCCCTTGCTGTAATACTTAATGCGGTTTCCGTCTGCATCCTTCTGGTTGTCTGCTGTGTAAATATCTTCCGCAGCATAAACTTTGAATTTTGCTCCGGCAAGTGAGCCTTCCTTATAAACAAACTCTTTCTCATATGAGCTTGCAAGAAGTCCACCCTTGAATCCGTCAAGTACCTCTCCCTTCTTTTCTACAGTCAGCTCTCCGACTGCAGGGGCATCGGAATATTCCACGGTGATGATTGCATCATTTGTATCACCATCTGTCTCAAATGCTGTATCAGTATCAACCGAGATGTTGACATACTTATCATTTACAACATATCCAAATGGTGCAGACACTTCCTCAATGCGGTAGTTACCGATTTTAAGTGCCTCCGGTAAGATTAAATCTCCGTCCTCATCAGTAAAGAATGAAGTATGCTCTACCTTTGACGGATAAGTTGTGTACTGCTTTACATATTCGTTCTTATCAATATTGAAGATTTTAAACTCTGCATTTGGCACAAGTACTGTCTGCTTTGTATCGGAATCCTTCTTGATTACACGAAGCTTTGCAGTAAACTCCCTGTCAAGGAATACTCTCCATGTCTGAGGTTTGTCAGGATGGTTCTCGCTGATTTTTACCTCAAATGGCTTGATCGTCTTCATGTTATGCGGAGTCTTTGACTCAACTACCACATAAGTTCCATAAGGAATTGCAATGGAAACTGCATGCCCCTTGTCATCGGATGTGATTGTTGTTGCTCCGTTTTCCCCGATTACAACCGGAGATGCCTTGTCAAAGTCATAACTTCCATCTGCCTTTACAGGTAAAGATGATTTCAAATAAGCTGTAAACTCTGCACCTGCAAGCAGTCCTGCTTCAGTATCATCGCCATTGTCAGATACCTTGATAAGCTGGAATGGCTGCTTGATTACCTGCTCTGCTGAAGTTGTACTTCTTGATACCTCTGCTACAAGGTCTCCCTCATAATCACATACCACATCATGTTCCTCTTCGTCTAAGAGATACCCCTCTGATGGAGTGATTTCCTTTACATAATAATTTCCAAGGTAAAGGTTATTGACCTCTGCCTCTCCATTCTTATCTGTTGTAAGTGTTGCTACAAGGTCACCTGCTTTGAATACGACTCCTGTTGCTCCGTCCGGATGCACGATATCGTTTCTTGCATAAAGACCATAAACTGCACCTTCAAGGCTTGCATCTCCCTGGGCAACTGCCTTGCCTGATTCCTTGTCTACCTTGTAGATATGAATCTTTGCTGTCGTTCTGTCATTCACAAATGTATGACTGAATGATGCCTTTGCCTGTGTTTCAGGTAATACATTGAAATTGAAGCTGTAAACATCTTTACTGTTTCTGATATACGCATATGGTGCCTGTGTCTCTGATACATAATATCCGTTAGAGATTGGCAGATCCGCGCTGTAGCTTGCCTTTCCGTCCTCACCTGTAGTTACTGTCTCAAGAGCTGTACCCTTTGTCACAATAACCTGTCCGGCATAGTTTTTGATGTCATTTCCGGCATAAAGTGTGTACTTGCCGCCTTCAAGAGGGTTCTCTGTGTCAGAGTCCTTCTTTACGACAGATACATCCGCTTTCTGTCTTGTATTCTCAATCGTAGTTGATTCATACTGGACTGTCACAGTCTGGTGCTTATACTCAACTGCTACTGTCTGAGGTGTGGTATTGATTGTATATCCGTCAATGCTCTTAATCTCAGTAATCACATAAGTTCCAAGATGAAGGTCAGATAATACCACCTGTCCGTCAGTTCCTGTTGTTAGGCTTTCTGCTACAACATCGCCAGCACTATACACCTTTGTACCATCTGCCTTGTAGATATCTGCCCCGGCAGTTACCTTGAATGCTGCTCCGGAAAGCTTCTTTTTCTCATAGGTGAAATTGCTTCCATTCCATGAACTAAGCACCTCACCCTCTTTATAAATTGTGATTGCTCCAAGCTGCTCTTTATCTGTTGCAGAGATTCCCGTTGTCTGTCCTGCTTTTACAGTAAGTGTATGAACCTTACCGGAAAGGACATATCCCTTTGGTGCGGTAATCTCTTTTACATAATAAGTGCCTGCAACAAGTGCAGCTGACTTTGCATATCCGTTTCCATCTGTTGTCATGGTCTGTACTCTGTTTGTGCATCCGCTGTCAGAATAGATTCCATAGACTGCACCGGAAAGCTTCACTCCGCTTGACTCATCTGTCTTTGTAAGCTCACCATATCCGATATTCTCTGTCTTGACCTTGATATATGCTTTGATAGGATCTGCTGTCGGTCTTTCAGAAATAAACTCCTGATATCCGCTCTTTCCTGTAAGCCAGAATACACAGCTTGATGTGGTCTCAACCTTGCCAGCATTGGATGTGAATGTTCCTGTTGTAGCTGTAGTATTCACGCTCGTTGAAGAGATTGTAATACTGTTGCCATTCTTATCAACAGAATATCCGCTGATGCCAAAATCAAAATCCGATAAAACACCATTGCTGTCAGATAATGTTGTTTCAAATCTCTGACTTCCATCATTCCACTTTAATTCATAAGTTGGTGCCTCACTGGTTCTGCGTGATGCAAAACTTGGAAGTGTTGCATTGTAGGAGCTGCTGATATTGTCTCTGAGTCTCTCATAATAGCTGTATGAAGAATCAGGACTTGGTGCTGTGTTGCAGAGCTTTCTCGCTGCCGAATCACCACTTCCGGTTCCAAAGATATCTGCTACAATAACCCATACCATTGCCTGAGTTGCGATATACTCATCGCACTGACTGTTGCTTGGTGCCGCCTTTTGTGTACTGTTAAACCCATAATAAAGGCAGTAACTTAAAAGCTTTCTCTGCTGTGCTGACATTGATGTGCTCGCATCATCGTAGCTGTTCATAAGCTGACCGCCATCTGCTCTTAATCCGAAATTCATACAATATGCAGAATTTCCGTCAAGAATTGAATACAGAATCTTGCCATGATTATATCCGGACTTCAGCTCACTTACTTCTCCGGAATTTTTGACTGACGCATTCCAGAACGCAATATTTGCCTGCGGACTGGCTGCAAATGCTGTTGTTCCATTCGTAAAGAGTGTTCCAACCAGTGTGAGCATTGCCATAAATCCTGCCATAAAACGCTTTAGTTTCTGTTTCATGTGCTCTTTCCTCCTTAATTTACGCATAAAAAAAGAAAGACATAAGTTTATGGCTTACATCTTTCTTCCTTCTGCTTCTATTCGTTTTTATTTATCTGTGACATCGAAACTCGTAATAGTCTGTGCCGCCTGTCGTGTAAACTCCATCATAACTGATGTAGAATACCGGATCTGTTTCCAAAAGTAACATACTTGCAATATATTCTGCGATTGCATCCTCAGATGATAACCGCTGTCCATCAATGGTACTTGCTTTGTTGAGGTCTGTCTCTACAAACACACTATAATAAGAGCCTTCCATACCATCGTAAGGATAGTACTCATTGTACTCTTCCTGCGTGATACTGCCGTCATTCAAATGATTCTGTAAATTCTGCTGTGTGGTAATCATCCCTCCTGCCTGACACTTTGCTGTTGCAAGTGACACAACATTCTGTGGACTGTACGCCACGGATGCAGGCTGTGGATTGCTCACATTGTCTTTCGGACTGTCTGTAGTCTGACCACCATTACCTGCATTACTCTGATTTCCACCAGCTTCCTTATTACCACTTGCAGGAGCTTTCTGTTCCGGCTCGTCATCCTGCTCTGACTTTTCTTTCTGCTTTGAAGCAGTTTCATTATCAGCAGACTGGTTATCTTCCTTATCAGTCTTCTCTTCTGAATCCTTAACCTCGGCAATATCTTTCTCTGTCTCTTCACTTCCAGCTTCGGTTGTGACCTCTGTAACAGCTTCCGTTGCCATTGCTACTTCTTCAGTTGGTTTTACGCTTTCCATCTGTTTCTCTGTCTGATTATCAGCCTTTTCCTTACCACCATTACAGGCAGCCATTGAAAAGACCAGTACTGCGGATAATAAGATAATACTTATCTTCTTCATAGTAATCACCCATCCCTTCTCCGCAAGAGGGACGGGCTTTGTGTTCCGTGCCATCCACCCTTGCGGTGAACTATTTATCTGTAATGCACGGGACACATAGGACTGTCCCGTATTCTGTGCATCTTAAACTCCTTTCATTATACCAGCTCTCTTATTTTAAAGAAATACTGCATAAGTCTTCTGTTTTTCTTGTAATTTAAGAATAAACCCTTTACCTGCATACGCTCACCTCCTCTCAGAATGTGCCCATTCTTACGAATGAAAGAAATATCCTTGCCACCATAGCGAATAGAAGAAGAATTATTCTGGCAAGTCCTAAGACCAGCTTCAACGCTCCAAGAATTATCCTCAATATCCACTTGAGTATCTCTAAAATTACTGTTCCTACGGCTCCCATAACTCTTCTCATAATAATCAGTCTCCTTTCGACATCCATCCCATTGCAAGTCCTGCAACATCTGCATCGTCCATAACATCTTCTGTAGGTTCTTGTGCTTCATTATTGGCTGCCTGCATTATTACCGGCTGACCAACATTCATCCCGGATATCACTCCGCCTAACAGCTTTATTACCTCTTTTCTAGCCTCATTGGTTGCTGCTTCAATGACCTCTTCCTTAATGTCATCAATATCTTCTGACCGGATATATTCAGCCCTCTCTTTTTCCTTCTTCTTGATAACAAAAGTTTCTTTTCCATAATTATCAATGTAGAACTGAATCGCATCTATAATGAACTGGTTCTTAGATTTGAAAATCTTCGGATCAAGGTTCTGAATCACATCATTGATTTTCACATGCTGAGGATTGCTCATGTTGAGGCGGACAGAAGTTTTTACTTCATATTCAAGTCTTCTTCCCATCATCTGCCTCCTTATGATAATCGCTTAGTGCTTTTAAGTCCCATTGTGGCAAGCTGCTCATATCCTCTTGCATTTGCCTTTACATCAAGGTTATAGGAAATGTTCTTAGCATCATGACTACCAAAATTCTTCATCACAACTGCCCCGCCACCGACAAATACAATCGGTGTAGTCTTTAAGTTATACCCAAACTCACGGATTGAGTTATATACCTTATCAACAAAATCCTCTATCTCTGCCTTGATAATGGCAAAGTATTCATCATCAATATCTGACCTGCCATATCGCATGATATTCTGTATCTCTGACTCGTCTACCTCTCCGTTAAGTTGTCTTACACACTGTTCATTGATAGAACGCATACAGGTAATAAGACCTTTTGGTATCGTCACACACTTTGATTCATCCGGTGACTTGTTGATTACCGGCATAATGTCGATTGTCCAGCTACCGATATCTACTATCAGCGTTTTCTTTGCCATTGTAGGAATCTTGTCCACTACTGCTGCATAACACTGAGGGAATACTGCCACATCATCCATTTCAATATAATACGGCTCATTCTCATATTTGAAGCTTACACGCTTATTCTTTGTCAGGTACTTGATAAAATCATTCTTCTCTGCTCCAAACCTTGTAAGTGGTAGTCCTACGGCAAGGAATACCTTTGCCTCTGCAAGACCTCTTCTTTTAAGTTCCTTAGCAACTGCTGCAAGAGTGAGAAGATAAAAGCTGTCATCTTCGACCTTTGTATCCTTTACTTCCTGCCTCACAGTTCCAACCTTATAGAACTTTCCTTCATACTCAAGTACATCGCCGAAAAGTGCCGGAGTTGTTGTAATCTCCTTAACTCCTGTGACAAATACCTGAGAGATTGTTTTCATCATTGACCAACCATGATCAATGCCGATTACTTCTAACTTGTTATTCATATGTTTTGCACATCCTTTCTCCTTAAATAGCCACTTGAACATCTTAACCACCTACTTTCCTATCAGCTTTCGCATACAAGGAAAACAATAACCATTCCCTTGATAATATGGACATCCGACACATTCCGCTGGAAGCTTCTGTTCTTTTTTCTTAGATGGTTTACAACATGTTCCATTGGCACATCTGTTGTTATGTCCCCAGAAGAATCTACAATGCATACAATCTTTTAATTCTCTTTCAAGCTTTTCTTCTGGAGATACAAACCTGCGTTTCTTATGCTTATCTCTTTTTTCAACTGTTCCCACCAGAGCTCTCCTCCCTTCCAAGGAGTGATTGCTCTCTTATATTTTCCAATATCCTGTCCGACTCACCTGCTGTCCTTGCTAATGAATACAATACAATAAGAACAATAATTATAAATGCTATGCTAAATCCCATCATCACTTTATCCTCCTTCAAATTAGTTGCCATATAGACAAAATTTGAATTTGGAAGTGATATAGTCTACATGGCTATGCTTAATGCTAAGCATGTAGGTACACGCCAGTCTTCTAGACTCCTATATCGCCCCGTGTACAAAGAGGTGTTCTCACCTCCGGGAGTTACAGACGAGCCACAAAATGTGTTTCACGACGCCCTTCTGAATTATCAGAAGCACTATCTCCTCTTTTAGCCTTTTGAGGATAAGGACAAACTTCTCGCCCTCTGTGGTTGATTATCCTTACGCAACATGCCGAATCCTTTTTCCAGATTTCCATCCAACTTCTCACCCTTCATCTTTCGATCCATCAGGCTACTAATATGATAGCTGTGACTTTCATCCTCCAGGTACATGCCCCGTAATTTTACTACCTACAGAAATTCTGTAGTGCAAACTACTTTGCAAATCTGTAACTGATTATTCAATTGTTATGTCCAATCTCTCTTGGACAATTGATATTCTACAATGCACTTTAATTTTACGGAAGTGACACCACTGGTGTATTTTTACGAATTTTCACCAGTTTTTGGTGTATTTGTCATTTCCTTTAATTTGTTCCATGTATGCTTAGGCAGTTCTCTTGCCGGCTCTCTGAATCGTTCAAGATATTTTTCAAATAATTCCGTATTGATTAATGCTGAATTACCGACTTTATAGACTGCTCCTGCCTCTCTCGCAATTACTATGATTCTAGATTTACTTATCCCATAAATAATCGCTCCTTCCTCTGCATTGACAAATTTTTTCATAAAATCCTTTGTATCTGAATAGCACTTATATGAGTAACTCATTCATCAGTCTCCTTTCACATTTGGCAATGGATGTTTCATTTCTGTTGGCGGTTCTCTGAATTGCTCCATATAATCATCAAAAATTTCCAAATTTATTAATATAGTATTTCCCTTAGCTGTTCCAATCTTATATACAGCACCCGCTGCTCTAGCCATTTCAATAAATCTATGATGCCCTATGCTATATGTCATTGAAGCTTCCCCAATTCTTACAAACTTCTTTTCTACGATTTTGTTTGAACTAGGCACTCTTGCAAAATGTTTCATAAATTTCATCAACCTTTCCTTATGTACTAATATAATCTTTGCAAGCTGATATCTTGCTCCAGCAGCTAATGCTATATCCATTGCCTCATCTCGTGTTACATCTAATAAAGCCATTACTTCATCAATACGAATAAATCTTGGTTTTACAATTTCTTTTCTATAGGCACTAACTGAACCACTCAATGTATTTACCATAACATCACCTACTTATAAAACTCAGAATCTGTAATATGAAAAGTTTCAAGATACTTATCCAATATTTCTGTATTAACAAGTACAAGCTGACCAATCTTATAACAAGCCTTGGCATCCTTAGCCACTTCTTGAAATTTTGTCATTCCCATACTGTACATCTTTGCACCATCTGAATATCTTACAAACTTTTTTGCATCCTCATATCTATCTTTCTTCTTTGATTCATCCATTGCTGTGCTCCTTTCACTTTGACTTCATAACAAATGACGTATTTTCTCCATAACGCAAAAAAGAGGACATCTTCTAAATTTCTTTAGAAAATGTCCTCTTAGTAGTTCATATTCGATTGAGTCTTATTCTTTTCAGATTGTGTACTCTTTCATACTGATGTAAATGACTATGCCAAAATACGTCTTTTAATGCGTCCTTTGACGTACTCAAATGCCTCAATCCCGCATAAACACTAGGTTTATTTATCCAAGCTCTTCATTGTCGGGAACAGCAGGACATCACGGATAGCCCGGCTGTCTGTCAGAAGCATTACCAGACGGTCAATTCCGTATCCGATACCACCTGTCGGCGGCATACCGATTTCCAATGCGTTCAGGAAATCTTCATCTGTATGGTTCGCTTCCTCGTCACCAGCGTCTGCAAGAGCATCCTGTGCTGCGAAACGCTCTCTCTGGTCGATCGGGTCATTCAACTCGGAGTAAGCATTACACATTTCCCATGTATTGATGAAAAGCTCGAAACGCTCTACCTTACTCGGATCAGAAGGTTTCTTCTTGGTCAGAGGAGAAATCTCAATCGGATGATCCATGATGAAAGTCGGCTGAATCAGCTCTTTCTCACAGTACTCTTCGAAGAAGAGATTGATAATATCACCCTTCTTATGACGCTCCTCATATTCAATATGATGCTCTGCAGCAAGTTTCTTAGCTGCCTCATCATCTGCAACTTCATCAAAATCAATTCCTGCATATTTCTTGATCGCATCGTTCATAGTGAGACGTGCAAATGGTTTGCTAAGGTCGATCTCGATTCCATTGTAGGAAATCTTTGCGGAACCGCAGACCTTCTCTGCCAGATAACGGAACATGGACTCTGTCAGTTCCATCATTCCCTCATAATCTGTATATGCCTGGTAAAGCTCCATCAGGGTAAATTCCGGATTGTGACGGGTATCAACACCCTCATTACGGAATACACGGCCAATCTCATAAACTCTTTCAAGTCCGCCTACGATCAGTCGTTTCAGATAAAGCTCCAGAGAAATACGAAGCTTCACATCTTCGTTCAGCGCATTGTAATGGGTCTCAAATGGTCTCGCAGCTGCGCCGCCGGCGTTGGAAACCAGCATTGGAGTTTCCACTTCCATGAAGTCACGGTCTGCCAGGAAATTACGGATTTCTTTCAGGATCTTGGAACGTTTGATAAATACGTTCTTGCTGTCCTGGTTCATGATCAGGTCTACGTATCTCTGACGATAACGCATATCTGTGTCAGTCAGTCCGTGGAATTTCTCCGGCAGGATCTGTAAGCTCTTGGATAAAAGAGTCATCTTCTCTGCATGAATAGAAATTTCACCGGTTCTGGTTCTGAATGCGAAGCCTTCCAGTCCCCAGATATCACCGATATCAGATTTCTTGAAATCTGCATAACAGTCTGCTCCAATCGCATCTCTTGCTACATATACCTGGATATTTCCCTGTAAATCCTGAATGTTGCAGAAAGAAGCTTTACCCATAACACGCTTAAACATCATACGTCCAGCAATTGCTACATGGATCGGACTTGCGTCCATAATGCTTCTTCTCTCTTCATAGTCTTTCTTCAGAACTTCCTTTGCCTGCTCCTCATCAAGACCTGCTGTATCCGGCTCTGTGCGGTCTTTAAGAAGCTCAGCCTCATGTGCCTCATAAAGATCCTTTACTTCCTGTGAATGATGGGTCTGGTTAAATTTTGTTATCTGAAATGGATCCTTGCCATTCGCCTGAAGTTCTGCCAGTTTGTCACGGCGTATTTTCAGAAGCTGATTCAGATCCTGATTCTTCTGCTCTGCCACTTTTGTGCCTCCCTTAAATATTACGCTGGATTTCCAGCACTTTGTACTTCATGATACCAGCTGGCAGTTCCACTTCTACTACATCGCCTGTATGAGCTCCCATAAGAGCCTTTCCTACAGGGGATTCGTTGGAAATCTTGCCTTCCAGGCTGTTTGCCTCTGTAGAGCCAACCAGCTTCAGTTCTATATCTTCTTCGAACTCAAAGTCATGTACTTTAACCTTACATCCTACGCTGATCTTGTCAAGATCTACTTCATCCTCAACTACGACCTCAGCGTTCTTCAGGATTTTCTCGATTTCTTCAATACGTGCTTCGATATCTCTCTGCTCATCTTTAGCTGCATCGTACTCTGCGTTCTCAGACAGGTCTCCCTGCTCTCTTGCTTCTTTGATCTTGCCTGCTACTTCTTTTCTTTTTACTACCTTTAAATCATGCAGCTCTTCTTCCAGTTTTTTAAGTCCTGCATAGGTTAGTAAGTTCTTCTTTTCTTCCATTTTAGCCTTACTCCCTTTCATTCCGGCGGCGTCCATCGCCCCGGGTCATACACTTCTTATATGCTGCTTCTCCCGGAAAATTCCCCTTAAAGACTGCAAAATATTTCAAATTCGCTCTAAACGGACATGTCCGCTAATGCGGACACTTAATCACTCAAAAGGGTACAAATTCACTAGGATATTCACAGTTTCATCATTATAGCTAAATCAGCATGTATTGTCAAGATGACAAACTGTCGTTTCCCAAACTTTTCCCGCAAAAAAAGATGCCGTGGAATCATTTTTCAACGATCCCGCGGCACCTTCCAAGCTATTCACTTATTTCACCTTTTCTCCCGGGTCAGACTTCCCGACGAAAGGAAAAATCATTAGCCTTCAATGGCAATATGTTTCTTCTCTTCCACTGCTGGTTTCGCTTCTTTCTTCGGAACGAACAGTTTCAGAATACCATGCTTAAATTCGGCCTTAACATCCTCCTGCTGAATATCCTCGCCTACATAAAAGCTTCGGCTGCAGGCACCTGCGTAACGCTCCCTGCGGATATAACGTCCGGATTCTTTTTCTTTCTCATCTTTATCAAGGCCTTTCTCTGCGCTGATGGTCAGATAACCATTCTCCAGAGAAGCTTTAATCTCATCCTTGGTAAATCCAGGAAGATCTACAACCAGCTCATAGCCATTGTCCATTTCCTTAATATCAGTCTTCATCACATGACTGGCTCTCTTGCCATAGAGCTTCTTCTCTGTGTCTTTAACTGCTTTATCATCATAATAGAATGGAAAATCATTAAATAAATCATCAAATAAGTTTTCTCCAAAAATACTAGGCATTAACATAAGTCATCTCTCCTTTTTATATATGCTATTTACCTTGTTTCCTGGAACTCAGGTGGTGGAGAATTCATAGAGCTTTCATTTCTTTTCTCTCTTTTTATCCTCTTCCTTTGTTCTAGTTGTAATATAGCACTTGTTATTAGCACTGTCAAGTGTTGAGTGCTAATTTTTTGAGATTTTTTTTGCAAACCTTGATTTTACGGGGTTTGCAACACTTTTTTTCCTTATAATCATCACTTTTTCTTGATTTGACACCATTTTGACACCAATTTTTTTATTTTTGGTGTCAACTAATTGCTACGCTTTCCAGCCTTGTGATTTCACTCTCAATTCTGGACATCTCACTTACATGGTTATATACGTCCATTGTTACATCTATGTGGGCGTGTCCCATAATATATTGAAGAACTTTTACGTCTATCCTCTTTTCTGCCATTCTGGTACAAGCCGTATGTCGCATAATGTGAGCGGATACCGTTGGTAACAATTCAGCATTTCTATGTTCAGTCTTTGCAATTTGAACTTCTTTTTTGTTATATGCGTCTACAATATTATATAAGATATTGTTTATTGCACTAGGCATGAGCGGTCTGCCGGACTTTGCCATGAAAATGAATCCTTTATAACCGTCTATCTCAACATCTTTTCCTTTTTGAAGCATAAAGTTTAATTTCTTTTGTTCTTCAAATGCTCTTTGTACATCTGATGTCATAGGGATAGTTCGGATTCCAGAATCCGTCTTTGGCGTGGAAATATGGAATTTATAGCCATCTCCTAAATCTTTATAAATCAACTGATGGTCAATACTTACCGCTTTTGTTCTGACATCTACATCTTCCCAAGTCAATCCAATCAGTTCTCCGCACCTTACACCAGTTCCTAACATGATTCTGAGCATTGGATAGTAGGTGTTGTATACTTGATTATTTTTCACAAATTCCAGCATTTTTTCCTGTTGTAAAACTGTTAAGGCAATACGTTCTTCTGCCTGTCTACCATAATCACTGATAGAAAACTTTGCCGGATTCTTGCGGATAATATCATCATCAACAGCCATTTCCAGTGCCGGATAAATCATATTGTTAATAAATTTTATTGTAGAATATGCGTATCCTGCTTTAGAAAGTTTTGAGTAAAACGATTTGATGTGTGATGGTAAAATCTGAACAACCTTGATGTTTCCAATTTCGTCTTTGACACGATTCTCCCATGTTTTCAGATAATTTGCTCTAGTAGATTCTTTCAGCTCCCTAGTGGACATATATCTTTCAAACAATTTATTAAGAGTAAGTTTTTTGATTGCTCCATCGGTTAAAATGTTATCTTCCAAGTCTTTTGCAATCTGCTTTTCCTTTTCCCTTAATTCCGGTAAATCCTTTGCATATACTGTCAGACGTTTTCCACTTCTTATATCTGTATAACGGTAACTATATCTACCATCTTTACGCCAGCTTTCGCCCTCTCTTAATTTTCTTCCTTTATGGTCTTTTCTGCTATTTGCCATGAGAAACATTCCTTTCTGTAATAGCCCCCTTTTTTGTTCTCATGACGTGGTTATGTCTATAAATATTATACCATATATCACAAGAAACATAAATGAAAAAGGGTGTTATTCTTCCAGATATGAGAGGTAATTTTTGACTTTTTCTACCGAATAAAGAACCCTACGTCCAATCACAATTTTTGCTCCTGCCTGTTCTCCAATCTTTCTTGCAGTAGCATGACCACAAGATAACATTGCAGACAATTTATCTATATTTACCGTTATCGGCTGTGAGGTTGGTCTTTCTTTTGTTTTGTTCATCTGTCAGCCCTCCTTTTACCGACCTGTATTATCGTCATTTTCTGCACACCAGTAAAAGTATCACTCTCCTTTATCATATGCTTTTTACAAGCAGTCAGACGGCTTCGGCAAGCTCCGCTGGTATCTCAACCATTCCCATTCCTGTGGGCTGAACCGTGTCATACGGGTGTATCATTATCCTGTGTTGCAGGTCATGGCAGAACGACTTTTCCAACGGTCGCTCCCAGATCATTGCATGAATCGCTATCTCCCGATTGGAAAAGTCACGGCGTACAACCTCTGATGGCTCACTGCAAGCACAAACGTATCTGACTGCTTTATTCAGTTGTCAAAGAACTGTTAGGCTCTTGTCAGCCTGTATCAATTCATTTTTGCAAATGGACTAATACAGAATGATAAGAAAAAGCGGAACAGGAAAGAGGGGAGTTTGTTAAATCATGCTCCGCTCAAATATTACTTAATGTTCGTCTATTTCAAATTCACATATCATTTTCAAAAGGGCTTCTCTGATACGTCCCTTTAATTCCATATCAACCACAATGTATACGTTACCGTACTCATCGTAAAACGGGCGTAAACAGCATTTTGATATGTAGGCTTCATAGAATAACAACAGCTTTTCTATGGCGTTTTCGTTACCGTCCACGGCTGATGATATGAGAAAAAATGATGGAAGTGTGTGTTGCTTATTCTTCATTTGTTTTCTTCTCCTTTAACTGCTTTCTGATTTCTTCAAGTGAATTTCTTCTGTGTCTGTATGATGTGCTTCGGTTGATATTCAGCTTTTCGCCTATCTCCGAATCACTCATATCCAAGAAGAAAAACATCAATACAATGTTTCGGTTCTGCTCCGGCAACTGTTTCAGTGCTTCTGCAAGTTCTTCATCAAGTACACGGATTTCTGTACCGCACACATCGAACGTTGTATATTCACTTTCGTAATCGTCCCATACAATCAATTTCTCAACAACAATCTCTGGAAGCTCACAAAAGGATACTTCCTTTGCCTGTCGTCTTGCTAATTCCTTGCGGTAGTTACGGACAATGCCTTTCACAACCTTTTTGAGCTTACAGTCAAACTGACACTGTATTGTCTTTTGGAAGTCTGATGGTTTCAAAATCACACCCCCTTTCGCTATGAAGTGAAAAGTATGTATCCCTCTTTCCGCACCATATCTGTACGGCAAGGTGTGATTTGTTGCAGGATTGAAAAAATTTTTTGTAAATATGAAAACAGCCTATTTGCACCAATAACAAATAGACTGTTTTTAAAACATCTGATATATGAGTTTTTAATTCATGTTCAAGGACTGATGATGTACTAAGAAAAAGACGGAATAAATTCGGTTGTCGGTATAGACTGCCTGTTTTACTTAGAATCACAAATTGCTCCTTGACCAGAGCAAGCCTGTGAAAATAGAAAAAGGACAGCTCTGGTTATACCAAAACCGTCCCTATATTTTTGGACATTATAAAAGAGATTACCCACAGAACGGTTTTTTTTATTTACCGAACGAGGTAATATTTTTATCGAATTTATAGTGCATATAATATGAGTTTTTAACACATTCTAATCACATAACATGAAGTATAAACTCATGCTAGGTGATTAAAAATGAGAAAAAAGAAAGATACGCACAGCTTTGATTTTCGTCCTTTAGGACTGGCAATCAGAGAAGCCAGAGAGAAAGCAGGGCTTTCCAGAAATGATTTAGGCGATAAAGTCTTTTACGGAGAACGTCATATCGCAGATATTGAAAATATCGGGAAACACCCTAGCTTTCAGTTATTCCATGATTTAGTTACCATGTTCAATATATCTGTTGACGAGTATTTCTATCCAGCGAAGAATGTTGAAAAAAATACAGCCCGCCGTCAGATAGATTCGTCACTTGATTTATTGAGTGATAACGAATTAAAAATCATTCAAGGTACGATTGACGGTATCTTGAACAGCAGAGAGAATAAGAAGTGATTTGCTTCTTATTTTCTCTGTTTTTCTATACAGATTCTTCAACGCTTATTTGCTGATCTGCTCCGCAGGCAACAAATAAGAGCCGATAATATATAAGTTACAATAACTTACAAATTATCGGCTCTGCGTCTTAGCGTCTGGCTCTCTGATAATTATATTTCCATGTTTTATATTGATTAGAGTTTCCTGTTTGCACTTCGGACAGAATAACGGAAAATTTATCAATTCTGTATCGTCCCGTATTTTGATTCGTGTCTTGTTGTTACAAATAGGACATAACACCCATGATTGATTACTCATAGAAGCACCACCTTTGCGACAATAGATTTTTAAAATTTAATCTTTGTCTTTTTTGTAATCGTATAAATATATTCCTCTGGTGTGGGACGCTTATTTCTAAACAACTTTCTGAAATTCGCTTGTACCTCTGGGTCGGTGCTGGTCATTGCTTCATCAATAGTAGCTTCTATATCAGTCCGAATATCAGCAAGCGATGCTCCATCTGCTTTAGCACCAGTTTTCAACATTTTTTTAATATGTCGTTTTTTTAATCCTACCATATTTTTAATCTCTGTTATATAAAAGCGTTCCTAACCTTTATGTATTTTGTTGTCCAGATAAAAATTTCTGTTTTGATAAAGCAAGTTCTTTGTGTAAATGCACCGCCATAAAAATAGTAATCACAGCAGAAAGTACATCAGCGATTGGCTGGGCGTACATAATGCCGTTGATTCCCCAAAATACTGGAAGAATCAGAATTACAGGTATGAAACAAATTCCTTGCCGACAAGCTCCTAAAAAGAAACCAGCTAACCCTTTCCCAAGAGCGAGTAATAATGAAGAATATACAGTATAGAAGCCAAACAACATAAATGAAAAACCATTTATCCGTAAAGATTGAGTTCCTACACGAATCATATCTAAATCCATTTTTGTGAATTGTGATATGATTCCTTTTGAAAATATTGCCAATATCAATCCATAAATAACACAAAATATGGTAGACCATAAAATTGATGTTTTAATTGCTTCTTGTAAACGGTAAAATTTCTTTGCACCATAACTATATCCGGCAATCGGCTGAAAACCTTTAATAAATCCAAATACCATCAAACTTCCCATAGAAACAATTCTTGTCACAGCCCCCATACCAGCAATTACAGAATCTCCATAGACCATAGATTTTGTATTTACAAAAGAAATAGAAAGGCTTGTTAATATCTGAAAAACAAGTGTTGGTATTCCGATTTTAAATATCTCTGACATAATATCTTTTGTAAATGAAAAATTCCTAATTCTAAAATGATAGGTACTTTTTTTTCTAAGAATAAATGTTAAATAAACTAATGTAGAAACAATCTGTGAAATAGCAGTTGCGATTGCCGCTCCTGCAACACCCATATTTAATATATAAATGAATACAGGGTCTAAACCAATATTCAATATTGCACCAGTCATTAAGGCACACATAGTTGTTTTTGCCGCTCCCTCACTGGTTACAATATTATTCATCGTTACATTAAACACATTGAAAATACAAGAAATAATATAAATGCTGGCATAGGTAATAGCGTAAGGCATGATACTGTCTGTTGCTCCTAAAAATTTAAGAATAGGACGAAGAAAAATTATGGATAAAATAATCATAATTGCACCTACAGTAATACTACTATACAATGCCGTACTTGCTACTTGATTTGCTTTTTCTTTGTCACCCTTTCCTAATAATCTAGACAGATAAGATGCTGAACCATTTCCAAACAGTAAGCCTAATCCCACTACTACTTGACCAAGTGGATAAACTACTGAGATTGCTCCCATCTGACTTGTACCCAAACTACCTACAAAATAGGCATCCACCAGATTGTAGATAGCATTTACCATCATACCCAACATGGTAGGGATTCCCATAGCCATAAGGGCTTTTGGTATCGGAGCATTTCCTAATAACTCCATTTTGTTGTTACGATTGTTCATTCAAAAATCTCCTTTCTCTTGACATGAATTATAAAATATAATAGTATAAATTACAGCATATTTAGCTGTAGGAATTATACTACTATAATTTATAGTAACTGTCAATATAAATGGAGGAAAAATTTATGGCAACGATTGATTTAATAGTATTAGGGATTCTCAAAAAAGAATCCATGAGTGCATACGATATTCAAAAAATGGTGGAATATCGAAACATCTCTAAATGGGTAAAAATTAGTACCCCCTCAATCTACAAAAAAGTGATTCAGTTAGAGGGAAAAGGCTATATCACTAGCACACAGGTTAAAGATGGAAAAATGCCAGAAAAAGCAGTTTACACATTGACTGATTCTGGAAATTCTCAATTTGAAAAACTTATGCTAGATATATCCTGCAAACCAATTCATATTTTTTTAGATTTTAATGCCGTAATTGTCAACCTTGACAGTTTATCCAAAGATAATCAAAAACTATGTCTTGATAATATCGAAAATAATATTAAAATGCTTAAATCATATATAGAGGAAAATAGGAATTTTAAAAAGAATATTCCTGAAATCCCCGAAACTGGATTAGCCGTTTTAGAACAACAGGCTATTCTTGTACAAGCAATCGAAACATGGATTATGTCAATGAGAGAGCATCTTAATTTGTAATATCCCTCCAAAAAATATAAAGGGCTTGCTATGCGTAGTTTATACGAAAGCAAGCCTTTTGTCTTATTTAATAATCTTCCAGTTATCGTCCTTATGAAGCACAAGCTCATACTGTGAGATTTGTGTCATTTTCGACTTGTTATCCAGATACTTCACAGACACACTGACCTTGAGGTTATCGCCGTCTTTGGTAAAGACAGGGTTTACCAGTTCCGAAAATACATAGTCGCCGGATACAGGAGCAAGCACGCTGGCTTTGACATAATAGGCAAGTTCTTTTTCCGTAGCTGTCGGATAGAGCTTAAAGAATGTTTCCAAGAAAGCGGTAGCGTCCTTGACAGTATCGGAGCTGACACTGACATCTGTTTCCTGTGCTTTCGGTTCATACTTTGATTTCTGCACTGCCGGAGCAAGGGTAGGATTCTGGGTAATGACCATTGCACCGTCCTTATCCACATGAACGGTCACTGTGTAGTTTTCTGTGACTGTCTGTGTCTGTTCTCCCTCTTTTACCTGCTGATCTACTTCGTAGGCAACGGTAAAATCGTTCGTTCCAGGCTGTTCTACATTCCAGACCAGCACATTTGTAACGGTAGCACTGGTTGGTATATCTGTTCTGATGGTATCGGCGTTCAAGTCCTGTAATTCTTTGGTAATGTATTTACTGATTTCTGTTGTCCTTGCTTCAATGGCTTCCTTGCTGGTATCCCATGAGTAGTAGGCTTTCGCAAAGTTCTTGACGAAATTTTCAATACCGTTGGTATCGTTCAATCTTAACTGAATGATTTCTTTTTCATGTACCGTGTGGGTGTCAATGGCGGTAAAGTTCTTATACACACCAAAACTGGTGCTTGCCAGAAGCACCGCCCACAACAGCAGGACAGATTTCTTATGTGTCCCGACTTTCATGGTACGCACTTTCTTATTCTTAGGTGCTTTCTCTGTTTTTTCTTTCTTCTTAAACATATTTCAAGTCCTTTCTATTGTTTGATTCTTCCGGCACAAATGATGTGCTGTTGCCAGTAGGCAGAGGTCAAATCAGTATAGCCGATTGGATTTCCGGCATGATACATCTGATTGTTTCCCACATAGATTCCTACATGGGTAACATAGTCGCTGGTGTTATAGGTGGAATGGAAAAAGACCAAATCGCCAGCCTGTGCCTGTGACAATGGGATATGCTGGGTTGCGTCATACTGTGACTGTGCGGTTCGTGGCAGGCTGATTCCGGCTTTTCCGTAGCACCACTGGGTAAGACCAGAACAGTCAAAAGAGGTGTTCGGGTTACTGCCACCGTAGACATACTTCCAGCCTTGATACTTCAACGCTTCATTCATAACAGCCTGTACCGTTTCGTTGCTGAACTGCTTCACGGTCAGATATTGGTTGACCAGCTCCACATAGAACATATTTCCGTAGTTATACCGCCAGCCACCATTTTTACTGACCGCTATCGGGTTCGTATAGGTCACTTTTGTACCGCCGGATTTATTCTTTGCGAAATTCTCCGCAAGGTTGAAGCCGTGCTTTTTTCCATTTTTCGCCACATAGTCGGTATAACCACCACCATAGTTATAAGACTGTATGACCACGTTAATGTCATTCATGCCTTTTGCTTTACAGGAAGAAAGCAGGGACGCAAAATATTTACACCCCTGCTTAATGGATTCTTCTGTACTTAAGGAGTTTGGCGGTAGTCCCAGACTTTCGCTGGACTGCATGACATCAATAGCCGTACCGCCACTTTCTACCTGTATGATGGCAAGCAGGACGTTCACATACTCCGAGATACCGTTTTCTCTGGCGTATTTTTCTACCATCGGCTGATGTTTGAGGACATCGGCTGACAGGTTCATGCCAGAATAGACAGGCGAATAGCTGTTGGAACTGTCGTCATCTTCGCCGGAAATCAATATCCCGAAAAAAAGGACGATGGAGAAAAGGACAGGAAATATCGTACCTATGATAAGGATACGTTTTAATCTCATTTCTTCCGTCCTTTCTCTGGTTGCTTCGTAACAGTCTTACGATTCTGTTTTTGGTTAACCTGTTTCTGTATGGTTGTTTTCTTTTGATTACTTCTGGATTCCACTACATTTGGCTGGTTCGTTCTGGTAACACCTTTGACCTGTTGCTCCTGTCTGATATTGGTTCGGACAGTTTCTTTTCCAGCCTTGACTTCTGCATTTTTTATCACAGGAGAAGTAGCAGGACGCTTCATATCCGGCTTTATGACCGTATCGGTCTGTGCTGTTTTTGGAACAGGTGTGGCAACAGGGCGTTCATGGCTTCTGATAGCTCCGGCTGTCGCTGATCCATTCGCATGAACTGTCTGCCTTGCTTCCTGTGCTTTCTGTAATTTCTGCTTTTTCTGTGAGATATTTTCCCTGTGCAGGTTACGTTTCTGTGTACGCTGTTCCTGTCGGTTTTCCCGTTCTTCCACAACGCCACGCTTAAAGTCTGATACATTATCCTTTGCTTTCTGTTTGGCAGAATGGACAGCATAACCAGCCTGTGTCGGCAGGTCTTTCACATTTTCTTTCAGAGAAGAAGCACTGTCACGGACTTTATTTTTCGTATCCATCACAGCACCCACAGCAGAACCAACACGGCTTCCCATGCTGGCAGAGGTATTTTCCCGTTTCTTTGGCGGTTGGTTCGTTGCTGGCTTTCCGGCTCTGGCAACACTTGCACCTGCCACCGCACCTGCAACACTTCCAGCACCGACAGCCCTTGCAATTCGGCGTTCCATACGTCTTGCCCTGTGTCGCATGAACACCATCGGTCTACGGAATATCCGGCGACCTATCTGCTGGCTGTCATTGGCATTAAGGCTGAACATACTCATTAGCTCTCCGAGCTTCATGTAGATTCCGGCAAAACAGATTATCTGCAAAAACGCCACCATGAAGAACGGATAATCTGTGGAAATGTTGTAGAACATACTGGAAATCGAAAATGCCACGGTCACAATCAGCGTGATTCCAGCTCTTGTCATAATGGCGTTGAATACACGGACAACTGCCTGTTTCGCCATGTTCTCATAGGTCGGTATCATGGACAGTAAAAAGCTGACAGGCAAAAACATGGCATATATGATAAAAAGTATCTGGGAAAATAACATCATGCCGGTAAGCAGAAAGATAAAGATTGTGATACCGAGATTGAAAATGAGCAGGAAGAACACCATGCCAAGACGGTTGACGACTTGCGGAATGGTAAGGTTGTCATTGTCGTTATCCTCAATCTCTGTTTTGACGACATTTTCCCTTGTTTCCCCATCTTCGTCTGACGGGCTGGCAGATACTAGAGCTTCCACACGGTCAGTCCCGATTTCTTCGGTATCGCTGTTCCCAAACTGCAACAACAGCCACGGTTTTTCTACCTGTATCGCAAACAGGCTGTCACGGATAAGGTCTACGCTGTCCTTGCCTTTGCTTTCTGAATCGGGGAGCATGATTTTTGTCCCCAAGTCCAGAGAAGCGGTGCTGATGTCCGAACTGAAATCATTGATTTTCTGGATATAATTGGGAGCATAAGCAATAAAGGACGCAGACACAATGAACACCACCACAAAGTTGATAACAGCGTGAAGTGCTTTGCTTGTTTCCCGTTTGAGAAGCCCTGTATAGGCGGTGTAAACACCTACAATCAGAATGATAATGAGCAGGAATCCCACATAGAATCCACTGCTGGAAAATCCATGTTCGGTCACTCCGGCAAGTGTCTGGATACTTTTCCCGATACTGTCTGCCATGTCATTGATGAAGTCCAGCTTATACGCCTGTTGCACCACATATCCTGTGGCATTGCTAAGATACAGGCTGATTGTCCAGACAAAATTTGTGATACAGTAAAGCCCGTACTGCACCGATTTTCCAATGCCGTCCAGCCAGTTCCACGGAAGCCATGACCAGCTATTGTCCACATAGAAATCAAGCTGATAGTTGGAAAGCGGATACTTTGAATACAGGTTGTCTGCATTGACCGTATCATCGACCAGTCCAGACGCATGAGCTACCGTCCCAAGCAGGGACAACAGTACCAGTGTAACGGTCACGGCAAGCAGAACCAGTTTCAGTACATGGAATACCTTTTCTTTTGTGATAGATTTTATCATTCCAAATCCACCTCACTTTTTATCGGCGGTCTGGTATCAAAAGCATGGAGCAGTTCTACAAAGACAGGGTGTATCTGTACCACACCGACACGTCCGTATAAATCCTGCATTAAGCATTGTCCGTTCTCCAAATCCCTCAACCGTTTCTGGTTGTTTTCGTCCTCACTGTCCAGACCGAAAAACTCTAAGGTCTGCTTGATTTCATTGGTATCTGTGGAGCGGAACGCAAACTTTAAGCCGATGTTATTTTTCAGACTTTCTTTCGATACGTCCCCAGAGGATTGTGTCACAAAATAGACTCCGGCGTTCATGGCTCTACCAGCACGCACCAGCTTATTTGAGAGTGTTTCTCCCTGTGCCACATTCAAGAACGCCCATGCTTCGTCAAGGTCTACAATCTTAAAAATGCTTCGGTCACTGTGAATGAAGTCAAGGGCAAAGGTACTGATAACAATTAAGATGGATACCGACAACAGTTCAATGGTCGTGTATTCTTCAAAGGTAGTATCCTTATCCGGCAGAACCAAATCTGCAACCTGTATGATGTTGAGCTGGTTATCCAGACTGATTGCATTTTCCACCGAACCGTTCGAGAACAAAAGCTGTGCAAAATCATAGTCCGTAAAACTTTCGATATGGTCTGCAATATTACGGGATACGGCGGTATCCTCTTTTCGCAGTTCCTCAATGACCTGTAACAGCCCGTGGTTCTGGTTCTGGGATACGGTACGGACAGCTTTTCTAAGGACAGGGAACTTTTCGCCGTCCCTTGAAGAAATTCCTGTAAGGAAAGTCAGAATGTCGATGGCAAGACTTTCAGCATCCTTGACATCTTTCATAATCACATACGGGTCTAACAGCCCTTGGTTGCTGGAATCACTGGTAATGTTTACAATGTTGATTTCCTCTGCAATCTCCGGCAGTGTTTCTTTCCAGTTTCCACGCTCACTTTTCGGGTCTAGGATAACTGCCTGTCCACCGAACAGGACGGAATAATACACCAGCAGGTTATTACAGAATGACTTTCCACCGCCAAGCGAACCCACAAAAGCAGAAGCCAACGCATTTGTGACCGTACCTTTTACCCCTTGACTGGCAAGGGACGGTTGCAGATAGACATTTCTTCCCGTATCCACGGAATAGCCGATATAGATTCCTGTATTTTCTCCCAACATCTGGGTAGCACCGAAGCCAAGTCCGGCTAAAAAATCGGATTTCACATACTGGATATAATCATTGATATAACGCTTGCTGGCTGGAAGAAACTCTCCATGCAGTCCCATCATATCTCCGGCAGGACGTACCAGCTTCACGTTCAAATCATCGTAAAAGTCCTTGACTTCATCACAACGGCGTTTCAGTTCGTCAAGATCGGGTGCAGACACCCGTATGACGTAACTTAACTTGTACATACTTTCCTTGCTCTGGTCTAAATCTGTTTCCAGTTCATCGACACTGTCTAAGGCTTCCACCACATTTGAACTTGTTTCATTTCCGGCTTGATAGGCGTGATTGTCCAAGTCCTTTAATTCCTTTTTCTTGTTGCGGACAGTGGTTAAGGCTTTCTTATTTCCCACAATCTCAACATTCATGGAAGTATCCACAGGGAATGTGAACTGCTGTTGCTGGAAATAAAAGATTTCCGATGATGGGAAGTCCAACTCCCCGACAATGGCATTGACCGTAAAGTAGGACACATAACTTTCACTGTCCTCATGTTCCAGACGCAAATATCGCTGGCTTTCTTCCACCACACAACGGGTAGGACGGATAAGGTCATAATACTTAATCAGTGTTTCTCTTTTTAATTTTCTTTTTGGTAGAGGATACACATAATCTTCATAGGCTATCCCGTCCCTGCCGTAAAGGTGTTCCATCAGATAGGCAAAGTCTTTGGCTTCCAGTCGGCGGATTTTGAACCTACGGGAGATTTTGTTTTCCAGTAATTTCTCCATCTTCACATAACGGTTGATTTCATCATTGCTCATGGAAACAAAGTCATTCATCAGCGTGTGCCTTACCTCATTCAAAAACTCACGGAATGTCAGAAATACCGATTTTTTGATGTTCTTCAGATTGACTTCGTCCTCTGTGACCATGAGCTTGAATCCCAGAAAGAAACGGTAATCAACTTGATTGTCGCCTATCATGGATACAAGGGCTTCGGTCTGGTCATCTATTTTCTGATAGGCGATTTCCTTTAATTTTCCCGTTACCAGCTTTTTGGATTGTTCCTGTATGCTTCGGATTGAGCTTTCGGTTGCAATCTGTAACGCATGAATCTTTCCCTCACGGGACTGTGCGATAAGCTGACGGAAGCTGTCATGCACAAAGTATTTCTGTTCTGGGGATAAGAACGAATAATTGTAAGGTATCAGCTCATAGTAGGCGAACACCTCATTGTCCTTGTTCCAGACAAGGTTGTTGTCGACATATTTAATCGGGAACATAGGTCACACTCCTTACTGCCGTGATAGTTTCCTCAAATTTCTGCTTATGCAGGTTCACGGCTTTTCCGGCATAAGTCACTTTGGGACGCAGGGCATACAGAACCATCGTCTTGATGTAACTGTATGGCTTTTTCCCGTCAAAGGTTTTCTGTGACATAAACCATGTAAGGGCAACGGGAATCCCGAAATATTTCAAAAACGCACCCTCAATCATGGAAAGTGGCGGTACATCTGCAAACAGAATGATGATAAATTCCGTCAGCACGAACCATGTAATCTGGGTAAAGGTCACAGGGAATGGCAGGTTTACATCATTGATGGCATACAGTACCTTTTCCACGTTCCAGATACTTGTATAACTTCGGATTTTCTTCACTTGTAAATGCTCCTTTCTTCATTTTCCTAACAACAGGGACAGCCGGATTTTCCAGACTGCCCCAAGAGAAAAGCTGACAGTAGCACCAGTGGCGGTGCTGATCTGCCAGCCTTTAACGCAGTACCTCACAGATACCAGCGTTTGTTGCAATAAATGTCCCCTCTATATCGAGGTCACGCCCGTAGGCTTCATAGTCGATATAGTTCTGTAAAGAGGACGGGATTTCTCCGAGTACCTGTTCTTCATCAATCAGATAGTAGGCTAAATCGGTCATCGTTTCACAGCCGGAATACAGAATGATGTCGTCCTTATGTTCCACCAGTTCTTCCAGACTGCCATAGCAGGATATAAAACTGTCCAAGTCGTCCAGCAGGTAATCTGGTAATTCTTCCAACTGCTCATAGATACGGTTCAATTCTTCAATAGAAGTGTATTCGCTAATCTCCATCGGGAAGTTGTCCGTATCATGGATTGCGTATTCTTCGTACTCTGCATTTAAGCCGATACGTTCTGCAATCACTTCTTCGTCCAACGGAAAAGAGAACCAGTCCCCGACTAGTTCTCCCTCATTGTATTTGCCGAGATTGGCTATATAGACTTGCATATCATCAATCATAAGCGGTTCACTTCCTTTCGGTTGTATTCATAAAATCTGCCATAAGCAATACCACCATCAGAGCTTGAACATACCGTTGTTGCAGAGAGCATAACGTCCTTTTTCTTCCAGTTCATGGGCGTAGGCTTCCAGATTAAAATATTTCTTTCCCTTTTCGGAGAGAGCAGAAAATTCAATGTTATGCTCCAAGCGGTAACGGGCAACGTCCATGATGTTGTGGCACTCTGGATAAAACAGAAATTCTTCTGATTTCTGCAATAAATCCTCTACACCGCCACAATAAGGAATCAACTCTTTGTATGCCTGCTGAACTTCTGGCGATAAATCCGTGTAAGCAAAGTATAGCTTGTTTAATCGTCTGACAGAAGTTGTCCTTACAATATCGCCAGCAAAGGGGAGCTTCATATCTGTGATTTGATAGTCTTTGCTGTCAGCTTCCACACCGAGCAGGTCACGGAACAGCTCATAATCAATGGGTAAATCAAACCAGCGAGAGGTTTTATCCTCTGCTGATTTGGTCGTTTCAATCAATACACTACATTCTTCCATAGGCTTTACGCTCCAATAATCTTATTGAATAACTGTAACAATACGTCTTTTACGCCGGATGCATTGAATACAAGACCAACGGCTATTAAGGCAACTACCAAGAATCCGATGAGTTTGGAAAACTCACGCTTGAATCCCAAGTAGATACCGATAACAACAATCGCCATCAGCACAAGGCTCTGTGCGTTGCTTAAAAACCAGTTATAAAGGTTCTGTCCAAAATTCATGCTTTCTTTTCTCCTTTCAGTTCCATCATTTTTCGGTCAGACTGTCTGCCAGCCTGTAAAATACACATGGCAACCACGCCAACTGTTCCCCCTAAAGAGAAGAACAGGAAGTCAAATAATAATCGTTGCATTTTTCAATTCTCCTTTTCTAAAATCACATCTTCGGTAGATGTGGTCTGCTGTTCAATTATCTTGTAATGCTTTTCCGTCAGTTTCGTGGATTTACGGATTTCTTTCAGATAATCAATCCCTGTTTTCGCTGTGATTGTTTCCAGCATTTTGAGTGTCGGGTCAACCTGCCGTTGAATCCAGCGTAGGGTTCTGTCCAGTGTGTAGGGTTCGGGTTTGGTCGTGAGCTTTAACGGCTCTCTGTTTTCCCCGATGAACCACGCCCAGCGGACAGATAATTTCCAGTCGCTCCGTTTCTTGTCTGCTTCCTTATCCACAAAGCGTACATAACGGTTGATAATAGAAAATGCCGTCCGTTCAGCGTCATAGTAAGTCAGCAGGTCACGGACAGCATAATAAGCACGTTCATTTTTTAACCGTATTTCAAATCTGTTTTTTATCGGTGCTTCCTCAATGGGAATCCCAAGTTTGATGTACTGCTCATAGCTTTTTTCATAGACACAGAAGTACACCTCACTTTTCAATGAGCCGATATAAAGTGTATAGCCCATACCAGCCTTGTCCTGTTCCTCATGCTTGACCAGTTCGCCGGAAGCATAGGACTTAAAGGAACGGAATACCGATATACATTCCTCATTCCGGCATTTTTCGGTCAGTTCTGGAATATCTAACATTCCCGTATGGTCATTGATGGCAAGGTCAAGGCGTTTCATCACACCACCGTCCACCAGAGCGTCCATAAGGAAATCATACCAGCTCCGTTCCTGTGCCAGCAGATAACTTTCAAACTGGCGACAGCCTTTTCCTTTCAGTTCCAGCAGGACACCTTTTTCTTCATCGGGAGAAGTATATACGAAAATATCTCCGATGTAGTAGTGTTCTGTATAACTGTAATGCCCGAAGTCCTCATGTATCATGTACTGAATATTGAGCTGTAAAATATCTTTGATGATGTGTCCAATATCCAGTGTCGGAAACCGTATCCTCACATAATCAAACAGCATGGTAAGCGGTGCTTCTGGATTGAATTTTTCCAGAGCTTCCAAAAGTTTTACTTTCATTTCTTCTGTGACCGCCACCTTGCCGGATTCGATACGGCTTAAATGTTCACGGCTGATTCCAGCCATGACCGCAAGTTTCGTCTGGGATACACCGTACTGCAAACGTTTGTCTGCAAAATCCTGTATCCACTCTGTATCATTCAGTGCGATACCCCCTTTACGAAAAAACTGTGACATTTTTTATCAGATGTCACAGCAGTAAAAAAAGCTACCAAACGCTTGATTTTAGCCAAGAATCGGTAACTTTTGTGTATGTTTCCTTGTGATTTGTGCCCCTCTGTTAGATACCGAGGGGCTTAATATATGCTGGCGTGGCTACCGCCACACCAGCAAGGCTAGTCCGTACCTGTGGCTTTCGCTCCGCACGCCACCTGTCCGTCCTGCCTTATGTGTGCAAGTTTCCCAATCGTACCCAAGAAATCATAGCTTTTGGGTACAAGGGGAGTATAAAATTCCGAGATGACACTTGTTCCTACATCACAGTATCCACGCCCTTTGATTTGCTTCTGGAAAAACTGCTTTTTCACATCACTTCCAAAGAGCATACCATAGCCAAGTTCACTCAGCCGACCAAGTCCCACACGGAAATTGAAATTATCTCTGATACCATCTCCGAAATATTTTGCGTCTGGACGCTGGCAAGCCACAATCAGAAAGTATCCAGCCTGTCTGCCGAGCATAACGATTTTCTTTAGCTGGCTTAACAGGGCAGTGCTTTCCTTTGTCGTCAGCATTTCCAAAAACGCCACATATTCATCAAAGATAAGGAATTGTGGAGCAAGCCCCAGATAAGCATAGTTTTCTCCTGTGCGGTAGTTCGGGTGCAGTTTCATTTCTTCTGAGCGTGTGACCATGCCCTCATAAAAGGCATTGACGCAGTCAATCATATCGTCTTTCGTGTGGTAGACATTTCCCATGACTGTTCCCAAATCTGCAAGGTCAGCGTTCTTCGGATCAAGAATGTATAAATCCGCATTGGTTCTAAGCAGGGCTTCAATGATGGTCAACAGAAAATAGGTCTTTCCACCGCCAGTACCACCACAGATAAGGGCATGGGGAAGTGAATCATATTCCCACACCAGATTTTTCATTAACCGCAGACCGCCGTTTTCGGCAATCACTTCATCAATCGAAATACGGTTCGCTATCATATCATAGAGCAGGGTGTATTCGATATAGCCGTCATGCAGTGTCTTATCAGTCAGCTCACAGTACAGCCCCGATTCCAATTTGTCCTCTAAGGACAGAAGCTGTTCTTGATATTTTCCCATTGTGATTTCACACAGGATATGGAGCAATCCATTTTCCATCTGGTAATAAATTTTCGGAAACCACACGATTTTTTCTCTTGATCTGCTTTGCAGGTCAGTGAAAAAAACGCTGTCTTTGGTGTTCTCCGCTTCATACCATTTATTTTCCAGCACCATGCGAGCCAGCTTTTGTCTGTGTAGCAAACGCTTGATACGGTCATATCCGTAACGGTAGTAGAGGAAAGCGACCAATGCACAAACACCAGTCGCTATCAGAACCGTAATGGAATTGTAGGCAGTCCAAGTAATTCCGGCATGGAGCAGGTTAAAATCTTTCCAGTCTATAACAAGGAGCTGTCGCAGATTCAGTAGCAGGAACACCGCAACGAACAGGAGCAACAGCCAACCGATACAGAAGTGATAGACCAGCGATTTGTCACTGGCACGAATCCTGTTACCTTTCTTTTTCCACGTCATACGCTAACACCTCTTATTTCTTCGGCGGTTGCTGTGGAGCATTGTTCTGTGGATTTCCGGCATGAGTGCCTTTGTTCTTCAAAACAATATCGTCTGCCTTTACATACCAGTCCACATCTGCACCACGGTAATTTGCATTGGCTACCGTATCTGCAACAGGATTGATAAGTTCCACTTCGGCGTTGTAGTCATAGTCCTTTAACGGAACAGTCGCCGGAACGGATACCTGTATCATGCGTCCCTGTGTGTTGCACTTTAAATCGTAAGTACGCTCCTTGATTTCTTCACTGACCGTTCCATCTTCATTCTGTACATGAACCTCACGGCGTAATGCGGAGAACTTCAACACTCCAAAAGTCTTTTCTTTATCAATGACGATTCCATTTGCTAATCTCATAATCTGAATACCCCCTTATTTACTTTCTGCTGGTAACATATCGTCTGCAAGTAAGATGTAATTGACAAATCCACGTTCCCCGATTTTATAGCCATCGGTAGTAATTCGTGGGTTGATAAGTTTTACTTTCTGCTCCGGCGAGAAGTGTTTTTCACCAGCTTTGGCAGGAAGTGTCACAACTACATCATCGGCTCTCTGCACATCGGAATACAGGTTGTAGCTTCTGGTAATGACAGCCATACGCCCGTTGATTCTCTGCTGTTCCGTAGTATTTTCTCCGGCAAACTCCAAGTTTCCGAATGTCTTTTCCATGTTTGGTACGACAAATCTTAATTCCATAAATGATTGACCTCTTTTCTTTCTGTTTTAGTTTCTTTCCTGCTGTACTTTGTGGGGAGCTACACTCCCCACGCCCCTAGTGGACTTCACGCTCCCGTAAATCAGAGCTTCACGGGAGCGTGAAGTTGCAAAAAGGGTGGCGACCTTGAACGCTCTACCAACCGCTACGTTACCGCCTTACGATTTTTTTCTACGGCGTTTGAAGTAAAGCATACCGCCAAGCCCTACGCAGGAAAGACCGAGCATGGCAAGATAAGCATAGATATTGGTATTGTCGCCTGTTTTTGGACTGTCACTTGTCTTAGTAACCGTAGATGGTGTATCCGGCGTGTCGGTATCCTTTGGTGTGTCTGGGATTTCCGGCACTTCCTTGATTGTCACAGTCTGTCCATCGTCTGTGATGTCCTTATGTTCTGTTACTTTCTTTGGTTCGTCTGGATTGCTCATATCGTATAATTCCTCAAATGTGACAAGGCTCTTGCCACCAAGAGAAGAACCATCAAAGGTAAAGGCAATCTCAACCGTCATTTTTTCATTGTCGGCTGTAAACTCATAATCATTGGATACTTTCTTTCCATCAATCAGAAGTTCTGCATTTTCCTCTTTTAACATCTGCCAGCCGGAAAGTTTGTATTTTGTTCCAACTTCCAGACCATCTAATGTGACTTTATCCACAATCGTTACATCTTTTCCAGCTTCGATTTCTTTCTTGCCGTTCTTGTCCGTAGCGGTCGTATGGATTTTGATGATACGTTCCGTGATAAGAACGGTCTGTCCATCATCGTTGATGTCTTTATGTTCGGCAACCTTGACAGGCTCTTTCGGATTGCTCATATCGTACAATTCCTCAAAAGTAACAAGGTTCTGACCGCCAAGAGCTGAACCGTCAAAACTGTAAGTAACCTCAACCGTCATTTTTTCACTGTCAGCAGTGAAAGTATAATCACTGTCTACACGTTTCCCGTCAATCAGAAGTTCGGCGTTTTCTTCCTTTAACATCTGCCAGCCGGAAAGTTTATATTTTGTTCCAGCTTCCAAGCCATCAAGTGTGACTTTGTCCACGATCTTGATGTTTTTTCCGGCAACAATCATTTTTTCGCCTGTTTTTTTGTCGGTAGCTGTGGTGTGGATTGTGATTTCTTTTTCGTATGCATCGGTCAGTGTCCCTAAATCTACGGTCACTTTATTTCTGGATACGACTACCTCAAAAGCTGGAATCAGCTTAAATCCGGCGTTGGAATCACACTTTAATTCCTCAATCACATAGGTATCATAGAGTAATGCACCTTTGCTGTCGTCTGGTTCAGATGTACCAAACCATACACCGTCCTCACTGGATTTTCCGGCATTGGTATTGACCTTGTGGGAAGCCCAGCTTGAAGCAGTGGAGAACTGACCGTTTTTGTCAGTAACTACAATGTGGGATTCTCCTGTTGTCTTGCTTGTAATTCTGAATGGAACACCTGCAAGACGTTTGTGTGTACCTGCACCGATTTTTACACCCTCAATATCGCCACGCTTAATCTGGTTGTAGACAGAGTGGGATTTGTCGGTCAAATCCACGATTTTTCCATCTTCCGTGATAGAAAAGTCGATTGCTTTTGCACCGTCTGCCAAGTAGCCCTCTGGTGCTTTGCTTTCTTCTAATCTGTATTTTCCGTAAGGGAGCAAGTCAGCAGAAGTAGAAGCGATTCCGTCAATGCCTGTCTGAATCTTCTTGACAGTTTCATTCTTGTTATATAATTTCCCCTCAACCAGTACAGGACTGTCATTTAAGGAAATGATATTGAACTCTGTGTACTGTAAGGTCGCACTTCCCTGTGCTTTGGTATCCTTTGTTTCAAGGTCACGTTTCTGGATTTTCACACCGCCACGGATAACCTTGTCAGATACGGAATACTGGTTACTTCCAGAAAGTACAGCAAGTTCGCCAGCTTCGGAAATCTGTGTAAGGTATGTTCCCTTAATCTGTTCGGAACTTCCGTCAGCCTGCATATATGCATCATCTAATAAGTAGCCGTTTGGTGCTTTTGTTTCTGTTACAGTGAGTGTACCAAGTGGCAGTACATTTTTACCGTCCTGTGTATAGAAGCTGTCGCCAGATACTTTGTAGCTGTCGGCAAGTCTGGATACATAATGGCTAGTTCCGTCACTGTCTTTTTCGGCAACGGTTTTCGTTGTCCATGTACGGGTAGCTTTTGCTGGAAGATTATCTGCATTGTAGTAACCGTCATAATAGCTCCATGTGAACTCTGCACCCTCTAAAGAAGCATTTCCCTGTGGACTGGATTTGCCTGTTTCCATGTCAATTTTGAATAAATCAATCAAAGTTTCTGTAACTTTTGGAGTGTCGGCAACAGTCAAAGTCGCTGTTTTTCCAACTTCCACATTTAAGGCATGGACAGTAGAATCCAGCTTGTAACCCTTTGGAGCAGAAAGTTCTTTGATGTAAACTGTTCCGGCTTTTACCTCAACTTCTTTGGTATCGCCGTTTCCATCGGCAGTAAGTGTGGCAAGCTGGCTGTTACAGCCCTTATCAGAATAGACACCAAATGTCGCACCCTCAAAGGAATAGCTGGCGTTACCATCTGTGACCGTTGGATTGGAAGAAGTCTTTTTGACTTTTGCATTTCCCACATTTAACTTCGCCCAGAACTGTCCGATGTCCTGTCCTTCGCCAGTATAAATGTAACCGCCACATTCATAACGTCCCTTGTTTGCTTTCACAAATGCTTTCGCACCAGCGTACACTTCATTCTGTACCGCCTGTGAAATTTCATTATAGGAAGCTCTGACGTTATCGCACTGCCAGCCGAGCTGTTCACTCAATCTCTGCCAGACAACACACTGTTCCAGCAAGTATCCCTGTTTGTAATTCAAGTTCGTATGAGAAGCGGTATATTGCTTGACGTACTCTAAGGAAAGAGCAACGTCCGCAATTTGATCGCTACTCATACGGGTGCTTGCGTCAGAACGTGTTTTATATCCATTCTTAAAACTGGTATTGATGTCCACACAGTAGGCAGTTTCGCCCTCAACTTTCATGTGTCCCTCATTGAATGTAGATTTGATAGAACCGTCATTCATAACGTGTTCAATGTAGCCGACACGTTCTGCTGATTCTGTCCAGTATTGATTGCCGGAAGCATGAACCGCCGTCACTGGTAATGCCGTGAGAATGGTTGCAAAAGCAAGCGTTCCTGTCAGCAATCGCTTTACTAGCTTATTCATATTTCTTCTTTCTCCTTTCGATTTTGGGTATGAAAAAAGCCGTCCATTTCTGAACGACTGGAAATAGAAAAGGAACGCCAAAAGTGTACGTTCCATAGTCTATAAAATATTTAATTTTTCTCTCTGGTGTGCTATCTGACGCCAATTTTGACCCCAAATTTCTGAAAAATGACGATTTTTGATGAACAGCTACAAATTTTCAAAATACGTGAAACCCTTGTAACTAGGGCGTTACGGGACTATATGAAACTAGACAAAACCAACGTCACAATAACAAGAGGTGAGTGCTAATTATTTTGTGAAGATTTTGTGAACGCTACAAGCCATGCAAAATGGTGAAAATAACGCCCCGCAAGTTTACTTGCGAAGGCGTTTATTTTTGCTATTTTATAGGGCGACAGCCCTACAGCGAGGGAATTCTTTCCCGAGCTGTGCATGGCGTATCTCACAGCTTCACAGGGATTTTCACTTTCTTTCGCACTCGATTTTCTTGATTTAACCACATTTTTACGACAAATCTTTGGAAAAATATATTCGTCTGATTTTCTTACCACATTTTACGACAACGACTTATGGTTTATACCACAGCAGGTACGGTTTCCGGCAGGTGCATTTTAGACATTTCATTCTCCACATGAGACTTTTCTGCAATATGATTGTAGACATTCATGGTGATCTGTGCATCTGAATGGTCTTCGCTACGGTCGGCGCTAAACGGATGTCCATTCTTTGTATTGAAGATGAATCCACTGCGTCCTCCAATCTCCACATTACTCTGCAAACCAAGCATCAGATTCAGTTCTCTCTGCTTACGGAACGCATCATATACCATCTGCGTCATAGGAATATCTCTGATATCTGCATCCGTTTTGGTTTCTGAATTATGGAAACAATATCCTTCACCGCCTTCATAATACACAAGCTGTCCACCTACATGAATCTCCCGGTTCTTCATATCCACATAGACTTGTTGATGAATCAGCTGTTTTAAGGCCTTTGTCATAGCATTTGATTTTATATGTGTTTCGATATTTTTCACGAAAGTGGCAAAAAATATCTGACTGCGAATGCCCTGACTTAATTCAAAACGAAACTCCTGTACGCTTTTTGTACGATACTCAGAAAAATGTTCGTTCTGATAGGGCAGAATCTTCATGGCACAGTAACTGATGTTAATCAGATTGACAAGCATTTCAATCCCTTTGCAGCTTCGCACCATATAGTTACAAAAAGACCAGAACGTTTTCTGTTCATAGTAGCTTGTTTCAATATTCCTAATGCCGATATCGGTATTATGTTCCACCGGAACGAGTACAAAAACAGCGGAATATATTTCATCCTGTCACTTCCTGTCTGGTTTAATGGTTCTTTTTCCTGCCAGGCACAGAAAATCTGCAAGTCTTCCGGGAAAATGGTGCTGAAAAACAGGCGTTTTGTACCGTGTTCTTTTTCAGTAGCGGTCACATAAGCCTGAATTTCCCGACATCCAAAAAGGTTGGTGATCACACGGTGTGCTCCGATATAGTAATCTCCGATCTTTTCATTGGAAAAAGCAAAATCTGTTTCAACAGAAAGTCTCTTCCCATGTTTGGCGGGACGTCCTCTGCGGCCGGTATGTGCAGGAGCATACATGACAGAATCAATCCTGGCATTGCCGATAAGATCCAGATTCAGGTATTCATCAACGATTGAAACCAGATTTCGCTTTGTGTACCAGCTGTCACAGAGGATAATAACCTGCTTTTTCTCCTGAAATTCAGGCATGACCTGACGGATCATGGATGCAGCAAGTTCCAGCTTTGATTCTTTTTTCTGCCACATGCGATATCCAAGAGGAAGTGAAAGATAAGATACCCTGTCATTCTTCCATACAGGTGTGCAAAGCATAATACTTACAAAGCAGTGTCCATTCAGATAATTGGAACCATTATGTGCGGCATGGTCAAAGAGTTTTGAAACATTCTCAAACCGAGTTCCTGCCTTTGCTACCATGGTATCATCCACACAAAGAAATATCGGCTGTGTTGCCAGTGAATCCGGTATCATTCTCAAAGCAACTTTAGCTGTGATATTCATAAAGTGGGAATAATCAACTTATGCATAGGAACATGCGTGGTAAAAGGTATTGAGGGATTTTGTGGTAATCCCAGACAAAAAGTGCTGATATAAAAATCGAATGGAATGTACAGATTCCAATGTTAGTATTGATAAAACGAGTAAAAACAAAGTATCTGCTGTTGGAGCAAAAAAAGTTTCAAAATAAATCAAAAAATATTTGTGAAGTCTACCAGTCAGAGTCTTTTCGTTGTATAATGTCTTTGTCGTACAGGGTCACTTTCCTTTGTAATGTTTTGGAGCAAACTCATTATACATCAGAAAGCCCTGTACGATATTTTTTTATGAAAAAGTTGTAAAGTGGTGGTCATATTTGTAAATAGCCATTGTCTCTACAGAATATATTGCTGCAAATATAAAGTCTCCATCCATAATTTATTGCTTTTTGCAATTGAAGCAGGGGACTTAACTGATTCAGGTAATATATCTACAATAACAGATAAATTTATATCATCTGGATGAAATATTATATTTCATTTTTCACGTTAATGATATAAAATTATCAATGTAAATATCAGAGCATATTTGAAAAATCATTCTCAATCCTTTTCAAATATGCTCCGGAAAGGAAC
This sequence comes from Ruminococcus sp. AF31-8BH, assembly GCF_003460605.1. Taxonomy (GTDB): domain Bacteria; phylum Bacillota; class Clostridia; order Lachnospirales; family Lachnospiraceae; genus Blautia_A; species Blautia_A acetigignens. The sequence goes on from NZ_QTVN01000001.1 coordinate 391,049, forward strand.
TTTTATACCAATGAAAACCAGGATTCAGGATATGACCTCCGGTTCGCCGGGACGGTTGATCATTCTTTTTGCAATTCCCCTGATGTTGGGGAATATCTGTCAGCAGCTTTATACAATGGTGGATACCATGGTCGTTGGCCAGATTGCAGGTGTAGAGGCTCTTGCAGCACTGGGCGCTGTTGACTTTCTGATGTGGGTTGTCACAGGAATATCCACCGGACTCACCCAGGGATTTTCCATTCAGCTTTCCCAGTATTATGGGGCAAAGAATTTCGAAAATCTGCGTAAATCTCTGGCACACAGTTATCGGCTGACCGCATTCATCGCAGTGGGAGTATTCATTCTCAGCCAGTCCTTTGCTTCACTGATATTAACAGGACTGCATACACCTTCCAATATTATCGGAATGTCTCTGTTATATCTGCGCATCATTTTCTGTGGAATCCCGGCCACAGCCGCCTATAATATGTTTGCCTCTGCCCTAAGGGCTATGGGAAACAGCAAAACACCACTGACTGCAATGATCATCGCATCTGTGCTGAATGTTTCACTGGACATCCTTTTTGTGGCAGGCTTCGGATGGGGTGTTGCAGGAGCAGCAATCGCAACTGTAATCGCACAGAGCTTCTCTGCTGTTTACTGTTTCCTGATTTTACGCAGAATTGATATCGTTCATCTGACCAAAACAGATTTTATGCCTGCCTCCGGCATGAATGCCCGCCTGATGAAGCTTGGCATTCCTGTTGTATTCCAGAATATCATCATCGGTGTGGGCGGTCTGGTAGTCCAGTATGTGATCAATGGCTACGGTTTCCTTTTTGTGGCAGGATTTACAGCTACAAATAAGCTTTATGGTCTGCTGGAAATGGCAGCTATTTCCTATGGATATGCCATCGTTACTTATGTGGGACAGAATCTGGGAGCCGGAAAGATTGACAGGATCAGGAAAGGTGTCCGCAGCAGTATGCTGCTTTCCCTGCTTACCTCACTGATCATTTCTGCTGCCATGTTTTTATTTGGAAAAAATATTCTCTCACTTTTCATTTCAGGTGAACCACAGCAGACACAGCAGGTACTGGCAATTGCTTTTAAATACCTCTCTATTATGGCTGCCATGCTCTGGGTTTTGTACTTCCTGTACGTGTACAGATCTGCACTTCAGGGGCTGGGAGATACCTTAATGCCTATGGTAAGTGGTATGGCTGAATTTGTCATGCGTATCAGTGCTGCACTGATCCTTCCCCATTTCATCGGACAGGACGGTATTTTCTTTGCAGAGATCGCAGCATGGAGCGGAGCCACTATGATTTTATGCATCAGCTATTATGTGCGGATGCATAAATATAATTATAGCAATCCTCTTAATTAATGCATTTGAGACAGTTCAGCAGAGTGCAAAAGACAACATGATTTCACCCCAAAAGAAACGGCTACAAACCCAGTAAATATGTGATAACATATCAATGGGCATTGTAGCCGTTTTATCATCTTGCAACTTTTATTTCTTCCGGATACAAAGATTTATGGATACATTCTCCATTGCACCATACCTGGAATCCTTTTTCCCGGTGATATTTTTCTCCGGTTTTATCATAGATACTGCTCAGTTCTTTTTCCTGGCATTTTATTTTTTCCAGTCTGTAGCAGGACCATTCATCCGGAATCGTAGGCCGTATACGGATTTCTCCGTTTTCCATTACACCGCTTTTCAGATAGCGCTTTATCAACTGTACCACACGTTCATCTTTTACATTCTTCCGGAGAAGATTTATGAGAATTTCATGATTAAGAGTATCGAAGTACTTTGACAAGTCAAGGACTACAGCAAATGTATAGCCTTGTTCGGCATACTCCTTAACCTTAAGTATTGCATCTTTTGCACTTCTGTTCGGACGATAGCCATAGCTACCATCTGCAAACAGCGGTTCATAGATTGGCACTAACTGTTGGGTTATTGCCTGTTGAAGTGTACGGTCTATCACTGTTGGTATGCCAAGCTTTCGCACACCACCATCTGGTTTTGGAATCTCAACTCGTCTTACTGGAGACGGAGTATACTTTCCACGATAAATGCGGTCGGTTAACTCTTGTTGATGTTCCTTTAGATATGGAAGAGCCTTCTCAATGGTCATGCCATCAATTCCCGGCGCTCCCTTGTTTGCCTTAACTCTCTTATATGCTCTGTTAAAGTTGTCTTTATACAGTATCGCTTCCAAAAGTCTCGGCTGTGCACTGTCTCTTTCTTTCCATATCCGATTGAATGACCTAGACGCTTTCACATACCCTTCATGTTCCGCATTATCTCTTTGCGAACAGCCATTGTTTTCAATGTTTTCTGCCATAGACGGTCATTCCTCCCTATATAGTCAAGTCTTTTTTCCTTGAAAATCAAAGATTTTTTAGTGTTTCATCAATAAATATCTCAGAAGAAGGAGCCATAGGAATGGACATTTCTCTGTATCTGGTACGAAAATAGTGGATTTTGGGTGCACGAAGTAAAACGTCTTCTTATTTCGTTTTACATGGCCTTGTGTGTACCCATCCATCTACGGCAGCGAACCTCCCATGTCTACCAGGATCATCAGTCTATGCCGAGTCCTAACTTGTCGGGTAGAAACACCTATTACTAAGTATATCCCCCACAGATCCGTACGTGCCCAATTCAGGCATACGGCTCTTCACGACACTTATGCCTCAGATTATCCATATAGGCTCACATAAATACGTGGTCTTACTATAGGATGCTCCTTCAAAAATTGATTGAATCCATCCCATGTATAACTTTTCCTCTGACTACGCCTATTCATCCAAAAATAAAGAATCTGAATAACTCTCTTACGGAAGTTATCCATCATTTGATAGTTATCACTTATTCCATAATAATGGTAATACCCGATTAAAATCTGATTTACTTTTGCAAGAATATATTTCTTCTTTTCAAATCTCATGTCGCGTATAGTGATATTCATCTGTTTACATTTCTTCCGATATTTCTTATTGGCAGTTTTATGTTTTACTCTGAAATTACCGTTTCGGCTTTTGGAACAATAATGAGTGAAGCCTAGGAAGTCAAATGTTTCTGGTTTGTTCCCCTGTCTTTTAAGGTTATCAGCAGTGAATCGACCAAAATAAATTAATCGAGTCTTTGATTCCTCTAAGGACAGCCCGAAGTGATTCATCCTTCTCTTAAGATGTTCATAAAAGAGTTCTGCGTCATTCTTATATTGAAAGCAGCACACAAAATCATCCGCATAGATAACTATGTCTGCATATCCTTTTAGCAGTGGTCTTATTTTCTCATTAAACCACCATATAAGAACATAATGCATATATATGTTCGCAATTATTGGTGAACATACGCTTCCCTGTCCGGCACCGAATTCGTCAACATAAAATTCTCCATTCTTAAGAATACCTGCTTTGAGCATCTTTTCTACCAGTCGGAGCACACTGCTGTCTGTAATTCTTGATGAAATAAATTTCATTATCCAGTCATGATTCAAATTATCAAAGAAGCCTTTTATATCGGCATCCAGTATATAATTCGTCTTATGTCCTTCAATCATGTCATTTAGCATTCTTATAGCTCCATGGCAGTTGCGGTTTGGTCTGAAGCCGCACATATTACTGTAGAAGTGGGGTTCAAAGACCGATTCCAAAACTTTCCTAAGTGCTTCCTGAACCAGTTTATCTTCATATGAATAGATACTAAGAGGTCTGGTCTTACCATTCTCTTTTGGCATTTCCACTTTACGTGCTGGTCTAGGTCGATAGCTTTTATTCTTAAGCTTCTCCACTAGCTGTTTTAGATTGTTATCAAGATTTGAGTTATATTCTTCTTTTGAAATGCCATCAATCCCGACCGCTTTTCTGCCATCCATTTTGTAGTGGCATTCTTTAAGCATCTCAATGTTAATCAAATGCCCAATAGAATTAAATTTCATTTCTGGATGTTGTTTTGATAATTCTGAGATTCTCTCAAGTTTTGTTGTCATTATTTGTCCTACCTCTGAGTGTAGATAATGTTTCCCTTTTGATATGATGTCGTGTGGCTGGATATATGTTATCCGTTCTCGACTTCCCTCCAGTGGCATTACCCACCTTCATTAGTACTATTCGGCCATCCGACTACCTATACTCCATTTGATTTCCTTTTCTCATTCGTACGTCATACCTGTTAACACAGGAAAGTATAGGTTCTCCCCAGGTAACATACAGACATTGTAAAACATGGCTGGCTCTCAGACTCCGCCGTAGCATATGCTTCCTAACCCAAACAGAAACATACGTATTGTCTTCCGTCCGAAAGAAAACGTCGACCTACGGGTTACGTAGATTTCGGAGCTCAATCACTTTCAGCCCTATTTCCTAACTGTTTACACTTAGAATACATCGTTACCTCTGTATCCCCAAAACTCGCTACCAGTGGTGCGGCTACACCTTACTGGATGAGATTTCCACTCATTAATCTGTATGCCCTTCTGGGCGTACCTCTCGTCCCGCCTGTCCATAACCAGGGTGTCAGCTCAGCTCCTTTACAGGGTCATGCCCTCTGGAATATATTCCTGCCGACTACTGGCTCATTCTTTGTTTGTTGTATTACTGACTTCTTTCCTGTAACAGCACCTTCCGGTGGACGCTTTCCTGTTACATTCCATTTACTTCTTAATTCCAGCTATCATGGCTGGTCTCAGCCTTCCAGTTCCCTCTCTGAAGGACTCAGACCGGCCATGATACACTGTTTCTTTCTCTTTATGCTGCTGGCTGTATTTCTGGTCTTACGATGTCATTCAGCATCTTCTGACCATCATAATCTACACCTTTGGTTAGTATCGTATAAAATATCCGGATCAGCTTACATGCCACCGCTATCACTGACTGCATCTTTTTCAATGGATTTTTCTCCCTTGTCCGGTAATAACTATGGATCTCTTTGAACTCCTTGTTTTTTCCGATCACGGATATCGCAGATTCATACAATGCATATCTCAAACGCTTTCTTCCTCTGTGACTGATCCGGCTTTCTCCGTTGTGTTTCCCGGAGCTGTCCGCAACAATCGCATAACCGGCAAGCTTCTGCACCTGCTTTGGATTATCAAAACGTCCAATGTCTCCTACTTCTGCAATAAAGCAGCTCACCGTCTTTATCCTTATCCCATTGATCTTCATCAGCTTATCTATATAGGGAATCTCAGAAAGCGTTTTCTCTATCTCTTCCATAAGTTCATCCATCCGTTTCTTATATCCTTCGTAATCTTCCAGCAGGTTTCGGATCTCTTTTCTGGCACTTCTTGGTGCTTCCGTATTTCCGATGCTGTGCTCCGCTGCTGTTACCAGGGTCGTTGCCCTCTTAATCCCAGCGCCTTTCAGCCTTGCATCTCTCCATATCTTGTTTACACCTTCCACTCCAAGTTCCCTGATATCACAGGGCATCGGTGCCTGTTTGATTACCATCAGTCCGCTTACTGCATCCGGATTCCTGTAAACGTCTTTGATCTCCGGAAAATAAATGCTGAACCAGCGGGCCATCCTGTTTTTGATCTTTGTGATCTCTTCCTGTGTCTGAATTCGAAGGTTAGACAGATTTCTGATCTCTGCATAGATCCCGGTTGGGATATATGGATATGAGAATCTTCCTTCATTTACCAGACCTGCAATTGTTTTTGGATCTTTACGGTCATTTTTACTTGGATTATTGTCATCCAGCTCTTTGGATTTCTTGACATGATGCGGATTCACATGTACCGGCTTCATTCCCTGTTCCTGCAGGTACGCTCCAAGGTTCAGCCAATAGTGACCTGTTGGCTCCATTCCTGGAATAATAACTTCCATTCCGTGTTTCTCTGCTATATCGTCCATCCATTCTTTGAATGCTGCAAATCCAGCTTCATCGTTACTGAAAGCAAACGGCTTCTTTGAGTACTCATAATTGCGCCAGCTAAAAGCCCTTGCATAATGGGTTTCACTTCCCACATCAATACCAATGATTAAAGTTTTTTCCGTAATAGATGCAATTTTTGCGTTCTGTGTGTTATAATTCATTTCAAGTACCTCACTGTTTAATAAGATTTTTTACTAACCGTGCAAAGTCAGTAATCTTATTTTACTCTGAGGTATTTTTTTCTCAACCTTCTTTCTCGGAATTCCTTATATTTAAATTATACAAGAAGCTCCTTTCTGCTACAATATATTTATGGTTAATAACCCTTACAGCCAGTAAGGAATTATCCATCTTGTTGCTTAAGCTGTATAATGATGGAGCAATAGGTATGTGTAATTTCCGACGTTTTTAAATCAATCAATACAAAACACTTCAAAATGTAATTGTAAAAAACAAGATCAATGTAATAATCTTCTTTTTCAGTTCGAATATGCTGTTGTCTCGCTACAAACGCATATCCTTTCCCCAACTCCATGAGAAATTTTTGAATATGCGTGATAATTCTCTGCTCCAATTCGCTTTCTGTAAAGTCTGTATTAGAAGATAATCCAAGAAATTCTGCTATTACTGGATTTTTGATAAATTCCAGCTTATCAGCCTGATAAGAAGCTGTCAGTTCTTTCATTTCTTTTTCAACAGGTTCTACATTTTGAGACATGAGCATTCGGTAATAATACTGTGAAGAAATATTCCGTTGCAAAGTCCGAACTGACCATGTTTGCTCCTGTGCTTCTTTTGCATACCATGCCCGTGCCTCTGCTGATGTTTCCTGAAGCAAAATTCTATAATGTGTCCATGACAAGGGACGCCCAGACTTTGGACGCAGTGAGTCCAAAATTTGAGGAAATTCCTGATGAAATTTCACATATTTATACAGACTACTAAAATCAAAACCTTTACCATATTTTTCTTTTAATTCTGCTGATAGCTTTTTCATAGTTTTTTTGCCATAGTCCGCTTTTCCATTTTCATTCAGACACTCTATAGCAATTCGTTTTCCCAACAACCAGTTCCTTTGAACCAGAATTGTATCGACAGCCGCATACGCAATACTTTGTGCACTCTCCACGATTTCGCATGTATCAGCAAATAAATCTCCTGTTTCATGATAAGCAATCATACTTTTATTTAATTTTGGACTCGGTGAATCCAAACTTGTTTTTTCTTTTTCAGAATGTTTTTTTCCATCAAAGCAACCTCCTTTTCGATAATTGTTGCGACACTGTCGCAACTTTTCCATTTTGAAGTTCCAGATTGACACCCCAAAACGATTTCTTTAAATCTCCAAAATCTATGTTCTTATTTTACCCCAACTCTTTCATTCTGCCTACTGCTATTTCATGTTCACATATAATAATGATGTCGCAATCCACGACCTCATCGCCTTCATTTAAACATAAATCAATTCCTTGAGAATAATCTCTTCTGCAATCGCTTTGTGTTGATTAGCAGCTCTTACCCAGACCATCTGTTCACCTGACTTATAAGTAAGGTTCGAGATCAGATATCCATTTACATTCGTGTACGTTAATTTCATTTTATTAGCACTCTCCATTTCTCATCATTTTTTGACCACAAATTTACGACATTTACGACAAATCTGACACTGCTTTACAATACCAGACAAAATGACTGATGCCTCGGAAAGCCTGTAAAACAGGCACTTCCAAGACACACAAAGCAGGACAAAAATCGACTTCCATTATCAAGAGGTGAGTGCTAATTATTTTGTGAACTCTTTGTGAATTTGTGATTGTTTGTGATTTGTGATTGTGAATGTTCACAGATATTGTTCAGCCTTCCGGAACAGGCAACAAACTGGGACTGGTTCTCTGAAAAGATTATAAATGCCAGAAGACCAATCAAGGCATTGAACCTTTTTGCCTATACCGGATGTACAACACTTGCAGCAGCTGCTGCCGGAGCAAGCGTAACGCATGTAGACGCATCCAAAGGTATGGTTGCATGGGCAAAAGAAAATGTAGCTTCTTCCGGATTATCTGACAAGCCAATCGGCTCCCTGTTATAATACCCATCAATACGCATATACTATCTATATCTCTATCCTCATTGAACAAGACAACTTATTCATAATATTGTCTTGCGCACAAGACAATATTTTCTAGAAGCCAATGTCAACTATTGCTTTGTTGGTATCAGAAGAACCGGAAAGTCATATATGATGTATCAACAAATAAAACAATTAGAAGCCGATGGAATTCCCTTGTCCCAAATTATTTATGTAAATTTTGAAGATGAGCGTCTTTTGGAAATGACTGCTGAAGATTTAAATCTCATTTTAGAAATTGGATTAGAAATATCCTAAACTGATATCAAGCCATATTTATTTTTAGACGAGATTCAAAATATTAACGGGTGGGAGAATTTCGTTCGCAGAATTGCAGATATGAAGTATCGAATCAATATTACCGGCAGTAATAGTAAAATGCTAAGCAGCGAAATAGCTTCCACTTTAGGTGGGCGTTTTGTTATTATGAATATTTATCCATATTCTTTCTCTGAATATCTTATTGCAAATAATATGACAAAGAATTACCTGGATGTTATTAGCACCAAAGACAGAGCAGATGTCCAAAATCAATATAACAAATATGTAACCTATGGAGCATTTCCAGAATTAGTTGAGATAAGAAATAAACGAGCTTTTTTAAGCAGTATCTATCAAACTGTATATCTCGGTGATATTATAACCAGAAATAAAATCACCAATAATTTTGCAATAAGGCTAATCCTAAAGAAAATTGCAGAATCTGTCACAAAACCTTTATCGTATAACCGACTGACTAATATATTAAAAAGTAGTGGAATGTCTATCGGTAAACAAACCGTAATAAACTATGTCAGCTATATGACAGACTCCTACCTGCTCTTTACTCTGCAAAACTATGCCGCCAAACTTGTAGAAAAAGAAACTTCTCCTAAGTATTACTTTATGGATACCGGACTTCTAGGACTTATGCTGCTAGACTGCTAGACTGCAAATCTGCTCAGCTGGAAAATCTTGTTGCAATCGAGCTGATGCGACGTTATGGTACCGAAAATGTCTATTTCTTTGAGAATAATGTAGAAATTGACTTTTATGTACCATTAGACAATCTTGCTATCCAGGTCAGTATGCAGGTTCTGGATAACATAGATACAAGAAAACGTGAAACCAGAGCCTTTGTGAAGCTAAATAATTTTATCCCCAACGCCAAATGTATTCTCATTACTAATAGCGAAGAGGCGGTTATTGATTGCGATGGAATCAATATTGAGGTAATTCCTATTTGGAAATGGTTGTTGGATAACTAATCGGTATACGGTGCTTTCAATAGTTGACGTGCACGGGCTGGTAAACTGTGGCTAAATCATAATAGCCACTGTTCCCAGTTCTTTCAACAAGGATTCCCTTACCGAAAGCACACCCTGGTGTGTTCCATATTGCTCTGTAAATACATACGGTAGCGTACGTCTGCCGCCATAACCATTTTCTGTTCCACTGCCATTTGAAGTGCCAAACTGGCATTTCAAGTTACTTTACCACACAATCATTTCTTATGAGTTCCCAAAATCTTCCCATTTTACCCTATTTTTCTCATTCTGCCCACTGCTTCAAAATCACTTCTTCCCGTTCTCTGGCTGCTTTATCTACTTCCAGAAGGTGTTCTCCAATTGTATCCTGTAAAAGCATCACCTGAGTGCTAATTATTTTGTGAGGCTTTTGTGACCTGGCTTTGTGCCTTTTTGTGACGCTACTATTTTTTATAATCTTCCGAATGCATCTGTTTTGATTGATTGACAATTACCGAGCTATTCCCGTATATTTAACCCATAAAGCAGATACAAAATCCCAGACGTACAGGTGATCAAACATGAAAAATATCCATAGCATTGAATTTTATACTGGAAGTAAGGAAGAATTGCTTCCCGGTTTTGAAAAAGATTTTCCCTATATCGCTTCGAGGGCAGAACTTGACAAATATATAGGATGTTATGTACCGTGGCACTGGCACAGGACAGTGGAACTTTTTTATATGGAAAGCGGCAGCATTGAATATGATACGCCAGGAGGAAAAATATTGTTTCCGGCTGGAAGCGGCGGCATGATAAATCCCAATGTACTCCATATGACAAAAGCAATATCGCAGAAAGAAAAGAATATACAGTTACTTCATATTTTCGACGTATCCTTACTTGCCGGAGAACAGGGAAGCAGGATTGAACAAAAATATATTTCGCCTGTCATAACAGCCCCGCAGATTGAGGTAATCCCGCTTTTTCCGGGCAATGCAGAAGAAGAAAGGATTTTGAAACTGCTTGCTGCCTCATTTTGTTTATCCGGTGATGAATTTGGATATGAAATAAAACTACGGGAAGCTCTAACGGAAATATGGCTCATGCTTTTTGAACGTTCTCGTTCTATGCGTGAAAAGAAAAATGAACATAACAAAAGCAACGATAAAATAAAGCTGATGATGATATACATTCATGAACATTACAGAGAAAAAATATCTATTCCGGAACTTGCTGCGGCAGCATATTTAAGCGAAAGGGAATGTTATAGAGTGTTCCATGACTGTCTGCACATGACACCCGTAGAGTATATAACAGCTTACCGTTTACAAGTTGCCTGTCAGATGTTGGCAAAGGGGCAGGAAGCTGTTACTGTTATCAGTCATGAGTGTGGTTTAGGGAGCAGCAGTTATTTTGGAAAGGTTTTTCGGGAATATGCACATTGTTCACCTATAGAATATAGGAAAAAATGTCAGAATAGTGATAGGTAATGGCGGAAAAGAAATATTTTTCCTATGTCTTTTGCATTATAATGATACTTGTAAAGAAAATCAACAATTTACAGGAGGTGAACGCAAGGTGGTAAAACTGAACATTCAGACCGCGGAACTGGCATTAAGGGAAGCGTCAGAATCCAATCCGGGAGCATGGGCAGACCATTCCCGGTTTGTAGCCGAAGCATGTAAAAACATCGCATCACATTGTAAAGATTTATCTTCTGAACAGGCATATATTTTCGGGCTGTTGCATGATATTGGACGCTATGCCGGAGTGAGTTCGGAAAGGCATCTGATAGACGGCTATCGGTACTGTATGGAGCGCGGATGGGAAAAAGCTGCACAGATATGTATATCCCACGCATTTATGATACAGGATATTGCCACATCTATCGGTGAGTTTGACGTCAGTGATGAGGATTACCTGTTTATGAAAGAATTTGTTGCAAATGCGGTATATGATGATTATGACCGTCTTGTACAGTTATGTGACGCATTGGCTATGCCGACGGGGTTCTGTCTTTTGGAAAAGCGATTTGTAGACGTGACAATACGGTACGGCGTTCACACGGCGACAATAGACAGGTGGAAAAAGATTTTAGAGATTAAAGAACAGTTTGAAAATCAGATTGGCTGTTCTATCTATTCTCTGCTTCCGGGCATTGTGGAAAATAGTTTTCGTTAAGGAGGGATATTATGTATTACGAATCCAGTGATTTTTTGGAAACTGCGGACAGCGATACATTAAAGCAGATTGCCCGCACAAGGGAATTAACACGGGAATATTATTTTTCTGATTATGTAGATATGGAAAAACGCACTTCCATTCTTCGGGAGCTGTTGGGTGGAATGGGAGAAAATGTGGCAATCGACACGCCTTTTCATTGCGACTATGGGAAAAATATATTTTTGGGAAATGATGTGATAATCAATATGAATTGTACCTTTGTGGATAACAAAACTATCCGAATTGGTGACAGGGTATTGATTGCGTCAAATGTGCAGATGTATACATCTTCGCACCCTGTATTGCCACAGGAAAGGCTTGTGCCGGATTGGAGGGAACGCAAGACAACATTTTTCAGAACCTATGCACGTCCGATAGAGATAGAAAACAATGTCTGGATTGGCGGCGGCTGTATTCTTCTTCCCGGAGTCACTATAGGAGAAAACAGCGTGATAGGGGCTGGAAGCGTGGTTACCCGCCCTGTCCCTCCTAATTGTGTTGCAGTAGGGAATCCATGCAGGGTACTACGTTATTTTGATACAGACAGGGAAAGGTGGCAGCATGAAGTATAAGCATATTGTTTTTGACATTGACGGTATTACTATTAAGATTCCCACTATGAAAAGCACAGCTACGATTGCCAGAATCCTGATAACCCATACTTCTCCACCTGTATATGCTATTTTCTGGTTAAATCCATTATCATAAGTTGGATATACCAGCCATTTACAAAATCGAACATACCACATGAATGGAGTCATGAAAAAATCTATGAAATCATGTTGAAAAGCACCATTCTGTAGAATTGCAAACAGAACTACCATAATGTATCCCATTCCCCAGAAATACTCCATACATTCCAGTCGCATAGAATCGTTTATTTAAATCCTGTAAAGAAATGCTGGACATATTGGTGATTCCAACTACATGCTGGATCAGCGATACTGCCACAGACTCTCCGGTTCCACCATTTCCTTTCAGTGTAAGGAATTTCTGAAACTGCGTATCCTGTGTCATGCAGTATCCAAAATACTCCCAGAATGTCTGCTGTTCTTCTTTGTTAGGAAGAGACGATGCAAGATACTTTTTGATATTTTCTCCACCCTGCAATACCTGCTCCCTGTCCTCCGGATAATAGGGAAATGGTATCTGATTGATTGTCAGATAATCTGGATTGTGTTCCAGCATTTCACCCGTAACCGGATCATAATATCCATTTTACCCCATCATGGTCTTCCAAGAAAACACCATGCTCATAATAATACGGTGTGATTCCCACCACAAAAAACTGAACATTCTCCACCAGATAATCTACAATCTCCATATCCCGGACACCTTTCACATTCTCTTTTGCATCAAATAAGTGAAAACAGCTCAGTTCCGGTTCTTCTTTTGGATCTCGCTCAAACCGAAGAATATACTGTTCCAGTAATTTCTCAACTTCTTTCTGATTATCCAGTTTGCCAAGATACTCTTTCTCTTTGAACAACTGCCAGCCTGCTTTTCCATCAAGACCAGCGTCTTTGAAAAATGTCAGTAACTTATCATTTACCCACTTCACTGAACAGGAAGCCACATAATGATAGGCACTCTGACAGCTTCCAGTAAACTGAATAGCTCTCATTTCTTCTATAAAGGAATCTGCACTGAAATAATATCCGTCATCTTCCTGGACCAGACAAAATGACTGATGCCCCGGAAAGCCTGTAAAACAGGCACTTCCAGGACACACAAGACAGGACAAAAATCAACTTCCGCTGTCAATAGGTGAGTGCTAATTTTTTGTGAAGAATTTGTGAACTCGTATATCCTTATATAGAGACTTTCCTTTTTTTGCTGTCGCATATTGACATATCGCAAAATTTATTCTAATATTAGAATGTTTAATTTTAGAACAATTGTAAAGAAGGTGACACTACATCATGAATCCAATCGACCTTATCTTCATTAGTACCAAAACCATGAAGGCATACGAAGCCTTTTGTCAGCCTGTATGCAAAAAATTCCAGCTGAATCAGACAAGCTTTGATGTACTTATGTTTCTGGCAAATAACCCCAAATACAACACAGCCAGAGATATCTGCGAGATTCGCGGAATTCGCACCGGAATTGCGTCTGTAGCAGTTGATTTTCTGGTATCAAACGGCTATCTGCTACGACAGCCAGATGACATAGACCGACGAATCTGGCGTCTGCTCATCACAGAAAAAAGTGCTCCCATCATTCAGGAAGGCCGAGCTGTTCAACAGGAATTTGGAAAGCGCCTGACTGATGGTATCTCAGAAGAAGAGCTTGCAGCTTATACACAAATCATACAGAAATTCAAAGAAAATATTCTTGCAATTACCCACAATAAGAAAGGAGAATTATTATGATTACAACTGTCATTGTCTGTATTCTTGCCGGACTTGGTGCAGGGCTTGGCACAGGCTTCGCCGGAATGAGTGCAGCTGCAGTAATCAGCCCTATGCTGATCACGTTTCTCGGAATGGATCCTTATCAGGCAATCGGAATCGCGCTTGCCAGTGATGTACTGGCCAGTGCAGTTTCTTCCTATGAATATGGAAAGAACAAAAACCTGGATATCAAAAACGGTCTGGTAATGATGTTCACTGTCATGATTTTTACCTTTATTGCCAGCTTCCTTTCCAAATTTATCTCAGGAAATACTATGGGAAGCTTTTCCACTTTTATGACTATGCTTCTCGGTATTAAGTTTATTGTGAAACCAGTTATGACCACCAAGGAAAAAATGATGGCTGTTGACAAAAAAACCCGCATTATCCAGTCCATCCTCTGCGGCACTGTAATTGGTCTGATTTGTGGTTTCATAGGTGCCGGCGGTGGAATGATGATGCTTCTTATCCTTACCTCCGTACTTGGTTACGAACTGAAAACCGCAGTCGGAACAAGTGTCTTTATCATGACCTTCACCGCATTTACAGGTGCTGCCAGTCACTTTTATCTGGGCGGTATGCCAGACATTACCGTTCTGGTTCTCTGTGCTGTAAGCACTTTGGTATTTGCCCGCCTTGCTGCTGTATTTGCGAACAAAGCATCTGCCAAAACACTGAACCGTGCACTTGGCGTTGTGCTTACCGTTCTTGGCGTAGTTATCCTGGCGGTAAAATTTTTCCAGTAGCAGCCAGATTACACCTGCATTAATTGCAAAAAAGGACAGGCAACTCAGTATTTTTAAACACTGTTTTGTCTGTCCTTTTTGTTACTGCTATTTTATCAAGTTAGGGTCAAAAGGTCTTTTGCCCCTAACTTGATATCTACGAATTGCTCCGCAGCAAAGCTGCTCCCGCAATTCTCGAACATTCGGAATCCGCTGATTTACTGCGTAAATCGTTACTTCCTCATGTTCGGCGGGTCCCAAGTTCAAACGCCTTATCGTGCAAGCACGAACGGCTTTTTGATCTTTTGCCCCTGATATCATTTTATCTTTCCAATATTTTTCCTATAATGCTTGTTACAAAAAATGCGGCTATGTCTACTGCCACAATAGTAGAGCCAACCGGGGTTCCTCCCAGTATAGAAATAATGATTCCAAAAAACGCACACAGCACGGACAAAATTGCTGAACAAATAATCACAGCCCGAAAGCGCTTATAAATCCGCATAGCTGACAATGCCGGGAAAATAATCAGCGCAGAAATTAAAAGAGAGCCTACCAGATTCATAGCCAGTACAATAATTACCGCCGTAATCACCGCAATCAGCAAATTATACACATCTGTTTTTGTTCCTGTCGCTTTGGCAAAATTCTCATCAAAGGTTACTGCAAATATCTTGTGATAAAAAACCACAAACAAAATCACCACAATGACAGAAACAACTACGCAAAGCCATACCTCCGCTCTCGTCAATGTAAGAATAGAAGTGGATCCAAACAGACTGCTGCACACATCTCCGGAAATATTGGCTCCCGTGGAAAATACATTCATCAAAAGATATCCCACAGCCAGCGCTCCCACTGAAATCATTGCAATTGCTGCATCTCCCTTTATCTTTGTGCTCTGACCGGTTCGAAGAAGCAGCACAGCACAGATTACTGTCACAGGCATTACAAACAGCATGTTGTTACTGAAATTCAGTACTGAAGCAATGGCCATAGCACCAAATGCCACATGAGAAAGTCCGTCACCGATAAAAGAAAATCGCTTAAGCACTAAAGTAACGCCTAACAGGGAAGAGCACAACGCAATGAGAATTCCAACGATCAGCGCATACCACACAAATGGATACTGAAAATAAAATGTCAGCTTTTCAATAATTCCGCTCATGCTTTTGCCTCCTCTCCTGCAGTCACAAGATGTTTCCCAATCTTACTATTCATATATTCCTCTTTTGTTCCAAAGAAAAGTCTGTGTCCGATATGAAGCACATGACTGGCGTAATTTGCCACTTCCCCAATGTCATGTGAAATCATAATAATTGTTACATGATCTTCTTTATTTAATTCACTGATAATCTGATACATATCCGCAGTTGCCACCGGATCCAGGCCGGAAACCGGCTCATCCAGAAGAAGGATTTTTCTCGTAGCACATAAGGCTCTGGTAAGAAGCACTCTCTGCTGCTGTCCACCGGAAAGCTCTCTGTAACAACGAGCAGCCAGATCGGTAATTCTTGTTTTTTCCATGAGTTCTCTGGCTTCCTTCTTCTCGGCCTTGGTATAAAACGGGCGAAGTCCCATTCTGCCCAGAAAGCCGGACATAACAATCTCTTCTACAGATGCCGGAAAGTCTCTCTGAAGAGCTGTCTGCTGAGGAAGATATCCAATCTCATTGATTTTCAGTCCATCCCCCATGGTAATGGTTCCTGCCATAGGCGACTGCAGATGAAGAAGAGTTTTCATTAACGTAGATTTCCCTGACCCGTTTTCTCCTACAATACAAAGATAATCTCCGGAATTTACGGTAAAGTTCAGTCCTGACAAAATAGCTTTTCCCTCATAGCCAAGAGTCAGATTTTCACATGTGATCAGTTTCATAATGCCTCCTTCAGAATCTCAAGATTATTTTCCATGATAGAGAGATATGTAGTTCCCTCTTCTACTTCCTTCTTTGTAACAGACTGCATGGAATTTAAAGACAAAATCTTCTGATCTTTGGTTTTCGTATTTTCAATCACTGCTTTCGCAATCTTCTGGTCTGAGTTTTCTATAGTGAATACCACCGGAAGCTTCAACTCATCTAATTTTCCGGCAAGAAATGTAATGGTTTCAAAGCTTGCATCTGTTTCCGCAGAACATCCTGTAAAGGCAGCATAATAGGTAAGCTCATAATCATCTGTCAGATAGCGGAATGGAAAACGATCTGCAAAAAGGACTGTTTTAAACTGAGACTGTTCTACAGTTGTCTTATATTCCTGATCGAGGACCGCCAACCTCTCCTCATAAGTATCTGCATTCTGCTGGTAAAGCTTTGAATGCTCCGGATCAGCGTCGGCAAGGATACTGGAAATGGTGTCACAGAAAAGAGACGCATTTTTCAAAGACAGCCAGACATGCTCGTCATATTCCAGATCATCATCATGGGTGTGTCCGTCTTCGTGGGCGTGTCCATCTTCGTCCTGCATCCCCTCCACAATTTCTTCCTCTTTCACCTGATCTCCCAGCACCTCCATCAGATTGACGACCTTTCGGTTCGGGTTTCCGGCACCTTTCAGCACATCAGCTACCCAGGCATCAGATTCGCCGCCTACATAAATGAATATGTCACAGGTGGATACTTTCAAAATATCTTCCATTGTAGGCTGGAAGCTGTGCATGTCAGTTCCATTGCCAAGAAGCAAGGTAAGCTCCACATTGTCAGCCTGTTCACCCAGGATTTCTTTTACCCAGTCATATTCCGGAAAAATGGTGGCTACAATCTGAAGCTTCTGACTATCTGAACCGGCATAATTTTGTCCGCTTCCATTAGCCTCACTCTGGCTTTCCGTCACACCAGAATTGTCAGATTCCACCCCAGACGCACTTACACCGCATCCTGCAAGAAGACCTACAGTGCCTATTGTGACAGCTGACAAAAGTAACTTTCTGAATTTATTTGTTAATTTGTGCATAATCAACCTCATTATTTTTCTCTACACTCCTTACAGATTCCATAAAACACCGTCCTGGTAAAATCCCACTGAAATCCATGGTCTGCCAGCATATGCTCTCCCAGATGTGTCATCTCTTCACATTCCAGATGAATCACCTTTCCGCACTTTTCACATTTGCAATGAAAGCATACATGCTTATGACAATGCTCATCATGTCCCAGATATTCGAAGCATGCGCTGCTGGTTCCGTCCACCACATATTTGGCAACCAGGCCCTGTTCTACCATCCGGTCAAGCTGGCGGTAAACCGTTGTAATTCCAATGGAACTTCCCTGACTTTTAAAGTATTTACATATATCACTGACCGTAACATGTTTACCTTTCATAGAGCACAGATAATTCTCCAGCTCTGTAATCTGCCTGGTACGATATTGTGCTTTTTCGCTCATTGCTTGCGCCTCCAATTTGAAAATCATTTTCATATTATAACAGGTTCTTTTTTAAAGTCAATATGAAAATCATTTTCATTTTTAACATACTTTATTTTTTTACAGTGCAATCTAAAATACACTTGTTTCTACCACACACAAGTGCTATTCTATTCGCAAGTTAATACATTAAAGCGGTTACTAATCAAATCATGAGCCGTAAACATTCTTTCAAAGGAGACTACTATCATGGAAAATATAAGTTATGGAAAAATTGTTCTGATTGGTGCAGGTCATGTGGGATCTGCAATTCTGGACTCTCTTCTGCGAATGAATCTTGCAGATGAGATTGTTGTCATAAACAGAAATGAAAAAAAAGCATTAGGGGTCGTACTGGATGCCAGCCACACCACTGCCTTTGCATACAGTGCCAATGCAAACATCCGCGTGGGTACCTACGAAGACTGTAAGGACGCCCAAATTATTATCAACACTGCAGGTCCCAGCATTCAGCCTGGCAACTCCCGTGACCGTATGGTGTTGCTGCAGACCAATGTGCAGGTGATGAAAGAAATCATGACACAGATCACTGCTTACACCCGGTCTGCTATTATTATTAATGTTTCAAATCCTATGGACATTCTTACCTATATTGCACAGACGGAATTCAACTATCCTCGAAATCTTCTGATTGGTACCGGTACTCTCCTGGACACTGCCCGCTTTAATAAAATGCTTGCCGACTTGTGTGGTGTAGATGCCAAAAATGTCACCGGCTTCGTTCTGGGGGAACACGGTGGGACCAGTTTTATTCCATGGAATGCAGTTAATATTGTTGGAATTCCTTTTCATGATTTTCAGAAACAGTTTGGCCTAAAAAAGCCAATTGACCGTGAGAAGCTGCTTCATGAGGTGAAGGTCAGCGGTTTGGATATTGTAGAGCTAAAAGGCTACACAAGCTCTGGCATCGCCCTCAGCGTCTGCCGTCTTGTAGGAGCTATTATGCGAAATGAACGTGCAGTTGTACCTGCTTCCGTTGTTCTTACGGGAGAATATGGATTAGAGGGAATCGCAATGAGCCTTCCATGCGTTATTTCCAGAAACGGTGTGGAACGCACACTGCAGATTCCGCTGGATAAAGAAGGTGAGAAAAATCTTAAGATCTGCTACGAGTATCTTCGTAATGTAATCGAGAGTATTTCCTGACACCATAAACAATAAAAGCTTACTACAACTTAAACATACATTTTTCCATGTCTAAATTGCAGTAAGCTTTTTTTCTTATAAAACATACCTAAAGTTAATCCCTATAAAAATGGTAGAAGCATTCCTGTTATCTCTTGCACCCACTCGCAATGGCATGTACCGGACAGGCCTGTTTACATCTTCCGCAGCGGATACACTCCGGGCTGTTAGGGTTTTCCACAGGGTTGACTTCCATCTGACAGGCTTTTGCACATTTTCCACAGCGGATACATTTATCCATATCTACACTGTATCTGTAAATGGATACCTTATTAAATATGGAATAAAAAGCTCCAAGGGGACAAATATATTTACAGAAAGGTCTGTAAATAATAATGGACAAAATAATCGTTACGATCAAAATCGTATTTTTCCATATGTACAGCCAGCCAATGGCACCGCGCATCGCTTTATTCAAAAGCACCAGCGGAAGTCCGCCCTCCAACGTTCCGGCCGGACAGATCAGTTTACAGAAATAAGGAGCTCCCTGTCCCATTATATCTGTAAGGAATAGTGGGAGCAAAATTACGAATACCAGGAAAATCACATATTTCAGTTTTCGAAGTACTTTGTCCCATTTAAAAGTACGGATTTTCTTTGGAAAAGGAATCTTATTCAGCAGGTCCTGGATCAGACCAAATGGACAGAGAAAACCACACACCAGTCTTCCCAGGATCGCGCCTACGAAAATCAGAAATCCGATTACATAATAGGCAAATTTAAAGTTCCAGCTTCCAACCACAGCCTGTAAGGAACCAATTGGACAGGCTCCTGCTGCTCCGGGACATGAGTAGCAGTTCAGTCCCGGAACACAGGCATTTTTCAGCTTTCCTGTGTATATTTTTCCAGTTACAAATCCGGATATATGTGAATTTGTAAGCAGTGCCCAAAGTGCCTGTATGGTATGTCTGGGCCAGTTTTTTATATTCATTTTTTTATCCAATTCCGATACACTCCATACAAATATTTACAGCCTTTGTAAAGACAACCGCCATCTCTCCGCGGCTGATCCCATAAATCATCATCAGAATGCCTGCCGCTGCAAGAGCAATGCCTGACCACTTTGAATCTACTAATTTTTTCATAGGTTACTCCATTTTTGATTATTTGCCTGCCTTAATTTCCTCAAGCTGCTTCTCTACAGCTGCCTTCCAGTCTTCCAGACTTTTGCTGCCCATAATCGGTTCTCCTACAATATTTCCATCTTTATCTACAAAGAAGGATTCCGGGAAACTGCTGAGACCGCTGATACGTCCGTTCATATTTCCTGCATCCGGAATCAGAAGCGGATAGGTAACTCCTGTTTTTTCCTTGAGAATCTGAGCCTTTTTCACAGTATCTTCATCTGTAGTTCCGTCCTCGCCTACAGAATCAATAACCATTCCTACTACACCCACGCCCTTCTCTTTCATTTCCTGATAAAGCTTGTCAAGGTCTGGCATTTCATTTACGCATGGAGAACACCAGGTTGTAAAGCAGTTTACAAGAGTCAGATCATAGTCGCTGAATACTTTTTCTGTATAGGCATTTCCGTCAATATCAGTTGTCTCAAATGCACCTACATTTTCTGCATCTGGATTTGCATTTTCTGCCGGCATATCAAATACGGATTTGCTTGGATCAAATGCTGTCATTTCTGTGATTGTAGTTTCAATTTTTTCAATCTCGTCTGTCAAATCAGACTCTGCATTTTTATTAATGCTCAGATAATACTTGTAATTTCCATCCTCGCTGGTTCCCAGCTCTTTGTGCTCGTTGCAGCCAGTGATGGAATCCAGATCATCGATCACATCCTTGCTGTAAACTCCAAGTGTACCAACTCTTTCGATGCTCTTAAGCCAGTCATCATAACCGGTTCCAAGGAGATTTACATCTTCGTTCTTCTGCTCCTCAGTAAGCTTATTCCAGTGGAAAAAGGCATACTTAAAGCCAGTCATGTCATCATTCCATTCTTCCTCTGTGACCATAAGCATATCAGAAGTTTCCATCTGTTTCTTCAATTCTTCCGGAAGGACTGCCTTTAATCCAAGGAATGGGAAATCATAGGAATCCTGAACATTCATATTAATATCTGCTGCTTTTACTGTTTTTTTCACAGGTGTGCCATCTTCGGAGAAAACAGCTGTCTCAGAGCTATCACCAGCTACCACTACGCCTGCTTCATCTGCTGATACAGCTGCTCCAGCTTTGTCTGCGGAAACGGCAGCTCCGGCTGCATCTGCCGGTACTGCCATACCAGCTTCTTCTGCTGATACGCTTTCAGCCTTGATCATAACCGGATTGAAAGATGTTGCTGTCAGAACTCCTGCTGCCAGAATTGCCATAAGTCTTTTTTTATTCATCATTTTTAATTTTCCTTTCAGCGTTTTTTATTTATCTGAACGTATTTTAACATCTTTCCTATAAAATCTGTGTTAAGATTTTTATTTTTTTCAAAATATGATAATATAAAATGAGTATCAGAATGTCTTTTAGCACTCGTATCTTATTTACACAAAATTACATTATGGAAGGAGACAATATGCACATTTTAATTATAGAAGACGAAGAGCAGCTCTGCCGTTCTGTTGCAGAGGGACTTCGCATAGACGGTTATGAAACAGATATCTGTTTCGATGGAGACGAAGGGCTTTGCCTGTGTATGACAGAAAATTATGACCTGATCCTGCTGGATCTGAATCTTCCCGGCACGGACGGTCTGGAAATTCTCCGCCAGTTCCGGGAACACAATACCAATACCCCGGTTCTAATCCTGTCCGCCCGGGATCAGATTGAAGATAAAGTAAACGGTCTGGATCTGGGAGCAAATGACTATCTTACCAAGCCATTTCACTTTCAGGAGCTGGAAGCCAGAATCCGAAGCCTTACCCGACGGAAATTTGTTCAGGAGGATGTATGCCTGAAATGGAATCAGCTCACCTTTGATACCAGAACAAGAGAAGCTTCTGTAAATGGAGTGCCGCTTTCCCTTACCAGGAAAGAAAGCAGCCTTCTGGAATATTTCCTGCTCCATCAGAACCGGATCATTTCACCGGAAGAAATGATTGAACATATTTGGGACGGAAGCGTAAATACCTTTAGTAATTCCATCCGAGTGCACATTTCATCTCTTAGAAAAAAACTAAAGGCAGCAATTGGATTTGACCCTATTCAGAATAAAATCGGCCAGGGCTATATATTGGAGGAATACAGATGACGAAAAAACATTTCCACACCTCGCTTCAGCTGAAGCTTACTTTATTGCTGTCCTTACTGATGATTGTTTCCTGTGTTCTTATGTACTTCTTCATCAGCCATTCTGCCGTATCGGGAATGGATGGATTGCAGAACTACATGATCAAGGTAGACCCACAGGATGGAGATTCACCTATTACCTTTAATGTAGATCCCAAAGCTCTTTTTCCTCAGTTTGAGCAGGAAATCCAGGAAACCAAAGAGTCTTTTCTTCTTCGAAGTGTTATTGCCACCACGATCATTATTCTTCTTTCCAGTGTGTGTACTTATTTTCTTACGAAAAAGGCCCTTACACCACTGCAGAAGCTAACCAGCGAAGTCAGTCAGATTCAGGCTCAGAACCTTTCCACCCAGCTTCCAGTTCCAAATTCAAAGGATGAAATTGCACAGCTGACCAGCTCTTTCAATGAAATGCTGACCAGGCTGGACAATGCCTTTAGTACACAAAAGCAGTTTTCTGCAAATGCAGCTCATGAGCTGCGGACACCTCTTGCAGTATTGCAGACCAACCTGGAAGTTTTTGAGAAAAAACAGAAACCGGAAATGATTGAGTACAGACAGCTTTTCACTATGATCAAAGAACAGACCGCAAGGCTTTCCCAGCTAGTCGGAACCCTTCTTGACATGACGAACCTGAAATCTGTTCCACGAACCGATCAGGTTTCACTGGAAGAGCTTGTAGATGAGGTTTTCTGCGACCTGGATCCAATTGCAGAAAAAGCAGGAATTTCTATCCATTTTAATGACAGTTCCAATCAGGATTTGCATACCGATGTTACCGGCAGCTATGTACTTCTTTATCGTGCTGTCTACAATCTGGTGGAAAATGCCATTAAATATAATCGCCCCCATGGTTCTGTCTCAGTTTCTGTCAAACAGGAAAACGGACAGGCTATGGTTCTGGTAACGGACACCGGCATCGGCATTTCACCTGAAAATCAGAAAAAAATCTTTGATCCTTTTTTCCGTGTAGACAAATCTCGCAGCCGAGCCATGGGCGGTGCCGGACTGGGGCTGGCACTGGTTGACTCTATCGCTAAAGAGCACCGGGGAACCGTGAAGGTACTGGAAAGCAGCAGCGCAGGGAGCACGATAGTGCTTATGCTGCCTGTGGATAATTCCTGAAACTTTTTTTATTAAAGTTTAGAGGTAATTTTTATGTTAACTATTTCAGACAAAAAAACTGAAGCAGATACTTAGAGCATGTTTGAAAAACAGGCAGACCATTTCACCAACTCTCAGCACGAAAGGATATAAAAATGAAAAAAAAGTTAAAAAAATGCCGCAAATTTGCTTCTTCTGTAGTAGCTACAACCATGGTTATGTCAACTATCAATGCACCTCTTGCAATCTATGCATCAGACAATTCTGCACAGGAATCTGCTGAAAAGATTGAATTTAAAACAGCTGGTGAGGACTCCATCTACAAAGGACTTCCACTGTTTGATGGTATCCCGGCCCACCTGGATGCATATCTGGATGTGCTGATGGATTACATCGGAACTGAAGGAATGGTTCGCTACGCCCTTGGCTACCGTGGCGATTACCAGCTGCGCTTTGGCGAACATGCCGGAAATATCATTCCAGGTTCAGAACTATTCGGCGATCATGTGCAAGGTGTTTCTACAGATTTCCCGGCAATCATTGCACTCGGTCAGACCTGGAACAAGGAACTTGTTAAAAAAGTAGGTAAAGTAATTGGAACTGAAAACCTGAACACCTGTGATTTTCTGGATACCATCAGTAACTTTAATGCGGTCACCTGTACTGCAATGCAGGATCTTCGTGTAAATCCGTTAAGCGGACGCTACGATGAAGGTTTTGGTGAAGACGGAACCCTCGTTTCGGAAATGGTTGATGCAATGGCGACAGGTGCTTCCGGAATTGAAGAGGAAGAAAATGAGGATGGCTTCTGGACAAAATGTATTGTAACCACAAAGCATTACACCGACTATGCCGGACAACAGTTCAGACGTTCTGCCAACATTGCAAACAGTCTGAGAAGTGTTATGGAACAGCAGGCAAAAAATATCAAAAAAGGTATTTCTGACGGTTCCGTCAGCGGTTTTATGACAAGCTACGGACGTACTGCCGGTATTCCTAACAGCCTTTCTCCACTGGTACAGTGGATTCAGAGTTTTGCCCCTTGGGGTGAGGACGGTGGAAATTATGTAGTAACTGACTACTCCTCTGACTGGCAGCTTTACTCTGAAAACAGCATGGGAAATGGATATGACAATTCCTATGTTCCAACTTACTCTGATGCCCTTTCCCTTATGCTTATGGCGCGCACCGGACAGGGCGCAGCCAACGACCAGTCCACTCTGAAAGAGCCAAACACAGAAAATCAGGACGCAGTTATGGCAGAGCTGGAAAACGGCACCTCCGGTCTTTCTCTTGGCGATATTAAAAAAACAGCCCGGGCACAGGTGATTCCGCTGATTCGAAATGGCATATTTAACGAACGCGACGAAAACGGTTATCCTGTCAACTATCCATTCATTTCAGAATCTATGGGCGCAAGTGACACCGCATATGACTACACAAATAATGAGCACCAGGCAGTTGCACTTCAGGCTGCTCAGGAAAGTATTGTCCTTCTGAAAAATGACAACAATATTCTTCCACTTGCCAAGGACGCAAATGTTGCAGTTGCCGGACCGATATCGGATGCACGTTTCAAAACCACTTATGCGGTTGGACGGACCCCAGATCTGGAAAATGCAGGTCTTTCAATCGGCCGCGGTATGATGGCCGTTGCAGGAGAAGATACTATTACAATGACTTCCGACGGCAATATTATTGTGCTGAAAGCTTCCCAGAATGGAAAATATGTGGTGGCTGACAAAAACGGAATACTTACCGCTTCTGCGGACACTGCCGATGAGGCATCCAAATTCGAGGCATATTCCTGGGGACAGGGCAACGGCTACAGCTATAAATGTGTAGATAACAATTCTAATAACGGACTATGGCTGAAATTCTCTGAAGACAGAGACGGAAATATTGAATTTGGAGTAGTGGGAACAGAAGAACTGAACGTTGCTGACACCGGACTTTCTGCAACTTCTTACACTGCAACTCTTCCATCTAGAATCAGCATTGCCACAAATGATGACGGTTCTTCAAATATTCTTCTCAACTGCTACAGTGAATCCTTCTTCGGCGCAGAGAGCACTTATTATAAAAACACCCGTCTTCTCACAACTGCAGAAGATGGCACTGTAGGATATACTGACCAAATCGTGGACAAAGACGGCCAGACCACCCTTGCAGCCGAAACACAAAACCAGTTTACCGTAGAAACCGTTCAGGAAACAGGAAGTGTAACGGTAAATGCAGGTGCTGACTATGCAGTAGTTGTCGTAGGTGCTCCTACCCGTCATAGTGCTGGCGAGGGAAGCGATCGAAGTGATCTTTACCTTGGAAAAGACCAGTACGAACTGATTGACAATATTTCTGCTGCTTATCCTGGCAAAACAATTGTTGTGATCAACAGCGTTTTCCCTGTAATTGCAGAAGAAATTCAAAATAATGAAAATGTTGCAGCAATTGTATACGCTCCATATGCCGGACAATATGACGGATATGCAACTGGACAGGTTCTTTATGGTGATGTAACTCCTACTGGAAAACTGACCTCCACCTGGTACGCAGATATGTCTGCATTCCCACTTCTGGATGATTACAGCATTCCAGACGGAACCAACAACACTACTGATCTGAACGGCATTGCCCCAAGATATACAGTTGATATTACCCAGGCAGACGCAGCAGCGACCGGACTTACTTACCAGTATACAAACGCACCTGTTACTTATGATTTTGGTTATGGACTGAGCTATACTACTTATGAATACGGCGAACTGAGCATCGGAGAACAAGACACTGACGGCAATTTTACAGCTACCGTTTCCGTAACAAATACGGGTGACAAGGCTGGGGCAGAGATCGTTGAGCTTTACGCTTCCAATCCGGATTCTACCTATGAAAATTATGCTCCTAAGAAACGTCTGGTTGCTTTTGAAAAAATTGAGCTTGATACCGGAGAGACAAAGGAAGTGACCTTAAAGGTTTCTGGTGAAGATATGGCACTGTGGAACAGCAACACCGATGAATATGAAATTGAAGCTGGAACTTATACTTTCGAAGCAGGTGCTTCCAGCCAGGATGTAAAAGCAACTGCACAGGCTGAAATCACAGGATCTGATTTTGATGGTCTTGATATCAGTGAACCAGTTTGCGTATATGACAAGAGCTTTGCTGCTTCTAATCTGACCTATAACGAGTATTCCAAAGCTCACACCGCTGAAAACCTGAAAAATGATGTGCTGGTTGGCGGATATTCAACTGTTATGGCAAGAAACGAAGGCGCATGGACAGCCTTGAATGGCGTAATTCTAGACGGCATTACCAAACTGACTGCTTCTGTTGCTTACGATGGCGAAGGCGAAACCGGAATCGAAGTTCACCTGGATTCTCCAGATGGCGAAAAGGTTGCAGAATTTAACTTTGGTGCGACTGATGTGAATACTTATACGGTGGATGCAGTTGAAGATTATGAAGTGCATGAGCTTGGTTATACAAATGTGGAAGCTGAGCTGACTTCCGAAGTTTCCGGAACACATGATGTTTATCTGGTATTTAAGAATGCAGATACACAGATTTACACGGTTCAGGGAAATTAAAATAAATGTCTAAAAAAGCCTTGCTGCAAAAGCTATAATGCTTCTGCGGCAAGGCTCTCCCCGGTGTAAAGACATGCTTATCTTATAATATATTTCGTACCTCTGCCTCTGCCCTCAACCATTATAATGCCTTTTTGCCCCATACTCGTCAACGCCAAAAAATATCATACCGCCATCGTAATTTGAAAAGGCGCTAACAGTTTTCAAAAAAGTGTTTGTAACATTTTCTTTAAACTCTATTGTTCGTGTTTCCTTCATACGATTCAGCTCCTTTTCAATTATATTTCTATTATTATATGCAAAAACGCGCAAAAAAACAATCGTATTTTTTTACGATTGTTTTTTTGATTGATTTCAATTATTGTTTGTGCTCCTCCTGATAAACTACGAAGCAATTGTTCTGCTATGAGCAAGTAGCGAAGCGGACCTGGAATATCCGCTTGACTTACTTTATCACGGCAGATTATTTCCCGCAGCCAGGGGCTTCACTTGACATCCTTCCATATGTTACTATAAAATTTTCACCACCGCTTATTTCTCCAGCATATAATCCTTAATCACATCATGGTCTCTCAGTACCTTCTCGACTAAGGTGCCCTTAATTGCTTTCAGCAGAGGTTTCTTTACCAGATTCAGCGGTCCAGGAAGTTCAATTTCAAGTGGTGATCTGCCATCCATCAGTTTAACACTGGCATCAAGAAGTTCACGTACATCGTAAACACTGCCCCAAACTTCCGGAACACCACGGTCAACACCCATAAGTCCGTATACAGCCTCCATAGCAGTACGTACAGAATACTCAGTTGTGAAAATAGTGTCTCTTGGAGTCTCAGCGAACTGTCCAAGGAATGCGAAGTTCACACAGCCATCCGGGATAACGTCCGGTCTGTCGCCTTTTGCTCTTGGCATGAAGAATGCTGTGATATATGGCATCATGGTCGGTACGCAAACCGCGCTGTTCTCAGCCAGATCCTCAATCTGATTGGTCGGCACACCCATGTGATACAGCCACTCTTCTGTAATCTCTTTACCGGTGCACTCCTTCATCGGTTTCTTTACATAGTCGCCAGGTACATCTGTGAAAAGACCATATACCCAAACGCAGACTTTATCTTTATCCTGATCCTTGAACTGACCCTGACGGTTGATAGTCCAGCTTAACAGCCAGCTGGAATCCTGGCAGCTTACAATTCCGCCGGTAACAACATTTCCGCTCTTTGGATCTCTCTTACAAATATCTGTAATATAAGGAATGATCTTGTCATCCAGTGTAGTAACAGTTGCAGACTCCCAGTTTGTCTTTGCAATGTCAGAGCAGAATTTCTCCGGATGTCCAAAGGACGGATCCTGTTTTGCAATATTTTTCCAAAGGCTCCAGCAACCGCTTGTACGAACCTCAGCATCTCCGTTTGGAGCATGGTTCTGGTCACCGTAGATAGTTCCCTCTGTACAGCTTCCGTTGGTAACAAATACATAGTCATTTTCAGTAAGAAGGATTCCCTTCTCAACACCTTTTACTTTGCACTCAATGGCTGTTGCCACTTTCTTTCCATCGTGGATATCGAAAAGTACATTGGTAACCTCTGTGTTGAACTGGAAATCAACACCTGCTGCCTCCAGATATTTCTGCATTGGAAGAATCAGAGATTCATACTGATTGTATTTAGTGAATTTCAGAGCACTGAAATCCGGAAGTCCGCCAATGTGGTGAATGAATCTCTGGATATAAAGCTTCATCTCAAGTGCGCTGTGCCAGTTCTCGAATGCGAACATGGTTCTCCAGTATAACCAGAATGTAGAATTCAGTACCTCATCATCGAATACATCTTCGATGGTCTTGTCATAAAGATCCTCATCCTTTGTAAAGAACAGCTTCATGATCTCCATGCAGCCCTTCTGGCTCAGGTTGAATTTGCCGTCTGTATGAGCATCTTTTCCCTGATTTACAGTTGCACGGCAAAGAGAGTAGTTCGGATCATGCTTGTTCAGCCAGTAATACTCATCCAGTACAGATGCGCCTGGTTTCTCCAGAGACGGAATGCTGTGGAACAGATCCCAGAGGCACTCGAAATGGTTCTCCATCTCACGTCCGCCTCTCATTACGTAGCCTCTCATTGGATCGAAGATACCGTCACATGCACCGCCTGCAATGTCCATTGCCTCCAGAATATGAATGTGGTCTCCCGGCATCTGTGCGTCTCTTACCAGGAAACAAGCTGCTGCCAGGGAAGCAAGTCCGCTTCCTACCAGATATGCATGCTTGTCATCTACGCCTTCCGGTTTCTCCGGGCGGGCAAATGCTTCGTAATTACCGTTTGTATAATAAATGCCCTTGCTGTTTTTCTCGTTTTTGCCGCGCTCTGTATTGCGGTAATTCGGGTCTACGTGTGCTTCTGTGATCTGTTTCTCCTCACGGCTCTTATTTGCCAGAACTGCTACTCCTGCACCAGCTGCGGCAAGTGCTGCCATACCTAATACGGAATGTTTCTTCTTTGACATAAAAATTACCACCTTTCATTCAGACTATTTATAATTTTCTATTTCTTAGTATTTCCTGTTTCTGAGTGTATTCTACGTCGAAAATAAATTTTCCTCAATTTACAAAACAAGGCAGATGACAAAAAACTTATCATCCGCCTGATTTTGTAAAGTATGTTATTTATTTTTCTCCATATTCCGCAAAGAATTCCCCACATTTCCGTGCATCGTCACAGTAATCAAACCTGCCATTTCTTCCGGGGATTCTTTCATTCCACGTTTGATCCAGTCCAGCATGACACCTACGAAGCTGTATTTATAGAAGTTTGCAATAAATTTCTTCTGCTCTTCTGTGACCATAAGATTCTCACTCTGTTCTTCTACTACGCCCTCGATCAATTCATAGGTAAGGGCATACAGATAATTCTCCACCCTCTCTCTGCTGACGGACCTGTATACATTTAAAATAAACGGCTTATTTTCCAGCACTGCCTCAAAAATCTGAAGAAGCCCCTCCTGCCAGGTGTCATAGGTCTTTTTCCCCTGCAAAGCCCGGGAGGCGTCCTCGATGCATGCCCACTCTACCAGATCATAAATATCCTTAAAGTGATAATAAAACGCCATCCGGCTAATGCCGCAATCTGTTGTCAGGTCACTGATGGTAATCTTATCCAGCGGCTTCTGCAGCAGAAATTTCTTCAAAGATTCTTCCAGTGCATTCTTTGTAATATTGTTCATTCAGATATGCTCCTCCTGATTATTCTGTAATCATTCCTTTCAGTTGCATATCCCTATCTTACCATAAATAATCTGCTTCCCGGTAAACTCTTCAAAGAATTTAGAAAAGTTTAAGAATCATGCAAACCAATCTCCTTCTTTACAGTAAAACTGCACCATGCTACAATAACCCCAAACCCAGCCAAAAAATTCAGCTGTTCAGCGCACCTATGCGCCGCAGCTATCATAAAAGGAGCACAATCACTATGGAATTAACCCTTGAAACCGGACGTCCTTCCGATACCACCGGAAGGCTTGAAAAAGAAATACGCGTATATGATTTTCTGGATTCCCTGAATATACCGTATCAGAGAGTCGACCACGAAGCTCTCATGACCATCGAAGCCTGCAAAGATGTAGACAAAATCCTGGACGCTGTCATCTGCAAGAACCTGTTCCTCTGCAATCGCCAGGAGACCAACTTCTACCTTCTCCTTCTTCCCGGAGACAAAAAATTCAAAACCAAGGAAGTTTCCTCTCAGCTTGGCGTAGCCAGACTTTCCTTTGGAAATGAGACTTATATGGAAAAATACCTGGACATCACCCCTGGCTCTGTAAGCGTCCTCGGTCTGATGAATGACAAGGAGCATCACGTTCAGCTGCTTATTGACGAGGATCTCCTGAAAGAGCCTTATATCGGCTGCCATCCCTGCATCAACACCTCCAGCCTGAAAATTGACATGAAAGATATGATGGAAAAAATTATCCCGGCAATGGAGCACGAACCGATCTTTGTGAAGCTGGGACAGGAAGAATAATTTTTTTCCCAATAAAAGAACTGCTGGACATCCATGGAAATTAAATTCCGGGATGTCCAGCAGTTCTTTTATTTTCCATGCAGCCTCATGCCGCACTTCTAATCCTTATTTACTCTTTCTCTCCTTCACCAGTGCAAACACACTCTGAAGCACAATAAAGAAGCAAAGCAGAATCGCTGTTACAATGTTTGACCAGGAGCTGATCAGCTTACCATTGGTCTTAACTAATGTAGAAATAGTACCGTTGATCAATACTCCGAACAGAGATCCAAGCACATTTCCCACACCACCGGTAAGAAGGGTACCGCCGATAACTGCGGAGGAAATGGCATCCATTTCCAGTCCGGTTGCCTGTGTGGTTGTACCAGCCATTGTGTTCAGACAGTAGCAGATACCTCCGATAGAAGTCAGGAAGCTGGAAAGTATGTAAGCTTTCATCTGTGTTTTCTTAACATCAAGTCCCATCAAAGTTGCTGACTGCTGGTTTCCGCCCACTGCGTAAATACTGCGTCCGAAACGTGTATATTTCAGCATCAGATAAATAGCGAGTACTACGATCAGCGCCACAACCACTGTTACACGAAGATAGGGATACTGCATAATGCCTTTCTTGTTCAGATATCCTCCAAATGGAAGAGAAATCTTGAAGCTGGAAAGTGTAGTAAAGATCTTGTCAGAAACAATACTAACCTGCTCTTTACAGATCACAGCTGTCATGCCTCGTGCAAAGAACATACCTGCCATGGTTACGATAAACGGCTGAATCTCCAGATAGGAAATACAGAAGCCCTGAACAATACCAAACACAATACCGATTGCAAGGATCAGAAGCATCAGCACCGGGCTGGACCAGCCCCACTGCTCAATTCCAACTGCAAGGATCATACAGTCCATGGCAACCAGGGAACCTACGGAAATATCGATTCCTCCAGTCAGCATAACACATGTCATACCTGCTGTAATACAGATCAGACCTGCATTGTTGATCAGGATATTCAGGAATGTCTGGAAGCGGGTAAAACCTTTGTCCGCATATACGATACATCCTGCAGCATACATTACAAAGAACAATACAATGGTAATCAGCAGCAACAGGTTATTGCTGTTTATCTTTTTCTTTTTCATGCCCGAGCTGCCTCCTTTCCGGATTTCTTTGTCAGCTTTTTAAAGAATGCTTTGGCTGGCTCAGCCTGAATAACTACGATGATAATAACAACGATTGCCTTAAATACCGGCGCCTGTGCAGAGGAAACACCAAGTGCATACAGGGTTGTGGTAATCGCCTGAATGGTGTAAGCTCCGATAATGGAACCTGCCAGGGAAAATTTACCGCCGCCAAGGCTGTTTCCGCCAAGTGCTACGGAAAGGATAGCATCCAGCTCCATGTTCAGACCGATGTTATTGGTATCAGCGGAATAAATTCTGGAGGTTGCAACCATACCTGCAAGGCCTGCACAAAGACCGCAGATCGCATAGCACATCAGGATGATCTTTGAGGAATTAAAGCCTGCGATACGGGAAGCTTTTTTGTTAATACCAACACTCTGGATATAAGTTCCAAGTGCAGTGTACCGAAGTACAATAGATGCAATTGCCACACAAACTGCAGCAACAATAATCGGTGTGGGGATAATTCCGCAGTAACCGCCGAGCTTCTGGAAAGATGGTACACGTACATAAACGATCTGGCTGTTGCAAAGAAGAAGTCCTACCGCACGGCCTGCCGACCATAGGATCAGTGTGGCAACCATAGGCTGGATATTCATATACGCAACCAGGAAGCCGTTGAACATACCGCAGATCAAAGTTACCAGAAGACCTGCCCCGATACCAACCAGCAGCGGATGTGCATACTGCTGAACATTTACATTTCCATATCCTGCAAGGATCATACAGCAGACACCTGCGTAAAGACTCATAACAGAACCAACGGAAATATCAGTACCGCCGGAAGCTGATACAACCAAAGTCATACCGATTGCCAGAATTGCAATTTCACTTCCACGGTTCAGGATGTCAATGAGACGTCCGTAAAGCACACCGTTTTTAATGGAAATCATAAAGAATCCAAGGGGTGCACTGCCTGTTGCAATATCATATACTACGTTGATCAGCATAACCAGGATCATACTGAAAATCGGAAGGAACAGGCGTTTCTGCGTTAATTTTTTTATGCTGCTCATCACTTGTCACCTCCTGCAATTGCTTTCATTACGTTCATCTGGTTCATATCCTGCTCATCAATCTCTCCAACCTTCTGGCCGTCTCGAAGAACCGCCATACGGTTGCAGGTACGAAGCATTTCCTCAATCTCAGAAGAAATGAAGATCAGGCTCTTACCTTCATCTGCCAGCTTCAGAACCAGCTTCTGGATCTCTGTTTTGGTACCGATATCAATACCTCGTGTAGGCTCATCCAGAATCAGGAAATCTGGATTTGTGGCAAGCCATCTTGCCAGGATAACCTTCTGCTGGTTTCCACCGGAAAGCTGCTTGATCAGAGTCTCACGGCTTGCACATTTGATCTGGAGAAGATCAATATACTTGTCTGCGATCTCACACTGCTTTGCCATAGGAATCTTTTTCAAAATGCCCTGTTTTGCCTGTACGGCAAGAATGATATTTTCTCTTACAGAAAGGTCTGCAATAATGCCTTCTGCTTTACGGTCATCAGGGAGAAGTCCCATTCCAAGATGCATAGCATCAATTGGATTCTTTACTTTTACTTCCTGGCCTTTTACCTTCAGGGTTCCGGTCTGTGCACGGTCAGCTCCGTAAATGGCACGGGCCAGCTCGCTTCGTCCGCTTCCAAGAAGTCCGGTCAGTCCGATAACCTCTCCTTTGTGAATATCAAGATCAAACGGTTTGATGGTACCAGCGTGGCTTAATCCGCGGGCTTCAATAACCATCGGCTCTTTTCTCTTATCTCCAGTAGTCTCCGGTTTGATGGATGCCAGATCATCGAAATCTTTTCCCATCATAGCTGCTACCAGCTTTACTCTCGGCAGGTCTGCAATGTCATATTCTCCTACCAGCTTACCATTTCGAAGAACTGTGATTCCGTCACATACCGCATATACCTGCTCCAGGAAATGGGTAACGAATATGATTCCAACACCCTTTTCCTTCAGTCTGCGCATCATGGTAAAAAG
Organism: Ruminococcus sp. AF31-8BH; assembly: GCF_003460605.1. Classification (GTDB taxonomy): domain Bacteria; phylum Bacillota; class Clostridia; order Lachnospirales; family Lachnospiraceae; genus Blautia_A; species Blautia_A acetigignens. The sequence goes on from NZ_QTVN01000001.1 coordinate 425,323, forward strand.
CTTTTCTACTTCACGGTCATCCAGTGAAGAAGTGGGCTCATCCAGGATCAGCACTTTACAATCCATATCTACAGCACGGGCAATTGCGATCATCTGCTGCAATGCCAGTGAATATTCTTCAAGATTACGTGTTACATCAATGTCAAGCTCCAGCTGCTTCATCAGTGCTGCTGCCTGACGGTTCATGGCCTTTCGGTTGACCGTGCCAAGCTTTGTTAAAGGCTCACGGCCTATGTACAGGTTCTCTGCCACTGAAAGATTCGGACAGAGGTTTACTTCCTGATATACAGTGGAGATACCCTTTTTCTGGGCATCCATGGTATCTTTATTTACAATGGGATGATCAAATCCTTCCAGATAGATTTCTCCGGCTTCAAATTTATTTACGCCAGTCAGGCATTTGATCAGTGTGGATTTACCCGCGCCATTCTCTCCCATCAGCGCACGGATTTCACCTTTTTTCAATGTAAGGTCCACGCCTTCCAGTGCTTTTACACCTGGGAATGTCATGCAGATTCCCTGCATTTTCAATACTACTCCTGCCTCCAACGCGATTCCTCCCTTCCCGTTACGAGCAACATTTTTTCATTCTCCTCATTTGCCAGCAGGACTGCGCCACAGTCCTGTTCAATGATAAGGGGGAGGAAAAATCCGCCCTGGGACTTTCCTCCCCCTGTAAGTTCACACTTTTCTAATTAGTAAGCACGTCCGTCCAGAACTTCCTGAGTCATAGTTGTTGCATATTCGCTCTCGATTCCAGGTGCTACGAATGCCTGATCCTCAACAAGTGTTGTCTTCTCATAGTCTTCGCCAGCCTGCATTTTCTCGATAACGCCCTTAACGGTCTCAGCCTGGATTGGGTTACACTCAACGTCACAGTTGATCTTTCCGTCTAATGTGTACTGAAGTCCGTCATGTGTTGCATCGAAGGAAATAAGAGTTACATCTCCGTCTACACCATAGGTGATACCTGCTGCATCCATTGCATCCATTGCGCCGTATGCTTCGTTATCATTCTGGCAGATAACTACGTTGAACTGTCCCTCGTAGGATTTGATGAAGGACTCCATAACTTCCTGGCCGCCAGCCTGTGTGAAGTCACCGGACTGGGAATCAAGGATTGTCCAGTTGTCATGCTCGCCAGCTACCTGATTGAATCCATCTGTACGTCCAAGTGTTGCGGAAGCTCCTACGGAACCTTCGATTACAAGGATGTTAGCGTCTGCATCGCCAAGATACTCAGCCAGCCAGTTTCCTGCTGTGATACCTTCGTTTGTGGTGTTTGTTCCAACCCATGCGTCATATAAGTCATCGCTTGCTTCGATTTCACGGTCTGCAATGATTACCGGGATTCCGGCATCCTGTGCTTCCTGAAGAACGGTGTCCCAGCCAGCGGACTGGATCGGAGCGATTACGATATAATCCATATCTTTACTGATGAAAGTACGAACAGCTTCAAGCTGTGCAGCATTGTCATTGTCGCAGTCTACAAGGTCAAGGCTGTATCCAGCATCTTCTGAGAAAACATCCTGATAGTTCTGGGTGTTTGCTGTACGCCAGTCTGACTCATGTCCAACCTGTGCATATCCAACTGTTACCAGATCATCTGCATATACTGGCATAGCCATCATGCTGAGTGTTGCTGCTGCGAGTGCCATAACTGCTAATTTCCTTTTCATAGTGTTTGTTCCTCTCTTTCTTTTTAAAGGTTTTACGTTTTTCTTGATGTCTATAATTTAGCTGAAATCAACATAAAATTCAATATTACTTTCCGTGTTTTTGGCAGTTTCGTCAGTTCATCCAATACAGATTTTGTTATTTTAGTAGTGAAATAAATACAGATTTGTATTATAATGATTCCTAACCTGCAAAAGGTGGAATTTTTTACGGATTATATAGGAAAAACGTTTGTTTTCTTAAGATATCCCAGAAATATTCCTCTTTTTTCCCCGTTTTTCACTGCGGCAAACTGTCCAACAACGTATAAAAAAGTTTAACTTCCCGAAAAGAAAGTAAGATTTTCTTTGGTAAAAAACCAGGAAATTTTCTATTTATAATTTTTTACGGTAGGAAAAATTATGAGATTTTTTTAACACAGTAAATAATTTTTTCATTTATAAGAACGCTGCCGGAAAAACGGCACATCTATTCAGGAGGAACCTATGGCAATCAAATATAAATGGCTCACCGAACAGCTGCGGGACTTGATTCAGGAATATATTCAAAATGGAAGGAACAGGCTGCCCGCAGAACAGGAATTATGCGCCCGCTATCGGGTCAGCCGCCAGACCGTGCGGGCTGCACTGGCAGTCCTGGAGGAATCTCAGGAAATCCGCCGGATAAAGGGCAGCGGCTCCTATATTACCGGACTTTCCGACCAGGAATCCCGCAACGTGATCGGTGTCCTAATCCCAGATGAACAGCAGTACCAATACCCCGCTTTTGTAAATAACCTTCGCACAGCCCTGGCAGCCTACGGCTATACCTGCAAAGTTTTCCCCACCTACGGTCATCAGGATCAGGAACGGCAGATTCTCCAGTTTCTCCTGAAAAATCCTCTTCGTGCCATTCTTGCAGAACCTGTAAAAAGCGCGCTGCCCACTCTCAACACCGAGCTTTATCAGATGCTTCTTCAAAAGGGAACTGCCGTCTTTTTCCTGGGCTGTGCCTACCCTGGCCTTTCACAGGTTCCGGTTCTTTCCGGCAATCCGGATTACGGAGCCAGCCTGCTGGTACAGGATCTGGCTGCCAAAGGCCATACCTGCATTGCAGGCATTTTCCAGATGGATGACCTGCGGGGACATCAGCACTGCCAGGGCTTTCTGAACGCCATGGAAAATCAGGGGCTCTTGGTTCCGGACCGAAACCTTGGATGGTTTACCACAGAAGATCTGGATGATTTCAGGCAGAATCGGGATATCCGTTTTCTGCAGAAATTCCTGGAAAAACTCACTGCTGACTGTACTGCAATCGTCTGCGAAGATGACTTTATTGCCTGGCTGTTGTGGGAAAAGCTTTCCCTCTCTTCCTCTGCTCCATTTATGGAAACACAGCCCTCTGGCAGCATCTCCCAACTGGCATTGTCGGCCTTCAATACCAGTTATCTCACCGCTTCCGGGCTTTTGCGCGCCGCCACTTTGACCAGTCCAACCCATGAGCCCGCCCAGATGGCTGCCCGGATGATTGCAGACAAATTAAAAGGACTCCCTGTCTCTTCACAGGAAGTCCCATTGCAGCTGCTGCCGCCCAAATAAAAACGATTATGCGCTGCCCTTGCTTCTGTATTCCCTTGGACTGCAGCCCATATTTTTCTTAAACACATAGCTGAAATAATGAGGATCCTTATAGCCCACCTCCTGCGCAATCTCCCCGGATGACTTATCCGTTTCGCGCAGGAGCTTCTTCGCCCGCTCCATTCTTTTTCCAGTCAGATATTCCACAAACGTCTTCTGCATCTTCTGACTGAAAATAGCACTGAAATAATTGGCACTCATATTTACAGCTGACGCAACCTCGTTCAGGGAAATGCTCTCCCTGCAGCAGTTCTCATCAATGTAATCCAGGACCTTTCTCATGGCACTGGTCCCCTGGGATTCACTTCTCTCATCCCGGATGTCCACTGCTGCCTGAAGCATATCCGTACAATACTCCGCCACCTGGGAAGCTTTCAGGCATGTTTCCTCATATTTCTCATCAATCCGGCCCACATATTCTTCCTTGGCAACGCCAAGAGATTCCAGATACATGATAGTCGTAAAACGAATGTGAAGCACTACGTAATCCCGGAACATTCTGGATTCCAGAGCCTTGCTCATACCGCTTAAATACCCCTGGACAAAATCCTGGATTTCGCAGCTGGTTCCCTTGGTAAGGAAATCCTTTATGACTTCCGGATTCAGCTGAGAAGAATCTACTCCATCCAGCCGGTTCTCTCCCTGTGAGTTTACATAATTCTCCAAAGTCTTTTCCGTAAGAACATGCAGCCCTGGCACCATAAAGCGGTATGCAAAATAGTGGTTCACACTCTGATAGCACTGGGAAAGCAGACTCAGCCTTTCGACTGGTTTTCCCACAGCCACATACCACTCCAGCTGATCCTGGTCTCCGCAGGTTCTTTCCATATATTCCACACAGTTCCCGGTCAGCTCTTCCAGTTGGGACATTTCTCCTTTCACCAGAACGCCATAGCTGTTTACATTCCAGCGGAAAAGCAGATACTGCGGATAGCGCAGAAAATAGTGAAGCACTTCGTCCTGTTTTTTCAGGAAGCCTTCCATCTTGTCCTTATTTTTCTCCTGAAGATATAAGAATAGAAGATTGTACCCTGCTGCGGTAATCTCAATGGACTGGCGGTCTGCCTCGTCGTAAATCTCCTTAACGGAAAGTTCCCCTTCCAAAATTTTCTCCATAAAACGGCGTCTGGAAAACTGCTCGTACTCCTGGATCTCATTCTGAAACTGGGTGCGGTAATCCTCCTGTTCCTGGTCTTGTTCGATCTTATCCTTCAATTCAAGAAGAACGGTTTTCAGTTTCATCCTGGTTACCGGCTTCAGCAGATACTGATCCACTCCTACCTCTATCGCCTGTCTTGCGTATTCGAAATCATCGTATCCGCTGACAATGATGATCTTCATCCGCGGAAATTCCTTGCTTACAATTTTGCTTAAAGAAATCCCATCCATAAAAGGCATCTTAATGTCTGTAATCAGCACATCCGGCCTTGTTTTTCGGATTAGAGGCAGCGCCATCTCTCCGTCAGCAGCTTCCCCCACAAAGCGATATCCAAACTGATCCCAGGGAATCCTGTCACGCAGACCTTCCCGGATCACAGTCTCATCTTCAACCAGAAATACCTTCAGCAGCATCTTCATCCTCCCCTGCATTCTCCTGCGTATATACCCGTTCCGGAACATAATACGCTTTTTCTACTTCTTTACCTGCTTCCATATCCTTTATAACCTGTTCCACATATTTTCCCTGGTCCGGATTACACTGGACGTCAATGTTGATTTCACCGTTTCTTACCAGTTCCACTCCAGCATCTACCGCGTCAAAGGAAATCACTGTGATATCGCCGTTTACGCCAGTTGTTTTGCCAGCAGCATGAATAGCCTCCAGGGCTCCGAACGTCATGTCATCATTCTGGGACACCACCACATCAATATCCTCATATTTCTCCAGAAGCCTTGCCATCTCTTCTTTGCCTTTGGCTGTGGTAAATTCTCCGTCTACCTGTTCCAGAATATTCCAGTTATGCTGGATCTTTGCAGTCTCATTGAACCCTCTGGTTCTTCCAATGGTAGCAGTTGCCCCTTTGGTTCCCTGCAAAACCACAATGTTTATTTCATCCTCATCTCTTCCCTGTTCTTTCAGGTAATCCTCCAGCCAGTATCCCGCATCCTGTCCTTCCCGGATAAAGTCAGAGCCTACCCATGTGGTATAGAGGGAATCATCCGCTACCTCCACAGTACGGTCCATAAGGATCACCGGAATCCCTGCATCCTTCGCCTCCTGAAGCACAGTGTCCCAACCGGTTTCCTCAATGGGCGAAAGCACAATGTAGTCCACCTGCTGGGAGATAAAGCTTCGGATTGCCTTGATCTGGTTGGCCTGTTTCTGTCTGGCATTGTCAAAAATCAGCAGATAGCCATTGGCTCTGGTAAAAGCATCCTGAACAGACTGGGTGTGTGCGGTTCTCCACACGGATTCACTTCCTACCTGGGAAACGCCCACTACGATTAAGTTGTCATCCTCTGCAGGAGTTTCCTGCACATTGCCGCTTCCAAAAGGGCTTCCAAGAAGAACCAGCGCTACCAGCACAAATACAACCGGCGCCACAGCCCAGATGTTTTTCTTTATAAACTGTCTCATAAGCGTGCCCCCTCCTGCTGTGGCTGTACATTTGCGGCATTCTCTGCCGAGGCTTCCAGAATAGCAGGAATCACAATCTCCACCGTAGTTCCTTTGCCCTTTTCAGACTCAATCTTCATGCCGTACTCATAACCGAAATACATATGGATACGCTCATTTACATTTGCCAGCCCAAAGCCCTTCTCCGTCTCCTGACAAGGCTTCTCGATCTGCTGGCGAAGCTGCGCAAGTTCTTCCTCATCCATACCCACGCCGTCATCCCGGACAGTCAGGCGGATAATATCCCCCTCTTTTTCCCCGTGAATGTGAATGCATCCCTTGGCACGCTTATATTTGATTCCATGATAAAGCGCATTCTCCACTACCGGCTGAAGTGTCAGCTTCAGGATCTGATATTTATAAATTACCTGATCCAGCTGAATGTCATATTCCAGAATATCCCGGTAACGCATTTCCTGGATCTGCAGATAGCTGCTGATGTGCTTCTCCTCTTCCTTAATGGAAATAAACTCCTTTCCTTTGCTGAGAATCTCACGGAAAAAGTCCGACAAGGTAACAACCATTGTCACTGCTTCGTCTGGCTCATTGGATTCGATCAGCCACACAATGGTGTCGAGTGTGTTGTAAAGGAAATGCGGCTGGATCTGCTCTTGGAGGAGGCGCAGGTCTGCCTTTCGCATTTTGCGCTCATCTTCCTTCACCTTGTCGATCAGGGACTGCATATTTCCCGCCATCTTATTAAAGCTCACCGCAAGTTCCGCAACTTCATCGTCAGAATTCACCTGTGCCCTGGCATTGAAATCTCCCTGGGCAATTTTCTCCGTCACGGAATTCAACTGCCGGATGGGCTGAAGGATTCCGGAAACGATCATCACCGCACTGACAGCCACTACTGCAATCAGCACCGCGATCAGAATGCTGCACACCACCATAAAGCGTCCAATCTGTTTTTGCAGGGTGTCTGTAACCTTTTCCATGTACCGGGTCTGATAGTAAATGTAATACTGGATGTCATCCTGGATCAGCTCTGTAAGAATATAGATATTGTTATCCAGCATCTCGATATTCTCACTGTACCGGCCTCCGGCATCGATGCTGTCCACAATATCATCCACTCTTTTTTCCAGAGCATTGATGTTTCGCAAAAGACTCTCCAGCCACAGCTTACTTTCTGATTCTGTAGTGATTGCCGTAAGTCTGGTAAACTCACTGCGCAGTTCCTCGATCAGGACATATGGATTCTTCAGGCTTTTGTCCGACTCAATGTTATCCAGCGTCACATAGCCAACTACCAGTTTATAAAGGCTTTCATCCATTTCCTCTTTGAAATTCAGGTTATAATTGTTGGCAACTGTCATGTTGCTTACAATCTCCGAATATGTGTTGCTGTAGCTTGCCATGGAAGCAAGCAGATACATTACCAGAAGAATAAACGGCAGTGTTACCACTGCCGCTAATGTAAGAATTTTCTTTTTCATAAAGCAGAGCGTACCTCCCTTTATTCAAAATCCCGTATTTTTTTATATGCTCTCAAGCAGCTTCCCTGCATGGCTTCCCTGGGAATAGGTGGGCTGCTCAGCGGCTTTCGCCATCTCTACCGGAATATTTCCTGCAATATCCTTCAGACACTCCAGAAGAAGCGGGTTGAAGGTTCCGCATTCTCCGGCAAGGATCATCTCCATTGCATTCTCATGGGTAAAGGCTTTCTTGTATACACGCTCGCTTGTCAGTGCGTCATATACGTCCGCTACAGAAACTACCTGGGCGGAAATGGGGATCTCTTCGCCCTTCAGTCCATCCGGATAGCCTTTTCCATCGTAGCGCTCATGATGCCATCTGCAGATCTGATAAGCAACCTTCACAAGCTCCTCGTCCTGGTATACGCCAAGGCTCTTCAGCATGGAGGCTCCGATCAGAGTATGCTTCTTCATCTCCTCAAACTCTTCTTTGGTCAGTCTGCCCGGTTTGTTCAGGATCTTCTCGTCGATTCCCACCTTGCCGATATCATGAAGGGCAGATGCCACTGTGATCATGTACTGATCCGACCACTGCAGATGGTATTTATCCGTCTTCTGCACAAGTCTCTCCAGTAAAAGTCCGGTGAGCGTCTTGATGTGCTGAACGTGAAGTCCGCTCTCTCCATTACGAAATTCTACGATATGGCTGAGAATATCTACCAGAATCTGACTATTTTTTTCTTTTTCCCGAATTTGATCCGTTACAAGTGTGATTAGGTGCCTCTGTTTTACGTATAATTTAATGGTATTATATACACGCCGATAAACAACCTTGGAATCAAATGGACGGCTGATATAGTCAGAGACTCCCATTTCGTAAGCACGGCGTATATATGATTCTGTCTCTTCACTGGAGATCATAATGACCGGAATATCTTCCAGCCAGTGATCTCGGTTCATTTCATCCAGAACTGCGAAACCGTCCATACCAGGCATAACAATGTCCAGCAATACCAGCGAGATTCCTGCGCCATACTGCCGCAGCATTGACAGACACTCCTCCCCGCTGCAGGCCTCCATAGTCTTAAAATCAGGGTGCAGGATCTCCGCTAGTATTTCACGGTTCAATTCAGAATCATCTACGATCAGAATCTGCTGCTTCAGCTCATTACGGTCAACCTCTGTACCGTCCTCATCCTGATTTCTTATTTCATTCGTCTCTGTCACTACCAGGTTCTTATGTGTCTTCGCCTGATACATAAAGCGGTCCGCTCTTCCCACAACACTTTCAATGGTCTCATCCGCACTGGCAATGGTACCTCCAATGCTTACAGAGAGCTGGATTCTGGCATATCCCGGTATGGTAGCTGCATGGATCCTGTCCAGAATCTCCTGCAGTCTGTGGGTAAACTCTGCCTCTTTCACATTGGGAATGATCAGAAGAAATTCATCCCCGCCGTAACGAACCAGAATATCGGTCTTACGAATGTATCTGGAGATCACCTGGGTTACTGTGGCAAGGGCCATATCGCCTGCCTTGTGTCCATATGTATCATTATGCAGCTTGAAGTCGTCCAGATCGATCATTGCAATTCCGGCAGGACCCTTCTGGTTCTTCAGTTCTTCTTCGAAATAGCGTCTGTTATAAACCTTGGTCAGCACATCACTGTACAGCCGTTCATTATATCCTGTAAGATTGCGGATCAGACGCTCTCTGCCTCCCTGGGCGATCAGAGAATTCTTATCCATACATTTAAGCAGCTCCATAACATATGGCTTGCCGTCAATCTCCAGGTACTTGACCATAATCTGGTAAATATCATCGCCAATGAATTCCAGCTTGGATAATTCTTTCTTTCCCATCAGTGCATCCATTGCTACGCATCCGCTGCACTGATGGGCCAGCTGCTGTACATCATTTCCGATGTTATCAGAAGTGCTTTCTCTCTCTTTCTTCAGTGACTCCAGGGCTTCCTTATCAAGAAGCCGCACTTCACTAAAAATTTTACGATAACAGGCCATTTCTGTTTCTGCCTGTTCCATTGTAATTTTGTAATCTGAATCCATATTTTATCTTCCTCTTCATCGTGAAGCCTGTGATGCAAAAAAATGACCGCACAGCCACAGTCACTACCGGGCTATACGGTCAGCGCCAGCTGCAAATCAGATGGCATCATCTAATTTACTAATATGTTTATTATAATCAACCAAACGTTATTTGTCTATCTTTAGTTCGCCTAACATACACGCAAAAATAGAATTCAGATTAATTTTTCTACTAATTTTCTTAGTTCTTCTTCTGTATATGCGATGTAATCCGGTTCTGCCATACCAGGTGATACTGTATATCTGTGGTGATTCATCCAGATGGTTTTCCAGCCGGCATTTTTGGCCCCCGTAATATCATTCTCCAGAGAGTCTCCCACCATATAGGTATTGGCAGGATTCATTCCCCACTTCTCTTCTGCTATCCGGAAAATCTGCACATCAGGCTTAGCTACGCCTACGCCAGCGGATACGATCAGCTGATCCTCTGTAAACCATTTGTCCAGTCCCAATGTATGAAACTTCTGCACCTGGTGGGCAAAAGGGCCGTTGGTGATCACCCCCATTTTCACGCCGGCTTCCTGGCATGTATCTAACATTCCCGCAAGGATATCGGACACATGAAGATGAGACTGATTTTCTTTATATCTTGCCTGAAAAACTTCCGCCTGTTCCCGGGTAAAAGGGATACCCATATCCTTCATGGTGTTCTCAATTCTGTACAGCCTGGACTCGTGGATAGAAACCTGTCCGCTCTCGCTGAACAGAAACATTTCCGCGCTTCTTTTCCCAAAGATCCGGTAAAACAGCTCCGGATCCAGCAGCGCTCTTCCAAGACTAAATTCACACGCCGTAAGCAACGGTTCCATCTGGCTGTACAGCGTGTCATCTATATCAAAAACCAGAGAAATTTCTTTGTTCATCAAATCGACTCTTTTCTACACTTTTCTACATTACGTGATTCAATAATTATACCGTTTTACGTCAGGATATGCAATGGATTCTTTGAGCGCAAAAGGCGCAAAAAAAAGAGACCCACCTGTTATAGATGAGTCTCTGCAGTTTCAAATCCAAACCCGGAATCAGTCTTGAATTCCAAATTCAAACTGTATTTTATTTTTGTTCTTTAGTTCCAGCCTTCGCCATACTGAAGTCCGGCACCGCCTTCATTGTTCTGCCAGTCTTCTAAGAGATTTCCGTCCTCATCGGTTGCACCATCCTGATTCTGGGAATCCTTGGAGTCTGCATTCTGTGTATCCTCGCTCTTGCCAAGAGTTACGGTAACAGTCTCTTCTTTGTATTCTTTTCCGTCTGGAACTTCAATGGTAAGCTCAACATCCTCGCCTGGCTCGTAGTAGGAAAGGAAATCAACCAGCTGTTCTTTGGTAGTTACGGTCTTGCCTGCGAACTTGGTAATGATGGATCTTGCTTCGATACCAGCATCATCTGCTGCACCGCCCTCAGTAACCTCTCTTACCAGCACGCCTTCCGGAACACCGTAAGCTTCCGTTACCGCACTGTCAACAGTCTGAACTGTGATTCCAAGAACACCGTGATCCTCAACCTTATCTCTGGTCTCCTCATTCATCAGACTCTCAATAGTATCTGTTACATCAGAAATTGCGATTGCATAACCAATACCCTCAACCTCTGTGGAAGCAAGCTTTGCAGAGTTGATACCAACAACCTCACCGTTCATGTTCAGAAGAGCACCGCCGCTGTTGCCAGGATTGATTGCTGCATCTGTCTGGATCAGATTGGTAGCGGAATTGCTGTCGCTGTCATAATCACCAACCGTATCATCAGAATTCAGCTGACGGTTTTTAGCACTTACAATACCGGTTGTTACGGACTGGCCATAACCAAGGGCATTACCGATTGCAACAACCTGCTCACCAACCTTCAGGTTATCTGAATTACCAATTGTTGCGATGGAAATTGCATCCATTGTGTCGCTGTCAATATCGTCCAGGGAAACTGCAACAACTGCAAGGTCTTTCTCGCTGTCATAACCTTTTACCTTAGCTTCGCATGCTGTACTGTCGCAGAAACCAACGGATAATGTCTCTGCACCATCTACTACATGGTAGTTGGTCGCAATCAGAAGCTCTGTATCATTCTTACCAATGATGATACCGGAACCGCTTCCCTGAACCTCTCTCTGCTCAGGAGAATAAGCACCGTACTGACCAAACATTCCATAGTAGCTCTGAACCTCTTCTACAGATTTAGTTGTAATGGAAACAATACTTGGCATTGTCTCTTCTACAATATCAGATACATCCAGGCTTCCCTTTGCTGTACTTTCTTCCTTGGAATCGGAATCATCTGATTCCTTGTCGGATTTCAGTAATGTAATCTGCTCCTTGCTAGCTGCCTGTACGCTCTGCTCATAACCTGTCAGATAGTTCACTCCTGTATATGTTCCTGCTGCAAGACCACCTGCCAGTACTGCGCAAAGACTAATGCTTGCTGCCTTTTTCAGTTTTCTCTTTAATTCTTCATTTCTATTCTTCATGATAAAAGCCTCCTTTAGAAACTCTGTTATGTTTTCTTTCAGTAACTATTCTGCAGTTACTATTCCGCGAGGTGTTTTTTGTGAACGTAGTTCACAGAAAACCCGAGAATTGCGGCGCGAAATCATGCTTTGCATGATTTCTGTGCATCGCGGAGCGGTAATTGTGAAGGTACTGAACAATTACCTCTTTCATTTGATAGTTCACAGTATAGAGACAATTTGTGTTCTCTTTGTGGGAAAAATGTGTTTAATTTGTTAAATCCTGTTTTATCTTACCATTTAAAAACCCGGACTGCAAGGCAATCCGGGTTTTGGCCTGTCACTATATCGGGCAAGAATAGCAACCAATTTTTACTTGTTTGGCATGATCCAGAATTTCATGGTTGGGTAGCTGAGAACTACCTGAACCAGAATGTTCAGCACGTTTGCAAGAGTTGGTGCAAGTGCTTCGGAAATTCCGATGTTAATGAAAAAGCTCTGGCTGTAAGCCGGAAGTGCTGCGGAAACAAGTACTAGCACAACAGCAAGTATAATGTATTTCGGAACTGCTTTTTCAAACGCTGCATTAGATTTGAAAACCAGGTTCTTCTGTACGAAAAAGTTTACGGTCTGTGCTGCTGCAGTCGCAACCAAAAAGCTTAAGAATCCGCATAATCCAAGGTTGGACTTAATGTTGTCTGCGTAGTTGAACACCAGGAATTTAAATGGTGTGTTTGCAAAGCTTTTGAAGATAAAGCCTGTGCACAGCCACATAATGATAAAGTTTGTGATGGTTGCGCAGTTTGATAATACGTTGAATTTAATGAACTCCCAGATATTCGGATGGTCTGCGATTAACTGTTTGATTTTTCCCATGATAATACTCCTTATTCTTTATTTTTCTGTCTGTATGATTTCTTATTTCTGCTCTTCCAGGTCTTTCTCATACTGCTTGTTCAGCTTCTGGTTTCTGAAAAATCCGCTGATCACTTTTCCAAGTCCGCTGAAGTGGCCGTTTACTACTCTTACAAGACCTTCCACCATTTCCATGGAAACCATGCCGCCTGTCATCTTCGCGATGGCACGGAAAGGCATGTTGTACTGGAACAGAGTATTCAGATCCGGAACTCCGGCAGCTTCGCTCTTCTTCAGTTTTTCGCCCAGCTTCTTGCAGATGAAACGGGCAATTCCGCTCTTTGCATAATACATCTGGCAGAGGGCATCGTTCATGCCAAGCTCTCCGCTCCAGCTTCCGTCTGGAATGGAATGTCCCAGAATGGTCTCGAATTCTTCGTTTCCAACCTTCTGGATTTTTCCGTCCATATAAGAAGCAACGCGATTGGTATAATATGGCATTATCTCAGTGGTTCCGATAATAGCAAGTGCATTCTGAAGACGGATATCTGCGCAGCTTGCACCGATCATAATGCTGTAAACGCCGCCTTCCACTTCCCATTTGTTTGTTTTCATATTCCAGTAGCGGAATGTTTTGTCATCGAATTTAATGGTAACGGTCTTCTCTTCGCCAGTCTTTAAGAACACTTTTGTGAAGCCCTTCAGCTCTTTTACCGGACGGAAAACCTTTGCTCCCGGAAGTCCTACATAAAGCTGTGCGATTTCTGCACCGTCGTATTTTCCAGTGTTGCGGATAGTAAAGGTAACGCCATCCGGTTTTACCTGCAGATTTTCATACTCGAAGGTAGTATAGGAAAGTCCATATCCAAATGGATAATTTACCGGAACTCCTGCAGTGTCAAAATAACGGTATCCTACATAGATTCCCTCTCTGTACTCAGAATTGCGCTCCTGAGACGGATAATAATTGTAGGAAGGAGTATCTTCATATTTCTTGATATAGGTTTCTGCCAGCTTTCCGGACGGATTGATCTTACCGGAAAGAATGTCCAGAACCGCGCCTGCACCAGCCTGTCCCATCAGTGCTGTGTGAAGCAGCGCCTTGAAATGGTGATGCCATGGCATTTCAATGACCGAGCCAGCACTGATAATACCGATCATGTTGGCGTTTGCTTTTGCAAGCTCCTGGATCAGGTTAATCTGGTTCTGAGGAATGCGAAGGTGCTTACGGTCAAGACCTTCTGTCTCGCTCTTCTCATTCAGTCCGAAGAAGAACAGGACCACATCGGAACGGCGTGCAAGATCCACAGCCTCTTTTTTCATGGCTTCGTCTTCCTTGCCGTCACGCTGATATCCGTGAACGATTCCGGTTACGGAAATTCCGCTGGACTCCAGCATGTCCTTAATGGAATCCACTTTTGTGGAGTTTACCATGGAGGAACCGGCACCCTGGTATCTTGGCTCGAATGCGAAATCACCGATCACGGCTGCCTGAACCTTCTCCCCAACTGGAAGGATTCCGCCTTCATTTTTCAGAAGAACAGCACTTTCCTCACATGCCCGGCGTGCCAGCTTATGATGCTCTTCATGCAATGCTTTTTTGTCTGCCGCTTTTTTGTAATGCTTTGCATTCTCTGTTGTAGTAAGTACCAGATCAAGAAGCTCATCTACACGCTCGTCAATATCCTTCTCGCTGATCTTTCCGCTCTCTACGCTTGCAATCAGCTCTCTTGCTGCGTCAAGACCTGGGGTAGGCATTTCCAGAGTGGAACCGTTTTTCACACCAAGGGAATGATCGTTGGACGCGCCCCAGTCTGTGATAACAGAGCCGTCAAACCCCCACTCGTCACGGAGAATATCCTTCAGAAGATGCTCATTCTCGTTGGCATAAACGCCGTTTACCTCGTTGTAGCTGCTCATTACGGTTTTAGCATTGCCCTCTTTAATGGCAATTTCAAAGCCTGTAAGGTAAATCTCACGAAGTGTTCGCTCATCTACAACCGCATTCATAGCCATACGGCGAAGCTCCTGGCTGTTTACTGCGAAATGTTTTGCACACGCTGCTGCACCAGTGCTCTGTACGCCGCGGATAAATGCTGCCGCCATTTTTCCGGAAAGATAAGGATCCTCGGAAAAATACTCGAAATTACGTCCGCAAAGAGGATTTCTTTTAATGTTCAGTCCCGGTCCGAGAAGAACGTTTACTTCCTCTTCCATGGACTCTTCTCCAAGTGCAACTCCTACCTTCTGCTCCAGTTCTTCATCCCAGCTGTTTGCCATGGTTGCTGCTGTTGGAAAACAGGTTGCCGGAACGGACGGGTTGATTCCCAGGTGGTCTCCTGCGCCAGCCTGCTTACGCACACCGTTTGGTCCGTCTGAACAGAAGATTGCCGGAATGTCCAGTCTTGGAAATTCCCTTGTCTGCCACTCGCTTTTTCCGCTAAGGAACGCGGCTTTTTCTTTCAGGGTCATGTTCTCTATAATATTCTGATACTTCATTTCCTGTAAAATCTCCCTTTCTGTTGTTTCTGTTTCACTCCATTTTTCTGAGTTTACTATAGCACAACCCCGCCTGAAAAAGACGGGGTTATCATAAACTGTCATTTTATTGCGCAAGATGTACATTTTTTAGTTCCCACTGCTCCAGAACACGCAAAAATCTCCTTGCCTCACCCGCAAATTCACGTTATACTAACCCTTATTAAAAACGTTACTCTTTGTAACACAAGCTGTTTTTTGCATCCGTACTACAGATTTATTTTTAACAGGAGCTTCACCATGGAAAAACAGAAATCTTCAAAAAACACACCCAACCAGCAGACCCGTGAGAAAATCGTAAATGCCCTTCTCACCCTGATTAAAGAAAAGCCGCTGTCCACCATTACCATAACGGAGCTTACCCAGCTGGCAGGCGTTTCCCGAATGGCGTTTTACCGGAATTTCTCCACCAAAGAGGAAGTGTTTTCTTCCCATTTGAAAGACATTCTGCAGAAATATCAGGAAGAGGACCGCAAGCAGAATCTGCAGGGAATCTACTATGACCGCGCCCACATGATCCACTGCTTCGAATATTGGTACCAGTACCGGGACTTTTTTGACGGTCTTATCCACTGCGGCTTCGGCAATATTTTTCTGGAATACCTTACCAGATACATTATCTGGAAATGGAAAAGCACCTGCCAGGATGCCAGCCAGTATTACCGGCTGTCCGCCTTTGCAGGTGCTCTGTATAATGTTTATTTCTCCTGGGCTTACAACGGATATCAGGAAACGCCCCAACAGCTCGCCCAGGTTCTGAATGTTCCATGCACTGAACAGCCTCCTTGCCGTTGGCAGCCTGCTCGGTGATAATCTGGTACTCTTCCAGAATGGTGCAGATGATCTCCATATTCAGATCATTGTCCTCTGCTACCAGAATCCGTTTTCCCGGGAAAAGAAGGGCCTTTTCCGGCACAGCTTCCTTTCTCTCATCCGGGCTTACCGGGCGCAGCCTGATGTTAAAGCTGAAGCTGCTTCTCTTTGATCTTGGATTCCAGCAGCGGCTGCAGCCCCTGAACCAGTTCCAGAAGGTTGCATTTTTCCTCCACCTGACGCATCTTTCCGCTTTCAATTTTGGACATATCCAGAATGTCGTTGATCAGGCCAAGAAGATATGCGGAAGAGTGCTGGATTTTTTTCAGGCAATCCATTCTCTGTGCCTCAGTCTGACCTTCCTTCAGGGCAATCTCCGTCATACCGATGATTCCATTCATTGGCGTTCGGATCTCGTGTGACATACGGGCAAGGAAATCCAATTTGGCTTTTGCAGAAAGGTCGTGACGCTCCAGATTTATGCGGTTCTGGATAATGGCGCTGATCTCTTCCAGACACTTGCGTTCCTCTTTTTTCTCAAGAACAGCCGTGTCAATCTGGCGAAATACAATACTTCCAGAGTGCTGTCCATTGTCTGCCATATGGAATACAAGATCCTGGTTCCCATTGGCAAAAGGATGGATCAGCGGCTCGTTTTCCATTGTTTCCCCGGTCAGAAGAAGCTGCTGCAGTTTCAACGCCAGGATATCCAGCACTACCGAAGTATTTCCTTCCCTGTCAAACAGGTTCAGTGCAATGGAAGAAAGAGTCATTTCTTTCAGGCGTTCGTCTTCCAGAATAAATGGCTTGGACCAGTATCCCAGATTTGCCATGTTAATATTAGCATCCACATAATCCCCTGCAGTCACGTACGGCTGATAGAAAAAGTCATCTGCACTTCGGTTTCCATTTCCCTGGAACCGAAAATCTGTACGCCATGGTGTATCCAGTGAAATGGACATACTCTGGGAAAGCTTCTTGCTTCCGCGCTCCATCTGCAGATCTGCGTGAGAAGCCGTTTTGGTCATTGGGTCAGAATCCCGCACCCAGAAACCATTGTATTCACATTCTTCCTCCGTGGATTTATCATTTCCCAGCACCAGGAAGATTCCGGAAGTGGAATTGTACTGCAAAACCTCTACCATATCATAGAAAACAGCTTCCAGATATTCCTCCTGCACATCGTCAGAACCCAGAAATCCCTGAATATCCATCTCATGTTCATCCAGGAGCCTGGCCAGTGCAGCATAAAGCCCGTCACTTTCTTTATTTACGCTGCTCCACTGCTCGATCATGTCATTTTCCAGGACTACCTTGCGGTTCTCTACAGTGTGGCTGTCCAGGCCAATCACCGTGTCCTCCATGCTTGTACGGATTCCGCTTCACAGTCCGTCTCACCGCCTTTCCATCACATCTCATGGTTATGAGTTTGCTGCTGCATTTAAACTATTGCAGAATTCCTCATACCAGCTCTCGAAATTCTCATCGGTGAGATACTGCGCCAGTGCCTCTTCTTTACTCTGACCGCCTGCAACAGCTTCTTCCAGAACTGCTTTATCAGCTTTTGCTTTGTCAGACAGAGAATAATCCAGAATTTTACGGGTACTGTAACCATTTGCAAAATTTCCAGGAGTATAAAAACAGGTTTTCTGGAAAAATTGGATAGCTGCTGTCTTCTGTCTCTACAGAATCCGGGAAGTACACTGCAGATGAAGTAGAACCAGTATAAGCGATAACATCTCCTGTTTTCACATCATCTGAACGGAATTTTCCCAATGAAGCAAAATAGCCTTTCATAAACGGCACGTAATAATTATCCCAGATACGGCGAACCAATTCCTTGTCTGTGTTAAGGGTTACTTTGCCGTCTTTTACTTCAAACAGTTCCTTACCCATCTGCTTCATGCTGATAAGAAAATAATTTGACATAGAGTCTCTGCCGTAAAAGGCTTTTCCATCGGCCGGGACATCCGGGGTCTGCGCGTCCGTCCACTCATAATACCGCTGCGCCACCTGGACAATTCCCTCTGTGGTGGCAAGCTCATCTACAGTAGTTCCAGCAGCCTCTGCAAAGGGCTCCCAGTCGGTCTTATTGAGCATAGTGATCTCAGTGGATTTGGCCACAGGGAAAAGATACAGGGCTCCATCCTGGTTAAAGTAGCCTTCCTGAATGTAGGAATCTACATATTTAGACAGCTCATCTTCTGTGAAATACTGGGAAAGATCGGCAAGCTTGTGATGTATGAGCAAGCTGCTCCTGCACCTCTTTGTTTTCCGCAAATACAGGTGAATGTAATAACAGCCATTCAAAACATTCCGGTAAAAACAGCTCCGCTTTGCTCAGCATTAAATCATACATATAAGGTCCTATTGCAGCACCATCTCCAATCAAAGTAATTCCTTTCTTTGCATACTTGGAAAGATTACTGTTTCCATGACTGGTTCTTACCTTATTTCTCTTTCGTCTTCGCGAAATAAAATATTTAACATATTTCAATACCTACCCCTTCTACAAAAATCAAATTATTTTTTCATTATAACCTTTAAAGATTATACTCCTTTCAGGAATCCAATTACAACCTTGTTTATTCGCCAATTTGTGACATGAATAGATATTTGGGCATAAAAAACAGGATCGCAGCGCATATGAAACGCTGTAATCCTGTTTGCATATTTTTCAAAGTGAATTTTATTTCTTCAAAGTCTCGTTCATACTTCCCATACGGTATCCCTGGAGATCCATGGTTACGTAGGTGAATCCGTATTCTTTAAAGGCTTTTACGATCTGCTCGCGGTTTTCAAGTACTTTTGGGAGCTCGTCCGGGAGTACTTCGATTCGGGCCAGGGTGCCGTGGATGCGGACGCGCAGCTGGTGGAAGCCAAGGTCCAGGAGAAGCTGCTCGGCTTTGTCTACCATGCCAAGCTTTTCTTTGGTGATGGTCTCTCCGTATACAAATCTGGAAGACAGACAGGCAAAGGACTGTTTCTCCCAGGTTGGAAGGCCAAGATCTTTGGAAAGGGCGCGAATGTCTTCTTTATATAATTCGCTGTGGCGCAGCGGACTCTTTACCCCAAGCTCTGCTACAGCCTGAAGTCCTGGTCTGTAGTCGCCGTTGTCGTCCATGTTGGAGCCTTCTGCTACTGCATTTAATCCTTCTTTTCTGGCAATCTCCCAGATTTTCTCGAATAATTCTTTCTTGCAGATGTAGCAGCGGTTGGTCGGGTTCTGGCAGAAGCCTTCGATTTCCAGTTCTTCGGACTCTACTGTGATGTGACGGATACCTTCTTTTTCACAAAAGGCCTTGGCTTCTTCCAGCTCTCTCTTTGGAAAAGAACAGGACATAGCAGTAATCGCCAGACATTTGTCCCCCAGTACATCATGGGCAGTTTTCAAAAGGAAGGTGGAGTCTACGCCGCTTGAAAAAGCTACGGCTACGCTTCCAAGGCTGCGTAAGTATTCTTTCAGGTTCTCGTATTTGATCTGCTGTTCTTTAGTTGCAGTTGCTTCACTCATTTGATTATCCTCCTATGGAAGTTTGATGCTGTTTATCACACTGGAAGGCCTCCTCCCTGCGCGAAATAACAATTTGGTTTATGTTACTATGAAATACCCTAGTATGTCAATGGGATTAGTTATAGTTGGGTTTAAGTATATTGTTTCGCCGTTGACAAAAAGGACTGCCGCGGTGAAATGCTTTGTTCAAACATATCCGTTACGACAGTCCTTATGTTTATTCGCTTTTATAATGTTCCGTTAAGACCGCTGCGCGGCAATCCGGAATTTACTCAGTAAACAGCGGTGTAGAATAATATCTGTCACCGGTGTCTGGGAGGAGGGCTACGATTACTTTGCCCTTGTTCTCAGGTTTCTTTGCATAATTTATTGCAGCGCTTAATGCAGCACCGGAGGAGATTCCTACAAGGATTCCTTCTTTGTGAGCAAGAAGTTTCGCTGTTGCAAATGCTTCGTCAGCTTCTGCTTTATAAACTTCATCATAAATCTTGGTGTTCAGAACTTCCGGAACAAATCCGGCTCCGATTCCCTGGATCTTGTGCGGGCCAGCTTTGCCCTCGGATAATACAGGAGATGTAGCAGGCTCAAGAGCTACGACCTTCACATTCGGATTCTGCTCCTTCAGATACTCACCAGTTCCGGTAAGGGTTCCGCCTGTACCAACACCTGCGATGAAAATATCAACCTTGCCTTCAGTATCTTTCCAGATCTCTGGACCTGTGGTAGCTTTGTGTACAGCCGGGTTCGCCGGGTTCACAAACTGTCCTGGGATAAAGCTGTTCGGGATCTCCGCTGCCAGCTCGTTCGCCTTGGCAATGGCACCCTTCATACCCTTGGTTCCATCGGTCAGAACCAGCTCTGCGCCGTATGCTTTCAGAATGTTTCTACGCTCAACACTCATGGTCTCCGGCATGGTAAGAATGATTCTGTATCCCTTAGCTGCTGCAATAGATGCAAGACCGATTCCGGTATTTCCGGAAGTAGGCTCGATGATAACGGAACCTTCCTTCAGGATTCCCTTCTGCTCTGCATCCTCGATCATAGCCTTGGCAATTCTGTCCTTAACGCTTCCTGCCGGGTTAAAGTATTCCAGCTTCACAAGAACGGTAGCTTCCAGTCCAAGTTCCTTTTCGATATTTGTTACCTCAACAAGCGGAGTATTTCCAATTAATCCAAGTGTTCCCTTATAGTATGCCATATCCATTCCTTTCCCGGCTGCCCTGCCGTATCTGCCAAAACTGCAGTTTTTATACTGGCGAAATATTATTTTCAACTGTGGTACATATTGCTTTTTCATCCGTTGAATGGATATTACCACTATTAACCCACTATGTCAATAGGTTTTTAGGATTTAATGGATAAAATTAAAATACCAGGGCTCCGAAACCTTTTGTTCTTAGGGTTTATCCTTCTTATAAAACCTCATTTACCATATCGTAAGCGTCTTCCAGTGCATCCAGCGCCTCAGTAAGAGTATCCAATTTTCTCTGGTCTGCGCCGTCCTCGTCAAACTCCTGGATCAGCGCTGCAAACTCATCCTTCAGTTCTCCCATATAATCCGCAATCTGCTCCAGCTTCTCCTCTTTTTCCATAACTGCTGAAAGATCGATAATTTTACCCATTCTGTCATTTCCTCCTATTCGTCAAAATCATAACGCACAACCGCGCAGTTCTTTACTCCAAATGCTGCATATTCCTCATTTGTCATATCATGGAAATAGGACTGCACCATTCTGGCAATTCCATTATGTGCCACCAGAATATAAGTCTTCTCCCCGGACTCTGCTTTGATCTCATCCAGCAGATTATAAATTCTCTGTGCCAGATGAAGCATGGATTCCCCACCTTCATAGTTGCAGGCGAAAATTTCTTTCGCCTTTTTAAAATCCGCACCGTTTCTTGGCGTGCCCTCCCATTTTCCAAAATTCTGCTCAATCAGCCTTGGCTCCACTCTTCTTGGAATTCCGGTGATTTCGGAAATATATCTTGCAGTTTCTGCCGCACGAATCAGCGGTGAGTACAGAATCTCATCTGCCTTAATTCCCTCTTCCGCAATCTTCCTTCCGGTCTCCACAGCCTGCTCATGACCAAATTCTGTCAGCGCAATGTCTGTAGCACCGCAAATCTTATTTTCTACATTCCAGATGGTCTGCCCGTGTCTCACAAAATATAGATGTCCCATCCTTATTCCTCCTGATGTTTTTCCAAAAACTATAAAATTATCCTGTTTTTCCCCGCATGCGGCGTCTGGTGCTTCGCCAGCTGTAATCCGCAAAGGTTTCCTGTATTTCCCTGCGCTTTAAACGGCTGATGGGAATTTCTGTCTGATCCGATAATTTCAGCACATCGGTAGGCATTGCCGCAATTTCCCGCATGGAAACCAGCGCCCAACGGATAGGGCGGCAGAACTCTTTTTCCGGCAAAACCCTCTCAAGCTCTGCAACAGACATGGATACCTCCATCACGCCTTTTTTGGTGTGGACTTTTGCCCGTTTTCCATCGGCCTCCACATAAAGGATGTCGGAAAGATAAATGCTCTCTTCCAGCCGTCCTACTTTCACGTTCACAGTCCTCAGGGAGTAAACGCTGTCGAAAAAGCGGTCCAGGATTCCGAAAAGCTTTTCTTTTTTCACAGGCTTCACAAGGTAGTGGAGCGCTTCGATGTCAAAAGCTTCCGCTGCAAATTCCGTACTGGTGCTTTCAAACACAATCTGCACCCGGCTGTTCCTGACGATCAGGGCTTTGGCAGTTTCCATCCCATTGATGCCGTCCATAAAGATATCCATAAAAACCAAAGAATACTCCGATGTATCCGAAGCCAGAAATGCCTCACCGGAAGTAAATTCCTGGATTTTCACATATAAATTGTTCTTGTCTGTATACTCAGAAAGCAGATTCACAAGAACCTGGCGGTCTTCTTCCAGGTCATCGCAAACCGCAACTTTTATTTCCCCATTCATACAGTGTCCCTCCCGATTTCATAGCTCTAGAGCGTGCTTGAAAAAGGCTCTAGAGCAGCTTCACCAGCTCATATCTCTCATCAAACACAACTGAATCCCCTTCCTCAATTCCCCCGTCATAAAGCATCTGGTCCGCCTGGCGGGTCATCATTTCGCTTCCGTCCTCGCCTCTAAGAAGCACCACTGCCATAACCGGAGACCCCTCACTTCTCTCCTCACAGCCGAAATCCACGTCTTCCTGAATTTCCATAACCTTGTACTTCATCTTTTTACTGCTCTTTTCTTTTTCTGAAAAGGTACTCGTCCAATTCTGTCTTGATTTTCTCCGGAATCTCTCTGGAAACCGGACACACAACTGCATTGGCAAAACGCTCTGTGAACTTCGCCAGGAAATCAATATCCTTCTGCAGCTGCTCCATAGACATCACTTCCATCAAATCATAGCGGCAGTGGATTGGTGCCACATTGGAGCTTGCAAGACGGGCAAAGGAAAGGGCCGGAACACTCTTGTCCGCAAATGGAGTAGAGTCACTGGAATAAACGCCCTGTTTCGCCTCTACCGGGAATCCCACCTCTGCTGCCATATAAGAAATATAATGCGCCAGCTTATCCTCTGCAGAAACACATGCAATGAATTTTCCCAGGTAAGTTCCGATCATATCCAGGTTAATGTTCAGCGCCGCTTTTTCCAGTTCAGATTCATGGTCGCGAACATACGCCTTAGAACCCAGAAGTCCGCGCTCCTCACTGCCGCAGAATACAAACCGCAGTCCATAGTTCAGTTCCTTATCCTTCAGCTGCTCCATAATTCCAAGCAGACCCGCGCAGCCGCTCATGTTATCATAAGCGCCGTGAGACAATGAGGTGGTATCATAATGTGCACTAAGCACGATGTATTCCTCTCTTTTTCCTGGAATCTCCGCAATTACATTGTGGGATTCCCCGTCATACTCATGCTGGAAAATTTCCAGGCGGATATTTTTCACCTTGTTTTTCACAAGCTCCATAGCCTGGCCGGAATGGATCATAGCGCAAAGCACCTTGCGCTCCTCCCCAACTGCAGCCTCGCGAAGATCTCGCTGGTCAATATCTGTATTTGGATAATGCACGTTTCCGTACTGGAAAATAAGTCCCTTCGCCCCAGCTTTCATCAGATCATGGTAGCTGAAAAATCCAACGCCCTGATCCAACAGCACGATTTTGTCCTTTGCACCAGCCAGGGAAACCGGATCCATTCCCGGCATATAATAAAGCTCCCCTTCCACCACTCCGCTTCCGCAGCAACTAAGAGCCTTACATGGAATCTCCTGTCCATCCGCCTGCAGATGAACCTCTTCAATGTCTCCCATTGCCACCCGGAATCCTTCCAGATGCGCAGGCACTCCAAGCTCCTCACACTGGCTCTTCAGAAACTCTGCAACCTGCAGTTCCTCCTTCGTTCCGCTTGCATGAACGAAGTCTGTTGATTCAAAAATATGCTTTAAGTTCATAACCTTTTTGCTCCTTTGTCATAAATCTTCCTATCCCATGATTCTATCATTTCCCCCACCCGTTTACAATTAAAAAAGCTCCAAATCCATCTCCCGACAGATCTGAAGCCATTTTCAAAAATAAAACCCTCTTATCAAACAAATGGATTATAAAATCTTCCCAACTTTATCGTCACTGTCAAACTGATCACCAGCAGCAGGACGCCGATTCCCAGTACAATGAAATCCCTTCTTGCAAAGGGGCGTCTGGTGTACCAGGTTCGTTTTTTGTCTTTGCCGAAGCCGCGCAGCTCCATGGCGTTGGAAATGGTGTCGATTCTGTTCAGGCTGGTAAGGATCAGCGGAAGAAGGATATTCACTGAGTTCTTCAGCCTTGCAAAAAAGTGCTCATTTATTCCCAGCTCCACGCCTCGTGCCTGCTGTGCCTGGCTGATGCTGTGATAATCCCTCTGGATATCCGGGATGTACCGAAGGGCAATCGCCACCGAATATCCCACCTTATAGGAGATCCCAATGCTGTTCAGACTGGCCGCAAACAGCCCAAGTAAGATCCAGGTATTATAAGTGAAATTCAATATATCCATATTCCAGCTGGTTCATATCCAGAATGGAATTCACCAGCGTCAGCAGATAATTGCCTTCTGTAGTAATGTTTTACAGAGACCGCTCCAGCCTTGCGCTGTCGTTCTTATACTTCTGTGCAATCTGCGTCATTCTCAGAACCACGTTCAGCGGAGTCCGAATATCATGACTCATCTTGGAAAAGAAATTCTGCTTGACCTCATTGGCTTCTTTGGCAGACGTAAGTGCTGCTGCAAGCTCTGTCGCAATACGTTGCTGTTTATTTTTACTCTTCACAGACAGCACTGACAGAATAACGAAAAACAGAATCAGGAAAATCGCTGCGAGCACCACCATCAGATAAACGGGATTATCAAACAGGAATGCCACTATGCTGGTTTCTGTTACCGCCTCCGTGTTTTTCTGTACAATCTCCTCGCCAAGCTGCCGGAAAATATCTGCCAGCGCTTTTTCCCAGAGTCCATAAAAGTGGTAATCATCCCTGGCATTGACTCCCATTTCCATGCTCAGGGCGGCACCTGGAACAATATCTACGCTTAAACGATTCTGTACATCATTTCTCGCCAGTTCCTGGGCTGTGTAGCTCATAAGCAGCGCACCGTCCACATTGCCTGTTGTAACTGCTTCAACACAGTCTTCATTGTTTTCCAGGGTTATAACTTCTACCTCCGGCCACATCTCGGAGATAATCTGTCTGATGGAAATATTGTTGCTTACCATTGCCAGCTTCTGGAATTTACTGGAGGAGCCACGCTTTCTAAGAACCGATACGGTTGTGGTCAGATAAGGATCTGTGGTTTTGTACGCAAAGGTTCCTTCCTTATCGTAGCTGCCGTCCACATCCATCCAGACATCCACGTCACCGGACTCCTGAAGCTCTGCAAGAAGCTTCGTCTCCTCATCTGTGAACTCCGTATTCTGATTCTGGGAACCGTAATATTTGTTGTACAGTTCCGCTCTCCAGTTCGGTGTTTCCCGGTTCATGCAGTCAATGGCATTGTCGATCTGGTCGATCAAATCCTGGTCTTCCCTGCGGGCCATTATGTAATATGGGGTCTGTCCGAAGTTCTCTATCACACTCTCATCTTCCAGAATGCGGATGTAGCTGTTTACCAGCGCATCCACCTCATCATTGATCAGTGCATCGGTAAGCTCTGTAGGAGTTTCATAATAAATAATCTCACAGTCAAAGCCTTTTTCTTTGGCAAATTCCTTGAAGCTGTCGTTATAGGTATGCCGTGCCAGAAGACCGATGCGCAGGCCATTGTAGGTAGAATAGTCACCGGCCACTACATCGTGTTGCCCACCTTCACGTTCATGCATGTGGTCGCTGTAATCGCCGGATGCTTGGAAAAAGCAAATTCCGTTTCTCTTTCCTCCGTTTTCCTTGCTGCAGTATAAATGTCAATGTCTCCGCTTCGCAGCATTTCCTCGCATTCCTTTGCGGTCTTGTCATAGCCTACATAAGAAAACGTGCACTGCAGATATTTGGAAACATCCTGCATCATCTCATAACCGTAACCGGAACGTCTCCCGTCCTCATCCTACATATGATAGCAGTCAAACGCATAAAATCCAATCTTATACTCCGGCGTATCTTCCTGCGGCACAGCCGCTGCAAACGTCTCGCAAGCCGTCATCAGCACCAGCAAAATCCCCCAGACCAGCGCCATTACTCGCTTCCTCATAACCCTTTCACCCTCATTTTCCACCATCTTCTTTCCAAAACAAAATATAAAAACAGCCTTCTAACATCATGGCTTTTTTTCTGATGTCAGAAAGCTGTCCAGGTCAGTTTTATAAATAAATTTTACAACTGTTGACCTTTAAGTTCAACTGGTTTTATAAGAATATTTCCATGCCAGAAAATGTGCCGCAGCTCTGGAAAAAACGCCTTTTTCTCCCATGCAGACATTGTATCCGCCACCCCTATATGATATCCTTATACACAGTAAAAATACACAGAGGAGGAACATCATGCAAATTGCAGTTTACGGAAAAGGCGGAATCGGGAAATCCACCATGAGCGCCAATCTGAGTGCTGCCCTGGCGGCCTGCGGCAGCAAAGTACTCCAGATCGGCTGCGATCCCAAACACGATTCCACGCGTCTTCTGCACCACGGCAGAAAGGTTGTCACCATTCTGGACTATCTTTTAAATACCCCTGAAGACGAACAAAAGCTGGATGATGTGTTAATGACAGGATTTCTGGACACTGGCTGCGTGGAAGCAGGAGGTCCCAGACCTGGAATGGGCTGTGCCGGACGCGGAATCCTGACCGCTTTTGATTTTCTCAACCAGTTCCACGCCATGGAGCATTATGACCAGATCGTATATGATGTGCTTGGTGATGTTGTCTGCGGCGGCTTTGCCGTTCCTGTCCGCAGACAGTATGCCAATGCCGTTTTTCTTGTAACCAGCGGAGAATCTATGGCAATTTATGCCGCCAATAACATTCTCTGCGGAATCAAAAACCTGAATCCAAATGGCAGCCAGATTGCCGGAATCATCTACAACAGCCGCGGCGTAGGCGACGAAAGCAAACGGGTAGAAGATTTCGCACAGGCTGTGCACCTTCCCATTCTTGCCCGCATCCCCAGAAGCAGCAGCTTTGCCCAGGCAGAAAAAGAAGCCATGACTCTTGTAGAAAAGGATCCAGACAGCACAGAAGCCAAGATTTTCCTCGAACTTGCAGGGAAGCTTTTAAACCAGCCCAGGCTTTATCCTGCTCAGCCATTATCCGAAGAGCAGATGGAATTATTTATGCGCGGCGACACCCCTTCCCAGGCCACAGCACCTGTCCAGGAAAAGAAGCCTGCAGTTGTGATTCCCCCAACACCAGCTGCGCCTTCCGGAACCAAGAAGCGGGCACTGTCTGACCCGTTCAGCCGTGTTCCTTTATACGGCTGTGCCTACCGGGGCGCAGTTGACCTTGCCATCCACATAAAAGATGCCGCCGTTCTCGGCCATGCCCCCAAAAGCTGCACCTGGTATGCCATCAATGGCTTCAGCAGCTACGCCAGGAGAGGCTTATATGAACGTGGAATCCTCTATCCCGCCTTTGTCCCAAGACAATTCGAAAACACGGATATCACAGTAAATGATGCTGTATATGGCGGCATAGACCATGCCCGGCAGAAAGCACTGGAAATGGCAGCGCGGGGGATCCGCAATATCATCGCTGTTACCGCCTGCATTCCTGGATTAAGCGGAGATGACCTGGTTCCTCTTCAAAAAGAACTGAAAACTCTTGGAGTGAATATGTATATCATCCACACCGACGGAATCGAAGCCGGAGACTACAATGACGGCATGGCTCTCTGCTACAAAACCCTGGCCCTGGAAGCTGTGGATTCTGATGTGACACCAGAACCAGACTGCATCAACATTGTCTATGAACCCACCATCTCCTCCCAGACCGACAAGAACTTTATGGATCTTCAGGACATGCTGGAAAAAATGGGCATCCGCATCAACTGCCGTTTTCTCTGCGCTGAGTTCATGGAAAACATTCGCCAGTTTAAGAAAGCACCTTATTCCATTATGGCCCGTTATGATGAGCTGGGCCATCAGCTGCAGAACATATTTGAAGAGAAATATGGCTGCAAATTTCTGGACGGGGAACTTCCCAGAGGCTTTTCGGAAACCGCTGACTGGCTGCGCATGGTAGGAAGACTTTATGGCAAAACTGCAGAAGCAGAGCAGGTAATCGCAGAAAAACAGCTTCAGTACCGCAACCAGATTGATGCACTGAAGCCTTTGTATAAAAATAAAAAAGTACTCTTTTTCCTGAACAACAAAATTATCGACTGGATCTTTGAGCTGTCCCGCGATCTTGACTGGAATGTAGTAGACTCCATCCTCATCGGCAGCAAGGAGGACAGAACTATGGACTGGAGACACCAGTTCTCAAAGGACTGGGATGGAAATCTGGAATCCCTGAAAAAATCCATAGCAGAGAAGAAGCCGGACCTTATCATACTCAATCATTCCATTGCCCAGGCCTGTATTCCGGCTGATATCTTCACAGCAAATCTGTCCCGGGACGTTGGTTCCGGCTTCTTCGCAGGAACCGAATGCGCCCTGCGGTGGAGCCAGCTGTTTGAAAACTCTTTAGAAGGAAGGTGGAAGCATGACAAATCAATATTTGAGAAACTCTGTCGCTGATCACATCACAGGTGCCATCTCCGCCTGTGAAGGAATCCGAAACAACCTTGTAATCCTGAATGGTCCTATTGGCTGCAAAACTTACTACACCTTCAGCGGCGTAGATTCTGTAGTGCGAAGATCTGACCTGTGGAGTCTTCGCGGGGAACTTCAGCTGGAGGACGCCATGGATGACCACCTGCTGCGCAGCCAGTACTGTGTGGGAAGCGCCCGCACTCCGGCAACCAATCTGCGCTACACAGACTACATTTTCGGAACCGGGGAACAGCTGCACCGTGCGCTGAATGATTTTTTTGCGGAAAGAAAATACGACCTTTTTACTGTGATCCAGACACCCGGCACTTCTCTTCTGGGAGAAGCCTTAGAACCAGAGCTTGATGAGATCAGCAGTGAATTTCAGATTCCCCACCTTTTCATTGAATCTCCTGCCTTTTCAGAGAATTCCATGATTGGCTATGATGAGACCACTGTTCGCCTGATGGAGCTTTTATGCGACCGGACTTCATCTGGGAACAAAGATACCGCCACTCCCCGTGTAAATCTTTTCGGCTTTGACTCCCATGAGAAATTTCCGGAAGGCGGCCTTAAAGAAATCACCAGACTATTAAAACTGTGCGGCATTGAAGTTCATACAGCAGTTGGCATCAACTGCCCGGTCTCCGATTTCCGTACCATTGGGGAAGCAGATGCTAATATTATTCTCTGTCCGGAACGGTGCAAAAAAACAGCCGAGTACCTTCGCACTCATTTTAATGCACCGGTTTACGAAACAGGAGGCATGCCCATCGGCTTTGATCTTACAGAGAAATTTGTCCGGGAAATTTCAGAACTGCTGGGCACAGACTGCACCGCCGCATTAGATGACATTGAAGAAAACCGCGCCCGGGCTTTCTACTACATTGCACATTGCATGGGAAGCAGCGGTTTCCCCAAAGATCTTCGTTATGCAGCAGAAGGAGAACCTTCTGTCCTCTGTGGGTATGTAGATTTCCTTTCCGGTTATCTTGGCATTAAACCAAAGGCGATCCATCCTCTTTACACCCAGTGCCATACAGAAAATCTGATCCGGGAAAAGCTTCAGGAGCTTCACTGTGAAGATGCCCTGGAACAGGATATTGCAGCTGTCAATAATGTGCTTCTCCTGGCCGGCGCAAACACTATTGTGGAATTAAATACCTACAGCAATAACATTTTCGGAATTGAAACAGCCAATCCCGGCTCCGGATACATTCACGTAATTCCCAAAACATACGTTGGCTGCCAGGGTGCCCTGTACCTTCTCGAGCAGGTTCTAAACGGCACTAAATTGTTGCGGTCGTGGCTTTAAAGAAATACACCTGATTTCTTATCCATCAGAAGCTTGCACTGCAAGGCATAAAAAAGGTTGTTCGATACGCTCTCGAACAACCTTTTTCTAAAAACACCTGAATATTATTTCTTATTCCGTGAACTGAAAACAAGCCACCTTATGTCCCGGTTCTACTTCCTGCAGAGGCGGTACGTTTTCCTTACACTTCTCTGAACACCAACTGCATCGCTCTGCAAAGGCACAGCCCTTCCGGATTTTCAGAGGGCTGGGAGGTTCGCCCTTTGGCGCTGCAATCTCTTCATTCTGATCACAGTACACATCAAAAATAGAACCCAGCAACATTTTTGTATACGGATGCATAGCCTTCTCACCAAGGGTTTCGCTTTCCAGAAGCTCCACGATCCTGCCAAGATACATCACTGCGATCCGCTGGCTTACGCTCCTTACCAGAGCCAGATCATGGCCGATAAACAGACAGCCAATGTTCTTTTCCTCTACAAGCTTTACCAGCAGCTGCGCAATCTGATTCTGTATGGAGACATCCAGCGCCCCTGTTGCCTCATCACAGATCAGAAGCTTGGGCTGAATGGAAATCGCACGGGCAATTGCCACTCTCTGCAGCTGACCGCCGGAAAGCTCATGAGGATAGCGGCTGACGAATTCTTCTGGAAGTCCAACCTCCTGAAGCAGTCTGCCCACTTCTTTCAGACCTTCTGCTTTGCTGATCCCATCGAAGTTCCGCCTGGCTTCCATAAGATAGGTTCCCACCTTCATTCTTGGACTAAATGAACTTAAAGGATCCTGGAATACCATCTGGATATTGCGGCGAAAACGCCTTTTCTCGCCGCCTTTCAATCCGATATAATCTTTTCCCTCCAGCAAAACCTTTCCATCGGAAGTCGGAGTGATCCCGGCGATCATTCTGGCCAGGGTACTTTTCCCGCAGCCGCTCTCTCCTACGATTCCCAGGCATTCGCCCTTCTGAAGGGAAAAACTAACATGATTTACTGCATACAGTTTTTCTTTTTTTACCGGAAATGTTTTGTTCAGATCCATCACTTCCAGAAGAATCTCATTACTTTGCAAATCGTTTTCCCTCCAGCCTTGGCACTGCTGCCAAAAGACTTCTGGTGTATTCATGCTTCGGATGGAAAATCACATCATCCCGCTTTCCGAACTCCACCAGTTTTCCCTGACACATAACTCCAATCTTATCTGAAATGTAGGAAGCAACTCCCATGTTGTGGGTTACAAGAATGATCGCTGCCTGATACTGCTCACGAAGCTTTTTCATTTCTCTTACAACCTCTGCCTGGATCGTTACATCCAAAGCAGAAGTGGGCTCATCTGCAAGCAGCAGCTTGGGCCTTGCAGTCATTGACATGGCAATTCCCACGCGCTGCTTCATTCCGCCAGAAAGCTCAAAGGGATAAGAGCCAAGCACACGTTCCGGATCTGTCAGATGCATCTTTGTCAGCATCTTTTTCTCCAGTCCGCGGCACTCCTCCTTCGGCATTTTGCGATGAACCAGAATTGACTCCCGATACTGAGAATCCACGATACGGATAGGATCCAGGGAAGCTCCAACATCCTGGAAAATCATTGCAATTTCCGTTCCACGGATTTTCTGTAGGGAGCGTTCATCCAATTCCAGAATGTTTTTTCCCTGAAATAAAATCTTTCCGTCTGTTACCTTGCCTCCAGGAGGCAGGATTCCCAGAATCGCGCGAATTAAAGTTGTTTTTCCGCTGCCGCTTTCACCTACAATGCTGACAATCTCCTTCTCTCCGATGGAAAGGGAAACATCGTCTACAGCGGCCTTTTGCCCCTGGTAGCTGATCGTACAGTTCTCAATGTTCAGAATATCCATAATTATTCAGCAAGTGTCCACTTATTTGTTACAAGATAATAGTCAATCGGGAATACAGTTACATTCTCGATTTTGCTGTTTACCAGAGTTACATTCTCATTTGCATACATCCAGATTGCCGGAGCGTCATCAGCAAGAACTTGCTGTGCTTCTACGAATGCGCTTACACGGTCTTCCTGGGTAAATGCAGCATCCAGCTTGTCCAGAACTGCCTGGAACTCATCGCTGTGATATCCGCTGTAGTTGTCGCTTCCGCCATCAGACCAGCGGTTCATCAGATATTTCTGTCCGTCACCAGCATTTACAGTCTGCCAGTTCGGGGATACCAGCATATCGAAATCACCAGCTGCACGCTTGTCGCTTACGTTCTCAAGCATCTCGATCTGAACGTCTACACCGATCTGTTTCCACATATCCTGCAGAGTCTCGCTGACTGCAGTGGAGGAACCGTTGGAAATAGAAATTGTAAGGGAAAGATTCTCTCCGTCCTTATCTACGATTCCATCTCCGTCTGTATCGCTGTATCCAGCTGCCTCAAGGCACTCTTTTGCTTTATCAAGGTCATAGGTCTGTGCAGTTACTTTGTCAGAATCATAACCAACAGACGGCGGGAATGCAGTTCCGATTGGAGAAGAATATCCGTTTCCTGCAACCTGTGCAACAACGTCACGGTCTACTGCATAGGATAATGCAAGACGAAGGTTCTTATCGGAAAGAGGATTTCCTTCGCGGCAGTTTAACTCGAAGTCGTTCTCTCTGGTACCGGTTACTTTTACGATGTTGATATCATCATTGTTCTCAACACGGCTGAGGGAAGTAGCATCCGGTCCCTGTGCAAGGTCGATATCTCCGGAAAGCATTGCATCTGCCTTTGTATCGCTTCCGATATTCTTTACAGTGATGCTCTTGATCTCCGGTGCTCCGTCCCAGTAATTCTCGTTTGCAACAAGCTCGATTTTCTCCTCAGATACATACTCAGATACTGCGTACGGACCTGTGCAGATCGGCATTGTGTCATAGTTGCTGGTGTCAGCAGTGGTGTCAACGATAACAGTCATAGGCTCTGTAAGCTGTGCTACAAATGCGCTGTACTCTCCGTCAGTTGTAAATACTACATATTCTCCGTCAACATCGATGCTTGCGATTTTAAGGTCTCCTCCACGGGAGTTGTTGTCGATAGATCTCTGAATGGAATCTTTTACGATTTCAGGTGTTAACTCTGTACCATTGCTGAATTTTACGCCCTGGCGAATATGGAAACGATAGGTTGTGTCATCTGTCTGCTCCCACTCATCTGCTAACTGTCCAACAATCTCCATGTTTTCGTTTACAGTTACAAGTGTCTCACCAACACCGCAGCGGGTAAGGTTCCATCCGCACCAGTCTGTTGCCGGATCCATACCTTCAATGTAAGTGAAAAGTGCCAGATTGATGTGGCTGTCGTTGTCAGCAGCAAATGTTGTAACACCGCTTCCCATTACGCTGCAAGCCATAACTCCTGCAAATAATAAAGACATTAACCGTTTTTTCATTTTGTTTTTTCTCCTCCTGTTGTTATGTGCATGTTTACTTTATCTATGTTCATCCTTCCAACCTCTGGGGCGGAAAGTAAACATCATTATTTTTTTCCTTTGGGATTCATCAGATCCTGAATACAGTCTCCCAATAAGTTGAATATAATAACATTTATCAAAATTACCATTCCCGGTGCCATAAGCATCCAGGGCGCTGAATACATATAATCTTTTCCTTCTGAAAGCATGTAGCCCCATTCCGGCGTAGGCGGCTGAGAGCCAAGTCCTAACAGGGAAAGTCCTGCAATCGTCAGAAGCTTGCTTCCAATATCCTGGGTGATATTTACCAGAAGGGAAGGCATAACATTTGGGATAATGTAACCTGTCATAATGCGGAAATTGTTGGCTCCGCCCAGTCTGGCCTGTTCTATGTAGGTATTGTTCTTTATGGAAAGAACCAGGGAACGGCTGATTCTCGCGTAATAAGTCCATCCAGTGAGGGTCATTGCAAGGATCAGATTGGGAAGTCCTGTTCCCAGGAAGCTAACCAGTGCAATTGTGAAAATTGATCCTGGAAAAGCCATGAGCATATCGGAAAGACGCATCAACACTGCATCAAACGCGCCGCCCCAGAAACCGGCTGCTGTTCCCACCAGAATTCCCACAACTGAAATAATCGCAGTCACTGCAAAGGCAATCAGAAGAGAAGTTTTTCCTCCATAGAGGATTCTAGAAAAAATATCTCTTCCCATCTGGTCTGTTCCCAGAAGATACTGTTTGCAAGGTGCTTTCAATAAATCGGTATAGTGTGTTTCAAGAGGATCGTATGGAGCAAATTTCCCGGCAAACAACGCAAACAATAGGAAAATCACTGCAAATGCTGCCGAAATTCCAAAACGGATCCATATTTTTTTCTTACTCTTCATGCTGTACGGCTCCTCTCCTGATTCTTGGATCAAGCCACTGATATGAAATGTCCACCAAAAGATTTACCAGAACGTAAATGCATCCCATCCACATAACATATCCCTGGATCAGCTGATAATCTCTTCCGGAAATAGCAGCCACAGCCGCACTTCCAATTCCATTCCAGCTGAAAACCGTTTCCACGATCATGGTTCCTCCAAGCAGGCCGCCGAAGGACATTCCCAGCATGGTTACTACTGTAAGCAAGGAGTTGGGAAGCACATGGAAAAAGATGGTGCGGAATCTTCCCACGCCTCTGGCCTGACAGCCATTGATGTATTCTTCGTTCATCTGCTCTACCATTACCGCCCGGATTCGCCTTATATAATATGCGCTCATGCTTAATGATAAGGTGATGGCTGGCATGATCAGGCTTTTGAAGGAATCTGATCCGCCAACCGGAAGCCAGTGCAGATTGACTGCCAGCAGATAGATCAGCATCATACCGCCCCAGAAGCTTGGCAGTGAAATTCCAAGGAAGGACATAAACCGGATAATATAATCTGCTGCCTTATCCTTATACACTGCTGATAAAATTCCCAGCGGAAAAGAAATCAGAAGCATCAGAATAAAAGAAGCAACTGCCAGCTTAATGGTATTGGGAAGCTTTCTTCCAAGCACCTGGGAGACCGGCTGTGCATACTTTACCGACATTCCGAAATCACCGTGTAAAGCTCCCTTCAGCCAGCTTATATACTGTTCGCCGAAGGATTTGTTTAATCCATATTTTTCTTCAATCTTTGCAATTACTTCTCTGTCATGACCAGCACCCATGGATTCCGCCAGCTGCTCTGCCGGATTGGATGGCAGAATATATGTAAGTCCAAAGGTCATAATGGAAAGTCCAAACAGGATAATTACAAGTGAAACTAGTCGCTTACAAATTTCTTTTTTCACTTTTTCAGCCTTTCTGTGCTACAATGCAAAAGCTCATTGGCAGCGGACTGCCAGAAACTTCTACCTGTATTTTGCGAAATCCCAGGTCTACCAGTTTACCAAAATCCCATGCCGGGCGGTCAACCTGGCTCATGGGCAGTTTTTTCGCAATTTCTTCCATAATATGGAAATCTACATTTTCTTTGTTATGGCGTGCGTGACAGCCCTGATTCTCTTCGTCACCGTACAGCTTCTGAAATTCCTGGTACATCTTTTCATATTTCTCGCTGAAATAATGGCGGTAGTAATTTCCATCTTCCAGAATCAGAATTCCGCCTTTTTTCAGAACCCGGCTTACTTCCTCATAGGCTTTATCCGCATGCTCCAGATTCCAGAATACATTTCTTGACACCACTGCATCGAAGCTGTTGTCCGGAAATTCCAGATTCTGTACATCCATCTGCTTAAGATCCGCCTTCAGATTTTCCGCATCCAGATTTTTTCTGACTTCTTCCAGCATTTTGGGGCTGTAGTCCACGGCAGTTACCTGATATCCCATAGACGCTAACAAGGTGGTAAAAAATCCGGCACCGCAGCCATCGTCCAGTACCGTGCACCCTTCTTCCAGAGAATTGCGGAAAATATTTTCCCAGTGCTTTCCCGGTTCTGTCTTTCGCTCTTCCATACTGGCATCAGAAAATCCGCCAGCTCTCATGTCCCAGTATGTCTGAATATCCTTCAGTAATTCAGCCATTTACCTTTGTCCTCTCTGTTTTTTCAATAATAAAAGCCGCTGAAGACACAGCGGCTTAACGGCATAATATTTCTATTACACGCAACCTCTATACTGTGACTCGCAGCAAAAGTTCTTCATTCCGGCCGGTATTCTGGCTCCAGCGTCATCATACTGCTTTCCCTTCCCGATTACTCAGTGGATATAAAAGCATACTCGACTGTTACAGCTACGGCATAGCACAGGATTCTCACCTGTTTCCCGTTTACTCCGCCGCGTTTTACAAAAACGTGGCAGGCACCAAAATGGTTTCTTTATTAAATTTTTATACTAAAATCATGCAAACTGAGTTTAATATAATATTTTGCATTTGTCAATGAAATTGGCAGAATCCGCGATTATTTTACTAAACAACCACTTCCAAAATTCGTTTCCCCTCATAACTGATTTCCCGGATTCCGGTCTTTTTAGACTTATTAAAATTAAAGCTCAGCAAATATCCTTTTTCCATCTTATAAAATTCCAAATATTCAAAAAGCTGCTGCTCTCCACGGGTATTATATTCGTTTCCCCTCCAGATTTTCAATTCAATTATAAAGCGTTTTCCCTTATAATCAACGATTACATCCGTCCTTCTGCTATCCCTGGTTCTGGCCTCAATATAATAATTTCCCGTTCCATTTATAATAGGTTTTAAATAAAGTAAGAAAAGTTTTCTTCCATTTTCCTCTATAAATTTTTGATCGTTTTCTGCATATATTTCTTCATAATGCTCACAAAATTTTTCCATCACCAGATCCATCGGAAGCATTCCGGACACAATAAATCGATTACGTTCTATCCCGGCATCCTTATACAATTCACTGTTAATCGCCATTTCCGCCAAAAACAAATCATATAATTGTGTTTCAAAAATTCGATTGGATACTGCAGTAAGCCCATTCCTATCTTTTAAAAATCCAAAAGTCACTCCCAGATTAACTAATGGATTTTCAATCTTAAATGGGAAACTTACTCCGCCAAACAAAATACTTTGGAGCATTTCCTTCAATTTCGGATAATCTGACAGCTTTTTCACCATATCGTCAAATAGTGTGTTCTTTTCTCCCAACAGCATCTTCACCGCCGTAAGAAGCCCATCCTTACTCCAGCCTTCCTTCTTAGTAGGAAAAAGCTCACTTCCCGAAACTCTTTCATCCACTAGCTGACAAAGCCGTGACACCAGATATGGATAACCGGAAGTATAATTGTACAAAAATTCACTTACCTGCTCTATATCCATTCCAGTTTTAAAATCACTCTCATATTCCAGCAGCATAGCTCTAATATCCTGGATGGAAAAGTCCATACTTATATCAAAATCTACTGCAATATTCCATGGACTGTTATATTTTGACTCTTCTTCAGGATGTATTTTCACCTTCAAAGTCTTTATATCATATACGCCTGCCAAAACAACCGACTGGAAAGTCTGATCTTTTCCCTGCTGCATACGAAGATACTTTTCGCGAAGAAGCCCAAGAAATGATAAAAAGATCTGATTATCTGAGCTTTTGTCCACCTCATCGATCATAAGGATCACTGGCTG
Organism: Ruminococcus sp. AF31-8BH; assembly: GCF_003460605.1. GTDB lineage: Bacteria > Bacillota > Clostridia > Lachnospirales > Lachnospiraceae > Blautia_A > Blautia_A acetigignens. The sequence goes on from NZ_QTVN01000001.1 coordinate 462,969, forward strand.
ACCGCACGCTTTACACAGGGAACTGATCTTTGCTCCCAACGAGCGCAAGGGAAATTTTTCCAAAATAGGCTGATACCATTCTTCTACTATTTTCTCATCCGCATTTTGTTCTTTCAAACAATCGCCTATATCCAGCATAAGACCTTCTGCCAGACTGGAAAGTGACTGAAAATATTCATCCGCAGATTCAAAGCTCAGACTCAATACAATATAATTCTCCCTTAATCTTTTTTCAAGCAAATAGAGTGTGGTTGTTTTTCCATATTGTCTTGCACGATTTATGGTAAAATACTGCCCGTTTTCAATGTATTCACTGATAATCCGGTCAATTCTGCCACTGATATCTACCATATAATTCTTTTCCGGAATACATGTTCCTGTAGTGCAAAACCTTTTCTTCATACAAACACCTCCTCCATCTGTCATTTATAAAAAAGTATACCCAATTTTATTCCTGTCCGCAATCCGCCAATTAAATTTAAATTACCTCGATCTGGCAGGCCTTCATGGCTTCCAGTGCTCTCTCGTGGCTTTCCGGGGTTACTCCTGCGCAGCAGAGGGAATCTACAATGATCGGCACCTCTGGAAGAAATGCTTTGAGCAGCATAGCATTGGAGATGACGCAGATGTCGGTGCAAAGTCCCACCAGTGTAATGCTGTCGATGGCTTCTGATTTATTGAACTCCTTCAGAACTTTTCCAAGAGTTTCACTGCCGAAAGTAGGCTTGTCAATGGGACCGGACTCCAGAAGTTCCGCGATCTCCTCGCGGATTTCCCAGCCATAGGTTCCCCGGATGCAATGCTCCACCGGGAGCTTTCTGCCCTCCTGGGTCTGCAGGTAATCTCCGCCATGTGTATCCCTTGTAGCCAGAACAAGTCCATTGAAATTCTTCACTCTGTCTACCACATTGGGCACAATTGCTTCCGCCTCTGGCGTGCCAAGCGCCCCGTCTATAAAATCATTCTGCATATCGATCACAACTAAAATATCCATGCTGTTCCCCCTTTGTGTTTTTCACGCCCTGATAAATTCATCATAATTTTTTCGAAAACATACTTTTTCTTACTATATCACCTTATCCGAATTTCGTACATACCCTTATACAAGAAAGCCGCTTCTACGGGACACAAAAAACAGCCGCCAGGCCCTGTATAGGGTTGTGACCTGCCGACTGCTTTCCTTTTTCATCTTACCCTTTAATCAATACGTTAGAGGTGTTTATCTTTTATTTTTGAAACGATAGCGGAGAAATTTTTATCATCATCCGTACCAAAGTTTTCACGTTCTTTTTCCCTCATGGTACGGTTCTTGCGATTGTGTATAGAAAAACCCTTTCTTTTCCGACTGTAAACATAACAACGAAATAAATGACGATTCCAGGCTGAATTGCAGAATCTGCACCCAGTGCAAAATTGCACCAGAGTACAAGACAAAGCCCTGTTACAAGCCATATCCAGTCAGGTATTCCAAAAGGCTGACTGGTATACAGCCTATGAAAGGGAATTACCAGAAGACCGCCTACAAGAGTTCCGATCACCCGGTTAATTCCATTGTGGAAGCCCTCCTCAAACTGGCTTCCCACCCCGTACACTGCACCGATCAGTGCAAAACAGGGATTTCGCCCTCCCAAAGGATATTCATAAATAACAGAAGTAATCAACACTACCAGAGCTGTACGCCACATACGTTCTGTCAGACGGGGCGATTTGAAGTTTTTCAGCGGCGTAAGCTGCCACTTGTTTTTCACTTCAGCTCTGTCCAGCATTTCCTGTGGTCCCATTCGCAGCACTCCTGACTATGCCGTTATCAGCTGGTTTTTTTGACCCCAGCCTGATTCCTACAGTGTCTTATGGCAGGTACGTGCAATAACATCAAGCTGCTGTTTCTTTGTTAAGGAAATAAACTTCACAGCATAACCGGAAACACGGATGGTAAAATTCTGATACTCCTCTTTTTCCGGATGCTCCATTGCATCGATCAATTTCTCTGTGCCAAATACGTTTACATTCAGGTGATGGGCATCCTGTGCAAAATATCCGTCCAGAATCTGAACCAGGTTATTCTTGCGCTCCTCATCCTCATGTCCAAGTGCATACGGATTACATCATCATACATGTTTCTGCTGCCTGCACTGCCATACGGATTCCACCGTAAGGCATAAATGCACGTTTCAGCGGCTTGTCTGTCTGAAGACCTACAATCTGTTCCAGATCCTTCATATCCTCACTGATATAGCCAGGACCATATGCGGTAAGTCCGGAAACCACTTCTGTTTCACATTCCAGCACGCCGCCTTTCTCGCGCTCTTCCTTCTGAAGCTTCTGAACATGGTTCCATAACTTTTCTGTTCTGGATGTAGGACCTGTCAGAAATGACTCGTCACCATCATATGGTGTGTAGTTTTTCTGGATAAAGTCACGGACATTGATTTCTTCCTGCCAGATTTCTCCGCGAAATCCGTCCCATGCTCCATTACTGTCAAACTTTCCCGGGGCTGTCATTGGCATTGCCTTTCTCCTCCTTTATTTTGTGTAAGCTTTTTATTTGATAAATTTAACTTCCGGATAGATAGCCTGCTTTGCAGCTTCTTTTCTCTCGTTGAAAATTACCTTGTTCTCTTCGAACAGGTTGCGTCCCTGTGCATCGATGGATACGATCAGCGGACCAAATTCTTTTACCTTGTTGCACCATAAAGTCTCCGGCATTCCAAGCTCATCCCAGTGATGCTCTACAATCTTCTCAACCTCTGTTGCAGCTACTACTGCACAGCCAGCCGGGAATACGCAGTGGATTGCACCAAATTCCTTACATGCGCGCTCTGTGTTCGGGCCCATTCCGCCTTTTCCTACGATCACTCTTACGCCTGTTAATTTGGTAAATTCATACTCGAATTTCTCCATACGCATGGAGGTTGTCGGTCCAACAGAAACCATTTCGTAATTATCCTCTGTTCCCTCAATCTTGCGGACAATAGGACCCGCATGGAAAATTGCTTTGTCTTTGATGTCATATGGAAGCTCTCTTCCATACTCAACCAGACGGCGGTGAGCTACGTCACGGCAGGTCATCAGATCTCCGTCCAGCCAAACAATATCGCCGATTTTGATATCAGCCAGGTCTTCTGCACTGATTGGTGTAATAAGAACTTTTTTATCTCCTCTGATTTCGATCATGATTTTTCCCTCCGATTATGCGTTGAATTTCCATGTGGAATGTGTATCACAGGTTACTGTAAGGTCAGAATTTACAATAAGGTGACCACGGCGGTGTGACCAGCAGCCTACGTTTACTGCAACACCGATTGTGGATGGATGACGAGCTGTGTTCTCAATGTTTACTCCCATTACAGAATATTTTCCGCCCATTCCCTGCGGTCCAAGGCCAATCGCGTTGATTCCGTCTTCCAGAAGCTTTTCCATTTTTGCTGCGTTTGCGTTGTCATTGTGAGAACCGATCGGACGCATCAGGGCTTTCTTGGAGTTAAGGGCTGCGGTCTCTACAGAGGTTCCTACACCTACGCCAACAAGAAGCGGAGGACAAGCATTCAGTCCATATGTTGTCATCTGGTCCAGAACGAAATCAGTAACGCCCTCATAGCCTGCGCCTGGCATAAGTACCATTGCTTTTCCCGGAAGAGTACATCCGCCGCCTGCCATGTATGCGTAAATCTCACATTTATCACTGTTCGGAACGATATCCCACCATACAGTCGGAGTTCCTTTTCCAACGTTTCTCTTTGTGTTGTACTCATCGAAGGTCTCTACTGAGTTGTGTCTTAAAGGCGCTGCGAAAGTAGCCTGTACAACTGCTTCTTTGAGAAGTGCTTCCAGTTCATTGATGTAAGGGAAATTTGTTCCGCATTTCAGCCAGAACTGAAGAACTCCTGTATCCTGGCAGCTCGGACGGTTCAGCTCTACAGCCAGTCCCTGGTTCTTGGTCATTGTCTCATAAAGTACCTTTGGAAGTGCTGCGCTTTCCTGGGAACCAAGCTCTTCCAGCTTTGCTACTACGTCATCCGGTAATTTTTTTCCAATATGGGCAACAAAATCTGCTACCATGTCTGTTAATACTTTAACTCCATTTTCTTTAGTCATGATTTACCTCCTGATTATTAAATGGTTGATATTTTTGGCATTTGATTTTTGGTTATTATTTATCTAAAGCAGTATAGTTCCTGCTTTATTTCCTCATCTCTTACGGATAGAACGGGAAAAGGATCGGCAGTAAGATCATACAGATCACAAAGGATACCAGAATCAGCGGCAAGCCTGATTTCACGTAATCCTTGAATTTATATCCTCCAAGTCCTACTACCATGGTGTTTGCAGGCATTCCAATCGGTGTTGCATATGCACAGGAGCCTGCGATTACAGTCGCGATAACCACTGCTCTTGGATCTGCTCCAAGGTTGTTTGCAAGGGAGACTGCAATTGGAATCATCAATGCGGTAGTTGCTGTGTTTGACATAAAGTTTGTCAGTGCACAGGTTACAATGAAGATTACCAGAAGAAGTACGATCGGGTTCGGATCTGCACCAAGAAGTCCAACGATCTTGTCTGCAATCAGTTCTCCGGCACCAGTTGTGTCCAGTGCTTTTGCCAGTGTCAGCGATCCGCCGAAAAGAAGTACAACCTTCAGGTCGATGGAAGCCAGCGCTTCTTTTTCAGAAAGAACTCCTGTCACTACCAGAACAATTGCACCGATGCATGCGGAAAGCTGAATGCTGATTCCGATCACTTCCTCGAAGATCATTGCAAGGATTACAAGAACCAGAACTACTAATGAAACGATCTGTTTCCATTTTGGAACATCACTGAAATCTTTCTGTTCTTCCACTGCTGCCCCTGCGACGCCTTTTCCATCCGGAAGGAACTTGTATCCGATGAAAATGAAGTAGAGGATTCCAACGATCAGCATCGGAATTCCAACTGGTGCATACATGAAGAAGCTTATGGAAAGTCCCATTTCCTGGAGTGCATTGACTCCCATCAGGTTTCCTGGTGCGCCGATGATGGAAAGATTTCCGCCAAGTGCTGCTGCAAATACCAGCGGCATCAGAAGGCGGCTTCTTGAATAGCCAGATTCATCGGCGATTCCACAGACTACGGGGATCAGCACTGCTGCTGTACCTGTGTTGGATAAGAATCCTGACATCACGCCTACGATGACCATGATCGCGATGATCAGTGTTTTTTCTGTTCTGGCAAATTTGGTAACCAGACCTCCGATTTTATTTGCCATTCCTGTTTCAAATAGTGCCTGTCCTACTACGAACATTCCGACGCAGAGGATTACGTTGCTGTTTACGTACTGTGAAAACGTTGTAGATACATCCAAAACTCCGGTGATCGTCAATCCAATCGCACAGATGGAAGCAGTGAGCCCAAGTGGAATTTTTTCGAGGATGAAACTAATGATGGTGAACACAAGAAACAGCAATGTGATAGTTGTGTGAGACATTTCTGTACTCTCCTTTCACGTGTTTGCTTTTTTTGTTTCGCATTTTTTCGCTTTGTATTTCTTCTGTCTCTATTTTCCGTCTTATTTTTCTCCTGAAAAGTATCGGCCGTACACGTTTCTTTTGATGACTTTATTATAGCCTGTGTACCTGTAAAAAAACAAATTAATGGGTTGCATAACCCCATAAAAATTTTTTATAGTCTCAATTTCCAGGTGTAGTTTTTGTGCAATATTGCTATGAGATAGCAATTATTTGAAATAAATATGGAAATTATTATAGGTATGTGGTATTTTTAAGAGGAAATGAGCCAGAAAGATATAGATTTCAAGACTTTTCTAAATCAGAATAACCACTTGGATTTGCTTTATGTAAACCTTACTTTATACAAAAATGTAATTTAGAGGTGCCTATTATGACTCTTAATCAACTCCGCTACTTCTGCACTGCCAGCCGCTGCCACAGCATCACCAAAGCAGCCGAAGAATTATATGTCACCCAGCCCACCGTGTCCGTAGCCATCCGTGACCTGGAAATCGAATTTGGAATCAGTCTTTTTTACCGGAAAGGAAATCAGCTGATCCTTACCCAGGAGGGAGAGGCACTTTACGAAAAAGCCACCTACATTCTTCAGTACTGCACCGAGCTTCAGGCTGACTACTCCAGCATGGCAAGAGTGAAACCGCCTCTTCGCATCGGGATTCCGCCCATGCTGAGCACGGTCTTTTTTCCGGAACTGCTCACTGCCTTTCGCCGGGAGCATCCGGAAATTGCTGTCGTTCTGGAAGAATACGGCTCTGTCCGCGCCTGCAATCTGGTTCAGGATGACACCCTGGATCTGGCTCTGGTTAATATGGAGCAGTATAATATTGATAAATTCCATAATGCGGTTCTGGCAAATGACCAGGTTGTTTTTTGTGTGAGTAAAGACCACCGACTGGCGGACAAAAAATCGGTTACTACCAAAGAAATGTCAAAAGAAGATATGGTTTTCTTCAACGCTGATTCCGTGCAGAACCAGCTGTTAAAAACACGGTTCGAAATGGACGGCTACACGCCTAATATCGTCATGCGCAGCAGCCAGATCTACACGACCCTGCAGTTTGTAAAAACCGGAAAATACGGCTGCTTCCTTTATACCAGCATGACTGACAAATTTGCCAGCTCCGGGATCGTCGGCATTCCCCTTAATCCGCCTGTTCGCGTAAAAATTGGAATGGTCTGGAAAAAGGGAAAATACATCAGCGGAGATATGCAGAAATTCCTGAACTTTACCAGGATGTACTACAGGGAACATCCGCTGACGCAGAAGAGTTCTGCGCCGTAAAGTTAATCATCAGAATACAAAAAGATACTACTTACCAGTAATATACTCATAAGTAGTATCTTTCCAATTTTACTAAATAAAGTACTCAATAACCTCTTCCACCGGCACTCTGGTTTTCTCATTATAAACCAGCACAGCCTCCCGGGCATTTACTTTTCCAAGGGCATACAGGACGTCTTCTTCACGGTTGAAATACCGGAAAGGCACTTCCCGGTTGTATGCTCTTGGATGTTCCAGATCAATGAGGATATCTTTTTCCTCGTAAGGCTCATCCCAATAATAAGGATCAAACAGCAAAATACTGCCGTCCTTCACTCCGGTAAGGAGCACATAATGGGGTTCATCCAGAAACAGTCTTACCACGGCTGCCCCGCCATGACTCAGTGCCTGGTTAATCCTACTCCCCGGACCTATGTACACCTCAGATCCCGACAAATATTCACTGCTTACCGTCATCATCCCAAGGTTCCCAAACTCATTCAGCCAATTGGAAAGAAACATCATGGCCGCCCTGGATGTACCTCTTTTTCCCGGAATGCCTTCTTTGCTGTAGCAGTCCAGACAGTAAAGCATGGTATTTCGGATCACCTCCGGCGGGATCTCATCCCTGTCAAACAGATAAATAATCGCATTCAACATGGATGTGGGTCCGCAGTCATATTCTGAAATCTGATAATGCAATGGATTTTTCACGATTTATGCCCCCTCTTTTGTACAACTCCTCAAATAATATGTCATTATAAAAATGCTACTTACAAGCATGATACTTATAAGCAGCATATTATATGGTTCCTGTTTTTTCAATAAGAAATTATATTGTATTTCCCTTCCGTCACAAACAGCTTATTTCACTGGAATCTTAAACACAATTTTCTTCGCAGGTGCCGGCTCGTCTGCTGCAACTCCTGGCATGTGTCCGTCATCCGGTGCATAGAAGCCGAACATTCCCGGCTCCAGTACCGTATACCCCTGCCATGGACCAGCCACATAAAGAATAGAATCACTCTCCGGTGTCATGTCATTCTCCACTGTAAGATTCCGCAAAGAAGCCCAGTAGATTTTCTCTTTTCCCTCTATTAGATACTGTAAATCACAATATTTCTTGTGGGATTCCATCTGTGAGCCCTCTAACGGTCTTGTAGTATAACTCTGCACAGAGGCAAACACACCATTTTCCAGATCATATCTGCCCGCCGGAAGATTTTCCTTCTTCTGCTTCTCAATAAATGCCAGAACCATGTCTGCATACTCCTGCAAATCTCCATAAAGATGCAGCTTGTCCGCATAATCTGTAATCATAAAAACTTCCCCCTCCATTTTTTACTTGACTGCTTCATCATCGCAGTCCTCTGTTTTTCAGGTAATTTGATTATATTAGTTTAAATGGATTCGCGCCATTACATTTTGCCTGACTTCTGATTTTCTTTTCGAGAAAATACGTCTCTACAGCCACCGTCTCAGCACATCCCTGAGCCGTGTCATGTCCAGTGGTTTGGAGATGTGTTCGTTCATTCCTGCATTTTTGGCAAGCAAAATGTCTTCTGCAAAGGCATTGGCAGTCATGGCTACAATGGGGATAGTTTTTCCGTCCTGTTTGTGGAGCGAACGGATTGCTGCCGCCTGCCTGTTCTCCCCTTCAGTCCATGCCAGCGGAGAAATTGCTATGGATTTAAACTGCTTCTCATTCATTGTGCAGTACTCGAACCGGAAAATATCCTCCGGCTTTTTCAGCCTGCTCCTGATATTTTCCGGGGAAAAGGCCTCTTCCAGGGTAAGCTCACTGGAAACCGTCTTAAACTTAGACGCCATAGCTGCCACAATTTGATCCCCTGGCTGATAAGCTTAAGATTCTCCTGCATCTGCATTTCGCCTTTACCGCTGATATATCGAAACCGATCATTTTCAATATAAGCACAGTTTTTTCCATAAACCACATTTTTCAGTGATCCAGAGGTTCTGTTCATAAATTCCTCATAGCTGTACCCAAGATTATGCAGGAAAAATTCACTGATATAAGCAATCGTCAAATTTTCATCATAATATCCTGCAATAAAACCAACGGCGTGATTGTGGTAAATTGTTGATTGTATTGCAGAATAAGCTTCCTCACTAAGCTACAGTTCCTCAACGGAATACAAAAGTTCCTCTTTATATAACTGTTTCTTCATTTTCACTCTACTCCATCTATATAAAAAAACACATACTGCAGCATTCGCCATAGTATGTGTTCCTATCCCGATTATTCTGCAGCTGGCTGCCATTTTACAGGCCCTATAGTTTTGCGTCACAGCCTTTCGACTGCTTTGCCCATTTATAAATTTGTTTAGAACATTGTATACAATCTCTCTCTGAATTGCAATTGTTTTTCAACAGGTTTCCTAATTTATTTTTATCCGTTTTGCCATTTCCTCACGAAAGAAAAACCTTGTAATTTGTTTCTAAATATAGTACAATTGTACCTACAGATTTGTCCTGTTAGTTTAACGGATAAAACAAGCGCCTCCTAAGCGCTAGCTGTGGGTTCGATTCCCGCACGGGACGCTTATCTAGGAAAGCGGGTGAAACTCCAACGGAGGTGTTGGAATTTCACTCGCTTTTTGTTTTTCCCAGACTGACAGCTCAAAATTTATATCTGCATCGGAGGCATTATATGCTGACAATCATATACGGAGACGAACCGCAAAGTATTTACAATACGAATGTTTATTTTAAAAATACTTATGATCCGGAATGGTTTGAAACAGAACTTGCCAGAAAAATGGTTGAAGATATTGATCACTCAAATATTTTAAGCAGTGAATGTATTAGCAGTCCTGTTCTGGGACAAATCCCACCAGAAAGATTATCTGGCGGAGTCAAGACTTTGTTATTGATTCTAAATGAGCCAGACAAAATTTTTAATGCATCTGCATGTGGTGATAATTGCGCAAAATGGCTGTTAGAAATTGGAAAGATCAAGGACATAACAATTAATCTCAGGCATATGATGGACTTTGGAAAAAATACTGCCTTTGAAATAAAAGTAAAAAACGGAGGCGAACTTGTCCATTCCATGCGTGAACTGCTTCCAATAGCCAGTAAATATCTAAATGAAATGAAACCGGAGTGATAAGCATGAAAGGTTCTCATAGAATAATTGTTGAATCACGAAAAGTAAAATATGATTTTATTATAAAACGAAATATCACAATTCTTACAGGAGACAGTGGTTCAGGAAAAACCGTATTAATTGATCTCATTCATGATTACAGAAGATACGGTGCTGACAGCGGAGTACAACTCTCTTGTGACCGTGCATGCCGTACAATTGATAGTGAAGACTGGGAAAGAGAATTAAAAGAAATTTCAGATAGCATCATATTTATTGATGAGGGAAATCGTTTTCTAAAGTCAAAAAAATTTGCAGAACTGGTACAAGGTTCTGATAACTATTTCGTAATTGCAACCCGCGAAAAGCTTCCAACGCTTCCCTACAGCATTAATGAAATATACGGTTTTCGTGAATCCGGCAAATTCCATAATACCAGACAGACTTATAACGAACTGTATCATTTATACGGTGAAATTTCCGCAGAAACTACCATAGTTCCGCAAATGATAATTACAGAAGATTCCAATTCCGGTTACCAATTTTTTTCTGAATTAGCAAAAGCTCAAAAGATTACTTGTATTTCAGCAGATGGAAAATCAAATATCATTCAAAAGCTGGAAGAAAATCGAGATATAAAAGGAACAAAACTTATTATAGCTGATGGAGCTGCTTTTGGTTCTGAAATGCGTGAGCTAAATGTATATTTAAATAACATCGAAAATGCGGCGCTATATGCGCCGGAATCTTTTGAATGGCTGTTGCTCTCCTGCAATATTATACCAAATATAAATGTGCAAAATATTTTGCAAAAACCGGAAGACTATATAGAAAGCAAGGACTTTGTCAGCTGGGAAAGATTTTTTACTGCACTGCTGATAGATAAAACCAAAACTTCTTCTGTATGGTCTTACACCAAAAAGAAACTCTCAAAAGCATATTTGTCTTCTAAAGTTATAAATTCAGTAAAGAAATTTATGAAATTGATTAAATGGGTATAATCGCCGGGCCACTCGCTTCAAGGTGGCTCGGCGATTATCTATAAGTCTGCTTAACTTACTTCTCTTTCATCTTAAACGCAGCCTTTCCATTTTGTTTCACGTTATACAACGCGGAATCGGCGTTTCGGCACAGGGAGATGAAATCTTCGCCCTGATCTGGGAAAGCGGCTCCGCCGGCGCTGGCTGACAGCTGCACCTGTTCGCCGGTTGGAAGCGTCAAGTGAGAAATCATCCTCTGGAAATCTGCCATATAGTTCTGCACTTCTTCCACCGTCAGGTTCTTTAAATAAACTACAAACTCGTCACCGCCATATCGGCCGATAATACTTTCCGCAGGGAAACACTTCTTCATGGTTTCTGCAAAATGCTTCAGGCAGAAGTCTCCATTATTATGTCCATATGTATCGTTATAGCTTTTGAAATTATCCACATCAATAAAAATGAAAACCCCCGGCGTCTTTTTATACATTTCATCTTCCACAGACTTCTGAAATGCCCGGCGGTTAAGGATTCCGGTAAGAAAATCTATAGCGGACAGTCCCATATAAAGCTGTTTATCCTTTTTTTCCAGCTTCCCGATGCATTGACATCACCGCTGCTGATACAGGTAACATAATTCTGTGAATTCGCATTTAACAGCTGAACACTGATTTTTCCCTGAAGCAGTTCATAAACTCCCAGCTGTCTGAGGTTCTCTATCATAATAGACACATACAGACTGTGAATCTGCGAGGAATCCTTCACCGGGACAAAAACTGTCATAATCATATTTCCAGTCTGGCTGGACTGATAGGGATCTGAATTAAAGGATTGCTCTGATTCCAGTGCCTGCTGATTCAGATTCTTCTGCAGACGCTCCAGAATTTTTTCCGGTGTCTCCCCTTCCATGGACTGAATCATTTTCACATCTTCCTGTACATAATTTTGCAGGTATTCCATGGAATCATTCATTTTTTCCGCATACAGGCTTGTGATCAGTTCCAGATGTTCGGTATTATACTTCCGGGCAATTCTGCTGAGATGGAAGTACGCGGCCACAATAATGGCCAGACAGACGGCCAGATATAAAATAAACAGTAATTTTTTTCTCGCTGTCCGGGTTGGAAATACAGGTATAATCCACCACTGCTGATTCTTCTTCCGCCTGAGCCTGATCTGTTCCTGAATTTATCCCCAAGTTCTGGGAACAGCCTCCCAGCAGAAACGCGGCAGATCCCAATACAGCAGCCAGGCCTAGCTTTATTTGTTGTCCTTTAAAAGGTGATTTACTTTCAAACATTTGTACTTTCATAAAATCTCCAGATAGTTTACTGCTCTTTTTTACAATTATATACCCCGCCCAAATCCGCTGTCAATCTAAAACAAAGCCGACAGAGTTTTTTGTTCCCTGTCGGCTTCTGCTGAAAATCTTAATTATTTTTCTTTCCCATGCGGTGTTCTTACTTAAAAATGCAGCTGTCCCTGCAGCCAGATCAATCCCTTGAAACGCCGGCCAACTTCCGGTTCTCCAAGAAGATCGGCTTTGTTTATGCAGACATCAAACTGAATATCATTGCACTCAATTGTCATCTGGCATAATTCTTCGCCTGTGAGAATATTTTTGAATGTGACATATTCCAGGATTTCTCCCATAATACTGTACTGGTCACACTCGATTCCATGAGGCATAAAATAAGAATCTACAATGGTAAATACATCATCTGTCACAATACGCTCGGAAATCATGGAATACGTGTCCATATCTTCCATGGTAAGGTCTTCCATGGCCTCCTCATCACCGTTTCTGGCTGCTGCGATCAGGTTATTGCGGTTCTTTGTCAGCTCCCGCTCTACTTTCACAGCTTCCTTATCCTTCTGCACCGGGAAAAGAATCTTTCCTTCTCTTGCAAGTCCGGTAATGGTCAGCGGCTGTCCCTCACGTAAATTTCCCTTATATTTCTCCAGCATATATTCTGCCGGATTCTGCAGATAAAAGATCAAAGTCACACCAAGACGCAAATCATCGCATGCACCTGCATAGGACTCTTTCTCAGAATGTCTTTCCACAACTACATGCTCCTGGGTCGTGATTCCTGTGCCGCGAAAAAATGGAAATGTATATTCCACGTGAAACTCATTTTCCTCGTCATACTGCCCACAGACTGTAATTCCGCAGTCGCAGCCATAATTCTTGGAATATTCCACAAAAACTCCGTCTGGATGATTTTCTACCGCAATTTTTTCATCGTAAGTACTCATCACATCCCGGATAATTTCCTGCATTTCCTTGCGTGACTTCACTTTCGAAAAGCCAACAGCTCTTAAATAACTGTGCACACTATCACCTCCCTATTCTATGATTTAGGCTTCTTATTTCATAATGTTTTTGTACGATATGATATGTTCTCTTCTGCCGTTTGTGACTGTTTTATTTTTCGTCCGCAAAGCAGAAATTCAGTTTAAAGTTCTGTTTTACGGACTTTGTTGTTTCTTGTCAAATTAAGTCTTATTTATTGGACTTTTTCTCGATTTTTGTCATTCCGCCCATGTATGGCTGAAGTGCAACTGGAATATTTACGCTTCCATCTGCATTCAGGTTATTCTCAAGGAATGCGATCAGCATTCTTGGCGGAGCAACTACTGTATTATTTAAGGTATGTGCAAGATATTTCTTGCCATCTTTTCCATTTACACGGATTTTCAGACGACGAGCCTGTGCATCACCAAGGTTGGAGCAGCTTCCTACCTCGAAGTATTTCTTCTGTCTTGGAGACCATGCTTCAACATCAAGAGATTTCACTTTCAGGTCTGCCAGGTCACCGGAGCAGCATTCCAGTGTACGAACCGGAATATCCAGGGAACGGAACAGATCTACTGTGTTCTGCCACAGCTTGTCAAACCACATTTTGCTCTCTTCTGGTTTGCAAACTACGATCATTTCCTGTTTCTCGAACTGATGGATACGATATACACCTCTCTCCTCAAGTCCGTGAGCACCTTTCTCTTTACGGAAGCATGGAGAATAGCTTGTAAGAGTTTTCGGAAGCTCTTCTTCCGGAATGATCTGGTCGATAAATTTACCGATCATGGAATGCTCACTGGTTCCGATCAGGTAAAGGTCTTCGCCCTCAATCTTGTACATCATGGCATCCATCTCAGCAAAGCTCATAACGCCAGTAACAACGTTGCTTCTGATCATGAAAGGCGGTACGCAGTATGTGAAGCCTCTGTTGATCATGAAATCACGGGCATATGCGATAACTGCGGAATGAAGTCTTGCAATATCGCCCATCAGATAGTAGAATCCGTTACCAGCAACACGTCTTGCGCTGTCAAGATCGATTCCGTCAAAAGCTTCCATAATCTCTGTATGATATGGAACTTCGAAGTCCGGGACAACCGGCTCACCGAATTTCTCAATTTCTACGTTCTCGCTGTCATCTTTACCAATCGGTACAGATGGATCAATGATGTTCGGGATTACCATCATATCTTTCAGAAGCTCTTCCTCTACTTCTTTCTCTCTCTTGGAAAGCTCCTCGATACGCTCGCCGGACGCAGCAACCTGTTTCTTAACTTCCTCAGCCTCTTCTCTCTTGCCCTGGCCCATAAGAGCACCGATCTGTTTGGAAATTTTATTTCTCTCTGCACGGAGTGCCTCAACTTCCTGTTTGATCTCACGGTTCTCTTTGTCCAGCTCCAGAACCTTGTCAACCAGTTCCAGTTTGCTGTCCTGGAATTTGTTTCGGATGTTCTGCTTTACCACTTCCGGATTCTCTCTCACAAATTTAATGTCTAACATGTCTTCCTCCTGTACTGATACGTTTTTTGTATCTGTTATTTTTCATTTCTTTTATTTGTGAATTATATAGACAATACCGCCGGCGGGCGACATGCCTGTTTATTATTTTTTGCTGATTTCTTATTGCTGCTTCAATCTCTGTTATATAGGAAAGTTTCTGTAGAAAACCTTATTCATCTTTCTCAATATTTTCCAGACCGAAATTAACAGCTTTTCGTAAAGCTTCCAGTTCTTCCTGGCTCAGCATCACATAGGACTCTCCCTTTACGATTTCTTTCAGATAAAGGAAGCAGTTGTCTCTGCTGTGCACTGCATTCAGAATAACACCTGAATTATCCTGATCCAGAAGTGCAAGCGCAAAGCTCAGTTTACCTCCAACGTCATCAAATGCATCATACTTCTCAACGCCATATTTACTGAACATGGTTTCCAGATGGTGTTTGATCAGATTGATGTCATGTTCATGATCTTCTTTCGCTTCATAAAGACGATCGATCTGGGCAAATTTGCGTACAAATACTTTTTCAAGAGATTGTGCGTCACTGCCTTTCATGAACACTTTGTATTTACGTTCCAGGCGGCTGATCCGCATCTTGCTGCTGAATACATTTACAGCCAGAACGATTGTCAGAATCAACAGTAAAATAATAATGATGCCAGGGTCCATTCCCAGGCTGTCAAAAATACTGCTCATGCACACTCCTTATCTTATTGATTCAAATAATTCAATGATTCTTTCCAGTTCGTCTCTGGAATAATATTCAATTTCAATTTTACCTTTGTTGTTCTTCTTTCTGTGGATGAAAACCCGGGTTCCTACGATTCCCTTCATTTTCTCCTCGAGGCTTTCGTATATTGCATCTTCCGCAGTATTTACCTGCTTTTCCGCTTTTTTCTTAGGCGGTTCAACAATATGTTTCACAAGTTTCTCTGTTTCGCGAACACTTAACTTCTCGTCGAAAACCTTCATTGCCACGCTTGCCTGTTTGTCCTTGTCAGGAATAGCAAGGATGGCACGGGCATGTCCTGCTGAGATCATCTCGTCAATGAGCATCTGCTGAACTCTTTCGTCCAGCTTCAGAAGACGAAGGGAATTGGTTACTGCAGTTCTGCTCTTGGAAACTCGCTCAGCAATGCTGTCCTGTTTCAGTTTAAACTCATTGATCAGGCGTTTGTAGGCCATTGCCTCCTCAATCGGGTTTAAGTCTTCCCGCTGAATATTCTCAATCAGGGAAATCTCTACAACCTGCTGGTCGTTAAACTCTTTGATAATAACCGGAACTTCTTTCAGGCCAGCCAGCTTGGCAGCTCGCCATCTTCTCTCGCCTGCAATGATCTCGTAGTAGTCACCTTTGTCAGATACCAGAAGCGGTTGTAAAATACCGAACTGTTTAATGGACTCTGATAATTCTACCAGAGCATCCTCATCGAACTGTTTTCTTGGCTGAGTTCTGTTCGGCTCTACTTTCGAGATTTTCACAAGCATTTCTGTTTTCTTTACTTCTGTCGGCGCATCTGCAGTCATTTCTTTTTTGTCTGAAGCGGGGACTGTAGTTTTTACACTCTCAGCCTCCTGCTTTGGATTTACTTCTTTTGTAATGGGCTTTGGTACTGGTTTCTTCTCTGCTGGTTTCTCAGGGAAAAGAGCATCCAGTCCTCTTCCAAGTCCTTTCTTCTTGACTGCCATTATTCAACCTCCCTGTTTATCACTTCTTCTGCAAGAAGGCGATAGCTTTCTGCTCCGGTAGATCTGGGATCGTAAATCGTGATCGGCTGTCCATAGCTTGGAGCTTCTGCCAGTCTGACATTTCTTGGGATAATTGTCTTGTAAATATTCTGCTGCAGATTTTCCTTAACATTCTCTACTACCTGCAGTGACAAGTTGGTGCGCGCATCATACATAGTGAATACAACGCCTTCGATTTCCAGATTGTTGTTCAGTCTGTCTTTGACCAGATCAATTGTATGTATCAACTGTGACAAACCTTCCAATGCGTAATACTCGCACTGGATTGGAACCAGTACGGATGTGGCTGCTGTAAGTGCATTGATGGTGAGCATATTGAGAGATGGCGGACAATCGATAATAATATAATCGTAATTGTCCTTTACTTTATCTGTAATCTCTTTCAATATGTATTCTTTATTGTCGATACCGACCAACTCAATTTCTGCTCCAGACAGATTTACATTAGACGGTATTAAATCCACATTTTCTACTACATCTTTTACAATTGTTGTCTCAACATCTGACTGTCCTACCAGAAGTTCATATAAGGTATCTTCTACTGCATTTTTGTCAACACCTAATCCACTGGTAGTATTTCCCTGAGGATCCATGTCAATCGTCAGAACTTTCTTTCCCTGTTCTGCAAGGCATGCCGAAAGGTTAATCGCTGTTGTTGATTTACCAACGCCGCCTTTCTGATTTGCAACTGCAATCGTTCTGCCCAATATCAACCCTCCCTTTCATAAGATTTTCGAATTGCTTCACTTTTCCATAGTTTCTTCAATCCTATCATAGAACTATTGCTATTATAACACTTTTAAAATTATCGTGCCACATAATGTTTCACGTGAAACATAGAAAATGCCTTTTTATTTTGTAAAAATATTGTCTATTTTTATCTTTAAAATTATTATACCCACTTTGAATGTAATTCAAACGGGTAGGTGATATTTATTAATGATAGGCTCAATACTTTGTAAAAGGGCGGTTTAGGTAATCAAGGCGGACGCTTTCCCCCAGGTGTTCCGGGGGAAATCTGGTTGTTGAAATCTATTGCTCCACAGAAGTGAATGCAATGCGCATGAAATGTTATGGCTTAAAGTTACAGCTAAAACTGATTCCAAGATAATCGGCTACATAACATCCTGTAAGAACACTTGATATTACTGTGCATAGAACAACGGATCTTAATTAAATTCTTCAGATTTTATCTCTACTCCCGAAATGACCACTTAATAATAACGGGCAGATATTGTGTATTGGTTAAAACTCTCCCCAGCGCCAGTGAAAAAGTATCGTTTTAGCGCATTCCCCTTACCAGTAACCAGTGAGCTCGCAAGGTATATTCGTGAGCAGGTCATTTCAGGAGCGGTCTTAACGTAGACGAGATCCACTGTCTACGGAGACTTAGCATCGAAGGCTCTCCTGAGATGCTTAGTCGCAGTTGACAGTTAGCTTGGCGGAGTGTTGCGACGACCTGCGATGAATATACCTTGTGAACTCGCGTCCGGGCAACGATTGCTTCACTAAGCCGCCCTTTTAGATATCAACCGCAGAGTGTACAAATCCCACAAAATTATTGTAAAATTCACCTGTAAGGCGTATAATATACATACAAATTCAAAGGAGGTTCTCTATAAAAATGAAAGAAAGTAAACACAAACTTTTGACTCTGGCTGCCTTAACCACTATCGCTGCTGGTGTCATCCATCTGTCCAATAGAGTGATTGTTGCCTCTTCACAATTAAAAGAAATGCTCGATTTTTCCAACCACAACTACTACAAATGGCGTTTCGGAAAAATATATTATACAAAGAAAGGCACCGGTTCTCCTATTCTTTTGATCCACGATGCCATGCCTGGTGCAAGTGGATATGAATGGTCACGTGTTGAGAAACATCTTGCCCAGGAGCATACAGTTTATACTCTCGATTTGTTAGGATGCGGACGTTCTGAAAAAGCTGGAATTACATACACTAATTTCCTCTTTGTACAGGTCATCTGCGATTTTATCAAGAATGTTATTAAAGAAAAGACTGATATAATTGCCAGTGGCTTCTCATGTTCATTTGTTACTACTGCTGCCGCATATGACAAAGAAAACATTAATAAAATTATGTTTGTCAATCCTGTAAGTATGGCTTCCCTGGCCCAGATTCCTACTCAGAAAGACAAAATATTTAAATTTCTCGTAGAACTGCCAGTGTTTGGAACCTTTATTTATCATATAAATGTTTCACGTGAAACAATTAGTGATTTCTTCCTGGATAAGCTTTACTACAATCCATTCCACGTAGATGGTGATGTTTTGGACGCTTACTACGAAGCTGCTCATAAGGGTGGTTACTATGCCAAGTATTTATATTCAAGCCAAAGTGCTAAATATATGAATATTAACATTCGTCATGCCCTCAGCACACTGGATAACAGTATTTATATTGTAGAAGGCGAAGACGAGTCAAACGGTGCAGGAATTGTAGAAGACTACTGTAAAGCTAATCCAGCAATTGAGTCCGCAACCATTCCTTATTCCAAGCATTTCCCACATATTGAAAACGTAGAAGCGTTTCTCGAACAGGTTGGGGCGTTTTTCGATTAACGCCATTTATTTTTTATATAACAATACTCGCTTTTTCTTTTGTTATTTCAAAGTCTTGAAATGTTTTTTAATAACATTTCAAGACTTTTTCATTGTTCACTTATTCATTTTCTTATCTTTTGCACATTTTGTGATATGTATTTTCATCATAATATTATCTTTTTCTCGCTATTTATCTCTTTCTTTGCGCATTTCATCTAATATATTGATATTTTTTATTTTTGGCAGGATTATTTTTCCTAATTAGGCTGCACGTATTTTGTTATTATTTTTATATTTCCTCATTGTTTTGTTTGTTGTTTGCACAATGTGTTTTGGATTGTGCCTAGAAAAGTTTTTCTGTGAAACAAAGCACGTGAAACGCAAGAATAATCTTTCAGGCGTATTCTAATGTAACGTTCCCTGCGCGCTTATTAGTAAGGCGTATGTTCTGACGCTTTTATTTTATGTCGATTTTCATTGCTATTTTCTTTTGCAAGTCCTATTTTTATCTCTTTTGCTTTCAAAAGTGCTATTTTTAGTACTTTTATTATTCTTTTATTGTGGCAGTCCACATTTTCGTGCTTTTAATATATTTTCCGACATTATTTTCGTACTTTGTAAGTGGATTTCACACGACTAAAGTCGCGTGCTCCTCAGTCGCTTTAAGCGACAAGGCTAAATATCGGCGGATACGCCTGTAACTTAGGATATGCGCAGTCATGCGCTTTTCCATGCCAGATATGGCAGGTTCCAACATCACAGGTAGTCCGCTGTATATCTGCCTGTGTTTATGCTGCTCTTAAAAGTTCCATTTCTAAAAATAATTCTCCTAAGTCCGCATATACACATGAGATCCTACGCTTTACTGAAGGGACTTTTGCCTCCAGTAAAGACCTTTCCGTTGCCGGAAGGGGTTTTAAAAGTTCTCTGATAAAATATCTTGCCCCGATATTATACGATGCTGACAGATCACAGTTATATCTTTTTCCGGTCTGGAATACACAGAGGCTGTGGTTTTTCGGGTCACGGGATACCCTTCCGGAGCCATCATATGCAAGCCTGCTTGTATCCCATGCGCAGACTCTGGATACCCGCATCCCTTTTCTATGTGCCTGATGTTCACAGCGTTTCTGGATATCCCGTTTTCTCCACAGATGCAGTTTCTGTTTTTTCTCTCCGGATATCTTCCCCTGCATTTCCAGATATTCGAATACGATCACATCTGCATGGTTTTCCTCTGCATATCTTATGATTGCACCTGCGATCTTCTTTCCCAGCTCTATATTCAGGCGTTTCGTATATGCCCATCTTCCCCGTGACTGCGCAGAGCCGTGTTCCCTCTGGAACTTCCGGATCCGTCCCAGCGTGCGATACATCCAGTCTTTTTCACTGGGATGATTGATAAATCTTCTTCCCAGGACAGTTCCGTCTGCCCGCATAATGGTACAGACTGCATCGGTATTGATCCCCAGATCCACACTGCAGATGACCTGTTCTTTTACCGGTGTTTTTGTAAGTGTTATTTCTTTCGTATAGGAAAAACGCAGGAAATATTTATGGTGTCTTTTCTCCAGTATCGGGGGCAGATGCCTTTTTCCCCGACCAGTTCTTACGAAGATATTCCATATCTGTATGGTTTAAACGCACACAAAACCATTTCCAGTCATGGCCATCATACAATTTCAGATATGCTTCCTCTTTTCCTTCTGCTCCCTCTCTGTACATGACACCACGGTAAAAAACAGGCATGGCATGATTCTCATACACCAGTTTGGGCATCCCTGTTTTTTCCCCTGACTTTGTCCACAGATCCATCCGTGTTTTGTAAGAAGATACACTTCCCAATGCATGCCGGATTGCAGCTCTTCTGAGGTAGGATGGCATCTTCGGGAAGCGGAAGTCAAAATCAAAACGTGCAGGATTTTTTTCGTAGTATGCACCAGATGCTCTGCGGCATTAAAACGCCTTTTAGCATCCGGGATCTCTTCCAGTTCTTCCCACACCTGCTCATATATTTCTGTCAGATAGCTGACCGCAGACCGATAGAGTCCCAGTGTCTGGCGGATCGGGATATTCTGTTTTCGTGCTTCTACGCCATAGCTGGATACTGTCTGCATCTCTTTTCCTCCAACAAACCATTTCTTCTGTCAGGCTTTTTTCTTTTTCCTTTTGTCCTTCGATGTAAACAAGCAGATGGATATGGTCCGGCATCACCTCCATTGCCAGGATCTGAAATTTATATTCTTCTGCAAGATCCTGTAACATTTCTTTACATTCTGTATCGATTCCATTTTTTAAAACCTTTTTCTGTATTTTGTACACCAGACAAGATGATACTGCAAAGAACAGCCATATCCCCTACCATATGAAAGTTTGTTATATCTATATCAAATATATCTTTTCCATATAAATATTATATCATATGTATCTGTTTGTGTAAACGTTTGTTCTGTTTTTTGTAAAAAAATTTGCGCGTCTAACTCATCACTGGAAGTAACGAGAATGCGACGCGCAGTTATTCAAAAACAGTAAAGATGCATGATAGTAAAACACATTCCGCGATGCAAAAGTAAGTTTCCGCAGAATGTCTATTTTTTTGTGAAACCCAAAAGAGTAAAAGAGCTCCGATGCAAAACTAGCATCTTAGTTTTACATCGAAGTTCTTCAAATTTGCCGCATCAAAAGCCAGCTACATCAAATTATTTTATTTCTTATCCAACCCGTTTTCGCAGTCTATCATTCTGCAGCATCTGTTTCGTCTTCCGCCAGGCTATTAGAAGCAGCAGTTCCCTCTTCTTCAGTGTTATCATCCGTATCACTTGTACTGTTCTCCTCTATCCCTGCAACAGTTTCAAATGCCTGGAATAATTCTTTCGCTGTCATTTTGTTTATCAGATATGTTTTTCTATCTGTAACGGCAGCATAGTAATTGGTATCGTAGGAGTAATATTCTACGGTTGTTTTATTTCCGTCAACATCTGTGAAATCTACTGTCATTTCAGGGTCTGCGTTTGACTCAAATTTGTCAGTAAGTCGTTTTTGTGCAGCCAGGTTGATCAGTTTATTGTAGAAAGTGGTAAATGTAGCACCGTCCAGCTCGGCGCCATTCAATTTATAGGACAATGTTACAGTCGCGGAACTTGAGGCATCCTCAGCACTGTCATCTGCACTGTTATCTACATCAGCCTCATCACTGCTTTCCTCTTCTTCCGAAGATGTTTCACGTGAAACATTTACAGTGTACTCATCACCTTTGTAATTTACATCCAATGTTTCCAGGTTATTAACTGACAGATAACTTACTGTCAGATCCCAGAAATCGGCAGCTGTTTTTCCCAGGAAGGTGTCCAGCGTATCTTCTGAAATTGTATAGATTTCATTGCTGTCATTTACGCGTACATATCGTCCGCCGTCAGATGACTCATCGCCAACCTGAATCACAAGCTCGCGATCAACCATCTCGGTCTCAACCTCTTCCTCAGAATCTGTGTCAGCTTCATCTACAGCCTCTTCTACATCTCCCTCGGAATCCGCAGTAGCTTCGTCTGTATCTGTATCGTTCGCACTTTCTGCATCATCATTTTCTGCTGTGTCATCCGCCGTGCTCTCCTCAGAATCGGCAGCTTTTTTCTCATCCTGGTTCGCATTCTCAGGTGCCTCTGTAGCGTCCTCTGAGCCGTTTTTAGCCTCATTTTTCTCATCAGCGGAGTCTTTCTCGACTTCTTCCTGATAATCCACCGTAATTTCAGCATAAGGCTTATCCAAACCATACTGAGAAAGCTCTTCATCTGAGCAGTCGTAGTTAACAAAGCTTGCATATGCCATGCCAGAAACGGCACTTGTCAGGGATGTAGTTTTTGCAGAATCTGCCTTTTCCGTGTTGCCGTTTTCTGTTATGTTCCAGAAGTTATTTTCATCCTTTTCAATGCTATAGGAAAAATCTTTTCCATCCACAGACACTTTACTTATTGTGGAGGAATCCACTGTTGGGAAAGTTCCGCTCTCAGCAAAGTCATACAAGGTTCCTTCAAAGGACTGGAATGTGGAATTGCTAACTACATAAACAGTGGAGGAATCTTTATCCAGGTCAATGTATTCCTGGCTGGTAGAATCATTCTCCATGCCAACGCGAATAACCGTTTCACTTCCATCTTCCATTGTCACTGTGATTGTATTTTCCGGCTGATCCAGCTCGTACTCAGAAGCGTCTTCCACATCTTCCAGTGTTCGTTCCGCTTTCACAGAGCTCAGGGAGCTGATCAGAGTATCCATTTTATCCTGGTCTACAGGAAAAGCAGTCTCATCGCTTTTCACCCAGGAATCTCCATCTTTCTCAAAAGTAACTTCTTTTTTATCCATTACAAATTTAACAGATTTTACATCATCGGACGCAATAGAAATAATCTCCTGAGATTCCTCCTCATCGGCTTCTGCCTCTTCGGCATCCTGCTTCGCCACGTAGGTTTTTACACCTACGTAAGCTCCGCTGAGAACAACCAAAACGCCCACTGCTGTAATAAGATTTACAGATTTTTTCTTCATCAGGCTTTTCTCCTCTTTAACCAGATCATAAATCCAACTAACAGGAATGCTCCCGGAATCAAACCAATCACACAGATCTTCCAGAAGCTTGCATCATATGCTGTCAAAGTCAGATAAGATACTTCCAGGCTCTTGGACGGGATAGAGACTGTTGTGCTGTCCTCCGTGTCAACAAGAGCACTTAAGGAAGCCATTACCAGTTTCTCATTTCCGCCGGAAACCATCTGGTTCACCTGGCTCTGAAGTAAATTTGATGTTGAATAATAAATAATGTGCGTTTCTTTATCAGTATCAACAGTCTCTGTAATGCTTACACCCAGATCAAACGGACCATCAACATCTCCATCTTCTTTTGAAAGAGTTCCGCTGTTCACATCCGTCTTGGAATAAGCACTATCAGAGGTTGTGAGAAGACTTTCAATCGTTACAGTATCTCTTACATCTTCTGATTTCTGAATTCCCTGTGCGTATGGCATAAGAATATAATATCCAGAAGAAACAAGATCAGAAGTAATGTCTGTACTATTTATGGTAGGTACCAGATAATATGGCATCTGTGCCGCATAGTGCTGGGAATCTCCCTCAAACACCAGGCCATCTACTCGATTTACACCATAATTTTCAAGTACAGCGTCAAAATTCGGCATTTCCTGTCCGGTGTAATCAGAGAAAATCATTGCTTTTCCTCCATTTTCCAGATACTCGATCAGCGCTGTTTTCTCATTTTCTGAGATATCGGTTGTAGGCGCATCAATCAACAGACAGCTCGCATCCTCTGGAACGCTTCCCTCTGTAAGCAGATTCAGGGACTTAATCTCCATGTTGGCTTTCTCAATGTCTTCCTTCACTGTGGAATCCAGATCCTGCTCTCCATGTCCCTCTAATGTATACATCACCGGCAGGTTCTCGCTGGTTACATATGCAATGGCACTTGTAATCTGTCCTTCTCCATCGAACCCTGTTGTCTTATAACTGTATGTGTTGTAATCAAGGGATGATTCGTATATATTGTTATAATTTACAACTTTATTCCTGTCACCGCATACAATAATCAGACTGTTGGATGATAAATTATCACTTGTGTATTCACTGATAAATTTCGGATTTACCACCGGGTCCTTCTGTTCTACAGTAATATGATCAGACTCATCTGCATATCTCTGAAGCAGGTTGCTGATGTTTTCGTCCTCACTTCCTCTCTGGGCAATCTGATATATGATCACATCTTTGTCCAGATCCTTCAGCATTGCTTTTGTTTCATCTCCGATTGTATAAAGTTTTTCGGAGCTGATATCAAGCTGGGTGTATTTAGAAGGAAGATTTCCAACTATCATATTTATAACAATAATGATAGCAACAAATACAACAATCATAATAGAACTGTAGCTTCCATTTTTCAGATACTTTTTGTTAATTGTATCTTTAAACTTTTTCCTTTGTTTTTTGCTACTATTGTTATTGTTTTCTGTCTTCTCTACACTTTCCGTATTTTCTTCGTTTATGTTGTTATTGTTATTATTTTTCTTACTAAAAAACATTTCTTCCCACCTCCTTAATTCCAGCGTCTCTTCAGTATTGTCTGCATGGTAAGGAATATGCAGATTGTAATTACAGATACAAAGTACAATACTCCAGTCACATCAAAAATACTGTTTGTGAAATTTTCAAAGTGAGAGCTTAAATTAAATACTTCCATCACTTTCTGGATTCCGCCTTCAAACACACTGGATTTTACTACATAAATAATCACCAGCACAGCCTCTCCAGCTACACAAATGATACCTGAGATCACTGCATTTTTGATCATGCTGTAAATCATAAGGCTCAGTGCAATGATCAGAAGTCCAAATGTTACGCATGTGGACATTGCGGTCTGTGAAAAGAAGGATGAAATACCGTTCATCATATAAAATGCGAACAAAAATACAAAGGTCAGAACCGCAGCAATTACCTGGCTCTCAGTGATTGCTGAGAAAAATACGCCGATTGCAATGTTTGCACAGCCCAGAAGGAAAAATCCAAGGAGCGCTGTGTATGCGGATCCAAAAGCTACTGTTCCGAACTTTGACATAAGCAGCGGATAAGTTGCCAGAACTGCAACAGGAATTGCATAAATGGTAACAAGTGCCAGATATTTTCCCATTACAATGCCGAACACAGATACCGGAGAGGTCAGCAGCAGCTGATCGGTTTTCTGTTTTCTTTCTTCAGCAAGTACACGCATGGTCAGGATCGGCACTGCGATCAGGAACACAAAGGTCATAGCATTTAATGTGTATTCAAATTTTGGATATGCTGCTGTAAGCTGATATGCGGAGAAATAAATTCCCGCAATAAGCAGTACAAAGAACATAAACAGATATCCAACCATAGAAGTCAGGTAGCTTTTCAGCTCCCTTTTATAAATAGCAAGCATGGTTTACTCTTCCTCCTTTTCCTCATCGGATCCGTTTTCTTCTGCTTCACTTTCCCCAGAATCTTTTTCATTCAGATAGTTTTCTGCATCTGCAGCGGTTTTAAAAAACGGCTTTCCTGAATTCTTTTTCTCCGGATTTTTATCTTTCTTCTCACTTTCCGTAAGTTCAAGGAAAATCTCCTCCAGAGATACTTTCTTAGACTGCATTTCAAGGATCGGACAGTCAGCATTTACCATGCTGTAGAATACTTTCTCACGTACATCCGTATTCTCCTCTGTGCCCACTGTGACGCTGTATACGCCTTCTTCTGTGCTCTTTGTATCTTTCTTAACCGTAACCTCTTTCACGCTTTCTACGCTCTCTAAAGCGGCTCTGATGGTGTCTTTCTGACCCTTGACAAGAAGATTCAGGTTGTTGGAGCCTGCTGCCAGTTTTCCAAGATTCTCAGGTGTATCGCTGGCTACCAGCTTTCCATGGGAAATAATCAGCACGTAATCACAAATTGCACTGACTTCGGAAAGAATATGGGAGCTTAAGATTACGGTGTGTTTCTTTTTCAGGCCTTTGATCAGCTCTCGGATTTCGTTGATCTGTTTCGGGTCAAGGCCTACCGTTGGCTCATCCAGAATAATGACTTCCGGGTATCCAAGCACAGCCTGTGCAATACCAACCCTCTGTCTGTAACCTTTGGAAAGGTTTTTGATCAGACGGTTTTTCATGTCTGTGATTTTTACCATATCCATAATTTCTTCGATCATGGATGCTTTTTTAGCTTTCGGAATTTTCTTCAGATCTGCAACGAATTTCAGATATTCCAGAACTGTCATATCAAAATAAAGGGGCGGCATTTCGGGTAAGTATCCGATGCATTTTTTTGCCTCCTCAGGTTCTTCCAGAATATCATGACCATCAATTACTACTGTTCCCTCGGTGGATGCAATATATCCGGTTATCATATTCATGGTTGTGGATTTTCCGGCGCCGTTAGGACCCAGAAATCCGTAAATCTTACCTTTCTCAATTTCAAAAGAAAGGTGGTCTACAGCGGTATGGTCGCCATAGCGTTTTACCAGATTTTTTACTTCAATCAAGTTTCTTTACCTCCTTCAAGTTGCAAGCATCAGGAGTATCCCTGACAACTTTCTATGATAATTCTATGTACAAACTGTGAGGAAATTTAGATGATTGTGTGAGAAAAGTGTGATTATTTTGTGTTGGAAATGTGTTTTGGAAAGTAAAAAATTCCAGGCAGCAAAATCTGCCCGGAATCTTCTTTTTAAGACTTACGCCAGCGGCTCTTTAGAGGGCAATCCAGCCTTCCTTGGATACTTCTTTGCAGTTGGTTTTACCTTCTTGATTACGACGAAAGAACGGTCCATATCAGTGTCCATAAGTGGGAATTTTACCACGTCCTGAACTTTGCCGCCGAGGATTTTTACGGCATTTTCGGCCTGGGTAAGTTCCTCGTCGATCTTACCGGATTTATAGGAAATAAAGCTTCCGCCTTCTTTTACAAAGGGGATGCAGTACTCGGAAAGAGTACTTAAATTGGCTACAGCGCGGGAGACGCAGAAGTCGTATTTCTCCCTGTGCTCTTTCTGTTTGGCGTAGTCTTCAGCTCTTCCGTGGACTGCGGTTACGTTCTTAAGCCCCAGCATTTCAATTACCTCATTCAGGAAATTTACCCTTTTGTTCAGGGAATCCAGAAGGGTAATCTTCAGCTCCGGAAAGGCAATTTTCAGTGGAATTCCAGGGAATCCGGCGCCGGTTCCAATGTCAATGACAGATTTTCCTGCAAGCTTATTCTGGTCAAAATTACTTACCTTTACAATCGAAAGGCTGTCCAGGAAATGCTTCAGAATTACTTCCTCATACTCGGTAATTGCAGTCAGATTCATCACCTTATTTTTCTCCACAAGGTACTCATAATAGGTGATAAACTGCTTTTTCTGGTCCTGGGAAAGGGCAATTCCAAGCTCTTCAAGGCCTTTCTCAAAGAGAGTTAAATCGTATTCCATATATGTCTCCTTACGTTAAACTGCTTTTTATTTTTATCCGTTAAAACGTACCAAATTAATGATTCTTCCCGTACTGCTCCATATACACTAACAGTACCGAAATATCAGCCGGGGAAACGCCGGAAATTCGGGATGCCTGTCCAATGGAAACCGGTCTGTAAAGTTCCAGTTTCTGGCGCGCCTCAATGCGCAGGCTCTTTACTTTCTCATAGTCCAGATTTTCAGGAATCTTCTTAGCTTCCAGCTTCTTAAACTGCTCTACCTGCTTCATCTGGCGGCGAATATAGCCGTCATATTTAATATTAATATTCACCTGTTCCTGCACATCCCAGGCAAGCTCCGGTCGATTCTTGTCAATAGGAGCCACATCCTCATAAGAAAGCTCTGGTCTGCGGATCAGTTCAGCAAGGCTGATTCCGGACTTCAAAGGGGTGCTTCCCTTGCTTTCCAGAAGGCTCTGAACAGCCTCTGTCATACCTACATTTGTATTCTCAACACGCTGGATCTCTTCTTTGATCAGGCGCTCTTTTTCCACTACTTTTGCATAGGTTTCATCATCCACAAGACCTACTTCCCAGCCTTTTTTGCGAAGTCTCAGGTCCGCATTATCCTGACGGAGAAGCAGACGATACTCTGCACGGCTGGTCATCATACGGTACGGTTCATGGTTTTCTTTGGTAACCAGATCATCAATCAAAACGCCGATATAAGCCTCAGAACGATCCAGGATCAGCTGGTCTTTTCCCAGTACTTCCATGGCCGCATTGATGCCTGCGATCAGTCCCTGGGCTGCTGCCTCCTCGTATCCAGAGCTTCCGTTAAACTGCCCGCCGCTGAAAAGTCCTTTGATTTTCTTAAATTCCAGTGTTGGATAAAGCTGTCTTGGATTGATGCAGTCATACTCGATCGCATAAGCATTTTTCACGATTTTGGCATGCTCAAGGCCTGGTACGCTGTGGTACATTGCCTCCTGCACATCCTCCGGAAGGGAGCTTGACATACCGCCAATATACATCTCATTTGTGTACATGCCTTCTGGCTCGATAAACACCTGATGTCTCTTTTTATCTGCAAAACGAACTACTTTATCCTCAATAGACGGACAATAACGTGGACCAGTTCCCTCGATCATACCGGAATACAGCGGGGAACGATCCAGGTTCGCGCGAATAATATCATGGGTAGTCTCATTGGTGTAAGTCAGCCAGCAGGATTTCTGCTCAATCTGCACGTCCTCCGGGTCTGTGGAAAAGGAAAACGGCACCACTCTTTCGTCACCGAACTGTTCTTCCATTTTGCTGTAATCAATGGTATTTCCTGCAATTCTGGCAGGTGTTCCGGTCTTGAAACGGAACATTTCGATTCCAAGCTCCTTCAGGGAATCGGTCAGATAATTTGCCGCCTGAAGTCCATTGGGGCCTGTATAATTGCTTACATCACCGTAAATACATCTTGCCTTCAGGTAAGTTCCGGTACACAGAACAACTGCCTTACAGTGGTAAACTGCGCCAGAATAAGTCTTCACTCCGGTGATTTTCCCATCCTCAACAAGAAGCTTGGTTACTTCTCCCTGGCGGATAGTCAGGTTCTCCTGATTCTCCAGAGTCTTTCTCATTTCGTTGCTGTATGCCTGCTTGTCGGCCTGGGCGCGAAGGGAGTGGACAGCCGGACCCTTGGAACAGTTCAGCATTTTGGACTGAATGAAGGTCTTGTCAATATTTTTTCCCATTTCGCCGCCCAGGGCATCCAGTTCACGTACCAGATGGCCCTTAGAGCTGCCCCCTACATTGGGATTGCAGGGCATCAGTGCAATACTCTCTGCACTGACTGTAAACATAATGGTATCGAGCCCCAGTCTTGCGCCTGCAAGTGCTGCCTCACAGCCTGCATGACCTGCACCAACCACTACAATGTCATAATTTTCTTCCAGTGTTTTCATGATCAATCTCCTCGTATAATCTACACATCCATTATTTTCCCATACAGAATTTACTGAAGATCTCGTTCACCAGATCCTCGCCAACTTCCTCTCCTGTAATCTTTCCAAGGCTTGCGTAGGCAGCCATCAGATCAATGGAAAAGAAGTCCTCCGGCATGCCGTCCTCGATGCTTCTTCGCACCATGGAAAGGCTTTGGGCTGCCTCCTCCAGTGCCTCCTTGTGGCGGGCATTGGTAATATAAACCTCATCATTAAAAGAAATCTTTCCGCTGAAAAACATGGACTTAATCGTCTCAGCAAGCTGGGTGATTCCAGTCTCTTCTTTGGCAGAAATGGGAATCACTGGATGAGAAGTTCTCTCTTCCAGCGCCTCCATGCTTACTGCAGACGCAAGGTCTGTTTTGTTATAAAGCACAATGGCTTTTCTGCCTTTCAGCATCTCTATGATCTCTTCATCATTTTCGTCAAGAAGTGTGGAACTGTCAACCACGTACAAGATCAGGTCCGCATCTTTTGCCGCCTCACGGGCACGGGATACGCCGATTTTCTCCACTACATCCTGGGTTTCACGGATTCCCGCAGTATCCACAATTTTCAGCGTGATTCCATGAAGAGTGATGTACTCTTCCAGAATGTCTCTTGTGGTTCCCTCAATATCCGTTACAATGGCCTTATTTTCCCCAACCAGAAGGTTCAGAAGGGAAGACTTGCCGGCATTTGGCTTTCCTACGATAACAGTCTCAATTCCCTCTCGGATGATCTTTCCGTCTGAGGAAGTTTTCAACAGGCCGTCGATGGATCTCTGTTCTTTTTCCACAATTCCGAGAAGCTTCTGTGGATATCCATCAAGGCTGATGTGCTCCGGGTCATCAAGTGCTGACTCAATAAAAGCAATTTCATAAATCAGATCATTCCGGATCTCCTTGATTGTCTTCTGGACAGAGCCTTTCAGCTGGCTCATGGAACTTCTCAGGGCATATTCATTCTTCGCCTGGATCACATCCATAACAGCCTCTGCCTGGGAAAGGTCCAGTCTGCCGTTGAGGAATGCCCTCTTGGTAAACTCTCCCGGGCCGGCTATTTTAGCACCGTTTTTCAGGACGGTCTCCAGCACACGGTTCATGGCATAGACACCGCCATGACAGTCAATTTCTACGGTATCTTCTCCTGTGAATGTTTTGGGCGCGCGCATAACCATAACCAGAACTTCATCTACCGCTTCTTCCCCATCATAAATATAGCCATAGTGAATGGTATGGGTGGGTACTTCTTTGATCTTCTTTTTCCCGCCCTTGGAACGGTAAATGCGGGATATAACGTCCATGGCTTCCGGGCCGCTGATTCGGATGATTCCGATTCCCGAAGCACTCACAGCAGTAGATATCGCTGCAATTGTTGTATTCATGTGATTTCCTCCATGTTTGATTGCTTCTCTTATTATACAAAAAAAATTATCCCAGGGAAAGACATGAAAACAAAAGCCTAATGCTTCCGTTCTTCCATCTTTCACCTGGAATAACTTAATCATTTACCATCTTTTTAATTTTACTACAACGTGGCGGTATGGCTCTTCGCCCTCGCTGACAGTCTCCACATACTTGTTGCCCTGAAGTGCTGAGTGAATGATTCTTCTCTCATATGGGTTCATTGGCTCAAGTACAACTGGCTTTCTTGTCTTCTTAACCTTGTAGGCAATTCCTCTTGCAAGATTCTCCAGAGTCTCCTTGCGGCGTCTGCGGTAATCTTCTGTATCAAGCTTCACCCTGATATAATTGGTCTTGCCCTTGTTTACAACAAGGCTTGTAAGGTACTGCAGGGAGTCAAGGGTCTGTCCTCTCTTACCGATCAGGATTCCCATATCCTCTCCTTCAAATGCAACCTCAAGGCATCCGTCATTTGTGTTGTATTTGGAAGTGATCTCCACTTCGCCAAGATTCATGGATGCAAATACATCGCGAAGGAATGCAATTGCTCTGTCCTCAATGTCTTTAATCTCAGCCGGATCGGTGATGATCTCAACAGGCTTGGACTGCTTTGGCTTCTCTTCTCTTGGCATTTTTTCTTTTACAGGTTTTTCTTTTGCCGGACGTTCTTTAAAATTTTTCTCTTTTGCAGGGCGCGGCTGTTTTTCCTTTGTATCTTTAAAAGGTTTTGGCTCTTTCGGCTCTTTTACAGGAGCTTTTTCTTTCACCATCTCACTCTTTTGAGCCGGCTTCTCAGCTTTTGCAAAAGCCTTAGGTGGCTTTTTATTGTGCTCTTCTTTAATCGCATCAACCTTAACAGTATCTACGATTTCCTGTATTTCATCCTCTTCAGAAACAGTATTGATCTTGCGTGCTTTGATAATTGCCGGTTTGCTTCCGATACCAAAAAATCCGGAACTACCTTCAGAAACCACTTCAATATCCAGCTGATCACTGGACACACCTAATTCGATACACGCCTTGGTGATTGCTTCATTCTTCGTTTTTGCTGAAAACTGGATAAACTCCTCCATCTATGAAACCCTCCGTTCCCGACCGTTACTTCTTCTTGTTTCTTTCGTCAAAATCCCTGACCATATTTGCTTTTGCTGTAATACTTCCAGCCTTCGCATTTCTTGCTTTCTGGTAGGATTCCTCAACTTTTCTGGCTCTTTCTTCTGCATTTGCATTGCTGGAGCCTTTGTCAATCTTGGTATTAATATTTTTTGTAGACTGATTTGCCTGATTGGTAATCTTCTGCGGTGGAAGTCCTTCTTTGGTACGCTTCTTTTCAAGCTTCTTCATGTTTTCATTAATCAAATCATTAATGTCCATCTTATCCAACAGGCGGTTAATCACCAGCTGCTGTATGCTTCTTACAACTGCACTGGCAATCCAGTAAATACCAAGACCTACCGGGAAAGTAAAACAGAATACAGCTGACATAAGCGGCATAACTGTATTCATAGTCTTCATGGAAGCCTGCATAGTATCATTACTGTCACCAGAAGCTGCTGCCTGCGGCATCAGTTTATAGCTTAGCACCTGAGTAGCCCATGAAAGAATAGGAATCATAATTGCAGCAATTGCCAAAGCTATGGAAGCTCCTTCAAAAGCAGCCTTAATGTAATTCAATGGCTGGTCTGCAATGTTAAGTCCGAAAAAGTTCTGCATCTTTGAAATCTCAGCAGCTGTTGTATTGATAGTATCTGAAAATCCGCTGAATTGATTCATAGATGCAAGATCCTTCCACTGAGAAGGAGACAATGCATAAAGGAAGTCAATCACAGAATCACTGGTAGCCTTACCATTATCCAATGCAAGCTGTACACGGGTCATTTTATTGTCTGTAATAAAATTCTGAATCAGATCTGTATATCCGCTTACGCCAATAATCTGATCGACAAGACCTGTAAATACAGTCTTTACGCTTCCAACATAACCCGGAATTTTGTAAATTACCTGCCATAATGCCATCAGGACAGGAAACTGAATTAACAGCTGAACACAGCTTCCGGTAGGTGAAACACCGTATTTCTGATATACAAGCTGAGTTTCTTCCTGCATTTTCTGCATGGATGCCTGGTCTTTTTTATCTTTGTATTTCTTCTGAATCTTCTGAAGCTCTGGCTGCATAACACTGCTTAACTTAGAGAACTTTTGCTGCTTAACCTGCAACGGTGTCATAAGCAAATAGATAATAATACTAAAGATAATAATACAAAGACCCAGGTTCTGAATACCCACCAGATCCAGGACTCTGTAAATTCCATCCATGATCCAGCCCATAATTGAAGCCAGCTGACCAATAATAGGAATACTGCTCTTCGTTAATAAAATCATATCCAAGTTTGTTTCCTCCTAGGCTTTAACTATTCAATTGTCAATGTTTTGCTGTATATAATTCCGGCTTACAATGTCATTTATTGTACTTTTATTGTAAAAATATTATCTTATAAATCTATCATTGTAAAAAGAACACTTTACAGCACCTTTTATGGTACAGGGTCGTATCCACCATGTGAAAAAGGATTACAGCGCAGAATTCTCCACGCTGCAAGAAGCCCGCCCTTAAGCGCACCATATTTTTCGATTGCTTCTAAACCATACTGAGAACATGTGGGAATATAAGGACATTTTGTTCTCTTCATCGGCGATATATATTTCTGATAGAGACGAATCAATCTGATCATAATATTTTTAGGTTTCCATCTGTTCATAATATGACCCTCCCACGGAACGATCTGCGAGTACTACTGCTCTCCTGCCTGACCTGATCCGTTCTCTGATTCTTCTGAATGAACCTCAGCCTCACGGCGGATCTTCATTCTTCCTGCAAGGTGCATAAGTGCACTCTCGATCTCCTGGTAGGTCCTGTCCTTGGCATTTGGCCTTGCGACCACTACAATGTCCAGCCCCTGACGAAATGATCTCTCATTCAGGCGATAGCTCTCTCTGATCAGTCTGGTGACTCTGTGGCGTACCACACTATTCCCTACTTTTTTGCTTACTGATATTCCCAGACGATTCTCCATGTGCCTGTCATGGTTCTCAAGCACATACATCACCAGATACCGATTTGCCTGTGATGTTCCTTTTCGGTATACTCTTTGGAATTCGTTATTTTTCTTTAAGGAGTCTGAGTATTCCATCTGATTCTCCTTTTGCTTATTTTCATAATGCCGCACTCGCTTTATCTTAGCTGTATAAGGCGACATATTCTGATTATTTCTTTATAGAAGAAAAGACCACAGAAACTGCGGTCTTAACGGTCTTAAGCAGATAACTGCTTTCTTCCTTTTAATCTTCTGGCAGCTAATACTTTACGTCCGCCTTTTGTGCTCATACGAGCTCTGAAGCCATGGACTTTCGCTCTTGATCTTTTTTTCGGCTGAAATGTCATTTTCATAGGTAAAGCACCTCCTTTATCTATATGGAATTTAAAATTATTAACCTAATCAGAACATCATTTCAATTATATTCATAAATGCGTCCCTCGTCAAGCAAAAATTCTTGCAAAATTAAAATTTTTATATATTTTTAGTTATCCACTTATTTATCCACACTGTGCATAACTTGTCCTAATTTTGAGGTTTACGTAACATTATCCACATTTTGTGGATAACTTGTGGATAACCCGTGGATTTTCTGCAAAACTATCCACTTTTTAATGTTGATTTTTACGCATTTATTACAAAAAACAGCATCTTTCGAGGGGTTTCGACAGTGGATAGAGTTATGCACATAAATTTCAATTATTGAAACCTGTAAAACCATGTTATGGTAACCAGTTTAGTTATCAACCTTGTTATCCACATTTATCCACACACAAAATGTTGATAACTTTGCAGGTTATTCACAAGATATCCTCCTGGTTTTCCATGGGAATTTTTCATTATCCACTGTATTTTTCTTTAATTGTGGATGTATTGTGGACAATTCTACACGATTCTTCCTTTATTTTTTCTTTTTTTCCGCGTTCTGCTACATTTTTACCCTATCTCCTCAGGTCTTCCACCTTTATGTGGATTACTCTTCCATTTTTTCGTAAAAAATCCGGAAAATGTGCATAATTTTCTTATTTATATAAGAATTTCTCATTGCTAAAAAACGTGATTTATTATAATATATATAAGGATATTTATGTCCTTTAATGGCTTCTGTATCGGGGAAACCGATTATTTCCCTCGATATGTTTATAAATCAGATGTGTTACGGGAGGAAAACATGAGCACAGTAATAGAAAAATGGGATGAAATCCTGGAAATTGTGAAAAAGGAGCACGATCTTTCCGATGTTCGCTTCGATACCTGGCTGAAACCCCTGAAGGTTTTCGATGTAAGTGGAAACGTGGTTACCATTATCGCATCTGATCAGGTACGTTTAAGCTATATTAATAAGAATTATAAGCTGCCTCTGCAGGTTACAATAAGCGAAGTTACCGGAATGACGGATTGTGAAGTTAAATTTATCCTTCCAGAAGATGTTCCCACCAAGAAATCCACTTCCGAATCCACACCTGATCAGAATAACCGTTTTAAGGACAGATGCGAAGAAGCAAATCTGAACCCGAAATATACATTCAATACCTTTATTGTGGGCAGTAACAACAAGCTGGCACAGGCAGCAGCCCTGGCCGTAGCGGAATCTCCGGGAAATACCTACAATCCGCTGTTTATCTACGGTGGAGCAGGACTGGGCAAGACCCACCTTATGCATTCCATCGCCCACTTTATTATTGAAAATGATGATGACAGCAAGGTTCTCTATGTTACCAGCGAGGAATTTACCAATGAGCTAATCGAGACGATCCGTAACGGAAACAATACCGCTATGAGCAAATTCCGTGAGAAATACCGTAACATCGACGTCCTTCTTATTGATGATATTCAGTTTATTATAGGAAAAGAATCCACTCAGGAGGAATTTTTCCATACATTTAACAGTCTCTACAGTGCTAACAAGCAGATTATCATATCTTCCGATAAACCGCCGAAGGATATGGAGATTTTAGACGAGCGCTTCCGTTCGAGATTCGAATGGGGCCTGATCGTAGACATTACTTTACCGGATTACGAAACCCGAATGGCTATTCTTCATAAGAAGGAAGACATGGACGGCTACAACGTAAGCGAAGATGTTATCAAATATATTGCCAATAACATCAAATCCAACATTCGTGAGCTGGAAGGTGCCTTTAATAAAGTAGTTGCATATGCAAAGCTTGAGAAAAAAGAGGTAACTCTTGAGCTGGCCGAGCAGGCACTGAAGGATATCATCGCCCCCAATGAAACCAAACAGATTACCGCAGACTACATTATATCTATGGTAGCAGAGCATTATAATGTAAGCACTGCAGACCTTTGCGGAAATAAGAGAAGTTCCAAGATTGTTATGCCAAGGCAGGTTGCCATGTACCTTTGCCGCGAAATTCTGGCGATCCCGCTGAAAAATGTAGGACAGTATCTTGGAAATCGTGACCATACAACCGTTATGCACGGTGTTGAGAAGATTGAAAAGGAGCTCCAGACCAACGAACAGCTGCAGAGCACAATCGATACTTTAAAGAAAAAAATTAATCCACAAACTTAACACATTTTTTCCACATTTCATGTGTATAAGATGTTGATACTATGTGTATTAATGTGAATAACTTTTGCCTTAAAAATCGCGAATGTGGTTTTACACAGGTTATTCACACCCTAATCCAATAGTTTTACACGAAGTTATCCATATCCGAAACCCTTTTAATCACTGGGCGGAAGGGAGTTTTTCACATATTCACACCCCCTACGGCGGATACTGCGGATATCTTCTTAAATATATTTAATAAAAAACCCATTTTCTCCAGAAAGGAAGTTATACACATTATGAAAATCATTTGCTCCAAAACAAACCTGTTGAAGAGCGTCAGCATTTCATTAAAAGCTGTACCCTCCAAAACAACAATGCCAATTCTGGAATGTATTCTGATTGATGCAACTGCTAACCAGATCAAGTTTACAACCAATGACATGGAACTTGGAATCGAAACAATTGTTGAAGGTTCTATAGAAGAAAAAGGTATGGTTGCTCTGAATGCAAAGATCTTTTATGAGATTATCCGCAGACTTCCAGACAACGATGTTACCATCAAAACAGATGATAAATACACTGCAACCATCACTTGTGAGAAAGCAAAATTCAATATTCCAGGAAAATCTGGTGAAGATTTCGCATATTTACCGATGATTGAGCGAGATGACCCCTTAACTATCTCTCAATATACATTAAAGAATATGATTTATCAGACAATATTCTCAATTGCAGTCAACGATAACAACAAATTAATGACTGGTGAGCTGTTTGAAATTAAGAACAATTGTCTGAAAATTGTTTCCCTGGATGGACACCGTATTGCGATCCGCAAAATGCCTCTCAAGAAAGACTATTCTGACCGCAAAGTTGTGGTTCCTGGCAAGACTCTGAACGAGATCAGCAAGATTTTATCCGGAGAAATGGATGATGTGGTAAGTATTTACTTTACAAATAACCATATTTTATTCGAATTTGACCAGACAATGGTAGTTTCCCGTCTGATCGAGGGCGAATATTTCCGTATTGACCAGATGCTTTCCAGTGATTATGAGACCAAGCTTTCCATAAACAAAAAGGAATTTCTGGATTGTATCGATCGTGCCACACTTCTTGTAAGAGAGGGAGACAAGAAACCAATCATTATTCATATCACAGATAACAATATGGAGCTGAAGATTGATTCCGCTATGGGTTCCATGAATGAGGACATTGATATTGAGAAAGAGGGAAAAGATATCCTGATTGGATTTAATCCCAAGTTCCTGATCGATGCCCTTAAGGTTATTGATGATGAAATGATCGACATTTATCTGGTAAACCCGAAGGCACCGTGCTTTATCAGAGATGAAGAGGAAACTTACACATATCTAATCTTACCAGTTAATATAAATCAGAACCAGGCAAGATAAAGCTGGCTTTTGGTAAGACAGGAAAGGCTGCCGAAAGG
This sequence comes from Ruminococcus sp. AF31-8BH, assembly GCF_003460605.1. Taxonomy (GTDB): domain Bacteria; phylum Bacillota; class Clostridia; order Lachnospirales; family Lachnospiraceae; genus Blautia_A; species Blautia_A acetigignens. The sequence goes on from NZ_QTVN01000001.1 coordinate 501,338, forward strand.
GCAGCAGGAGGTATATTTTTGGAAATCAGAATCAGAGATGAATTTATCAAGCTGGGCCAGGCACTGAAACTGGCTGACCTTGTTTCCGATGGTGTTGAAGCCAAATATGTGATTAACGACGGGCTTGTGAAAGTAAACGGAGAAGTGGACACCAGAAGAGGCCGCAAGGTTTATGGCGGTGACGTTATTTCCTATAACGGCCAGGATGTGAAGGTTCTGTCAGGAAACGAGTAATATGGCTTATATTGAATCCATAAAATTAAGCAATTTTCGAAACTATGAGTCATTGGAGCTTTCTTTTGACAAAGGAACGAATATTTTCTACGGGGACAATGCCCAGGGAAAAACAAACATTCTGGAATCTGTCTATCTTTGCGGGACGAGCAAATCCCACAAAGGAAGCAAGGATAAAGAAATTATTCGGTTTGACCAGGAGGAATCCCATATCCGGATGATGGTAGGAAAGGATTCCATGACCTACAAGATCGACATGCACCTTCGGAAAAATAAAGCCAAAGGTGTGGCAATCAACGGACTTCCCATCAAGAAGGCCAGGGAACTGCTGGGAGTGGTGAACCTGGTTTTCTTTTCCCCGGAGGATCTGAACATTATCAAAAACGGACCGGGAGAGCGAAGAAGGTTTATGGATGCAGAGCTTTGCCAGCTGGATAAGCTGTATCTCACGGATCTTGCAGACTACAACCACGTTCTGAATCAGAGAAATAAGCTTCTGAAGGACATGTACAGGCAGCCAGAACTTGGTTCCACTTTGGATGTATGGGACATGCAGCTGGTTACCTATGGACGGAAAATTATTGAAAAAAGAAGAGAATTCGTGGAAGCGCTGAATGAGATCATCAGGGAAATTCACCGGAATCTTACTGGCGGCATTGAGAATATAGAAGTGATCTATGAGCCAAGTGTGGAGAGTGAAGAGCTGGAGCAGAGTCTCTGGCGGAACCGTGACCGGGATCTTCGGATGAAAATGACATCTTCGGGACCGCACAGGGATGACCTGATGGTTTCGGTAAATGGAATTGATATCCGCAAGTATGGCTCACAGGGGCAGCAGAGGACGGCTGCGCTTTCCCTGAAGCTTTCGGAGATTTATCTGGTGGAGAAGATCGTTCACGACAAACCGGTACTGCTTCTGGATGATGTGCTTTCCGAGCTGGACAGCAGCAGGCAGAATTATCTTCTTGAAAGCATACACGATATCCAGACCATGATCACATGCACTGGCCTGGATGATTTTATCAGTCATCAGTTTCAGATCAATAAAGTTTTTCATGTTGTGGCGGGACAGGTTTATTTGCCGCATAAATAAGCTTGCGAAGTAGAATAGGTTATGCTAAACTTGCAGTAACTATGGAAAGTTGGTGAAAATTTTGGATAAAGAAGAATTTCGGGTTAAACTTGAAGAGATTAACCATTTAGTAGAACAGAAAGATTATAAAGGCGCTATGAATGTAGTCGACAGCATTGACTGGCGCCGGGTAAAAAATGTTCGGACACTTTGTGTGGTTGGTGAGATTTACGCAGCCAATAAGCGCTATGAGGACAGTAAGGAAATTTTCCTCCTTGCTTATCACAGAGCTTCTATTGGCAAGAATATTCTTTATCGCCTGGTAGAGGTTTCACTGAAAATGGGAGATGTTTCCGATGCGGTGGAATACTATGAGGAGTATAGAGAGGTTGCGCCGAATGACAATACCCAGTACATTCTGAAGTACAAAATTTTGAGAGAGAAGAAAGCACCTCTCGCAGAGCAGATCAAGGTTCTGGAGGACTATAAGGAGAAGGAATTTACCGAGAAATGGTCCTATGAGCTTGCCAAACTGTATTATCAGGACGGAGACAAAGAGAAATGTCTTGAGCTTTGCAATGAGATCATCCTCTGGTTTAATGAAGGCAGCTATGTTATGAAAGCCATGGACCTGAAGCAGCGTATGGGTGCCCTTAAGGGTGAAGAGAAAGAGCGCTATGAGCAGCAGTTTGTGCCCAAGCTTCTGAAGCCTGAGGATGTGGACAGCATCAAGGTAGAGGCAGAAGAAAAGTCTGCTGAGCCTCAGACTAAATCAGGTGAGCAGGAAATCGAGAGCATTCAGATCAAGTCTGAAGAGCTGGATGAGGTGGAGAGTCTCCAGGATAAGATTTCCAAAGGTCTTCGTGATATTTTCGGAAGCCGCAAGATGGAAGAGACAGAAGACAGCATGGCTTCTTCTGTGACAAGCGAAGAAGTTCAGGAAGAAATGCTCCGTGATCCAGCAACTGAGAAAGAGTACGCAAGCGTACCGGAGCTTGAGCCGGAGACCGGAAAGGTGAAAGAAGAGAAAAAGGTTGAAGTTGAGGAGAATCCAGCAGAGCAGGATTCTGAGGCTGATGCCGACAGCAGTGCAGATGAGGCTGCGGAAGGTGAAAGTGTTGAAGAGCCTGAGACTACTGAGGATACAGAAGAAGCTGTAGAGGAAGTTGCTGAAGCAGAAACAGATGCTGAAGAAACTGCAGAAGAATCGGTTGAAGCAGAGCAGGACACCACAGAAACAGAAGAGGAGTCCCAGGAGGCAGCACCTCTGAAAATGCCGACCCTGAATATTCCGGAATCCATGAAGAATATGAATCCGGATGAAGTGGAAATTCCAAAGGCACCTGCACAGAATAATCTTTTTGGCGATGACTCTGAAGAAAAAGAGGAAGCAGCGGAAGAAGAGAAGCCGGAAGCTGATCTGAAGGATTTCAATCTTGAGGATACCATCCTTGCTGCTGCATCCGCACAGGGAATTGAGATTCCGGACGAGCATCCGGATGAAGCAAAAATAGAGGAAGAGAACGAGGAAATTGCAGAGGCTGCAAAAGAAGTTCCGAAGAAATCCCATAAGAAGAAAAAACCTGTTGTACAGCTTGAAGAAGAGGAATTTTTAAGTGAGGAAGATCTTCAGGCAGCAGAGGATGAATTCATGAACGGACCAGCTGGACGCAGAAATGCAGATGAAGCTATGTCTGAGGACGAGTTCATTGCCAATATGCTTAAGGAAAGCATGGGACAGGATGAAGACGAAGTTCCCAATATTGCAGCCGTAGAGGATGCGAAAGAAGTGGATGATGATTCTGAAGACGATGAGTATGACGAGGATTCCGAATACGAGTCTGAAGATGAGGAAGAAGAAGCTGAGAAGGCACCTCTTAGTGAGGAAGAGGAACTGGAGCAGTTCATCGATTCCATCCAGCCGAAGAAGAAAAATAATCCGTCAGATATTATTCCGAGGGAGAAAACTCTTACAGATGATGAGAAGAAGCTGTTTACATACTTTGTAAAGGTTCCGGGAATGAAGGAACAGCTGATCAGTGCACTTTGCGATGTGCAGATGGCAGCAGCTGACAAGACCTCCAAGACTGGAAACGTCATTGTTATGGGCGGCAAGGAGACAGGTAAGACCAGACTGATCGCAAGCCTGATTCCGGCAATCTGTAAAGAACTGAATCTGCCGGCATCCAAGGTGGCATATGTATTTGCAGACCAGCTGAACGATATGGAGATTGCGAAAGTAGTGAATAAGCTTCGCGGCGGTTTCCTGGTTATTGAGAATGCCAACCAGCTTACTGCAGAGACAGTGGAGGTTCTGGATAAAGCTATGGAGTTCCGTACAGACGGACTTACTGTGATCATTGAGGATGAGAAGATCGGAATGCGCAAGCTGATTGCCAGATTCCCGAAATTTGCGAAGAAATTCACGTCCATGATCAACATTCCGGTATTTACCAATGACGAGCTTGTAAACTTCGCAAGAGTTTATACGAAAGAAAATGGATTTAAGATCGATCAGATGGGAATGCTTGCATTGTATAATCTGATTGGTGTGAACCAGAAGGAAGACCAGCCAATGAACATCGGTGCAGTGAAGGAAATGCTTGACACTGCAATGGCGAAATCTCAGGGCGGACTTCTGAAGTTCAACAAGAAAAAGAGAGTGGACCGTGATGGATTTACGGTTCTCTATGAGAAAGATTTTGCGAAATAAATAATGACAGAGCAGTGGTGCTTAACCGCTGACAATATTTTAAAGAAAGAGGAAATGAACATGACCAGACCTTATTTAGGAAACCCGAAGTATACCATTGAAGTCCTTCAAAAGTATAATTTTGCTTTCCAGAAAAGGTTTGGTCAGAATTTTCTTATCGATACTCACGTTCTGGAAAAAATTATCGATGCTTCCCAGATTACCAAGGATGATTTCGTTCTGGAAATTGGACCTGGTATTGGAACTATGACCCAGTATCTGGCGGAGGCCGCCAGGGAAGTTGTGGCTGTGGAGATTGATAAAACATTGATTCCTATTCTGGAGAATGACACGCTTAAGGACTGGGATAATGTGACTGTGATCAATGAGGATATCCTGAAAGTGGATATTGCGGCGCTGGCGCAGGAGAAAAACGGCGGAAAGCCCATCAAGGTTGTTGCGAATCTTCCGTACTACATTACCACACCGATCATCATGGGACTTTTTGAGAATCATGTCCCCATTTCTTCTATCACCATTATGGTGCAGAAGGAAGTTGCGGACAGAATGCAGGTTGGACCAGGAACGAAGGATTATGGCGCATTGTCGCTGGCTGTACAGTATTATGCGAAGCCCCAGATTATTGCCAATGTTCCGCCGAACTGTTTTATGCCAAGACCAAAGGTGGGAAGCGCTGTGATCCAGCTGGTGCGCTATGAGGAGCCGCCGGTACAGGTGGAGAATGAGAAGCTGATGTTCAGGCTGATTCGTGCATCCTTTAACCAGCGACGCAAGACACTGATAAATGGGCTGAAGAATTCACAGGAGCTGGATTTTTCCAAAGAAGAGATTGAGAAAGCTATGGCTGAGACCGGAATTCCGGCAAACGTAAGGGGCGAGGCTCTTACATTGAAGGAGTTTGCGGATCTGGCGAATGCGTTTCATAAATTAAGATAAGAAGGAAGGTAAGAACGGGGCTTTGGCCCCGTTCTTAATATCTGCGGATTGCTACGCAGTTTAGCTGCTCCCGCAATCCTACAAACATTCAGAATCCGCTGATTTACTGCGTAAATCGCTACTTCTTCATGTTTGTGGGTTCCAAGTTTAAAAGCGTTACCATGCAAACACGCTCTAACGCTTTTAAGTTTGGAACCCTGATATTACAAATAAAAATCACCCGGTGGCTAGACGGGTGATTTTTATTTTGTCTCAAATATATTTTTTAAAAGGAAGGAGAGTCAATCACTTCTAAGTGACTGACATATGAAAAAGAAATTTTATAAAAATAATGTTGGCTGTTATTATTTTTATGATGTTAGTATATCGGGAAAGTTTGAAAGAATCGTGTTTATCTTATGAAAAATTAGTGAACGAAATTGAAAAGATTTGTAACCGCTGGAAAAAAGCCCCTTTTTTGAGCATTAGTTATAAAAATATTATGAAGTTTTTAGATGCATTTTACAAATTCAAAAGAGGAATGTAGTATAATAGGCTGGAATCTGGAAGAGAATGAGGTGTGTATATTTGAATGGTTTTGGGACGAAACAGGACAAATATACCAGATATGAAGAGGTATCAGCTCATTTGTGACCAGTTTCAGGTAATTTGTGAACGAAACGTTAATCAGGAGGTAACTATCATGATAAAAATGAAAAAATCAGCAGCACTTATTCTTGCAGGAGTTCTTGCATGTTCCGCACCAATGCCGGTTATGGCATCAACAGACACTGAAGTGGTAGAGAGTCTTCTTGACAGCGGAATTGATTTTCTTGCTTCCGATCCCCAGAAGGCAGTTGATATTATTATGTATGCCAAGGATCTTGTTGACCAGCAAAATATTACAGATGACCAGGTAAGAAGTGCCATCACTCAGGCAGCAGACCATTTCAGTGTAACCTTATCCGATTCCGAGGCAGATTCTCTTGTTTCCGTTGTACGCAAGGTTCTGGATGCACAGATCAATGAGGATGCACTGAGAAGTGATGTAAATTCTGTGTACAACAAACTGAAAGATATGGGTGTGACAAAGGATGATGCCAAGGGTCTTGTGGCAAAACTAATTGATTTTGTAAAAGGATTGTTTGAATAAAAATAAGAAAATGTGCAAAATGTATAGCTTTATCAAACTAAAGTGTGAAATGTGATGTATTATTTTTATAAAAATAGAGGAAAATGAAAAGACAAATTGTGCAAATAAACCAAAAGTTCATTAATAGTTCATATTTTGTTCATAAGTATCTGATACTATATAATCAGTTCGAAAGAACACACACAGAAGACGTTGTAATGACACCATTACACATAAAATTTTTTCATAATAATCGCCCCGGCAGCCACTGTCGGGGCACTCCTCGTTTTATACGGGGATTTTTTTATTTGCAAGGAAATATTGGTGTGCTATAATGAAGCCAAAAACATGGGCGTAGCACATGTTTTTGGCGCTACGCAAACGGAGCGCAGCGGAATTCGCGGTTTCCGTCGGGCAAAGCACATAGTTTCGCGAATCCCGCGGTTTTTCCAAATTAGGAAAGGAGTCATAGGTCATGGCAGAGACAATGAAAGATTACGAAGCTGAACTGGAAGCTTCTTTTAAGAAAATTGAAGAAGGCGACATTCTTACAGGAACAGTTGTGAGTGTAGATGATAAAGAAATTATTGTAGATCTGAAATATTATGCAGAAGGAATCATCCCGATAGAGGATTACAGCAGAGAACCTGGATTTAACGTAAAAGAAGAGGTACATCCAGGAGATGAAGTTTCCGCAACAGTAGTAAGAAAAGATGACGGAAACGGCAACATCCTTTTATCCAAAGTAGAGGCAACAGATGTTCTCGCATGGGATAAATTAAAAGAAATGAAAGCTTCCGGCGAAGTTCTTGACGTAGTTGTAAAAGGCGTTGTAAACGGCGGCGCAGTTGCCTATGTAGAAGGCGTGCGCGGCTTTATCCCTGCATCCAAGCTTGCCTTAAGCTATGTAGAAGATACCAACGAATACCTGAATAAACATATCCAGGTTCAGGTAATTGACGTAGATAAAGAGGACAAGAAGCTGATTCTTTCAGCCAAAGAAATCCTCAGAGAGAAAGCAGAAGAGGAAAGAAAGAATAAAATTTCCAATATCCAGCCAGGCTTTGTAACAGAAGGAACAGTAGAAAGCCTTCAGCCATACGGTGCATTTGTAGACCTTGGAAACGGCGTATCCGGACTGGTACATATTTCCCAGATCTGCGAGAAGAGAATCCGCAAACCATCTGAAGTACTTGCTGTAGGAGACAAAGTAAAGGTAAAGGTTACTGCAGTAAAAGACGGCAAGCTGAGCCTGAGCATCAAGGAAGCAACCGATATGATGGCAAAAGAAGTGGAAGAAGAGGAAATCGAAATTCCACAGTCAGGAGAAGAAGCAACCACATCCCTGGGCTCATTATTTGCAAACATTAAGCTGAACTAACAGAAGGAAGAATGTGAATGAAGAATCAGAAAGTATTTGTAATGGGACACAAAAATCCGGATACAGATTCCATCTGCTCCGCGATTGCTTATGCTGATATCAAGAACAGAACCACTCAGACCAAGCGCTACATTCCAAGACGCGCAGGCCAGATCAATGAGGAGACCCAGTATGTGCTGAACCGTTTTGGCGTGCAGCCGCCAGCCTATCTGGGAAACATTGGAACGCAGGTAAAGGATATGGACATTCGTCCGAAGCCGGATGCAGACCGCACCATGTCCCTGAAAAATGCCTGGGATATGATGCAGAACAAGGGAATTGTTACCCTTCCTATCTGCAACAGTGATGATGAACTGGAGGGAATCGTAACCATCGGAGATATTGCCGATATTTATATGGATACCAAGGACAGCTATCTTCTTGCCAACGCCAGAACCCAGTACAACAAGATCAAGGATACCCTTGACGGTGAGATTGTAGAAGGAAACGGACACGGTTATTTTACCAAAGGAAAAATCCTCATCGGAACCGCAGATCCGGAGATGATGAAGAAATACATCGAAGAAAACGATATGGTTATTCTTGGAAACCGTGAAGAAGATCAGCTAAAAGCAATTGAGATGAACGTAAGCTGCATTATTGTGGGAATGAATATCCAGGTAAGTGAGAAGGTAATTCAGAAAGCACATGAGAGGCAGATCGTTATTATTACATCCCCATATGACACTTACACGATTGCCCGAATGATCAACCAGAGTATTCCGGTAAATTACGTGATGAAAAAAGATAATCTGGTTACTTTCAGCACGGAGGATTTCACTGATGATATTCAGGATGTTATGATCAAGCACCGTCACCGTGCTTTCCCGGTTATCAATAAAAGGGGAAAATGCGTGGGAACCATTTCCAGACGAAATTTCCTGGATATGCACAAGAAGCAGGTCATTCTTGTAGATCACAATGAGAAAGACCAGGCTGTTGACAATATTGAGAAAGCAGAAATTCTTGAGATCATCGATCATCATAAGCTTGGTTCTCTTGAAACCATGAAGCCTATCAACTTCAGAAATGAGCCGGTAGGCTGTACAGCGACAATCCTTTACCGGATTTATGACGAGCAGAGACTGGAAATTCCGCCTAAGATCGCGGGACTTCTTTGCGCTGCTATTATTTCTGACACCTTAATGTTCCGTTCTCCGACCTGTACACAGCAGGATAAGATTGCAGCAAGCGCCCTTGCCCTTATTGCAGATATCAAGATTGAAGAGTTTGCAAGAGAAATGTTCAAGGCAGGAAGCAATCTGAAGGATAAGGCACCTGAGGAAATTTTCTATCAGGATTACAAGAAATTTATTGCAGAGGGAAATGTGGCATTTGGTGTTGGCCAGATCAGCTCCATGGACGAGGAAGAGCTTCAGGAAATCAAAGCCCGCCTGAAACCGTTTATGGTAAGCGAGTGCGGCCGTCATGGAATTTCCCGTGTTTACTTTATGTTAACCAATATTATGGACGAGTCCTCCGATGTAATTTATTACGGAGAGGGCAGCGAGGAGATGGGAAAAATTGCGTTCCAGCAGGAGCCTGAAGATGAATGCTTCCACCTCAAGGGCGTAGTTTCCCGTAAGAAGCAGATGATTCCGGCTATGATGGAGGCTGCTCAGGTCATGGCAAATGATTTCAACTAATGCCCATTTATTTCACATAAAAGAGGAGTAGAAATATGGCAAAACAGACCTGGAAACCAGGCAATATGCTTTATCCCCTTCCAGCTGTGATGGTCAGCGTTACAGACGGAGAGGGCAACGATAATATCATAACGGTGGCGTGGGCTGGTACTGTGTGCACTAACCCGCCAATGGTAAGCATTTCCGTTCGTCCCAGCAGATTTTCCTACGACATGATCTGCAAGACGAAGGAATTTGTCCTGAACCTTACCACAGAGGAGCTGGCATACGCTACCGATTACTGCGGTGTGCGCTCCGGCAGAGATGTAGACAAATTCCAGGAGCTTCATCTTACCAAAGAAAAGGCAGATCATGTGAAAGCACCAATGATCGGAGAGTCACCTGTAAATATCGAATGCAAGGTGAAAAAGATTGAGAAGCTTGGTTCCCATCACATGTTTCTTGCTGAGGTTGTGGCAGTGCATGCGGATGAAGCCTACATGGATAAAAACAATAAATTCCAGCTGAATCAATCCAAACTGATGGTGTATTCCCATGGAGAATATCTGGGCCTTGGCAAAAAGCTGGGCACGTTCGGATACAGCGTAAAGAAGGGGAAAAAACGCGCAAAAACCCGAAATAGGTAACAATTTCTTAATGGGATTGCAATAATGTTTATTCTGTGTTATTATTAAAGGGAATATCGAATGAAAATAAATAATATTACATTAATTGGAATGCCCGGTGCAGGTAAAAGCACTCTGGGCGTTGTTCTTGCGAAAATACTTGGATATGAATTTTTAGATTCAGATCTTTTAATACAAAAAGAAGAAAAAAGACGTCTTTATCAGATCATTGATGAAGAAGGCGAAGAAGGTTTCAAGGCCATCGAGAACCGTGTAAATGCGTCTATAGAAACGGAAGACACTGTAATTGCTACCGGAGGAAGCGTGGTATACTGCAGTGAAGCGATGGAGCATTTGAAATCAATTGGAAAAGTAGTGTATCTCAGACTTTCCTTGGAGTCTCTTGAGAAAAGACTTGGAAATCTTAAGAAAAGAGGCGTACTTTTGAAGGAAGGGCAGACTCTTAAGAGTCTGTATGAAGAGCGTGTTCCCTTATACGAGAAGTATGCAGACATTGTGGTAGATGAAGAGGGGAAAGATTTGGAAGCAAGTCTGCAGGCACTTTTGGAAACACTACAGAAAGAAATAAATAAGTAACTTGGCAGGCTGCTGTTTATGGTGGTCTGTTTGAACTGTAGACAGAGGAGAGCCAGGAGCTCGTGGAGTAAGAATAATAGAGGTGTGTTATGGAACAGTATGTGATTAAAGGTGGAAATCCGCTTGTAGGTGAAGTGGAGATAGCAGGTGCGAAGAATGCTGCCCTTGCTATTTTATCAGCAGCTATCATGACGGATGAGACCATCCTGATCGAGAATCTGCCTGACGTTAGAGACATCAATGTTTTACTTGAAGCAATTGCAGGAATCGGTGCACAGGTTGACCGAATTGACAAGTCAACAGTTAAGATCAATGGTTCTACCATTGGGGATGTAAGTGTAGATTATGAGTACATTAAGAAGATTCGTGCATCATACTATCTTCTTGGTGCTTTGCTTGGCAAATATAAAAGAGCGGAAGTTCCGCTTCCAGGCGGATGCAATATTGGAAGCCGTCCAATCGACCAGCATCTGAAAGGATTCAGAGCCCTTGGTGCCAAGGTGGATATTCTTCACGGCGCAATTGTTGCAGAGGCAGCGAATCTTCATGGCAGCCATATTTTCCTTGATGTGGTTTCCGTTGGAGCGACGATTAACATTATGATGGCAGCATCCCTGGCACCAGGCCGCACGATTATTGAGAATGCAGCCAGAGAGCCTCACGTTGTAGACGTTGCCAATTTCCTGAACAGCATGGGTGCCAATATTAAGGGTGCAGGTACAGATGTGATCCGTATCAAAGGTGTGGAGAAGCTTCACCGTACCGAATATTCCATTATTCCGGATCAGATCGAGGCTGGAACTTTTATGTTCGCGGCAGCAGCTACTGGCGGAGATGTGACTGTAAGAAACGTGATCCCGAAGCATCTTGAGGCTACCACAGCCAAGCTTGAGGAGATTGGATGCGAGGTACAGGAGTTTGATGATGCAGTACGTGTACGCGCTGTGAACAGACTTCATCGTACTCATGTGAAGACTCTTCCATATCCGGGATATCCTACAGATATGCAGCCCCAGATTGCAGTGACACTGGCACTTGCAGAAGGCACCAGTATTGTAACAGAGAGTATTTTTGAGAATCGTTTCAAATATGCAGACGAGCTTTCCAGAATGGGTGCATGCATTAAGGTTGAGGGTAATTCCGCAATCATTGATGGTGTGGAGAAGCTGACAGGTGCAAGAGTAAGCGCACCGGATCTTCGTGCAGGAGCAGCCCTTGTAATTGCAGGCCTTGCAGCAGAGGGAATCACCATTGTGGATGATATTGTTTATATTCAGCGTGGATATGAGAATTTTGAGGAGAAGCTCCGCAGCCTGGGTGCTGAGATCGAGCGCGTTTCCAGCGAGAAAGAGATCCAGAAATTCCGTCTTCGCGTAGGTTGATAGGAAGGAATTTATAAGGGATTTGTTACAAAATAGTCAAATCCTCTTAAATGTCTATTGACATTTATAAGCAATCAGTATATTGTATTGCTTGCAACAGGAAAACTGAAGAATAGCCTTTTATTCAGAGTGGTGGAGATACATAGGATCTATGAAGCCACGGCAACCCCTTGAAGAAGAGGAAGGTGCCAACCTGAGCGAGTAATCGAACAATAAGAGGATTGTTTATATAAACGTCATTTATAAGACAGTCCGCTTGTCCGGGCTGTTCTTTTTTTGCGGGAAATGCAAATCCCGTTCAACGAAGAAAGGAAAAAAATAAGAAATGGAAAATAAGGAGAAAATTTTATTTACATCCGAGTCTGTAACTGAAGGTCATCCGGACAAAATCTGTGATGCGATTTCCGATGCTATTCTGGATGCACTGATTGCACAGGATCCAATGAGCCGTGTAGCCTGCGAGACTGCTACCACTACAGGTCTTGTTCTGGTTATGGGAGAGATCACTTCCAAAGCAAACATTGACATTCAGTCTATCGTAAGAGAAACAATCCGTGAAATTGGTTACACCCGTGGAAAATTCGGATTTGATGCAGATACCTGCGCAGTTATCACAGCACTGGACAAGCAGTCCACAGATATTGCAATGGGTGTTGATAAAGCACTTGAGCAGAAGGAAAACCAGATGGATGAGGACGAGCTTGATTCTATCGGAGCTGGCGACCAGGGCATCCAGTTTGGTTATGCTTCCAATGAGACAGAAGAGTACATGCCATATGCAATCAACATGGCACATAAGCTTGCACGTCAGCTGACTAAGGTTCGTAAAGACGGCACTCTGAAATACTTAAGACCAGATGGAAAAACACAGGTAACTGTAGAGTATGATGAGAATGGCAAGCCATTCCGTATTGATGCAGTTGTATGCTCTACCCAGCATGATCCGGATGTAACGCAGGAGCAGATCCATGCAGACATCAAAAAATATGTATTCGATGAGATCATTCCGGCTGATATGGTAGATGAGGATACCAAGTACTTTATCAATCCTACCGGACGTTTCGTAATCGGAGGACCAAACGGAGACAGCGGTCTGACAGGACGTAAGATTATCGTTGATACTTATGGCGGAACAGGTCGTCATGGCGGCGGAGCTTTCTCCGGAAAAGACTGCACAAAGGTTGACCGTTCTGCGGCTTATGCAGCACGTTATGTTGCAAAGAACATTGTTGCAGCAGGACTTGCTGACAAGTGCGAGATCCAGCTTTCCTATGCAATCGGTGTTGCACACCCAACATCTGTTCATGTAGAGACATTTGGAACTGGTAAAGTATCTGATTCCAAACTGGTAGAGATCATTCGTGAGAACTTTGATCTTCGTCCGGCTGGAATTATCAAGATGCTTGATCTTCGCCGTCCGATCTACAAACAGACTTCTGCTTACGGACACTTTGGCCGTACAGATGTAGACCTTCCATGGGAGCACCTGGACAAGGTTGAGAATCTGAAAAAATATCTTGCTTAATTTATCAGGGGCTGCAGCTATTGCTGCGCTGTGCAAGTGAGAAATTTGTTATCCATAATAGCCTGGGAGAGACTTGAGAGAGTTTTTTCCAGGCTTTTTTGTTGTAAAAAATAATTCTACGTTTGTAGAAAAAACTCTTGACATTTTATTTCTACAGTTGTAGTATATAACCATCTTCTACAAAAGTAGAATGATAACAGGAGGAAACGCGTATGAAAAGGAGAAATTTATTAACAACAATTATGGCAGCTGTTATGGCTGTAGTTATGATAAATACTGCGGCAGGATGCGGAGAGACCAGCGGTCAGACCACAGCACCTGCAGCATCCAGTCAGAGTGCTTCTAAGAGTGAATCTGGCACTGCGCAGAAGAGTGAGGCGAAATCCAGGACGAATAATGTGCCAAGCTCTGCTGCAGCAAAAGCCGCTTCCACTGATAAAAATTCCAGTGAAAATATCCAGAAAACGACTTCCTTTAAGCTTTATATCACTTCGAAGGATGGCGTGAATGTGAGACAGAAGCCATCTACCAGTGCGGACTCTCTTGGTCTTGGGGATTATGGAAGCTCCTATACCTGTGAAGGCTCTGTTATGGGGGAGGACGGTTCATCCTGGTATCAGATCAGTTATCTGGGTCAGACTGGGTATGTGGCAACTGCATATGCATCAAAGAATGATCCTTTTGGCAGCAGCTCTGAGAAAAAGGACACATCCGCCGGTTCCGCTGCTTCTAATTCCGGGAATACAGCAGGAACTGCTGACGAGGATGACCCGGATGGGGAAGCTTATCTGAATCTGCGGACCATATATCTGACTTCAGAAGATGGAACCGTGGTGGCAATTAAAGAGCAGACCAACGGCGATTATGCATACCGCGATGACAGCGGCGTTGGCTATGTTGCCATTGATGAGGATACCCAGTGGAAGGATCAGTACGGAAATACCTATTCTGTTTTGAATGATGAAACACATCGTTTTGGAATTGTAATGGAACAACATACCATTACATCATCTGACGGCACGACGGTTACCGTTACCGAAAAAGCAGATGGCGAATATCACTACCGTGATGACAATGGAACTGGTTATACCGACAATGGCGATGGAACCTGGACCGACGAAAATGGAAATTCTTATACGGAGTAATTGAATATACAAGTTAGCCCTTTACAGGGAAATTCCCCTTTATAAAAACTGTCCTTCTTGCGGGCAGTTTTTTTCTTGCCTGGAATGTGCTTTACGCCGGTCCATTTTTTTAATAGAAAATTTAGAGATGGAAATGCAGCTTTATGCTATAATTCTAATATGATGCCGGGAAAAGCTGACTTTCATATATTGTGATGGCGTCGGCTGGCAATATGTCCGCTTGGCCCGGAGATTATGACAGACAAAAAGAGGAGAAAGCTGCTATGAAGCTGAAAACAAGAATTATTCTGGGATTCACCATGATTATTCTGATGCCGCTGCTCTTATTCGCTGCTACCCTATATGGCTTCAGCCAGTCACAGAAAACGCAGGTTCAGACGGAAAGTGACGGCACAGTCTATGATATTTCCATAATAGATTCAGCAGACAGCCAGGGCAGGGTGCATGTGATGGCCAAGGACCTTTTTATCAGTGCATTTATTATTCTGATTTCTGTTGCGCTTGTGGTTGGTCTGTGGGTGTACCGAAGCATTGCCGTACCGCTGGTGAAACTAAAAAAAGCGACGCAGAATATCAAAGAGGGAAATCTTGACTTCGTCCTGGATGTGGAAGGAAATGATGAATTTTCAGAGCTATGCCAGGATTTTGAGGAGATGCGCCGCCGTCTGAAGGAATCCACAGAAGAGAAAAATCTCATTGAAAAAGAGAATAAAGAACTGATCAGTAATATTTCCCATGATCTGAAGACCCCCATCACAGCGGTAAAAGGCTATATAGAGGGAATCATGGACGGAGTTGCAGACACACCGGAGAAAATGGACCGTTATGTGCGCACCATCTATAATAAGACCAACGAGATGGACCACCTGATCAACGAACTGACCTTTTATTCTAAAATTGATACCAACCGCATTCCCTATACCTTCAGTAAGCTGAATGTAGAGGATTATTTTGCAGACTGCGCAGAAGAAGTAGGACTGGAACTGGAAACCCAGGGAATCGAACTGGTATATGCCAATTATGTGGAAAAGGACGTTATGGTAATCGCTGATGGAGAACAGATCCGGCGAGTTATACATAATATTATCAGCAATGCTATAAAATACATGGATAAGCCAAAGGGAATTATCCAGATTCGAATTAAGGATGTGGGCGATTTCATCCAGATTGAGATCGAAGACAATGGAAAGGGAATCGGGCCGAAGGACCTGCCTTATATTTTTGACCGTTTTTACCGCACGGATGTTTCCAGAAATTCTTCCAAGGGCGGAAGCGGAATCGGTCTTTCCATTGTGAAGAAGATTCTGGAAGATCACGGCGGCAAGGTCTGGGCCACAAGCCGGCTTGGAATCGGCACTATTATGTATTTTGTACTTAGAAAATACCAGGAGGTACCAATGAAATGAGCAGAATACTAATCATAGAAGATGAAGAAGCAATTGCGGAGCTTGAGAAAGATTATCTGGAGCTTTCCGGATTTGAGGTGGTTATTTCCAACAGAGGAGACCTGGGGCTTGAGAAAGCATTGAACGAGGATTTTGATCTGATCATTCTGGATCTGATGCTGCCTGAGGTGGATGGATTTGAAATCTGCCGTCAGGTAAGGGAAGCTAAGAATACTCCGATCATTATGGTCTCCGCCAAGAAGGATGACATTGATAAGATTCGCGGATTGGGACTTGGAGCAGATGATTATATGACCAAGCCTTTTAGCCCAAGTGAGCTTGTGGCGAGAGTAAAGGCACATATGGACCGCTATAACCGTCTGATCGGTTCCACGGTACAGAAGAATGACACGATTGAGATTCGCGGAATTAAGATTGATAAAACTGCCCGCCGTGTGTGGGTGAATGGGGAAGAGACTACTTTCACCACTAAGGAATTTGATCTCCTTACATTCCTGGCGGAGAATCCAAACCGGGTATTTACCAAGGAAGAGCTTTTCCGTGAAATCTGGGATATGGAGTCTGTGGGAGACATTGCCACCGTTACCGTCCATATCAAGAAAATCCGTGAGAAAATCGAATATAACAATGCGAAGCCGCAGTACATTGAAACAATATGGGGAGTTGGATACCGATTTAAAATGTAAAGTCCTGAAATTACAGGCAGACAGAGAGGTAAAATGGAAAGACTGTATAAAGAACTGGAGAACTACGGCAACTCAGATTTTTATCCGTTTCACATGCCTGGACATAAGAGAAATAAGGCATGCGTGGAGGGGGATTTTCCCATTGAGAGGGATATTACAGAGATAGATGGATTTGACGACCTGCATCACAGTGAGGGCATCCTTCTGGAAGCCCAGAATGCACTTTCCCGTTTATACGGAACGAAGAGAAGCTTTTTCAGTGTAAATGGAAGCACGGCAGGGTTATTGGCTGCGATTTCTGCATCTGTGAAAAAGGGCGGTCGGATTTTGACAGCCCGCAATTGCCATAAGGCAGTTTATCATGCAATTTATCTGCGAGACCTGGTGCCCACGTATATTTATCCACAATCCGATTCAGATTTGGGGATAAACGGCGCTATTTCCGTATCCCGTGTGGAAAGATGCCTGGAGGAGAATCCGGATATTGAAGCGGTTCTCATTACATCACCTACTTATGACGGTGTGGTGTCGGATGTGCGAAGGATTGCAGATGTTGCCCACAGTTATGGGATTCCGTTGATTGTTGACGAGGCGCATGGGGCACATTTCCGGTTTTCGGACTATTTTCCGGCTTCGGCAGTGGACCTTGGTGCAGATGTAGTGATCCAGAGCTTTCACAAGACACTGCCTGCTATGACCCAGACTGCAGTGCTCCATCTCTGCAGCGACCGTGTAAGTGAGAAGCTGATCTGCAGATTCCTGGGAATTTATGAGACAAGCAGTCCGTCTTATATTCTTATGTCCAGTCTGGACGCCTGTGTGGCAAAGCTGGAGAAAGACAGCGGACGGATGTTTGATGAATTTGCAGAAAATCTGGAGACTGCACGGAAGCAATTAAGTAACTGTGAATATATCCGTTTGTTCCAGGCACCAGACGAGAAATCCGGGGAAAAGGATGCGCAGGACAGAACGGAAATATTTGCCTATGACAGATCCAAGCTGATTTTATCAACAGTCCACAGCACTTTGAACGGACCAGGGCTTTCCCGGATCCTTCGCGAGAAGTACCATCTGGAAGTGGAGATGACTACGGAGAACTATGTGCTTGCACTGGCAGCAGTTGGCGATACCAGAGAGGGATTTTCGCGGCTTTGCAGGGCGGTAGAAGAAATTGACCGTCAGGAAGCGCAGAAAATAATAAGTGAATCAGACGCAGGAAAACAGGAATACAGGGAAAGTAAACCGGATGTTTGCCAGAGCTGTGAGGGAGAAGCGCGCACAGATGAGCGCAGAAATGGAGACTGCACCTGCAAATGCGGCTCTATGAAACAGCTGATGTCCATTTCCCAGGCCATGGAGGCGCAGGCTCAGTTTTGCCTTCTGGAAGAGAGCATTGGGAAAATTTCCGCGGAGTTTGTGTATCTTTATCCCCCGGGAATTCCTATTATCGTGCCAGGAGAGCAGATCACTGGACTTTTTGTCCGGAATGTGAGAAGATGCAGGGAGCAGGGGCTGAATCTTTATGGACTCTGCGGTGAGAATGAAGAATCAATTTGCGTAGTAAAGGAGCAGGCAGAGGTGTAATCCCCTGCCTGAATAATTATGGGAAAAATATTTTACATTATGGGAAAAAGCGCATCCGGGAAGGATCATATCTATGCCAGACTGGCTGCACATGAGGAGCTTGGACTGAAAAAACTGGTTTTGTATACAACCCGTCCGATCCGGGCGGAGGAAGAAGACGGCAAACAGTATTATTTTGTGGATGATAAGAAGCTGAAAGAGTTTCAGGAGAAGGGCTGTGTAATTGAAGCACGTGCCTATCATACGGTACACGGAATCTGGACTTATTTTACAGCAGATGACGGACAGGTGAATCTGGACGCATCAGATTATCTGGGAATCGGTACCCTGGAATCTTATGTGAAAATGAGAGAATACTATGGGGAAGAGGCACTTTGCCCAATCTATATTGAAGTGGAGGACGGAGAGCGTCTTGCAAGAGCGTTGAATAGGGAGAGAAGCCAGAAGACACCCCGCTATGAGGAAATGTGCAGAAGATTTCTGGCAGACCAGGAGGATTTTTCCGAAGAAAAAATTGCTGCTGCCGGGATTAAGAAAAGATTCCAGAATATCGATCTGGAAAAATGCGTGGAAGAAATTGCACAGTATATCAAAGGCTGACATTACAGAGCACAGACACAGATTTAAACTGCATTGTACACACATTTATAACCCGAAATTCAGAATTATTTCACAAAAAACTATGGCATGATTTTGTCGTACATGATAGAATTAGAACGAGAATACAGTCAGACTGTATTTGTACAAAAAGTTACTATAAAGTAACCAAAATGATAGGGTGAGGTGATTCCAATGTTAGGGTTTAATGACATTATAGGACATGAAGAAATTATCAGGCATTTGAAGAATGCTATAGAGACGGAGAAAGTGTCCCATTCTTATATTTTTACAGGTGACCCTGGTTCTGGAAAGAAGCTGCTGGCAGGAACCTATGCCATGACGCTGCAGTGTGAAGAAGGCGGTACAGAGCCGTGCGGACACTGCGATTCCTGTAAGAAGGCCATTGGCAAGAATCATCCGGATATCATTATGGTGACCCATGAGAAGCCAAATGTCATTACCATTGACGAGATCAGGGAACAGGTTATCAATGATGTAGATATTAAGCCTTACTGCAGTCCGCATAAGATCTATATCATAGCAGACGCGGAGATGCTGAATCCTCAGGCGCAGAATGCCCTTCTGAAGACCATCGAGGAGCCGCCGGAATATGCTGTGATCATGCTTCTTACAAGCAATATAGATGCACTGCTGCCCACCATCCGTTCAAGATGCGTGCGTCTTGACCTGAAGGTAGTAGATGACGGTCTTGTGAAGAAATACCTTATGGAGCATCTTCATATACCGGATTATCAGGCTGAAATTGATGCGTCCTACGCTCATGGAAGCATTGGCAAGGCGAAGAAAGCTGCTACTTCCCAGGAATTTGCAGACATGACCCAGAATGCCCTTCGTATTCTGAAGAATGCAGATAACATGGAGGTCTATGAGCTTACAGAAGCCATTAAGGAGCTTTCCAATGACAAGCAGAACATTGGAGATTACCTGGATCTTTTCCAGTTCTGGTTCCGTGATGTACTGATGTTTAAGGCTACACGGGAAGTAGATAATCTTGTTTTCAAACAGGAAATAAATTATATAAGGGAACAGGCAAGCCAGCGTTCCTATGAGAATCTGGAGAAAATTCTGGATGCACTGGAGAAGACTAAGGTACGTCTTCGCGCCAATGTAAATACAGAACTTGCCCTTGAGCTTTTGTTCCTTACAATCAGGGAGAAATAGAATGGCAAAAGTAGTAGGCGTAAGATTTCGGAATGTAGGTAAGATTTATTACTTCAATCCGAAGAACTATAAAATGAAGCCGGGCGATCACGTAATCGTTGAGACTGCCCGCGGTGTTGAGTATGGAAAGGTGGTGCTTGCACCTAAGGAGGTAGCAGATGACCAGGTAGTACATCCTCTGAAGGAAGTGCTCCGCGTAGCGACTCCGGATGATGACGATAGAGAGAAATACAACAGAGAGCGCGAGAAGGATGCGTTCAAGATCTGCCAGAAGAAGATCCGTGAGCACGGTCTTGAAATGAAGCTGATTGACGCAGAATACACCTTTGACAATAACAAGGTCCTGTTTTATTTTACAGCAGATGGCAGAATTGATTTCCGTCAGCTGGTTAAGGATCTGGCATCTATTTTCAAAACCAGAATCGAGCTTCGCCAGATCGGTGTAAGAGATGAGACCAAGATTCTGGGCGGAATCGGAATTTGCGGCAGATGTCTTTGCTGCCATACCTACCTTTCCGAGTTTGCTCCGGTATCCATCAGAATGGCCAAGGAACAGAATCTTTCTCTGAATCAGACCAAGATTTCAGGTGTCTGCGGAAGACTGATGTGCTGTCTGAAGAATGAGCAGGAGACTTATGAGGAGCTGAACCGCAGACTTCCGGGAATTGGAGATACTGTTACCACACCAGATGGAATCCAGGGCAATGTACAGAGTGTAAATGTACTTCGCCAGCTGGTGAAGGTTGTTGTGGAAATCGGCGATGAGAAAGAGATTCAGGAGTTCCCTGTAGCGGAACTGAAATTCCGTTCCAGAAAGAAGAAAGTGAAGGTTTCCGAACAGGAAATGAAGGAACTGCAGGATCTTGAAGACAAAAAGGGAGATTCCAAATTAAATGATTAATGATCTTGTGAAGGAGAATGAACGTGTGGATGACTTGCAGAATGGATATTACATTATCCAGGATCCACAGAAATTCTGCTTCGGTATGGACGCTGTTCTGTTATCTGGATTTGCCAGAGTGAAGAAAGGGGAGAAGGTTCTTGATATGGGAACCGGAACCGGGATCATCCCGGTGCTCCTTGCATCCAAGACACCAGGAGAGCATTTCACTGGTCTGGAGATTCAGGAAGAATGTGCCGAAATGGCGGCAAGAAGTGTGAAATACAATAACATGGAGGACAGGGTCAGTATCAGACAAGGCGATATCAAAGAGGCTGCCGGCATTTTCGGGGCAGCTTCTTTTCATGTTGTGACATGCAATCCGCCTTATATGATCGGCCAGCATGGGCTGACCAATCCTCATATGCCCAAGGCAATTGCCAGACATGAGATTTTGTGCACCCTTGAGGATGTGGTAAGCCAGGCTGCTAAGCTTCTGGGGGACAGGGGCCGTTTTTATATGGTGCACCGGCCCTTCAGGCTTACGGAAATTATGAATGTGCTGACGAAGTACAAGCTGGAACCGAAGCGAATGCAGCTGGTTTACCCATATATAGACCGGGAACCGAACATGGTACTGATTGAGGCCCTTAAGGGCGGAAATTCCAGAATCACAGTGGAAAGACCGCTGATCGTCTATGAGAAGCCGGGAGTTTATACAAAGGAAATCCTGGAAATGTATGATATGGTCTGATCCGACAGCAGAAGAATGCTGTAATGACGGATCGGAAACAGAGCCGATTGCAGAAGGGAGAACAGGATATGAGCGGTAAATTATATTTATGCGCCACGCCTATAGGAAATCTGGAGGACATTACCTTGCGGGTTCTCAGAACACTGAAGGAAGTGGATCTGATCGCAGCAGAGGATACCAGAAACAGTATCAAGCTGCTGAATCATTTTGACATAAAAACACCGATGACCAGCTATCACGAATACAACAAGGTGGAGAAAGCATACACACTGATTGACAAGATGCGTTCCGGTGTGAATGTAGCGCTTATTACAGATGCAGGAACTCCTGGCATTTCAGATCCGGGAGAAGTGCTTGTTGCCATGTGTTATGAGGCTGGCATTGAAGTGACATCCCTGCCAGGTCCTGCTGCCTGCATTACAGCGCTTACCCTGTCGGGCCTTTCTACCCGCAGGTTTGCTTTTGAGGCCTTTTTACCGCCTGACAAGAAGGAGCGCAAGGCAATTCTGGAAGAGCTGAAAAGTGAGACGAGGACCATCATTCTCTATGAGGCACCCCATCATCTTGTAGGCACTTTAGAGGAGCTTTATGAGACTCTGGGCAACCGCAGGATGACTCTTTGCCGAGAGCTTACCAAAAAGCACGAGACCGCATTTTGCAGTACTATTAAGGATCTGCTGGATTTTTATCAGGACCAGAAGCCCCTTGGTGAATGCGTTCTTGTAATTGAGGGAAAAAGCCGCGAGGAGATTCGGGAAGAAGAAAAAGCAGCATGGGAAGAGATGTCCATTTCCCAGCATATGGAAGTTTATGAGAAGCAGGGAATTGCCCGCAAGGAGGCAATGAAACTGGTTGCCAAAGACCGCGGCGTGACCAAAAGAGAGATTTATCAGGCTTTGCTGGAAATAAAATAGAAAAACTATAGGAAACATGTAAAAAAAGGCGTATTTTTGACGGATATTCGTTGAAAATACGGCCTTTTTTTTACATGCGGAAATGGCTTTTAACTGGCAAAAACGGGGATTTTGTGATATAATAAATTAGTATTTTTATGCACAAAAACAGGAATGAAATCTGGCAGCAGAGCAATGCCATAAATTCCTGTGGTTTTGAATAGATGATAACAGGAGGAATATCATGGGCGAAACAAATACGGAATACGGAGCGGACCAAATCCAGATTCTGGAGGGCCTGGAAGCCGTACGTAAGAGACCGGGTATGTACATTGGAAGTACATCCAGCCGCGGTCTGCACCACCTTGTATATGAAATCGTGGACAATGCCGTAGATGAGGCACTGGCCGGTTACTGTACAGAAATCAATGTAGCAATCAATCCTGATAACTCCATCACAGTTGTAGACAACGGACGAGGCATTCCGGTTGGAATTAATCATAAAGCCGGTATTCCGGCAGTAGAGGTTGTATTTACTATTCTTCATGCCGGAGGTAAATTCGGCGGTGGAGGATACAAGGTATCCGGCGGTCTTCACGGTGTTGGAGCTTCGGTCGTTAATGCACTGTCTGAGTGGCTGGAAGTTTCCATCTGCAGAGATGGAAAGAGGTATGAGCAGCGTTACGAGCGCGGCAAGACAATGTATCCGCTGAAGGAAGCTGGAGAGTGTGGGGATGCTACAGGAACAACCGTTACTTTCCTTCCGGACAAGCAGATTTTTGAGGAGACCGTATACGATTATGACATTCTCAAGCAGCGCCTCCGTGAGATGGCTTTCCTTACCAAAGGCCTGAAGATTATCCTTGTAGATAAGCGTGAGGGCATGGAGCGTGAGAAAACCTTCCACTACGAGGGCGGTATCCGTGAGTTTGTAACTTATCTGAACAGAAGCAAGGAAGCTCTGTACCCGGAGATTATTTACTGTGAGGGCGAGAAGGACGGCGTAGCCGTAGAAGTTGCCATGCAGCACAATGATTCCTACACAGAGAATACCTACGGATTTGTAAACAACATCAATACCCCTGAGGGCGGTACTCATATCACAGGTTTCCGAAACGCTATTACCAATACTTTTAATGACTATGCAAGAAAGAACAAGCTTCTGAAGGACAGCGAGCCGAATCTTTCCGGTGATGATATCCGAGAGGGCCTGACAGCCATTGTCAGCGTCAAGATCGGCAATCCCCAGTTCGAAGGCCAGACCAAGCAGAAACTGGGCAACAGCGAGGCCAGAGGCGCTGTAGACAGCGTTGTAAGCAAGCAGCTGGAGATTTTCCTGGAGCAGAATCCTACAGTAGCCAAGGCGACTGTAGAGAAGTCCGTACTTGCACAAAGAGCAAGGGAAGCTGCACGTAAGGCCCGTGACCTGACCAGAAGAAAGTCTGCCCTTGACAGCATGTCCCTTCCAGGAAAGCTTGCGGACTGTTCCGACAAGAACCCTGAGAACTGCGAGATCTACATCGTAGAGGGAGATTCTGCGGGCGGTTCTGCGAAGACAGCGCGTAACCGTGCCACACAGGCAATCCTGCCTCTTCGCGGTAAGATTCTGAACGTTGAGAAAGCCCGTCTTGATAAGATTTATGCAAACAAAGAGATCAAGGCAATGATCACTGCTTTTGGAACCGGAATCCATGAGGATTTCGATATTTCCAAGCTGAGATACCACAAGATTATTATTATGACAGATGCCGATGTTGACGGTGCCCACATTGCCACGCTGCTTCTTACATTCCTGTACAGATTTATGCCGGAACTGATCAAGCAGGGCTATGTATATCTGGCGCAGCCGCCTCTTTACAAAATCGAGAAAAACAAAAAAGTCTGGTATGCTTATGATGATGATGAGCTCAATGCCATTCTGACAGAAATCGGACGAGATTCCAACAACAAGATCCAGCGTTACAAAGGTCTGGGAGAGATGGATGCCGAGCAGCTTTGGGAAACCACTATGGATCCGGAGAAACGTATTCTTCTTCGCGTAACAATGGATGAGGCTGCAACCTCTGAAATTGACCTTGTATTTACCACACTGATGGGTGACAAGGTAGAGCCGAGACGTGAGTTTATCGAAGAAAATGCGCGTTTTGTAAAGAATCTGGATATCTAGGAGAGATAAAACAATATGGATGACAAGATTTTTGACCAGGTCCATGAGGTGGATCTGGAGAAAACCATGAAAGAATCCTACATCGAGTATGCCATGAGCGTTATCGCTTCACGAGCACTTCCAGATGTAAGAGATGGTTTGAAGCCGGTACAGCGTAGAGTGCTGTACTCTATGATTGAATTGAACAACGGTCCGGACAAGCCCCATCGTAAGTGTGCCCGTATCGTTGGTGATACCATGGGTAAATATCACCCTCATGGTGACAGCTCTATCTACGGAGCACTTGTAAATATGGCACAGGACTGGTCTTTCCGCTATCCGCTGGTTGACGGACATGGAAACTTTGGTTCTGTGGATGGTGACGGCGCCGCTGCTATGCGATATACAGAGGCACGTCTCAGCAAGATTTCCATGGAGATGCTTGCTGACATCAACAAAGATACCGTTGATTTCCAGCCGAACTTTGATGAAACCGAGAGAGAGCCAAAGGTTCTCCCGTCCCGTTTCCCCAACCTTCTGGTAAATGGAACCACAGGTATTGCCGTTGGTATGGCTACTAACATTCCGCCTCACAATCTTCGTGAGGTTATTAATGCTGTGGTAAAAATTATTGACAATACCATTGAAGAGCAGAGAGAAACTACCATGGAGGAGCTTCTTGACGTTGTAAAAGGTCCGGATTTCCCTACTGGAGCCACCATTCTTGGAAGAAGGGGAATCGAGGAAGCATACCGTACCGGACGCGGCAAGATCCGTGTTCGTGCAGTCTCCAACATCGAGACCCTGCCAAACGGCAAGTCCCGTATTATCGTTACAGAGCTTCCATACCTGGTAAATAAGGCACGTCTGATCGAGAAAATCGCAGAACTTGTCCGCGATAAGAAGATTGACGGAATTACAGACCTGAACGATCATTCCAGCCGTGAGGGCATGCGGATCTGCATTGATCTTCGTAAGGATGCCAACGCAAACGTTGTTCTGAATCAGCTGTACAAGCATACCCAGCTGCAGGATACCTTTGGCGTAATCATGCTTTGCGTGGTTCCTCAGGGTGACAGTCTGGTACCGAAGGTGCTGAATCTGAAAGAGCTTCTGGAGCATTATCTTGCCCATCAGGAAGATGTTGTAACCAGAAGAACCAAATACGACCTGAATAAGGCACAGGAGCGTGCACATATTTTAGAGGGTCTGTTAAAGGCACTGGATAACATTGATGAGGTTATCAGGATCATTCGTGCTGCACGTAATGTTCAGATTGCCAAGCAGGAATTAATGGACCGATTTGAACTTACAGATGTACAGGCTCAGGCAATCGTTGATATGCGACTGAGAGCTCTGACAGGTTTGGAAAGAGAAAAGTTGGAAGCAGAATATGCAGAGTTAGAGGAGAAAATCCGCAAATTCCTGGCAATTCTTGCAGACAGAAATCTTCTTCTCCGCGTTGTAAGAGAAGAGATTCTTGCAATTGCTGACAAATATGGTGATGAGAGAAGAACTGCTATTGGATATGATGTATACGATCTTTCCACAGAGGATCTGATTCCAAGGGAAAATACTGTCATTACGATGACCAAGCTTGGCTATATTAAGAGGATGACCGTAGATAATTTCCGCAGCCAAAACAGAGGCGGACGCGGAATCAAGGGAATGCAGACCATTGAAGATGACTATATCGAAGAGCTTCTGATGACCACCACACATCACTATCTGATGTTCTTTACCAATACAGGACGAGTATACCGTCTGAAAGCATATGAGATTCCGGAAGCAGGAAGAACGGCAAGAGGTACGGCAATCGTGAACCTTCTGCAGCTTATGCCGGGAGAACGTATTACAGCGGTAATTCCTATGCGGAATTTCGAGGAAGGCCGTTATCTGGTTATGGCAACCAAGAATGGTCTTGTGAAGAAAACTCCGATGGAAGAGTATGCAAATGTGCGTAAGACCGGACTTGTGGCAATTACCCTTCGAGATGATGACGAGCTGATTGAAGTAAAGGCAACGGATAACAACAAGGATATTATGCTGGTTACCAAGGATGGTATGTGTATCCGGTTTAAAGAAACAGATGTAAGAAGTACTGGAAGAAGTTCCATGGGTGTTCGCGGCATGAACCTGGATCCAGGAGATGAGGTTGTGGCAATGCAGCTGAATTCCCAGGGCGATTACCTTCTTGTCGTATCCGAAAATGGTATGGGCAAACGCACAGCCATGAGTGAGTTTACCTGCCAGAACCGTGGCGGTAAGGGTGTAAAATGCTACAAGATTACCGAAAAGACAGGTAATGTTATCGGTGCCAAAGCCGTGAATGAAGAAAACGAGATTATGATGATTACCACTGAGGGAATTATCATTCGTATTACCTGTGCCGGAATTTCCATTCTTGGAAGAATTACATCTGGTGTGAAGCTGATCAATCTTGATGAGGGTGTAACTGTGGCAAGCCTTGCCAAAGTTCGCGAAAAAGTCGAGGAAAATGCAAACGGCGGCAGCAGTGAGGAGCCTGTGGAAGAAGCAGATGAAAAAGAAAACTAGAATAATCATTCTGGGTATTGTTCTGGTGCTTGCCATGGCAATGTCCGGATGCGGTGTAAACCAGAAATCACCTGAGGGAGTTGTGGAATCCCTTATAAAAGAATACGTAAACGGCAGTGAAAAGAAAGTGAAAAAGTGCTATTCAGGCGGAGACGATGCCAATGAGCTTCTTCAGACGGAAATCGATGCTACGCTTCAGTATTTTGCCGCACACAATCCAACGAAAGTGAAGGTGGAGGAGTGCGATAAGCTTTCTGAGAAAGACAAGTATACTTACGTTTATATTTATTATAACCTGGTTCTGGAAAACAGCCAGGAATATCCATGCGTGGGTACCTACATGGTAGAGAAAAACGGAAGCAAATATTATGTTATGCCGCCGTCTGAGATTACAGATGAACTGAGAACTCAGGCAGCGACAGATTATGCCAAGTTTATGACAACAGATACTTACAAGAATTATACGAAGGCATACAATGTATTTGTGAAAAAGAACCCGGGATATGAAGAAAAAATTGCAAATAAGCTAAACGCAGAGTAAGGGGAGGCTGCTGCAGGATATTAAGATCTTGCAGCAGTCTTTTCTCATATTTCAGAAAGGAACTGCTAAAATGAAAAGAATTATAGTAATGGTTTTGAAAAACATATTATTTGTGCCATATTACTGGATTATGTTAAATTGGTACGCTGCGCATGTGGACCGCTATACAGAAGAACAGCTCTATGCAATGCTGAAAAAAATCGATCACGCGGCCAACCGAGGCGGAAATCTGCATATTGACGCCCACGGTGTGGAAAATATACCTTCAGAAAATGGATTTATATTTTATCCCAATCATCAAGGATTATATGATGTGCTTGCAATCATGGAGGTGTGCCCGGTACCTTTTTCAGTAGTTGCCAAAAAAGAGGTTGGAAATGTTCCGTTCCTGAAACAGGTATTTGCATGTATGAAAGCTTTCCTGATTGACAGGGAAGACATCAAACAGTCCATGCAGGTTATTATCAATGTTACAAAAGAAGTAAAAGCAGGAAGAAACTATCTGATATTTGCAGAGGGAACCAGAAGCAAAAACGGAAATCACCCACAGGAGTTTAAAGGCGGAAGCTTCAAAGCGGCTATGAAGGCAAAGTGCCCGATCGTTCCGGTAGCTCTGATCGATTCCTATAAAGCGTTTGATACCGGATCTGCCAAAATGCTGGATGTACAGATTCATTTCCTGAAGCCGATGGAGTATGAAGAATATAAAGATATGAAATCCACCGAGATTGCAGCTGAAGTAAAAAGAAGAATTGAGGAAACAATCCGGGAAAATGCCAGGGATTTCTAAGGAATTCTGCTAAAAAAGTGGGAAAAATGGCGGAGATAATAAAAAATAAAATAAAATTAGAAAAAACCATTGACAAGGTGAAATATTTTAAGTATAATAACTCATGCGCTGTGAGAAATGCGCACTCCACAATTTAACAGCAGTTAAGTAGTTCGGAGACTGGAGAAGTACTCAAGAGGCCGAAGAGGTGCCCCTGCTAAGGGTATAGGTCGCTAACGCGGCGCGAGGGTTCAAATCCCTCCTTCTCCGTTTTAAATTTTCTAAGATTTATAAAAAATCAAGAAAATTTAAAAAAGTAGTTGACAAACACTTCTACTTATGATAAAGTAGACAAGTCGTCAACAAAGACAAAAACTTCATCAAAAAGTTTTAAAAAAACTTGAAAAAAGTTCTTGACAAACGAAAAGAGATGAGGTAAAATAAACAAGCTGTCGCAAAGAACTGACAGTGAACAACCTTGATAACTAAACAGTGAAACACATACGATTCTCGAAAATTTCTT
>NZ_QTVN01000010.1:2500-205140 GCF_003460605.1 Ruminococcus sp. AF31-8BH
TTTCTTCCAAAAGCTGCCAAAAGGTAGCAACAATTGCATGTTTTGTTCGATTCATCTTTGCCCTCCTATTTTTTATATTATACAGAAAAAACCTCCTTCACACAATTGTATATCAAGCTTTTCAGAAGCCAAACCTTATAGAATAACAAGAAAAGCCTGCAATACCACCCTTTCAGGAGGTATCGCAGGCTTCCTTTACGCTACGACACGATAAGCACTATGTGCTTATACTATATATTTATAATGCGGACTTGCCGCGGGTGATTCTTATTCCTCTGTTCCGTACAGAGTGATCAGCTTCTGCAGATACTCATATCTTGCCTTAGCCTCAGACTGGTTCTTAGCGAACAGTCTTGCAGCCTTCTCAGGATTCTGACGCTGTAAGGAGTTGTAACGAACCTCACCATTTAAGAATTCCTGATAATCTGTCATATCCGGTGCTTTGGAATCAAGGCTGAACTTGCTTCCTTCTGCAGCAGGATTGAAGCGGAAGTTGTGCCAGTATCCACACTTAACAGCCAGCTCTTCCTCTGTCTGAGCTTTGGACATACCCTTCTTGATACCATGGTTGATACATGGAGCGTATGCGATGATAAGTGATGGTCCCGGATAAGCCTCTGCCTCTGCAATTGCCTTAATAGCCTGGTTGAAGTCAGCTCCCATGGAGATCTGAGCAACATATACATAGCCATAGCTCATTGCGATAGAAGCCATATCTTTCTTCTTGGTCTCTTTACCGCCAGCTGCGAACTGTGCGATTGCACCTGTAGGTGTAGACTTGGAAGACTGTCCGCCTGTGTTGGAATAAACCTCTGTATCGAATACCATAACGTTGATATCACGTCCGCTTGCGAGAACATGGTCAACACCGCCGAATCCGATATCGTAAGCCCATCCGTCACCACCGAAGATCCACTGGGATTTCTTAGCGAGGAAGTCTTTCTGTGTAAGGATGTCTTTTGCCTTGTCACATCCGCATGCCTCAAGAGCTGCAACCAGTTTCTCAGTTGCTGCACCGTTGGTAGCGCCGCAAGCGAAGGTATCCAGCCATTCCTGACCAGCAGCCTTAACGTCTTCGTTATTTCCGTTAGCTACAGCATCTTCAACCTTTGCTTTCAGACCATCACGAATAGCCTTCTGAGCAAGAAGCATACCATAACCAAACTCAGCGTTATCCTCGAATAAGGAGTTGCCCCATGCAGGACCCTGGCCCTTAGCATTTACGGTATATGGTGTAGAAGGTGAGGAGTTACCCCAGATAGAGGAGCATCCTGTAGCGTTTGCAATGTACATTCTGTCACCGAACAGCTGGGTGATCAGTTTTGCGTAAGGTGTCTCACCACATCCAGCACAAGCTCCTGAGAACTCAAGAAGCGGCTGTTTGAACTGGCTTCCCTTAACAGTTGTCTCTTTGAATTTTGCGATAACGTCTTCTTTAACCGGAAGAGTTACACCGTAATCAAAGTATTTCTGCTCTCCCATGTTTGCTTCAAGGTTTTCCATAGCAAGTGCCTTAGCACCCTTCTTACCTGGGCAAACGTTCGCACAGGAACCACATCCTGTACAGTCAAGAGCGGATACAGTCATAGTGAACTGATACTCTTTCATACCAGTCATTGGTAATGTCTTGATTCCCTCTGGAGCATTTGCAGCCTCATCAGCTGTAAGAGCTACCGGACGGATAACTGCGTGCGGGCAGACATAAGCACATCTGTTACACTGGATACAGTTCTCCGGATTCCATACAGGGATATTTACAGCGATACCACGTTTCTCGTATGCAGCAGCACCGGATGGTGTAGTACCGTCAACATAATCTTTGAATGCGGATACAGGCAGTGTGTTACCTTCCTGAGCATTAACCTTAGCCTGGATGTTGTTAACGAAATCAACAACTTCCTGACGTCCCTCTGTAGCGTGGGTCATGTGCAGACCTTCGTCAGCAGCATCTTTCCAGCTCTCCGGAACCTGGATCTCAACAACCTGCTTAGCACCAGCATCGATAGCTGCCCAGTTCTTCTGAACAACGTCATCACCTTTACGTCCGTATGTTGCTTTCGCAGCAGCCTTCATCAGCTCGATAGCCTGATCCTCCGGAATGATTCCGGTAAGTTTGAAGAATGCGGACTGAAGGATTGTGTTGATACGTGTTGGTCCCATGCCAGTCTCGATACCGATCTTAACACCGTCGATGGTGTAGAACTTGATACCGTGGTTAGCGATGAATGCCTTAACCTGTCCTGGAAGATGTTTCTCAAGGCCTTCCATATCCCAAGCACAGTTCAGAAGGAATGTACCGCCGTCAACTAACTCCTGTACCATGTTGTATTTATTAACATAGGAAGGATTGTGACATGCTACGAAGTTTGCTTTGTGGATCAGATAGGTAGACTTGATCGGTTTCTTACCAAAACGAAGGTGGGACATTGTAACACCACCGGACTTCTTGGAGTCATAATCAAAGTATGCCTGAGCGTACATATCTGTATTGTCACCGATGATCTTGATGGAGTTCTTGTTAGCACCTACAGTACCGTCAGCACCAAGTCCCCAGAACTTACAGTTTGTAGTTCCCTCTGGAGTAGTTACAAGCGGAGCGCCTGTCTCAAGGGAAAGGTTAGTAACATCATCCACGATACCAAGAGTGAATTTCTCTTTCTCAGTATTGTCATATACAGCTACGATCTGAGCCGGTGTTGTGTCCTTGGAACCAAGTCCGTAACGTCCGGTGAAGATCTTAACGCCGTCAAATTTGCTGTTCTTAAGTGCAGCAACAACATCAAGATACAGAGGCTCGCCCTGAGCTCCTGGCTCTTTTGTTCTGTCAAGAACTGTGATCTGTTTTACTGTCTCAGGAATAGCATCGATCAGAGCCTGTGCGCAGAATGGTCTGTAAAGACGAACTTTTACAACACCAACTTTTCTGCCGGCTGCCATTAAGTAGTCGATTGTCTCCTCGATTGTATCGTTTACAGAACCCATAGCTACGATAACGTGCTCTGCGTCTGCTGCTCCATAGTAGTTGAACAGCTTGTAATCGGTACCGATCTTAGCGTTAACTTTGTCCATGTACTCCTGTACGACTGCCGGAAGAGCATCGTAGTACGGGTTACATGCTTCTCTTGCCTGGAAGAAGATATCCGGGTTCTGAGCGGAACCTCTCTGACATGGATGATTTGGATTCAGTGCGTGATCACGGAATGCCTGGATAGCGTCCATGTCTGCCATATCTTTCAGGTCTTCATAATCCCATGTCTCGATCTTCTGGATCTCGTGGGATGTACGGAATCCATCGAAGAAGTTGATGAATGGAACTTTACCCTTGATTGCTGCAAGGTGTGCTACTGGAGTAAGGTCCATAACTTCCTGTACGGAAGACTCGCACAGCATTGCGCAGCCGGTCTGACGACAGGCCATAACGTCGGAATGATCTCCGAAAATGGAAAGTGCGTGGGAAGCAAGTGCACGAGCGGATACGTTGAATACGCCCGGAAGCTGCTCACCAGCGATCTTGTAAAGGTTCGGGATCATCAGTAACAGACCCTGGGATGCTGTATAGGTAGTAGTAAGGGCACCAGCTGCAAGAGATCCGTGTACTGCACCAGCAGCACCAGCCTCAGACTGCATCTCTGTTACCTGTACTTCCTGTCCAAAGATGTTCTTTCTTCCCTGGGTTGCCCACTCGTCTGTAGCTTCAGCCATAACAGATGAAGGGGTGATCGGGTAAATTGCAGCTACATCAGAAAAAGCGTATGATGCATGAGCGGCTGCATGGTTACCATCCATGGTTTTCATCTTTCTTGCCATAGTTTGTTTTTCCTCCTTAAAGGTATGTTGAAAATAATATCTCTAGACACATCGTGTCTAAAAGTCCATATAACATTATAGCATAATCTTCCATTGATGTCCATTTTGTTTTTTGTACATTATCACATACAAAAAACGGTCATGAGGGAAAATCTCATGGCCGCTTCTGGCTTTAGCAGATATCCTGCTGCCAAAGCATTTATTCACTTCTTTTTAATTCTCCGGAGCAAAAACCTCCTGAAGATTCTTTCTTTTGAGCATTTTCCAAACACCCTGCTGAATCTCACAGAGCTCCCTGTGCATATAGCAGGGAAGGTGATCTCCCCTTCCATCTACCGGACATTCGTAACCGGATGCCATGCACTCAATGATAAACAGATCAGGGTCAATGGCACTGTACACATCGAATAATGTCAGCTCCGTCATAGATTTATTCATGGCATATCCGCCATGTACACCGCGGTATCCTTTTACAATGCCTGCTTTCTGAAGTTTCTTAAGGATCTTGTAGGCAAAGGGTGCGGTAATGGATTCCTTCTCACAGATTTCATTAACGCTAAGGCGGGTTTCCGCTGACAGTGCCCGAAGAACTCTTGCTGCATAATCGCATTCTCTCGTAATAAACATATCTGTAACCTTTCTCCTTACTGGACACGAATCATAATAAGATGTTAGGGTTAAAAAGTATTCTGGCCCTGACATCATAATAAAAAATGTATACTGTCCTTATGTGGTCTTCTTCCCCCAAAAACTTCCTAAAGTATAACAATTATTCTTACAATTTTCAACTGTTATTTAATTTTTTTAACATTTATTTCACGTTATTTTGTATTATCGTTAATTTCAAGACGTTCCTTTATTTCCTGGCAGATCTCTTTTGCGGTGCGTCCGTCGGTTTTCACTATGATGTCTGCGGCTGCTTCATATTTCGGTCTTCTGGCCTCCATCAGCTGTTCTATGTACTGGGGATTCATGTTTTTTTCCAGGAGGGGACGGTTGTGGCTGCCCTTTACCCTCTCGTAAACGGTCTGAGGGGTGGCGGTAAGAAGCACAATGGTTCCGTTCTTCTTCATTTCCTCTACGTTGCACTGGCGCATTACGGTACCGCCGCCGCAGGAAACTACAATGTTGTCCATGTGGGAGATTCTCTTCACAAGCTCTGTCTCCAGATTGCGGAAAGTTTCCTCGCCTTTTTGCGCAAAAATATCAGGAATGCTCATTCCCTGTTCCTGGACGATCTGCTCGTCCATCTCTATTTTCCGAAGGCCGCACAGCTGGTGCAGGCAGTTTAAAATGGTGCTTTTGCCGGTTCCCATAAATCCGGTCAGATAGATCTGTCTTTTCGGCATATCTTTTCCCTCTCTGTATTTCCTCATGGAAAAGCTTCCTAGCAAAGTTTTTCCACGTAAATTTTGATATTCCAGATATTATAGCAGTGGTTTTTTTCTTTGTAAAGAGCCTTATTGGGCTGCCGTCCCCTGTTTTAGCGTGTTTCTGCTACAAAACAGCGAAAAAACCAGAAATAATTGTTGCATATTTGCCAGTTTACGATAAAATGAAAATCGGCTATACTTATTATTATGTGTGTTCATTTCATAAGGATGACTTATTTAATAGGAGGATAATATGATTTCAGCAAACAATATTACTTTGCGAGTTGGAAAGAAAGCTCTTTTCGAAGATGTAAATATCAAATTTACAGAGGGGAACTGTTACGGCCTGATCGGTGCCAACGGCGCAGGAAAGTCTACTTTCCTGAAGATCCTTTCCGGCCAGCTTGAGCCGACTAAGGGTGACATCGTGATCACACCGGGACAGCGTCTCTCTTTCTTGCAGCAGGACCACTTTAAATATGATGCTTATACGGTTCTTGATACCGTTATCATGGGTAACCTTCGTCTCTACGAGATCATGAAAGAGAAGGAAGCCATCTATGCCAAAGAAGACTTCACCGATGAGGACGGAATCCGCGCCAGCGAGCTGGAGGGCGAATTTGCAGAAATGAACGGATGGGAAGCAGAGTCTGACGCTGCTACCCTTCTGAACGGTCTTGGAATTGACACGGAATTCCACTATGCGCAGATGGCTGACCTTACAGGAAGCATGAAGGTCAAGGTTCTTCTTGCACAGGCCCTTTTCGGAAATCCGGATATCCTGCTTCTTGACGAGCCCACCAACCATCTGGACCTTCCGGCTATTGAGTGGCTTGAGGAGTTCCTGATCAACTTTGACAATACCGTTATCGTAGTTTCCCATGACCGTTACTTCCTGAACAAGGTTTGTACACAGACTGCAGATATCGACTA
Source organism: Ruminococcus sp. AF31-8BH (assembly GCF_003460605.1). GTDB lineage: Bacteria > Bacillota > Clostridia > Lachnospirales > Lachnospiraceae > Blautia_A > Blautia_A acetigignens. The sequence goes on from NZ_QTVN01000010.1 coordinate 8,614, forward strand.
TGGCAAGATCCAGCTGTACGCAGGTAACTATGACTTCTGGTATGAGTCCAGCCAGCTGCTGATCAAGCAGATGAAGGAAGCCAACAAAAAGAAAGAGGAGAAGATCAAGGAGCTGCAGGAATTTATTTCCAGATTCAGTGCCAACGCTTCCAAATCCAAGCAGGCAACCTCCCGTAAGAGAGCCCTTGAGAAAATCCAGCTGGATGACATGCGTCCTTCCAGCCGTAAATATCCATACATCGACTTCCGTCCTAACCGTGAGATTGGAAACGAAGTTCTTATGGTGGAGAATCTTTCCAAGACCATTGACGGCGTGAAGGTTCTGGATAACATTTCCTTTACTCTTGGCCGTGAGGATAAGGTTGCTTTCGTTGGTGCAAATGAGCAGGCCATTACCACTTTCTTTAAGATCATTACTGGCGAGATGGAGCCGGATGAAGGAAATTACAAGTGGGGAATCACAACTACTCAGGCTTATTTCCCCAAAGATAATACCAAGGAATTCGATAATGACCTTACCATTACAGACTGGCTGACCCAGTATTCTGAGATCAAGGATGCCACTTATGTGCGTGGATTCCTTGGACGTATGCTTTTCCCGGGCGAGGACGGCGTGAAGCGTGTGCGCGTGCTTTCCGGTGGTGAGAAGGTTCGCTGCCTTCTTTCCAAGATGATGATCTCCGGTGCCAATATCCTGATTCTGGATGAGCCGACCAACCATCTGGATATGGAGTCTATCACAGCACTGAACAACGGTCTGATCAAGTTCCCAGGTGTGATCCTGTTTACTTCTCATGACCACCAGTTTGTTCAGACAACTGCAAACCGTATTATGGAGATTCTGCCAAACGGTACTATGATCGATAAGATCACCACTTATGACGAGTATCTGGCTAGCGATGAGATGGCTAAGAAGCGTCATGTATTTGAGATTAATGAGGAGGATGCACAGGATAACTAAGAGATGGGATTCCTGTGAATCTGCCATATAAAAAATAGGACGGTGTACAGATTTGTACGCCGTCCTATTTTTATAAATCTTCAATTGTATGTGACAAAATCAGGATGCTCTTCTTTTTTCTCCTGTTACTTTCAGATAATCGGATGGATAATAGTATGTGATCGTACCTCTCTTGGTAATCATATCTCCAGTGTAGGCTACACCCTTGGAATTTGCAGGGATCAGGCAGGAATAATACCTGGTAGAGCCATAGGCAGATGCATAAGAGCGGTTTTTCTTCATGGTACGTTTATTATTTACATATCTTCTGAAATACATATATTTGTCCTTGAAATCATACCGCTCAAAAGCATTCTTGTTCAGATTTCTCTGCATAACCACAGTGGAATTTCCGGAAATGATCAGCGGTAAGGTTGTGATGTTGCTGCCGGTACCCTTCAGCCAAAGCTTTCTGCCTTTTGTAACCTTCTGAGATTTCAACGGGCTGTGGTTTTTCATAATGCTTTTCTTAATTTTGACATTGGATTTCCTGGAAGTCGCTACCACACGGATTTCTACAGTACCCGAATTCGCTTTCACGCATGCGATGATTCCACGGTTCGCACTGCGGTTCGCCTTAAAATAAGTGGAATTGGTGATGCTGGATTTCTTGCGGCAGTCTTTCATGGCCATAGCTTCCGTGCCATACGCATACACAATATCATATCTCGCACCGGATGTTTTCGGAATCACCTGCAGCTCATATTTACTGATCGCATTTCCACTGATGTTCTCATTTACAATATGAAGGCAGTTTCCTTTCTGAACAGTAGCTGTGAATGTCTTCCTGGCTGCCGATACTGGTATAGCGCTCATCATAGTCATCACCGCAACCGCTGCTCCAAGCAGCCATTTCTTAATTCTTTTTCCTTCTTTCATAAATCCTCCTTGCCGCCCTTCGGGCTGACTATTTACATTGACAGGTAAGAGTTGTTTTCGGACACGTCTTCGTGTCTGCCGTTTTTATTTATGGATATTCTAGCATACTCTTTCCCTGTTTTTGTAAATTGGGATTACTTGGGATTACTCTTCCCTGGCTGTAATGTTGGCTAATTTTCCACCGGTTACTTTCAGAAGATCTTCTACCGGAACTTTCAGGGTCAGTCCGATTCTTCCGCCGCTCACATAAATTTCCTGGAAATTGCCTGCGGATGCGTCAAAAACGGTGGGAAACGGCTTCTTCATTCCAATGGGGCTGCAGCCGCCTCGAACGTAGCCGGTGATCTTGGTGATATCTTTTACATGGATCATATCTACCGTCTTCTCTCCCACTGCCTTGGCTGCGGCTTTTCGGTCCACTTCTTTTTCAATGGGGACTACAAAGACATAGTATCCGCCGCTTTTGCCCTCCATCACCAGAGTTTTAAAGGACTGGTCATAGGGCGCACCTGTAATGTCCGCGCAGTGGATTCCGTCAATAAATTCATCGCACTCATAGCTAAGTGCTTCATACTTTACTTTCTGTCTGTCAAGCATTCTCATTGCATTTGTTTTTGCTTCTTTTGCCATTCTGGGTCAACCTCCTGTTGTGTATTGGCATACTAATCATAATATGGCATGAGTGTCAAAAGGTCGATTTGATGATCTTTTAACTGCCTGGGAATATTCACAAAACAAAAGCACCTCCAATTTTGTTGAAAGTGCTTTGTTTTATCAGATAGTATTTATCCTCTTATTCAATTATCAGAACTTACCAGCCTTAGCAGCTTCCTCAACGGAAACAGCTACAGCAACAGTAGCACCAACCATCGGGTTGTTACCCATTCCGATAAGACCCATCATCTCAACGTGAGCCGGTACGGAAGAGGATCCTGCGAACTGTGCGTCAGAATGCATACGTCCCATTGTATCTGTCATACCATAGGAAGCAGGACCTGCTGCCATGTTGTCCGGGTGAAGAGTACGTCCTGTACCACCGCCGGAAGCAACAGAGAAGTATTTCTTACCCTGCTCGATACATTCTTTCTTGTATGTACCTGCAACCGGATGCTGGAAACGGGTTGGGTTAGTGGAGTTACCTGTAATGGAAACACCAACATTCTCATGATGCATGATAGCAACACCTTCCTGAACGTCATCTGCACCGTAGCATTTAACAGTAGCACGAAGTCCGTTGGAGTATGGCTTCTCATAAACAACATTTAATTTTGCTTCTTTGTAATCATACTTTGTCTCAACATATGTAAATCCGTTAATACGGGAAATGATCTGAGCAGCGTCTTTTCCAAGACCGTTCAGGATAACACGTAATGGTTTCTGACGTACTTTGTTTGCTTTCTCAGCGATACCGATCGCGCCCTCAGCAGCTGCGAAGGACTCATGTCCGGCTAAGAAGCAGAAGCACTCTGTCTCTTCCTCAAGAAGCATTTTACCAAGGTTACCATGTCCAAGACCTACTTTTCTGTGGTCAGCAACGGATCCAGGAATACAGAAAGCCTGAAGTCCTTCACCGATTGCAGCAGCAGCGTCAGAAGCTTTTCTGCAGCCTTTTTTGATTGCGATTGCAGCGCCTACTAAGTAAGCCCATGCAGCATTCTCAAAGCAGATCGGCTGAATCTTCTTAACCTGCTCGTAAACATCAAGACCAGCGTCTTTTGTGATTTTCTCAGCTTCTTCGATGGAGCTGATTCCATAGCTATTTAATACAGAATTGATCTGGTCAATTCTTCTCTCATATCCTTCAAATAATGCCATTTCTGTTCGTCTCCTTTCGCTTGTGGCTTACTCTTGTCTCGGGTCGATAATCTTAACAGCATCAGCTACACGGCCATACTGACCTTTTGCTTTTTCCCATGCAGTGTTAGGATCATCACCTTTTTTGATAAAGTCAGTCATTTTTCCAAGAGAAACGAACTGATATCCGATTACTTCGTTGTCTTCGTCAAGAGCGATACCTGTTACATAGCCCTCTGCCATTTCCAGATAACGAACTCCTTTTTCCTTGGTAGCGTACATTGTACCAACCTGGGAACGAAGGCCTTTTCCAAGGTCCTCAAGACCTGCACCTACAGCAAGACCGTCATCAGAGAAAGCACTCTGAGTACGTCCGTAAACGATCTGAAGGAACAGTTCTCTCATTGCTGTATTGATAGCATCACAGACAAGGTCTGTATTTAAAGCCTCAAGAATGGTTTTGCCCTGAAGAACCTCTGCTGCCATAGCTGCAGAATGTGTCATACCTGAACATCCGATTGTCTCTACAAGGGCTTCCTCGATTACACCGTTCTTAACATTTAAGGACAGCTTACAAGCACCCTGCTGAGGAGCACACCAGCCTACACCATGTGTAAAACCAGAGATATCTTCAATTTTTTTTGCATGGACCCACTGGCCTTCTTCCGGAATCGGAGCTGGCTCATGTTTTGCGCCCTTAGCTACTGGGCACATGTTTTCAACTTCCTTAGTGTAAATCATTTTAAGACTCCTTTCAGTGTTGATTACTTAATCGTTGTTAAAGACCTAACAACCTAGTGTTATTTTCTCACAAAATCCTCAATTCGTCTAGTCATATTTTGCAAAATTTACGAAAAAGTTGTCGGTACTGTTTAAAGGACTTCTATTGTGCAGTTTGCGGTTTCGTGTTAAAATATTCAAATATCTAATAAATTTCATTTACCGGAGGAACCATGACATTACAAACATCCACTTCATTTATTCCTGAAAAATACAGAATTTTAAGCGGAAGCGCCCTGAAGGTGCTGGCTATGGCGATTATGCTTATTGATCACACCGCTTCTTTTCTTCTGCGGTATTATCCGCCAGTCACCAGAGCCTGGTTTCAGATTGGAAGCACCTCCTATTCTTTGTACCGGGTGATGCGGAATGTGGGGAGGGCTGCGTTTCCCATTTTCTGTTTTCTTCTCGTTGAGGGCTTTCTTCATACCCATGACCGTTTTAAATATGGAAGAAATCTTCTGATTTTCGCATGTATTTCCGAGATCCCCTGGAATTTTGCGCAGAACGGCACATTGCTTTTTGCAGACAAGCAGAACGTATTTTTCACACTGTTCCTTGGTTATCTGGCATTCTGTCTTATCGACCGATTTAAAGAAAATCCAACCATGCAGCTTGTAAGCATGTTGGCGCTTCTGGCGGTTTCCTATTTCCTGAAGGCAGATTACGGCTACAAGGGCTATGTTTTCCTGCTGATCATGTTCTGGCTGCACCAGTATAAGCCAGCTCAGGCGCTGATCGGAAGCTGCTGGCTGATTTACGAATGGAAGGCATGCTTTGCTTTTATTTCTCTGAACATGTACAATGGCAGACGTGGCTTCATAAGAGGAAAATGGGCGAAATATTTCTTCTATGCATTTTACCCGGTTCATATTGCAATATTAACAATCATACGCAAAAAGTGGTTTGGAATTTAACCGAATCAAGTAAGTCCCCTGCTGGGGTTGCGAAAAGCAATAAGCAGTGGGTGGGGACTTGCTTGTATCAGGAGGAGTGCAGCTTCTTCTGATAAACTGCGGAGCAGTTATTCGGTTATGAGCAAGCAGCGAAGCGGATTGCGAATATCCGCTTGAACGCAATCCCGACAGCCTGCCTATCAACTGCAAGCTGCCGGGATTATTTTTTATTTATCTGATTTCACTGTTTGGTTACAATCTCGTCCTTGTTTTTATAAATACTGTTGGCCGGAACGCAGCCGCGTACCGGGGAAAGTGGATAGATGTTTGTGTTTCTTCCGATTACAGTTCCCGGGTTTAATACAGAACCGCAGCCAACTTCCACGTGATCTGCCAGCATTGCTCCGAATTTTTTAAGTCCGGTCTCAATCTTCTCATCACCGTCTTTTACCACAACAAGCTTCTTGTCAGATTTCACATTGGAACAGATGGAACCAGCTCCCATATGAGATTTATAGCCAAGAACTGCATCCCCCACATAGTTGTAATGCGGCACCTGAACATTATTAAAAAGCACTACATTCTTAAGCTCTGTAGAGTTTCCCACCACGCAGCCTTCTCCCACAAGGGCATTTCCGCGGATAAATGCACAGTGACGAACCTCTGTGTTTTTTCCGATAATAGCCGGCCCGTTAATAAAGGCAGTAGGTGCAACCTTTGCAGTTTTGGCAATCCAGACATTTTCCTCCACACAGTCGTATTCATCCGGGTCAAGTGTCTTGCCAAGCTTCACAATGAAATCACCAATCTCAGGAAGTACTTCCCATGGATAGGTCTTTCCCTCAAAGAGCTCTCCTGCAATCGTCTGGCTCATGTCCAGCATATTTGCAATTGTAAAATCTTTTAACATAATACATATCCTCCTCATTTCATTCTGGTTTTCTGTCCGGCTTTTTCGTGGTCTTCGCCGCAGCAGGCTTCTCCGGCTTCTTATAAAACTGAGCTGCTGCATCAAAAAACTGGCGCAGCGCATACTGGAAGTTGCTGTCCTCCACCTGCTTGGTGCGAAGGCGCACAAAACGCTCCAGCTTGTCCATGTACTCCTGCTCTGTGATAGAACCCTCAGCCACATAGGTAAGACCCTTTTCCCAGCTGGCTGTCAGCTCCGGATTAAGAAGCTGGCGGATGGAGCAGTTCACCACGTCATAGATCATTTCTCCCTGAAGGGTAGGTGTGATCACCTGAGTCTTCTTATTCAGGGAAAGATACTTAATGTTAAACAGCTTTTTCAGGATCTCCGCCCTGGTGGCACTGGTACCGATTCCGCTTCCCTTAATCTGGGAACGCAGATCCTCATCCTCGATCAGCTGTCCGGCATTTTCCATAGCCAAGATCATAGAACCGGAATTATAACGCTTGGGCGGGGAGGTTTCTCCCTCTTTGATACCCAGACCGTTTATGTTCAGTATATCACCCTTTTTCAGTTTCTGCAATGCAGCTAACAAAGCTTCGTCGCAGGAAACCTCCTCGCCTTCTCCCTCAGACGCTTTGCCGACATCTGCAGCCGTTTTTTTCGCAAAGGAATTGGTGGAAATCTTCAGATAACCTTCACTTAACAATACCTTGAAGGAAGAAAAGAAGGATTCATTCTGGATCTTTGTCACAAGGCTTACCTTCTGGTAAACAGCCGGTGGATAAAAAATACTCAGAAAACGTCTCACAATGGTCTCATACACCCGCTGGGCGGTTAGGGAAAGTCCCTTCAGGGCACCAAGCCCCTGTCCGGTGGGAATGATGGCATAGTGGTCTGTGATCTGCTTGTCATTGGTATAACGAGTGTTGGCAATGTTTTTGTAAGTGCCAAGCTCTAACACGCCCTGGACGGCATCTCCTGCCTGGGGATAACTGCGAAGTCCGGAAATATTCTTATAAATCTCCTTGGCTACAGCTGTGGATAAAACCCTGGCGTCGGTTCTTGGGTAAGTCACCAGCTTTTTCTCGTATAGATCCTGCACAATGGAAAGAGTCTCATCCGGACTGATCTTAAACAGTTTGGAGCATACGTTCTGAAGCTCCGCCAGGTTGAATAACAGAGGCGGGTTCTTATTTTCCTTCTTTCGCTCCACCTTTTCCACAATGCACACAAGGGGCTGTTCCCTGCTTAATTCCTGGATCAACCTTTCGGCGTCTTCCTTTTTCTTAAAGCCATTCTCTTTATATAAAACAGGGGATTGGAAATAACGGCTGCCTTCTGCAGCTCTCCACTCTCCCTCAAAGCTTTCTCCCTCAAGAGCAATGCTGCTCATAACTCTGTAAAAAGGGGTTTTCACAAATGCGCGGATCTCACGTTCCCGGCGCACCACCATTCCAAGGACGCAGGTCATGACACGGCCTACGGAAATCGCCTGGTATTTTCCCCCGAGATAATTAGTTACGCTGTTTCCATAGCGTAGGGTCAGAACACGGGAAAAATTAATTCCCATAAGATAATCTTCTTTTGCCCGAAGATAAGCGGCTGCGGCAAGGTTGTCATACTCGGAGATGTCCTTTGCCTCACGGATACCTCGTAGAATTTCCTCTTCTGTCTGGGAGTCGATCCACACACGCTTCTGTGTTTTATTCTTCACTCCCGCCATCTGTGCCACCAGGCGGTAGATATATTCTCCCTCACGCCCGGAGTCTGTACACACGTAAATAGTATCAATATCAGGTCGGTTCAGAAGCCCTTTGACGATCTGGAACTGTTTTTCCACTCCAGGAATCACTTCATACTTAAAATCACGCGGCAAAAAAGGCAGGGTATCTAAACTCCACCTTTTATACTTCAGATCATATTTCTCTGGATAACTCATGGTGACCAGGTGTCCTACACACCAGGTCACCACGCAGGTATCAGATTCCATATAGCCATCCCGTCTTTGTCCGCCGGATTTCAAAGCTTTAGCAAATTCCTGAGCCACGCTGGGCTTCTCTGCTATGTATAAAGCTTTTGACATATTATTTATCTGCACTCATCTTTCTTAATGGCCATGCCAGTAAAAGGGCTCCGCCCACCATATTTCCAATGGTGACAATCAGCATGCTTTTCAGCATAAGACCTACGGAAACGCCGTCTACCAGATTCAGGCTTATTACGAAAATTCCCATGTTTGCAATGCAGTGCTCAAATCCGCTGAAAACGAATGCGGAAATGCACATTACGATCATCAGGAATTTACCTGTTTCACTTTTCAGTTTGATTCCGCAGAGCACACCAAGACATACAAAGAAATTACAAAGTACTGCCCTAAAAAACATCTGACCCATTGGAATGGTCAGCTTGTTGTTGATAAAGCCTGCGAAATAATCACCAGTGCCGGATGCTCCTGCCCATACGAAAAACAGGCCGAACAGTGCACATCCAACAAAGTTGCCAAGGTAGCTCACCAGCCATACCTTGCCTGCATCCCCCCAGGATACGCTCTTGTCATAGGCGCCAAATGCCATTACCAGGTTGTTGCCTGTGAACAGCTCTCCGCCAACTAAGCTGATCAGAAGAACTGCGATGGAAAATACCAGTGCCCCCAGGAATTTCCCCCATGCCGGATCGGATCCTGAGAATACATTTCCCGCAACGTTGCTGTAGATCACGGCTACATCAATAAAGAAGCCAGCCATTACAGCCCGAAGGAAATACTTCAGGAAACTGGTGTTCAGCAGACCGATCTTGTTTTTGGCTGCGTTTGAGACTTTTTGTACATCTTCATAGTTCATGAAAAAACACCTCCGCTTTGTTTTTTCTCATTATAGCACTTTCGTATATTATTCACAATAGATAATGATAAAATTTTATCAATTAAGAGTTATTTCACAAATATCAGATGTTTTTTTTGTAAATCTGTCACTTTTCCTATGATGGCGCAGGGAAGGGACAGGGTGGAAAGTCTCTGGATTGCGGTATGGGCATCGGCAGGGTCTATGCTAAGAAGAAGGCCGCCTGAGGTCTGCGGATCAAAGACAAGGTCTTCGCGGGCTGCAAGCTCAGACAGAGCATCAGCTGTCTGTTCTCCGGATTCTTCCGGAAGGAATTCAGACAGTCTATTGTCCGGATTCTTCCATGCAAATTCACATTCCGTTCCTGCAAATTCCCGGTTGCGGTATGCACCTGCAGGAATCAGTCCCATTGATGCGTAATCAAGAGCGCCTGTCATAATCGGAAGGGCACTCAGGGAAATGGACAGGGTCCGTCCGCTTCCTTTGGCCATTTCCAAGGCATGTCCTGCAAGGCCAAAGCCCGTCACATCTGTGCAGGCGTGAATCTTCAGGTCTGCCACCTGGTCTCTGGCATATTTGTTCAGGGTTGCCATCACAGAAGCCGCATAAGCAGCTTCTTCCTGGGATGCCATCTCTCCCTTCACTGCAGTGGAGAGGATTCCGGTTCCCAGGGGCTTGGTCAGAATCAGGATGTCTCCTGTCCGGGCTCCCACATTTTTCCACATGGAGGCGGGATTTACAAAGCCAGTGACGCAAAGGCCGTATTTGGGCTCTTCGTCCTGAATGGTGTGTCCGCCAGCAAGGGTGGCACCTGCTTCCAATACTTTGTCTGCTCCGCCTCTTAAGATTTCTCCTAAGATTTCCGGGTCCAGGCAGTTTGGAAATGCCGCAATGTTCAGGGCAAGCTTGGGCTCGCCGCCCATGGCGTACACGTCGCTTAATGCGTTGGCTGCTGCGATCTGTCCGAAAGTGTAAGGATCATCCACGATCGGCGTGAAGAAATCTACCGTCTGGATCATGGCCAGCTCATCGGAAATGCGGTATACAGCAGCATCGTCGGAAGACTCGGTTCCAACAAGTAAATTTGGATCATAAAATTTCGGCAGCTTACCCAGAACCTGGGCAAGGGTCCCCGGACCAACTTTCGCCGCTCAGCCGGATGTATGAGAATACTGGGTAAGACGGATTCGCTCTCTGTCGCTCATGGATTCACCTCCCTGATTTTCAAACGTGTTATCTATTCTAACATGAATCCTCAATTACGTAAACGGTCATTTTTTAATTCAGTCGTTTATCCCGTTGAAGCCAAAAAAAAAGAAGAATGCCATCATTTCTGATCGCACTCTCCTGATTTTCTTTTCTTATATCATTCTGACAGCTTCTTATTTCGCCTGGATATATCCCTGAGCCTTCAGTGTCTCAGCGCAGAGAACAGCACCGCCAGCGGCACCTCTTACGGTATTGTGGGAAAGTCCGATAAACTTCCAGTCATATACAGTATCCTCGCGAAGTCTTCCGATAGATACGCCCATTCCATTCTCAAAGTTTACATCCTCTGTAACCTGAGGACGGTTGTCCTCCTCAAGATACTGGATAAACTGCTTCGGTGCGCTTGGAAGGTTCAATTCCTGCGGAACTCCCTTGAATTCAACAAGTGCTTTTACAAGCTGCTCCTTGGTAGGTTTCTTTCTGAATTTCACAAATGCAGCTGCTGTATGGCCGTTCAGAATCGGAACACGGACACACTGGCATGTGATAACAGGCTCTTTCGCCGGAACGATCACGCCGTCCTCAACTTTACCCCAGATACGAAGGGGTTCTTTCTCACTCTTCTCTTCCTCGCCGCCGATGTATGGAATGATGTTGTGTTCCATTTCCGGCCAGTCCTTGAATGTTTTTCCAGCTCCGGAAATTGCCTGGTATGTAGTGGCAACTACTTCATATGGCTCAAATTCCTTCCATGCGGTAAGTGCCGGTGCATAGCTCTGAATGGAGCAGTTTGGCTTTACAGCAATAAATCCGCGCTTTGTTCCAAGGCGCTCCTTCTGATGCTCAATAACCTTGAAATGCTCCGGATTGATTTCCGGGATTACCATCGGAACATCCGGTGTCCATCTGTGGGCACTGTTATTGGAAACAACAGGTGTCTCGGTCTTTGCATATGCTTCCTCAATAGCCTTGATCTCGTCCTTGGACATATCTACAGCAGAGAATACAAAGTCTACAGTTTCTGCAACCTTCTCTACTTCATTTACATTCATAACAACAAGCTTCTTAACAGCCTCCGGCATTGGGGTATCCATTTTCCATCTGCCGCCAACAGCTTCCTCATAGGTCTTACCTGCACTTCTCGGGCTTGCTGCAACAGTCACTACCTCAAACCATGGATGATTCTCTAACAGGGAAATAAATCTCTGTCCTACCATTCCGGTAGCACCTAAAATACCAACTCTAAGCTTTTCACTCATAATATGCTCTCCTCATTCTTTCCTCTGCGTACATGTGTATTTCTATGACATACTATACCATGTATGAGAAAAATGCAAGTACTTTCTTGAATTTTATTGAATTAAAGTGATAAAAAATGAAATTTATTATTTCATGCAAGCCATTTCGGCATAATGGAAATGGCTGAACTGCTGGATTTCTTAATTTTCTTCCAGGTATTTCTTATTACCAGCAATAACTTTCTCCATCACATCCGGTCCCGGTGCACCGAGGGTGATACGCTTCTCCACACAGGTTTTCATGCTGATAGCCTCATAAATATCCTGCTCAAAGACCGGACTGATTTCCTTATATTCCTCAAGTGACAGCTCATCCAGGGAAATTCCCCTGTCAATACATTTGAGCACAAGCTGTCCTACGATTCCATGTGCATCACGGAAAGGAACACCGTGATTCACCAGATAATCTGCTGCATCTGTGGCATTGGTAAAGCCATTCTTTGCGCTGGCTTCCATGTTTGCCTTATTAAACTGCATAGTGGATACCATTCCGGTAAACAGCGCAAGGCAGCCCTTTACTGTGTCAATGGCATCAAAGGTCAGTTCCTTGTCCTCCTGCATATCTTTGTTATATGCAAGGGGAATGCCTTTCATGGTAGTGAGAATAGACATCAGCGCACCGTAAACACGGCCTGTTTTTCCTCTTACCAGCTCTGCAATATCCGGATTCTTCTTCTGCGGCATAATACTGCTTCCGGTGCTGTATGCATCATCAATTTCCACAAAACGATACTCATTGGAATTCCACAAAATGATTTCCTCTGAAAAACGGCTGAGGTGCATCATAATAGTAGAAAGGGCACATAACAGCTCAATGACATAATCTCTGTCAGATACGGAATCCATACTGTTTCTGGTTGGCTCGTCAAAATCCAGAAGCCTGGCGGTATATTCTCTGTCAAGAGGATAGGTAGTTCCTGCAAGGGCACCTGCTCCAAGGGGACAGGTATTCATTCGTCTGCGGATATCAAAAAGACGTCCTCTGTCACGGCGGAACATCTCAAAGTATGCACCCACATGATGTGCCAGGGTTACCGGCTGTGCCTTCTGCAAATGGGTAAAGCCAGGCATATAAGTATGCACATTCTCTTCCATGATCTTCTGAAGAGCCTCAAGAAGTGCCTTCACCTCCTGGTCAATGGCGTCAATCTCATCGCGCACATACAGCTTCATATCCAGCGCCACCTGATCATTACGGCTTCTTCCGGTGTGAAGCTTCTTACCCGGATCTCCGATTCTGTCAATGAGATTGGCCTCCACAAAGCTATGAATATCCTCGTATTCAGATGTGATTGCAAGTCTGCCTGCCTTTACATCTGCAAGGATTCCCTCAAGTCCCTCAAGGATCTTGTCTCTTTCTTCTTCTGTCAGAATGCCCTGTTTGGCAAGCATTTTTACATGTGCCTTACTGCCGCGGATATCCTGCTCATAAAATTTCTGATCAAATGAAATGGACGCATTGAAATTATAAACCAGTTTGTCGGTTTCTTTTGTGAAACGTCCGCCCCAAAGCTGTGCCATATATTTTTCCTCATTTCTTTCTAACTTTACTACATTCAAGTGCTAGTTTAACACACTTTATCTAAATTGCAAAGAGAATTTCCAGGTTTCTTCTACTTTACTGCATTTTAGAGCCACATTCGCATTTTTCCTCTTCTTCCCTTTGTCGCTGCTTTTCCATGCTCTCCCGTTTGGAAAATACACAGCCGCAGTAATTCTGCCTGTACAATCCGTATTCATGGGAAAGCTCAATAGAACGTTTATAGCCGTTTTTCTTTTTAAAATCAGAAGGCAGATGTTCCACCTTGTAAATTTGGGACAGCTCCTGTCCAATCTCATTTATTTTTCCGGCATTTTTCAAAGGACTGATAGAAAGCGTAGTTGTAAAATAATCGTAGCCTCCCTGTTCTGCCAGTCTGGCAGCCTCCTCCATGCGAAGGCGGTAACATCTAAAGCACCGCTCCCCGCCTTCCGGTACATCCTCAAGTCCCCTTGCCATTTCATAAAAATCTTCTGGCTTATATTCTCCCTCTACAAATGCTACCGGATGAACAAATTCCATCTCACTAATCAGGCGTTGAATCTCTGATACTCTTTTTTCGTATTCCTCTTTTGGAGAAATATTGGGATTATAAAAAAATACTGTAACAGAAAAAAACCTGGAAAGATATTCCAGGACGTAACTGCTGCAGGGTGCGCAGCAGGCGTGAAGGAAAAGTCTGGGGACTCTTCCCGCCTTCTGCTGCCCTTCAATTAATTTTTCAAGCTCTTTTTGGTAATTTACATTTGCCAATTCTCTCACCCATTCTTACAATTGTTTCGTAACCGTTCTCTGAATTCTCCACAAGATCCGCATCCAGTCTTACCTTTCCATGCTGAATCAGCAGCACAATAGTGGAACCGCCGAATTCAAAATAACCTTTTTCTTCGCCTTTTTTTACCTGGCAGGCTTCCGGATGCAGGTTGGTGATCTTTCCTACCATCATAGCTCCCACTTCCATCAGCACAAGCGTGCCGAACTGCCCCGTCTTTAATAGGCAGTACTCCCGGGTGTTCTCATGGTAAATGGGATACACCTCATTGGCAGCCGGGTTCACTGTGTGGAAAACCCCAGGAATCTCCACTGCCTGTGATTTCATTCCGTCTGCCGGATAACAGTAATGATGATAATCGTCTACAGTCAGGCGAAGGATCAGGGCATAGCCACCAAGATACCGCTCTGTCAGCTTCTTATTTCCCAGAAGCCGTTCCAGAGTGTAGGGAGTATCTTTAATAAAAAACCGGGAATCACTTCCGATCCGGCTGACTGTCACCTTGCCGTCGCAGGGACTAACCAACACGCTTTCGTCCTCTGCAATCGGACGCTGGCCATCTTTCAGCCGTCTGGTGAAAAAATCATTATAAGAGCGGAAGCTGTCTCTGGTGCACACAGACAGATCAATGCCGTTTCGCTGTACAAATCCCGGCACCATTCCGGCAGAAAACCTGGTATTTAAAAACCAGCCGCCCAGCTTTGTCACAAAGGGCTGCACCAGGATCCGAAGACAAAGCCGACCGCCCCAGTCGTTGTAAAGGTGGCGGAGGAATTTGTCCTGCTCATTCTCTTCTATGGTAATGTTGCCTTTTCTGTCTATATACTTCATAGGTACCTCCCAAACTTCTCTGAAATCAGATAGTTTCTGATCCTGATGCTGAAAATCTTACAGCAAATGGAACATCATGGACAGCGCAAGTGCCACCAGGGCAACCAGGAGGATCACCATAGGATTCTGAGGCTTCTTCACTTTAATGTCACTGATAAAAAGTACGCCGACCACAACCACTGCCACATGGATCACCAGAAGGAAGTTCGCTCCGCAGCCCTTCCGCAGAAGATAAATAAAGGGAAGGATAATCGCCATAGAGGTGATAGGCAGTCCCTGGTAATACTGACGCAGCTCAGAAGTCTCATTCTGGCGCTTCTCTTCCATTACATTAAAGTAGCCAAGACGAATCACGGATGCCACACAGTACAGACACAAAATGATGATTCCAGGAATGCGGTCCATTCCCAGACAGTAGCAGATCAATGCCGGAAATACGCCAAAACATACCACATCGCACAGGGAGTCGATCTGAATTCCGAATTTCTTCTCATCCTCTGTACGGTCCTTCTTGGTCCGCGCGATCTTCCCGTCAAACATATCACAAAGTCCGGACAGTGCCAGACACAAAATTGCAACCTTAAAATCCCCGGCCAGTGCCCTTGTCATGCCAAATACTGAAATTACCAGGCTTATGTAAGTAAGCACCACCGTATAATCATAAAATCCAAGCATATCCTGTTTCTCCTTCTTCAAACGTTCTTCTTCCTTCATAGCAGCAAATCATATCCTTATTTTCTATTTCTGTCTTCCTATGGTCATGTGGGCCACGCAGGTCATCACTGCACTGATCAACATCTGCCCGTAATAGGAAATTCCGCGGCTCAGCAGCATGGACGGCAGCATCAGGCTTCCAAATACGGGAACAAACATCACCATATACAAGGTCTCGCTGATTCCCATGCCTCCCGGCAGAGGAAGCATATCCACAGACACAGAGATCACGGCTTGCAAAATGGTAATCGTCAGGATTCCATAAGAATGAAGTCCCAGGGCACGGTATACCCAGTAGGTCACAGTAAACAAAATGCATCTCTGGACAAAGGTGATCAGAAACACATTCAGGATCACTCTTTTGTGGCTGGCCCAGAATGCTGCAGTCTCGTGGTACTGATCCATGGAAGCCTCCAGCTTCTCAAGTCTGCTCTTCCTTGGCTTCAGAATCCGGATGTGCTCGATAAGCTTCAGCCCCGTTACCATGATCCATTTGGCAAGCCCGGGAGCAAACACCAGTATCATCATAAAAGTGACGCAAAATACATTCAGGCCTACCCCAAGGTAGAACACCCACATGTAATCTCCCAGATAACCACGAAGAAATCCTCCGCCAAACAGGCAGATCACAAGGCCGATCACAACCAGCACCGCCTTGTAGGTGATGGTGACGATCATCAGCACCAGGGTGGTAACCGGAATGGGCAGCTTATCCTTCTTCATATAAAAAATCTGCATAGGCTGTCCGCCGGAGGCAGACGGTGTGATGCAGCTGAAGAAAAATCCTACAAAGGAATACAGTGCACAGTGTCCCATTTTCACACTGGTGCCAAGGGTTCTCATCATATAAAAGATGATCACCGATTCTCCCAGTATAAAAAGCACCACGCACACAATGCTAAGAAGCAGATATCTTGCATCTGCTTCCCTGGCTGTACTGATAATGTCCCCGATATCCTTACCGCGAAATACCAGATACATGGTAAGTCCGAAAACCACAACCAGAAATAAAAGGTTAAAAACCGTTTGCTTCTTACTCATAATATTTTTCTTTCCTGAAATCAAATTATTTCGCTTCACGGGAACCGCGAACTCCGCTTCGCTGCGTTTGCGTAGCGTAATATATTCGTGCTATGCCCGAATATATTACTTCATTATATCATACCCACCACCAAAAGCATATCATAAATTATAGAAAAATGGAGGTTTCGATATGAATCCGCTTCTGGAAGTAAAGGATGTCAGCCTTTCTTACCATAGTCTTTCCGGGGAGACCGCTGCCCTTTCTCATATATCCTTTGATCTGATGCCCCAGGAGTTCCTGGCAATTGTAGGGCCCTCCGGGTGCGGCAAATCCACTTTGCTGAATCTGATCTGCGGACTGCTCCGCGCGGAGCAGGGAACCATTCTTATGGATGGAAAGCCTCTCACAGGCGGCAGCTCCCGCATTGGCTATATGCTGCAAAAAGACCATCTCTTAGAGTGGCGCAGCGTCTATCGCAATGTTCTCCTTGGACTGGAAATACGGGGGGAGCTTACAAAGGAAAAGCTCTCCTATGTAGATGAACTGCTGAAGCTTTATGAACTGGATAAGTTCCGGAACAGCCGTCCAAGCCAGCTCTCCGGCGGCATGCGTCAGCGTGCGGCACTGATCCGTACCCTGGCGTTAAAGCCGGATCTTCTGCTCCTTGATGAGCCCTTCTCGGCACTTGACTACCAGACACGGCTGAATGTAAGTGATGACATTGGAAAAATCCTAAAAAAGCAAAAGAAGCCGGCAATTCTGGTTACTCATGATATTTCCGAAGCCATCAGCATGGCAGACCGGGTACTGATCCTTTCCCGGCGTCCTGCCTCTGTGGTAAAAATCGTTCCCATAGATCTGGATATGGAAGAGCGCACGCCTCTTGCATCAAGAAATGCGCCTGCTTTCAAATCCTATTTCACCTTAATCTGGAAGGAGCTGAATCAGAATGCATGAGCCCTCCCACGCACAAAAAGCATATCTTGCGCGGCAGAAAAGGGACCGTTGTCTTGTTGTTGGTGCAAGGCTTCTGGTCTTTCTTATTTTCCTGGCACAGTGGGAGATCTTCTCACGGCTTGGCTGGATCGATTCCTTTATTTTCAGCAGCCCCTCCATGATCTTCCAGACCTTTGTGAAAATGGCACAGGACCAGTCTCTTTTTGTCCACATTGGCGCTACCTTAAAGGAAACCCTTCTTAGCTTCGCCTTTGTAGTTCTGGCAGGGCTTGGAATCTCCGTTTTACTGTGGAGCTGTCCCCGTCTTGCAAAGGTGCTGGAGCCGTACCTGGTGGTCCTGAACAGCCTGCCAAAGTCCGCCCTGGCGCCTCTTCTCATTGTATGGCTGGGTGCCAGACAGCGCACCATCATTGTGGCCGGAATGTCCGTGGCCATCTTCGGCTGCATCCTGAACCTGTACACAGGCTTCGGGGAAGTGAACCCGGAAAAGCGGAAGCTGATCCGCACTCTCGGCGGGGGCAAAAAGGAGGAGCTTCTGAAAATCGTTCTTCCTTCCTGCATCCCTCTGATCCTTGCAAATATGAAGGTGAACATCGGCCTTTGCCTGGTGGGCGTGATCATCGGGGAATTCATCGGCGCCAGACAGGGACTTGGGTACCTGATCATATATGGCAGTCAGACATTCCAGCAGGTATGCATTCTGAAGCTTTTTCGTATTCTATTTTACACATTTCATCTTTCAAGCTGTTATTTCCAGTTACAGCTGTGTTCTCTTTTCTTTCCACTTCTTATAACGAATCGTTTTCCAATTTTCCTTCAAAAAAGAAAATATTTTTTTCAAAAACAGGGTGTTCTTTTTTTACCCTTCCAGGCAGTCAAACGCGATTCTTTCATCTCCTCTTTCCAGGTGAATGATTCCGCATTCCTGAAAGCCAAATTTCTTCAAAGCCCCCTGCATAGGCTTGTTGTCCCTGTGGGTGTCGATGCGCAGATAGCCGCTTCTTTCCATTCCAAAAGTAAAGGCGGCACGGGTGACGCCTTTGGTCTCTCCATCAGATGCTACTCTGTGGATTACGCCGTAGGGCTTCTGGCTGCTGTGCCATGCACCGTTTTCAATCACGCGGTAAGTTGGATCCTCTCCCATAAAAAATACGAAGGTGCCCACGATTTTGCCTTTTTCCTCGCACACGTAGGAAATCCCCTGTTTTACATCATTTTCTACCGTAGAGACCTCCGGGTAGCGGTCCTCCCACTGGTTGGGGTTTCCGTTGTTTTTCATAAATTCTCTGGCGATTTTATATAAATTCAGAATCTGGGGCAGATCCTGGGAAGTGGATTTTCTTATGTTCATTGTTTTATATCCTTTCTTGTTGATCCGACTTTTTGTTTCCTATCTTCGGAAAAATAGTACGCCGTCTGGCGCTTAATCTGTAGTATAGCATATTCTGCAAAGCTCACACAAGAATATTGTCTGTCCCAGTTTTCCTTTTTGGAGAACTTCCAGCCTTTCCGGGAATACCGTGATTTTTTCTACAGTTTCCAGCATGCCAAAAACACAGGCTTTTGAAATGCACTGATTTTGCAGGAGAAACTGACGGATCGTTTCCAAGCGTTCTTCCGGCGTGGGGAAAGATCTGTGAGAGTTTTCCTTTGGAATATTCCGTATGTTTTGTTCCTGTATTTTACTTTGCAGGTCAAGCTGTTTTTCTTTGTAAAGGGATTCGTCAATGAGACCTTCTAAATATTTTTCCAGGAGAAGGGACTGCTGCTGGCGGAGCTTTTGATGGTATTGCTGGGAGTGTGCCTGTTCTTTTTGCCGGGTTTCCTGCAGGCATTCTTTTAGAAGCTTTAGAAAGATTTTTGCCAGTAACTCTTCTGCTTCACAGCAACTGCTGTTAGTAAAAATAGAATTCGCCAGAAAAGAAAACAGACCGTTTTCTTCCAGATGAATATTATCACAGCCGCCTTCTTTTCCGGGTTTGGTTCTGCCTTGTTCCAGGTAGGTACGGCATTTCCACTGACAGATTTGGTCATGCTTTCGCTTTCTGGTAGTGCGGTAAAAAGGAGCGCCGCACAGACCGCAGACCAACTTGCCGCTTAATATATGTTTTCCAGGGTTAATGCCTACTGTTTTTTTTCCTGCCCGTTTATCGATTTCCCGATTTGCTCTCTCCCACAACTCCTTGGAAACAATGGCGGGAATCCGGTTTTCGTAGACATATTGGTCCTCATTTGGATTTTTCACCATCTGTTTGGTGTCGAAATCAAAGTGCCTGCGGTTCATCACCACTGTCCCTTTATTGATGGGATTGCGGATCATCCGGCGGATGTCGGAGTCGGAAAAACAGGTTCCGTTTCGTTTTCGAATTCCTTTTTCCCGGAGGAGCCGGGCGATGGTCCTGCTGCCGTAGCCCGCGGCACACAGCTCATACATCTGGCGTTTCACCTGCGCTTCCTCTTCGATGATTTCGAAACTTTTATCTGGCAGTTTCCGGTAGCCGTAAGTGTTGGAAGTGAGCATCAGGGCATTCCCCGTCTGCTGGCGGTGCTTATGGGCATTGTTTATTTTGCGGCTTAGCTCCCGGCTGTACTCCTCTGCCAGAATGGCCTTGATCCCTGTGATCAGACTGTCATCTGCCGTGTAAAACCGCTGTTCCAGGTACAGATACAGCTTTTTCCTGCAGGATACCAGCCGGTCGATAAAAATGTACCAGTCTTTTGTGTTGCGCATGAGACGGTCCTGGGATTTGATCACCACCACGTCAAACCGTTTTCCAAGAAGATCCTCAAAAAGCCGCTGGTACTGTTCCCGTCCCCGAACGCTGGTGCCGGATCTGCTTTCAATGTATTCGTCTGCCAGAAACCAGTTCAGGCGGCGGACGCATTCTCTTGCCTCCGCCGCCTGTCTTACCAAGGCGTCCCTCTGGCACTCTTCCTCCGTGCTGCATCTGCAGTAGATTACGGCGCGGATCATAAAAAAGTGCCTTCGTATTTATTTATTTTTTCTTTCAGGGCTATTTTCTCAAGAGGAGATATCAAATTCTCGTCCTCTAAAATGTCCGCAAGATATTCCAGAATTTTCCTCTTGGAAAAAACGGCAGACCTTTCTTCATCACAAACATTTTTCCCATTTCCTTCACTTCTGTTTTCACACGGAAGCATAGCACATTTCTCCTCTGGCTGACAGCAGATTCAGGGAATCCGTCTCCTGTTCCCTAATTCGCTTTTTGTCATTATATGCAGGCCGCTTAACCAAATAGCACTCCCATATTTGCATCAACTACTGCCGCCGGCTCAGTTGCAACATATATGGACTGTCGTCTCCAGGCAAATTATTTGCTTGGCGGCGTATCGATCATGTGCCATTCCCACTCCGGGTCGATGACTGCATCCGCACTTTCCAGAACTGCACAGTCTTTATCGCATCCGTCCACCGCGCAGGAACAGGCCATGCCAGCCTTCTCAAAATGTCCTGGTTCTCCCTCGTAGCGCACACACCACAGTCCCCGGTAATGCATCCGCTTGCAAAGACCGTATTCATACTCGTATTTTACTGTTTTTTCTCCCATATTCTATGTGTCTCCTTCTACTTTAGTCCGTCCCACAAAATGTTCTTTCCATTCTTATATTTGCAATTCATTGCCAGTCGTACCTGGGGTCTGTCAGTCATAGGATCTTCGATTCCTACAGACAGGCGGTAACCTTCCCTCAGAAGATTTGTCACCTTTTCTGTGGCGAACAAGATGGCTGTCTTCACCTGTTCTCCGGGCAAAATCTGTGACAGCGTAATGTCTGCCTGTGGATTCTCCACAATTTTGCCTTCTGGATTTTCCAGATACAGATACACCTTCCAGTCTCCATAAAAAGGAGCCACCCCGTCATTTTCCCAGGTCAGTTCCAGAAGGTTTCTTTTCCATCTGGCTTTCGAAATCCAGAGCCGGTATCCCATGTTTCCCAGAAGCTGGTCGTAACCCTCTTTATAAGTCTTATCTGCAATATTCGGTCCCAGAAATGTAGTGTGGGACGAACGAATCAGCTCCATTGTCTCCTCAAGATCTATCTGCAGCATTTTTTCCATAGACAGGGCACTGGTCAGTTCCCCTCCGGAAGGTGCCTTTTTCCAGAAATCCAGCATAGCACACAGAGCGTTTTCCTCCATGGTCTGGCTGTAGGTGCCGCCCTCCCGGATCCACTGAAGCCACTCCTCGGTATCCTCTTTTTTCCCGGCAACGTCATTGTACAGGCCCATACTGCACGCTTCTGCAATGGCAAAGGGCCTTCTCATAAGGAAAAATGCTTCTGGAAAAGCTTCCAGCCAGGGCGTTACATACTGGTTTCTCACCGACTCCTTTGGCATCCGTCTGATGCCCTGTCCATAGTTCACATGCCACTCACCCCAGTGTCCCAGGCTTCCAAGCTCAACAAAGGCAATGAGTCCGTCTTTGCCCAGATGCTCTCCCATCGCCTGTACCGCAAGGCTGTGATACCGAATCAGAAGTTCATTGTTATAGTCCGGGGCAAAGCCTTTTCCGTAAGCACCCTCATACCAGGTTCCGTCTCCCCCGGTCTTTTCGTACAGCCACTTGGGAATGTCCATATGAGGCTTGTCCCCTGGAAGATCACAGACAAAGCGCAGCACCAGATGCCTGCCCTCGCTTCGCCATCTTGCCAGCTGGTTTTCCCTCTCGATGGTTTCCCAATCAAAAACGCCTTCCTCTGGCTCAAGCTTTGCCCAGGTAATGTCCATATAGAGAAGGGAAATATCCTGGCTGATTTCCAGGTTCCACGCACCGGGCGCATATCCCATAAGAGGATTGCCGAACGCTTCCTCTGATTTTTTAAATTGTTTTATGTTTTTCCTTCCAAACTGCCACATAGTTTCTCCTGCTGCCAGAGCGTTTCTGCACTTTTTTTCCTGTCAGAATGTGCAGTCACTGCTTCAAGCTTACCTGGGTTCTCATGTCCATTGTGATCCTTTGCATCATTGCCATGCTTCTCTACGGCATCCTGGCTTTTATTGAAAAATACTATCAGAAAAAGCTGTAAAAAGCACTGCTTTTCTTTCTGAATGTAATAAGGCAGGGAATGTGCTTTCATGGAACATTCTCTGCCTTCTATACAACTTAGATTATAGTTTCTGCTGCATCCAAACTCGCCATGGATGCAAAACCGTTAACTTTCCTTCCTGACGATGCCGCACATATTCCTTTCCTCAATCCGCCATCTCAGCCAGTGCGCTGATCCAGGTTACTGCGTTTTCTGTGTGTTCGGAGTTTACCAGGATGCTGATCTTGATTGGTTCGTATGCTACCTCAAGCTCAGATGCCAGTTCCTGGGAGGTAATGGAAATGCTGTAGGGATCTTCCGGGTCACCTAACTTCTCGAAAACATCTTCCGGAAGAAGATCTCTTAAATTGGCGAAATACTCTTCCTTGTTCTCAAAGCTGTCGATATAGATCTCGGAACCTACCAGCACATCTATGGCCCTTGCCGCCACCTTGGTGGTAAAGGACATCTGGCTGTAGGATTCCAGGGCTGCCCCGTCTCCTTCTGTGCGAAGGCTCTCATCTACTGCAACGATCTGGTAAGGGTCATCCTGGATTCCCAGAATATTTTCAACCGCTTCCTCTGCACCGGCCTGTTTCATGCCATAGGAATCAATGACCATCATCGTAAGGGCAGTTTCAATCTGGGCATTGTCATAAATATCCTTCGCCGCAAAAATAAGTACGATCACGCTTACGATGGCTGCCATCTGCGGCTTATAATAAGCCCAGATATAGCCAAGCTTGGCGCCAAGGCCCATGCCTGCCAGCTTCTCTTTTTCTAACTGGCGCTTCTCCTTTTTCGTCAGATCAGATTCGTGTTTGTTGTGGATATCATTCTCATCGATCTGCTTTGGTTCTTCCTGATTCTCATCCTTTAATTCGATTCTCATTTGTTCTCCTGTGTTCTGTGATCTTAATGTTACTATTCTAACACCATTTTAAAGTTTTGAACAGTCTCACATGAGAAATCACAGTTCTTTCACACTTTTTCACAAAACGGGCATGTCGCCTGCCGGCATCACTTCTCATGCCCGCAGCCAGCTTGTATCCAGTCTTGCCAGCAGCCTTGCGTTGTGGTACGCCATGCGAAGGGTCAGGCATGTCCTGCCAAGATATTTGGTACCGTCCGGGGTTTTCATACAGGCAAGGGCAAGGTCCGGGACGCCGGGATTTTGCAGGCAGATGGGAATCAGGAGCTGGATGGAATGATTATAATACTGAGGGATTGCCGCCTTGTAGTCCGACTCCAAGATTCGCCTTGTCTGCTGCAGCGCCCCGTCAAAAAGCTGCACCCGCATGCCGCTTTCCCGCACAGCCGCAGGCAGGCGCTGCACATTTTCCTCATCATCAAAAATATGCTCATACTGGGGCACCACAGGCAGCTTGGTGTCGAACACCAGATCCGAAGGATTTTCCACGTAGCTGGCACGCGGAGGCAGGTCCTTTATTTTGATTTTCAAAAGCGAATAGTCCGTGTAGAATCCTTCCAGAAACCATTTCTGTCTGTCCGGCACAACATTGGGAACAAAGTAAGCATAAATAGGCTGATAATACTGATTAAAGAGTCCTGTATGAAAAAGGGCGTATTCTTTTTCCTCTGTCACCTTGCCCTCCTCATACAGTCTGCGAAAGGTGTTTTCCAGATACCCTTTCAGGATCCCGTTGTCCCCGGAGTCTCCGAAACTCCACTTTTCCGGGGCGATCCTGGCCAGGTTCTGAATCTGACGGTTATAATTTCCGCAGTAGGTGAAATCGAATAGATTCATATTGACCTCCTGTCCGTTTTTCTTCTCTTCTTTACATTTTATTGTGGAAAATAGCTGGCAGAACTGCCAGTTTCAGGAAAAGGTCCCGCGTTTGCGGCCTTGGATAAAGGGTAGCATATTCGGTGGAAAAGCTCAAGAAAAAACGTTCGACTCATTGTGACAACATAAGCCGACAACACTCATAATCGTGCAAAATCAGCGAAAAAGACGGCATTAGACTGCATACGGTTGTCTGCAGCTATCCTTCCCCCTTGCGCATCGAACTTATATTTCTTATAATACTGCTATAGAAAAAGGGTCGGGCAGCTTTCCCGGCCCGGGAGGTATCCTTTGAAAAAAGACGGCTACTATTCTTCCGGTCAGTTCGCGCGGATGGCAGGGGTGACCCTTCGCACCATCCGGTACTATGACCAGCACGACATTCTCAAACCATCCCTTGTCACAGAGGCAGGGGCAAGATTTTATACAGACGGGGATTTTGCAAGGCTGCAGCAGATCCTGCTTCTGAAGTACCTTGGCTTTTCCCTGGAGGATATCCAGGAAATGACAATCGAAGACCCGGACAGCCATTTTATGCTGAATGCCTTAAATATCCAGCTGAAACTGGTCCAGGACCGGATCGAGCAAATGCAGCTGGTGGAAAAAACCTTAAAGGACACGGCACAGGCCATTTCCGAGGAACACACCGTGGACTGGAGCCGCATGCTGGACCTGATCCACCTGACCGTCATGGAAAAAAGCCTGAAAAACCAGTATCAGAATGCATCCAACATCTCCTCCCGGATCAACCTGCACAGCCTTTATTCCGTAAATAAGGAAGGCTGGTTTCCCTGGATCTTTACCCGTTGCCAGATTCAGCCGGGCATGCGCATTCTGGAGCTTGGCTGTGGAGACGGCGCCCTTTGGACCCAGAATCTTTCCCGGCTTCCAAAAGATGTGCACATTACTTTGTCGGATATTTCAGAAGGCATGCTCCGTGATGCCAGACGTGCCATCGGAGGAAAAGATCCCCGCTTTTCCTTCAAGGCATTTGACTGCCACAATATTCCATCCAAGCTTGGCACCTTTGATCTGGTGATCGCCAACCATGTGCTTTTCTACTGTGAGGATGTGGGAAAAGTGTGCCAAGGCGTCAGCAAAATCCTAAATCCAGGGGGAAGGTTCCTTTGCAGCACCTACGGCTCCGGCCACATGCGGGAAGTCAGCCTGCTGGTCCAGTCCTTTGACGAGCGCATTGTCCTTTCCGCGGACAGCTTGTACGAGCGCTTCGGCCGGGAAAACGGCGCAGATATCCTTTCCCCGTATTTCGGAAAAATCACCTGGCAGTCCTATGAGGATGAGCTGATCGTCACAGATGCGGAGCCTTTGATTTCCTATATTCTGTCCTGCCACGGCAACCAGAACCAGTATCTGCCCGACCGCTACAAGGATTTTCGCGCCCATGTGAAGAAAAAAACCGAGCATGGCTTCCACATTACCAAAGACGCAGGGGTGTTTCTTTGTGAAAAAGTAACAAATTTGAAATAATTGTAAAAAAGCCCTTGAAGGTAACGTAAGGTCACCTTTTATAATGTAGTTACACAGCAAGGGTCAGGATCTGCGTAAATTTTGTCCTGACTGTAGAAATCATGCAAAGGAGAATGTTTTATGAAGGGAATTATTTTAGCCGGAGGATCCGGTACCAGACTTTACCCGTTAACCATGGTTACTTCCAAGCAGCTTCTTCCAATTTATGATAAACCAATGATCTACTATCCAATGTCCGTTCTCATGAACGCAGGGATCCGTGACATCCTGATCATTTCCACACCGCAGGATACCCCTCGTTTTGAGGAGCTTCTTGGCGATGGTCACCAGTTCGGCGTTCAACTTACCTATGCGGTACAGCCAAGCCCGGACGGACTTGCGCAGGCATTTATCATCGGCGAAGATTTCATCGGGGATGACTCTGTTGCCATGGTTCTTGGCGACAATATTTTCGCAGGACACGGCCTGAAAAAACGTCTGAAAGCAGCGGTTGAGAATGCAAGCACAGGCAGAGGCGCTACTGTATTTGGCTACTATGTAGACGATCCGGAGCGTTTCGGTATTGTGGAATTCGACCAGAACGGCAAGGCCGTTTCCATTGAAGAGAAACCGGCTCATCCAAAGAGCAACTACTGCGTAACCGGACTTTACTTCTACGACAACAAGGTAGTAGAATATGCAAAGAACTTAAAGCCAAGCGCAAGAGGCGAGCTTGAGATCACAGACCTGAACCGCATTTACCTGGAAAAAGGCCAGTTAAATGTAGAACTTCTTGGTCAGGGCTTCACCTGGCTGGATACTGGTACACACGAGAGCCTTGTAGATGCTACCAACTTTGTAAAAACCGTAGAGACTCACCAGCATCGTAAAATCGCATGCCTGGAGGAAATCGCTTACTTAAACGGATGGATTTCCAAAGAAGAGGTTATGGAAGTTTACAATATTCTCAAGAAAAACCAGTACGGCCAGTACTTAAAGGACGTTCTTGACGGCAAGTACATGGATGTACTTCACTAAGCACCTCAAATTAGGGGCAAAATATCTTTTGCTTCTAACTTTATAATGACACGAAAAGGAGAATTCACAATGAACATTATCGTTACCGGCGGCGCCGGATTCATCGGAAGCAACTTTATTTTCCACATGTTAAAAAAATACCCGGACTACCGCATCATCTGCCTGGACTGCCTGACCTATGCAGGCAACCTTTCCACTTTAGCTCCGGTTATGGACAACCCCAATTTCCGTTTTGTAAAAGAGAGCATCACAGACCGTGAGGCCGTTTACAAGCTTTTTGAGGAAGAGCATCCGGATATGGTTGTAAACTTCGCAGCAGAAAGCCATGTTGACCGTTCCATCGAAAACCCGGAGGTTTTCCTGAACACCAACATTATCGGTACCGCAGTGCTGATGGACGCATGCCGCAAATACGGCATCAAACGTTATCATCAGGTTTCCACTGACGAGGTTTACGGCGACCTGCCTCTTGACAGACCGGACCTGTTCTTCACAGAGGAGACCCCGATCCATACAAGCAGCCCGTACAGCTCCTCCAAGGCATCCGCTGACCTTCTGGTACTTGCTTACCACAGAACCTACGGCCTGCCGGTTTCCATCAGCCGCTGCTCCAACAACTACGGACCATATCATTTCCCGGAAAAACTGATTCCGCTTATGATCGCAAACGCATTAAATGACAAGCCTCTTCCAGTTTACGGAAAAGGTGAGAATGTCCGCGACTGGCTGTATGTTGAGGACCACTGCCGTGCCATCGACCTGATCATCCACAAGGGCCGTGTCGGTGAGGTTTACAACGTAGGCGGACACAACGAGATGAAAAACATCGACATTGTCAAGATCATCTGCAAGGAGCTTGGCAAACCGGAAAGCCTGATCACTTACGTAACAGACCGTAAAGGACATGACATGCGCTACGCCATCGACCCGACCAAGATCCACAACGAGCTTGGCTGGCTGCCGGAGACCAAATTCGCTGACGGCATCAAAAAGACCATCCAGTGGTACCTGGACAACAAGGAGTGGTGGGAGACCATTATTTCCGGCGAATATCAGAATTACTACGAAAAAATGTACGGCAACCGCTAAGGAGGGCTGACAGATATGAAACTGTTTGTAACAGGTGTGGCAGGTCAGCTTGGCCACGATGTAATGAACGAGCTTGATAAGCGCGGATACGAAGGGGTAGGCTCTGACCTTGCCCCCCAGTACAGCGGAATCCAGGATGGATCTGCTGTTACCAGAATGCCTTACGTTTCCGTGGATATTACAGATGCAGCTGCTGTAGAAAAAGCCATCACAGAGGCTGGCGTGGACGGCGTGGTCCACTGCGCGGCATGGACAGCTGTAGATGCAGCTGAGGATGAGGACAAGCAGGAAATCGTCCGCCGCGTCAACGTTCTTGGCACAGAGAACATTGCAAAGGTCTGCAAAAAGCTTGGCATCAAAATGATGTATCTTTCCACAGACTATGTGTTTGACGGTCAGGGCACCACTCCGTGGGAGCCGGACTGCAAGGCATACAAGCCTCTGAATGTTTACGGTCAGACCAAGCTGGACGGCGAGCTTGCCGTTTATCACAATGTTGATAAATTCTTCATCATCCGTATTGCATGGGTATTCGGCAAAAACGGCAAAAACTTTATCAAAACCATGTTAAACGTGGCAAAAACTCACGATACCTTAAAGGTTGTCAACGACCAGATCGGTACCCCTACTTATACCTATGATCTCGCCCGTCTCATGGTGGACATGATCCAGACAGACAAATACGGCTATTATCACGCAACTAACGAGGGCGGTTACATCAGCTGGTATGATTTCACAAAAGAAATCTTCCGTCAGGCTGTAGAGCTTGGACATACAGAGTATGCAGAAGACAAAGTTACAGTTCTTCCGGTAACCACTGCAGAGTACGGCATTTCCAAGGCTGCACGCCCATTTAACAGCCGCCTGGATAAGAAAAAGCTGGTGGAAAACGGATTCACTCCTCTTCCAACCTGGCAGGACGCACTGTCCAGATATTTGAAGGAGATTGAGTTCTAAAGCACAGCGGAGCCGCGACAGTTCACACTTGCTTGATATACGAAACTCAAAATAATAAAGAAAGCAGCCAGTTCTTTCAGGTTCTGAACACAGAACTTATATATTAAAAGAATTGGCTGCTTTTTTATCTGCATTTTCGTCAGCATCAGAAGCCGCGAAACCGCCTTTTATTTTCTTGTTTTTCTCTGGTACGGACTGGCGCTGTTTTTCTTCTTTTTCTTTTTGTTTTCGCCGTAGTAGTCCTCTAAGTACTCTTCAATTACCTCATCCTCATCCACCGAATATTCATCCAGAATCTCTTCCATAGCATCCGGGTCATCCTCCGGAAGCTCATCATTTTCCAGGTCAAAACCGTTCACTCCATAGTCCAGATCATCCTCCTGGTCATATTCCTCGTAGGTGTCCCGGCGCTTTCTTCCTGACTGGCGAACTTTCCTTGGTGCTTCGTCCTCTTCCTGGAAATCGGTGTCCGGTTCTTCTTCGTATACTGCAGGTCTTCTCTTTTGGAAAGTTCTTCTGGAATTCTCAGCTTCTCCCTCGTCCTCATCCTCGTATTTCAGCCTGTTGATTGCAAACTGAATCAGCATTCCCACCAGGGCAAAGCCGATGGAAAAGATGATTCCAAAAGGAATTTCCTCCATATTTGTCAGCTTGGCAGTGGCAAAGCCGCTTAAAATTCCGCCGAGGATACTGGTTCCCACAATGATCACTTCCCGCTCATAGCGAAGGGCAAGAAAACCAAGCCCCACACCGGTCAGCAGGCACAGGAAAAAGGTAAAGGATGTGGTAGGATGGATCAGGTAAATGGTTACTGTCAGCCCAATTCCGGCACCGATGATAAAAATACCAGCCTTAAAGATGGCAAAGGATATTACCGCAAGGACTACGCCTGCGATCAGCATAACCACCACATAAATGGTTTTGTCGCTGGCTCCCGCCTCATATACGCCGAAGAAGCCAGCCCCGGCGCCCATCAGAAAGCCAAAGATCATCATCCAGAACCGAAGAAGCCGGTAGCCCAGAATACAGTTGACCAGACCAAATACAAGCACGATTCCAAAGAACGCCATTGCCAGCGTCCCGGCTGCCTGCATGTCATGGATTCTGGCGGCAATATTTAAAACATTTTTCAGAATATCTGTCATAAGTAACGCCTCCTCCCACAATTGATTCTATGATGTTAGGGGCAAAAGGTCTTTTGCCCCTAACTTGATATCCACGAATTGCTCCACTGCAAAGCAGCTTCCGCAATCCTCATTATATACTATTTTTTTCAAAACACTGTAATCAGAACATATAATAAATAGTTTTCATATTTTCCAGAATGCCATAGTGATATTCCACCTGATTCATTCCATATAGGGTCATATAATATCTGGCAGTTTCCTGAATGGAGTCCCCGTTGATCCACTCTGCCTTGGCCGCATCAAAAGCTTCCTGAGTGGAAAACTTAAATCTCACTACCGCCGCCCCGTTATTCAGCCGCATCTGACAGTACGCCAGGATCTCCTGGTAATCATAGGTGTCAAAGTACCCCTGGTTCAGCACATAGAAATTCTTAGCAGTAGCCGTACATTCCGGTAAAGTAAATTCACTGGACGGCGTGTAAGTCATCTCATATTCCTTTGGGAAGGGACATAGATAATCATACAGGATCGTCTTGTGTTCTGCAAGCTGAACCGCATCTCCTTCCAGAAATTCCGGCTGATCCCCGTTGGTGGCATCAAAATAATAGTAATCCCCATCCAGCAAGATGATGTTCCAGGCATGCCCCTCTGTGCTTCCCGCCGTGCTGCCCTCCACATAGATGCAGGGAACTCCCAAATATTCCAGAAGATACTGGGCAGCGCCTGCGTACCCGGCACACACCGCCTGTTTTTTCCAGAAGATGCCTGCCATGCTCTGGTCATCCTCAGACTCCTGGTACTCTGCGGTATTGATCAGATAGGTATACACTGTTTTGGCTTTTTCGTAGTCATCTGCCCCCTCTGGAAGCAGCGCACTTACCTCCTGACAGGCATTTTCCGCCGCCTTTTGGATTTCTTCGATCTCTTCCTCTGTGTAGCTGTATCCCGGGGAAAAGGTACAGTAATTGCCGTCTGAGAATGTGGTTTTGTAAACCGACTTCCGGTTATGGACCCAGAACAGTTCCGGGTGATCCATAAGAACCGCATGATAGACCCGGTTTACCGTGTCATCTTCATAGACCGTAAGGTAAAATTCCTTCTCCCGGTTCTGGATCCCGGTAAGCATTTCCCGGTATCCCCGCTGCTCCTCCTCTGTCAAAAGCCCGAAATAATATTCCTGGCGGCCGGACTGTTCATCCGTCCCGGCAATCTCCTGCTTTCTTAGCTCCCGCACTTCTTTGGGCTCTCCCGAAAAAATCTCAGGAGCATTTTCAAAAAGCTTTTCTCCCGCATTTTCCAGCAGGCTTCCAGGCTCATACTGCTGCTGATACACATAAATTCCCACCAGAACCGCCGCTGCAAACAGAATGATAAAAATAAGCTTCCAGGGATTTCTTTTTCGCATTTGGCCTCCTTATCCCAGCTGCCGGATCCGCTCCAGAATGTCTCTGGTATTTTCCCGGAACAAAAGTTCCTTGTTGTAACGGTAATATCTCTCGCAGGAGTACTCCTGAAGGAAGGAAACTGCCGGGCTGCTGGTATTCAGCTCTGTGATAAACACCACCAGCTCCTGTCCTCCTGCAAAAGCGCTTTCCATAAAATCAAAGGCATATTCCAGCTGTCTGGCTGCCTGGTCAAAATCTTCGTCATACTTTTCCTTAGACTCATTAAACCACTGGCGAAGAAAAGCGAAGGCTGCTTCCCCGTCCTGGACATTTTCTTTTTTCAGGTTCATCACGTAGCGCTCCAGAGTGTCCAGCACCTGCTGGTCGTGATGAATGTCTTCCCTGGACAAAAGCCCTGCCTTCTTTCGGGCGGCGGACTCTGCCTGATAACGGTTCTTCACATCCTCAAGATAAACCACAGGCTGCTCCCTCTGGCCTTCCATAAGAGGCTCCTTGCTTTCCTTTAAAATATCAAAAACAGCGGCAAGCACATCTTCTTCCTCGCGGACCATTCCAAACCCCTTGTTCAGCCCGGAAAGAAGAAGTCCGGTGACGCTCAGCTTCTCGTCAAAGGATGCGTGAGCTGCCTTTTTCACCAGAATATCGTCGATGCGGCCATTTAATACCTCATTGATCGGATAATCTGTACGGTACTTATAAAACAGCTCCAGATAATTGGCAAAATCACGGGCGATCTGAGGATGCTGGATGTACTGGCCAGCCACCTCCCGATCCACCGTTTTATCCAGCTTCTCGTAGACCTGGATCAGCCTGGAAAGATCCTCCCAGCCTCTTGGTGTGGCGAAATTTTTGCCGTCCACAGTACTTTCCATCTTGTAGAAATTGGCAGGCCTTGTGTTCAGATAGGAAATCACGGCAGGGTGCACACCAGCTGTATAGGCATACTCTCTCCACGCATCAAAATCCGGCTCCACCTGGATCTTTTTCACACGGTCCATGGTCACCACATCAAATTCCCGGACGGATTTGTTGTATTCCGGCGGGTTTCCTGCTGCCACGATCAGCCAGCCCTCCGGGATCTTATGGCTTCCGAAGGTTTTGCACTGGAGAAACTGCAGCATGGCAGGGGCCAGCGTCTCGGAAACGCAGTTGATCTCATCAATAAAAAGGATTCCTTCCCTTAGTCCGGATTCCTGGATTTTTTCATAAATGGAAGCCACGATCTCACTCATGGTATACTCTGTAACCGCCATTTCCCTGCCGTCAAATTCCTTTTTGGAAATAAAGGGCAGGCCGATGGCGCTCTGTCTGGTGTGATGGGTGATGGTGTAGGATACCAGGCCCACCTTGCATTCCCTGGAAATCTGCTCCATGATCTGGGTCTTGCCGATTCCAGGTGCCCCGATGAGAAAAATGGGACGCTGTGCCATCACCGGGATCTCGTACTCCCCGTACTCATTTTTCAGAAGGTAAGCTTCTATTGTATTTCGAATCTCTTCTTTCGCTCGCTTAATATTCATAATCTCTCTCCTCGTATTGCCAAAATCCACATCCACGTCTGGATCATCTTACTTCTCCAGATCCTCACTGTCCAGAATCAGTTTAATAGCCCAGGGCGGCACATCAATGTCCTGGTAATCCTCCTTCATGAAAACGAAAGCCGTCTCGTAAGGAGGCATTTTGGCAGGATAGATTCCATAGCCGTCTGTAAAATAGATCAGTCCCCGAAGCTTTGTAAATTTCTTCGCCCTCATCAGCTGCTCCACATAGGCAAAGGCCGGTCTAAAATCCGTACCCCCTCCCCCTTTCACAGTAAAATGGGACATATATTCCTTTAACTGCATGGCATTCTCAATGACCACATCGGACTGGATCTTCTCATCGCACTGGAGAATATGCACATGGATCCGCCTGAAATAGCTCTCCGATTCACTGAGCACGCTGTAGGTCTCCTCCAGAAACTTCTGTACCAGTTCACCCTTACAGGACATGGAAGTGTCGATGACGATGACGAAATCCTCCACCTTCCGTTCTTCCTTGGTCTCCAACGGCTCGATCAGGGGCATGTTGCCATACAGATTCATTCCATAATTGTAAAATATATAATCGAAAGTGTCCATATCCACTTTCATTTCTTCTTTCAAAACAGAGAACTTCCGCAGAAATTCCCTGTAATCATAGCGGTTCCGGTTCTGCGCCCGAAGCTGGTCCGCAAGGGTCTCCCCGCCCTGTCCAGCTTCTTTGGAAAAGGTCTCCATCTCGGTCTGCATGCGATTCCTGATGTCATCCCAGTTCTTTTTCCTCTGGGACATCTGAGGGCTGTTTGGATGGTTCTCGTACCATTTACTATGGTCATCCTGGGAAAATTCCCTTCGCAGCTCCTGCATTTTGTTCTCCGGCAGATGCAGGGTCTGAAGCCGTCTGTAAATCCGCTGAGCGGTAGGCACTTTGCCCTCTTCTAAGATCAGGGAAAGTGCCTGGCGCTTCACCATGGAGGCTGGCTGATGGACGCATTTCAGATAAAGGCCGTCAATCATGTTCTCCACCGCAATGTCGCAGGCAAGATTCCAGTACTGGACATCCACTGCCGGATTCCCCTCACTGTCCCGCTCTGGAAACACATGGAGAAAAATACAGTGCAGCAGGCTGTGCAGATAAACACGGTTCACCTTCTCCGTCCCTTTTTTGAACAGCTCCATCAATTCTTCCGGCTGATAATACAGCACGTTTCCATCCGTTCCCACAGGATGTATGCCCATCTCCCCTACAAAAGGAAGGGCCGCCAGCGCACTGTCCAGAAACCGCATGTTCAGATACAGCTGGTTCCTTGCTCCGGTCAGGATATCCTGGCAAATGGCCTCTGCCGCAAGGGCCCGCTGCTGGGCATCGTGAATGGGATTTACCTTAAATGTTCCTGAATCACTCATAAGTCAAAGCTTCTCCTTCTGGATGGAAAATGGACTCTCTGGTATTCCATCAGCATACTGAGGATTTCTGAGGCGTGGGAAGCATTTGCCTGATCCATAAGACCGGCAAACAGCTCTCTTTGGTCCGGCGTTAAAGGGTAAGTATGAAGAAGCCATTCCAGCTCTTTGCCCCGCTTCTGCCGGATAAACGCTGAAGCGATCTGTGCCATATGCTCCTGCAGATACTGTTCATACTGGGCTTTGGCCTTGGCGGTAAGTCCTACTGGCCAGTACAGCCTTCCGTACACCATTTCCCGGAGAAAATCCGGAGATTCCTGGGCCCTGGCAAGCTCAAAGCGCTTGTCGTATTCCAGGAAGTGGAACACTTTTCCCTGAAAACAGTTCCGGTAATAAAGGCCGCTTCCGTGTACCTCAGTCATTAAAATCCTGGCGGGGGTATTCTCCACGCCCTCCTCGTAATATTCCGGGAACCAGAGCATGGCCTCCACCTCCCCGTAAAGGTGCACCTGCAGTTCTTCTCCCATCTCGGAAAGAATCTCCTTCAGACCGGATTCCTGGCTGTTCATCTGCACTTCCATCCTGCGGATCTTGTGACAGCCTGTGAAGGCTCCGCTTCCAAGATCTGTGAAATCACTGGAAAACCACAGTTCTTCCAGCTCCCGGCAATTGTAAAAGCCGTATCTGCCGATCTTCCATACGCCGGAAGGAATGCGGATCACCTGGCAGCTTTTGCCGGAAAACAGATATTCCGCCAGCTCGGTAACCGGAACTCCATCAATTTCACCGGGAATTTCCACGATCTGCGGATTCCCGTCTATTTCCATGACCACAGCGTGATCCCCCTGAATGTCAAAGGTAAATCCGCTGTCTGTATGCTTTTTCATGTTGGATAAGCTCCTTTAATATGGTAATGTAAAAAAGACGTAACTGTTCAGTACCTTCACAGTTACACGCTTCGCGATGCACAGAAAGCATGCTTTGCATGATTTCGCGCCGCAATTCTCGGGTTTTCTGTGAACTACGTTCACAAAAAACACCTCGCGGAATGCTACCTTCTGAATAGTTACAAAAATACTTGCTATTTTTTCTCATTAAGATTAAACTCTATAACATGATGTTAGGGTCAAAAAGTCTTTTGCCCCTAACTTGATATCCACGAATTGCTCCGCTGCAAAGCAGCTCCCGCAATTCTCATCATAACATATAACGATTTCAGTGAATCAAAAAACGTCACTTCGGAGGAATTTTTCATGAGTACCAAAATCCCTATTGAAACTTCAGCCAGGCATATCCATGTCTCCCAGGAGGATTTCCGTTTCCTTTTCGGGGAGGATGCCCAGCTTCATTATACGAAGGAACTAAGCCAGCCCGGACAATACCTCTGCCAGGAACGCCTTACCGTAAAAGGTCCCAAAGGCGAATACCAGAATATGGCTCTTCTTGGTCCCTTCCGTAAAGAGACCCAGGTGGAGCTTTCCCTTACCGATACCCGGAAGATCGGGCTTCCCGGCGTGATCCGCCAGTCCGGCGACACTACTGGCTCCCCAGGCTGCACTCTGATCGGCCCCAAGGGTGAACTGACCATCGACCACGGCGTGATCGTTGCCAAGCGGCACATCCACATGACCCCGGCCGATGCCGTCACTCTTAAGGTAAAAGACAATGACGAGGTCTTCGTCCTTACCAAAAGCTACGGCCGCGCCTTGATCTATGCAGATGTGGTAGTCCGTGTGGACTGGAGCTACCGCCTTGCCATGCATGTGGATACCGACGAGGCAAATGCTTTCTCCAACCAGACGGAGCCTTACGGCGTGATTGTAAAGTTCTTCGACGGTAATTATAATACGGACAAATGGATCGAGGATGTATTATCCGGTATCAACCGATAAGGGAACCTCCCCGATTGCTATTGTTCTTTGCCTGCACAGTAACTTTTCAAACGCACATTCCTACGATAGCAAAAGTGCTTCCTGCCCGCCATCGGGTATGGAAGCACTTTTTTCATCACTGAACAATTGTCGCTAAAAGCATCTCCTGGAGACGGTTGGCAACCATAATGCCTGTAAAGTCTCCCTCCTGCAGCATCTCCGCTGATACGCTGCCATCGGAGCCGACACTCTGGACTTCCATCTCTGCCGCATCTCCATATGTCACCTGATTGAATACGCTTACCTGCTTGCCGGCGTCAAACAGCTCCTGAAGGCTGTTGGCCACATACAGACTGCTAGGTGAAATCGTTCCGTTTCCGGAAGGATCTATGGTAACGGTATCCAGGTCTCCTGTATTGGACAGATTTGCGTTGATCAGACTCTGAAGGTTATTGGATACGTCAATTCCTGTAATATACTGTGCACTGGTGATTGCCTGGCCGCTCTTTCTCATCTCCTCTACCTGCTGTGCATTCGGATAGAAGGAGGGCTGACGAATATAACGGAAGCTTGCACTGTATGCCTCTCCTACAGTAACGCCATTCTTACCGGAAGAACAGTGGACTACGATCCAGTCTCCCGCATCTGTCTTGCCGCAGATAATACCCACGTGGTTGGAGCTGCCGGCTTCCGGACCTCTCTGGAAAACCAGGTCTCCAGGCTGGGCGTCTGCCTCGCTTACCACATTGGCTCTCTCCCACTGGTCTGAGGTTCCGTTTCCCACCGCTGCGATCATGGCCTGGTCCCTGTAACCGTTGATCACAGACCAGGTAACAAAGCCGCTGCAGTCAAGTCCGTAGGCACGAAGAGATCCGGTACTCTGACTTCCCTCTGCAGTCACCTGCTCCACACTTCCCCAGTATGGGTCCATGCCGATGGTGGCGGATTTGCCGCCCCAGAAATAGCCAACCTTGCCCACCAGGGAATAGGCAGCTGTGATTACATTCACACGCTCCTCTGAAACGTCATCTCCCACGCTCTGTCTTACAAACCCCCTGGCAGCTGTGACAGTGGCGCAAAGAAGCTTGCAGTCTGTCTCCAGGTACTTCTTGAGCACACCTCGCTCTTCCTTGGGAATCTTGTTCTTCTTGATGTAATCATTAATATGGTAGCAGCCATATGTAACCCTACGGGAATCATTCTCATCCCGCACAACCGGATTCATCTCTTCAAAAATCCGGGCAAGAGCTTCCTTACAAGACCCATCCAGTGTGTAGGAGGTAACGCCCTGAAGGCTCTGCTCATAGATATACACGGCAAGAATGTCCTGCCAGTTGCGTACCAGAAGAGAATCTGCGGAGGTGGTCACACCCCCTGTGGTATCGGATACATCTGTAAGCAGTTTCTTCACCTTGTATTCAGACTCGATCTGATCCATGATATCTGCAAAATCATCGGAAAAGGTCAGCTGATAATTATCCTTAAGACTGTTCAGATAAAACTCCTTGCCGGCATGAAGATTGGTGGCATAATAAACAGGGGTTCCCTGGATTGCCTGGACATCTTCCGGAGTCACGGTAGGCGTAGGTGTGGGCGTAAGATTGATGGTCGCCTCCATCTCGGTCAGCAGCTGGTAATTGGTAACCGCTGCCTTCTCCTGATCTGTAAAGCTGTCGTAGGTCGCCCGAAGCTGCTTTACCTCTTCGATCTTCCCTTCGCTGAGTTCTTCCTGGAAGGTCTTATCAATGGATTCGATAAGGGCCTTTACTTTCTTCTGGCTCTCCTCAGATAATTCCGGGAGAATGGTGGGGGTTACACTGGGTTCCGGGGTCACGCTTGGTTCTGGTGTTATGCTAGGTTCCGGAGTAACCGTAGGTGTCACATCCGGGTCTTCCCCGGGTTCCGGCGTCACGGTAGGTGTTATATCCGGAGTCTCGCTGGGCTCTGGTGTCACGGTAGGCGTCACATCCGGCTCCTCCCCCGGCTCTGGTGTCACGGTAGGCGTCACATCCGGGGTCTCCCCTGGCTCTGGTGTCACGGTTGGTGTGTCATCCGGGGTCTCACTGGGCTCTGCTGATTCAGAAGGCTGCGGCGTCTGAGTAGGATCTGCCGGTACCTGGGCAGATGCTTCTGCTGCTTCTGCGGGCTGCGCTGCAGGCATCTGAGTAGGTGCCGCTGTAGGAGTCTGGGTAGGTGCTGCTGTCGGCACCTGTGTAGGCACCGTAGCCTTAGCTGCAGCTGTTTCCTGTGCTGTCTCATCTGATTGTATCGCTGCTTCTGTTACTGACAAGGATGTCCCGTCTGCTGCCAGGACACCAGCCGGACCTGCCAGAGACAGGGCTGCTGCCATGGTGACACATAAACATTTTGTCAGGTATTTATTCTTCATATTTAAAAGATGCTCCCTTCTATCTATGAACATCCCTTTACTCCCCTAATATAAAGGTATGCATTTTTACTGCAAAAACAGTTCGTCTTAAATATTAACACGAATTATTGTAGCATACTAGCCCTTCTAAATCAACCGTCCTCAAAATATCCGGCTGGATTTTCGTAAATTTTCATTTTTTGTTCACAGAATAAGGACAGAGCAAAAAGGTATTTCCCCCATCCCTTCTTTCCATAGAACAGACCTGTACGCAGGCAAAAAGAGCCGTCAGGATCGGTCTTCCGCAGAACAGATTCTGTGGATTCCCGGTACCTGACGGCTCAAAATGACTTCGATGCGATCAGCACGCAACCGGAAACAGAATATTCTCGCTGCCCAGCCGGACTGCTGCCAGCTGCAGGATTCCATGAATGACCTGTGAACAGATTCTGAGAATATACTGAATATCTTCTACAATATTTCTTTCCTTGAGAAGATACCCTTCATGCGCTTTCTTAATGTATGCCACAAGCTCCTGGAAACTTCCGAAGTAAACCGGAATGATGGTCAGCTGTGCTGCCGCTCCGCTGTTTATGTAGCGCTTCAGATAGTTCTTAAGGTGCTTCTCGTATTTATTATGTTCATACAGATTGCCAGTGAAGTTCTTATTATGGGGAAAAGTGAAATAATCCGCCATATAATGCATGACTTCTCCGGCTCTGCGCCAGTAAACGCGTTCCTTGCACTCCTGGGGACTACTGTTGACAAGAGCCTCCATCTTCCTCTGCACCTCATCAAAGGTACCGAAATACTCATGCTTCTTCGTCAGAAAAGACGGCTTGATGTCTGGAAGGATACTTCCCAGGCAGAACGCCTTTCTGTGGGACTGCAGGCTCTTTGTAGCAGGCATCTGGTCTGCCAGATATCTAGCTACCAGTATATGGGATTTCTTACGCAATCGTTTCCTCTTCTTTCCTGTTCTTATCCATTGTACCAGATAAGAATCATCAAACTGTAAAAAGCGTTTGTATGTGCTTTTTCGGTTAACGTCATCAATATCTAATATAGCAGAAACTTATGTAAATTTCAAAATAAATTTTCATGATTTTCTGTGAATTTTTTTCCTTCTGCACGAACAGGTTGCACAAGAATTAGTCTTGGCTTACCACCTGAACGATAACCGGAATTTTGCAGCTGCAACCTGCTCTTGTTTTTTCATGTCATATATTGTATGATTAGAAAGAATGATGCCAGGCGGCAGACACTTCTGGCATCCTACTATAATGAGTTTCATAAAGGAGGAATTTTATGTCAGGCCATAAACCGCATACGAACAAGGGGCTGGCAGTTGCAGCTGTTCTTATGTGTCTTGGCTGCGGAATTGCCTTTACACAGTCTTCCGCAGCGCCCTCTCCCATTGAGGACACCAAGGCGCCGGATATGTTCGTAGCAGGGAATGCGGATGATTCCGCACTCCAGTCTGGTGGCGGGACAGCTTTGGATACCGATCATACAGAAGGGGAACAGCAGACAGAAGAGCCATCTTCGGCACCTGCCGATACCCCCACCCCGGAGCCATCTCCTACAGAACAGCCGGAAGCCGTGATCACAGCTTCACCGGAAGCTTCTGAAGGAACCTGGACCCCAGTTGGAAGCAGCTGGTACTTCATGGTAAACGGCGCAGGATACACCGGATGGCTGACCGATACCGACAGCCGCCGCTATTATTTTGACGCAAACGGCGTGATGCAGACCGGATGGCTGGAGCTGGATGACAGCCGCTACTATCTGAACGCCGACGGAGTTCTGCAGACAGGTGATGTCACCATAGACGGACAGGTTTATCATTTTGATGCCAACGGGGTACAGCAGGGTGATCCTACAGACGGCAGTTCTGATACCGGACTGGTATTTTATATGAACACAGCTTCCGGGGAACAGGCTTCTTCCGCAGAAGGCACCGCAGATCCTATAGCTTCTGCAGCAGGTGATTCCTCATCTGCAGCGGAAGCTTCTGTTTCATCTGAAGGGGACGGTGAGCAGCCGCCAGAACCAACACCTACGCCAGAACCAAAGGGAATGATCGCCCTTACCTTTGACGACGGGCCAAGTGATTTCACCGACCGTCTGCTTGACTGTCTGGAAGCCAATAATGCAAGGGCTACTTTTTTCCTGGTAGGCCAGGAGATCGAATACTTCCAGGAGCCTCTGTCCAGAATGGAGGAACTTGGCTGTGAGATTGGCAACCATTCCTTTGATCACGCAGATCTTGCCACCCTTTCCGCAGAGGACGTGACCAGCCAGCTTTCCCGCACAGATGAAGAGATTCAGAATCTGGTGGGACATAGCGCTACTGTGGTGCGCCCGCCCTATGGTTCTTTTAATGATACTGTAGCAGGGATTGCTGCAAGACCTCTGATCATGTGGTCTGTGGATACCCTGGACTGGGAGACGCAGAATGCGGATTCTACTGTCCAGAATGTGATGGATAATGCCCAGGATGGCGCGATCATCCTGATGCACGATATTTTTAAGGAATCTGTAGATGCTGCGGAGGTCTTTATTCCACAGCTGATCCAGGAGGGATATCAGCTGGTTACAGTCAGTGAGCTGGCTGCGGCCAAGGGTATCACACTGGAAGCCGGAACTTCCTATGGAGCTTTCTGATTTTTAACCTGTTTAAAATACTTCAGGAAAAAACCTGTTTCTCTGCAAAAAAAGAACTGCCCCAAATATACGGCAGTTCTTTTTATTTTGCATTATTCAGTTTTCTCTTGGAGAAGGCTGTTGTGAACGTAAGCTTCTGTACCATCGTAATCGATCTGTACCCACTCACCGTCCTCGCCTTTCTTCTCAACCTCAGTACCGGCGGATAAACCTCCCAGTATCTCCGCATCACTGCTGGCTGCTGCACGGACATTACAATCCTCTGTAACTACCAGAATCGTTCCCTCTGCTGTGTCCTCAGATCCGGTGTCATCTTCACCAAGTCCTTCAAGGAATGTGGTAAGTGCCGGGTCGGAAGCCTGTGCATCGTCATACAGCTTCTTCACCTTGTCCTTCAATTCCTTGACATCATCATCCTGTCGCAGAGAAACTTCATATTTCGTTATTTCGTCGCTGTCATCATGAACAGCGCCATCAATCTTCCAATTCCCGTCTGTGTCCTTCACTACGTAGAACTCAGCAAGCGCAGGTACCTTTGTATCAATCCCCTGACAGATGTAGTAAAAACAGGAATATACTACATAGGAATCGTCATCAAGCCCCTTTTTCGTGTAGATATCTCCAGCCTCATACCCTTCAATGTATTTCGCATTGGTAATCTTGGACTCATCTGATGGTGCAAGATTATCCACAAGAGTACGCAGCGTCGCAATATCTTTATCCCCCAGAGCTTTATAATAGCTCTTGATCAATGAAGTAATCTCTTCATTAGCCGTCTCCATGGGATTGGCGTCTTTCTTCCCGTCAGTCTCCCCATCATTTGCCGGAGAAGAAGGAACATTTCCCTGGTCGTTGTCTGCTGTCGTCTGATTCTCCACTGTGTCCTTACTGGAATCGCCCTTCCCGCTTCCCATAAATGCACGGACACCGAAGAACAGGACAACCACGATTAACAGAATCGCTCCGCCAAGCATAAAATAGCGAAGGTTATCTGATAACCATTCTCTGAAATTATCCAAGTTCTTGTCCTCCTTAATACAACGCACCGGAACGCCCGATCGTTCCAGGCAATACACCTGAAGGGAATCGAACCCCCGCACATGGTACCGGAAACCACTGCTCTATCCACTGAGCTACAGGTGCATAAAAAACTCGAGTTGTTGAATTATCAATGTACAACCACTTCGACTTTGAAAAGTATAGCACAATATCGGGCTGATGTAAAGTTTTTTCTTTTGGTTGAATATTTAGGTTTAATGGTGAAATAGGAAGAGAAATCCGGGTGAGGATTTCTCTTCGCCGATAATCCACTGTATTTCTTTCTCAGCCTGAAAAAACATCTGCTCCTGTCTTTACTTCCCGCTGAAATCCGGTGTTCC
Organism: Ruminococcus sp. AF31-8BH; assembly: GCF_003460605.1. GTDB lineage: Bacteria > Bacillota > Clostridia > Lachnospirales > Lachnospiraceae > Blautia_A > Blautia_A acetigignens. The sequence continues at coordinate 51,207 of NZ_QTVN01000010.1, forward strand.
GTACAGGTTGTACGGGGTTGCCTGGTAGACGTAGTAATTCAGCCAGTTTGTGTACAGATTATTAGCGTGGGCTCTCCAGAGAAGCTGGGGGCCGTTATCCGGATTGTTATCCCTGTAATAGTTCTTTGGCATTTCGATGGGAAGGCCTTTAGAAAGGTCGCGCTTGTACTCGCCATCCAGGGTGACCCGGTCGTATTCCGGATGGCCCATGACGAAGATCTTGCGGCCATCTTCTGCCATGGCAAGGAACAGGCCTGCCTCGTCGGATTCTGCCAGAACAGTAAGGTCCTTGCAGGCGTGTACGTCCGCAATGGGAACCTCTGTGTGTCTGGAGTGCGGTGCCAGGAACACATCATCAAAGCCTCTTACCAGCGGGATCTTGCGGTTCATTACCTTGTGCCAGAAAAGGCCGAACATTTTCTTGTCCAGCATACGCTTTTTCAAGCCATAGAAATGGTAGAGCGCTGCCTGGGCTGCCCAACACAGGAAAATGGTGGAGGTCACATGGGTCTCGGACCAGTCCATGATCCTGGTCACCTCTTCCCAGTAATCTACCTCTTCAAATTCCATCTGCTCAACAGGTGCGCCGGTGATGATCATTCCGTCGAATTTCTTGTCCTTCAGCTCTGTGAAGGTCTGATAGAATTTGTTCAGATGGCTTCGGGATGTGTTCTTTGCCTGATGGGACTCTACGGCCATGAAGCTTACATCTACCTGCAGAGGGGTGTTGGAAAGGGAACGAAGCAGCTGAAGCTCGGTCTCTTCCTTCAAAGGCATCAGGTTCAGGATCAGGATGTAGATCGGACGGATGTCCTGGTGCATGGCACGGTTCTCATCCATGACGAATAAGTTTTCTTTTTCCAGTATTTCCTTGACCGGAAGGTCACTTTGTATTTTAATTGGCATTTTATTTCCTCCTCTATGTGAATTCTTACTCTCCCGCTAATTCCAGGAAATCCTCTTCTGACAGAATAGGAATTCCAAGCTCCTGTGCTTTCTTATTTTTGGAAGAGCCGGAAGTTTTATCGTTGTTAATTAAATAGTCGGTTTTCTTGGTCACGGAGCCGGTCACCTTGCCGCCTCTTGCCTCAATAAAGGCTTTCGCCTCAGAGCGGTTGGCAAAATGCTCCACGCTTCCCGTGATGACAAAGGTTTTGCCCGCAAATACCTGCTCCCCAGCGGTCTCCTCACGGATCAGGTGAAGATGGCCAAGCAGATGGTCAAGCTTCTTATTATTCTCTTCACTGGAAAAATAATCTGCCAGGCTGCCTGCCAGCACCGGGCCAATCCCCTCAATGGAGTTGATCTCTTCTGCATCCGCATGGCGGATTTTCTCAATGTCATCGTCAAAATATCTGCAGATCACTCTGGCATTGGCAAGACCGATTCCTGCGATTCCAAGGCTGTAGATCACCTTGGCAAGAGTGGTCTCTTTGGCTTTCTCAAGGCTTGCCATCAGGTTGTCAAAGGACTTTTGTCCGAAGCCTTCCATCTCTACGATCTGATCCTTATATTTTCCGATTTCAAAAATATCTCCCAGATTGTGGATAAAGCCCATGGCAATAAATTTCTCCAGGGTTGCCTCGGAAAGGCCGTCAATGTTCATGGCATCCCGGCTGGTAAATAGGCTGAAGGACTTGATCTTCTTTGCCACACAGTCCGGGTTCATGCAGTAAAGGGTCTCCACATCGTTCTCCTTGCGGATTCTGGCCTCGTGACCGCATACGGGACATTTGTCCGGAATTACCAGGTTGCCGCTTCTGGTAAGGTTCTCCGCGATCTGGGGAATGATCATATTCGCCTTATAGACCTTGATGGTATCCCCGATTCCAAGCTGCAGTTCCTTTACAATGCTGATGTTGTGCACGCTGGCACGGCTCACTGTGGTGCCTTCCAGCTCCACAGGCTCAAAAATCGCCACCGGGTTGATCAGTCCGGTTCTGGACGGGCTCCATTCCATATCCACCAGCTTGGTCTCCCGCATTTCATCCGCCCATTTGAAAGCGAAGGAATTCCTTGGAAATTTGGCAGTGCTTCCAAGAGATTCGCCGTAGGCAATGTCATCATAGGTAACCACCAGCCCGTCTGATGGAAAATCATTGTTCACGATTGCGGTGGAAAAATAATTCATTGCCTCATCAAGGCTTGTGGAAGTTACCACCTTGTATTCCACCACCTCAAAGCCCTGCTCCTTCAGCCAGATAAACTGCTGTTCCCGGGAATTATGGAAATCCACATCCTGGACGCTTACCAGGGCAAAAGCATAGAACCGCACATTTCGTCTGGCTGTGATCTCGTTGTTCAGCTGGCGCACGGAACCGCTGCACAGATTTCTGGGGTTTTTATATTTGGCATCTGCATCTCCGATGGTCTCATTGATGCGCTCAAATTCTGAGTAAGTAATAATGGCCTCTCCCCGGAGCACAAGCTGTCCTTTGTAGGGAATGCGAAGAGGAATGTTCTTAAACACTTTTGCGTTGTTGGTGATGACCTCGCCTACGATTCCATTGCCTCTTGTGACGGCTTTCACAAGCTCTCCGTTTTCATAGGTAAGAACAATGGTCAGGCCGTCCAGCTTCCAGGACAGAAGGCATCTGTGCTCTCCGATAAAGCTTCTTAATACCTCACGGTCCTTTGTTTTGTCAAGGGACAGCATGGGGCTTGGATGCTCTTCCTTGGGAAGCTCGTTTACTGCCTCATATCCTACGCGGACAGTGGGGCTATTTGTGAGAACGGTGCCTGTTTCTTTTTCCAGCTGCTCCAGCTGGTCGTACAGGCTGTCGTACTCCTGATTGCTCATGATTTCCCTGTCTTCCTGGTAGTACGCCTTCGCGGCGCCATTCAGGGTTTCTACCAGTTCTTTCATTCGCTGTAGAGAATTTTCCATGATGTCCTCCTGTTTTTTGATGATTGCTGCTGGGAAGCTGTGAAGAATTTGCAATTCCTTTCTCCAGCTTCGCCCACTCTTCCCGGGAAGCCTGCCGGTACTCGCCTTCCTTCAGCCCGTCCAGGGTCAGTTCCATGATCCGCACACGCTTCAGGGTCTGCACCTGATAGCCAAGGTACTCGCACATTCGGCGGATCTGGCGGTTCAGGCCCTGGGTGAGAATAATGCGAAAAGAAGTCTTCCCTGTTTTTTCTACAAAGCAGCGGCGGGTTATGGTGTCCAGAATAGGAATTCCAGACGCCATTTTTTTCACAAAAGCGCTGTCTATGGGCTTATCTACGGTCACCAGGTATTCCTTCTCGTGATAGTTGCCCGCGCGCATGATCTTATTTACCAGATCCCCCTGGTTGGTCAGAAGCAGAAGCCCCTCGGAGTCCTTGTCAAGACGTCCAATGGGGTAAACCCGCAGGGGATAGTTCAGATATTCCGTCACGGTGGTCTCCTGGCGCTGCTTCTTGGTGCTGCACACAACGCCGCGGGGCTTGTAAAATAGAAGAAGAACCTTCTCTTCTACTTTTTTCACAGCCTTCCCGTCTACGTAAACCACTGTGTCTGATGTAATTTTCTCTCCTGGCTCTGCCCTGCGGCCGTCCACGGTAACCCGTCCCTCCTGGATCAGGCTGTCCGCTTCCCGCCTGGAACAAAAGCCGGCTTCACTTAAATATTTGTTGATTCTGATTTTTTCGTCCATTGCTCCATTATATATTTTTTCCCGGACATATGCAAGGCAAACATCATCTGGAAATCGGAAAGCCAAAAAACAGACCCGCTCTTTGCAGTCAAAAATACCAGACATATATTTTGAGTATTTTTGCACTCACGCAAAGAACTGGCCTGTATTTTATTTTCTACGAAACTTATGGCAATCCTCTGTTATCAGATACCTTCGTAATCTCTGCGGCCGCCCCGTCAGGCGTTTTTCAGATCGCTGAATTTAAACTTGATCACAAACATTGCACCCATCATCAGCGCCACGCCAATGATCAGGCACAGCGGACTCTGGATGAAGCCGGCGAAAATGTAGGTGATAAAAGATACCACTGCTGCCACAATGGCATAAGGCAGCTGGGTGGATACATGGTTTACATGATCGCACTGGGCGCCTGCGGACGCCATGATGGTAGTATCGGAAATCGGAGAGCAGTGGTCACCGCATACAGCACCTGCCATGCAGGCAGAGATGGAAATAATCATCAGATTTCCAGGTGTGTTTTCAAATACATGTACTACAATGGGGATCAGAATACCAAAGGTTCCCCAGGAAGTACCGGTTGCAAAAGCCAGGAAGCATGCCACAATGAAAATAATTGCCGGAAGCATATTTACCAGTCCGTCTGCAGAAGATTTTACCAGCTCTGCTACAAACTCTGCTGCCCCAAGACTGTCTGTCATACTCTTTAAGGTCCATGCAAAGGTCAGGATCAGTATTGCTGGAACCATGGATTTGAAGCCCTCCGGGATACATGCCATGCAGTCGCGGAACGGCAGCACCTTGCGTACCATATAAAGAAGAATGGTGATCACCAGTCCGAAAAAACTTCCCAGCACAAGGCCTACAGACGCATCACTCTGGGAAAAAGCAGTTACAAAATCAGTACCACTGAAAAATCCGCCTGTGTAGATCATTCCAATGACACAGCAGATTACCAGGGAAATAATGGGAATCAGAAGATCCATTACTTTTCCCCGTGGATTCACAGGGTCTTCTCCCTCACCGGAAGCATAGGGGCGGGCTGCAGTTGTAAACAGGTCTCCTTTTAACGCGTTGGACTCATGAACGCCCATAGAGCCAAACTCTTCTTTCATCAGAACCATGGACACCATCATCACAATGGTAAGGATTGCATAATAGTTGTAAGGAATAGCTCTCACAAAAACGGACATTCCGTCTTCTCCCGGTACAAATCCGCTGACTGCTGCCGCCCAGGATGAGATCGGCGCAATAATGCAGATAGGCGCTGCTGTGGCATCGATCAGATATGCCAGCTTGGCACGGGAAACATTGTGCTGGTCTGTGATGGGACGCATAACGCTTCCCACAGTCAGACAGTTGAAATAGTCGTCAATAAAAATCAGAACGCCAAGTAAAATCGTAGCAAGCTCGGCGCCCACTCTTGTTTTGATGTGCTTGCTTGCCCAGCGTCCGAATGCGGCAGATCCGCCAGCACGGTTCATCAGGCACACCATGGTTCCAAGAATTACCAGGAACACCAGGATACCTACGTTGCTGGATGAGGACAGCACGCTGATCATTCCGCCGGAAAAAATCTGGTTTACGGTAACTTCGAAATTGCCGCCGGAATACAAGATTGCTCCTACCAGGATTCCCACAAACAGGGAACTGTAAACCTCCTTTGTGATCAGTGCCAGAACGATTGCCACAACAGGCGGTACCAAAGACCAGAATGTGGCGTAAACAGCCGGACTGCTTACTTCCTCCTCTGCAGCTGCAAGTACGGTCGCCGGACATGCCAGAACGAATACTAAAACGGCTGCAAACAGAGCATAAATTTTGCTGCGTTTGTACTTCATTATCGATTTCCTCCCTCTTTTACTATGAAAGTCCCAGACGGCAACCAAGAATGAACCATGCCCCGCATGAGCGAATTCTTGGATATCGGATGGGCTAGACCGTATGAGTAAGTAGGGCGATAGCCCGGATTACGAATGCGGTCGGCAGCTGTGGGAGCGTCCATAGGCGCGGAACAGCTGGCTTTCATACATGGTGATGTCGCCATAGGCGACATATCCTTTTTGCGAATACGACAAAAAAGCCATGAACGCCGCCCCGCTATGGGACACATTCATGGCATTTATTCTTCACAGGATCCATACCTTCGATAGCGCTCCACAACAGTGACAGTCTGCCGCATATTCTGCGTCAGCCCAGAGCTCTCTTCTCATGGCGAAAACAAACCCTTCGGCGGTATTCCCTTTCTTCCCGGCCAGCCTGCCAGACAGCCTGGATTCTGATGCTTCACAAATCTACAGAATCTCACAGCCGGAATTACTGATGAAGCCCGCGCCTCTATCATAACTTCCCGTATTCAGTTTCCTTCATCATGCCAGGGGAAAAGTACCTGACCTGGCATCTTGTAACTACTGTAACAGCTTTCCCGGATAATTGCAAGTCTTATTTTCTATCTATCCCACAAATCGAAAAATATTATAAGAGGCTGTTTCTCCAATCCGTTCACAGTCATTTTCTTCCAGAACCTTCTGGAGTTCCTCGTTCTTTGAGACTACCACAAATTCTGTTCTTGTCTCCTGCAATGCTTTCTTAAATGCTTCCATATCGTCATACAGCTGATAATCCACCACATCCAGAAGCGCCTTCTGCCGTTTGTATCCATCGCTGTTTTCATCATATACGCCTGTCACAGTGCTTCCTGCACGGTAAATACTGGAATTTCTGCTGATGATCAGACGCATGCTGGCATCATACTGCCGCACTTTATTGTTCAGGGTGCCGTCAAATACTACCCTTGCCATCTGCTCCGGATTGTTCTGGTTTTCATGGATGATCCCGCAGACCTGTATCAGTTCATCCGGGACTTTATAGATATTTTCTGCAAACGCGAAGTTGTTCACCACCCTGTCCAGCGGATTGCCAAAGAGCACAAAAATTCCAAGAAGCACAGCCGCAGCTGCAGCTTTCATCCACCTTTTTGGGAAAAGACACACCGCCTTAACTCCGTAATACGCCACCCCCGGTATTACCGGAAGCAGCCAGATAAAGCGGTAATATTCCTTGTCAAAGCCCAGCTTTGCTATGATATATTTCACAACAACCGGGTTATACACCGTCAGGAACAGAACAGCCGAGCAGCCAATAAAAATCATGGAGCTTTTTTTCCGTCCCCAGATCAGCGTGGCAATCAGTCCAATGGCAAAAAGGACCGGATACCAGCAGGGACCCCAGTACAATTTCATACAGGCATCCACAAATTTCATTCCCAGCTCTTCAATTGTTATTCCACCCATTCTTCCGCTCCTTTCTACGATGCAGCCAGACTGAGCAGTCCAAGCTTACACGCAAAATACACACCTGCATAGAGAACAGAAGGAACCATGCACAAAATACAGTAAGGCAGGCCGGAAAGCTTGCGCTTCATCCGCATAACCGGTACCATCCCAGCCAGAACTGCAGCTGGAAGGATAATGGCAGAGCCGGAAAATCCCAGAGCGCTTACCGCCGTAATAAACAGCACCGCCCACACCCTACGGTCCTCTTTTTCTTCGTAAAGCCACAGGGCGCACATAAGAACAACCGGAAATACAATATTTGCAAGAATGGCTTTTCCCTCGTAGCTTCTGGTAAAGAAAAAGGTTCCTGCCGTGTAGATCGTGCCGCAGAACAACTGAAGGACGCACACAAACAGCACCATCAGATCCGCTTTCTTGCGGTTTTTCCCGAACAATCTTTTTCCAATCTGATAGATGACCAGGTTTGCAATGATCACATTTTCACAGGACATTACAATTTTGGCCTGTACAATGGGATGGATTCCCAAAAGCCTGCACCACACTGCATTATTCATAGGATAAGCGGACAGAACATATCTGGCCTGAAAATTCTGCAGGATGCCGCCTCTGAACGGATCAAATCTGCCAAGGGTGTTCGTGTATACAGAGGTACTGACCGTTCCTACATAGTAGGCAGCATCCACAGTGATATCTTCATAAAAAATAACGATCAGGCACTGAAGAAAAATCACCGCTGCCAGGAGCAGAAGCATCACGGAGTGCTGTTTCCATACTGCTTCTGCTTTCACTCTCACAGTCTGTCCCGGAGTGCCATCCATATGCCTGTGCCGTCTTATGCAAAGAAAAGCCCCAAGCACAGCTACAGCCATGATCACGGCCCATATGCCTGCTGCAGTACTTAAAGGAACCCACAAAAGCGTCATGGGGGTAAACAAGATTTCAAATACCGCAAAGTACGCCAGATATCCCAGGATCAGCTGCAGGGAAATATCTTCCTTTAATTTCAGAACCCGAAACACAAGTCTGCCTGCCGCCAAAAATATCATCGTCTGAAGAATAAAACCTATGCATGCCAGACACACATCTTTCATCATTTATGATTCTCTCCCTCTAACTGCGCCTTCAAAATCCCCATGGCAACCTTCTCCGGTGTAATAGGAAGCTCTCTTACGCGCACGCCAGAGGCATTGTAGACTGCATCTGCAATGGCCGGACATGGAGTGTCAATGACCAGCTCGCCGATGGATTTGGCACCGAAAGGACCGCTCTTTTCGTAGCTGCTCTCAAACTCCACACGGATATTTCCGATGTCCACGCGGCTTGGGATCTTGTACTGCATGAAAGAGTTCTCGCGGATCTTACCCTCTTTGGAATATTGTACATTCTCCATAAGAGCCATTCCGATTCCCTGGGAAACTCCTCCCTCTGTCTGCACACGGGCAAGATTAGGGTTAATAGGAGTTCCGCAGTCTACCACTGCCACATAATCGATCAGCTCAATATTTCCGGTCTCTTTATCCACTTCCACCTCAGCTGCACCGATCATATACGGCGGCGGAGAAATCTTGGAAGAAAAGGCGGTGGTTACCTGAAGCTCCTGCGTATTGCCGCAGGTTCCCTTATAGGCAACCTCCTGAAGACTAACCTCTTTATCCCCTGCATAAACTCTTTTTCCGTCAAATTCAGCTTCTTCTGCATCTACCCCAAGCATTCCTGCGCCTACCTTGATGATCCGCTTCTTCAATTCACTGCAGGCATTGATTACCGCATTTCCTGTGGCATAGGTGGTAGCAGAGGCATAAGAGCCGGAATCATATGGGGAAACATCCGTATCCACTCCAAATGCGACCACATTGTCAAATTCCGTTTCCAGGCAGTCTGCTGCCATCTGAGAAAGAATCGTATCACATCCGGTACCCATATCCGCACATCCAAGGGATAATGTATAGGAAGCGTCCTCATTCAGCTTCAGGGTTGCACCTCCAACGTCTACATTAGAAATAGAGGAACCCTGCATTGCCATGGCAAGACCTACGCCTCTTACTTTTCCATTTCCCATGTCTCTGCATGGATATTTCTCATTCCAGCCAATCATCTCCTTGGCACGGGCAAGACAACGATCCATGGTACAGCTTGCCGTGTGGGTCAGATTGCCGTCATAATCGTACATTCTTTCCCCTTCAACAGGCATATTCAATTCGCGGATTCTGGCAGGATCCATGTTCATTTTGTGCGCCAGCTCATTTACAGCAGACTCTACTGCATATATACCCTGTGTAGCGCCATAGCCGCGGTATGCACCTGCAGCCTGAACATTGGTATATACAACTTCATAATCAAAGTTGTAGGCCTCAAGATTCCGATACAGTGCAATGGCCTTATGCCCTGTCAGGCCCACAGTTGTAGGGCTGTGATCGCCATATGCACCTGCATTGGAAAGGGCTTCCACCTTAATTCCCTTTACAATACCATTCTCATCCGCTCCAACCTGTACATGGACCTCCATCTCATGACGGGGAGATGCACAGATCAGGGCCTCGTGGCGGCTGTAAACGATCTTGGAGGGACGGCCGGTCAGCCAGGTAACAATTGCCGGGTAAATCTCGCAAACCTCTGTCTGCTTGGCGCCAAAGCCGCCTCCGATACGGGGCTTAATCACACGAATCTTAGAGGATGGAATTCCAAGGGCATTTCCAAGGATTCTTCGAAGATGGAAAGGAACCTGTGTAGAGGCTACCACATTCAGTCTTCCAAAATGATCCTTGGTACAGTAAGCACGGAAGGTTTCCATCATACACTGCTGGTCTGCCTTTGTATGGTAAACCTCATCTACCGTATATTTGCAGCTGGCAAGAACAGCGTCAATGTCACCCATTTCCTCATGGCCTTTGGCAGCAAGGTTTCGCTTGTTGTCAGCACCTACGGGGAACTTGGATTCCCAATTCTCTTCAGGATGAACAAGAACCGGATTGTCTTTGGCTGTATGCATATCCAGAACCGGTGTTTCCACACGGTATTTCACTTTAATACGTTTCAGGGCAAGGTCAACTGCCGCCTCTGTCTCACCTGCCACAATTGCTACTGCATCTCCTACAAAACGCAGATGCTGATCCAGAATCAATCTGTCATAGGGGCTGAATTCCGGATAAGTCTGCCCTGCAGAAGCAAACCTTTTCTTCGGAACATCTTCCCAGGTAAGAACGCAGGCAATACCATCTGTTTTCTTCGCATTCTCAGTTTTGATCTCCTCTATCCAGGCATTGGCATAAGGACTTCTTAATATCTTAATGATCAGGCATTCCTTAGGTGCCAGGTCATCGGTATATACAGGCTGTCCTGTAACCAGTGCCATGGCATCTTTTTTCTGCAGAGACTGATTCACATAGCTCATGCCTGCACCTCCTTCTCCTGATTCTTCTTATATTCCAGATATTTCAGAATGCTTCTGGTCTGTCCAACAAAACCGGAGCAGCGGCATAAATTTCCGGCCAGATACTCCTTGATCTCATCCTCTGTAGGATCTGCCAATTCCTTTGTCATGGCGATCACATTCATAATAAAGCCCGGATTGCAGAAGCCGCACTGCTCTGCGCCTTCATTGGCAAGAAATGTACCAAATTCTTTGGCTTCTTCCTGAAGACCTTCCATAGTCATAACCCTTTTGCCGTCAATACGTGCTGCCAGAACGGAACAGGAAAGCATAGGTCTTCCCTCCACCAGAACGGTGCAAAGACCACAGTTAGCAGTCTCACAGCCTCTTTTTACACTGTAGCAGCCAAGGCTTCGAAGGAAATCCAGAAGCAGGGTATCCGGACGGATTTCTTCTTCTTTTTTAACTCCGTTCAGCCAAAAATTAATTCTCATCACTCATACCTCCCACTGCTTCCAATGCTCTTCTTGTAAGGACCTTCACAAGAAGGGTTCTGTACTTAGCACTTCCTCTCATATTTCCTGAGGTTGGAACCTTTCTGGCCGCATAGTCTGCAAATTTCTCATAAGCTTCCTTCTTCTCTTCCTCAGAAAGTGTCTGCGCATCCTTCAAAATGTTCTCCTCATCCTCCAGAAGAAATGCCTTAGACGGACGGGCACCGTAAACAGCCTTCACGCCATCTTCAGACAGGCTTACACAGCAGGCAAGCACAGGAAAATCAGTCTTTGTGTTACGCTGGCTTAGGTATGCAGTCTTAATCGGAGTTTTCTTCACAATAATATGTACCAGAATGTCTCTGTCCTTTGGCATTTTTACAAAGTCCCAAAGACAGACTCTTCCTCCCTTAAAAAGCTCAACCTCTGTATCCAGGGCTAAAAACATAGTCAGAACGTCTGAGAAACCAAAACGCCCCCAGATACTTCCGCCCACTGTAGCACAGTTGCGGAACTGCACGCCTACAATGTGGCGCAGACTCTCCTTCATAGCTCCATGGGTATAGGCATGAAGTCCTTCGTGAAGCTCCAGATCACGTAAGGGAGTCATGCAGCCGATTACAAATTCTTTCTCCGTCTCTGTAATGGTGTCCAATCCAAGGCCTGAAAGGTCAATAGCTGTAGTTACATTGCGATTGCCCATTTTCAGCCATACCATTCCGCCCAGTACACAGGCGGTACGCTTCTGGTTCAGCTCATAGGCTTCTTCCAGGGATTCCGCTTTCACATAATTTTTTATTTTAAGCATGGTGATTTCCTTTCTTTTATTATCGACTTTAAGTATAACAAGAAAAAATCCAAATTTCCAGCGAAATGACAGATTCAGAATATTTTTTTATTTTGATTTTATGCAAATTATATAGAAATTTTCAAATAATTATGTTATAATACAAAGAAAGAACAGATAATATACCTTTTGCACTGTTTTTATCAAAAAGGAGGCGGCGTTTATGAGTAAATGCATCATAACAATCAATCGTATGTTTGGAAGCGGCGGACGTATTATCGGAAAGGCTCTTGCTGAGGAACTGGGCTTTAAATTCTATGACAAGGAATTGATTGAAATGGCAAGCAAGGAGAAAAACATCCCCTTTGATGAGTTTGCCAGAGTAGACGAGAAGAAAGCCAGCCAGTGGCTTTATCCGGTGGATTATGAGCTTCAGATGAATCCGGAGTATCATTTTGTTCCTATGAACGATGTGCTTTATGATCTGCAGAAGAAGAGCATTCTGGAAGCTGCTGACAAAGAGAACTGCGTAATTGTGGGACGCTGCGGCAACTATATATTAAAAGATTATAAGGATAAGCATATCAGCCTGTTCATCTATGCACCTTTTGAGGAACGAGTGAAAACGGTAATGGCCCGTACCGGTCGTGAGGAGAAGAGTGTGCGCAAGATGGTGAAGCGCACCGACAAGGACCGCCGTGCTTATTATGAATATTTCACAGACACCAACTGGCTGGATATGCTGCAGTATGATCTGTGCATCAACAGCAGCACTGTTTCCAAAGAACAGATTATCCAGATGGTAAAGAAGCTTCTGTAAAGGGATTATTCCTTTGGGACAACAAAAACAAAAAGCATAGAAACAGCCCCGCAAACCTGCGGGGCTGAAATTATGTTTCCGTAATATAGCTTTTTAAAAACTCATAGATTTCCTCTTCTGTAGGGGGACAGCCCTTGAGGTGACAGGTAAAGCTTCTGGTACAGTGACCGATGCCAAGAAGACCCTTTTGATTTCGGTAGCCTTGACCGATGGAGATTCGGGTGGTCAGGTTTGAAAGGAGACCTTCTTGCTTCAGGCGGTCAAGAGCGGGGATCAGGTTGCCGTAGCAGGCGCTGCAGGATTCTACTTCTTCTACAGCGTCGGCAAGCTCTACCACTTTCCGGGACTTGGGAATGGGAGCGCCGGGGTTGCCATCGAGGGCACGGATTTCTGCCTGGCGGATGTCGGCGCAGCCAACACCAAGGGCGGCAGCCTTTGTGATGTAGGGGACTTCTTCTGGCTGATAGTACATCATGTTGCAGACGTAAGCATCCATAAGAACCGGATCCACTGCTGCCAGAACGCGGTTCATCTCTACGGGGTTGCCGCCGTCTTCGAAATCCAGATCGCCGCAAATATTATCTACCATGATGAAATCCTGGTGGATAGCAAGGCCTAGGTGAGCGATAGGATCATGAAGGCCAAGTGCGTGGAAGCGGCGCTTCTCAGAGTTGGGCAAAAGACCTTTCATGTTCTTCAATGCACAGGTGATTTTGGTCTGACAGTGACCTTTTAGTACCGGAACATTAATAAGGAAGTCCAGATCAAGGACACTTTTGCAGATGTTTAAGGTCATATCGCCACATTGTACAGGCGCACCCTTTTCCTTTTGCATGTCAAGGAACGGAACGTTATATTTTTCACAGAGGGACTTGAAACCACAGACTTCGTAGGATTCGGAGGTCTTATCTCCTACCCAGGAACCTTCCATGATCACCAGATTGGAAAAACCTTTTTCCTGAAGATATTCTACGATTCCGACGACTACCTCCGGGTGAGTGGTGCCGCCCCAGTAGGCTTCCATGGGGGCGACCAGGTTTGGCTTGATGCCGATCCGCATATTGTACAAACCAAATTCTGAATTCTGTTTTTCCACAGAATCTGAAGAATAAAAACAGTCCACTTCTGCTTTAGAGCTGTCAATAAGACTGCTCTTTGTTTCAAACTTCGCTTTTGTTATAACCTTCTCACTATTCTGCTGTAAACCTGCCTCGAAATTTTCTGAAAGCGCCTTCAATCCGTATTTCACAAACTTCTTCTCTATCTCTCCTGCCAGATCACACGCCTCCAGCAGTTCTTTCGTCATCTCCTTATATTCAGTTCCGCATTTTATAAAAATCTGATTCTTCTTCATTTCCGGATCAGTACTCCTTTTTCTCCATAATCTTTATGGATATTGTACAGGAAATCAGAACCATTAGCAACATAAGAACAAACAGCATCGCCAGACAGACTGGGATTCCAAGGTTCCAAATGCGCAGGCCCAGATTTTTCAGACCTGAAAAATCCACTTTCATTTTCTGGCATAGTTCTACGCCAATCCATCCTACAGCCATGATGCCAAATACAAGAACAAGCAGCACCAGCCTTCCTGTAGAGCTTCCATATTTCAACTGTATCGGAAACACAACCGCATTTGCGAAAACAGCAAGAAAAAGACCGACAGCTGCAGAAGCGATCAGTTCTTCCCAGGACACCATACGATATCCGGAAGCATTTACGCCAATTGCAATTGCAACAGCAACAGCCCACAATACCGTGACCATCCCTGCACCCAGCAGATACTTCTCCTTCACATATTCTTTCCTGCTGATAGGAAAAGTAAAAATATAAGGCATACCATTATCCATATCATCACTTGCTATGGTATTCAGTGCCATAACAGCAGCCAGAACAGACACATAACTGATTAGAAAAGAAGGACCTGCGGAAGTACTAAGGAAACAGAAAATGGCTATAATATATACGCCAATGAACGTTTTCATGTTTCCCCTCATAATTTCCATGTCTTTTACAAACATACCTTTCATAATACTTCCCCCTTGATCATCATGGTAATAACATTGTCCACAGACCCACGTTCTATTGCAAGCTGCGGGTAGTTCTCCGCATAAAATGCACGCTCATCTGTGAGACAGCTGTAGCCGTATTGCTCCTTCTTCACCTTGAGAATATGCTGCTTATCAAGCAATTCATATTGCTTCTCGTCAGCCTTGATAAGACCATATTCATCCAGCAGCACATCTGTATTCTCATGAAGCACGATCCGTCCCTTATCAATCATATAAATATCATCACACAGGCTCTCCAGATCTGAGGAAATGTGGGAGCTGATCAGAATACTTCTTCCTTCCGTCTCCATATATTCCCGAAGGAGTTCCAGAATGCTATCCCTGGCAATCACGTCCAGACCGGCTGTAGGCTCATCCAGAACAAGAAGCCTGGCATCAAAGCTGGTGGCTGTCAGCACTTTTAACTTTGCTTTCATTCCTGTGGAAAACTCTTTCAGTTTCTTATCCATGGGGATGGAAAACAGGCTGCACCGCTTCTCAAACATCTCCCGATCAAATTTCTCATAAGTCTCTGTCAGAATATGCACAATCTGTTTCACGGTCAAACAATTGGAAAAACCGCTGTCAGAAAGTGTCGCGCCTATATCCGCTTTCTCTTTTTGGGAAATCTGCTCCATATCCTTATTAAACAGACGAATTTCTCCTGCATCAGGATGAACCAGCCCCAGAATAACCTTAAAGGTAGTAGACTTCCCTGCTCCATTGGCTCCGATCAGACCGGTGATCTGTCCTTCTTCTACTTCCATACTTACATCCAGGGAAAATCCAGGATAATTCTTCTGCAAATTCTTCAAACTCAACAGCATATCTACTCCTCCATAATAAGCTCAAACAGTTCCCGGATCTCTTCCTCAGACAATCCGCTGATCCGCGCTTTCCGGATCACTTCCTCCAGTTCTGTCTCAATCTCCCGCTTCCGCTCTTCCATAAGAAGTCCCTGGTTATTCTTGGCAATAAAGCTGCCTTTCCCATGCACCGTAACCACGAACCCCTCTTCCTCCAGAAAGTCATACGCCTTCTTCACCGTAAGAGCACTAATCTTCAGCTCCTTCGCCAAAGTTCTCACAGAGGGAAGCATTTCCTCTTCCTTTAACGTCCCGTCAATGATCATCGCCTTAATCTGATCTGTGATCTGCTCATAAATTGGCTGCATCGACGAGTGATTAATTATGATCTTCATGTGACCCCTCCTTATGCAAACAGCATATAACAGTATTATACTGTTGTCAAGTGTTATATGCTGTTTATTTTCAATTAATTCATAGTTACTTTGAACACACTGCCCCTCCCAGGCGTCCGCCTTCGCCACACAAAAAAAGACGTGCATACCTGAGTCTAAACTCACATACACACGCCAATATTTTTATTCAGCTTTATTAAACACTTCTTTATCCACAGCCCCATTCTGGCAAGCCACAATGGTCGTGCAAACTGCATCTCCTGTAATATTAACGGCTGTTCTGGCCATATCCAGAATACGGTCAATACCCATAATAATACCGATTGCTTCCACCGGAAGACCAACAGAGTTAAATACCATGGTCAAGGTCACAAGACCAACACTTGGAATACCTGCTGTACCAATAGAAGCCAGAGTCGCCGTACCGATAACGGTTACATAATCCATAGGTGTCAGATGAATTCCAAATGCCTGCGCTGCAAACATAACCGCAACACCCTGCATGATAGAAGTACCATCCATGTTAATGGTAGCTCCCAGCGGGATCGTAAAGGAAGAAATCTTTTTGGAAACACCCATTTTCTTATGCAGCGTATCGATGGAAAGAGGTATTGTTGCATTGGATGTTGCCGTGGAAAAAGCAAAAGCCATAACCGGGAAAAATTTCTTGATAAATCTGACCGGATTCAGGCCGGTAAATACCTTGAGCAAAATCTGATACACTCCAAAGCACTGGATTGCCAGCGCGATCAGTACCGCAATCATATACTTTGCCAGCGGAATAAACGCACTGAAGCCAATATTGGCAAAGGTTCTTGCAATAAGACTGAATACACCGATTGGTGCCAGACTCATAACCATCATGGTCATTTCCATCATAATGTCATTAAACTGGCTGATAAAGTTGGCAACTACCTCTGCGCGCTCTCCAAGCTTGGCAAGGATCACACCAACGACCAGGGCAAATACGATTACCTGAAGCATCTCGCCATTTGCCAGAGCTTTAAAAGGATTGTCCGGAATAATATTCAAAATGGTCTGTGCCAGTGAAGCAGACTCCATAGTTTCAATGTCAGAAGCATTCACCTGAATCTTACTCATGTCAAGACCGATACCAGGTCTTAAAAGGGTTCCGATTCCAAGGGCAACTGCAACGGCCACCGCAGTAGTAACCAGATAAAATGCAAGAGTCTTGCCGCCTACATTTCCCAGCTTCTTGGTATCTCCGATTGCCATGCTTCCGCAAACCAGAGAACAAAATACCAATGGAACAACCAGCATTTTCATGAGGCGGATAAATCCCTGACCCAATACATAAAGAACGCCTTCCACGATCACATCATTTTTAATATTACCATCCGGAACCAGATAATGAAGAACCATTCCGGTGACAGCACCAACGATCAGTGCAATAAAAATCTTACTGGTCAGACTGATTTTCTTTTTCTCTTTTGCATTTTCTTTCTTTGCTCCCATCTTAGCCTTCCATCCTCTCTTTCATAAATTCTGCCAGAGATTCTTTCCAATCCGGCATGTCGTATACATCAATAATGCGAAGAATGAAATTATCAAGAACTGCATATGCAGGTCTTGCAGAGGACAGATCTGACTGCGGCGTGGGAACCGGATTCAGCTGTTCTTTTTTTCCGGAAAGCCGAAGTACTTCCTTTGCAAATTCGTAACGGCTGCAAACGCCCTTGCAGGTAGCATGATAAGTTCCGTACTCATTAGTGCGGATCAGGTAAAGAATGATCCTTGCCAGATCCCTGGCACTTGTAGGAGAACCATACTGATCTTCTGCAACGGATAAGGCCTGCCCTTCATCTGCTGAGGCAAGCACGCGGTTTACAAAATTATTTCCGGTTCCGTATACCCAGTTGCTTCGGATAATAAAGTGCTTGTGGGTGAATTCCTTCACATATTTTTCTCCTGCGAGCTTTGATTTTCCGTAAACGGTGATAGGATTGGTATCATCAAATTCTGTATAAGGCTTTTTTCCCAAGCCGTCAAAAACGTCATCTGTAGACAGCTGTACCATCTTTGCCCCGGTTTTTCTTGCCACAATACTTAAGTTACGGGCACCCAGGGCATTTACGCGGAATGCATGCTCCGGCTCTTTTTCGCAAAGCTCTACATCGGTAAGTGCCGCACAGTTGATGATCACGTCCGGACGGTTGATCTCACCGAAACGGAGCACTTCATCGGTCTGGGTGATGTCAAGCTCATTCTTATCTGTATTCAGAGCTTCAATTTCCAGAGGGTTTAGCATTTCATTAATTGCTTCGCCAATCTGGCCTTCTGATCCTACGATCCATACTTTCAGCATTTCTCTTCCTCCTTTATCTCTGTCAAATGCATCGATTTCATCGCACAATTAATATTATTTTAGCAATGTTCAATAGTATCTGTCAAGGAAAAAGATTGCCCGGCCAGCCTTGTATTTCCATGCGGCAGGCTGTATAATCTTAGAGCGTGTTTGAAAAAGGCTTTCTGCAAGATGTGCGTCACAGATTGCAGGAATGATTTTTCAAACACGCTCTAGCATCTCTTAAAAGGTTTTTTCAGCTTTAATGAAATGGAAGGATTTACAGTATGAAACGAAAAATAGGGAAACGAAAGCGGCAGCTTAAAAGAAAGTACCTAATGAAAAAGCAGCTTCTCACAGGCGGGATTCTGGGCGCTGCAGCCCTTACCGTTTTTGGTGCCGCCCGGCTTGTGGGGAAATTCAAAGAATCTGCCAACACCGTCTCCATGGTTGCAGCCACTTCCGGGGACAGCGGGCTTAATATGGAACAAACCGACTCCCTTGCAGAGGTAAAGGCAGCTATGGCAAAGCCTGCCAGCTTTTCCCCCGCCTGTGTGGAATCCACAAAGCCCTCCCTTTACATAGATTCCACAGCCATCGAGGTAAATGGGCAGACCCTGGCAAATCTTTCTGATTACCAGTCTGCTGACACCCATTCCTTTGATGCAGGGATCAGCTACACAGATGTGGACGGAATTGTCACCTTCCGGGGCAATAATTTCCGCGACACCGCCTCCTATGGAAACACCCAGATCAAGGAGGGCAAAATAACAGATCTCTGGACCGCCAGCACAGGTTCCATCACGGTAGGCGATGCTACCTGGTCGGGAAGCGGCTGGACCGGACAGCCTCTTATGGAAAAATGGTCCAAAGAAGCCAAACAGTCCATGAACATGTACGACTGGGCCAAAGAAAAAGACGACCTTGTGGAAGTGATCTACGCCTGCATGGACGGATATGTGTATTTCCTGGATCTGGAAACAGGCGAGCCGACAAGAGAGGCCCTTTTCCTGGGCTACACCTTCAAGGGCTCCGGTGCACTGGACCCAAGAGGCTATCCAATCTTATATGTAGGTGCCGGCTACGACAGCAATGAAGGAACCGCCAGGGTTTTCGTGGTCAACCTTCTGGACTGCAGCGTCATGTACACCTTCGGAAATAACGATTCTTTTTCCCTTCGCGGAAACTTAAGCTATTTTGACTCCTCCGCACTTGTGGATGCGAATACCGATACTCTGATCTATCCTGGGGAAAACGGCATTCTCTACCTGATCAAATTAAATACCAGCTATGATCCAGCGGCAGGCACCCTGTCCATCGCCCCGGACCCGGTTGTGAAATGGCATTATTACGGAACCAGAACCAGTGTTGCTTCCTACTGGCTTGGCATGGAGGACAGTGCAGCCATCTACGACGGCTATATTTTCATGTCCGACAATGGCGGCAATCTGATGTGCCTGGATCTGAACACCCTGCAGCTGGTGTGGGTACAGGACATTCTGGATGACTCCAACTCCTCCCCGGTGCTTTCCGTGGAGGACGGACATCTTTACCTGTACATCAGCACCTCCTTCCGTCTTGGATGGCGAAGCAATTCCACAGCGGAAGTTCCGGTATGGAAAATTGACGCCGAGACCGGAGAGATCATCTGGCAGAAATCCTACGAGTGTTCTTCTGAGGACGGGGTCTCCGGCGGCGTCCAGTCCACCATCGCAGTGGGTAAAGAGGAATTGTCCGACTACATTTATGTGACCGTAGCCAGAACTGGAGGCCAGGCCGAGGGCGTCCTTGCCTGCATTGACAAAAATACAGGGGAAGCCGTCTGGGAGCATGCTGCTGCCTATGCCTGGTCCTCTCCTGTATGTGTGTACAATCCCGACGGCAGCGGCAAAGTGCTCTACTGCAACAGCACCGGACACATTTATCTTCTGGACGGAAAAACAGGAGAGGTTCTTGACTGCCACCAGATCAGTGAGGGAGTCATCGAAGCATCTCCTGCTGTCTATCAAAGTTATATGGTCGTGGGAACCCGCGACTGCAAAATATGGGGAATGGAACTGCAGTAATGCGGTTTCTCCCCCATTTTTCAAACAGGCTCTAGAGCATGTTTAAAAAAGGCTTTCTGCAAGATGTGCGTCACAATTTGTGGGAGATTTTGCCCGAATGAGGGCGTCGTAGCGGGCTACGACAACCGAATTCAGGTGAAATATACCGCAAAGTGGGGCGTGCAGATTGCAGGAATGATTTTTCAAACAGGCTCTAGGCTTTAATCGCCCATCTCATTTTTGTAGACCGTGCGCGGCCATTCTGTGCACATTCCTGTGCGGACGGACGAATTACATCTTTGGCGTAATCGGAATAAATTCCTGCCTTATATCCTGCCTTTAACGCTTTTTTTACCAGCTTGTCTTCCCCGGAATGGAAGGTCAGGATAGCGGCTCTTCCGCCTGGCTTTAAAGCATCCGGCAGCTTTTCCATAAATTCATAGAGGACCTCAAATTCCCGGTTCACATCAATTCGAAGAGCCTGGAAGGTACGCTGGCAGGTCTTCTTGATGGTCTCCTTCTTCTCTTTCTCCGGAAGGAAATCAAGGGTCTTCTCAATCACCTGGCGAAGCTTGGTGGTGGTATCCATGTGGTTTCCTCTGCGGATCTCATCAGTGATGGCCTTTGCCAGTTCTTCACAGTAGGGCTCGTCAGAATTCTCATAAAGCATTCCGGCAAGCTCGTCTCTTGTGATGGTCTCAAGACGCTCTGCGGCACTGATCCCGGCCTCCTGGTTCAGACGCAGATCCAGAGGTCCGTCCACCTTAAAGGAAAATCCTCTTTTCGGGTTGTCGATCTGCATGGAAGAAACGCCAAGGTCTGCCAGCAGGAAATCAAAGCCTCCCACTTCCTTTGCAATCTCATCAATGGTGCAGAAGTTCTGAAGCTTAATAGTGAGAATGTCCTCCCCAAATCCCAGCTCTTCCAGGCGCTTCTTGGTCTTGGCGGCTTCCTCATGATCCACATCTGTGGCATACACATGGCCTTTTCCCTGAAGACACTGAAGCATTGCCTTCGTATGGCCTCCGTAGCCTAAAGTAGCGTCAAAGCCTACCTGTCCCGGCTTGATTTCCAGGAAATCAAGGATTTCCTTTACCATAATGGAAATGTGCATGCCAGCAGGAGTGTTGCCTTTTTGCATCACATGCTGGATGGTATCCTGGTATTTCTCCGGCTGAAGCTCCTTATATTTCTCTTCGAATTTCTTCGGGTATTTGCCCTTGTAGCGCACACGTCTTTTGTGAGACTGCTGTGCGTCCTGTGAAGCAGCTTCCTGCCCCTCGTTGGAAGTTTTTATTTTCTCAGTCATTTCTGTCTCCTGTAGCTTTTCATCATTCTGTGACATCTGCATCTCCTGTAAAAGGTTCTAAGTCATGCTTTTTTCTTATCAGCCCTGTTTTCTTTTCTCCAGCTCCATGCTGATCTTGGAAACAAACAGGTCAAATGCCACATCATTTTTACCGCTGTTGATCACAATGTCTGCCTTGGAACGGGTAGGCTCTACATAAAGGTAATGCATGGGCTTCACCGTATTCAGATAATGGTTGATGATTCCGTTTAAGTCCCTTCCGCGCTCTTCCACGTCCCGGGAGATCCGGCGAAGGATACGCTCGTCTGCATCCTCTTCCACATACACCTTGATGTCAAGAAGCTCCCTCACCCTTGGATCTGCCAGAAGAAGGATTCCTTCCACAAGGATCACCGGACTTGGGGTAATGTGAAGAATCTTATCGGAACGGTTGTGCTGGGAATAATCATAAACCGGGCATTCTATGGATTTTCCTGCCTTCAGAAGCTTCAGATGCTCTACCAGAAGCTCGGTCTCCAGGGAATCGGGATGATCGTAATTGACAGTTACCCTCTGTTCAAAGGGAATTCCATCCTGTCTGCGGTAGTAATTGTCGTGATAAAGCACCACCACATCATCCCCGAAATGCTCTTTAATCCTGTTTGTAAATGTTGATTTACCAGAGCCGGAACCTCCGGCAATTCCTATAATCAGACTTTCCATTTTTTCGCTCCTACCTGTCAAGGCCGAATTCTTCCGGCATAAATCTTGGGCAAATGTTATCAGAGGTACAAATAACTGTAGAGGAAAGGCGGGTGCCGATGGCGCATGCCTCTCTTAAGGTCTTGCCGTATGTCAGTCCTACGCAAACACCTGCGAAAAAGGCATCTCCTGCGCCTGTGGTGTCCACCACATCCACCTTCTTGGCCGGATAAACACCGTGATTTCCTTCCTGGTCTGCGTAGGCTGCGCCTTCACTTCCCATGGTAACCACCATCTTGGGAATGTGCGCTGACTGGATGCGCTTTGTCAGGCACTCTGCCATTTCCTCCGGGGAAAGGCCGTCATAATCTTCAGAAAACAAAATTCCGGCCTCCTGCTGGTTGCAGACGAAGCAGGCTGTTTTCCGAAGAAAATCCCTGCGCTCCATGGCAATGGTCATGTTGGAAACCAGTGCGTAAACTTTTTTGCCGTATTTCTCCGCATAGTGGAAGGTTTTCTTCACGATTTCCTTGTCAATGTCAATCTCGATCACCACGCTGTCCGCATTCTGGAAGATCTCGTCTCCGCATTCCTCCAGAATCCGCTCAATGGGGCGGTGATCCGGTCTCTTGGAAATGGATGCCACCACATCCCCGTCCTGGTCAAAAACAGCCAGCCAGGTTCCCATGCCGTTTGGCACCTTGCGCATAAACCTGGTGTCTACCTTGTGGCGATCCAGCTTGCGGATCACTTCCTCGCCCATGGCATCGTCATCCACCAGACTGACAAATGTGGGCTTCAGCTCTATATTGGCAATATCCTCTACCACATTTCTTCCCACTCCGCCGTGGATCTGCTGGATCTCTCCCGCATTTCTTCCGCCTGTAATAAAAGGTGCTGTAGAATACCCTTTCACATCGATAAAAACATCACCGATTACAACAATTCCCATACTTTCTCTTTCTCCTTTGTTACCTGTTACATATTCACAATAATTTCTGTTACCAGTTCCTTGAAGGATTTGGCAACCCGATCTGCAGTCTCCTGGACTTCCTTGTGGTTTAACTCTTCCTTTGAAATTCCGGCTGCCATGTTGGTGATGCAGGAAATCCCGCAGATCTCAAGGCCCATGTGACGGGCTGCCATCGCCTCGCAGGCAGTGCTCATGCCAACAGCGTCCCCGCCCCAGATGGCTGCCATTTTCACCTCAGCAGGAGTCTCGTAGTTTGGTCCTGTAAACTGCACGTAAACACCCTCCTGAATGGAAATGCCGCATTTTTTCGCTGAGGTGCGGATCACATCCTGAAGCCGTCTGCTGTACACCTCACTCATATCCGGAAATCTGCAGCCAAGCTCCTCTATATTAGGTCCGATAAGAGGGCTTGGAATCCCGGTTGCAATGTGGTCTGTGATCATCATGAAATCCCCCGGATGAAAGGATGGATTCACGCCGCCTGCTGCATTGGTGAGAAACAGCTTCTTCGCTCCCATCATGCCCATCAGTCTTGCGGGAAGCACCACATCGGTCATAGGATAGCCTTCATAATAATGCACTCTTCCCTGCATGATCACAACCGGCACCTGTTTCACATAGCCGAATACAAACCTTCCCTTGTGTCCTGCAACTGTGGAGGTTGGAAAACCTTCAATTTCTGTATAATCAATTGTGGTCTCAATCTGGATCTCATCTGCATAATCACCAAGCCCGGAGCCCAGGATCAGCGCCACCTCCGGTTTAAAATCTGTTTTTTTTCTGACACTTGCAAGGCAAGTTTCAAGCTTCTGATATAAATCGTTCATGTACACCTTCTCCTTTTATACGCTGCCTATTTTCTCATCTACAGTTCTTTTCAGGCCTCTGTATTGTTTCTCGTTAATCCAGATCTGATTGCCTTTTTTGGTGATCAGATCATCCGCCTGAAATTTTTTGATGGCACGGCTAATGCTTTTCAGGCAGAGACCTGTCTCATCTGCCAGATTCTGACGGCTCTCATTGATGCAAAGCTGCTCATTTTTACTGTATTTTTCAAACCAGTCCGCAAACAGCACAGCCAGCCGGTCTGCACCTTCCAGAAACAGGTACAGCCGGTTCCGTCTCTCCTCCTCCAGAAGGGAAGCGCAGGTAAGCCTTGCTTCCGTGCGAAAGGCTTCCGTATCTGAATAGATCCATTTCTCATACTGGGCTCTTGGAAGCTTGGTCACAATGCATTCTGTCTCTGTCTGCAGGGTAGTCTGGTAGGTGTCCTGCCCCAGGATCACTTCCATTCCACCAAGTGCGATCAGATTCATGGGCTTCATAAAATCGTAGGCAATGCCAGACACCCTGTAGTCTGTGGCTTTGACCCTTCCCCTTGCCACAAAGAAAATAGTGTCTGCAGGCTCATTTTCCCGGATAAAGGTGATGCCAGCTTCCATCACCTCGCTCTGGAACAGATCCATCAGCCACAAGGGTGCTGTGCGGAAATAAGTTTCAAACTGTTTCTGTTTCTCTCTTTCCAGTTCCCGAAGAAACGGAAGTACATCATGCAAGTATGTGTGTTTCATATAGTTTCCTCATATTCTGCTGTCTGGAAGCATATCTGAAAAATGCTCTCTTAAACCAGCTTCTCCAAAATAGAGTGTCCGATGGTTCCCTCCGGCATTTTAACCTGGAAATTATCTGCAACAGAAGCGCCGATCACAGCAAAAGTATATTCGTTTTCGATGGCTCCGCCCTCTTTCATCTGCGGGGAATAAGCAAGGAATGGAACGTATTCTCTTGTATGGTCTGTACCTGTGTAGGTGGGATCATTTCCGTGATCTGCCGTCAGGATCAGAAGGTCATCCTCCCGAAGCGCTTCAAGAAGAACGCCCAGGTTTTTATCAAATTTCTCAATCTCTTTGCCGTAACCTTCCACATTTCGTCTGTGTCCCCACAGGGCATCGAAATCAACCAGATTGACAAAGCAAAGTCCCTTAAAGTCTTCTTTGCTGATGGCAATGGTCTGCTCCATGCCGTGTACGGAACTGTTGGAATGATAGGTCTTTGTGATTCCCTCGCCGCAGAAAATATCGTTGATCTTGCCTACGCCGATCACATCCAGTCCTGCATCCTTAAGTGCATTCAAGGTGGTTAAGCCAGTTGGCTTCAGGGCATAGTCGTGACGGTTGCTGGTGCGCTTAAACTCGCCTTTCTTTTTACCCACATAGGGTCTTGCAATGACGCGGCCTACCCGCCACTCATCCTTCATGGTGATCTCACGGGCAATCTCACAGCAGCGATACAGGTTCTGAAGGTCAAAGGTCTCCTCATTTCCGCATATCTGAAGGACAGAGTCTGCGGAGGTGTAGACGATCATGGCGCCTGTGTTGATTTCTTCTTCGCCCAGCTCTTCAATAATCTCCGTGCCGCTTGCGCTTTTGTTTCCAATTACGCGCTTGCCGCAGCGCTTCTCAAGCTCTGCGATCAATTCCGCCGGAAATCCGTGATCTGTAAAGGTGATAAAGGGTTTGGTTGTTCTGATTCCCATCATTTCCCAGTGCCCGGTCATAGTGTCCTTGCCGTTGCTGGCTTCTGTAATGCGCATGTAGCGGCCCATAGGATGCTCCACGCCTGTCATATTTCCGGCAGGATGCAGATTTAACATTCCCAGTTTTCTTAAATTTGGTATTTCCAGGGAACCCATTTTATCCAGAATATGTCCGAAGGTATCCACTCCCACATCACCAAACTTTTCGGAATCCGGCATAGCGCCGATTCCCAGAGAATCCAGGACGATCACAAAGATCCTTTCATATTTTTTCAAAATAAAATCCCCCATTTCTGCTGCTTTTTTTTATTTAACAGAATTGCCTCTGCCATGTTTTATTCAACAGGTCATTTATCGGCCTATATACAGTTTTCTGTGTAGTTTCTCTTTGACTTCTTCGCCTGCAAATGCAGTGTCTGCCGCATTTTTCATAAGGATCAGAATCTCCTCATCTGTAATTCCATAGGTCTTCTGAATGAACTGCAGTTCCTTGGTCAGCGTGGTATTGCTGACGGTGCGGTTGTCCGTGTTGATGGAAACCTTCAGGTCTGCATTTAAAAATTCACAGATGGGATACTGGGCAGTGCTCTGTACTGCCTTTGTCTGCAGGTTGCTGATGGGGCACATCTCAATTCCGATGCCCATCTGTGCAAGCTCCTTTTGCAGATCAGCGTAACCTCTCATGGCAATTCCATGACCGATTCTGCCAGCTCCTGCTTTTACAGAATCCACAATGTTCTGCACGCTTCCGCACTCTCCTGCATGGAGAGTAAAGGGCATTTCCAATTTGCAGGTGTCTGTAAACAGCTCCATGAACTGTGACATTGGGTAGGAGGCTTCCGCGCCTGCCAGGTCCGCGGCGCACACTCCATATCCCAGATACTCCCGGGCGGTTTTGATCATGCGGCTGTTGTCCTCCTGGCTATGATGGCGCATGGCACAGGTGATCACGCCGAAGTCCACGCCGAAATCCTTTTTGCCGCGCTCAAGACCTTTTAAAAGTGCTTCGATCACTGACCGGCAGTTCATGCTCTCTGTCTCGGATAAAAGAGGGGCAAAGCGGATTTCCGCATAGCACACATTCTCCTGGCTCATGCTTTTCAGCACGTCATAGCCAGCCCCTTCTAATCCCTTCTCATCCATAATGCACTGTCCGGGAAGGGAAAATTTCTCAAGGTATTCGGCCAGGGAGGTGCAGTCATCTGATACGCTAAGTTCTTCTGGCTGTACTGCCCGTCCAAGTCTTGATTCTATAAATTCCCGGCTGAGGGAGCCGTCCAGGTGGCAGTGAAGCTCCACCTTGGGGAGGGCCTTTAATTCTTCTGTTGTCATAATTTATTCTCCTACGGTCAGGCCAGATTAGTGGGGCCAAAGCCCAGAGGAAGCAGTTCCTTTAATGTGTAAATGTCGTAGTGCTCCTTGTCCACTGCCAGAATGATCTGGAAGGTTTCGGGATTGCAGAATTCCATCATCACCTGTCTGCATACTCCGCAGGGAGCTGCATATTCTGTAAGAACGCCCTCTTTTCCGCCTACTACGCAGATTGCCTGGAATTCCTTAACGCCTTCGCTTACAGCCTTGAAAAAGGCGGTTCGCTCCGCGCAGTTGGTGGCGGTGTAGCCTGCGTTTTCAATGTTGCAGCCGGTGTAGGTCTGACCATTTTTTGCCAGCAGGGCTGCGCCTACTTTAAAATTGGAATATGGTGTATAAGAATATTGCAGCTGCGCTATGGCAGTATCGATTAATTTATTTCTGATTTCTTTTTCCATTCTCACACCCCTTGTTTCTTTTTCATATCGCAACGGTTTCGTGTTTTCACCATTACGTGCCAAAATGCATTCCAAATTACCTTCGGTAATTGCATCTTGTAATCAATAGCCGGTAGCTTTCTCGTTCTTTACAATCTTGATAATACGGCTGGTTCCCAGTCTGTCGGCGCCAAGAGATAAGAATTTCTCAGCATCCTCAAGGGAGGAAATTCCACCTGCTGCTTTCATCTTCACATTTGGTCCGATGTGTTTGGAGAACAGCTCAATGTCTGCGAAGGTAGCGCCTGCGCCGCCAAAGCCTGTGGAGGTTTTGATATAGTCTGCGCCTGCTGCGGTTACGATCTCGCACATTTTGATTTTTTCCTCGTCTGTGAGGAAGCAGGTCTCAATGATCACCTTCAGGATTTTTTCTCCGCATGCTGCTTTCAGGGTGCGAATCTCTTTCTCGATCAGGTCGTATTTCTTGTCCTTGAGCCATCCAATGTTGATGACCATATCGATCTCAGATGCGCCGTTTGCAACGGCATCCTTTGTCTCAAATTCCTTGGCTGCTGTGGTCATGTAGCCATTTGGGAAACCGATGACTGTGCATACTGCCATTTTTCCGTCTACATATTCTGCTGCCTGTTTTACGTAGCTTGGGGGAATGCATACAGATGCTGTTCCATATTCCATAGCATCGTCACAGATCTGCTTGATTTCTTCCCAGGTAGATGGCTGGAGAAGAAGGGTATGATCTACATGTTTTAAAATTTCTTTTACGTCCATTCTGGTTCCTCGTTTCTTATATTCTCTCTATTTTCAATCTGCCTGGAGCATGTTTGAAAAAGGCTTTCTGCAAGATGTGCGTCACAATTTGTGGGAGATTTTGTCCGGATAAGGGCGCCGTAGCGGGCTACGGCAACTGAATTCGGGCAAAATATACCGCAAAGTGGGGCGTGCAGATTGCGGGAATGATTTTTTAAACAGGCTCTAGTCTTCTTTGATCAGCTTGCGGACAGCTTCTACTGCCACGCGGATTGCCATATCTGTATCGTGCACAACCGGGTTATCCAGTCCAAGCTTCTCTCTTTCCTGGTTTGCAAGTACCAGGAAGCAGGAGCCGGCTCTTGCGCGAAGCTTGCCTGCAGCAATGAAAAGGGCTGCGGATTCCATCTCGGAAGCCAGACATCCCATCCGCTTCCAGGCTTCCCATTTATTGATCAGCTCGTAGCCAACAGGCATGGCCTCCGGCTCGTGCTGTCCGTAAAAGGCATCCTTGCACTGTACCACGCCTGTGTGGTAGGAAAGTCCTTTTTCTTTTGCGGCTGCTACAAGGGCGTTTGTTACGTCCAAATTAGCTACTGCCGGATATTCGATAGGCGCATATTCCCGGCTGGTGCCTTCCATGCGGACGGCTCCTGTGGCAATGACGATATCGCCGCTTTTTACCTCCGGCTGCATTCCGCCGCAGGTTCCAATGCGGACAAAGGTGTCAGCGCCGCAGCGGGACAGCTCTTCCATTGCAATGGAGGCGGACGGGCCGCCGATTCCGGTGGAGGTTACACTGACCTTCACACCGTCTAAGGTTCCTGTATAGGTGATATATTCCCGGTTGTCCGCAATGAGAACCGGATCATCAAAATACTGGGCGATCTTCACGCATCTTTTGGGGTCGCCTGGCATAATCACATAGCGGCCAACCTCCCCTTTCGCCACCTGAATATGATACTGCCTGCTGGCATCCTCTGAGTAATTTTTCATAGTGTCACCTTCTCCTAATAATTTACTCCAATTTTACTCCGATACTACGGATTGCTCCGCTGCTGCGCAGCTCCCGCAATCCTCCAGCCATTCGGAGGTTTACCTCTGTCCCTTATCGTACGGAATACCTTCCGCCTTTGGTGCCCTGGAGTTCTTAGATACGAATACAAGGACGATCAGGGAAATGATGTATGGGAACATGTTGTACAGAGTACTTGGAAGCTTCAGTGCAACCAGTGCATCAAAGCCTGTGTATACGTTGGACAGGGCACGGAACAGACCGAACAGAAGGGCTGCCAGTCCGATGTTCACCGGTTTCCACTGTCCGAAGATCATAACCGCAAGTGCAAGGAAGCCAAAACCTGCAACTCCGTTCTCGAATTTCCACTCGCTGACGCCGGCTGTGATATAAACCAGTCCGCCAAGTCCGCCAAGAGCGCCGGAGATCAGAACGCCTGCATAACGCATTTTGAACACATTGATACCTACAGAGTCAGCTGCCTGGGGATGCTCGCCGCATGCCATAAGACGAAGTCCGAATCTGGTTTTGTATAATACAATATAAGAAGCGATCAGGATCAAAAGAGCAAACAGCATGAACCAGCTGAACTCAAATTTGCCGATTCTTACCAGGAATGCTTTCTTTGCCACCTTGTAAGCAACTGTGGAAGAAACGTTGTCCGGGTTCTCTGCCATGTTGATGGCACGCACGATAACAACTGCTGCCGCAGGTCCAAGAAGGTTCAGGGCAGTTCCAACCAGAGTCTGGTCTGCATTAAAATTGATGGCAGCTACGCCAAGAAGCAGGGAAAAGACCATTCCCACCAGTACGCTTGCCAGAACAACCAGAAGGATCACAACCGCTGCCGGAGCAGATTCCGGAAGATATTTCATCATCAGGGCACCGCCAAGTGCTCCCATAACCATAATTCCCTCAAGACCGATATTGATTACACCGCTGTGCTCAGAAAAACAGCCGCCAAGTGCTACGAGAATCAATACAGAAGCAAATATTAATGTATACTGAATCAATAATAACATTATTTTTCTCCTCCTTTTGCAGCTTTTTTCTCATCTCTCTTATCGAGATAACGGTTTAACCAAAGTTTGAAGAAGAATACAAATCCGCACAGATAAATAATAAATGCGGAGATCAGATCAGAGATCTGTGCACAGTACATGGTTTTGTCTACGTAGCTTCCGCCGCTTGTAATGTGCTGGATAAAATAAGAGGAGAAAATCGCTCCGATTGGGTTCAGACCTCCAAGGAATGCTGCCGCGATTCCGTTAAAGCCCATTCCCGGAACAGTTGTCTGCTGTACCATCCAGGTCTCAATTCCGCTAAGGTAGAAAACAGCAGCTCCAAGCCCTGCAAGACCACCTGCGATCATCATAGTTACAATTGTATTTCTTTTCTCCTTCATACCGCAGTATTTTGCGGCATTTTTATTCATACCTGTTGCCCGAAGCTCGAAGCCGAATTTGGTTTTTTCCAGAAGTACCCATACGACGATTGCCATAACCACAGAAATAATAAGACCTATGGAAACGAACTTGTTTCCGGAAAAGATCTGATCCAGTCCGCAGTTTGGAAGAAGTGCGCTTTTGTTTCCGCTGGAAAGATCCACGGTATATGGGGTGGACTCGGATTTTACCTGGGTCAGAAGCATATTGACCACATACAGGGAAATCCAGTTCAGCATAATACAGGAAATAACCTCATTTACATTAAAGTAAGCCTTTAATGCTCCGGAAATTCCACCAAGCAGTGCTGCGATCACAACGGCTGCGATCATGCACACATACCAGGGCATACCAAGCTTCAATGCGAAATAAAGGGATGCTCCTGCTCCGACTACATACTGTCCTGCAGCACCGATATTAAAAAGACCAACCTTGTAGGCAAACAGAACAGAAAGGGAACACATCAGAAGTGCAGACGCCTTTACCAGCGTAGTTCCCATGTATTTCATCATGGCCTTCTGGCTTGGATAATAAAAATAGTTTTTCAGAATAGCAGTAATTGCTCCTGCAGCACCTTTGGGGTTAATAATAAGAAGTACCACATATCCGATCAAAAGACCGATTACAATGCAAAGCAAAGAAGCAATGATGGTCTGAAATGCATTGTTTCTCAGAATGCCTGCTTTCTTTTTGGAATCATTATTCATTGCTCTTTGTCTCCTTTCTCTTTGATCCTGCCATGTAAAGACCAAGCTCCTCTACAGTTACCTTCTTCGGATCAAATTCTCCTACGATTTCTCCCTCATACATAACCAGAATGCGGTCAGATACATTCATAACCTCATCCAGCTCCAGGCTTACAAGAAGAACTCCCTTGCCTGCATCTCTTGCCTGTACCAGCTGCTTATGCACATGCTCAATGGCACCTACATCCAGGCCTCTTGTAGGCTGTACAGCAATAAGAAGCTCCGGATTTTTGTCTATTTCACGGGCAATGATGGCTTTCTGCTGATTTCCTCCGGACATGGATCTGGCCTTTGTAACAGCGCCCTGACCGGAACGGATGTCATACTGTTCAATCAGGCGGTTGGCATATTTGCGAATTTCCTTTCTTTTAAGGAATCCCAATTTGTTGGTAAACTGTGGCTCAAAATATCTCTGAAGAACAATATTATCTTCCAGAGAATAATCCAGTACAAGACCATGCTTATGGCGATCCTCCGGAATATGGCTCATTCCTGATGTAAGACGCTCACGGATAGGCATATGTGTAATATCTTTTCCATTCATGGTGATCGTACCGCTTTTCAGTGGTTCCAGACCGGAAAGTCCATATACAAATTCTGTTTGTCCGTTTCCATCGATTCCGGCAATACATACGATCTCTCCTCTGTGAACCTGAAGAGAAACACCGTTTACTGCATTGTTTTTGTGGCGCTTGGATGCCACTGTCATATCTTTAATATCAAGGACTACTTCTCCTGGCTTTGCTTCTTTCTTTTCTACAACAAAGCTTACATCTCGTCCGACCATCATTGCTGAAAGCTTTTCCGGATTGGTGTCCTCAATATTTACGGTGCCAATGTATTTGCCCTTGCGAAGAACGGTACAGCGGTCTGCAACCTGCATGATCTCGCCCAGCTTATGAGTGATAAACAGAATGCTCTTGCCCTCTGCTGCCAGGTTCTTCATGATCTGCATCAGTTCCTGGATCTCCTGGGGAGTGAGCACTGCGGTAGGCTCATCAAAGATCAGGATCTCATTGTCACGGTAAAGCATCTTGAGGATTTCTGTTCTCTGCTGCATACCAACTGTGGTGTCTTCAATGATGGCGTCAGGATCTACAGACAGACCGTATTTCTGGGAAAGCTCCATCACTTTTTTACGTGCGCCGTCTTTTTGAAGAAAACCATTCTTTGTGGTCTCCACGCCAAGAATGATGTTGTCAAGAACGCTGAAGCATTCTACCAGCTTGAAGTGCTGGTGCACCATACCAATTCCAAGGTCGTTGGCATCATTAGGGTCCTTGATCTCTACCTTTTTGCCGTCCTTGCGGATTTCTCCCTCTTCTGGCTGGTACAGACCGAACAGAACGCTCATCAGGGTGGATTTGCCTGCTCCGTTCTCACCAAGCAGTGCGTGGATCTCACCTTTTTTTAACTGAAGCGTGATATTGTCATTTGCGATGATTCCGGGAAAGCGCTTGGTGATTCCCAGCATTTCAATTGCATATTCACTCATCTTCGTTTTTCTCCTTCTTATTCATGGCAGAGTCACTGCCAGAAAGCATGGAACAGGCATCTTGCAAACATGCCTGTTCCGATAAAAAAGGGAAGTGGCCACTGCTCACTCCCCTTTCTATCACTTGCATGCCCCTTCTTTCATAGGACCATTAAGCCTTCCTGCCGGAACACTACCCGTGATTTATAACTGCATTTATCTATGCGGAGTAGTTGTCTTATTTGATGCTGCCGTAATCGTTTACTGCGATCTCAGTTTCCGGTAATGCAGTAATGTCGTTGCTTACTGTGATCTCGCCATTATATAATTTGCTTACAAGATCCTTGTAATCATCTACAGTAAAGTTGTCATCCCACTGTGTGGTATCCATTGGAAGCTGTACGTAGTTGTCTTCTGGATTCTCGGATACAAGACCAAGGTTGTCGATTTTTCCAGCATAGTCAGATTCCCAGTTACCGTCCTTGATTGCGTCAAGTGCAGTCTTAACAGTCGGTGCAAGACCTTTCATAGCGGATGTAACTGTGATGTCCTCGCCAATGATTCCGGACTGGTCGGAGTCAACACCGATTACCTTGCCGTCAACCTTAGCTGCTGCTTCTGCTGCAGATGTGTAGATTCCGCCGCCGCATGCGAATACAACTTCAACGCCCTTGCTGCCGTACCAGGTATCCATGTAAGCTGTGATGTCTGCGTCGCCGTAGAACTGTCCGCCGCATACATACTCAAGTTCAACGTCGTCTGTGATTCCAAGCTCTTTTGCTGCTTCATCAGCACCCTGGATGTAGCCATATCCGAAACGGGTAACGGCCGGTACAGACATTCCGCCAAGGAATCCAAGATGTTTGTATCCAAACTTCACTGCTGCGTATCCTGCCATGTATCCGGAAACCTCTTCCTGATAAGTACAGCAGTATACATTGTCTGCATTGTAGTAATCCGTTACTTCATAATCGTCCGGATTGTAGGTGTATCCTTCGCCAACACCTTTCTCGCAGATATCGCCTGCACTTACGTCTGGTGCGATGAACTTCACATCCGGGTACATCTCGGATTGCTCTACGATGGTAGCTGCGAACATGTAGCCAGGAAGAACGATTACGTTCGCGCCGTCTGCTACAGCCTGGTCAACACTTGCGTTACGTGCCTCATCGGAGTCACTCTCTGGTTTGTAATAGTTGAAGTCGCTTCCATTGTCAGCTGCCCATTCCTTACATGCCTCGTAAGTAGTCTGATTAAAGCTCTGGTCTGTGATATCACCGGAGTCAGTAACCATGGCGATCTTCATGTCGGATGCCTCTGCCTTTACCTCTGTTGCTCCATAAGCTGGTGCAAGGGAAAGTGCCATTGCTCCTGCAAGCACCATAGCTGCAATTCTTTTCTTCATTTTATATTTTCCTCCTTTTTATAATATCGATCCTGATAGTCTTACAATGACATATGTCTCACTTTTAAGACAGGACTCATGTCCCTTTTTCATTGTTTATTTTAATTTTTGTATAATTCGGCCAGTTTTTTTAAAGTTTTTTCATGCAATATTTTTGTTTTTCAAAATTCTAAAAGAACTTATGTCCCTTTTAGTTTATTTCAGTTTTCTTCCCGAAGCAGGCTATTGCCGCTCTCCTTCATTCGCTTCTTCAAGAGAAATCTTTTCCGGCAGCTGTGTGTCTGTATACTCAAGCCGAATAACTGCCTGAGGCCAGTTTATGCTGACTCTTGCAGTTTTATTTCGTTCTGCTCCTGCCTTTCGTATCAGCTCCAGAAGCTCGTCTAACACTTCACGGGTAAGATAACCGCCTCTCCAGTGAAAAATCAGGACCTTTCCCTTCTTAGCTGCCTGAAGGGAGCGCTTGTATACGTCTTCCTTTTTGGTAAAGGAAAGCTTTTTTTCTTTATAATAAAAATGATCATGATCCGTGCAGGAAGGCGCCGGTGCGATCAACGGTTCATGGTCGCGAAAAATCTGCTGATCATCCAGATTAAAATAGTCATAACGGATTTCTGAATTATGGTGATCTGTCCCAAGACTATTATCGAAGGTGGCATCCAGATGATAATATGTCCCCTCTATTTTTACAATATTCCAGGTATGACGGTACTTGATTCCTTTTTCCGGATTATTCCCGCAAATAGCAATCATACACCACACTCCCAATGCATCCAGAAGGACTTTCACCGCCTTGGCAATGCCTTCGCAGACGCCTACGCCCTGGCCCAGAGGGCCGATGATCTCATGGGAATAGGGTTTCTTCAGCTTGTCGTAGCGGACATTTTCGCAGATGAAATCATGCACATACTTCTCTTTTTCCCACTGGGAAAGCTTCATAGCAGGGCGGACAAGCTTTTCCACACGGGCTTCCATGGCTTTCTGATGCTCCCGGATCTTATTTTTGTCAAATAAATACTCAGGGATAAAAATCAGATTAGGGGAATCTTTATAATAACGGTACTTGAAGCTGATGACCCAGAAGATTTCCGGATGATCCAGCCGCATCTGGAAAAACACGTTGTAAAGCTCCTCCCCTGCAAGCGCCGGGATCTGAATTTCATCTGCAAGGTTCTTCACCCCGGCAAGGATGCTGTGATAAGCCGCCTGCTGGGGTTTGGTCATATGATTGTAGTAGTATGGTTCCATTTTGTTCTCTTTCTTCGTATAACTTTTTTCTAATTGTAGTATAACATTATTTTATTCTACTGTCATGCCGGGAGTCAAGCGGATATTCCAAGTCCGCTTCGCTGCTTGCTTGATTTGGTTAAATGTTTTATTTCCGGTACAACACCAGTTTTTCATTTTGCAGGTCGTTGCACAATTCACAGGAAACTTTGCTGGTATCATATACATGAGCAACTCCCTTTAGATCCGGATCATCTGTATAGAAATCTATAATATCCGGAAAATCAGCCAGCTTTTCGGGTGCAAACCGAAGTGTCTTTTCATTTGAAAATACTGCTGTATACAATATTTCCGCTTCAACCAGATCCTGGAAAATATGGCTTCCATAGGAAAGCTCCGGGTTATATCCAACAGATTTCTCCTCTACCTCACAAATTGCTTCAAACTCACTGATATCTGCAAAGGTTGTGGGAACACCAAGCTCTGGGGAAGAGGTTCCGATGCGGCCCGGCACGATCAGAAGCATATGCTTGTTCTTCCCCTTATTTTTCCAGTTTACTGCACCGATCAGCTTCGCTGCTTTTACTTTTTTTGCATACGGCATATTATAATAAGCTACGGGATCTATCAGAACAATAGTATCTATCTGCGTCTTCCTCGATAACCCCATGGAAGAATGTACATTTTCCAGAATAATATTTTCTTCCGGGATATTGTCCGGAATTTCCACATTCCCCGTATCCTTAAACACCTGCAATGGTCGGCACTGCAGCAGATTTATAGAGTATTCTCCTGTTTCAGATAAGTTTACCGTAAACTCAATGTCAACAGGATAGTCATATTCCTTCTGAATCAACTGCATGATCATTTGTATCTGCTGCATGAGAAGCTCTTTTTTTACAAGACCGCCGCATGAAATAAAACGGACCTCTCTGTTTATTCCTCTCTCCCTCATGGAAGCCTCCACCTCAAAATCATGTTCCAGAAGAAGTTTGTCCAGATATCCCGGAATATAAGCTTCAATCTGGTCCAGCTCCAGCTGTCTCAGACAGTGTCTGGTTGTATCCACAACTTCTATTTTCCGCTGTGAAAACTGATGTTTCTGGGCAATAGTCGTGCAGTTTGTTGCCTGAGGCATATCAAGGCTGACAAGTCTTGGATAAGAGCCTTCTGTCCTGTCTACTGCCGACGTTCCCAGCCCCATAACTAATCTGAGCATTCCAGCTTTCGGATCGATTTTCTCCAAAAACTTGTACGGACTGTAGGAGTATCCTACCCCTGCTGCGCATGGCATATAATAAGAGCCATAGTAAGAACCAGATACACGCTGTACAAGAAGTGCCATCTGTTCATCACGTTTATCAAGCCCCCGCCTCTTTCTGTAATCCAGCGCAGACAAGCTCATAGAGCTTGCATATACGGTCTTTATGGCATTCTCGAATTCCGCAAGGCGTTCTTCCAGGCTTCCACGATTTGCGCAAAAAACAGATTCATATTTTCCTGCAAATGCGTTTCCGAAGCCATCCTCCAGAATACTGCTGGAACGCACAATAAAAGGATCCTGTCCATAATATTCCAGAATATGTAAAAAATGATTTTTCATTTCCTCGGAAAATACACCATTTTTCAGACGTCTGGCAAATTCTTCTGCCAGAGAAAAATATTCTGTTTCCTCTCTTTGACGAACACGGATATCCCAAAATCCATTGTCCACAATATATGTATAATAAACATCGGAACCTATAAAGAAAGAATCATGTGGTTCCAGTACCTCATTGATGTCCCAGGCCAGATTTCGCACAATTGCTCTGGAAAGCAGCATACCGCAGGCTTTTCCGCCTATCATGCCGGTTCCGATCATATGATTCCGGACACTGAAATAGTCTTCAGGAGAAAAATGCTTTTTTACCATAAGACGCATTTTTCTGTCTCTGGTCATCATAATATCGCACATTGTATTGCAGGCCTCTTCTGTATTCATGTGATTGTCATACAGCATCCTGGCAGTATTGAAAAAACGATCCCAGGAATCTGTAAACTGTTCTTCGCCTGGTCTTTGAAATTTGCTGAGAATCTGATAAAAACGGCTGGACTGCACGCCATCTCTGATCGGACGAAATGTTCTCAGTTCTTTGTTGTAAATATGTGGCAGAAACATGGTTTCTGAATCTCTGTTCCACACTTTTGCAGGACGTACATAGATATTTTTGGGATCAGAATATACATCCAGAAGTAATTGTGTTGTATTTAATATCTTTTTTACCGCATGAAAGGAATGCTTCCCTCTGATGATAGGGAAAAAGGCAACCGTATCCAGGGAAAAAAGGAACGGACAGGTTACACGAAAAAAGTTGCCCATCATCAGGTCTGTCGCCCAGGCTGTCTGAAGCTCTGATAAACAGTCAAAAATGTAAAAGGTATCAATACCTTCCCTTTCAATGACTTTATGTATTTCCACCGTAAAGTTTTCAAATTGATGGGACAGCGGAATCTCTACTCTTTTCACCTCAGGGCATTCTTTTACCAATAATTCATGGCTTGCAAATCGAAAATATACAATATTTCGTTTGTCTTTAATCGCCTGTTCTACATAAGGTTCGCAGAAATATCGAAATTTCTCCAAGTGAGATACCCTCCATACCACGTTATCCCCCAGCCTGATATTGTCAAGTGCCTGATCCATTTCCGGAATTCCGGAAAGAATTCTATCAAAAGCTGCCATATTTTACCTCCTCTCCGATAAAAAAAGACACACAGACTTTCCATCTGTGTGCCCCATTGCACAAACTCCCACTTTTGAATTCATTATAGAAAGAATGCACCTGAAAGTCAAGAATATTTCTTTCATAGGTTAGAGGGCATTGCCCTCCACAGTTTTGCAGCATCACATGTTTGCTTGTAGCTTGAAAGCCTTTTATTTAACGGCTGACAGGCTTTTTTTATTTTTAAAATTAATCATATTTCACTGGCGTTTTATGACGTTTTGTGATATAATAAGTATTATTATACTAACAGAGGACCCCATTATGTATCTAAAAAAAACTCCAAACACCCATGGACGAATCCGTCTTTCCATCGTTGATAATTATTATGACAAAGTTAAAAAGTGTTCCCGGCAGAAAACAGTGGAGTCTATTGGCTGGCTTGATGAACTGGAAAAACAGTATGATGACCCGATTGCCTATTTTACAAAACGTGTGGCGCAGCTCAATGAAGAAAAACAGAAAAAACAGGCTCCAATCAACTTTACTTTTTATGATTCAGACAGACTTTGTATCGGTGATAACCTGCGAAAAAACTTCGGCTATGCTGCATTGAGCCAAATCTATCATGAGCTTGGCATCCATACATTTCTGATCAATCGGCAGCGCCATTCTAAAGAACAGTATGATTCCAATACTATTATGAAGATGCTTGTTTATTCCAGACTCCTTTTTCCAGCCTCAAAGAAATCTTCCTATGACAGCCGGGAACGTTTTTTTGAAAACACGGATTACTCACTGGATGATGTTTACCGCTGTCTTTCTTTTTTAGACAAGCACAGGGAAAACTTACAGATATGGATGAATGACCGCATCAAAAAGAATTATGGCAGGGATACAAGCCTGATTTATTATGATGTTACCAACTACTATTTCGAAACAGACGAACAAAATGACTTTCTTCGCAAAGGAGTCTGTAAAGAACACCGGCCCAATCCTATCGTACAGATGGGGCTGTTCATGGACAACAAGGGCATCCCCATTACTTATGAACTATTCCCTGGAAATATCAACGACTGCCTGACCTACCGGCCAAACTTAGGGCGCATAAAAAAACAGTTTGACCTTGGCCGGGTGATCACTGTTGCTGATAAGGGAATGACAACAGGTGATAACATCTGGTATACGATCAATACTCCCACTCATGATGGATATGTTTTCAGCATGTCCATCCGGGGAGCTGAAAAAAGCCTCAAAAACTATGTCCTCAAAGAGGAGGGGTATGAATGGCTCGGAACGGAATATAAACGAAAATCCCGTAAATGTCCAAGGACCATTCAGGTTACTTCTGTTACTGGAAAAAAGATAAAAAAACAGGTGGATGAAAAACAGGTTGTTTTCTGGAGCGAAAAATATGCAAAACGAGCAAAGGCAGAACGGGAAGCTGCTTTGATAAAAGCAAGAGATCTGGCAGAAAATCCAGGAAATTACTCAAGAGCTACTTCTTATGGAGCTGCCAAATATGTAAAAAAAATAGATTATGACAAAGAAACCGGAGAAATCCTCACTTCCTCCTCCATTCTGAACCTTGATGAGGAAAAGATTCGGGAAGAGGAGGCATTGGACGGTTATTACATGCTCCTGACCAGCGAAATGGAAGCGTCAGATGATGAGATTATTGACATGTATCGAGGATTATGGCGGATCGAAGAATCCTTCAAAGTAACCAAAAGCGAACTGGAAGCCAGACCCGTATATGTCTGGACTAAGGAACATATCGAAGCACACTTTCTGACCTGTTTTGTAGCCCTGACAATCGCAAGAATACTGGAAAACAAGCTTGAGCATAAATACAGCGTTGGAACAATCCTTGAATCCTTGTCAAAAGCAGAATGCAGTCTGGTTCAGCAAAACTACTACTTGTTTGACTACTATGATGAACTGCTAAAAGATATCGGATTGATTATGGACATTGATTTTGGGAAACGCATTCGGACTTTAGGAGAAATAAAAAAAATTTTGGCAAAGACAAAAAAGTAGAAAAAACACCATGAAAAAATGACAAAACAGAGAAGCCGCAATCCAGCATAAACACTTGGATTGCGGCCATTTTTAACCTACTTTACCTGCAAAAGTCAGGATATTTTAACTATTGATTATAGTCTATTATATATTATTTGGCACCTTTAAGCAACTATTGTTTGACAATTTATGGCAAATTTCCAATAGAAAAAGGAATGCTCACTCTGAACAATCCCTTTTTATAAAACTTTATTCATTTTTCACACGATACAAAAGGATGATTCTTTTTATTATCAGAAACAGCAGCCCTACTGCTATTGCATATGTTTCTCTACCTGTTTTTTCTCCAATCTGTCACTGATTCCTACAGCAAAGTAAAGCGGCTCCCCGATATATTCCAAACAATCCGAAGCTCAATAGAACACCTCCGATGATGTCTGTACACCAGTGTACACCACATAATAATCTTCCACATATCATAAACAAGGAAAAAAGAACAGAAAAAATATTAGTTCCTTTTCGTAACCAGTAATTCGAACTCCTATGATTTGCCTGATATATAAGCGAAAGCATGACACTTAACGTTAAAAGGGTAGTTGAGGATGGATATGAGGCTTCCAGGACTCCCTCGATCAGAACCGGGCGGTAATTAATGGGAACCATTTCAAAAATCAGATATCCCAAGATTACCAGTATATAGTATATTCCAAGCAAAAGAATATCCCGGTCTACCTTTAACAGGCTTCTTCTTTTTATAAGCTGGAATAGGCCAAGACCTCCAAATCCGATGGAAGTTTCCCTTTGACCGATTAGCTGTACATCCACCTTTTGGATCAGCAGGGTCCAGACGAGAAATGTCTTCCTTTTTCATCCTTGCGCAACGGTATCTTTACAGGTATGACATTCCGCCAGAACAAAATCTCCAACAGCAGGGTATTCGCATATAGAGATTGTCTCATATCTGAATTTTCCAGAAATCCTGGCAGAATATTCTCCCTTTTCAGTTAACAGCCGGTACCATTCTTTCCCCTGGGAAAGGATCCTGCCAAGACAATACTCGGGATAGCCGGATGCTACAGAACAGATTTCTTCTCCCACGCCCCATTTGGTCTCTTCCATGTTTGTCATCTCCTAACTAATCGGGTTAACCTCTCGATAACCTGGTCAAGTGTCTGTTGAAACTGTTTTTTTACCATTTCTTTGTTATTTGCACCATCATACAGGCTGTAGAAAAAAACATCACCGCATAAAACTGGTCTGCGTTTTCTTGTGGGTTTGAAATACCCATGTCCGAGAATAATTCTCTTACATAACCAGCAGGACCAGAAGCAAGATATTGTTTCCCATTTTGGGAGGCAGAGATATAAAGGTAGTAAATACTGCTTACATACTTCTCTTTTCCAGTCGGAAGAACGGAATTGTAATAGCTGCTAAGTACAAGTCTTGCTTGTCATGCAAAAAAATCAAAACAGATGTATAAAATCTTATCAGATGGTTATACTGAAAATAGAAAGATAGCTTCGACAACAACAGAATTATAAATTCGACAGCAAAACCTTACATATCTATTTCTTATCAGAAAGATTCACTTTCCAAAGACACAAGATTTTTTACAGCCTCTTTTGCACTGTCTGCTTGCTGATTTCTTCGCTGATTGCAATAACAGAAATCATTTCACATTTCTTTTGTTCGTCTGGCAGCAGTTGTAAAATCGGAGCAATTATTGTGTATCTTTCATATGTTTTTTACGGCTCTCTGGACACAGAGAATGTGAATCCATTTCTGACAGTCTTTCTAATAGCTCTGCATACTTCTTTGCATTCGAACAATGTTTTTTTCTCGCACCAATCTTTGTAGCCAATTTTACGCATAAGCACCTCTTGTATTATATTGCGGTTTTCCCAAAATTAAAATACAAATTATATTGAGAAAAATCACTTAAGTCAAGATTTCCACCACTCTATAAATCAAAAAAGACCCTGAGGGGCTGGAAATTCCAGTCCATCAAGGTCAATTTTTACGCTTGGACAAATTTATTTAGTTGGTTGGGCGATTTACCCTTTTACAGGATAGATCACTTTACCCTCTCACAAGAATGAATTATTTGTTCTTCTGAGCAATTGCTGCCTGAGCTGCTGCCAGACGAGCTACCGGTACACGGAATGGTGAGCAGGATACATAGTCAAGACCGATCTTGTTGCAGAACTCTACAGAAGACGGATCTCCACCGTGCTCTCCACAGATTCCGATGTGAAGGTTCGGGTTAACCGGCTTACCAAGTTTGATAGCCATATCCATAAGCTTACCAACACCAACCTGATCCAGTTTTGCAAATGGGTCATTCTCGAAGATCTTAGCATCATAGTAAGCGTTAAGGAACTTACCAGCGTCATCACGGGAGAATCCGTATGTCATCTGAGTTAAGTCGTTGGTACCGAAGCAGAAGAAGTCAGCTTCTTTTGCGATCTCATCAGCTGTAAGAGCTGCACGTGGGATCTCGATCATAGTACCTACTTCATATTTCAGATCTACGCCTGCTGCTGCGATCTCAGCGTCAGCTGTCTCAACAACAAACTTCTTAACATATTTAAGCTCTTTGATATCGCCTACTAACGGGATCATGATCTCTGGGCAGATATTCCAGTCAGCGTGAGCTTTCTTTACATTGATAGCTGCACGGATAACTGCTGTTGTCTGCATCTTAGCGATCTCAGGATAGGTAACTGCCAGACGGCATCCACGATGTCCCATCATTGGGTTGAACTCATGAAGAGAGCTAATGATTGTCTTGATTTCCTCTACAGTCTTGCCCTGAGCATCAGCAAGCTTCTTGATGTCTTCCTCTTCTGTAGGAACGAACTCATGAAGCGGCGGATCCAGGAAACGGATTGTTACAGGGTTGCCCTCGAGAGCCTCGAACAGACCTTCGAAGTCTTCCTGCTGATATGGAAGAACCTTAGCAAGTGCTGCTTCTCTCTCCTCAGCTGTTGTGGAGCAGATCATCTCACGGAATGCATCGATACGTCCCTCACCGAAGAACATATGCTCTGTACGGCAAAGACCGATACCTTCAGCACCGAGCTCAACTGCTTTCTTAGCGTCAGCAGGAGTATCAGCGTTTGTACGAACTTTCATTGTTCTGTACTTGTCAGCCCAGGACATAATACGTCCGAACTCACCAGCGATTGTAGCGTCTACAGTCGGGATGATTCCGTCGTAGATGTTACCTGTTGTACCATCGATGGAAATGAAGTCTCCCTCATGGAACTCTTTTCCGCCAAGTGTGAATTTCTTATTCTCTTCGTCCATAGCGATGTCGCCGCATCCGGAAACGCAGCACTCACCCATACCACGAGCAACAACTGCTGCGTGAGATGTCATACCGCCACGAACTGTCAGGATACCCTGTGCAGATTTCATACCTGTGATATCCTCTGGGGATGTCTCAAGACGAACAAGAACAACCTTCTCGCCTCTCTCAGCCCACTCTACAGCGTCATCAGCTGTGAATACGATCTTACCGCAAGCAGCTCCTGGAGAAGCTCCAAGACCTTTGCCCATTGGTGTAGCAGCTTTCAGAGCCTTAGCGTCGAACTGAGGATGAAGAAGTGTATCAAGGTTACGAGGATCGATCATAGCTACTGCTTCTTCCTCTGTTCTCATTCCCTCATCAACAAGGTCACAAGCGATCTTCAGAGCAGCCTGAGCGGTTCTCTTACCGTTACGTGTCTGCAGCATGTATAACTGGCCATGCTCAACAGTGAACTCCATATCCTGCATATCTCTGTAGTGTGTCTCCAGAGTATGGCAAACTTCTGTAAATTTCTTGAATGCTTCCGGGAACTTCTGCTCCATCTCAGCGATGTGCATAGGTGTACGAACACCAGCAACTACGTCCTCGCCCTGTGCATTGGTAAGGAACTCACCGAACAGACCTTTGTTTCCTGTAGCTGGGTCTCTTGTAAATGCAACACCAGTACCACAGTCATCACCCATGTTACCAAATGCCATCATCTGTACGTTAACAGCTGTACCCCAGGAATATGGGATATCGTTGTCACGACGATATACGTTGGCACGTGGGTTGTCCCAGGAACGGAATACGGCTTTGATTGCACCAACTAACTGCTCCTTCGGGTCAGATGGGAAATCAGAACCGATTTTTTCTTTATATTCAGCCTTGAACTGCATAGCAAGTTCTTTAAGGTCATCAGCTGTAAGCTCAACGTCAAGAGTAACGCCTCTGTCAGCTTTCATTTTGTCGATAAGCTCTTCAAAATATTTCTTACCAACTTCCATAACTACGTCAGAGTACATCTGGATAAATCTTCTGTAGCAGTCCCAAGCCCAACGCGGGTTGCCGGATTTCTCAGATAATACAGCTACAACGTCCTCATTTAAACCAAGGTTCAGGATAGTATCCATCATACCTGGCATGGAAGCTCTTGCGCCAGAACGAACGGAAACAAGCAGTGGATTCTCGACATCACCGAATTTCTTACCGGTAACTCCTTCCATTTTGGTGATTGCTTCCATGATCTGACCCATGATCTCGTCGTTGATCTGTCTTCCATCCTCATAGTACTGAGTACAAGCTTCAGTAGTGATTGTAAATCCCTGCGGAACAGGAAGTCCAAGGTTTGTCATCTCAGCAAGGTTGGCACCTTTACCACCCAGAAGGTTTCTCATATCAGCGTTACCTTCTGTAAACATGTAAACCCATTTTGCCATTTTACATTTTCCTCCTAAATATTTGTTCATTGAACATAAAACTATGTTTTATACGCACATAGTTATTTTATAGGCTTATTCGTCATTCGTCAAGGTTATTCTGGTAAAAAACAGTCAATTTTTTCTCATTTTGTTAATTTTTCTT
Source organism: Ruminococcus sp. AF31-8BH (assembly GCF_003460605.1). Lineage (GTDB taxonomy): Bacteria > Bacillota > Clostridia > Lachnospirales > Lachnospiraceae > Blautia_A > Blautia_A acetigignens. The sequence goes on from NZ_QTVN01000010.1 coordinate 96,141, forward strand.
TTTTCTGCCAGTATTCAGCACCAGATGACGGGGAACGCCGTTCACCATGATCGGCTGATAATCCCCCTGGATCAGAGGCTTGATGTAGTCGATGAAGTCCTTGGTCACATTATTGGCCTCTTTGTTCATCCAGTGCCTCGGAACCAGCTTCTCTTCATTCGCAATGCGGTGCACATCGTAAATTCCGGTGGCTGCCATGTACGGATCATCGGATACACGGTCGATAACTACCATCTTGCCGGTATCCCCTTCGTCTGCTGCCTTTACTGCAGCACCGCCAACCATCATGGCCTCATCAATATCCACCCGGGATGCCATGTGGGAAGCGCTTCTCTGAAGGGTGGAGAGTTCTACGGCACGGGTTTTGCAGCCGCACTCTGCTGCCAGGAAGTTGGCAAGATAGGTGGCGGTCCCCTGAAGCTGCTTGTGGCCGAATGCGTCCACGTAGTCTCCTACGCTTCCAAGCTCGCATACGTAGCGTCCGTCAGCCAGCTTGATTCCCTCGGATACTGCGATGACAACAGAGGATTTTTTCTTCAGGAGATCTTTTACCTTGGCAAGGAATTTCTCGATGTCAAAAGGAACCTCCGGCAGATAAATCAGATCCGGTCCTTCGCAGTCCTCAGACTTGGAAAGGGCGGTGGCACCTGTGAGCCAGCCGGCATTTCTTCCCATGATCTCCATGATGGTGATCATGTTTTTCTTATAGGTAAGGCCTTCCGCGTCGCGGATCACTTCCTTGGTGGAAGCTGCAATGTATTTGGCTGCACTTCCAAAGCCAGGGGTGTGGTCGGTAAGTGCAAGGTCGTTGTCAATGGTCTTTGGTACGCCAAGGAATTTCTGGGTCTGTCCGGTGATAATGGCGTAATCGGAAAGCTTCTTGATGGTGTCCATGGAATCATTTCCGCCAATGTAAATGAATGCGTAGATTTCCAGTTTGTTCAGGATCTCGAATATTTTCTCATAGATGGCTCTGTCTTCGTGGATCTCCGGAAGCTTATAGCGGCAGGAACCAAGAAAAGCAGACGGGGTCCTCTTCAGAAGCTCGATATCGAGCTCGGAATGGATCTGAGTAGAAAGGTCGATATACTGTTCATCAAGAAGGCCCTGAATTCCGTGAAGCATTCCATATACCTTGTCAAAGCCGCGCTCTACTGCGTTCTTGTATACGCCAGCAAGACTGGAATTGATTACAGATGTGGGGCCTCCGGACTGTCCTACAATAATATTTCTTTTCTTTGCCATTATGGTATTCCTCCTCTATTCCAATTGATCATCGGCGTCAGGATATTTTCTTTTTTGCGCCTTATAATTGTATAGTCTACCAAACGCGCATGGCAAAGTCAATGTATTATTGTGTATTTTGCATATTTATTTGTTGTTTATTCTCATTTTTATATCTATATTTTCGCATATGCGTGATTATCCTTTATTCCTTTTGACTAATTCGCGTATAATGTGTCTTTTTTTGTTTTATTTTCTAACATATTTTTGCATTTTCTTTTCCACATTACAGAAAATGAGCATAACCGCAAGCAATAAATTAACAATAGTTTCTGCCCCCAAAAAACACAACGAAAAAATCCCCCTGGTGATGCCGTTTTGCTCTGCCGCAACCATGGCATTCTTCACCAATGCCGGAGGAATATAACCGGAAGCAGAGATAAGTCCATTAAAAACCGCTGTAACAACTCCGGAAATTCCCACCATGATAATGCTATAAATTGACATGGACAGACCGTCACAGCGGAAGCCGTTTTTCTGCTCCAGGTAATCCAGAACGTCCGCAAAAAGAGCCATCATAACATAACATGCAGGAATCGTTCCAAGGGTTTTGACAAAAACGCCCAAAACCACCACCTTAAAATTACTCATATCTGTCATGGCAAACAATCCGCCGACACCAGACAGGATCAGCCCTGCAACAATGGAATTCTTTTTCCCCATTTTCTTTGCAAGAGGCCATGCAAACAATGCTCCTGCCGCAATGGGAATTCCGCTGATTGCCGCAACTGCCGTCTGTGTGATTCCATCCTGATAGCTTCCAAGGATATAATCGCAGTAATAGCTCATGGATAAATTTTTAAAGGCAGCAGCCATGTTAAAAAACAGATAAAACAAAATAATCATCCACCAGTACCTGTCAGACACCACAGCCTTCAGCTGTTTCTTTATGGACACCGTTTTTCCTGCTTTTTCCTCATTTTCCACATTAAGTTCTTCCGTAACCCGTTCTCTGGTAAAAAGGAATTCAAGCATGATTCCCACACAGGCAATAACACCGATCGTTCCCATACAAATCAGCCATGCCTTCTGATTCTTCAAGAGCGGATACAAAAGCATGGGGAAAAGCATGGTTGCAAACAATCCGGTAGACCCAAGGTTTGCAACCTGAGACGCAATAGAAAGCTTTCCCCTCTGATTGGACTTTCTGGTAGAAAGAGGGATCATCATGCTATGCGCCACAAAATATGCAGGATATGCAACAGCAAAGAAAAGATTATAGGAAATTGCGATCCAGCATAATTGTCCTGAGTCATTTCCTGTCGGAACAGAAAAGATCAAAAATATGGATAACAGCATAAGCGGTGCCGATATCAGCAGATATGGCCTTGCTTTTCCGGCTTTTGTATGCGTTTTATCGATCATGGTTCCCATTTTCAGATTGCCAATGATCACAAAAACCGTGGACACAAGAGGAAGCATTGTAATAAACAGCCCCTTCATTCCCAATATATCTGTGTAAAAACGATTAAGGAATGATACAAATATGGCATTTGCCAGCAGTGCACAAAATGGACCAAGGAAATATCCCAGTGCCAATTCCGGCATTGTAACATTCTCATCTTGTATACGGCTTCTGAAAACGCCTGAAAATTTATGTGTGCTCTTTTTATCCTGAAAAAATTTCATCCTATCTTCTCCTCATAGCAATAACTGCCGCTTCCTTCTGTAAAACTTCTGCCAGACGGAAGTACGATCTCGCACTGAGTTCCGGCAGGAATCTCTGCTGTCAGCTTAAAGCCTCCATCTTCTATAATCCAGCTGCATCGGATATATCCATACGGAGTATTCACATCCCCTTTTGCAAAGTCAAGACCGCCACCAGGCAGCGGGGCAATCCGAAACCTTCTGTACCCGCCTTCGACAGCTTCGATTCCCAGAATACGCCTGTAAAAGAAATCTCCCACTGCGCCATTTGCATAATGGTTGAAGGATACCATTCCACCGCTTCCGTTGTCCTCTCCCAGATTACAGCTGCCATCCTCCCGGAGTGCATCCCACCGTTCCCACATAGTTGTCGCACCTGCTTTCACCTCATAGAGCCAGGATGGACAGGTATCTGTAAGAAGCATTTTGTATGCATCCTCCAGATAGCCATTGTCTGCCAGGGCAAAAAGTACATAAGGCGTTCCGGGAAATCCGGTTTTTATGTTATAGTTATTATCACGGATCAGTTTTACCAGATTTGCTGCTGCCCTCTTTTTATCTTTTTCAAAAAGCATATTATACTGCAGCGGCAAAACAAATCCGGTTTGAAAATCGCCGCCTTTTATATGGCAATTTTCATTCATCAGAATATTCCGATAAGCCTGAGCCGTTTCCAGGCTCAGTTTCCGGTAAGCCTCTTCATCCTCTTTTTCTCCCAAAATCCCTGCGATTTCCGAAAGTATTGCAGATGAGTGTGCAAGACAGGCAGTTCCGGTCCATTTCCCCCGCTTCATCCACTCTTTATAGGTCATATCCGGTGCACACCAGTCCCCATAATGAAACAGCAGACTCCATATCCTCTTCTTTTTCTGCGCAGAAAAAAGTCCTGCCCAGAATTTACAGGCTTTTATATATTTTTTCATAGAAGGATACATTTTTCTCAAAAGCTCTATATCACCCCGGGCCATATATTCGGCCCACGGCACAAGAATACAGGCGTCCCCCCAGTGATCCACAGCTAACGGGAACAGCATTTCAAGCTGCCCCGGAATTTTTACCATAGGGATGATCATGGGAATCCCGCCTCCCGGATTCTGCTCTGCCCGCATATCCTTCAGCCACTTATCAAAAAAACGACTCATATCAAAATTATAAGCGGCTGTTGATGCAAAAAGCGCAATGTCACCGGTCCAGCCAAGGCGTTCATCCCTTTGCGGACAATCCGTCGGAATATCTACAAAATTAGATTTTGCACTCCATTCAATACAGCCCTGAAGCTTATTCAGCATCGGCTCGGAACAGGAAAAACTGCCGTTTTTTGAAATGTCAGAATACAACGCGGTTGCCTTTAATTTTATTTTGTCTGCCGAAATACCACTTACTCCTACATACCTAAATCCCATATAGGTCATACGGGGAGAGTACTGCTGACTGCCTTCTTTACAGATATAGACAGCTTGCTGCTTTGCACTGCGCAGCGGCTTAGTATAGAGTTCTCCGTTTAAAAGAACCTCTGCATGATAAAAAACTATTTTTTCCCCCGCCCTGCCCTGTATGTCAGCCTCAATCACGCCCGCCATATTTTGGCCAAAATCATAGATCAGCATACCGGATGGCGATAACTCACAGGATACGGGTTCAAACTGCTCGTGCGCTTTTACCGGGCTTCCATACTGTACCAGAAGCTGTGGTTCGATTTTCATTTTTTCAATATCGGCATTATGAAAAGAACTGTTTTCCAGCTTCACAGTTGCATCATAGACTTCTCCGTCATAAAACTCTGCTTCCAGAAAATTTCCCTCTTCTGTAACCTTCCATGTCTCATCTGTGCCAATGATCTCATGGCTGCCGTCCTTATACCGGATATGTATCTCCCCAAGAAATGCCTGACGCTTTGCATAAATCCGGTTCATTCTTTTGTAGGTGTATGAACCCACAGCCCAGCCTCCACCTACAATTACCATAAGCAGGTTCTGCTTTTGAAGATATTCTGTAATATCATACATCTGATACTGCAGCTGATTTTTATAGGAGGTATAGCCAGGTGCAAAATATTCATCACCAACTTTACGCCCATTGAGTTCCAGTTCATAGATTCCAAGAGCTGTAGAATAAATTCTCGCCTGCTCAATTTCTCCTTTTATGGAAAAATCCTTTTTGAAGGTCATCGGTCTTGGCGATTTTTTTCGCTCTTTAAACTGATAGGAACCATCTGTTATCCAGGCAGCCTTCCACTTACTTTCCATAAAACCGGTTTCAAATTCCAGGGAAGCTTTCGCAGTTTCCCCATGATCGTCCGTAATTTCCAGTATTGCCAGATATTTGGTAAAGGGAGTCAGCTCAGGTCCTTCATAAACAAGCCCGGTTTGTCTCTCAAACACTTCCATCCAGTTATTCACAGACAGAATTGCCTTTTTCAGTAAAACATTTTTCTCTGAGCTTATCATGGAAAAAGAAAATACAGGTGCCGGATTGTCTGTAAAGCAATCTGATGACAGATTTTCGATTTTAAATTCATTAATACGTAACATAAGCCAAACCCCTTCAAATATTTTATTTCTGCATATCCATAAAGGATGCCGCCAGATATCCCAGCCATGTAAGAATCGCAAATACTGCATAAAGGATAAATGCTTTCATATCTTCAAAACTGTATAAACCTGAAACCAGATATCCCAAACTGTCAACCTGCGGAATGATACTTAAAATAATAGCCGCCGAAAAAAGCAATGCATTCACAGTTGGTATCAGCATAAGCACTCCGGCTTTGCCGGTAAATCTGTTAATCGCAATTCCTGCCACTTCTGCAAGAATTGAGCATACGATCAGCGGCAGCACAGCAGCTCCCTGATTGTCGGCTCCAAGATAAAACAGCAGGCTGACAACAGATAAAATACCGGCTGATATTGACAGATAAAATCCAAATGTATGATTTGCAAGATGTTCCCTCATAATTACGCCTGCTCCTTTTTCTTTTTCCATAATTGTAAAACATATAAAATTCCAAATACAGTTGTCAGTATGCCCAGTCCGATTTCCACACCCAGAATTGTATTCTGCCACCAGGTTTTTACATAAACCGTTTCTGTATCACTGCTCTCCATAATTTTGCATGGGGCATTATTTTCTCCTCCTCAATAATTGATGTAAAAAATTCTTCCCAGGAATATATTTTATGTATCTTTTATAGCATATCTCAAGTACTCCTGCGGGAAATTACCCCAATGGCATCCTTTGTGTCCCCAATGGTAAATAAAGACAAAAAAAGCAGACCAGTTTATAGCTGACCTGCTTGATTCAGTGAATTAAAATCATATGTAGCTTTCACTTCAAACCATCCTTTTTCAGCGCGAAAAACTACTGTCCCGCCATATTGACTGACAATATTCCGGATACTCTTGGTGCCATATCCATGGTAACGTTTATCCTCTTTCTGTGTGACCGGCATTCCATGAGAAAATGAAATGTCCCCCTGATAGCTATTGCTTACACAAATGACCAAAAAATCCATTTTTCTGCGTATACTTACATGAATCCAGCGCTTGTCTTTCTCTTCTACTTTAGAAACACCTTCGATTGCATTATCAAGCATATTTCCAAAAAGCGCACTGATATCCATGGGATTCATGAATTCAATATATTTTCCATTTGCCACACAGGTGAGCTGTATATTTTCGTTCTGGCACTGAAGGCTTTTGGCAGTAAGGATTGTGTCAAGAATGTGGTTTCCCGTATGGTTCTGCGCTTCAAAAGCCTGGATATCCTGTTCCATTTCATTCAGATACTGCATTTTCTCATCGGAGGAAATATCAGATTTCAGAAATTCGATCTGATGTTTCAGGTCATGATATTTCTGATTGATCAGAGCAACACTCTGCTCGGACATCTGATAATTGGCATACTGTGCATCCATAGTCTGCCGAAGCATCTGAATCTCCAGTTTATCCTTAATATCCTGCAGCTGCATATGATAGGCATACAGCATAATAACCCCTCCCAAGGTTACAAGCGTCCGGATCAGAAGAATTTCCGACAGGACACTGCTGCTGAAGGGTGTATTCTTAAATATATTACTGATATTACTGAAGAGAAAAAAGGATACTGCGATCAGGGATGCATGTGCCAGTTCTTTTTTCCCGATGTGCAGCCTGAAGTTGCTCTCTTTGTATCTCTTCTCGAAGAGATTTACGATCACCACAGAACCGCTATGTACTGCCAGCAAGAAAACAGCGCTAAAAAGGATTGTATTTCCCGGCGCGATTTTCTCACGGAAATAGATTTCCAGCTGCCATTCCAGGGACGATGTAAATTCTCCGAGAATGAATGACCGGATTGTAAAATAGCATATATTATTCAGCGGCATCTCACATGTCAGATACAGCATCAAAAACAGCAGCAATATGGCAAACGCAAAGCAGGGCAAAAAATAAATTGCAAGGTTTGTGTCCGTCACAACTGAAAAGATTATGATGCAGACAAGAAATACAATCTGCAGCAGTACGGTGATGCCGGCTGTATGTTTCCTTTTATTCTCATAGCCAAATAATACAGCTGCCATCCAGTAACCCAGGGCACAATAATACCCCGGCGCACCAAGAAGCGGCATTTTTTCCATGCTAAGACCTCCTCTGGGTAAAATTAAAGTATCTGTGACAGCTTCTCCATGAACTCTGCCTTTTTCCTTCGGCTTACCGGAAGCATGTTTCCGTCTATTATACAACAGCCGTCTGAAACCCCGGTCACATAATGAAGATTGATCAGATATCCCCGGTTACTGCGGTAAAATCCATAGGGGGAAAGCTGTTCTTCAAGATCATCTAATCTTCCCCTGCTTTCCAGGATTCTGTCAGGAAGATGATAGGCCATAATGTGGCTGTGGCTTTCTATATAATGGATCTCCGTTACCTTAATCCTTAATGTTTCCTCACTTGTCTGAATGAGAAAATAATGTTCTTCCTGTCCATCCACTCTTAAAAGAGCACGGTTCAGCTTCTGCTCAAACATATTGTAGGACAATGGTTTCAGAATATAATCCAGAGCATCTACTTCATAACCTTCAATGGCGTAGGTTGCTATGCTGGTAATAAACATCAGAATTACTTTTTTGTCTAATTTTCGGATTTCACGGGCAGCTGTCATTCCATCCATAAAGCGCATCTGAATATCCATGAAAATCAGGTCAAAATCCGCTGTATAATTTTCGATTATGTCTTCCCCGTCCTGAAAAAAAGAAGTCTGTATCTGCTTACCGGATTTCTCACAATACTGTTCAATATATTCCCTCAGCTGTTTTCTATACTTCTCTTCATCTTCTACAATAGCTATATGTATCATGTTTCTCCTCCGTTATCTCTACCATAAAATATAGCAGATAATGAATAGCTTCGCAATTAAAGTTTGTTTCCGTTCTTTTCAAGGTATCCATACAATTATATTATCATTTTGCACATAAATATAAAATACATATATATTTAAATAGGATATACAAATTTCACCCGCCGTAGTATAATATACCCAACATCACACACGGAGGTTTTTCATCATGAAACGAATTATCGAAAATGATTTTCTGAAAGTGACCATCGACGACCATGGCGCTGAGCTTGTAAGTATCTATGATAAAGAAAAAGACAGGGAAGTGATCTGGCAGGGAGATCCCAAATTCTGGGGACGTCATGCGCCGGTTCTATTCCCTAATGTAGGAAAGCATTACAACAACCATTATCGCATTCACGGACAGGAATATGCTTCCAAGCAGCACGGATTTGCCAGGGATACGGATTTCACCTGCATTGATTCCACACCGGATTCCGTGACCCATCAGATCCGTTCTACCGAAGACACCCGTAAGGTTTATCCTTTTGACTTCGTGCTGCGCATCCGCCACATTCTGAAGGGCCACACTCTTACCGTCAGCTGGAAGGTGGCAAACAACAGCGAAGGGGACATGTATTTCGCCATCGGCGGACATCCGGCGTTTAATGTCCCGGTTCTGCCAGACACCAAGAGAAGCGATTACCGCCTGACCTTTGACGGACAGGACAGCCTTACCTACCTTCTTCTGGATCCTGAGACCGGCACAGCCAAGGCAGATGAAGAAGCCACTCTCAAACTGGAGAATGGTACCTGTCAGATTGATGACCATATGTTTGACCATGATGCGCTGGTATTTGACAACCAGATCACCAAGGCCGGAATTGCACTTCCGGACGGCACTCCTTATCTGGAAATGCGCTGCTTGGGCTTCCCGAACTTCGGCATCTGGTCCGCTTCCCAGGACGCACCCTTTGTATGCCTGGAGCCATGGATGGGCCGCTGTGATGACTGTGGATTTACAGGGGATCTTTCTGAAAAACCATTTATCAACCATCTGAAAATGGACGAGATGTTTGAGACTGCGTATACCATTGAGGTGTTCTAAAACCCGTTTTAAAAAGGCCTTCTGCACATAAACTGCAAATACTGTTGTTCAAAGCAGCCTGCAAACAATATAAAAATACAAAATATCCTGACAAGTGCACTGCCCATTACACAGATTTTATCACTTGTTCAGGATATTTTTATTGTCTACTTACAGGAATGTTTTTTCAAACACGCTCCAGTACAGCATTCCCTACTTTAACAGTAGAATTCTCCCTCAATTTTCTCTTCGCAGCTCCATAAGCCGCCACCAATACCACGGTAGCCGCAAAAACAAACATCATCCCATACTGTCTGTATCCTCTTGCCAGCATAGTATGCCTGCCTTTAAAGCACTTTGATAGCGCCTGCAGCACCGCATAATGCAAAACATAGATCAGCATAGAATAATCTTTCCCGATTTTTGCCATTATCCGGGTTACCACATTTTCCTTATAAAAATTCTGCCATCCTATAAAAAGAAGGAAGATACAGACTGCCAGAAAAATGGTTCCACCATACTCTTCTTCTGTTCCAAGAGCATTCATTTTCGTAAGCCATCTTTGCTCCATAAGTGCCATGTTCCAGAAAACCAGAATACCGCCCAAAAGCAATGTCATTTTCTTTTTGTCAAGACAGCCCTCCAAAGCTTCTTTTCTCTCTCCAAACAGGCAGCCCAGCCAGAAAAAGGGCAGGCCACAATACAGAAAATTTCTCGCATAATAAACATGGCAATAATCTTTTCCCAGAAGGAGCAGAGAATAATTTCCCTTTATCAGGTTTCCTGCCAACAGTACCGGAACTGCCAGATATGCAAGCTTCCTTAAGCCTAAATGTTCTACAATAAATGCGATCACCAGCACATACACAAGCGCCTGTAAATACCACAAATGTGGGGACAGTGGGGAAAAATTCCATAAAATGAAATCTTCTGGCATTCTTTCTTCAAACCTGGCCAGCAGTGCATCTTTTATATTATTTCCATTTTCCAGAGCCAACAGAACCTTCCAGATCAAGTAAAACAGATTAGCTCCTATGGTAATCGTAAGGATTTTTCCAATCTGCTTAAGCTCCCGCCTGTGTGCCACTGTTTCTGAGTAAAAGAAACCAGTGATCATAAAGAAAACCGGCACTGCAAACCGACACAGAATCAAAAGTTCCGCTCCGCTTTGCACCTTCAGTGGCTTATGAATCTCCACAACAGCAAGAGCAGCAAGACATTTCAAAATATCAATACACGTCCAACGTTGTTTCTTCATTTCCTCATAACTCCCAAAATCCAAAGAACTTAACTGCCACTACGGACAACACCATAAATATATCCAGCTAAGTTTCATCCATGGTATTTCATAACAGATGAAAGGGACTAACCTCCCATACAGATAGAAAGTCAGCCCCCTTTTATTCACTTTATTGGTCCGTCCGCGCATTACAAAATGCCTGACCGCATTAAACAATTCACAGTGCAGCTAAATGGGTTTTCCTCATCTTAGAATGTAAATTTATCTGCGAAGTAAGCATCCAGCTCGTCGATCTTAATACGAACCTGCTCCATGGAATCACGGTCACGTACAGTAACCATTCCATCTGTCTCGGAATCAAAGTCATAGGTTACACAGAATGGAGTACCAATCTCGTCCTGTCTTCTGTAACGTTTTCCGATGTTTCCACGGTCATCGAACTCACAGTTGTATTTCTTGGATAACTGTGCATAGATTTTCTCGGCGCCCTCATTCAGCTTCTTGGAAAGCGGAAGCACACCGATCTTAACCGGAGCAAGTGCCGGATGGAAATGAAGGACAGTACGAACATCGTTCTTCTCTGCATCCAGGACTTCCTCGTCATATGCGCTGCAAAGGAATGCCAGGACCACACGATCAGCACCAAGTGACGGCTCGATTACATATGGAATGTATTTCTGCTTCTTCTCATCGTCGAAATAGGTAAGATCCTGTCCGGATACGTTCTGATGCTGAGTCAGGTCATAGTCTGTTCTGTCAGCGATTCCCCAGAGCTCGCCCCATCCAAATGGGAAAAGGAACTCAACGTCTGTGGTAGCCTTGCTGTAGAAGCTCAGCTCCTCTTTGTCATGGTCACGGTAACGAACTTCCTCATCCTTCAGGCCAAGAGAATGCAGCCAGTTCAGGCAGAAGCTCTTCCAGTATGCAAACCACTCAAGGTCTGTGTCTGGCTCGCAGAAGAATTCAAGCTCCATCTGCTCGAACTCACGGGTACGGAAGGTGAAGTTTCCAGGTGTAATCTCGTTACGGAAGGATTTACCGATCTGGCCGATACCAAACGGAATCTTCTTACGGGAGGTTCTCTGTACGTTCTTGAAGTTTACGAAAATACCCTGAGCTGTTTCCGGTCTTAAATATACAGTATTCTTAGCATCCTCTGTTACACCCTGGAAGGTCTTGAACATCAGGTTGAACTGACGGATATCTGTGAAATTGTGTTTTCCGCAGGAAGGACATGGAACATTGTGTTTCTCGATGAAATTCTTCATCTCTTCCTGGGACCAGCCGTCTACAGAGCTCTCAAGTGTAATGTCGTTCTCCTGGCTGTAGTCCTCGATAATCTTGTCTGCACGGAAACGCTCGTGGCATTCTTTACAGTCCATAAGAGGATCGGAGAAGCTGCCAAGATGTCCGGAAGCGATCCAGGTCTGCGGGTTCATCAGAATGGCACAGTCAACACCTACATTGTATGGAGATTCCTGAATGAATTTCTGCCACCATGCACGCTTTACGTTATTTTTAAGCTCTACGCCAAGGTTTCCGTAGTCCCATGTATTGGCAAGGCCGCCATAAATCTCAGAACCCGGGTAAACAAATCCTCTTGCTTTCGCCAGAGCAATAATCTTGTCCATTGTTTTTTCCATGATATCTCTCCTCATTGTTTGATAGATGATTTTTAATCATTATACTCGTTACTTCTGCTTTTGTAAAGTTATAACGCGTACTCAATTCCGTACATTCCGGCACTTTGTTAGATCATAACCTCCAGAATCTGCAGGCTTTTGAACCTTTTGTCCGTGTTTGCGGCCACGTAGGTGCGGATGTGGTGCTCCAGTTCCCGCAGCACTTCCTTTGTCACCGTGAAATTATAAAGCCGGGTCATAGGCGAACTGACAATATACTGCATGGTATAAAGCACTGCCGGGGAAATCCGCCTTGCGCTTCTTGCCTCCGCCGCATCCGCCTTTCTCAGACAGTCTCCATCCAGAATTCCATGTGCCTCCTGGGAAAAAAACAGATTCTCTTTGCCCGCGATTTCCTCGCCGCAGTGCACACAGCGAAAAAGCTCCGGCATCAGTCCCTGCTCCGCCATAGTGCGAAGCTCAAAAATGCACCGCACCAGCCGCGGATCCAGCTCCGGATTCAGAAGGGCTTTCACAGTCAGGTAAAGAAGATTCATCATATTCTTCTCATCCGTCCCCTCATGTCCGAAGTAATCCGCAAGCTCCAGGAAATAATATCCATAGTAGATTCCCGGCTGCCTGGATGCCAGTTCCACAAAATGATGGGTCACGGTCACCTGGTTCAGATTGTAGCTGCTGCGCCCCTCAAAAAGGGTAAAATTCCCGAATACAAAGGGATTGGCTGCTGCCATAAATGGACTGTTCTGCCGTCTTGCCCCCTTTGCAAAAGCGGAAATTTTTCCCCGCTCCCTGGTAAGAAGAACGATCCGCTTGTCATACTCTCCCACGGGCTGGGCAGATAACACCACTCCCTGTACCGTGATCAGATCACTCATTTTCAGATTTCCTTCTTATCGTATCCAAAGTTTTTGATCATAAAGTCGCTGTCGCGCCAGTCTTTCTTTACCTTTACCCAAAGCTTTAAGTTCACCTTGGAGTCCAGCATGCGCTCCAGCTCGAATCTGGCGTTGCTGCCGATCTTTTTCAGCATGGCGCCGCCTTTTCCGATGATGATGCCCTTGTGGGAATCCCGCTCGCAGATAATGGTGGCTTCAATATCCACCATAGGATTTTTGCCCGGGCGCTCCTTCATCTTATCGATGGCCACAGCAATTCCGTGAGGGATCTCCGCATCCAGTGCATGAAGGGCCTTCTCACGGATCACCTCTGCCACGATCTGGCGCTGAGGCTGGTCTGTCACAGTGTCCTCGTCATAGAACATTGGTCCGTATGGAAGGTATTTCAGAATGCTGTCGATAATGTCCTCTGTATTCTGTCCCCGAAGTGCTGAGCAGGGAATGATCTCTGCAAAGTCGCAGATCTTGCGGTAAGTATCAATTGCCGGAAGGATTTCTTCCTTCTTTACTGTATCAATCTTGTTGATGATCAGAATTACCGGCACGCCAACGCCCTGAAGCTGCTCGGCAATGTGGCGCTCACCTGCTCCGATAAAGGTAGAAGGCTCTACCAGCCACATAATGGCATCCACCTCTTTCAGAGTGCGCTCTGCCACTGCGACCATATACTCTCCAAGCTTGTTCTTCGCCTTGTGGATACCTGGGGTATCCAGGAAAACGATCTGTCCCTTGTCGCAGGTGTAAACGGTCTGGATACGGTTCCTTGTGGTCTGGGGCTTCTTGGATGTGATGGCGATCTTCTGCCCGATGAGATGGTTCATCAGGGTAGACTTGCCCACATTCGGACGCCCGATAATTGCTACAAATCCGGATTTAAAATCTGGTGTCATGAAAATATATCCTCTTCTTTCTTAACAAATGGACGCAGCAGGCAAAAGGTACCTTTTATCTGCTGCGCTGTACTTAGCAGCTTACCAGCGGCTTTGTCTCCATAAATACGTCTTTCGCCTTCTCCACTGCGCTCTCGCTTCCCACAACGCAGATCTGGTCGTCTGCAAGAATGGCTTCGATCAGCGGTGCCAGTGCATGGATGTCCTCCACTGTGGCGTCTAAGATCTGATCTCTTTCCTTCTGCAGCATCTCTACAGTCAGGCCGCGGAAATATGCCATTCTGCCAAGTGTCCCCTGGGACTGCGGTGTTCTTGGAACATCCTTGCCGCTGATGGTTCCGATAATGTATTTGGTCAGTTCACGCTCATCTGCCTGGAAGGTGCGGACATACTCCGGTACGCCCTGGTAAACTTCCAGGGTGCGGCGAAGATGCGGATCTCTGTAGGATACGAAGTAGCTCTCACCGCTTCTTCTGAATCCGCTCATGCAGCCGTATGCGCCGCCTTTCACACGAAGATTGATCCAGAGGTAATCGTAGCTTAAAGCCACCTTCAGAATCTCAAGGGCACCAGTATAAGCGTAGCCCTTCTTTACAAAGTTTCCGCATTTTGCCACGTACTGCACCTGGCCGGAGGTCTTGAAGCCCTCATTCTTTTTCTCACAGGTAATAGAAACGGAAGGAACCTCTCTGGTGCGCTCTGGAAGGCTCTTTTTCAGTTCCCCGCAAAGCTTCTGGATCTGCTCCACAGATTCTCTTTCTCCTGTGTAGCTTACCATAAAGCTGTCCGGGCGGATGATCTCCTCCACTGCATTCAGAAGTCCTGCCACGATCTCGTCTTTTTTCTCCTGGAAGTTCTTGTCCAGATCCTCCACAAATTTGTAATAGCCCACTCCAGCCATCTCGTCCTGGAATTTCGCCATAGGAGATGCGTAGGAGCTGCCGCGGAGCACGGCAGTCTGATGGCCTGCGCCGATCAGGGAGGCCTGTCCTCTGGACTTGAGTTCTCCGATGATCTCACGGAGACGTTTGATATCCGTAAGCCTGGATGTATTTAAGATCTCTCCCATCATCTGGAAAAGAAAATCCATCTGGGAATAAAGCGCTTTGCCTCGGATAGTGAACATGGTGCGGAATACTTCCGGATCATTTGCCTTGTCAAAAACATCGACACCGCACTGGATTCCACCTGTTCTGGCATTGATCTCATTGAACAGCTGTCCGTAGGTGTAGTCCTTGGTGTCCACATAGCCAAGAACGGATTTCAGAAGACCAAGGTAATGTACCTTCTCCACTTCCATATCCCGGATTTCGAACATCACATTCACATAGCCGATTCCATTGGTACATACATCCTGATACAAAAACAGGCTGTCGTCCACTGCAAGCTCTTCGTTGGAAAATCCCTCAACCTCTCTTCGGATATCGGAGCGTTTAAGCATAGGGATGCATTCCAGATCCTCCGGATTCTCCTCAGATTCCTGATATGCTTCAAGAGCTTTTGTTTTTCTTACCAGTTTCTCCAGCTCTGCATCAGAAAGGCTGCTTCTGTACTTCTCAAGCATCTCCTCCAGATCCTTCTCTCTTTTGGCAGCAAGGCCACGCTTTGGAATCAGGGTAAGGATGGTGCCGTGGGTATTATCAAGAAGCCATTTCCGGATAATTTCTTCAAAGTATCCCTCGTTAACTGCTTCCTTCAGTCTGTCATAAATGGCAAGAAGCTTCACCTGGGCAAAAGGATTTTCATCATCATAGAGCCAGTTTCCCAAAATATCAAGACCGTACATCAGTCCCTTTGGATAGGAACCGAAATCAGCCTCGCGGTAACGGAATTCCATATAATTGATTCCCGCAAGAATCGCTTTTTTGTCAACTCCATTCTTCACAATGTCCTGAAGACATTTTCGGATAGTGGATACAAATTCTTCTTTCTGGCTGGTCTTGGCACCCTTTGCCACAATAGAGAAGAATGGCTGCAAAACTCCATCGTCATAAGAGCCATAAATATCCTTACCGATCTGTGCATCCAGAAGTGCTTTCTTCAGCGGAGCTCCCGGAGCGCTAAGAAGCGCATAATCCAGCACATCAAATGCTACTCCAAGCATGCTGTCCATAGCATTTCCCACAACCATATTAAAGGAAAGATAAGTATTATCCTCTTCGTCCTCATTCTCAGCCACAGGATACTCTTCCTCAAGATCCTTCACCTGAGAAAATGGAGCCTGCTCCAAAATGCGGGAATCCACAGCAAGAGCATCAAAAGCGGAAAGATATTTTTCATCGATAAAACGCAGCTTCTCCTCCATATCCATATTTCCGTAAAGATATATATAGCTGTTGGAAGGATGATAATATGTGCGGTGGAAATTCAGGAACTCCTCATAGGAAAGCTCTGGAATATTCTCCGGGTCGCCTCCGGATTCCACGCCATAAGTATTATCCGGGAAAAGGCTGCTCTTAATCTGCCTGTCCAGAACCTCGTCAGGGGAAGAAAATGCCCCCTTCATCTCATTGTATACAACGCCATTGTAGGTCAAAGGACCTTCTTTATTCTCAAGATGATAGCTCCAGCCTTCCTGACGGAAGATTTCTTCTTTCTTATAGATATTGGGATAAAAAACAGCATCCAGATACACATGCATCAGGTTCTGGAAATCCTGGTCATTGCAGCTTGCTACCGGATAGCAGGTCTTGTCCGGATAGGTCATGGCATTTAAAAAGGTGTTCAAAGAACCCTTTACCAATTCTACAAATGGATCCTTCAGCGGGAACTCGCGGGAACCGCAGAGTACGCTGTGCTCCAGAATGTGGGGAACTCCCGTGCTGTTGGCAGGAGGGGTGCGGAACGCAATAGAAAATACCTTGTTCTCATCATCGTTCTCGATCAGGATCAGCCTTGCTCCGGTTTTCTTGTGGCGGAGCAGATAGCCTGTGGAATGGATGTCTGTAAGATTTTCTTGTTTTACAACTTCGTATGCAGGAATGTTTTCTGTTTTCATTTTTTCCTCCGAAAGTCCAGTCTGGAGACAATGCCGCCAGATTGGTTTTATTTTCTATCATATCCAGGCCTGCAAAAACTATGCCCGGACTTTATTCATAAGGTATATTATACCATCTTCGCGCTGATAAGCGCAATATAAATAATTGGGGACCCGGCAATGCCGGATCCCTGTCATTTTGGCTATGCATTTTTCTTTCTGTTGCGTTGTATCACACAGCTTTTTAAAGCTTTATACATTGCAGGAGATAATTCCGGGGCATCTTCATCTGCTACGATTGGATACTTTTTGGCTTCCATAACCTCTTTCAGCTGTTCCTGTGTTGGTTTCTGTCCTTTTTCAATAGTAAATGTTCTGGTCATAATAAAGCCTCCTTTCAGTCTCTGTCGCAAGCCTTGCGGATATTAGCCGGATATTGTCTTTTCTCTCAGTAAAAACAACAAATAATACATCACCGACACACCCAATTGCTATATAACGGTCTTCCTCTATACTATGTTCGAAATCGTACATTTCAATGTAATTTTCATCTTCAAATACGTATGCTGCTGTTTCAAAGGATATCTTATGTTTTTTCTGATTAATCTGATTCTTTTCTTCGTCCCATTCAAACCTCAATGTCACATATTTCTCCTTTTCTACTAATATATCATACTTTCCTGTTTTCTTCCATCTTATATTTAAAATTTCAGGCGCGAGAATAAAAAGTATGGCAGGCTGCACGATGTAATCGGACAGCCGCCATATGGTTGGTTAAATTTCTTTACTGCTCTTTTTCTGCAGAGGTTGTTTCTGGCTCAGCTTTTTCTTCTGCAGCTTCTTCTGTAGCTTCTTCTGTAGCTTCTTCTGTTTCCACTTTTGCTTCTTCTGCTGCAGCGTCCATCTGTACAGCTGGGGTAAGGCCATAGGTTAAGGACAGTTCTACATTGGACATTGCCATTCCGCACACCTTACGTGTTACAGATACTGCCTGAACGCCTGTGATCTTTCCTTCCATTGTCTGGCCGCTTCCGCCGGACATCACAGTACTCCTGTTACTATCATGGTTCTAAATGCGCTGTTCTTCATTTTAGGTTCCTCTCTTTTTTATTTTGTAGCTTCTGTCATATAACCGTTTTCCACTTTATAAATCCGGTCTGCAATAGCCATTGTGGATTCCCGGTGTGAAACCAGAATAATGCTCTTTTTGCTCTTCTGCTGTGCCAGTGCCTTGAGAATGATTCCCTCATTGATACTGTCCACGTTGCTGGTTGGCTCGTCCAGCAGAATCAGCTGCCGTCCGCTAAGGAATGCTCTTGCCAGTCCCAGTCTTTGTTTTTCACCGGAGGATAAGGCATCTCCCATGGCTCCCACTCTCGTCTGATAGCCATTTGGAAGACTCATAACAAAGTCATGCACCGATGCCAGACGGCAGGCCTGTTCCATTTCCACCTGGGTAGCATCCGGCTTTGCAATCCTTAAGTTTTCTTCGATGGTATCGTCAAACAGATAGGTCACCTGGCTTACCATGGTCACATTGTCCAGAAGATTGTCACTGTTGATCTTTTCGATGTCGGTTCCGTTAAACAGGATTTCCCCGCTGTCTTTTGACCAGAAACGAAGCAAAAGCTTTAACAGTGTGGATTTTCCGCAGCCGCTTTCTCCGATGATTCCTACGATCTCGCCTTTTTGTGCCTGCATACACACATCTTTTAAGACAGGTTCATTTTTCTGGTAGGCAAAGGAAAGCTTCCTCACTTCCAGATTTTCGTATGTAATATTTTTTCCATCTGTGATTTCTTCTACAGCAGGTGCCTCCTCCAGAAGATTCAGGACACGGTCGCCACTGGCAAAGGTCTGGGTCAGATTACCAGGCAGAGCGGAGATGGCCACTACCGGTCCGAAGCTTCCAAATATGGCAACCACGCCAATGATCATTTTTCCAGAAGTCAAATTGCCGGTATAGACCAGAACGATTCCTGCGATCAATGTGAGCATTACAAAAACGGAAACAGCCAGTTCTGTGATTGCTGACGCTTTTCCGGTTTCCTCTTTCATTTTTCTTGTCTCTTCCAGAAGGCATTCTGATCTGCGGTTAACTTCCTGCTCTCTATTTTCTCCTGCATTGTGGAATAAAATATCTTTAATTCCCTTAATACTATCCAGATAATAGGCATTAAAAGAAGCAAACTCTCTTCGATAGGTAACACCAGGCTCTTTTAATGCTGCGGAAGAAATCATAGGCACCACAATGCCGATCACCAGATAACCAATCAATGCCACCAGTGCCAGCCACGGGCTTGCCGCAAGCCAGGTAAACAAACATACGCTAAAAGATACAAGAATGGCAATGCAGATTGGTGACAGGGTATGGGCATAAAATACTTCCAGTGTTTCAATATCAGATGTGAGCATGGCAATGATGCTTCCCTTTTGCTTGCTTTCCAGCTTGGCCGGACAGAGCTTTCGAAGTACGCCGAAAATTTTGTCTCTCAAAATGGCCAGCAGATGAAAGGCAATGTAATGGTTGCTGTACTGCTCAATATAGCGAAGCAGTCCGCGAAGAATTCCGCATCCTACTGCAAGAGCGATGATCCATTCATAAGAAAGCCAGATAGGTTCCCCCAGTGCCTTGGCTACGCCCAGTGCGCCGAACAGTGTTACGCTCATGGCGCAAAGATAACCGATGCTTCCGTTTATGACAGCCAGGATCAGGACTGCCGCAAAGCTTCCCAGAAGACTGATCAGATGGGCCATAATACTGATTCCACTTCTTCGAAGTGTCTGTTTTACCTGATTCATGCGCTCACCTCCACATATCCCTTTTCCAGTTCTTTCTGTCTGCGGTAAAGCACTGCATAGCCACCCTTTGCCTCCATCAGGGACTGGTGATTTCCACATTCTTTTACTTTTCCGCTTTCCAGATAATAGATCCGGTCAGCAGGTACGATATTTTCCAGACGGTGGGAAATGACGATCACATTCTTTTCTTTGGAAAGTGCCTTGATGTTTTTCATAATGATCTCTTCACTTTCGATGTCGATGTTGCTGGTGGCTTCATCGAAGATGTAAATGTCTTTATCTGCCACAAGATTTACAGCCAGTGCCAGTCTTTGCTTCTGTCCGCCGGAGATATTGGCTGCATCCTCGGAAATGCTCTTGTCCAGCCCACCGTTTTCTTCTATGAATTTCCACAGATTCACTTTCTTTAAGGCAGCTTCCATCTGCTCGTCCGTAGCCCATGGAGATGCCAGACAGAAGTTGTTTCGCACAGTATCATTAAAAATATAGGTATTACAGCTGACCACAGCCAGATGGCTATAATAGTCTGCCCGTGACAGCTGGCCAAGTTTTGTGTTTCCCACTGATACAGAGCCTTTTTGCGGTATCAGGTTTTCATTCATCAATCCTACAATGGTGGATTTGCCGCAACCGGACTCGCCTACGATCGCAGTCATTCCTTTTTCCGGGAAAGTCATGTTCACATCTTTTAATACTTCTCTTTTTCCATCATAAGAAAAGCTTACGTGATCCAGCACAACCTCATTTCCGGTTACGGATTCGCTTCCCCACTTGGGTTCTTCCATTTCCAACAGGGAAATAATCTTCTTCCCTGCACTTACACCGTTCATGGCCACATGGAAGGCACTTCCGAAGGCACGAAGGGGAAGGAAAAAGTCTACAGCTACCAGCATCAGAAATACTGCAGACATCACGGTGATCTTTCCGTCTGCCAGGTCTCTTACTGCAAATGCAATTCCGGTTCCCGCTCCGCCGTAAGCCACCAGATCCATAATGGTGGTGCTGGCTAGCTGCATGGTAAGAACCTTCATGGTAATCTCACGGAACTCTTCTGCATTCTGATTCATTTTTTCATGCTGTCTGGCATCTGCCTTAAAAATCTTCAGTTCTTTTAAGCCCTGTACGCTGTCCAGGAAGTAATCTCCCATGGCAGTATACTTGTCCCAGTATTTGGCAAAGATTTTCTTTGCCCACTTGGACACCGCAATAATAGACACCGGAATCAACGGCACGCAGCACAGCAGCACAATAGCTACTTTTGCATCCAGCCTTACGGTTACAATAAATAAGATTACCGGGGCCAGCATGGCATAAAAAAATTGAGGAATGTAATTGGAAAAATACAGATCCAACTGCTCGATGCCTTCCATACTTACCTGGGTCAGACCTGCCATACTCATTTCACTGGTGCTTTTCATACCCAGACAGATTATTTTGTTGTAGGTGCTGGCACGCAGATCCCGTTTTACCTCACGTCCGATACTATCCTTCAGACGGGCTGTGCATCTGGTGCAGACATAGCGGATTACCAAAGCCGCGATGCCGATCAGCAGCGTCGGCACATAGTCCCCCGGTGCTGCGTGTTCCAGCATCAGACGGATTGCCTGGCAGATACACATGGTGATTCCCAGATTGGCACATAGCCCGATCACCATACTGATGACCGTATATACAATGTACTTCTTCTTATCACCCAGAAGTCTTAGCAAGTCTTTATCAATCATACTTGTTCCCCCGAACTCTTTTTCTTGTTCTGCAACTTTAGTTAGCTAATTCTAATACAGGCAGTAAAAAAAGGGGGGAACGAATCCCCTCTTTTTGCTTCCATTTGATTAGTCTTTCCTAACGTCAGTACATTATGTATAACATACAAATAGCTGGTTGTCAATCGACTTTTTTCACAGAATATGTTAAATAGCAAATCCCTTAAATTTACCTTGCCTGCCTGGAAATGCCTTTTTCTAAAAAATTATTGCATTTTCTATGATGTATCTTGTTGTATTTTCGAATTCATGGTAAAATAAAAGAAAAAAGGAGGCCGCACATATGTTTCTAAAGAAAACCCCAAAGCCAAAAGGCACTTATCTGGCCATCACAGAGTCCTATTATGATAAAGAGAAAAAAGCCACCAGACAAAAAACCATTATGGGCCTTGGTTATCTGGAGGAGCTTCGGAAGGAATTTCCAGATCCCATTGCCCACTTTGAAAAGGTTGTGGCAGACATGAACCAGGAACGGGAAGAGAAGAAGAATTCTGTGGTTTACGTAGACCTTACTGCTGCCCTCTCCCCAGGCGAGCGCACTTTGAAAAATGCAGGCTACGGCGTTTTGAAGCACATTTACAAGGAACTGCAGCTTGATATTTTCTGGCGCACCAAAACATGGAATCTCTCCCTTTCCTACAATATAGAAGAAATCTTCCGCCTGCTGATCATTTCCCAGATCCTCTATCCGCAGCTTCCATGGAAGGACGCCATAAATCAGGTGCCTTATTTCGAGAATCTGACGCCATTTCAGGAGGAAGACCTCTTAAAGGCACTCCAGCTCATCCAGAAATACCAAAGAGACATTCAGAAATGGCTGTATGACCATTCTGCCAATGTAATTTCCCGTAATTTCAGCAGAATACACCATGAAGAAGCAGATTATGCATTTTCACGCCAAACCGGCAGTGCTTCTGCGAGAAAATCAGTTTCCCGGCAAAGTGCCTCTGCCATCCACATGGAGTTTCTCACAGATCAGCAGGGAATTCCTCTTGCATATGACCTTTCTATCCGTGGTACTATGTTGAACCAGTCGATTTCCAACGCGGCAAGGCGCATCAGCCGGGATCATCTAAGTGGGCAGAGCCCTGAGGAATTTGTCTTCCGGCCATCCGTGGAAGATACCGCCTCAGAATTTTATACATACATGGAATCTGCCCTTGCCATTTCCAAAAGCACTATGCCGGCAGCTTCTTCTGAAGAGGTTGGACAGGCAGTCAGCGCCCAGGTTATCATCAGCTTTACTGCCTTTACCATTCTGCGCCTCCTTGAGGCAAAGTTGGATTTCACCTTTTCCAGGGATCAGATCATATCGTCCCTTCTGAACTACAACTGCATGCAGATCGCCGGCAACATTTATCAGTTCACCTACTATGATTCTCTTCTTGCAGCCTGCGAAGCCAGCCTTGGCCTGGAACTGCATAATAAATACCGCAGCCAGCTCCAGATCCGGAGACTGCTGCGGTATTAATCAGATACTTATTCATATTCAGATTCCTGCGGCATACAGATGCAGGAATCTTTCAGGCTCTCAGGCTTCCCTCTCCCGGGAAATGAAGCTCATACATCTCACGGGCAGCCCGTGTAATCATACCCAATTCTTCCTCCAGCTTCAGTGTCTGGGGAAGCTCCACTGCGGTGTGGTAAATGTCAGCTTTCAGCTTGTCCTTCGCCTGCTCGCTGCTCATCTTGAGAATACCGAACAACGTGCTGTTGTATGCCTTGTCAGACTCACTTAACTCCATATAAGTCTTCACCATATGGCAGCACTCCCGGTAAAGCATATCCTCGTAATCCTTGCCTTTGGCGCGGATCTCCTGAAATTTCATCTTATCCAGCTGCTTTAAGATCTCCTTGCGGCCGCCGCGCACGCCCATAAAACGCTTGGCGCTGTCCCGGTTAAACTCCATAAGCATCCACAGCGCGATCAGGCCGTCTGCACGGGTATCCCCTCCAAGCTCGGATTTGTCCTGATAACGGATGTCCCAAAGCTCCCTGCGGATCTTATTCAGCTCTGGCTCCTCTCCTGCCTCAATGGACATATTTAAAAGCGCCAGACGCTTCGCCGGGTCTGCTTCTCTGTAATATTGTGTGATAGTTGGGGTATCCATAATTCTCTCCTTTATGCCTCTTCGTAGGTCAGCTCTGTCTCAGCCATATTCAGAGCCTCCTCAATGACCTTATCCATGTCCATATAGCGGTACATGCCAAGGCGTCCGCCAAACAGCACATTCTTCTCTTCCAGTGCCAGGCGCTCATATTTATCAAACAGCTCGTCATTCTTGGGGTCGTTGATCGGATAATAAGGCTCCTTGCCCTTCTCCCATGCTGCCGGATATTCTCTGGTGATCACGGTCTTCGGCTGTGTGCCGAACTCAAAGTGCTTGTGCTCAATAATTCTGGTGTACGGCACCTCATAATCGGTATAATTCACAACCGCATTGCCCTGATAATTGCCCATATCCAGAACCTCGGTCTCAAAGCGCAGGGAACGGTATTCCAGCTCGCCATAGCAGTAGTTGTAGAACTCATCGATCATTCCGGTAAACAGGATCTTGTCTGCCTGTGCGCTAAGCTCTTCCCTGTTGTCAAAGAAATCGGTCTTTAAGCATACCTGTACGCCCTCAAGAAGCTTCTTGATAATGCGTGTGTATCCGCCCTTGGGGATACCCTGGTAAGGATCTTTGAAATAGTTGTTGTCATAGGTGTAGCGAAGCGGCAGTCTCTTAATGATAAATGCAGGAAGATCCTTGCACTCTCTTCCCCACTGCTTTCTTGTGTAGCCCTCTACCAGCTTCTCATACACATCCTGTCCTACCAGCGCCAGAGCCTGCTCCTCCAGGTTCTTCGGATGCGTGATGTGCATGCGGCTGATCTGCTCCTGGATCTTCGCCTTGGCCTGTGCAGGTGTCTTCACACCCCACAGCTGATGGAAGGTGTTCATGTTAAACGGAAGGTTATACAGCTCGTCCTTATACACTGCGATAGGTGAATTCACGAAATGGTTAAACTCTGTAAACTGGTTCACATAGTCCCAGATTTCCTTCTTGGAGGTGTGGAAAATATGTGCGCCGTATCTGTGCACCTGGATTCCCTCCACATCCTCTGTGTAAATGTTGCCTCCGATATGATCACGCTTGTCGATTACCAGACAGGTCTTTCCCTTTTTGGTGGCCTCATGGGCAAATACAGCTCCAAACAGTCCGGCTCCTACGATCAAATAGTCATATTTTTTCATCTTGTGTTGCCCCTTTCCGACTAAAGATAATATCATTATAACAAATTTTCAGAAAAAAAGGTAGCCCTTTACTGTCAGGACTACCTTTTTTTATAAAAGTTTTAGATTTGAACTTTATTATTTCGCAGCAACCTTATCAAACTCATCTGTAATTTCTTTGGAAGGCGCTTTTGTAAGAAGACTGACTATCACGATCACCACAAGGCTAAGAAGGAAACCTACTGCCAGAGAATAAAGCCCTGTATAGGTTCCAAGTGTCTGTCCACCCACCAGCGGGATATAGTCCCAGATGATAACGGTAAGACCGCCTGTCACCATTCCTGCAATGGCACCCTGAAGGTTGGTTCTTCTCCAGAACAGAGACATTACCACAATCGGTCCAAATGCGGCTCCAAGACCTGCCCATGCATTGGACACCAGTCCCATAATGCTGCTGTTAGGATCCCATGCGATTGCAAAAGCAATTATTGCGATCACAATAACCGTAATACGGCTTACCCTTAAAATCTCCTTAGAATCTGCATCCTTCTTGATAAAGTTATGATACAGATCCTCAGACACTGCAGACGCCGTTACCAGAAGCTGGGAATCTGCGGTAGACATAATTGCTGCCAGAATTCCGCAAAGGAACAGTCCGCCGATAAATGGCAGTGCCAGCTGAGAAGTAAATACCTTGCGAATCATTTCAATAAATACGCTTTCAGAAGAAGCAGCTCCATTTTCACCAAGAATGGTTGGAAGCAGGTAAGCTCTGCCGATGACCGCAATGGCAAATGCAGCTGTCAGAGAAAGTAAATCCCATATAATGGCGATCACCCAAGACTTCTTCAGCTCTTTCTCACTTCTGACTGCCATAAATCTTACCAGAACATGAGGCATTCCGCAGTATCCGAAGCCCCATGCCAGCTGGGAAAAGATTTCCACAAAGGTATATGGTCTGTCTCCATTTATAAAAGGATTCAGGTAAGCATTTGCGCCCCCAGTGACACCACTTTGTGTGATCAGATCTGTCAGATTGCCAGGAAGCAGGAAATATGCTACCAATGGTACGACCAGAAGGCCAATAAGCATCAGAGTACCCTGTACAAAGTCTGTGACGCACACTGCCATAAATCCTCCCATAAAGGTGTAGCAGAGGATAACTGCTGCTCCAATGGCAAGTGCCACATGGTAATCCAGTCCGAATACGGTGTTAAACAGTTTTCCGCCTGCTGCCAGGGCAGATGCTGTATATACCAGAAAAAAGACTACGATAACAATAGATGAGATCAGAAGCAGAATCTTTTTCTTATCACGGTACCGATTCTCAAAAAATGCCGGGATAGTCATGGAATTATTAGCCACGATGGTGTATTTACGAAGTCTTCCTGAAATGCATACCCAGTTCAGAACGGTGCCGATAAACAGTCCCACCGCAATCCAGATCTGCCCGGATCCCAGAGAATAAATTGCTCCCGGAAGCCCCATCAGAAGCCACCCGCTCATATCAGAGGCCTGTGCGGAAAGTGCTGCCACCCATCCGTTCAGTCCTCTTCCTCCAAGGAAATAATCCTCTGAGCTGGAGGTCTTTTTCATGTAAACCGCGCCAATGACGATCATCATTGCCAGGTAAAACACAAAAGCTGTCAAAATTATTGCTGTTGTAGTAACCACTTTTTCTCCTCCTCTGTTGCTGCTGTCTGCAGACAGCCAAATTACATATTTACTACTTTACCACAGAAGAGTATAAAAGCGCAAGCTATATTATTTATTTTTTTCCTTTTTTGAGATACACATTTTTGATGTACCACAGAGCCTTGTCTTCGCCCTTGTCAGAAAGGATGCGAAGAAGCCCTTCTAATTCCTTCTTTGTCTGGGGATGGACGAACCACAGCTTAGGCTTGCTTTTGAGGAAATATTCAAGCGGCTGGTGATTGTCATAGGCATCTCCAAGATAAGTTCTGGAGGCGCTGATCCGGTCCATCACCATCTCTGCCACATATCTGCGGGGCATCCTGGCCCCCATGATCACGTGCTCCGGATCGTTTATGGCATAGTCCACCCAATGCTCATAGTGGTGCTTGTTACGGCCCTTATGATGCAGCCACGCAGTGGACACGCCGATGTCCTCCCGCTCCGCGTTATTTGGGCTTCTTGTCCCCTGATAATATTTGCAGCCCACCAGGAACTCTGCCGGGGAATACTTGGAAAGGTCGTGAAGCAGTCCCTGCTTGTAAAGCCCGATGCGGAAGCAGTATCTCATGACCATAAGCTTATGCTTGGTAATTGTTTTAAAGTGAAGCCACGGATGCATCCTCATCCAGCCTCCTTTCCATTTACATTTTCAGCTGAATCTGCAGGCTTTTCTGGTTTCGCCTCATCTGCTGCCGGGATTTCCACACTTTCTTCTTTCACGAAATTCCCAGGCAGCGCTCCTTTTCCAGCATCTGATAATACCGGATTTTCGCTTTTCTTTCCTTTTCCCTTATGTTTCTTCTCCGGTTCCGGTTTCTTCACGCCCTGAAGCACCACCACAGTACGGGGGCCAATTTCCACGCTTCTTTCATAAACCTGGCCATTTTCCCCGTAAAAGCCATCGCAGGTCAGATCTCCGGTATCCATTACTTTCTTCCACTCCATTCCCTCCGGAAGATTGGGAAGGGCCATGCTTCTTGTCTCCCAGTGGAAATTAAAGCCTACATAGAGGAAGTCATCTCCAGTTCCATCTGCCTGCCGTGCATACTCCCCGCACAGCATCATGCCGATCATGCGGCTGGTGTTTTCCATATTGCAGAACCATGCCCGCTCACCGTGGAAGGACAGGTCCGGGAAACCTTTGCCCAGATAATCTGCCTCTTTCATGCTCTCGTTCATATGGAGAACCGGATGGGCTTTTCGAAGAGCCACTGTCTTTTTCACAAAGGCAAGCATGCTGGCATTTTTCCGAAGGCCCCGCCAGTCGATCCAGCCAATGGGATTGTCCTGGCAGTAGGCATTGTTATTGCCCTCCTGGGAATTGCCGATCTCGTCGCCGCCGTAAATCATGGGAACCCCCTGGGAAAACAGCAGCATTGCAAAGGCAGCCCGCATCTGGCGCTCCCGCATCTGACGGATCCACTGCTTCCGGCTTGGCCCTTCTATGCCGCAGTTCCAGGAATAATTATAGCTGCAGCCGTCGTTATTGCCCTCTCCGTTTGCCTCATTGTGCTTGTAATTATAGGAAACAAGGTCATTCAAAGTAAAACCGTCCTGGCAGGTAATGTAATTGATCACCCCGTGGTCATCCGGATTGTGACGGATCCGGTACTGCACCGCCGGGACCATATCCTCATCGCTTTTTAGGAATCTTCTCATATCCTGCAAAAAGCCCAGATTGTACTCTGCAAAGCAGCGTTTCTTCTGTTTCTGGTTCTTATAAAGAGTAGCTGTGTCCATTCCGTCTGCCAGAATTTTGGTTCCTGCAAGCAGGCCATCCTTCATGATCAGAGCAAGCGGTGCCCCCGCGCCTAACACATGGAAGCCGTCCACATGGTAATTCTGTTTCCAGAACTGCAGCGCCCGAAGAGCCATCAGAGGATTGGCCTCCGCCGGGAAATACATTTCCATCATACAGCTGATTCCCGCCTTATGGAAAGCCTTGATCATATCGCAGAATTCCCTGTGGGGATCTTTCATTGCGCAGTAAGAGCGCTTTGGCGCAAAATAGAGTCCATTTCCATAGCCCCAGTAGTTTACTTCATCCTTCTTGCCCTTTGTGGAAACCAGCCCCTCCGGCTCCTTTTGCCGGCTGATTTCCATAAATTCATAGGCAGGCATCAGCTCTACGGTGTTAATTCCAAGTTCCTGCCAGTATGGGATCATCTGGATCAGGCCTTCAAAGGTTCCCCGAAGCTTCGCAGGAAGCTTGGACTGCTTGGTATAACCCCGGACGTGGACCTTGTAAAGGATCATGTCCCCGAAATCCGTTTCCGGTGATTTCTCATCCTCCCAGTCGTACCCTTCCCCGGACCAGAATCCGCAGCGTACCTTGTGGGGATCGGTATCCCAGGGAGCCCCGAAGTGCTCTCTTCCGCTGATTCTGCTGGCACAGGGATCCAGGCAGATTTCCCCGTTGATCCTAAAATTGTATTCCAGGCTGTTTACATTTAATTTTTTCATAAAGACAGAAAAAATACGTCCTGTCCGGTATTTCTCATCCAGAAGAAGCTCGTAAAATGGCTCCTTTCCATTCTTTCTGTAAAGAAGCAAAAAGACCTTGGCGTCCTCATCTGCTTCCACTGCAAAATTATATCCATCGATCATCTGGCTTGCCCCAAGTAAAAGGGGAGAACCGGATGTTACAACCACGCTCTTATTTCCCGGTATTGCCACTTTTAATGCCCTCCTGTCTTTGTCTGATGTCCCGTCCCGGCTAAATGTTTCAGGCTTTTTTCCTGCCAGAGCTTGTTTGAATCTAAAATTTCAGATCCAGTTCCACCGGGCAATGATCAGATCCCATAATGTCGCTGTGGATCTTCGCATCTTCCAGCTTTTCTTTCAGCGATGGAGACGTAATAAAATAGTCGATTCTCCATCCGGCGTTCTTCTCCCTAGCCTTGAAACGATAAGACCACCAGGAATACGCGCCCTCCAGATCCGGGTAAAAATAGCGGAAGGTATCGATAAATCCAGCTTCCAGCACTTTGGTAAAGCAGGCACGCTCCTCGTCTGTGAAGCCGGCATTCATCCGATTGGTCTTGGGGTTCTTCAGGTCGATTTCCTGGTGTGCCACATTCATGTCCCCGCAGCAGATCACAGGCTTCTTCTCCTGCAGCTTCAGAAGATAGGCAAGGAAATCCCGCTCCCATTCCATGCGGTATTCCAGCCTGCGAAGCTCGGACTGGGAATTGGGCGTGTACACGGTCACCAGATAAAAATCCTCCATCTCGGCGGTGATCACACGGCCTTCCTTGTCATGCTCTTCTATTCCAAGTCCGTAGGTCACGGACAGCGGCTCCTTCTTCGTGAATACGGCGGTTCCGGAATAGCCTTTGCGGTTGGCATAGTTCCAGTACTGATGATAGCCCGGAAGTTCCAGCTTCACCTGATTCTCCTGGCATTTGGTCTCCTGCAGACAGAAAATATCTGCGTCCAGCTTTGCAAAGCTCTCCTCAAAGCCCTTGGTGATACATGCGCGGATTCCATTTACGTTCCATGATACAAGCTTCATGTTATTCTCCAATCTGTAAAAATTATGGTTATTGCTCACATATTTCACAATCACACTCTTTGTCCGTTATTGTCTGTGAACAATAATTATATTCTAACACTTTCTTCATTATAACACAGTTTTCCCTATTCACAAAACCTTATTTTTCTGGTACAATCTTAATATTCACGAATTGCCCTGCCCTAGAGCGTGTTTGAAAAAGGCTTTCTGCAGGAATGATTTTTCAAACAGGCTCTAAGGCGCCTTGGGCAGTTTGATCAAAAATAAAGCGAGGTATTTCAAATGAGTGATTTAGATGTGAATAATTCCTGCGGAAGCTGTGGAAGCAGCGCATCCTGCGGCGGTTCTGACTGCTCCACCTGCGGCGGCTGCAGCACAGATCCGAACCAGCACAGCACCATTACCCTGACCATGGAGGACGACACCGAGGTAGAATGCGCCATCCTGACCATTTTCCCGGTAGATGCCAAGGAGTATATTGCCCTTCTTCCACTTGATGAGAACGGACAGAACCACGACGGCGAGGTTTATCTGTATTCCTTCGCCCGCACCGAGACAGGCGCTCCTATGCTTTCCAATATCGAGAGCGACGAGGAGTACAATAAGGCTGCCATCGCATTTGACACAGTACTGCAGAATGCGAAAGAGGCAGAGGCTGCCGGAATACCGTTAGAGTAATTTCCCGGATTTTCTTTTTCAAAAATTTTTAAGCAATCAAAAAGCAGGCTCTGTGATTGATAACTCTTTCACATTGCCTGCTTTTATGGTTTATAATATTCGAAATCCGCTGATTTACTCACATTTCCCGCGGACTTTGCTCACTGATTTTTCTTACTTCGTAGTACTTCCGAATCCGCCGTTTCTCACATCTGTCACATCATCATCCACTGTGATTCCATACTCCACAAAGATTCCCTGCATGAATCCGGTGTCCGCCTTTAACTCCACCACCTTATTCTCATTGGTGTCATTGGTCAGCTTGGCGAAAATATGGCCTTCGTTGTCAGAATAGAAATAATCGCTGTCAATAATTCCAACGGTATTGTTCAGCTGCAGGCGGTATTTGAATCCAAGACCGCTTCTTGGATAGCATTTCAGCACCCACTCCTGATCCATCTCCACACGGATTCCTGTTGGGAACTTGACTGTCTCACCCGGCTTGATAGTAAAATCCACCGGGGAAAAGAAATCATAACCCGCACTTCCTGCTGTGGCACGTCTTGGCAGACGGATTCCCTCGTAAATCTTCTCTGCTTCCTCCACAGTGGCACCCTCAAAAGCATCCATCCAGTCTGCCACGAAGCGCTCTTTACTTACTTTATGAAATTTCCCGATTCTCTTCATAATTCCTCCTGTAAATCACATAATTCATGCTGTGCAGGCCCTATGCTGCACCTACCTTATTTCATTCAGTGCATGCCCTAAACGCGTTTTTATCTCTCGTATCAGGATGATGCCTACAAGATATAAAGAATGCCGGGCATTTTGTCCGGCATTCTAAAATTATCGCTGCTTAAAATTCTCTCAGCAATGTGAAATCTTATTCTTATTTGGCATCTGCCGGAACATCCTTGATGCTGAAGCTCATTCTTCCCATCTTGTCTTTTCCAAGGCAGATTACAGTCACTTTATCACCAAGTGTGAGAACATCCTCTACACGGTTGATTCTCTCCTTGCAGATCTTGGAAATGTGAACCATTCCCTCTTTGCCAGGTGCAAACTCAACAAATGCACCGAACTCTTTGATGCTTACAACCTGTCCGGTAAGGATCTGTCCCTGCTCGAAGTCAGAAGCGATGATCTCAACCATGCGCTTTGCTTCCTGCATATTCTTATCGTCTACACCGCAGATAGATACAGCACCCTCGTCTGTGATGTCGATCTTCACGCCTGTGCGCTCGATAATGGTGTTGATTGTCTTTCCTCTCTGACCAACCACATCACCGATCTTCTGAGGATCGATCTGGATCTGGATGATCTTCGGAGCAAATTTGCCAACAGAAGTACGAGGTGCAGGAATGCATTTCTCAATAACCTCATTGAGGATATACTCTCTTGCTTCCTTGGTACGTCTGATTGCTTCCTCTACGATCTGTCTTGTAAGACCGTGGATCTTAATATCCATCTGGATTGCAGTGATACCGTCATGAGTTCCGGCTACCTTGAAGTCCATGTCGCCGAAGAAGTCCTCAAGACCCTGGATATCGGTAAGAACGATATAGTCATCATCTGTATCACCTGTAACCAGACCGCAGGAAATACCTGCAACCGGTTTCTTGATCGGTACGCCGGCTGCCTCAAGGGACATAGTGGACGCACAGATACTTGCCTGGGAAGTAGATCCGTTGGACTCAAAAGTCTCGGATACTGTACGAATCGCATATGGGAATTCCTCTACGCTTGGAAGTACCGGAACAAGTGCTCTCTCAGCCAGTGCTCCATGTCCGATCTCACGGCGTCCCGGTCCTCTGGACGGCTTGGTCTCACCTACAGAGTAGGACGGGAAGTTGTAATGATGCATATATCTCTTGGTTGTCTCGAACTCGTCAAGTCCGTCAAGTCTCTGAGCCTCTGCAAGAGGTGCCAGAGTCGTGATGGTGCAGATTTGAGTCTGTCCACGGGTAAACATAGCAGAGCCATGTACTCTCGGAATGATGTCAACCTCTGCAGCCAGAGGACGGATCTGTGTGATGGCACGGCCGTCCGGACGCTTGTGATCCTTGAGGATCATCTTGCGAACGGTCTTTTTCTGATACTGGTAAACCGCCTCGCCAAGAACTGCAAGCCACTCTTCTTTTTCTGCGAAAGCCTCTTTCAGCTTGTCTGTGATCTGTGCGATGTTGTTCTCTCTTGTCTGCTTGTCATCGGAGAATACCGCAACCTCCATCTCTTCCGGAGGAACAATCTCTTTGATGGCGTCAAACAGCTCCTGCGGAACTGCGCAGGACTCATAGCTGTGCTTCTCTTTGCCGCACTCAGCAATGATCTGGTCGAAGAATTTGATGATTTCCTGGTTTACTTCGTGTGCCTTATAGATGGCTTCGATCATCTGATCCTCCGGAACCTCATTGGCACCAGCCTCGATCATGATAACCTTGTCTCTTGTGGAAGCAACGGTCAGCTGAAGGTCAGAAACATCCTTCTGTGCCAGTGTAGGGTTCACAATGAACTCTCCATTAATAAGACCGATCTGTGTAGTTGCGCATGGACCATCAAACGGAATATCGGAAATGCAGGTTGCAAGGGAAGAACCAAGCATAGCCGGGATCTCCGGATTGCACTCCGGATCAACGGACATAACCATGTCTACCAGTGTGACGTCATTTCTGTAATCCTTCGGGAACAGAGGACGCATCGGTCTGTCGATAACACGAGAGGTAAGGATCGCATGCTCGCTTGCCTTTCCCTCTCTCTTATTGAAACCGCCCGGGATCTTTCCTACGGCGTACATTTTCTCTTCATATTCAACGCTTAACGGGAAAAAGTCGATTCCCTCTCTTGGCTCCTTGGAAGCAGTTGCTGTAGCAAGTACGGTGGTATCACCATAATGCATCAGTGCTGCGCCATTGGCCTGTTTCGCAACACGTCCGATATCTACGGTAAGTGTTCTTCCAGCTAATTCCATGGAATAACTTTTGTACATGTCTTCTCTCCTTTTCAATATAAAATCTTCATCTGCCAGAACACAAGTCCGAAACGACTGAAAAACACACTTCAGACCAAATGTCCTTTTCAGAAGTCTCGGAAATTCTGGCTTTACATCTTAAAATGGGGCGGATGGAAATCCGCCCCTTCCGCATACTAATTATTTTCTTAAGCCTAATTTCTCAATCAGTGCACGGTATCTTTCGATGTCTGTTTTCTTTAAGTAAGCTAACAGTCCACGTCTCTGACCTACCATTTTCAGCAGACCACGTCTGGAATGATGATCCTTGTGGTTGTTCTGTAAATGCTCAGTAAGCTCCTGGATTCTTGCAGTAAGAACAGCTACCTGTACCTCTGGTGAACCAGTATCTCCCTCACATCTTGCATACTCTTTCATGATTGCTGCTTTCTTTTCTTTTGAAATCATTTTGATTTCCTCCTTATATTTTAGTGGTCTCCCATGCAGGTATTCCTGCGGGGACGTAATCGCCGCATATTAAGAGACGGTCGGAGTCTCCAACCCCTGAATATGGGCTGTTCTCTTGTATGGTGAACAAAAAAATTCCTGTTCACACCTTGCCTAGTATAGCATACCAAAAAACTTCTGTAAACCACTTTTTCACAAAATTACTCAGAAATCTTTCCAGCGGTCTTCCCGCTTCTCCTTCTGCCGTTCCACATGATCCTCATCCAAAAGGTAAAAGGCAATATTTGTGGCATGGTCTGAGACTCTTTCCAGGCCGGAAATAATATCCGAAAAGATCATTCCCGCCTCTGCCGTGCATTCTCCCCTTGTCAGACGCAGAACATGGGACTCCTGCAGATCCTTTTCCATCTGGTCCACCTGATCCTCCAGATCCAGAATATCCTGCATATGGGTCAGATTGTTATGTGCAAACATATCCAGTGAATAAGTCGTGACCTTAATAACCAGATCCAGCATGGCGGAAAGCTCTGCCCTTGCCTGGGGACTGAACTCAATTTTCTGATTCAGCCTCACTTTTGCCGCATCTGCAACGTTTTCCGCATGGTCTCCGATGCGCTCAATATCATTTACAATATGAAACAGGCCGCCAATGCTTTTGGCATCCTCTGCCGGAAGGGTGGTCTGGTTCACCTTGACCAGATAGCTGGTAATCTCATGGTTGAGAAAATCAATCTGCTTTTCCACCACATAAACTTCCCCGATATCCGCCTCGTCCAGGGTGATCAGGGCATTCATAGCGCGTTCCAGATTGGTAACGGCCAGCTGTCCCATGCGGCTCATCTCCTGAATAGCATCAAACACTGCCGTTGTGGGAGAATAAACGGATTTTTCCCCAATATACTGCAGGCAGAAGCCATCCTGGTTCTTTGTCTCTTCCTTTTTTACAAAGAAGCCGGTAAGCTTTACGATCTGTCTGGTAAAGGGTGCCAGCATCAGCACCTCCACGATCTTGATCAAGGTATGGGCATTTGCCACCTCACGTCCCGGATTGTGTCCGGAAATGGTTTCTATGAAATGAGTGATGGGCTCCAGCCCAATGGAAATCACCACATACATGATGGCAGTGCCGATGATATTAAAAAACAGATGGATCAGAGCTGCCCTCTTGGCATCCCGTTTCCCGCTAAGTCCCGCGATCAAGGCAGACACGCAGGCTCCAATGTTGCAGCCCAGGATAATAAAGAAGCAGATCCGCATATCCAGAAGTCCCTGGTTAGCAAGCAGCAGGATAATTCCCACAGTTGCAGAAGAGCTCTGCAGTACTGCAGTTACTGCCATGCCTGTAACAAGTGCCAGGGAATGGCTGTTCAGGGAACCCATGGCATTTACCACCTGCGGGGATTCCTTCAGAACACTCATGGCAGAGGACATGGAGGTAAGCCCCATGAACAAAATGCCAAAGCCCACCAGCACCTCGCCGGCTCTCTGAACCCTGGTCTTCCTGGAAAACATCAGCATGAAGATTCCTGCCATAATGATCACAGGCGCCAGCTCCGATAAGTTAAAGGCGATCAGCTGGGAGGTAATGGTCGTACCGATGTTGGCTCCCATAATCACGCCCGCAGCCTGATACAGGTTCATAAGCCCCGAGTTGACGAAGCTCACTGCCATAACCGTGGCTGCACTTGAGGACTGGATAATTGCGGTAAAAAAGGTTCCTACCAGGATCCCACGAAGGGGAGTCTTGGTAAAAAATTCCAGAATACTTCGCATTTTGGCTCCTGCGGCCTTTTCCAGGCTGTCGCTCATCAGGCGCATTCCATACAGGAAAAGTCCCAGTCCGCCCATTAATCCAAGTATGATTTCTGCCATTAATTATGATCTCCCTCATTAAAATAAGCCCTGCCATCTTCGGCATCTGCCAGAAGTCTGGCTTTTAACGCCTCGAGAGAGGAAAATTTCCTCTCAGGACGCAGGAACTTTTTAAAATCAACACGGCAGTTTTCTCCGTAGAGGTCTTCCTCGCAGTCAAAAAGATAAGTCTCCACACCAACAAAGCTCTCACCTACCGTAGGCTTATAGCCAATGTTGGTGATTCCGTGGTAAACCTTTTCCCCGAAATAGGAGCTTGTCACGTACACGCCGTTTGGCGGCAGGATCTTACTCTTTGGGGGAACAAGATTGGTGGTGGGAAGAAGGACTTTATGCCCCATCCCACGCCCGTGGACTACCTGGCCCTCCACAAAATAATCCGCTCCCATCAGAGAGCTTACTTTTTCCATATTTCCCTTTTTCAGTTCTTCCCTGATAAAGGTACTGCTGATTTTCCGGCGGCCGTCCATCTCCTTGGAGAGGATTTCCACCTGGAAGCCATATTTGCTTCCAAATTCTTCCAGAAGCTTTGGGGTGCCTTTGCGCTCAAAGCCGAAACGGTTGTCTTCCCCGACTACCACATAGGAAGCCCCCAGATCTCCCATCAAAATCTCTTTTATAAAATTCTCAGCCTTCATATGCCGGATCCTGTCATCCAGCTGACATTCCACCAGCACATCCACGCCAAGCTTTTCAAGAAGGGAAGCCCGCTCCGCACTGGTCAGGATCATGTTGCTGGAAGCATCGATGGCAAACAGGACTGCCTGCTCCCCAAGTGCCTTTCGCTCCTTGATCTTCTCTACCAGCTTGCGGTGCCCGCGGTGGATCCCGTCAAATTTTCCCATTGTTACTGCACAGTTGGCAAGTTTCGGAAACTCACCCTCTATCTTCAGGTATTCCATATATCCTCCTGTCAAAACATCTTTACCGGATAATATTTCTTTTTCCCCTTATCCCACTGAAAAATACCTGTAAATGTTTTGTCACTGGCATACATGCGCACCCAGCCCTCTTTGTGCTGGGGACTTACCAGATTCTCAGACAGCGGATTGCCGTTTAACAAAAGCCTGTCCCCGTAGGAATCCGCATAAACTGCGGGATAATCCGCCAGAACCTGTTCCACCGGATAGATCTGATCCTGGATGGTTCCTTCTTCCATAGCTGCCTGTACCTCTGAAAGGGTGTGGCTCTCTTCCAGGGAAAATCTGCCCACCTTTGTGCGGAGCAGCTCTTCCATGCAGCCGCCGCAGCCAAGCTTCTCCCCCACATCATGGCACAGGGTGCGGATGTAGGTTCCTTTGCTGCAGGTTACCCGGATTTTCACCAGGGGAAGATGGATTTCCAGCGGCTCTATCTCATAAAAGCACACCGGACGTGCCTTTCTCTCTACGGTTTTGCCTTCTCTTGCCAGCTCATAAAGCTTCTTTCCATCCACCTTCAGGGCGGAATACATAGGCGGAACCTGCATCTGCTCCCCTACAAAGCTTCTCAGCACTTCTTTTACTTCTTCCTCTGTGACAGACACCTCCCTTTCCTTCAGGACTGCCCCCGACATGTCCTGGGTGTCTGTGGTGATGCCAAGATGAAGCACAGCCTCATAGGTTTTCTCCTTGTCTGTAAGAAGATCCACCAGCTTGGTTCCTTTTCCAAGAGCCACCGGAAGCACTCCTGTTGCATCCGGGTCCAGAGTGCCTGTATGGCCGATCTTCTTCATATGGAGGATTCCCCGAAGCTTGGCAACCACGTCGTGAGAGGTGAAGCCTTTTTCTTTATGAATTACAATAATTCCCTGAAATTCTGCCATTACTCATCCTGTCCTAAAAGCTGTTTTTCGATCTGTTCTGAAATATTGTTGATTACATCATACATGGAGCCAGCCAGGTCGCAGCCTGCAGCCCTGATATGGCCGCCGCCGCCAAAGTAGGATGCGATCTTGCTTACATCCACTTTTCCATTGGAACGAAGTGACACCTTGAACAGCTGGCTTGCATGCTCATAGATAAACATTGCCACTTCCACGCCCTTTGTCAGGCGAAGCTGGCTTACGATTCCGTCCAGGTCAGCAGGCTGTACGCCGTAGAACTCCATATCACGCATTTTCATGTAGCCCACAATGCATTTGCCGTCCAGAAGCATAATGCTCTCTGCCAGCACACGTCCCATAACCTGGTTCTGGATATAGCTCTTCTGGTAAAAGGACTGGTCGATAATGTTGGAGAAATCCACACCTTTTGCCATCAGGTCACCTGCAATGCGCATGGTGTCCGGGGATGTGGAAGAATACTGGAACACGCCTGTGTCGTGGATCATTCCCGTATAGATGGCAGTTGCAATGTCCAGGTCGATCTTCTCTTTGTCCAGAAGGCTGTACAGTACCTCACTTGCGGAGCTGATCTCGCCCTTTACATGATTGGTATCTGCAAAGCCCGGATTGCTGATATGATGGTCAATGCAGACTGTCTTTTTCGCATGGGCAAAATGCTCCCTTGCCACAGCCAGACGGTCCAGTGCACTTACGTCGCAGGTTACAAAAAGATCATATTCCTTCTCTTCCCCTGCCTCATATTTCACTTCATCCATGCAGGCAATATGTCCGAATACCGGCTTTGGCTTCTCCAGATAAATGTCTGCGTGAATCTTCGGATACCACTTTTTGATATACAGATAAAGTGCCATGCAGGAACCTACGCAGTCGCCGTCCGGGCGCACATGTCCGCCGATTCCCATAGTCTTCACACCATCCAGGATTTCTTCGATTCTTTCCATTCCTTCACCTCATTATTCTCATCGCGGCGGCCAGCCACTTGACCGCTGGCCGCCGTTTCACGATGCACAAAAATCATGCACACTGTAGTTTCACACTCTTCTGCTGAACTATTCCTCGTTTGCGTCTGCTGCTTCTTCCTCGCCGCTTCTTAAGTGATCATGCTCAATCACATCATCGATCAGCTTGGACATATTTACGCCGTACTCAATGGACTCGTCCAGGATAAAACGGATCTCCGGAGTGTTGCGAAGATTCAGGTTCTTTGCAAGCTGACGGCGGATGTAGCCTTCTGCGCTTTTCAGGCCGCTGATGGTGGATTTCTTGGATTCCTCACTGCCAAGCACGCTGATAAAAGCCTTGCAGGTCTTAAGGTCCGGTGCAACCTCCACAGCCATCACAGATGTCATGGGATGGATGCGCGGGTCCTTGATCTCACCGCGGATGATATTGCTCAGTTCTTTTTGAACCTCTGCATTGATCCTGGTATTTTTGATACTGTTTTTTCTCATGATTGGTCTCTCCTATACAGGTGCGCCCGTAGCATATGAAAAATTGGGAGCAAATACCCATTGCCCCCAATTTTTATTTTTCAAACAGGCTCTAGCGCGGCACCTCAACCATAATATATGCTTCTACTTTGTCTTCTTCTTTTACGTCGTTGAAATCCTGGAATACAAGACCGCACTCATATCCCGCACGAACTTCCTTGACATCATCTTTAAATCTCTTAAGGGAAGCCAGCTCGCCTTCGTAAATCTGGTCCTCTCCTCTGCTGATGCGGACCTTGCAGCCTCTCTGGAAGGTACCGTCAAGCACATAGCTTCCTGCGATGGTTCCGACACCGGAAGCCTTGAACAGCTGACGAACCTCTGCATGGCCGATTACCTTCTCCTCGAATACCGGATCCAGCATACCCTTCATGGCAGCTTCCACATCCTCGATTGCCTGGTAGATAACCTTGTACAGACGAAGGTCTACGCCCTCCTGCTCAGCAAGCTGCTTCGCTGTGGTATCCGGACGTACGTTAAATCCGATGATGATGGCATTTGAGGTAGCAGCAAGGCTGACATCGGACTCATTGATGGCACCAACACCGCCATGGATCACTCTTACTACAACTTCCTCATTGGAAAGCTTCACAAGACTCTGCTTAACAGCCTCTACAGAACCCTGAACATCGGCTTTGACAATGATCGGAAGCTCTTTCAGATCGCTTGCCTGGATCTGGTCAAACAGATTATCCAGGGAAAGCTTGCCTTTGGTTTCCTCAAGAAGACGGTTCTTGTTCTCGGAAACAAATGCTGCTGCAAAGTTCTTTGCTTCTTTATCGTTCTCAAAGGACATGAGAACCTCACCTGCGTTTGGCACATCGCCAAGGCCAAGGATCTCTACCGGAGTAGACGGGCCAGCCTGTTTTACACGGCGTCCCTTATCATCCATCATGGCACGTACTTTACCGCTGCATGCGCCTGCTGCAATAAAATCTCCTACATGAAGGGTACCCTTCTGTACAAGGATGGTGGCAACCGGTCCTTTACCCTTATCCAGCTGAGCCTCAATGACAAGACCTCTTGCTGCACGGTTCGGGTTGGCTTTCAGCTCGGAAACCTCTGCAGTTAACAGGATCATCTCAAGAAGGTCATCGATTCCCTCACCAGTCTTTGCAGATACCGGTACGAACGGGGTAGTTCCGCCCCAGTCTTCCGGAATCAGCTCATACTCGGAAAGCTCCTGTTTTACACGCTCGATGTTTGCGCTTGGCTTATCGATCTTGTTGATGGCAACGATGATCTCTACGCCAGCTGCCTTTGCATGGCTGATCGCCTCTACAGTCTGAGGCATGACACCATCGTCTGCTGCTACTACAAGGACTGCGATATCTGTGGAGTTTGCTCCACGCATACGCATGGCAGTAAATGCCTCATGTCCAGGTGTATCAAGGAAGGTGATCTTCTGGCCGTTGATGTCAACTACATAAGCACCGATGTGCTGTGTGATTCCGCCGGCCTCGCCTCTTGTTACATTTGTCTTACGGATTGCATCCAGAAGGGAGGTTTTACCATGGTCAACATGACCCATAACGCAGACTACAGGCGGTCTGGAAACCATTGTGGACTCATCTTCCTCTTCCTCTTTCAGAAGCTCCTCGATAACGTCTACCTTCTCCTCTTTCTCTGCAATAATATCAAATCCAAGAGCGATCTCCTCTGCCTGCTCGAAATCGATCTCATGGTTTACAGTTACCATCTGGCCTTCCATAAACAACTTCTTCACGATTGCAGATGGCTGCATCTTCATAGCCTCAGCAAGCTCGCGGATGGTAAGCTTCTCCGGAATTGTGATCTCCTTGATCTCCGGCTTCTTCTCTTCCTGCTTTGGCTGCGGAGCTGGCTTCTGAAGGGCTTTCGGAATTCTGGACATCTGATTTCTTCCGCCCTGGTTCGGTCTGTGTCCGCCGCCTGAGGTCTTATCAAAATCTTTCTTCTTGTTCTTATTCTCTCTGTCGCGCTCACGCTTGCTGTCCTTGGATGTCTTGGTCAGCTCCGGTGTGAAGATGGCATCGGATCCTCCGCTTCTTCTTGCGCCGCCGGAACGCTGGCCGCCCTGGTGGTTCTGTCCGCCGAAGCGTCCCTCACTGCGTCCTTCGTCCTTGCCTCCGAAACGTCCCTGGCCGCCCTGTGGCCTTCCCTGGCCAAATCTGCCGCCATTTCCATTACGGTTGTCACGATTATCTCCCTGACGGAAATTACGTCCGTTTCCATCACCCTGACGCGGGCCTCTGTTCTGGGAATCGCCCTGTCTTGCAGGTCTTCCCTGGCCGTCACCGTTTCTGTTTCCGCGGAACTGTCCCTGGCCGCCCTGGGATCTTCCCTGACCGAATCTGCCGCCGTTTCCGCCTCGGTTGTCACGGTTGTTGTCGCGGTTCTCTCCCTGACGGAAACCTCGTCCGCCCTGCTGGCCGTTTCTGTTATCAGAATTCTGGCCGCCCTGGCGTGATCCATTCTCATTTCTGTTCTGCTGGCCTGCCGGTTTTGCAGATGCTTCATTCTGCGCTTTGGCCGGCTGTGCATTCTGAGTCTTTGCAGGCTGCTCTGCCTTTGGTGCGCTTGCCTGTGCTACAGCTTTTGGAGCCTCAGTCTTAGCTGGTGCACTCTGGGCCTTTACAGGCTGCTCTGCCTTTGGTGCGCTTGTCTGTGCCACTGGCTTTGCAGGTGCTTCAGCTTTGGCTGGTGTGCCTGCCTGTGCTGCAGGACGGGCGCCCTGTGGACGGGCCTTCTTCTCTCCTGCCGGTTTCTTT
This sequence comes from Ruminococcus sp. AF31-8BH, assembly GCF_003460605.1. Lineage (GTDB taxonomy): Bacteria > Bacillota > Clostridia > Lachnospirales > Lachnospiraceae > Blautia_A > Blautia_A acetigignens. Next base: position 138,118 of record NZ_QTVN01000010.1, read on the forward strand.
CTGTTCTTTCCGCCGTCACTTGCATTCTGTGCATGGTATACGCGGATAATATTCTTTTTCTTCTTCGGTGCCTCTGCACCGTCGCCTTCTTTCTTTACTGATACTTTCTGCTCTTCTGTCTTAGGAGTCTCCAATGTTATTCCTTTCTCCTTTCCCGTATCTATCTCTTTTTTAGGTCTGTTTTTCTTATCTACTCGTTTTAATGGTCTTTCGTCCTGTGCAGACATGCTCCTTTTGATGGTCATCTGCCATGCCTCCCTTTCACCAGAATCCAAACTATTCACCAGGAACTCTTAAAAGCATTCCCGGGAATACTTTTTCCTCTTTGGTGTCAGGTTTTCAGCACTCTCTGCCTTCTTTTCCCAGAACTTTCATGATAGCCTGTGCAAAATTGGCATCCTGCACGGCAAGGCTGGCACGAAATTCTTTGCCCATGGCATGGCCAAGGGCCTCTTTGTCAGAAAGGATGTATAAAGGCACTTCGTAGTAGGTACACATATTCCGGAACTTCTTCTTTGTATTCTCGGAAGAATCCCCTGCTACAATGGCCAGGTATCCTTTGCCTGTCTTCACGGATTTCTCGGTGGAAAATTCTCCGCTGACGGTTTTTCCCGCCTTCGTTGCCAGTCCGATCAGGGATAATGCTTTATTGTTCTCCAATACTATCAAACTCCTTCTCAAGGCTTTCATAAACCTCTTCCGGAATAGACGCCTTCAAAGAACGCTCCAGTCCGTGGTTCTTTCTTGCTTTTTCCAGGCATTCCCGGGAAAAGCAGATGTAGGCTCCCCGACCGTTTTTCTTGCCTGTAACATCCAGAACGATCTCATCCTCAGCGGTTTTTAATACCCTGATCATTTCTTTTTTATTTTTCATTTCTCTGCAGCCAGTACACTGGCGCATGGGAATCTTATTCTTCGTCTTCATTCTCTGCTGCGTCCTCAGTTACCTCAGACTCATCCTGGGCAGGAGCTTCTGCCTCCTCATCTGCAGCTGCTTCTTCGGAGGCTTCCTCGTACTCATCCTCATCGTAGTACTCGTCATCTTCCTCATCATAATCATAGAAGTCGCCGGATTCTCTTGCCTGAGTCTCACTCTTGATATCAATCTTAAAGCCTGTCAGGCGGGCTGCAAGGCGGGCATTCTGTCCTTCCTTGCCGATTGCAAGGGAAAGCTGGTAATCCGGTACTACAACCAGTGCAGTCTTCTCATCCGGATCCGCCATAACAGCGATTACCTTCGCCGGGCTTAATGCGTTCTCAATGAGAATGGCCGGGTTCTCATCCCAGTTGATGATGTCGATCTTCTCGCCGCGAAGCTCGTTTACGATGGCGCTGACACGGGCTCCGTTTACACCAACGCATGCTCCAACCGGATCTACGTCAGGATCGTTGCTCCATACAGCAAGCTTGGTACGGGATCCAGCCTCACGTGCAATGCTCTTGATCTCAACAGTTCCGTCCTTTACCTCTGCTACTTCGGATTCAAAAAGACGTTTTACAAGGCCCGGATGTGTTCTGGATACCAGGATGCGCGGTCCTTTCGGGGTATCCTTCACTTCCAGAATGTACACTTTGATTCTCTCAGTAGGCTTGAAGGTCTCACCCTTTACCTGCTCGTTCTCACCAAGGATAGCGTCTGCTTTTCCAAGGTTTACGCTCACATTGTGTCCAACCACACGCTGCACGATACCGGTTACAACCTCTTTCTCATTGCCGTGGTACTGGTCAAAGAGAACCTTGCGCTCTTCCTCGCGGATCTTCTGAAGGATAACGTTCTTCGCATTCTGTGTGGCGATACGGCCGAATTTGTCAGAATGGATCGGAACCTTAATAATGTCGCCGATCTCAGCATTGGTGTTCTGCTTCTGTGCTTCCACCAGGGAAATCTCTTCTGCAGGATCGTCTACAAACTCCACAACGGTACGGTCTGCAAATACGCTGAAATCACCGGTCTCTCTGTTGATGGTTACGTGTACATTGTCAGCTTTTCCAAAATGATTCTTGTATGCCTGGATCAGGGACTGCTCAATGGCATCCAGCAGAGTTTCCTTGCTGATGTTTTTGTCGCGTTCCAGTTCATCCAGAGCACCCATTAACTCCTTGTTCATTTTTCTTATTTCCTCCTTTTTGCTTTCCAGTTTAATCGCTCATCAGACTGCCGCAAAAGCGACAGGTCCTTTTAGAAATCAATTGCCAGACGTACCAGTGCAATGTCCTTCTTGTCAAAGGTGCGGGGAGTTCCTTCCTCGTCGATGGTCACACTGTTATTATCATATGCTGCTAGTTCACCGCAAAATTCTTTTTGCTTTTCGATTGGCCGGTAGGTTCTGATTTCTACCAGTTTGCCAATGCTTCTGGCAAAATCCTTTTCTTTCTTCAGCGGTCTGTCAAGTCCCGGAGAGCTGATCTCCATAATGTAGCTGTCTTCGATGAAATCATCCTCGTCCAGCTTGTCGCTGAAAGCTCTGCTTACTGTCTCGCAGTCATTCACTGTGATTCCGCCGGGTTTGTCAATGTAGCCTCGCAGGTACCAGGTTCCTGCTTTCTTCACATATTCTACATCGACCAACTCGAATCCGTTGCTCTCAACGATGGGTGCCAGCATTGCTTCTGCTTTCTGTTCGTACTCTTCTTTTCTGCTCATTTTTCCCACCTGCCTTTCCATGTCAGTGGCTGTAGCCCGCAGCAAACATTACTGTTCACTCCTGACCAGTAACGCTTTTCGTGCCGCACAGCGATCCTTATCAGCAAAAGGAGTGGGCTCACGCCCACTCCTCTGTCAACAAGTTCTGATTTTCTTCATTCTAACACCTTTATATCCAAATTGCAAGGGCTATTTTCAAATTCTGGGTTTTGTGCCCTTGGTGTCACGCTTGGCAAGCTTTACCTTATTCAGAGAGTAAGGCTTGTCGTGATAGGTGATGGTGTATTCCTGGCGGGGCTCGATGAGGTAAGCGTGCTCCAGCACATCCCCTTCTGCAAGCTTCATGCCTCTTACACCCACGGAGGTTTTCTTCATTGCAGATACATCGTTTTTCAGAATGCGAAGGAAATAGCCGCCCTGGCTCTGGAAAACGATCTGCTCCATCTCATCTGCAGGTCCTACAAAGATCAGCGCATCCTCTTCCCCAAGCTTTGTGGAAGCAATGGTTCTCTTGGAAACATCAAACTCGCTTCCAGCCACAAGCTTGCACATGGAAGTCTTTGTGACAAACAGAAGGCTGGAAAGCTTCACCTGTCCCACAGGGACCACATAAAGGATCTGCTCCTGGGTGCTGTCATAGTTGCTCAGATTATCAACCGGAGTTCCCTTATCCCGGAAGCGTACCAGCGGAATATCCACAACCTTAATGGAATGCATCCGACCCATATCTGTGAAAATACAGATCTTATCTGTATTCATGCAGGTAAATACGAATTTGTTCTCTGCATGGGCTGCCTCTTTGTTGCGCTCATAGGCATTCCTGTCAATAACACGCATATAGCCGAAGCGGTCCATAAGGAAGCAGACTTCTGTCTCTTCCATTTTCTTCTCTTCGTATACAGCTTCCTCTGCGTTCTCAATAACGGTGCGTCTCTTTGTGCCATACTCTTTTTTGATTCCATCCAGTTCCTCGATGATCACATTGCACATGGAATCATAGTTGTTCAGAATATCTTCATAAGAAGCAATGTTCTTCATGGTCTGATCATACTCCGCCTGAAGCGCTTCAATCTCCAGTCCGATAAGACGGTACAGACGCATCTCCAGAATGGCAGTTGCCTGGTTCTCTGTAAATTTCAGATTCTTCGCAGCCTTCTCGCTTGCCTTGGACTTGAATTTGATTCCCTCTGTGATGCCCTCCACCAGGCATTTCTTTACCTGCTCCCGGTTCTTGCTTCCACGAAGGATTTCGATGATCAGGTCGATCACATCGCAGGCCTTGATTAGACCTTCCTGAATCTCTTTTTTCTCCAGTTCTTTCCCAAGAAGGGTTTTGTATTTGCGGGTGGTTACCTCAAACACAAAATCCACATGATGCTCGATGATCTGCTTCAGGCTTAATGTCTCCGGCCGGCCGTTTGCAACAGCCAGCATGTTTACCCCGAAGGTATCCTCAAGTCTGGTTTTCTTGTAGAGCATGTTGGTAAGGTTCTCTACATCTGCGTCCCTTTTCAGTTCCAGCACAATGCGGATTCCCTCTTTGGAGGACTGGTTGGAAATATCCACAATATCTGTAGTTTTCTTAGTCTCCACAAGGGATGCCACATCATTTAAGAATTTTCCAATGTTGGCTCCGATCATGGTATAAGGGATCTCGGTGATCACCAGCTGCTGGCGGCCGCCCTTTAATTTCTCCACTTCTACTTTTCCGCGAAGACGGAGCTTGCCGGAACCGGTCTCGTAAATATTCAGAAGGTCGTCCTTATTGACCACAAGGCCTCCTGTTGGGAAATCCGGTCCCTTCAGATAACGCATCAGGCCTTTGACGCTGATGTCATTATTCTTGATGTAAGCTTTCACCGCATCCACAACCTCTCCCAGATTGTGAGGGGGAATGCTGGTTGCCATACCAACTGCAATGCCGTCTGCTCCGTTTACCAGAAGATTGGGAACCTTTACCGGAAGCACCACAGGCTCCTTCTCTGTCTCATCGAAGTTTGGCATAAAGTCTACCACGTTTTTGTCCAGATCAGCCAAAAAAACCTCCTGGGTCAGCTTCTCCAGCCTTGCTTCTGTATATCGCATGGCAGCGGCACCGTCGCCTTCAATAGAGCCGAAGTTTCCGTGGCCGTCTACCAGGATCTTGCCTTTCTTAAAATCCTGGGCCATCACCACCAGTGCCTCGTAAATAGAGCTGTCGCCGTGTGGATGATATTTACCCATGGTATCTCCCACAATACGGGCGCATTTACGGTAGGGTCGGTCATAACGGATTCCAAGCTCATACATATCATACAGGGTTCTTCTCTGTACCGGCTTCAGGCCGTCCCGCACATCCGGAAGTGCCCTGGAAATGATAACGCTCATGGCATAATCAATATAGGATTTCTGCATCACGTCCGCATAGTCCGTGGCAATTACATTTTCCTGTTTTGTTTCCATCGCTTATATTCCTCTCTGATGCAGCCTGCAGGCATTTTGGGCCTCCCAGGCGTGCGCTTCTTTATATATCCAGTTCTGCGTCTGTGGCATGCTCATAAATAAATGCTTTTCGCGGCGGTACATCGCTTCCCATAAGAATCTCTGTAACGCTGGATGCCATACGGGCATCCTCAATTTCCACACGCTTCATTCTTCTGGTCTCTGGGTTCAGTGTGGTCTCCCAGAGCTGCTGGGCATCCATCTCTCCAAGACCTTTGTATCTCTGAAGGGTAAAGCTTCCCGGCTTGTGGCTGCGGCGGTATTTTTCCAGCGCCTTGTCATCGTACAGGTACTCCTCCGCGCCCTTCTTTGGCATAACCTTGTAAAGAGGCGGCATAGCAATATAGACATGTCCCTCATAGATCAGCTCCGGCATAAACCGGTAGAACAAAGTCAGAAGAAGGGTGGAAATATGGGCACCGTCCACGTCCGCATCTGCCATGATCACGATCTTGTCATAGCGAAGCTTGGTGATATCAAAGTCATTTCCGTATCCTTCGGAAAATCCGCATCCAAAGGCATTGATCATGGTCTTGATCTCCGCATTGGCCAGCACCTTGTCAATGGTTGCCTTCTCAACATTCAGGATTTTTCCCCTAATGGGAAGGATGGCCTGGTAGTTACGGTCTCTGGCTGTTTTGGCGGAGCCGCCTGCGGAATCTCCCTCTACAATGAAAATCTCGCAAAGGGAAGGATCCTTTTTCTCACAGTTGGCCAGCTTGCCGTTGGAGTCGAAAGAATATTTCTGCTTGGTGAGAAGATTGGTCTTGGCACGCTCCTCTGTTTTGCGGATCTTGGCAGCCTTCTCTGCGCAGGACAAAATGGTCTTAAGGGTTTCCAGATTACGGTCGAAATAAAGCACCAGCTGCTCTGACATCACTTTTCCTGTTGCACGGGCAGCGTCCTGGTTGTCAAGCTTGGTCTTGGTCTGTCCCTCAAAGCGGGGTTCCGGGTGCTTGATGGAAACTACGGCAGTCATCCCGTTACGGATATCCGCACCTGTAAAGTTGGCATCTTTTTCCTTCAGGACGCCGATCTCACGGGCGTAACTGTTCATAACGGTGGTAAAGGTTGTCTTAAATCCAGTAAGATGGGTGCCGCCCTCTGCATTGTAAATATTGTTGCAAAAGCCCAGTACATTCTCACGGAATTCATTGGTGTACTGAAATGCAGCTTCCACCTGGATTCCGTCCGCTTCCCCTTTCAGGTACACTGGCTCGTGAAGAGCTTCTGAATTATGGTTCAGATCTTTAATATAGCCTACGATTCCATCCGGCTCATGATAAGTAATGTCCTCCGGCGTGTCCCCGCGAAGATCCATAAAATGGATGGTCAGCTCCGGGTTCAGGTAAGCAGTCTCATGAAGACGGCTTTTTACCTCTGTGGAGGAAAATCTTGTTTTCTCAAAAATCTCCGGGTCCGGAAGGAAATTGACGCAGGTTCCGGTCTGTCTGGTTCTGGAAAGCTTGGGGAGAAGTCCCTCCTCCAGCTCGATGGTCGGAACGCCTCTCTCATAGTGGTCGTGATGCACATAGCCGTCACGGCTGATCTTAATGTCAAGATAGGTAGACAGGGCGTTTACAACAGAAGATCCAACGCCGTGAAGACCGCCGCTTGTCTTGTATGCAGAATTGTCGAATTTGCCTCCAGCGTGAAGCGTGGTAAATACAAGACGCTCTGCGGATACGCCTTTTGCATGCATATCAACAGGGATTCCTCGTCCGTTATCCTTTACGGTACAGGAGCCGTCCTTCTCCAGGGTTACTTCTATATTGGAGCAGTAACCAGCCAGATGCTCATCTACCGCATTGTCCACAATCTCATAAATCAGATGGTTCAGACCCTTCCGGGATACACTTCCGATGTACATTCCCGGACGTTTCCGGACAGCCTCCAGTCCTTCCAGGACGGAAATACTCCCCGCGTCGTAAGTGTCTTTCTTTGCCATGGTGTTATTTCCTTTCTTTGCTTTGACAGCATAGATTTCAAATTAGGGACAAAAGACCTTTGGCCCCTGATATCATCATCATTTCAATGGTTATGAAAAGCGGACACAACTGTCCGCTTCTTCTGGTCTTATCTTATGTTCAAACATTCGTTCTATATAATACCCCACTTTATGGTAATTTTGCAAGCAGAAAATTTTCCAGGCCGCCCACAGTGCTTTTTTGTCTTTTGAAAGAAATTTTTGAAAAATTTTTGTGCCCGGAAACCCGCATGTTTCCCGGGTTTTTTCGTAGTTTTTGAAAAAATTTAAAAAAATTTGAAAAAAGTACTTGCATTCTTCCGGAAAGTAGGCTATACTATGCAAGTCGGTTGACAAGGCCAGTTGGTCAAGGGGTTAAGACGTCGCCCTCTCACGGCGAAAACACGAGTTCGATTCTCGTACTGGCTGCTTTATTTTCCGACAAATTGATACAGATGTTAAGCAAACCGCTTACATGGCCAGTTGGTCAAGGGGTTAAGACGTCGCCCTCTCACGGCGAAAACACGAGTTCGATTCTCGTACTGGCTGCTTTATTTTCCGACAAATTGATACAGATGTTAAGTAAACCGCTTACATGGCCAGATGGTCAAGGGGTTAAGACGTCGCCCTCTCACGGCGAAAACACGAGTTCGATTCTCGTACTGGCTGCTAGGAACTTCCGAAGTGATTCGGAAGTTTTTTTGTTGTATAAAAAGATATGCGGACGCCGTACTTACGCTCCATCGGACAGTTTCTTGCTCTGCGAATATTTTCCTAGAAACAAAACAAGGGAACAACCGTCATTAGAGCGTGTTTGAAAAATCATCCCCGCACTTCACCGTTGCTCCCTGTTTCACATTCTTAGCTGCCGCTCATTTTTTCGCGGCAGCCACCTATTTTTTACTCCTCAATATCCTCTGCAGGCTCTGCCGGAATAAACACTCTGGAGTTCTCATGCTTCTCCTTTTTCTTCAGGGCACGTGCTTTTTCTGTGGCCTCCCTGCAAAATTCCATCTGGGAATTGATCTGCACCTTTCCGCGTCTGTCTGTCTTCTCATAAGTTCCATCTGGCTGCAGAATATGAGCCTTCACATTATCCCTGAACTCCAGATCCAGAACATGCTTGATCTCGTCCTTGATCCGCTCGTCCTCAACCGGGAAAACAATCTCCACACGACGGTCCAGGTTACGGGGCATCCAGTCTGCACTTCCCATGTAAATCTCATCACTCTCGCCGTTTTTGAAGTAGAAAATACGGCTGTGTTCCAGGAAATTTCCTACAATGGAGCGCACGTGAATGTTCTCGCTGACTCCTGGAATTCCCACTCGCAGACAGCAGATTCCACGGATCAGAAGATAGATCTGCACGCCGCAGGAAGAAGCGTGATACAGTGCCGCAATGATCTTGGGATCACAAAGGGAGTTCATCTTCGCCACGATCATTCCCGGCATTCCCTTCTTGGCATGCTCCGCTTCTCTTTCGATCATTTTCAGGAAACGGTCCTTCATCCAGATCGGCGCCACGATCAGACGGTTCCAGCTCTTCGGCTCAGAATATCCGGAAAGCATGTTGAATACAGCAGTTGCGTCTTCCCCGAACCGCTCATCGCAGGTGAAAATACCGCAGTCTGTATACAGCTTGGCTGTAGAATCATTGTAGTTACCGGTTGCAAGATGCACATAACGGCGGATTCCCGTATCCTCACGGCGCACTACCAGGGTAATCTTGCTGTGGGTCTTCAGGCCAACCAGACCGTAAATAACATGGCAGCCTGCTTTTTCCAGCATTTTTGCCCACACAATGTTGTGCTCCTCATCAAAACGGGCCTTCAGTTCCACCAGAACAGAAACCTGCTTGCCGTTCTCTGCTGCCTGTGCAAGAGCCGCAATAATAGGGGAATTGCCGCTGACACGGTACAAAGTCTGCTTGATGGCCAGAACATCCGGATCCTTGGCAGCCTGGCGCACGAAATTTACAACCGGATCAAAGCTCATGTATGGATGGTGAAGGAACACATCTCCCTCCCGGATCACCTGGAAAATGTCCTTGCCGGCATCCGCAAATGCAGGAACTACAGCAGGGGTATATTTCGGCTCTTTATACTGGTCGAAGCCATCCTGGCCGTACACCTTCATCAGCATAGTCAGATCCAGAGGCCCGTTGATGTAGAAAATATCCTCTTCCTTAATGTCAAATTCCTTTTTCAGAATGCCAAGAAGTCTGGAATCGATCTTATCCTCCACTTCCAGGCGGATCACCTCGCCCCACTGGCGCTTTTTCAACTGCTTCTGGATCTCCACCAGAAGATCCTCAGCTCCGTCCTCGTCAATGGAAAGGTCCGCATTTCGCATAATACGGTAAGGATGCGCGCAGACTACATCATAACCCAGGAAAAGCTTGTCAATATTCCGCTCAATGATTTCCTCCAGAAGGATCACGGTAGTATCCTCTTTCTTTGCAGAAGGAATCACGATCACACGGGGCAGCACAGAAGGTACCTGAACGGTGGCAAACACCAGAACCTCCTTGCCTTTTTTCTTATCCTTTTTGGAAATCAGAGCTCCGATGTTCAAAGTCTTATTTCGGATCAGCGGAAACGGTCTGGAAGAATCCATTGCCATAGGGGTAAGCACCGGATACACATTATCCTCAAAATAACGGTCCACATACGCCTGCTGCTCCTCATTCAGTTTCTCATGCTCCATCACAAGGTGAAGCCCTACCTTCTCAAGAGCAGGCAGAAGGGAACGGTTCAGGGTGCTGTACTGGGAACGCACCAGCTCATGGGTCTGTGCGCTGATCTCCTTTAACTGCTCCTTCGGGCTCATGCCTGCAATGTCTGTTTTGGCGTAGCCTGCATGCACCTGATCCTTCAAAGACGCTACACGGACCATATAAAACTCATCCAGATTGGAAGACACAATACTGGTGAATTTCAGCCTTTCAAACAAAGGCAGGCTTTTATCTCTTGCTTCTGAGAGAACACGGTCGTCAAACTTCAGCCAGCTTAACTCCCTGTTCACAAAATATTCCGGTTTTTCAAAATTTTTCAGATCCATGGTGCCCCTCCTCACACTTTTCTCTTCCGCCTGAATACCAGGCGGATACCAAATACTTCTTCAAAAAATTCAACTTTATCCATCAGAAGTCCAAGCTCAAGGGAAATATCCTGCTCAGAATCAACCGTAAGAAGCAGTGTTCTGTCCTTCAGCACAGCTTTCATATTCTTGACCTTCTGGTAATGGCTGCGGTCCATGGCATTGGCAATGCGAAGGATGGCAGTCAGCTTGGCGATCAGCAGGTAAACAGAGCGGTCCATTCCGATCTCCCCTGCAATCTCCTGGTAGTAAACAAATTCCGTTGTGTTGTAGCGCACTGCATTTGCAATGATCTGCCGCTCCTCTGTGGATAGTCCGATGATTTCTGTTGCCATAATGATCCGATAGGAGCACTCCGCCACATCTCCCATGCTGATGTATTTTCCGCAGTCATGAAGCTGTACGGCAATCTGCAGAAGCAGCCGCTCCCGGTCGCCCATTCCATGTACCTTCTTCATGCTGTCAAAAATAGCCAGCGCCAGTTCTGTAGTTCCTTTGATATGATCTTTTCCGGTGGAATAGCGCTTTGCAATGTTATGCGCTGCCACCAGAATATCATTTTCAAAATTGTGCACACTCTTGATGAAATTCTTCTTTTCCCCAAAATCATAGGCGATTCCGTCCAGAAGGGAAACACCGGGCATCCAAAGGGCTTCTGCATTGAACAGGTCAATAAAGTCCTTGCAGATGACCATGGTAGGCACGATCAGAGCCGCATATTCCGGATCAATGTCCATCTCCTCCGCCAGTGCCTCCTCAGTTTTGTAAACCGTCTTTTCATAGCGGTTTAAAAACTCCGCCTTTGTGATAATGTTGTCCTGCCGTTCCTCTTTGAAAAGAGTCTCGGTAAGGAAATCTCCCATCAGAATCACGTTCTTAATGTCCCGGTCCTTCAGGTAAAGCCGCTTGAATCCGGTCAGGTCGTTGCGGATAAATTCTTCCACCAGCTGTGCGTAGTTGGTGTTGGTTTTCTCCAGCTCCTTCAGTCTCTGGCGGATACGCACGCTTCCCATTTTCAGGCTCTGGGTAGTCACAAGGGCATCCTTGTCAAACAGGGAAATCTGCAGGTTTCCTCCGCCTACATCCAGGATGGCAGTTCCTTTCTGGATCATTTTCTTGAAGCCGTTTTCGATGGCTGCAATAGATTTGTAGCCAAGGAAATGCTGTTCCGCATTGCTTAAAACCTCTACGTGGATTCCGGTTCTTCTGTAGATCTGCTCGATGATGATGATGGGATTTTTCATTTCCCGGAAAACGCTGGTGGTGCAGGCGCGGTATTCTTTTACCCCGTACTCCGCCATGATCCGCTTAAAATCTCCTAACACTTCGCAGATGGTATCTACCTTGTCTACTTCCATGGTTCCGCCAGAATATACTCCCACGCCAAGATTCAGGCGGTACCGGATATCGTCAACGGTCCGGAACCCGCCCTTCCTGGAAAACTCAAAAATCTTCATACTGATCTCGTATGAACTGATATCAATTGCCGCAAATGTGGTTACTGCCATACCTTATTTCCTCCTGCAAGGGTTATTTCTTGGCTGCCGGTCACGACTCCCCCGCCAGCCTTTGTCTGACATATGGATTACTGTTCTTCGCTGGTACCAAGTATATGATCGATAAACTGCTGTGCGGTTCTTCCCGTCAGGCCGCCATGGGAAAGTTCCCAGGCATTGGCTTTCATAAGAAGCTCCTCTGTCGGCATCGTGACTCCGTAACGCTCTGCCAAAGTCGTAACAATGTTCTGGAATTCCTTCTTGTTTGGCGCCCCGAAATAGATGCGCACGCCAAAGCGGTAAACCAGGGAAAGCTTCTCCTGTACGGTATCGGAGGAATGCAGATCTTCATCATCTGCTACCTCAAGCTTGTCTCCGGATTTCTCGCGCACAAGATGACGCCGGTTGCTGGTTGCATAGATCAGAATGTTGTCCGGCTTTTTCTCCAGGCCACCCTCGATCACAGCCTTCAGATATTTATATTCGATTTCAAATTCCTCAAAGGAAAGATCATCCATGTAAAGAATAAATTTGTAGTTGCGGTTCTTGATCTGGGCGATCACATCATTCAGATCCTGGAACTGATGCTTATACACCTCGATAATACGAAGTCCCTCGTCATAGTAGCGGTTCAGAATTCCCTTAATACTGGATGATTTACCGGTTCCCGCATCGCCGAAAAGCAGACAGTTGTTGGCTTTTCTTCCTCTTACAAAGGCTTCTGTATTCTCGATCAGCTTCTGCTTGGGAATCTCGTAGCCAACCAGATCGTCCAGGTTCACATGCGCGATTCTGGTAATAGGCGCGATCACCGACTTCCCGTCTTTGCCATGCTCAATGCGGAATGCCTTGTTAAGGCCCAGCTTTCCAACCCCGAAATCCTTATAAAACTGCACCATATCTGCCATAAATTCTTCCACAGTGGAAGCCTCTGCCAGACGTTTACTCGTGTCACAGATGCGGTCGCAGATTCTCTGGTTATACACCTTACTGTTGCATCCTGTATTCACATAATTGCAGAGAAAATCGGTGCAGTCTGTTCCAAAAGCTTTGTCAAAAACAGCAAGATCATAATCGTAAAGTTCCTTGAAAATCTCAAAGTCATGCATAGCCAGATGGTTGATGCTGCCCTTCACCGCGCCTCTGATCTCAGAAGCGGTGCTGAATGCGTTTTCGTGGTTTACCAGAAGCTGTGTCAGGTAATTGTGCCACAGATTCCCGGAAAATCCGTACATTCCAGCCATCTCCACCAGGCTTCCTGCCATATGGAAAAATTCTTCCTTCCGGTTTTCAAAGCCTTCTTCTTTTGCCTCATAGCTGTTCATCAGTGATGTCATTGTGTCCAGTATCTCACCGTTTTCAAAATCACGGTAAAGGATACATTCCTGTGTTCTTGCCATTTTTGTTTCCTCTCAATTTCATGGTGCAGATACGGCTCGATCTGTCACTTCAAAAAGAGCCTTCCTCTGCAGCCGTTTTTCTATTTTACTTTTGTTATATTAAAAACAGATAAAATCTTCTTAAATTCTCTGTATCTTTTTCCCTAATAATTTCCAAGAATCTTCAAATAACTTGTCTCTGCTTCCATTCCCCGCAGTGCGTTTTTCACAGCACTGTCCCGAAGATTTCCCTCGAAATCCACGAAGAACCGGTATTCCCAGGTTTTGCCGGGGATGGGGCGGGACTCGATCTTGGTCATGTTCAGCCCGTTGTAGATCATGTGGGAAAGCACATTATAAAGGGTTCCGCTTTCATGGCGTGCCTCAAAGCAGACGCTGATCTTGGAGCTGTTGTTCTCGTACACAGGCTTTTTCGCCAGGATAATAAATCTGGTTACGTTGCTGTCATTTTTGCAGATGTTCTCTGCCAGTACCTTCAGATTATAAAATTCTCCCGCATCCCTGCTTGCAATGGCTGCGTGGGTTCTGTCTTTTTCTTCGCTGACCTTCTTCGCCGCAGCAGCGGTGTTGCTCACAGCCGTCTGTTTCCAGCTTCTGTGCTCCTCCAGATATTCCTTGCACTGTGCCAGTCCCTGAGGATGAGAGTAAACGCAGGAAATATCAGAAAGCTCAGCTTCCGGCAGTCCAAGAAGTACATGTTCTACCTTCAGTACCTGCTCCCCAACGATAAACAGGTTATATTCGGTTAAAAGATCATAAATATCTGCCACAATTCCAGCAGTGGAGTTCTCAATGGGAAGAACCGCGTAATCTGCCCTTCCGGCTGCCACCTCTTCCATTGCATCCCGGAACAGCTTCACGTGATAGCTCTTAATATCTTCCTCAAAATAAGCCCGCATAGCACCATAACTGTAAGCCCCCTCTACCCCCTGGAAAACCACGGTCACATTGTTTCTGGGAAGCTCCTCTACCATTTGAAAATCTTCCTCTTCCTTAGGACCATGCTCAGTAAGAAGCTGGTACTGACGCTTCCGGCTGATGGCCATGATCTGCTGAAAAAGCTCCTGAGCGCCAAGCTCATTGAACTCTCCGTGGGCTTTTTTCCGAATTTCTTCTAATTTGGCATGCTCTCTTTCCGGATCCAGCACTTTCTTTCCTGTGTGGATTTTGTACTCTGCCACTTCCTCGCAGACCTTCATCCGCTTCTCAAAAAGCTCTACCATCTGGTTGTCGATCTCATCTATTTTCCGTCTGCATTCCTGCAAATCTGTCATGTTGTGTCCTCTCAATTTCTGTTGTAATACGCCGCACGCACACGGCAGTTTCTTATGAAATTCTCTCTTCTACCGCTCTTGTCAGATCCCCGATAAAGGACAGGGAACCAAAAGCCAGAATCACGCTGTTCTCATCATCCCCCGCATAAGCAAATGCCTTCTCCACTGCGTCTGCAATGCTCTTCGTGCTCTCTGCGCCGGGATTGAATTCCCTTGCTGCTTTTGCCAGTTCTTTCGCCGGCAGTGCACGGGGATTGTCCGGTGTCTCTATGGTGTAGATTTTTTCTGCAAAATGAGCGGTTTTCTCAAGAACGGTGCGGTACTCCTTGTCTGCAAAAACGCCCATAATGTAGATCAGCTTTTTCCCATTGAAGTAATGGCGGATGGATTCTTCCATCTTATCCGCTGCCCCGGCATTGTGGGCACCATCCACAATAAACAAAGGCTTCCGGCAGATCACTGTAAATCTTCCCTTCCAGCTTGTATGGGAAAGTCCATCCTTTCGCTGTTCCATGGTAGTATGCCATCCCAGCTCATCCAGAATTTCAAGTGCCTTAAGAGCCAGCACCGCGTTCTCCTTCTGGTAAACTCCCGCAAGGGAAATGTCAAATTTTTGTCCCTCATAAGTAAAGCTCTGCCCGAACACGCTCTCCTGCTCCAGAACTGCCTCGTCCGGGTCTGCTATTGTACAGGAAACGCCCAGCTGCTCACAGGTTTTCGTAATGACCTTTATAGCTTCCGACTCCTGTCTGGTGGTTACCGTCCTGCAGCCTGGCTTGATAATGCCGGCTTTTTTCTGTGCAATTTCTTCCAGGGTATTTCCAAGAAATGACATGTGGTCCATACTGATGGAAACCAGTACGGCAAGCTTGGTGTTTTTTATAATATTGGTGGCATCCAGATTGCCGCCCATGCCTGTCTCAAGAAGGACAAGATCACAATTTTCTTCTTTAAAATATAAAAATGCTGCCGCTGTCTCGATTTCAAATGGGGTGGGATGGTTCAGGCCTGCGTCTGTCATCTGGGTGATGACCTGGGAGATCCTGGCAACATGCCCGGCGAATTTCTCTCTGGAGATCCGCTCCCCTGCCACCTCCAGACGTTCCCTGTAGGAATATAAGGTGGGGGATATGTATCTGCCCACGCGGTAGCCTGCCCTTGTAAGGGTGGTATATAAATATGCGATTACCGAGCCTTTGCCATTTGTTCCGGCTACATGCACAAAGGGAACATCATCCTGAGGATTTCCCAGTCTGCCTAACATTTCCCGCATGTTGTCAAGTCCCAGTACGGAACCGTATTTCGCCGAATCGTCAATATATGCCCGGCACTCCTGATAGTTCATAAAAAAGTCCTCCTGTCGGAAATATGCGATGCTGCGCCTCGCTTTTCGGGAACCGCGAACTCCGCTTCGCTCCGTTTGCGTAGCGGAAATATCCGATGCTACGCCTCGCATATTTCCTTCATTATACCCTTACCGTATAAAATTGGCAAGAATGGGAATGTTAATTTTAACTTTTTACGAGGGAGGCTTACCAATGAACAAACATCCATTTCTCTTCTGCGGATTCACCGGATGGTGTCTGGAAATACTTTGGACGGGACTTCATTCCCTGCTTCGGGGAGATGCTGCCATGAAAGGCACCACATCCCTTCTTATGTTCCCCATTTACGGCTGTGCGGCGCTGATCATCCCTGCTTACCGCAGGATCAAAAATCTTCCCATTTTTCTTCGCGGATGCCTGTATACTGCCGGTTTTTACTTCGGGGAATTTACCAGCGGCTCTATTTTGCAGGCTTTTCACATGTGCCCCTGGGACTATTCCGGTGCTCCTCACCAGTACCGGGGAATCATCCGTCTGGACTATCTTCCCGTGTGGTTTCTCACCGGATTATTTTTTGAAAAAATACTTACAAAATCTTCTTGAAAAATCATCCCAAGTAGTATATGATAGGTCGAAGAGATTTTGAACTATAAAATAATGATTACAAATGGAGGTAGATCATGAGACACTTAATGAGTCCGCTGGACTTAAGTGTTCCGGAACTTGAGAAGCTTCTGGACCTTGCCAGCGATATTGAGAAAAACCCCAAAAAATACGCCCATACCTGCGACGACAAACGTCTTGCCACTCTTTTCTATGAGCCAAGTACCCGTACCCGTCTCAGTTTTGAAGCTGCTATGATGAACCTTGGCGGCAAGGTTCTTGGTTTCTCATCCGCAGATTCCAGTTCCGCAGCCAAAGGCGAAACTGTTTCCGATACCATTCGTGTCGTTTCCTGTTACGCAGATATCTGTGCTATGCGTCATCCGAAGGAGGGTGCTCCGTTAGTAGCTTCTATGGTTTCCAATATTCCTGTTATCAACGCCGGAGACGGCGGTCATCAGCATCCCACTCAGACTCTTACAGACTTACTTACTATCCGTTCTTTAAAAGGCCGTCTTGACAACCTTACCATCGGTCTGTGCGGAGATCTGAAATTCGGCCGTACCGTTCACTCCCTGATCGAGGCGCTGGTACGCTACCCGAATGTAAAATTCGTGCTGATCTCACCGGAAGAGCTTCGCATCCCAAGCTACATCCGTGAGGACGTGCTGAAGAAAAACAACATCGAGTTCGTAGAGGAAGAGCGTCTTGAGGATGCCATCCCGGATCTTGATATCCTTTACATGACCCGTGTTCAGAAGGAGCGTTTCTTCAACGAAGAGGATTACGTTCGCATGAAAGACTTCTACATACTGGACAAACAGAAGCTTTCCCTTGCAAAAGACGATATGTACATTCTTCATCCGCTTCCACGTGTCAACGAGATTGCCGTTGAAGTGGACAATGATCCGAGAGCTGCATATTTCAAACAGGCTCAGTACGGCGTATATGTACGTATGGCCCTGATTCTTACATTATTGGAGGTGGAACTGCCATGTTAAATGTTGGAGCACTTCGTGAAGGTTACGTATTAGACCATATCAAAGCTGGAAAGGCCATGACTATTTATCATGATCTGAAGCTGGACAAGCTTGACTGTACCGTTGCGATCATCAAGAACGCCCGCAGCAATAAGATGGGCAAAAAGGACATTATCAAAGTAGAATGCCCGATCGAAGACCTGGATCTTGACATCCTTGGCTTCATCGATCACAACATCACCGTAAACATCATCAAGGACGAGCAGATTGTTGAGAAGAAAGACCTTCGTCTTCCGAAGCAGGTTGTCAACGTGATCAAATGCAAGAACCCGCGCTGCATCACTTCCATCGAGCAGGGCCTTGACCAGGTATTTGTTCTTGCCGATGAGGAGAACGAAGTTTACAGATGCAAATATTGCGAAGAGAAATACAGAGGTCACAGAAATAAGTAATTTTTGATTATATTTGCGCAATTTAATAACAATACTAACAAAGTTCCCGTAGAAGTATGAAAGTGCTTCTGCGAGAACTTTTTTATTTTCTGACAGCAAACGGAATAAAAAAATGAGAAGACTCTGCATACACAAAATCTTCTCAGAATTTCTTTTTTGCTGCACAAGCAAACCGATAAGCCGGGTTATGTCGTTGAGTGATCATCTGTCTAGGCCTTCCGTTGCCAGAAGGCTCAAGCGACCCACCTGAAAGCACGACGGGCAGCCGTATCGCTTTCTTCTCGGTCTTGCTTCGAATGGAGTTTACATGTGCCCGGCCTGTTACCAGGACGGCGGTAGTCTCTTACACTGCCTTTCCACCCTTACCATGGAAGCCATGGCGGTTTATTTCTGTTGCACTGGTCTGGGAGTCACCTCCACCGGACGTTATCCGGCATCCTGCCCTGTGAAGCCCGGACTTTCCTCGTCTGAACCCTTTCGTCTGTCCAGCCGCGATCACCTGGCTTGCTTGCGCAACTGCTATTCTAACATTATTCCTTTGCTCTGTAAAGCCTAAATTTTAAAATATTGAACCGTGACCGATCAGGTATTGAAGCAGCTTCCTCCAATAAATTCCCGAAGCAGGGAATTATTCGGCACTTCCTCGCTTGGCACCGGAACAAAGTAATCGAAGAATTTCAGAAGCCTGTTGGCCTCCAGATACTCCGGATCCTCCTTGGCAATTCCAAAGAGCAGCGGCTCCGCATACACTTTCAGGCACGCCAGCTCATAAATCAGGGCAGAATTAAACATTACATCCGCCTCTTCCTGATACGGGAAAATGTTTTTCTCTTCTCCTCGTCTCACAGAAGGCCACCTTGCAATGGTCTCCTTGGCAGAAGTACCTCTTGTTCTTGCATCCCGCACAATCCTGCGGATCAGCCTGCCGTCTGTAGTCGGAATCCGGTTGTGCTCGTCAATATTCAACTGGGTCAGGGCGCTGATATAAATCTTAAACTTGCTCTCCTTCGGAAGCGCATAGCTTAACCTGTCATTCAGCCCATGGATTCCCTCAATTACCAGGATATCTTCTTTTCCAAGCTGAAGGAAATCCCCTTTATATTCCCTCTGTCCTGTCTTGAAATTAAACACCGGAAGCTCCACGCGCTCCCCTTTAAGGAGTGCCAGCATGTCTTTGTTAAACTGCTCTACATCAATGGCTTCCAGGCATTCATAATCCTTTTCCCCGAATTCATCAAGAGGGGTATGCTCCCGGTTCACGAAATAATTGTCCACTGCAATAGGATGAGGCTTCAGTCCGTGAGCCGCCAGCTGTATAGACAGCCTGTGTGAAAAGGTAGTCTTGCCAGAAGAAGATGGGCCTGCAATCATTACAAACTTCTTATTTCCAGCCTGGGCGATCTGCTCCGCGATTCTGGAAATCTGAGACTCCTGAATTGCCTCCTGCATAAGAAGGATTTTCTGGATTCCCTGGCTGGTAATCTGGTCATTCAGCTCCCCAACTGTGGAAATATCCAGCTTCTTCCCCCACTCCTCCGATTCCTTCTGAACCTGAAAGATTTTATCCTGGGGCAAAAATTCCGGGATCTCATCAGGTGCTTTCGCATCGGGAAGCATAAGCACAAATCCCTCATCATAAAGCCGCAGGTCAAAATATGGCACATAGCCTGTATCATAGGCCATTGCCCCATAGAAATAATCCTCGAAGTTCTCTATGCTGTAAATATTTACCCTGGAAACCCTGCGGTAGCGAAACAGCTTCTCTTTGTCATACATGCCGTGATGGTGGAAAAGAGCGATGGCTTCATCGGTATTTACGCTTCGCTTTTTCACCGGAATCTGTGCCTTTACCAGCTCTGTCATTCTTGTCTTCACCTGGTCAAGAAATGCCTGATCCAGCTCCTGTTTTCCTTCCATGGTAAAATAAAAGCCGCTTCCAACAGAATAGTGAAGCACCACTTTCTCTATCTTTTCCTTGCCTGCAAGATCATAGATGGCTTTTAGAAGCACCAGGCAGGCGGTACGCTTGTAGGTTTTGTTTCCAATGCTGTCCCTGGTTGTGATCAGCTTCACTTCACAGTCCCGGTTCGCCTTTTTGTGAAGCTCCCGGATCTTGCCTCCTGCGATTACCAGAATAACAGGGGCATCTGTAGTTTTCTCATAATCTTTTATTACTTCTTTATAGGAAATTCCAACAGGAAACTCCTTTATTTCTCCGTTTATCGTAAGCCTTACTGTCTGATCCATAAGCCCTCCTTATCCGGTATGACATGCCACTCATTGATACCCCGGATTGCTCCGCCGCTATGCGGCTCCCGCAATCTCGTTACAATATTGTATAAGGACTCTTCACCTTCGCGCAGGTGAATTTCAGTTCCGGAAAGGCCTTCTCAAGCCGTTCCTTCATGTCTTCCATGAAAATGTATTCTGTGCCGTAATGCCCCGCATCAATGATGCAAAGCCCCTGGGCAACGGTATCAATTCCGGTATGGTGGTCAATATCCCCGGTCACATACACATCAGCCCCGGCAGCCAGCACATCGGAAATCATGCTTTTCCCGGATCCGGTACAAACTGCTGCAGTCTCCACCATCTGATCCAGATTGCCGTATACCTTCACATCTGCCAGTTTCAGATTCTTTTTCACCAGAAGCGCATATTCCTTCAGCGTCATCTTCGCAGGAATTTTGCCAACGCGGCCAAATCCAATGGTCTCCCCATCCATCTCACCGGTGGCAGAGAGCACCTTTGTCTCTGATAATTCCAGATATCCGGCACTTAAATCAGCCATTCCAAGAATGTCATAGTTGGTATGCATGGCATAATAGGAGATTCCCTCACGCACCAGCTTTAGGATCCTGCGTCCTGTAAAGCTGTGGTTGTTGATTTTCTTAATGCCTGAAAAAATCATAGGATGGTGGGTGACGATCATGTCTGCCCCTGCCTCTATGGCTTCCTCAAGCGTTTCATCTGTCAGGTCGAGGGCCAGAAAAACATGGTGCACTTCCCTTTCATCATCCCCTGTAAGAAGTCCCACATTGTCCCAGTCCTCTGCCGCAGCTGCCGGAAAATGTTCATCCAGCCAGCCTGTCAGTTCATTTACTTTCATATTCTGCCAGCGCTGCCTTAATCAGCTGCGCTTCCTCCTTTACTTCCCGGATGCGTGCCGTCACTGCCTCCGCCTGAGGCGCAGCCTGAAGCTGCTTTAAAATATCTGCACGGATTCGTTCCTCTCTTAAAAGATAGCGGTAAAGAACTGGATTATGCTCCTTCAAAAGAAATTTCCCAAAAGCTTCCTCCAAGGTGTAGGGCGCCGCTTCCGAAACCAGATTCTCATTCCCATCACCTTCCGGACATGTCCTCACCACACGCATCATAGGATAAAATTTACCCTCTTCCTCCACCATTTTTTCTTCCACGATCTGAAACCCCTGTGACTGGATAAATCTGCGAAAATGGGGAATATCCGACTGGGGCTGCAAAATCATCTCAGAAAAAGAATCTCTCACAGACTGGCCGTCCGTGAGAATTCTTTCCATAAGAGGACCTCCCATTCCTGCGATTACAAGAGTGTCCCCCTCCCCGGCCTTCAGATTCTCAAGCCCATCTGACAGCCGGGTCTGTATGTACTCCTCCAGACCATACTGCCGGATATGCTCCTTCGCCCTGGAAAGAGGGCCTTTTCGTACATCCATTGCAATGGCCGATGGAATTTTTTTCTGCTGTATCAGGTACACTGGCAGATATCCGTGGTCGCATCCCACATCTACCAGCCTGTTCCCTGTTGTTACCATATCTGCGATTGCAGACAACCGTAAGGATAACTGCATGTCCCTCTCCTTAATCCAGATAATCCTTCAGCTTGCGGCTGCGGCTTGGGTGACGGAGCTTACGAAGGGCCTTTGCCTCGATCTGGCGGATACGCTCTCTGGTAACGTTGAATTCCTTACCAACTTCCTCAAGGGTTCTGGCACGTCCGTCGTCCAGTCCGAAACGAAGACGAAGCACCTTCTGCTCTCTCTCGGTAAGAGTTCCAAGAACTTCCACAAGCTGTTCCTTCAGAAGTGTGAAGGCAGCTGCGTCAGCCGGAACTGGAACATTGTCATCCTGGATGAAATCGCCAAGATGGCTGTCCTCTTCCTCACCGATAGGGGTCTCAAGGGAAACCGGCTCCTGGGAAATCTTCAGGATCTCACGCACACGGTCAACCGGCATGTCCATCTCCTCTGCAATTTCCTCCGGGGTAGGTTCACGTCCAAGCTCCTGGAGCAGCTGTCTGGAAACGCGGATCAGCTTGTTGATGGTCTCAACCATATGCACCGGAATACGGATGGTACGTGCCTGGTCTGCGATGGCTCTTGTGATGGCCTGACGGATCCACCATGTTGCATAGGTACTGAACTTGTATCCCTTGCGGTAATCAAATTTCTCAACTGCCTTGATCAGGCCAAGGTTACCTTCCTGGATCAGATCCAGGAACAGCATTCCGCGTCCTACATAACGCTTTGCAATGCTGACAACAAGACGAAGGTTGGCCTCTGCCAGACGTTTCTTGGCATTCTCATCTCCCTGCTCCATTCTCTTGGCAAGCTCAATCTCCTCCTCAGCGGAAAGAAGGGGAACCTTACCGATCTCTTTCAGATACATACGAACCGGGTCTTCAATGCTTACGCCTTCCGGAACGGAAAGGTCGATCTTGTCCAGTTCTACCTCTTCCTCATCGTCCAGGCCATCAATATCCATATCATCATCCAGCATCAGATCGTCTGCGCCATTGTCTGTGATTCGAAGCACATCCACGCCGCTTGCTTCCAGAAAGTCAAAAATCTTGTCCATCTGTTCCGCATCCAGGGGCTGGTCCTTGAAGAAGTCACTGATCTCCTGATATTCCAGTACATTTTTCTTCTTTTTTGCAAGTTCCAGAAGCTCCACCAGTTTCTCACTGAATTTGCCCATATTCATTTCCATAGGTACTCTAACCTCCATATAGTGTTAATATTTTATCCTTATTCAAAAGAAATATGCAATTGCTGCCTTTTTCTTCCAAGATCCTCCAGATTTTTCTTGGCCTGCACAAGCTCCTGCAGGGCTGCCATGTCTGTCGGATCCCAGTTTTCATTTTTCTTAGCCAGGCTCTCCTGCTTGATTCGAAGAAGAGCGTCTGAGAAAGCTCTCTCCTGCTCTTCCCTGGTCTCAAGATGGATAGTGGCATTAAACAGGGACGCCACTTCTTTTTGTTCGTCGCTGTCTGTAAATGCATTCAAAAGTCTGGCTGGATTCACATCCCCTTCCTTTCGCTGATTCCAGAGCATCTCTGCCACTTCTTTATAAAGAGGAACCACGAAATCCGAAGGCGTCAGATATTTCTCTACTGTCTCAAAAATTCCCGGATAGGTGACAAGCCAAGTAAGCATCAGCTTCTGGGATTTTTCCCCTGCACTTTCCTTCTTCCGGACTGCCGGGTCTCCTGATTTGGGCTGGATCCGCTTCTCTGCGGGAGTTCCCTTCATGGCAAGGGAATTCACACGCTTGCGCAGGTTCTCCACACTGATTCCGTATCTGCGGTATTCCTTCACGATTGCTTCAATGTAAAGGTTCCGCTCCAGCTCATCGGAAAGCTCCAGAAGATACTGGGCGCACCGGTCAAAGAACCGGTTCTGTCCCTGAGGCTCCTCCATGGGAAACTCTCCTGCCGCAATGCTTACCCGGAACATAAAGCTGTCCATGGCTGCCTCCAGCCTTTTTTCAAAGGCTTCTGCCCCTTCGGTCTTAATAAATTCATCGGGGTCCTTATGGGGCCGCAGGTTCACCACTCTGGAATTCACCCCGGCTTCCCGAAGAATGGGAATGGCTCGCAGCGCAGCCTTTACTCCAGCTTCATCACTGTCGTATAACAGCAGCACTTCCTGGGTGTAACGCTTCACCAGGCTTGCATGGCCGGACGTAAGAGCTGTTCCAAGGGAGGCTACCGCATTGGTAAAACCTGCCTGGTGCATAGAGATTACGTCCATATAGCCCTCGCACAGGATCAGGTAATTCTTTCTGGTGGTCCTTGCAATATTCAGTCCGTAAAGATTACGGCTCTTATCAAAGATCTGGGTCTCCGGGGAGTTCAGATACTTGGGCTTGCCGTCACCCATCACACGTCCTCCAAATCCGATCACACGGTTATTTACATCCATAATGGGGAAAATAACACGGTTCCAAAACTTGTCGTACATCCCCTGCCGCTCATCCACATTAAACAGTCCGGATTCCCGCAGCAGATCGTCAGTGTAATTCTGGGCTTTCAGATATTTGTACAGGTCATCACTGTATTTGTCCGAATAGCCAAGACCAAATTTCTTAATCATTTCCTCGCTCAGGCCTCTGCCTGTCAGATAGTCGTGAGCGGTTTTGCCGTTTTCACGGCGCAGCTGGTAGTAAAAATACTGGGCTGCCTTCTTGTTGATCTCAAGCAGGGTGGCCCGCTTCTCGGCCTTCGCCCTGGCAGCCTGGGAATATTCGATCTTGGGAAGCTCCACGCCGGCACGCTCTGCCAGATGGGAAAGGGCTTCTCCAAAGGAATAATTCTCGTACTGCATTACAAAATTATATACATTTCCTCCTGCTCCGCAGCCGAAGCAGTAATACATCTGCTTGGACGGGGTTACGGAGAAGGACGGCGTCTTCTCATTATGAAAAGGACACAGACCAAAATAGGAGCTTCCCTTTCTGGTCAGTCTCACATACTGGGATATCACATCTACAATATCATTTTTCATACGTACTTCTTCAATGATATCGTCAGAATAACGCATGCTTATCCTCCATTTCTGTTTCTAATAGTTACTGTTCACTTCGTGCCCAATAACACGCTTCGCGATGCACAGAAATCATGCTTTGCATGATTTCGCGCCGCACTTCTCGGGTTTTCTGTGAACTTTGTTCACCAAACGGACATGTCGCCTGCCGGCGACATCACCATATATGAAAGTCAGCTGTTCCGCGCCTATGGGCGCTCCCACAGCTGCCGACCGCATTCGTAATCCGGGCTATCGCCCTACTTACTCATACGGTCTAGCCCATCCGATATCCAAGAATTCGCTCATGCAAGCATGGCTCATTCTTGGCTGCCGTCTGGGACTTTCATAGTAAAACACCTCGCGGAACATTACCAGTGAACAGTAACTTCTAATATACCTCCCAGGCTCTCGGGATAAAGATCTCCTTGAATTTCTTCATAGAGTACTGATCCGTCATGCCTGACAGCCAGTCACATACCGCCCTGCTTTTGGGCACGCCCCTTTTCTCGATCAGGGCAAGGTACTCCCTGGACATGGCCTCCGGATGGTCTATGTAATACTGGTAAAGTTCCGTCAGCATTTTGATAGCCTTGGACTCTTCCTTTTTCGCTATGGGATTCAGATATACCTTCTGGAACATCTCCTGGCGCAAATCCATCAGTGCCTGCTCCACAGCTGGAGACATCTGTATGGACGGCTTATCCATGCTGTTCTCGATCACATCATGGACAAAGGTGTTCAGCCTCTCTCTTGTGGTCTGTCCCAGAAACTCCCTGAGGCCTGATGAAATATCCGTCTCCGTGATAATTCCGGCTCTCTGGGCATCGTCCATGTCATGGTGGACATATGCGATCTTATCGGAAAAGCGTACCACCTGTCCTTCCAGTGTAGACGGACTGCCGCTGGTACGATGGTTCAGGATTCCGTCCTTAGTCTCCCAGGTAAGGTTCAGCCCCTCTCCGTTCTTCTCCAGTACCTCCACCACACGGATGCTCTGCTGATAGTGGGCAAAGCCGCCGGGATGTACCTGGTTCAGTGCAGTCTCTCCTGAGTGTCCGAATGGAGTATGTCCAAGATCGTGGCCTAAGGCTATGGCTTCCACCAAGTCTTCATTCAGACGCAGCGCCTTGGCTATGGTACGAGCGATCTGGGAAACCTCTAATGTGTGGGTAAGCCGGTTCCTGTAATGATCTCCCTCCGGTGCCAGAAACACCTGTGTCTTATCCTTCATTCTGCGAAAAGCCTTGCTGTGCAGAATCCTGTCACGGTCCCGCTGATACACAGTGCGCACATCGCACTCTTCCTCCTCGCGGTCTCTTCCCCTGGACTTGCCGCTGTACGCCGCATAAGGGCAGAGCAGCTCCAGTTCTCTTTCTTCCATGCTCTCTCTGATATTCATAGATTCACTATCCTCCAAAGACTGACAGGTGTATTGATAATCTTCCTCCTATTAATTATATTCTACACAAAATTTCAAATTCCTCTTTTTTTCAAAAAGAAAATAAAATTTTTAAATTTTTTTCAAAAAATGTGTTGACAATCCCATACCCCTTTGTTATACTAATATCCGTCGCAGCGAGAAAGAAACAATTCTCCATGAGAAACGCGATATGCGGAAGTGTCGGAACTGGCAGACGAGCAAGACTAAGGATCTTGTGAGCATTGCGCTCGTGTGGGTTCAAGTCCCATCTTCCGCATGTACTACTTAAGGTAGTATGATAAATATTTAATCGCACAGAGATTGATCTCTATGAAGTGCGATATGCGGAAGTGTCGGAACTGGCAGACGAGCAAGACTAAGGATCTTGTAAGCATTGCGCTTGTGTGGGTTCAAGTCCCATCTTCCGCATGTACAATTAAATATTTGATCGCGCAGAGATTTCTGATCTCTACGAAATGCGATATGCGGAAGTGTCGGAACTGGCAGACGAGCAAGACTAAGGATCTTGTGAGCATTGCGCTCGTGTGGGTTCAAGTCCCATCTTCCGCATTTTTTATTTTATTCAAGAAATGTTAATGGCCTGCAACATGCCTGTTTTGCAGGTCTTTTTTAATTTCATACAAAACGGACATGTTGCCTGCCGTAGACGACATCATAATTTATAAAGCATAACTATTGCACGCCTATGGATGCCCTCGCAGCTGTCGACCGCATTCGTAATCCGGGTTGCCATGCTTACTCACAGGCTTTCGATCATGCAGGCATGGCTTATTCTTGGACACCTTCTGGAACTTTCATAATAAAATACCACCCATAATTTGTTTCCTGTTTTAACCAGGTGCAAATTACGGATGGTATTCTTTTTATCTTAGAAAAATTTTCCTTACTTCGGCAGTTCCGTCACCGTCTCCAGCTTAAAGCCTTCCCACATATCCGCGGAAATATTCCACTCTCTTAAATCCGTAACGATCTTATGATAAAAAGCCTGTCCGCCGCGGACAATGTCATAAGTACGCGCATCCCCTCTTGCTTCCAAGTGACGGCCAAAGCTGCAGTTGGTCACATCCTCAGGACCATAGTCATCCACATCCCCGCCTGGCCAGAAAATATACAGCCGCGGAATGTCATCAATCTGGCGAAGATCAATGCCTGCCAGCCTTAAGAACTTCTTGCCCACAGATTCATGCGCCGTAAACACATGGGAATAGCGCCATACCGTTCTTGTAAAATCAGACACGCGGAACTGTCCAAGCCAGTCCTCGTCCATCATTCCGTCCTGGGTCTCTCTGGATACGATCACCACTATAGGGAATAACCGTTCCGGATCTTTCAGTGCCGTAAGAAGGTTTCCAAACATTTCCTCTCTTATAATGCGGCGTCTGTTGGAGCACTCGGTTCCATTGACAATTCCGATATTGTCAACAATTGTCTTGTAATATCCTGGATAGCTGAAAAATGTAACCCCCGGATCCTGAATGGTATGCTCCCGCTCCGGCTGCGCATATCCGTTGCAAACCTTCAAGATGACTTCTTCCTGCCTGGAAACCTCAAGTCCTGCCTCTGAATACCAGATGCGGCCGCCCACCTCCATATCCATATGCCTTACGTGCATATTCAGACGGCGATTGGCAGGATCATAATTCACAGCTACATGATAGGCCAGAATATCCGCATGATAGGTGCTGGTCTTCTGGGGCATTCCTTTAAACAAAACGCCATATTTGCCCACGATCCAGCTGTAAATGCCGTCTGCTGCCTGCTGGAAAATCTCGGAAGCAGAAGCAGAAGTTCCCTCCTTCAGACGGCTTCCGTCTACCTTTGTGCACATCTGGAATACATTGTGCCGAATCAGCGGCTTCATTTCGTAATGCCAGGACTCTCCAAGGCTTTCCTCACGGCCATCATTGTATACGTCACGTTCCTTAAAAATAGCACTTAAGCGGCTGTCATGAAACTGGCTGTCGTTTAACAGCGCAATAATGGTATTTACATTGATCGGCACCTTGCGGCTGCGGTGAAGCAGCTGATCCACCAGAGTCTGCTTGCTGGTCTTGTAAATACGCTTGGCCAGATTCTCCACCTGCAGATTACAGTCCTCATCCAGAAGCTGTGCCACCTCAGGATAGAGCTGTCCCTCTCCAAGCTTCAAACGAAAATGGCTCTTGATCATATCGCTCCATCTTCCGGATTTGTAAAGGGAATGTCCAAGATCCTCAAACAGGGTTACCATGGATTTATCACAAAGCTCCAACGTCGCCAGAATGCTGTTAAAATACCGGGAAAATCCCTTGTAGTTCTTCCACAGCTCTTCTCCCTTGTACCGCATGTCATGCTCAATCTCATGCCAGCCTTCGAAAAACATGGTCTTGATCTGGATTTCAAAGGTATCATCAATATACATATCCCATGTCTCCGGGGAAATCTCAGATCTTAAATATTCAGGAAGCCTGCACACACCGTTTAGCTTGGTGGGCTTAAACTCCTCCTCACTGCGCTCGGAAGTGGACCATCCGATCACATCAAAGGTATTCTCCACAATATTCTGGCAAATCTCCACATCATCATCAAAGTACAGATTGATCCGGACACCCACCAGATCCTGAAGCTTCTTATTCTCTGCGCCATAATCCTTCAGGGCAAATTTATGAGCCATGGAGGATGCGGTCTTAATCCTGGAAAAAACCCTGTAATATAAGCCGCACTGCTCCAGACGGTCACTGATAATGCGCTTCAGATCCTGTTCCACAATAGCCGGAACCTTCACCTTAGCAGCCAATTCCTCCTTTGTGAAAATTACTCGTTTCTGTTCACTCACTAATTCTACACCACCAATTTATTCTACATTTCTTACGTTCTTTTAAACAATACATGTCAGAAACCATTTTTCTTTTCGTTTCTGTCACTAAACATACACTTCAGTATACCAGAATTTCAACAAATAAAAAAGGGATAATCCGAAATATCATGGAAAAAATTAAGGATAAGATTTTTACAAAAAGCAGTTGCTTTTTCGCCAGCTATGGAATATACTTGTCTGAACATCTGAAAAATCTTTATTCCAATCTGAAAATGAATTCTGTTTTCGTTTTATGTTCCAGACTTTTATGAAAATTGAATAGACTTTATACTTTGGCTGTGATATAGTATATCTAAACAATATTTCGTATCTGAAATGTATTTTTCTAAAAGGAGGTGTATTTCCCATGATCGATCCCGAATTAAAAGATGTTCTTCTTAACATTAACCAGAATGTTATCACCTTGCAGGTAGGAATGAATGAACTGCGTTTTGATGTGAATGAGCTGAAGTCCGACGTAACTATACTGAAGTCCCAAATGGTTGAGCTGCGCTCTGATGTAGCTAAGCTGGAATCCAGAATGGATAGACTGGAATCCAGGATGGATAAACTGGAATCCAAAGTAGATAAGCTGGAATCCAGGATGGATAAACTGGAATCCAAAGTAGATAAGCTGGAATCCAGGATGGATAAACTGGAATCCAAAGTAGATAAGCTGGAATCCAAAGTAGATAAACTGGAATCCAAAGTAGATAAGCTGGAATCCAGGATGGATACCCTTGACGACTCTGTACACAAGATCCACTTAACGCTGGAAAACGAAACCAACCGCAAGATCAGCGTCCTCTTCGATTCCCGCGTTGATGAAATACGTCACCGTCAGGAAAACGCTGAAACACGCGAAAAGGTTGCCAACCTGGAAATGCGGGTTGACAACCTTGAAAAAACTGTAATAGCATCCTGACCAGTTCTGCATACATATCCCTGGCCTTAGAGCCGATTAAAAAAAGGCTCCAGAGCGTGTTTGAAACAGGCTCTGGTATAAGGTCTGTTCAATTTTCATAAAAAGCTTTTTCAGAAACACTTCTTACAGGCTTCATACCCTTGGGCCTCTGCCTGGGAAAGAGGCTCCTGATAGGCCTTATCCGGGTTCATATTACCACAGTCCGGAATGCTGTGGTATTTGCTTCCTGTAGCAGAGATCCATACCATCTCTTCCTGGCTGTTCTGAGCTGAATCAGCTTCTATGGAATCCGTATCATTCGATTCTCCCTGATCATCATACTGTTCCCCGGCAAATCCCTGCGTCTCGCTTTCTCCCGCAGGACTTTTTCCATCCCCGGAAGTATAATCATTACAGGGATCCATATTCCAGGAAAGAGAATTCCCGTCAGAAGAAACTACAATCGTCCCCTGTTCATCTGTACGGTACACCTGGATACCCATGTCGGACAGTTTTTCCATCGTCTCTTCATGAGGGTGTCCGTACATATTTCCTGCGCCGCAGCTGATCACTGCATACTCCGGAACTGTCGCCTGCAAAAAATCCCAGCTGGTGGATGTTGCAGATCCGTGATGTCCCACACTTAACACATCACAGCTAAGGTCAATTCCGGAAGATACCATGTCAGCCTCGCTGTTGTAATCCGCATCCCCGGTAAAAATAAAACTGTTTTCCCCATTTGTCAGCCTGATTGCCACAGAATTGGCATTGCTCTCTTTGCTGATATTTTGCGGAGACAAAATCGTAAATTTCCCGGAACCGAATTCATATTCTGTTCCCACAGCCGGATGCTGTACCGTAAGCCCCTGCGCTGCGACTCCATCCATAAAGGAATCATACAGCGAGGAATCGTGGACATAGTCTGCTCCAATCACATTTGCCACATCAAAGGCATTCAAACATCCAATCAATCCGCTGACGTGGTCCTCATCATAATGGGAAGAAATCAGATAATCAATCTCCGAAATCTGCCGTTCCTGCAAATAGGATACCACAAAGCTGGATGCGCTTCTGGGACCGCCATCATACAGCAAAGTCTGCCCTTCCGATTCCACCAGAACAGACAACCCCTGCCCTACATCCAGAAAATGTACCGTCATGCTGCCATCTGCTGCCCAAACCGCTTTCGTATTTTGCGGAAGCAGAATTCCTGCAAAGAGCATTGCAAACATCAGCAGAAATCTTCCCACACGTTTTCTTAAATTTTTCATTTTTTCCCTTCTTTCGTATATTTTCTGTTTCTATTATAACCGAACTTCGTACCAACAAACAGCCCTGAATTTTCTCAGCTCATCTTTCCCACACATCCGGCATATAATACCCAGAAGAGCATTTTATGAGGTCGTCCATGTATTTCAGAAAAACCTTACATGCACAGCAGGAAAATGTAGATCAGGGAACCTTGCAGATAACCGTGCGCTCTGAAGCCGACAACCGTCCTGTAGAAAATGCACTGGTTCGCATTTCCTACACTGGCGATCCCAATAGTGTGATTGAAGAGGTCCGCACCGATTCTTCCGGCAATACCCCTGTCCTCCAGCTGAAAACGCCGCCTTTGGAATACAGCTTAAATGCTACTGAGGAAGCCCAGCCCTACGCAGAATATTCCATGCAGATTGAAGCTGAGGATTTCCATTCGGAGGAAATTGCAGGCACAGAAGTCCTTCCGGCTATCCTCGCCAAACAGCCTGTACTTTTAAACCCGCGGCAAAGCTCTGTCGCCGACAGCCGTGTCGTCATTCCTCCACACACACTTTTTTACGAGTATCCGCCCAAAATACAGGAATCTGAAATCAAGCCAGTAAATGAAACCGGAGAAATCGTGCTGAGCAAAGTAGTTATCCCTGAATATATTGTTGTTCACGACGGACCCGTAGGCGATAATTCCGCCTCCAACTATTATGTGCGCTACCGGGATTACATCAAAAATGTTGCCAGCAGTGAAATCTACGCCACCTGGCCCGACGATACGATCCGAGCCAATGTTCTGGCAATTATGTCCTTTACCCTAAACCGGGTATACACAGAGTGGTACCGCAACAAGGGAAAAGACTATACCATCACCTCCTCCACTGCTTATGACCACAAATGGATCCGTGGAAGAAATATTTTTAATACCATTGACCGCATAGTAGATGAACTGTTTGAAAACTATCTTTCCAGGCCAAATGTACGTCAGCCCATTCTTACACAATACTGTGACGGAGAACGAGTGCAATGCCGTGACCGGGGATGGATGACCCAGTGGGGAAGTAAGCGCCTTGGAGATCAGGGATATTCCCCTATTGAGATTCTGCGCTATTTTTATGGAAGTGACATGTATATCAATGTTGCGGAGGAGATTTCCGGCATCCCTTCTTCCTGGCCGGGTTACGACTTGGATATAGGTGCATCAGGAAGTAAGGTTGTACAGCTCCAGGAGCAGTTAAATGCCATCAGTCAGGCATACCCCGCACTTCCAAAGGTAAATCCGGATGGCATATATGGCTCTCAGACTCAGGCTTGCGTGCGAAAATTCCAGAACATTTTCGGACTGCCGGAAACCGGAATCGTAGACTATCCCACCTGGTACAAAGTTCAGGAAGTCTACGTAGGTGTCACCCGAATCGCCGAGCTTCAGTAAAAAGCCTTCGCACAACGCAGCACTGCCGCTTACGCCAAGATTTCTCTTTTGCGAAGCGGCAGCCTGTAATACAGTTTTTTATCTTGGCCATCTCTCTTCCCTGGGCAGAAGCGGGGAGTAGTCATTTTGTCCACCTTTTTCCTGATACCAGTATGCCACACTGGAAACATCATCCTGTCTCTCAAACAGGCCGTTATGGCACATACCAATCTGCTGGATGGTCACGCGGATATCTTCCTCAAAATAAACCGGATCCGGAATATGGAAGCGATACATGCCTCGCATAGGAGGACAGTCATCGTTGTAATAGGGGTGGTAAGTCAGTTCATCCTGTTTTGAATAATAAGGATAACCTAAAAATGGTGTAGAATAAGTCTGCTCCACTGTTCTGCCGTCCTCCTGCTTGGCAAAGCTCCAGGAACCACCTACATAATCCTCTGTTCCGGTTCCGCAGATTGTTGGAAATTCCACATCTCCGTCCAGATAAAATTTCACTTCGCCTTCGCCCCACCAATATCTCTCCAAGGTCTGCAGAGCAAGGTAAGTTCCCACATAAATTCCTCTTCCATGGACACCATCCAGAATGGTATAATCTTTCTTTTTTTCAGTTACAGACTCCCGGTTCCATTTTGCATGGAAATACAGAACAGGATCCGGAAGACTGTCGTACAGACAGTAATCAATCTGATAGAAAAATGCCGGGATAGGATTTTTGTGTTCATTTATCAGTTCAATTTTCGCCCTTTTGGTAAATGGCATGGAAAAATAGCTGTTCATTCCTCTTGCAGGGACTACAGCAATGGAGTATGAATTTACAGTGCACTCTTTTCCAAAACCACAACAGAAGAAGTCTCCCAGAGGCACTTCCACAGACGGGTGCTCCTCATCATCCCAGGTCATCCGCAAAACCAGATCACGGAGCACAAAGCAGTCTCCTTCTGAGGTTTTGGCATCTACTGTAATCCAGATATGGTTGATCACTCCGCAGCCCTTAATATCACCAAGAACTGTAGTACTCCCCGGCAGCAGATTCAAAAGGCAGGGACTTCCCTTCCTTCCTGTGCCAAGGTTACTGGCTGCTGTTCCTCCCTTGCCTTTTTCCCCTGTAGGGTTCTCCGCATTAATGGCCCTTGAACGTCCGAATTTGCCATAAGGCAAAATATCATGCATAAAATTCATAATTAACAGCACCTCCTGAATTTTTCTATATTTTGCCACAGGTATTCTGTCAATTCAAGAGATTCCTGTTATTTTTTTCCAAACAAGGTTTCCTTAGTATGGCATCCATCTAGTTCTGAATACTTCAGCCTTCTGCCAGCTCCCGCATCAGCGCAGATACTGTAGTGATTTCCCGAATCCGGCCTGTATTAGAGCCGCAGAAAATCAGACCATTCTCCACATCCCCATTCACAGCCTGAATCAGGGCATTTGTAATACAATAGGGAACCTGCCCGGGATTACACTTTTCCAGGCAGTGATAACATTTTTTCACAGGAATACGGCCGGCTTCCACAGTCTCCACAAAGTGATTTCTCACAGCTCTTCCCGGCATTCCTACAGGACTTTGTACAATCTGGATATCTTCTTCCCTTGCATCAATGTATGCCTGCTTGTACCGCTCATCTGCGTCGCACTCTTCGGTCGCCACAAACCGGCTTGCAATCTGCACGCCATCTGCTCCAAGCGACAGCACATGATCAATGTCACTTCGGTCAAAAATCCCACCTGCTACAACCACAGGAATTTCCCTGGAAAACTTTTCCTCATACTCTTTTTTACAGGAAATAATATCTCGGATTTCCTGATCAAAATCCAGATCTGCCCTATGGTCCAGCTGCTCCCTGGAAAAGCCCAGATGTCCCCCAGCCTCCGGTCCTTCAATGACGATCAGATCTGCCGTGCGGTTATAACGGTGTGCCCACATTTTCAGTATCAGCTGTGCTGCACGTTTAGATGAGACAATTGGTGCAATCTTTGTTCTGCAGGTTTCCGGCACCAGTTCCGGCAGGTTTACAGGAAGTCCTGCGCCGCTGATAATAAGATCTGCACCGGCTGCCACAGCCTCATGTATATGTTCTTTGTAATGCTTCAATGCTGCCATAACATTAACACCAATCAGTCCCCGTCCCTTTGCAATCTCACGGGCTTTTAAAATATGCCTGCGGATTGCGCGAAGATTACAGGCTGCCGGATCTTTTCCAAAGCCTTCCTCATCGTATCCAATCTGTGCTGTAGAAATAACCCCTACGCCTCCTTCGGCCGCTACAGCCCCAGCCAGAGAGCTTCTGCTGACTCCGACTCCCATTCCTCCCTGAATAATGGGAAGCTCTGCAATTTTATCTCCGATTCTAAGACATTTCAGACTGCTTTTATACTCTCTATCCACAATAAAACCCTCCATAGTATTTAGTTTGGCATTTAGTTTGATTATAAAACTATTTTATTATAAAGGGTTATTCATATTCTGTCAAGCTCCCATCAAAAAACAAAAAAACCAGGAGCTGTGCAAACGTAAAGGTTTGCATCAGCTCCTGGTGGTAAATGCATCTTTATTTTCAGAATATTTTCAGAATGTCATTGTACATGACCACAACCATCAAAACCATCAGTACCATCAGCCCGGCAAAATGGATGGTGCCTTCCACCTGGCGGTTGACAGGCTTTCTGCGCACTGCCTCAATGATGAGGAATACCAGACGGCCGCCGTCCAGTGCTGGCAGGGGAAGAAGGTTCATAACCCCAAGGTTTGCGGACAGCAGGGCTGCCATGTACAGCATATTCACCCAAATTGCCAGCATTCCCTCACTCTTGCTCTCCTCATAGGTGCTTCCGATGGCATCCACAACGCCAACCGGCCCGCTGAGATCCTTCACCCCAAGACCTCCTGTAAGAAGCTCCTTCAGGCTAAGCAAGGTGGAGCGGATCAGATATTTTACTTCCAGAGCACCGTATTTCAGCACGCCGAAGCCCTCTGCCTTGGTATAGGCAAGGTTGTAGGAAAATTTCAGAACCGCAGTGCGGTACTCTTTAGGCGTTACATCTGCAGTGTATTCCAGACCGTCTCTTTCATAGGTGATGGTCACAGTCTCGCCGGTAAGAGGATGATCTGCAAGATAATTGGTATAATCCTCTGCATTCTCCAGGCGGGTGCCATTGATGGAAGTAATCACATCCCCAGGCTCCACACCGGTTTCTGACAGACCCATTCCCGGGATCAGGGATTCTACCTCAAGGGAATCCGTATTCTTCCGGTTAAAGCCAAGAAGATACCGAACCTGCACATCCGGCTTGAAAGACAGCTCCACATCTTTCCCATCCCGTTCAACGGTCATGTGGATGGTCTCATCCTCCTGGACGCTGTTCAGGTACATATAAAGATACAGGTCCCTTGCCAGGTCTATGTGATACCCCTGATATTCCTTGATGATATCCCCCTCCTGAAGACCAGCCTCTGCCACTGTAGAACCGCTTTCCACCTGGGTAACCTCAGCTGGATCATATCCCACCAGAGAAACAATGATCACTGTTATCACAAATGCCAGGATAAAGTTGAACACAGGTCCTGCCGCAACTGTGGCGATTCTGCCCCATACAGGCGCTCCGTTAAAGGTTCCCGGCGCTTCGTCCTCCATATCCTCTCCCATCATGGCACAGGAACCGCCGATGGGAAACAGCTTCAGAGAGTACCTGGTTCCGTTCTTCACCGTACTGAGAAGTCTTGGTCCCATTCCAAGAGAAAACTCTGTTACTACGATTTTATTTTTCTTTGCCAGAAGGAAATGTCCCAGCTCATGAAAAAGAATGATCGCACTGAAAATCAAAATTGCCAGAATAATTTTCAATCTACCACCTGCTTTCGATCCATTTATAAGTCTCCGCCTCAACAGCCAGTATCTCGTCCAGGTCAGGATTTGCGATTACCTGATGTCTGTCCATAGACTGTCCGATAATCTCATAAATATCCAGAAAGCCGATCTTTTCCTGCAGAAATTTCTTAACTGCCAGCTCATTTGCCGCATTAAATACAGTCGGCATGCTGCCTCCTGCCCTGGCAGCGTCCATTGCCATAGGAAGTCCCAGGAAGGTTTCCATATCCGGATCCTCGAAGGTGATCTCTTTTAATTTGTGGAAATCAAGACGCTCTCCCTCTAAGTATCTGCGCTCCGGATAGTAAAGGGCATACTGGATGGGAAGACGCATATCCGGAGTTCCAAGCTGGGCCATCACCGCGCCGTCTTTAAACTCCACCATGGAGTGGATAATGCTCTTTGGCTGGACAACTACCTGAATGTGATCCAGGTCTACATCAAACAGCCACTTGGCTTCCATTACCTCAAGGCCTTTGTTCACCAGGGTAGCAGAATCTACGGTGATCTTCTGTCCCATCACCCAGTTGGGGTGCTTCAGGGTATCCGCAAGAGTTACATTCTTTAACTCATCTCTTTTTCTTCCGCGGAAAGGACCGCCGGATGCAGTGATCAGAAGCTTCTCCACCTGCTCTCTTTTTTCCCCGTGAAGGGCCTGGAAAATGGCACTGTGCTCACTGTCCACAGGAAGGATCTGAACGCCGTATTCTTTTGCCATTGGAATGATCAAATGACCAGCTGTTACAAGAGTCTCTTTATTGGCAAGGGCAATGTCCTTGCCTGCCTTAATTCCTTCCATAGTAGGACGGATTCCGATCATTCCCACAACAGCTGTTACCAAAATGTCCGTCTCAGGCATACGGGCAAGCTCCAGAAGCCCATCCATTCCGGATACGATCTTCACATCCATATCCTGAAGGCGGACGGCCAGGTCCTTTGCCGCATTTTCATCCCACACTGCGATCAGCTTAGGATGAAACTCCCTTGCCTGCTCTTCCAGCATTTTTACATTTCTTCCGGCGCTGATTCCCAGCACTTCAATATCACCATTGGCTCTTACCACATCCAGTGTCTGGGTACCAATGGACCCTGTAGAGCCTAAAATTGCAATTTTTTTCATGTAAATATCCTCTCAAATTCAATATGAACCACTTCCGGAAAACCTCGCCTCAAGGCATCCATGTTTCCAGGATCAGATTCCCAGCACCAGCTTCGCCAGGAAGTAAATGGCAGGTGCGGTAAAGATCACACTGTCAAAACGGTCCAGAATTCCGCCATGTCCCGGAATCAGTTTGCCATAGTCCTTGATTCCCTGGTTTCTCTTAATTGCAGAAGCTGCAAGGTCTCC
The DNA here is from genome assembly GCF_003460605.1 of Ruminococcus sp. AF31-8BH. Taxonomy (GTDB): domain Bacteria; phylum Bacillota; class Clostridia; order Lachnospirales; family Lachnospiraceae; genus Blautia_A; species Blautia_A acetigignens. The sequence continues at coordinate 175,701 of NZ_QTVN01000010.1, forward strand.
TACCATAGAAATCAAAGCGCCCACTGCACAGATCAGGGCATACTCTGCCATAGGGCCGCCTGTAGCAGCTGCGTAGATCACGCCCAGAAGAGCTGCTCCTGCCACGCCGCCGATTCCGCCTTCCACAGATTTCTTCGGGCTTAAAACAGGTGCCATCTTGTGCTTGCCGATCAGCATTCCCACGCAGTATGCACAGGTATCACATCCCCATGAACAAAGGAAGATCAGCCATACCAGGAATTTGCCATCCGGCAGGTTTCTGGTAAGATAAATAAAGGAAAGCATCACTGCCACATATACCACGCCGAAAAATGCAGGCATTACCTGCTCGGCATGAAAACGGGGATAATTAAATACATACACAAACATAAAGATCATGAACGCAATAATAACGCCCATCATTCCATATTTCTCAAAATCTGCTGCCATCAGCACATAATAGATCACAGCACCTAAGTATCCTGCAATTTCCAGTGCGTTAAACTGATCTGTGCGAACCTTCATGGCCTTATACAGCTCCTGCATTCCGATCAGGGAAATGCCAAGCAGTGTGAAGAACAGCACGTAGCCGCCGCTGATAATGGTGAGAAGCGCCACTGCCACCAGCACGATTCCGCTTAACAGTCGTGTCTTAAACATGTTATTCCTCCTTCACTCCGCCGTATCTTCTGTCTCTTTGATTATATTTCTCGATAGCCTGTATTAATTCTGGTTTGTGGAAATCTGGCCATGCCACATCGGTAAAATAAAATTCCGTGTAGGCCAGCTGCCACATCAGGAAATTGGAAAGCCGCTGCTCCCCGCTGGTGCGGATCAGAAGATCCGGGTCCGGCACGCCTGCTGTGTCCAGATAGCTTTCAATCCTGCTCTCTGTCACCTCATCCGGTGAAAGCTTTCCGTCGGCTACATCCTGGGCCATTTTTTTCATGCCTCTTGTGATCTCATCACGGCTTCCGTAATTCATGGCAATCTGGAAATACAGCTCATCGTAATCCTTGGAAAACTCCTCCAGCTTGTGGATGCTCTCCTGGATATCCGGTGCAAAAGCAGAAATATCACCGATGATCTTGATCTTCATCTTATTGTCTCTGGAAATCTTAATACACTTCTTCAGATAGCTGCGGAACAGCTTCATCAGACCGTCTACTTCCTCCCTGGAACGCTTCCAGTTCTCTGTGGAAAAAGCGTAGACCGTCAGGTATTTCACGCCCAGATCCTTAATATCATAGCAGACCTGCTCCAGATTGGCGCAGCCTTTTATATGTCCATAGCCGCGGGGCATTCCCTTTGCCTTCGCCCAGCGTCCGTTTCCATCCAGGATGATGGCAATATGATTGGGTACGTTCATAGTTCTCTCCCTGTTCTTTCGTTTTTCTTTATAAGGCAGAAGAGAGCTCTTTTCCAGAGCTCTCTTTACGCTGTTTCCCTGCAAAAGGGGCAGACAGCAGACATATCCTTTTATACAGTCATAATCTCTTTTCCCTTGAGTTCAACTGCTGCATCTACATCCTTGATGTATTTGTCTGTAAGCTTCTGGATCTTGTCTTCCAGTTCTTTGATCTCGTCCTCGGATACATCCTCTTCTTTTTTCAGTTTTTTGTATGCATCGTTGGCATCACGGCGGATGTTGCGGACTGCAACCTTGGCAGCTTCGCCTTTTTTCTTGATATCCTTTACAAGATCTTTACGGCGCTCCTCTGTAAGCTCCGGGAAAATAAGGCGGATCACTTTACCATCGTTGTTCGGGTTCAGTCCCAGGTCAGAGGTAAGGATTGCTTTCTCGATTCCCTTGATCAGGCTGGATTCCCATGGCTGGATCTGGATCATACGTGCTTCCGGAACGGTAATATTGGCGACCTGCTGAAGAGGTGTTGGACTTCCGTAATAGTCTACGGTCAGCTTGTCCAGAATGTGCGGGTTGGCGCGTCCTGCACGGATCGTAGCCAGCTCTGCCTCAAGGCTTGCCAGTGTTTTTTTCATTTTCTCTTCATACTTCTGAATTCTTTCATCCATGTATTTAATCTCCCTCTAAAATATTTTTGTAATCCTAACTTGATATCCACGAATTGCTCCGCTGCAAAGCAGCTCCCGCAATCCTCCGATTATACAGTCACCTTAGTTCCTGTAAATTTGCCGTGAACGGTATTGATAATGCTGTTTTCCTCATCAAGGGCAAATACCAGCATCGGCATCTTCTGCTCCAGGCACATAATAGATGCGGTCAGGTCCATGGCTGCAAGCTTCTTGTCAACAACCTCCTGGATGGAGATCTCGTCATATTTCACTGCATTTGGGTTCACCTTCGGGTCGCTGTCATAGATACCGTCAACAGCCTTGGCAAGAAGGATGGCCTCTGCTTCGATCTCAACTGCACGAAGAACAGTAGCGGTATCTGTGGAGAAATACGGATGTCCGGTACCGCCGGCAAAGAATACCAGCTTGCCCTGTGCAAAGCTCTCCTCCACGCTGTCCTTGGAATACAGCTTGGTAAATGCGCCGCATGCAAATGGAGTGTAGATCTCAGTCTGCATTCCGGTATATCTGCAAAGGTCAGATACATAGATGCAGTTCATAATGGTTGCAAGCATTCCGATCTGGTCTGCCTTGCTGCGGTCGATGGTCTCGCTGGTACGTCCTCTCCAGAAGTTTCCACCGCCGATCACGATTCCAATCTGTACGCCTTCGTCAGAAATTGCCTTGATCTGCTTGGCTACAGCCAGAACTGTTGCCTCGTCAAATCCTGTTTTCTTCGGGCCTGCAAGAGCCTCTCCGCTTAATTTTAATAATACTCTTTTCATTTCCATTCTTTTGTCCTGCCTTATATTTTAATAATGAATTACCAAACACCTGCAACAACTTCGTTGCCGCTTTCATCTACTGTAGTAGAAACTGTGAAAGTATCGTAATAATGATAGCCGGTCTCACCTGTCTCTGGCTCATTCTCATAGTCGCTTCCATTGGCCTCACCGAGAGCTGCAATCAGACTGGAAAGAGGCTGGCCGATATAGGACTTCGCCTGGTCTGCGGTAGGACCGTCATTACTGCCTGGATTATCCGGAACCGGTGTAGCAGTCGGATCAGCTGCCGGATTGTCCGGAGTCGGTGTGGCAGTTGGAGCTGCCGTGCTGTTCGGAACCGGTGTCGCTGTCGGGTCCGGAGTCTCATCGTCCTCCTCATCGCTGCTGTCATCCAGTCCCAGGCGCTTCTTCACCTCATTCAGAGTAGAAGTCTCCTTCTTGCTGGATGCAGTGAGATAAGTCGCATACGGGATCGCGTCATCTCCGCTTCCATCCATCTTCAAAGTGATCTGTGTGATGGTCGTAAGAGGAAGCTTGCGGAAATAGCAGTCTGTCAGGCTGTCGTCTGCATACACAATGCGGATATCAAAGCTTGTCACTGTCTTTCCTGAAGCGTCCTTCACGTTCTTATCGTAGTAATAAAGTGCCTTGTCATCGTCTTTCAGGGTAAATAATCCCTTGATCAGCTCATCTCCCCAGTCATCATCGTCATCTGTAGTTGGACGCACATAAATACCTGCAATATCAGAGCCTGTTTCATTAACAATAATCAGCTTGGATGCTGTAGTAGTCTTATCACCGATCACATTCTTAATATCGCTGTCATCTGACTTCTGCATATCAACCAGTGTGCCTTCATCATTGCCTGCTGTATCTGTATTCTCAGCAGGGGTTACAGTTGCCTGTGCTTCCTGCTTGGGTTCTTCGGTTTTCTTCTTACCGCATCCGACTGCTGTTATTGCAGTTATCATAATCGCTGCAAGAATTAAGTAACGTTTTTTCATAATATATTCCTCCCACAAAACGGAACCAGTGCAGCGAAAGTTCAGGATCCGCCATGCCAGTTCTCCACTTTTTGTTCTCCATTATTATTACAGAGTATGGCAGACTTGTCAACCGAAGGCGGAATGATTTCATACAATTTTTAGACTTTTCGATGTTTTCTGTACATTTATAAAAAAGCTTCAAAGCCTTGTATTTCGATATTCATTGGCAGAAATTCCCTCCATTTTCTTGAACACCCTGGAAAAATGAGCCACATCTGTGAAGCCTACCATTTCTGAAATATCAACAATGCGAAGCTGCATTTCCTTCAGAAGCTCTTTGGCATGCTCCACCCGGATCTGATTCAAGATCTCGGAGAAATTCCGGTTCTCATGTTTATTCAGAAGCTTACTCAAATGCCACTGGCTTACATAGGTTTTTTCCGCAACCAGAGCCAGCGTCAGCTTCTCATTGTAATGCTCTTCCATATAAGCAAGGGCATTTTTCACAATAAAGCTTCCTGCGCTGTTCTCTTCCTGACTCTCCTCATGGGAAGCCACGCCCTTTTTCTTCAGGTTCTCTGCCATCACAGCAAGAGCCTCCTCGATTTCCTCCAGCTTGGAAGGCTTAAGCAAAAATCTGCACACTCCAAGGCGGATGGCCTCCTGGCAATAATCAAAATCCCGAAATCCGGTAAGAATGCTGATCTGCATATCCGGAAATTCGGATTTCAAAGCTGCGATCATTTTCAGCCCGTCCAGTCCGGGCATGGAAATATCCGTAAAAATAATATCCGGCCTCTTCTCCCGGATGGTAACAAGTCCTTCTTTTCCACCGTAGGCACAGGCTGTTACGCAGCAGCCATATTTTTCCCAGGGAACCAGTTTGGAAATTCCCTCTACAATAATCGGTTCATCGTCAATGATCACTACATGGTACATTTCTTTTTTCCTCCCCCATTACAGCAGTTTTTGCTGTATTTCTATTATACCCGAAAGCCGGATCCAGGTCAAAATTTCCGGACAGCAAAAAACGGGAAATTGTCTTTTCCAACAATTCCCCAGCCCTTTGCCTTTTTAACCTTTTACAGCTCCAGCTGTCATACCTTTTACAATATATTTCTGCAAGCATACATACACGATCAGAAGCGGAACTACTACCAGTGTTACAACCGCTGCCATCAGACCGTAGTTGGTACCCTCTTTGGAAGAAATTTCAAGAAGAAGTCTTGTGATCGCCCACTCATCCTTGTTTCTCAGGAAGAACTGCTGGGTAAAAAGATCGTTGTAGCTCCAGAGGAAGCTGAAGATTCCAACAGCTGCAAAAGACGGTTTGGTAAGAGGCATAATCACCTTGAAGAAGATCTGGTAGGCATTGCAGCCTTCCATAAACGCCGCTTCCTCAAGATCGATAGGCAGGCTTCGTATGTATCCCGTAAGCACCACGATGGCAAATGCCATATTTCCTGCGATCTGGGGAAGGATTACGGATAACAGCGACATCCAGGTTTTGCCTGAGCCTGCGATTCCCCATCCGAACTCCATGCGGAATACCGGAATGATCGTGGAAAAAACCGGGAACATCATAGCCGCAATTACAATATTGTACAGAAGCTTGCTGCCCTTAAAGCTGTATCTTACCAGAGCGAAAGACGCCATGCCAGCCAGCAGGATCACCACTGCTGCCACACATCCTGAAATAATAATGCTGTTCTTATACGCATTGAGAATGTTCATTTTGGAGAATGCGTCTGTGTAGTTGGCTGTTGTAAACAGCTTTCCCAATGGAAGGGAAAAAGCATCGGACATGATCATTTTCTTGTCCTTAAAGGAGTTTGAAATTACCCAGAAGATCGGATAAATGGTCGTAACCGCCCAGAAGATCAGAACGATATAAATGAGGAATGTATTCACACTCTTAATATGATTTTTTTCATTTTTTGTTCCTGCTTCTGGATCAATAGTCCCGTTCCTTGAAAATTTTGTTGACCACCTTTGAAAGGATCACGCCAAGGATTACAATGAAAAACGCGATTGCAGAGCTGTAATCAATGTCAGGTGCCTGCATGGTCTTATAATACATATAGGTTCCTGTCAGCCAGGTTTTTCCAAGAGGTGCCCCATTTGGGAACATCACCCATGGAAGATCGAATACTTTCAATGCTCCTGTCACTGCAAGTACGGCGCAGGTACAGACCACATTGTGAAGCAGCGGCCAGGAAATATATCTTACCTTCTGCCATCTGGTTGCTCCGTCAATGGCTGCGGATTCGTACAGTTCTTCCGGAATGTTGTTCAGTCCGGTTACCAGAATGATGAAGTAGAATCCTACATACTGCCAGACAACCGGAGTCATCATAACCGTCAGCGGATACAGCTCCTTCCAGTTGGTCTTCTCTCCAACCATCTGACTGAGCATTCCTCCGTCATACTGGAAGATCAGGTTGAACAGAACACCAAGTGCAGTTGCAGAAATGACGATTGGGAAAAAGTATACGATACGGAAAAACTTGGTTCCTCTTTTTACGTTATCTACCAGCATTGCCAGGATAACGGCCAGTCCTACCTCACCGAACAGGGTAACAAAGATCATGATCACGGTATTTTTCAGTGCCACTCTCATGTTTGGATCAGTGAGCAGTTCCGCATAGTTTTTATAAAATGGATTGTTGACCCCTTTGACTCCTCCGCCCAGATTCCGGATCTTCATAAAGCTGTTTACAATGTTCTGAAGGAACGGATAGTAGAGAAATACTGCCATGAAAAGAAACGCAGGAATCAGAAACACCCATGCAGGTTTTTTATTCTTATATACGTTCACAGTAACACCCCTTTCTTATAAAAGAGCCGGAGAAGCGTCTCCTCCGGCCCGTTTGCTGCTTTCATTTTTCAGGGTGCTTATTCTGCATTTTCCTCAATGATATCAAGCATTTCCTGCAGAGCGTCTGTGATCTCAGTCTGTCCTTCTACGATCTGAGGCATGTTGTCGAAGATCGGAGCTCTCTCATCCTGTGTAACAAGATCCTGTACAGCGCCTGTGATACCAGTGGTGTCCTTCGGCATTGCAAGGGCATCTTTTTCCAGGTTGGTAAGGCTGCTCTCGTCAATCTCTGCACCGTTTTTCAGAGCGGTGGTAGCGGTTCCTGCAAAAGCAGATACGGTTTCATCGCTGATGAATTTCTCTACAAGAGATACAGCTGCGTCACGTTTTGCTTCGTCTTCCCAGCATTTTGTGGAAATATACCATCCGGAGGAAAGACCGCCGATAATGTCTGTGCTCTTTCTGTCACCGTTTCCAGGTACATAAGTTACGGTAAAGTTGTCAATGTCATCGGTTCCTTCTTTGATACCGCCCATTTTCCAGGAGCCGTCAAGATAGAATGCAGATTTACCTTCCAGGAAGCTCTGGAATACCTCGTCACCGGTTGCAGTGTTGGTGTTCTCGGATAAGAATCCTTTCTCATAGAGGTCCTTGATATCTGCAAGACCAGCCTGCCAAGCCTCTCCGGCTGCATCGTCAACAGCTTCCGGAACTGTGGTGTGTGTCTTTGCGCTGTCGTGATTGTAAATTGCAAACTCGAACCAGTAGTGCGGCTCTTTTGCAAGGGAAGTAGCGATTGGGGTATAGCCTGCGTTCTTGATCACCTGGCAGGTCTCAAGGAACTGATCCCATGTGGTGTCTGCGGTAGGAATCTCAGCACCGGCAGCTTCCATAACTGCTTTGTTTACGTAAAGGCCTTCCCAGTAGCCATAGAATGGAACTGCGTACTGTACGCCGTCTGCCGGGGATGCCGGAATCATGTCATCTTTCATATTGGAAGCATATTCCGGATACTCAGCGCGGATGTCCTCGATGGAAACAACCTTGCCAGCTTCTACAAACGGATTGCCGGATATGTTCAGCTGCACATGGAAATCCTCCCATGCAGTTTTCACAGGCTCAAAACAGTAGTTAACATTCACCCGGCTCACCAAAATTCCCCATGCGGTAAAGCTGCGGTCCATCATGTTGCGGACAATGTAAAAGCCGTTGTCTGTTTTCAGAAATCCCACAGCCGTATCCAGGCTTTTGGCCAGCTCTAATACCTGATCCCGGTCCTGGCTGAAAAAGTGCTGGATCATGCCATAACTTCCCCCGGTACCAAAGTTATAGCTTGTATAATGTTTATTCAGCGGATCTTCTTTTAGCATCAATACGGTAAAAATATTATTTTTCTTGTGTGAGTACTGCGCATTCAGATAATTCTGTACTCCATTGGAAAAAATACGCTCTCCGCTGGAGCCTTGCCTTCTATATTGCCTGTACTGTTCAAACAGGGTACCGTCATAGGTAGCCTGGCGGGAGTCTGCGATGGCCCCGTTCAGGCGCTCTGCGCAGGTCCGGGTATTCAGCCCGGCCTGTGCAGCAAGACGTTCCATCTGGTTCTCCCGCTGAGTGATCAGCATGTAGGACCCGACCAGTCCAATGATCACCAGGAACGGAAGTACCCAGCACAGCAGCATAATTTTTGCAAATTTCCATTTCAGAGAGCGTATTTTTTTATCTTTATTCATTATTTTAATTCCAGAAACTCCTCAAAGATGTCCACCAGTTCCATGGCAGCCAGCTTACTTTCCATCTCACAGAATATGCGCAGTAAAGGTTCTGTTCCGGAAAAACGTGCTATGATCCATCCTCCATTCTGGAAATATACCTTGCAGCCATCCAGATAGGATACCTTGCTGATGGCATAAGGCAGCTTCGGCAAAAGTTTGTCGATCATCAGAGTCTTGTGGATCTGTTCCTTTCGAAGCGGGGTAAAGCGGTAATCCCGCTCCACCATATGGATTTCCCCATATTCCTGCTCAATTTCCTTTGCAATCTCAGAAAGCTTTTTGCCTGTGACCGCGATCATCTCCACCAGCAGGGAAGCTGCATAGATGCCGTCCTTGCCGTTAATATGTCCTCTCACAGTAAGACCGCCAGAGGATTCTCCTCCGATCACAGCGTCTGTCTCCTGCATTTTTGCGGAAATGTACTTAAAGCCTACAGGAACTTCGCAGCATTCCTGTCCAAAGCTTTCGGCCACACGGTCAAGCATATGGGTAGTTGCCACATTACGGACCACCGGACCTGACCATCCCTTATATTTTACCAGATAATAGTACAAAAGTACAAGGATATCGTTGGGGTGAAGGAATCTTCCTGTGTCATCAATGACGCCGATCCGGTCTGCATCTCCGTCTGTGGCAATTCCGATATCGCAGTAGCGGTCCAGCACATAATTCTGCAGCGGACGAAGGGTGGTGGCATTGGGTGCCGGAAGCTTTCCGCCAAACAGGGTGTCATGGCGTTCGTGGATGGTCTCCACCTCGCATCTTGCAATGGACAGAATCGTCTTCAAAGAAGTCTGACTGACGCCGTAAAGGGGATCTAATGCCACCCGAAGGCCTCTGTCCCGGATGGCCTGCATATTGATCCTGGAAATAATGCTGTCAATGTACTCGTTCAGGGGATTAAATTCCACAACCAACCCGGCATTTTTCGCTTCCTCGTAATCCATGCGGGGAACTGCTTTGCCAGCCTCTATGTCTGCTTCCACGTTCCGGATGTAGTTTTCGATTTCCTGGGTCTGCTCCTGATCTGCGTCCCTGCCCCCTCTTGTGAACACCTTGATTCCATTGTAAATAGCAGGGTTGTGGCTTGCAGTCACCATCATTCCGTAAGGCAGGTCATGTGCCATCACGTAGTACATGATCAGCGGCGTTGGTGAGGATTTGTTTACAAACCAGCTGCGGATGCCGTTTGCCGCCAGCGTCTCGCAGGCCCACTTAACCGATTCCTTGGAAAGGAAGCGGCGGTCATAGCCAATGCAAAGTCCCTGGTCTGCCACTCCCTCATCCTGCATTTTCCTGGAAAGCGCTTCTGCCAGGATCTGGATATTCGCTCTCGTAAACTCATCTCCGATAACGGCTCGCCAGCCGCCTGTACCGAACTTTATCATTTTGCTTCCTCCTTCTCATCTTGGGTGCTTCCCATTACGATCCGCACCTTGTGTGTGCTTCCGGCTTCCTGTACCGGTATTTTTTCCGTCAGGGCTCCATCCAGGAAAATCTGGCACACGCCCTTGGATACATGCTCCGGATTTTCTACCGTAATGTCATACTGTGCACCCCGCCACTGTCTGGTCAGGGTAAAGCCATCCCAGCCCTTTGGAATGCAGGGATCGATTTCAAGAGCATCCATGCCGGGGCGGATTCCAAGCATGTAATGCGTTGCGGAATAGTAAGCCCAGCCGCCGGTTCCAGTCATAAAGGGATGTCTGGCCCTTCCAAAAGCGGTGTGATCTTTTCCCACAACAAACTGGCAGTAGGAATAAGGCTCCGCCTCACGGATCTCGATCTTATCATTCTGATAGTACGGACAAAGAGCGTGGTAAAATTCCATGGCACTCTCTCCGCCGCCTAAGTTCAGACAGTCGTTCCAGTCTGCACGAAGGCCTTTGCAGATGCCGTCCTCTCCCACCTGCCTGCAGGAGAAATCCAGGATTCGTTTCATATGTTCATAAACGCTTCCTTCACCGCCGTCTGCATAGGTATAGATCTCATCCAGGAAAGAAAACTCTCCCGTTTCTTTTATGTATTCATTGATGGAAGCCACCAGCCACAGGGCATCGTCCGAGCAGGTGTCCTCAATTCCGTGAATCATATCGTCAAGCTTAGGAGTTGGCACAACGGTAGGTGATTTAAAAGGCTTTTTGCCTTTTTCTTCCGGGTCGAACCACTCCGGCTGGAACAGATGAAGTCCGTAGCCTTCCTTTACCAGGCCGCGAAGAAGCTCCACAATTCTCTGGCGGCATTTCTCCGGGTTGGAATGAGGAACGGTCATGGAATCCTGTGAGGTGTCACGATAGCCAAGTCCGGTACGTCCGCCTACCTCAATAAAGGATGCAAATCTGGAGAACATAATATTGACCTCTGCCTGGTACAGGGTCCAGGTGTTGATCAGGGTGTTCATACCCTCATCCGGGGTATGGATCTGCAGGCGGTTGATCTTCTTGTCCCAGCATACCTTCAGCTGCTCATAGACATGGTCTGCCGCCGGACCGTTTGCATATTTGGCACGGATTTTCTTTCCATTTTCCCTGGTACCCTCTCCCAGAAGGAAAATCACACGCACTTCTTCTCCTGGCTTCAGAACCAGCTGTTTGTGCAGAGCGCCGCAATGGTTGTTTCCAAGCTCGCTGCTGCCGCTTAAATGGCCGTTCTCAACTCCAATGGGATTGTCCTCCGTGCGGTAACTGCCAATAAATTTATCTCTCAGACAGTCGTAGCTGTCCGGTGTAAAATCCGCTGTGAAAAACTGATATCCGAACTCCTCGTAGAACAGGTCGCACTCAATGATTCCGTCCTCATAAGAAGAACCGGACGCATACATACTCATCTGGAAATTCTGGTTATCCATGGCAATCTGATGGAAGGAAAATTCCAGATAGGAAAAAACGCTGAGCTTACGGGTGCGGTCGCTGTTGTTTTTGATCCGCACATCCCAGATTTCCACCGGGTCGTCCATGGCTACAGACATTTTCTGGGAGGCAAAGATGTCGCTATAATCGCATTCATAGACGGAATAGGACATGCCGTGGCGGCAGGTATACTTCGCCTGATCAAGGGGCTTGCCAACCGGCTGCCAGGAGACGCTCCAGTAATCCCCGCTCTCGTCATCTCTCAAATATACATAGTGTCCAGGCCGGTCCATGGGAACTCCGTTTGGACGGAACCTGGTGATCCTGTGGTACTCCGGTGATTTGTAGAAAATATACCCTCCTGCTGTGTGGTTCAATACTGCACACATATCCTTCACGCCAATGTAGTTGGTCCATGAGGTGGGAAGGTCTACACGGTCAATCACATATTCCCTGTTTTCATTATCAAAATGTCCATACTGCATAAGAAATCCTCCTGTTATCCCCAATCTTTATTCTCATTATAGGATTTTTTGCCGGACTTCGGAATGTTTGCTTATGGGAAAAATTGTCTATACTTGTGCAAGAAAAACAGCTCTTTGAAAACCAGGAAAATAAAAAGGAACCAGAAGCAGAATTTCTTCTGCTATGGTTCCTTTCCGGAATTTGATCATCAGAATCCGGCGTCTCTTCTTTCTTTGCGCATTTCCCTGCGAAGAAGTGCTGCCTCGTGGCGGCCTTTCTCGGCCTCTGTGCGGATGAGAAGTCCCGGGATGGGCGTGGGCCGTTCCTTCTCGTTTACTGCCACCATCACGGAAAATGCACGGTTCACCATGTAGCGCATTCCATCTGAACGCTCCACGTAAGAATCGATTTCCACCTCCATGGAAGTGTTGCCCACATAAGTCACATAGCCGATCATCACAAGGATCTCGCCCTCATAGACAGGCTCCTTGAACTGCAGATTATCCACAGCTGCAGTGGTCACACGGTAAGTGCCGCAGTGGCGCATGGCAACCACGCCGGATACCTCATCCACCCACTGCATCAGCATTCCGCCGAACAGCCTTCCTCCTGCATTCAGATGCTGGTGCATGATCAGATGCACCTGCTCCGTACGGGAATCATCCACCGTTTTCATCACACGTTTTTTCTCTTCCATACCTGACCTCTTCTAATAAAGATTTTTCACTTTAAAATCACGCTCAGCTTCTCTTCTCTGATCCTTCTTGGCGATGTCCTGGCGTTTGTCATAAAGCTTCTTACCTCTTGCCATACCGATTTCAACCTTTACTAGGCTGTCCTTGAAATAGACCTTGATCGGCACAAGGGTCAGTCCTTTTTCCTTCAGCTTTGCTTCCATTTTGTTAATTTCGCTGCGATGAAGCAGAAGCTTGCGAATGCGCAGGGGATCCTTGTTGAAAATATTTCCTTTTTCATATGGACTGATATTCATTCCGTAAATATAAACCTCTCCATTCTGGATTCGCACAAAGGATTCCTTTACGCTGCATTTTCCCATGCGAAGGGATTTTACTTCCGTTCCTGCAAGGGCGATTCCAGCCTCATAAGTATCCTCGATAAAATAATCGTGAAAGGCCTTTTTATTATTTGCAATCAGTTTGATTCCTGGTTTCTTTGCCATAAGTTCCTCCCTGTATGGATTGTCACCTGTAGGTGACACTAATCATAATACTATTTACCAGTCATGCTGCTCTGCCAGAACAAAATCTACTGTCTTAAGCATTGTATCTGCCTCTGCCACACGCACGCGCACCTTCTGTCCCAGGGCAAAAACCTTTCCGGTCACATCTCCCCGCAGCTCATAGGCGTCCTGATCAAAGGTATAGTAATCATCTCTCAGCGTATTTACGTGTACCAGTCCCTCTACGGTATTGGGAAGCTCCACATAAAAGCCCCATCCGGTAACGCCGGAAATGATTCCCTCAAATTCTTCTCCAATATGATAGGACATATACTCTGCCTTTTTCAGTTTATCGGATTCTCTTTCTGCCTCATCTGCACGGCGCTCGCATACACTTGACTGTCTTGCCACATCCTCAAGGATTTCCTTATAGTGTTCTGTCTTTCCTTCCCTTTCCAGACGTCCCCGCAGCTTATCCTTAATGATTCTGTGGATCTGAAGATCCGGATAGCGACGAATGGGGGAGGTAAAATGGCAGTAATATTTGGCTGCCAGCCCAAAATGGCCACTGCACTCAGTGGTATACTTGGCCTGCTTCATGGTACGAAGGGTCAGGCGGCTGATCTGTGGTTCATTTGGAAGTCCCTCAATGCCCTCAAGAATCGTCTGAATCTCCTTTGGAGTAATCTCCTGTCCCATTTTCTGCACCGTAACACCCTGATTGTGAAGCAGAGTGAGAAGGCTTTCCACCTTCTCCGGATCCGGATTCTCGTGGGTACGGTATACAAACGGCATATCGTCTCTGCAGCACTCTTCTGCCACTGTCTCGTTTGCCATGAGCATGAAATCCTCAATGATCCGGGTTGCCACATTTGCCTCGTAAGGCTTGATGTCAATGGCACGGCCTGCTGCATTGAGAATGATCTTGCTTTCCGGGAAATCAAAATCAATGGAACCTCTGTGGTGACGGTTTCCCCTCAGGATCTGGGAAAGCTCCTTCATCAGGAAAAACATGGGAACCAGATCTGCATACCGTTTCTTTGCTTCTTCGTCTGTATCTTCCAGAATATTTTTCACATCTGTATAATTCATTCGTTCATCCACACAGATCACCGTCTCTGCGATCTTGTGGGAAACCATATTGCCTTTTTCATCAATGTCCATCAGGCAGCTTAAGGTCAGCCTGTCCTGTCCCTGGTTCAAAGAACAGATGCCGTTGGAAAGCCGCTCCGGAAGCATGGGAATGACGCGGTCAGCCAGGTAAACGCTGGTTCCGCGCTTCAGTGCCTCACGGTCAAGGGCACTTCCTCCCTGGACATAGTTGCTGACATCTGCAATGTGAACACCCAGGTGATAGATGCCGTTCTTTTTGGTCAGGGTAACTGCATCGTCCAGATCCTTGGCATCCTCCCCGTCAATGGTGACGGTCTGAAGATGGCGAAGGTCCAGTCTTCCATCCCGGTCTGCATCCAGCACACGATCCGGCACGCGGTTCGCCTGTCGGATTACCTTCTCTGGGAATTCACTTGGAATACCGAAGCTTTTTACAATGGCAAGGATGTCGGTTCCCGGTGCACGGCAGCTGCCAAGATTTTCCTTGATCCTGCCTTCCGGGTTGCGGTTCTTGCTTCCGTAGCTGGTGATCTCCACAACTACCTTATCTCCGTCCTTGATCCCATTTGAATCCTTGCGGGGAATGAATACATCCTTGGAAAACTTGGGATTGTCGCTGATCACAAAGCCAAAATCCCGGCTGTTCTCGTAGGTTCCCACGATTTCCGGCATGCCGCGTTCCAGGATCTTCACTACGATTCCTTCCCTGCGCCTGCCTTCCTGCGGCTCTTTTGTGATTATAACACGAACCTTGTCCTGATGCATAGCCGTTCCGGTGCAATCCTCGGGAATAAATACGTCATTTTCTTCGCCCTCTACTTCCACGAAGCCAAAGCCCTTGGGATGGCCGATGAAAGTTCCCTCTACAGACGGGCAGTCTGCGTATTCCGTTTCCAGGCGGGCAAGACGAATTTCCGGATCTTCCTCCTCATAACGTCTGCCAGAGCGCCTGTCCTCGTATCTGCCCCGGCCGTCACGTCCGTGGTCATTGCGGGAGCCATATTTCTCTTTGCGGTCCCCGGAATTTTTCTTTGATTTTCTTCCGGATGCTTCCTCCTTGTATTTGTCCAGGCGCTTCTCGGATTTCTCTTCTTTTCTTCTATGAAGCTTTTCTTTTCCGCGCTTTCTTCCGGTTACCTTAGAATAGCGGCCTTTGGAATCCAGGTCTGCCCTGCCCTCTGCTACCAGGTCATCCAGCACACGGTACAGATCCTTTTTCTCATCCTTGGAAAGGCGGAGCAGGCCTGCGATCTCCCGAAAGCGCATAGGCTGGTACACCGGGTCACCCAGAAGCTCCATCATAAATTTTTTTCGTTTGTCAAAATCTCTGTCTTTACTCATTTATCTCCTTTTCTATGTCAAACACACGTGCAATGAGGATATGTCGCCTGTCGGCGACATATCCATGAAAGTCAGTTACTCCGCACCTACGGTGCTCCCGTAACTGCCGACCGTATTCGTAATCCGGGCTATCGCCCTACTTACTCATACGGTCTAGCCCGTCCAATATCTGCGAATTCGTCCATGCAAGCATGGCTCATTCGCAGCTGCTGGACAGGACTTTCATAGTAAAAAACACTCTTGTGATCAGATCAACAAGAGTGTTTCCCAGTTCATTCTTAGAAATTCAGATTTAATACAACTGCCAGTACAAAGAACAAAACTCCCATAATAGTAGTTGCCTTCACAAGTCCGCCCTCCATGGAACGTCCCTTGTTCTTACCCCAGTATGTGTCTGCTGCTCCGGCGATAGCGCCAAGTCCCTGGGACTTGCCTTCCTGCATCAGAACTACTACGGTAAGGGCAATACAATCTATAACAAAAAGAATTGTCAATATCGTTCTCAAAATCTGCACGTGGTTACACCTCCTAATCAACTAGAGGATATTGTACCATAGCCCACTTTAGATTTCAACTCTTTTTTCCCGTATTCTGGCAAATTATTGTGCACCCAAACAGCATTTGCTGCCAGAATCATGCAAACGGATTCTCATACACCGATAACCCGCCAAGCTGTTCATGGATCCGAAGCAGCTGGTTGTACTTAGCATTTCGGTCGGACCGGCAGGGAGCTCCTGTTTTGATCTGTCCGGCACCTGTGGCCACTGCCAGATCTGCAATAAAGGAATCCTCTGTCTCCCCGGATCTGTGGGAGATCACGCTTCTGTAACCTGCCCGGGCAGCCAGCTCCACTGCTTCTAAGGATTCTGTCAGGGTTCCGATCTGGTTCACCTTGATCAGAATGGCATTGGCAGTTCCAAGCCTGATTCCACAGGACAGCCTTTTGATATTGGTGACAAAAAGATCATCCCCAACCAGCTGCACCCGGTTTCCAATCCGGCTGGTCATATCCTTCCAGCCTTCCCAGTCATCCTCCTGCAGCCCGTCTTCAATAGAAACAATGGGAAATTCATCCAGAAGCTTCTCGTAATAATCGATCATCTCCGATGCATCCCGAAGAACCTCTTTTCCCGTCATCTTGCTTTCTCCCGGAAAATAATAGGCATCCTTATTTTCATCATAAAGCTCACTGGCCGCTGCGTCAATGGCAATGCCAATATCCTCCCCTGGTTCGTATCCGGCTTTGGTGACCGCTTCCAGGATCTGCTCCAGCACCTCCCTGGAATCCTTCAGGTCCGGGGCAAAGCCGCCCTCATCTCCCACTGCTGTAGACAGGTTTTTCTTCTTCAGAATGGTTTTCAGCGCCTGGTAGATTTCCACGCACATGCGGATTCCCTCTGAAAAACAGGAAGCTCCCACAGGCATGATCATAAACTCCTGAAGGTCCACCGTATTGTCCGCATGCCTGCCCCCGTTTAAAATATTCATCATGGGAACCGGCATTCTGCAGGCGTGACAGCCGCCGATATACTGGTAAAGGGGAATGCGAAGGGCCATGGCCGCCGCCCGCGCCACTGCCATGGACACCCCGAGGGTAGCATTAGCTCCCAGATTGCTTTTGTTGTCCGTGCCGTCTGTCTGAACCAGCAAAGAATCAATATACGTCTGGTTCAGGGCATTTTCTCCCAGGATTGCCTCTGCAATCTTGGTGTTTACGTTGTCCACTGCTTTTTGGACGCTTAATCCTGTGTAGTTTCCCCGGTCGCCGTCCCGCAGCTCCAGAGCTTCGAATTTTCCTGTGGATGCGCCGGATGGAACGATAGCGCGTCCTGTATATCCATTGATTCCGATGACTCCTTCGCCTACTGTCACTTCTACTTCCACAGTAGGATTGCCTCTGGAGTCCAGAACTTGTCTTGCGTGAATCTTCCGAATAGGCAAATACCGTAACATTTCCTTACCTCCTAAAGATTTATGGAGGTAGTTTTTCCCGTTCTTTCCGGTTCTATGCGTAAACGAAACCATATCTGAAAAAAGGCTTCCTGCAAAATGTACCTCACACTTTACAGAAAGCCTTACGCAAACAAATTTTAGTGTACCTCAGAAATAGAGTTAAATCCCTTATTTGTCAGGCAAGCCTCTACCTCGCAGATATCCGGCACATGGAGCACCATAATCGGAAGTCCGGTTGCACGGTTAAAGGACAGGTACAGATAGTCGATGTTGATGTTGCTCTCCTGAAGGCTGAGAAGAAGGTTGTTCAGGTTACCAACCTCATCCTTTACTTCGATTCCAAGTACATCGCTAAGCTTGCAGATAAAACCAGCCTTGGTAAGCGCCTCCAGTGCTTTCTCCGGTTTGGACACTACCATGCGGACAATTCCGTATTCTGCACTGTCATTGGTAACGGATCCTAAAATATTGATGTCTTCCCGGAGAAGGATTCCGGTTACCTCCTGCATTCTTCCTTTTGTATTTTCCGCGAAAATTGATAATTGTTTCAGCATTTTCTTATTCCTTTCTGCATTTCAATAACAATATTAACTTTTTTAATATTTATTCTTCTATCGGAACCTCAATCAGCTCCTTCGGGGAGTGTGCCAGGTTGCGGCAGCCATCCTCTGTTACCACTACCATATCCTCAATACGCACGCCGCCAAAGCCAGGTACATAAATTCCAGGCTCAACAGTCTCGATCATGCCAGCCTGAAGAATAGTATCATCAGCCGGGGAAAGACGGGGGCTCTCATGGATGAACAGACCAACGCTGTGTCCAAGTCCATGTCCGAAATATTCGCCGTATCCGGCCTCTGCGATAATATCTCTGGAAACTTTATCCACGCTTGAGCCGCTGACTCCAGCCTTCACGGCTGCAAGACCTGCAAGCTGTGCCTTTAATACCACATTGTAGATTTCTTTCTGCTTCTCGCTTGCTTTTCCAAGGACAAAAGTACGTGTCATATCGGAGCAGTATCCCTTGTATTTGCATCCGAAGTCACAGGTAACGAAATCCCCCACTTCCAGTTTCTTGTATCCTGGAATGGCATGAGGCATGGAAGAATTCAAGCCGGAAGCGATGATGGTATTGAAGCTTAAATCCTCAGCACCCTCTTTTTTCATCAGGTATTCCAGCTCTGCAGCAACTTCAAGCTCTGTCATGCCTGGCTTTACTAACTTCAGAAGCTTTTCAAATGCTTTGTCGCCGATTTCCTCTGCTCTTGCAAGATAAGTCAGCTCCTCCTCGGTCTTGATCTGGCGCAGATCATCAATCTTGGTTCCAAGCGGAGTCCAAACCTGAACCGGAAGGGCAGCCTTCATACGGTCAAACTCGCAGCAGAGCATGGACTGGTCTTCATATCCCATGTGGAAATCACCGCTCACAGTTTCTTTCTCCATGCACTCCTTCAAAATGGTCTGACGGTTGTGGGCACGGTTCTCCTCGATGACTGTGAAATCACTTTCTTTTCCAGCCTGCTCCGTATAACGGGAATCTGTGATCAGCACCTTCTGGGTGGCAGAAATATATAAAGCGCCCTCTCCTCCCCGAAATCCGCTAACATGACGCATGTTATAAGGATCTGTGATTACAAGAGCATTCAGTTTTAATTCGTCAAGAATATTGTTCAACATCTTTTTTTCCTCCTCATCTTTTGTTCCTCATACACTTTAGCGCGTTGAAAAACTATATTTCCTATCAGTCATATCATACCACATTCTTCGCCATGATATTGTCTGAATTTTATATTCTTTTTATTCATATAAACTTTTTATTTTAAATAAAATAATATTTTTTCAAATTATTCGTTGACAAATAAGAAGTAATCTGTTATAGTAAGCTCATAAAACAAAAGGGAGAACAAAATAAAACAAAAAGGAGTGAGACCACCGAAAACATAATTTACCACTTATAATCTAAGAAAGAGAGGTACGGACCACCAGAAACCTAAACGCTTTATCTTAATTCTTTTATAATTTAAGCAAAGGAAGGTACAGTCCACCAAGAACTTAAGCCTTTAATTCCAATTGTTTTAGACGCATAATCTATTTTAAGAAAGTGAGGTACATTCCATTGGATATGGATCAGATTTAAGCCACCAGTAAACGTCGATGCTGGTGGCTTAATTGATGCCCTTTTTTCCCCGGTTCCTTACAGGCCTTTCCTTTTTGGCATACCCGCTCTTCTTCTCTCATATATCTTTAGAAAACCCATCCCGAGGTTTCCATGAAATTCTCCAGACCTTCTTTTTTTAAACGCCCTTTTAGGCTTCCCTCCCAGATTTCTAATTTTTCCTCTGAAAAAATCCCGGTAATCAAAGATTTCCTCCACTATGCTGGCGTCCCCCTGCTTTTTGCCCTGTCTTTTCTTGCAGGTGAGGCGGCCCGGGTCACAGTTCAGCACTTTCGGACACCGGAGGCCGTAACCACTGCGTCTGGCAGCAACAGCTGGGGACTGAGCTTCCAGGAGGAAGGAAAACGCCCTGTGGGAAACGCTTCCATGGAGGAGCTTGCCCCCTATGATGCCTATTTTGCCAAAGATACTCAGGAGAAAAAAATCTACCTTACCTTTGACTGCGGATATGAAAACGGGAATACCCCTCTGATTCTTGACGCGCTGCAGAAACACAATGCAAAAGCCACCTTTTTCGTAGTTGGAAATTTTATCAAAGACAATCCGAATCTGGTAAAAGAAATGATCGCAGAAGGACACACGGTAGGAAATCACACCCTCACCCACCCGGATATGTCCGGGATCTCCTCTATGGAGGCTTTTAAGAAGCAGCTGGAGGGCGTGGAAAATCTGTATAAAGAAGCGACCGGAGAATCCATGACGAAATTCTACCGGCCGCCTCAGGGAATTTACAGCACCACCAATCTGTCTATGGCAAAGGAGCTTGGGTATAAAACCTTCTTCTGGAGCCTTGCCTATGTAGACTGGTACCAGGACAAACAGCCGACCAAAGAGGAAGCCTTTGATAAGCTTCTGAAACGGATCCACCCGGGTGCCATTGTCCTGCTTCACAATACTTCTTCCACAAACGGGCAGATTCTGGATGAACTGCTGGGCAAATGGGAAGAAATGGGATATACATTTGGAACTTTAAGTGAGTTCTAGAGCGTGTTTGAAAAATCATTCCCGCAATCTGCACGTCACAATTTGCAGAAAGCCTTTTTCAAACACGCTCTAGCGGTTATTGCCGAAATAAATCACAGCCTGCACACCAGGACCAGTATGGATTCCGATGATCGGGCTCATTGGCATAATGGTAACCTGCGCGCCCGGCACAGCTTCCAAAATGGCTGCTTTGGCTTTCTCTGCCTGCTCAAGAGCATCTCCATGGCAAAGGAATACATAAGGATGCTCCTCATTTAATCCGGAGCTTACATACTTGGAAACGATGGTATTCATGGCAGCCTTGGAACCACGCACCTTCTCCGGGATTGCCAGGGTACCATCTTCTGCAATGCGAAGCACCGGCTTAATCTTCAGCTTGCCGCCGATCCAGGCGATGGTCGGGGAAATGCGTCCGCCCCTCTTAAGGAAATCAAGGTCATCCACGGTGAACCAGTGGCAGATGTGCAGACGGTTCTCTTCCAGCCATGCGGTATTCTCCTCAAGGGACATTCCCTTCTCCTGATTCTGTGCTGCCAGGATCACCAGAATACCCTGTCCGCCTGTGGCTGCAAGGGAATCCACACAGGAAATCTTACGTTCTGGATACTCTTCCATCAGGTCTGTGGCTGCCAGATGGGAACTCTGCCAGGTGGAAGTAAGACCGCCGGAAAGGGAAATATAGAGGATATCCTTGCCCTCTTTCAAAAAGGGCTCAAAATAATCGGTGTATACAGCCGGGGAGATCTGGGAGGTGCTTCCGGTACCTCCATTACGAAGCTGGTCATAGAAGGCTTTGCTGTCCCAGCTTCCCGGGTCCTTATGGGGATGCTCCTCTCCATTTAACTGATATACCATAGGGATCAGATGGATCTGACCTTTATCCAGAACAGACGCAGGAATATCTGCGGAAGTATCTGTTATAATTACATATTCACTCATAATCGGTTCTCCTTGTTTGGTTAAGTGAGCCCATTATAACATACTTTTCCCCTGGAATGTGTATTTTTTTACATTTTCATTGATTTTGTAACAGTTTTTGCAGCGTGTTCTTCACTGAGGTGTACTTTTTCTCCGGAATGGGAAGCTCATTGTTCATTCCCGGCTTCTCCTATCTGTGCTGATAATAAAATACGGCTACCTGGGTTCTGTCCCGCAGCTGCAGCTTTTCCAAAATGGAGCTGAGGTAATTGCGCACCGTTCCCTCACTGAGGAAAAGCTCCGCCGCAATCTCCTTATTGCTGCACCCGTTGGCGATCAGCCGGATGATCTCAAGCTCCCGTTCATTGATGTCATAGCTTCCATAATCAAAGCCCTGTTTTCCCATGAGAAGCTCCGGGAGCCTGGAAGTGATCTGGGTTCCGAATACTGTCTGCCCGGAATCAACAGCCCGGATGGCAGGAAGAATGCTTCCGTAATCCTGCTTCAAAAGATAGCCTTTTGCCCCAAGCCGCAGGGCTTTTACAATATATTCGTCATCTGCGAAGGTAGTCAGAAGCAAAATGTTGGCCTTTGGAAATTTCTCCAGGATCTTCTGGGAAGCTTCCAATCCGTCCATCTCTT
Source organism: Ruminococcus sp. AF31-8BH (assembly GCF_003460605.1). Classification (GTDB taxonomy): domain Bacteria; phylum Bacillota; class Clostridia; order Lachnospirales; family Lachnospiraceae; genus Blautia_A; species Blautia_A acetigignens. The sequence continues at coordinate 197,699 of NZ_QTVN01000010.1, forward strand.
TCATGCGGATGTCCATGAGAAGCACATCCGGCTGATATTCCTCATAAAGCTGGCAGGCTTCCTTTCCATTTACGCCTGTTGCCGCTACCTGCACGTCCTCGTTTACTTCCAGAATGGTTTTTAATGCTGCTGCCACCAGGCAGTCATCGTCTACGATTATGATTTTCATTCAACTATCCTTCCATACTGCATTTTTGCAAACCACTCACTTGGGAATGGTGATAAAAATCCGAAAGCCCTTTCTGGTGGAAATCTGCAAAGTTCCGCCAAGGGCCTTCACCCGGTCCTTCATATTCAGGATGCCGATTCCCGCATTTCCCGGATCATACACGACACCGGTCCCGTTATCCTCCACGCACATCTGGTAGAGGGCAGGATGCTCCCGCAGGATCAGCTGCACCCTTGTGGCGTTGCTGTGCTTCATAATATTGGCAAAAGCTTCCTTGGTAATGCTGATAAAGCAGTATTTCACTTCCCGTGGGATTTCCTGCGTCATGTCGTAAGTCAGCTCTGCCTGGCAAAAAGTAAAGTCCCGCACAAGCCCTTCCTCTGCTTCTCTTAAATTCACAGCTTCATCATGAAGGTCATGGACGCTGCTTCTGATGCTGTTCATGGCAAAATTCAGGGAGTCCTCCAGATTTTCAAGAAGAGCTGCAAGCCCGGCTTCCTTGTTCATGGTCCTGGCTGCCCCAAGCATGAGAATGGACCGGGAAAGCACATGGCCTACATTGTCGTGGATTTCTCTTGCGATACGGTTTCGCTCTTTTAAGGTGGCGTTATAGATCTCATAGTCCTGTTTTTCCAGGAGGGCCTTGTTTTTCTGGGAAAGAAGAAGGTCACGCTCCCTGGAATCGTCCCTGGTTCTTTTTAGCTCTTCTTCCAGGGAACTGCACTTTCTTGTGTTTCTTTCCATAAAAAAGGCAAACAAAAGGCCAAGACTTCCTGCTGCCGCAAAAAACAGGCCGTTTTCCCAGCTTCCCATAGTCCGGCACACCAAAAGCGCCCAGGCTCCCAGGGCCAGAAGGGGCATTTTTTCACAGAAAAAAAGATAAAAAAGGCAGGGATAAAAGAAAAACATTTCCGGGATCACAAGAGCCAGAAGTCCCATTCCTGCGCCAAGAACTATACGGATACATTTTTTCCCCAGGGCATAAGTGCTGCACACCAGAATCACCGTGCACAAAAATGCGATCAGAAATCCTGCATCCGGCAGACGGTAAAACAGCCGCAAAAAGCTCAGAAGCACAAGCAGTCCGCAATCTGTGAAGTATCCCATTTTACCACCTTCTTTTTTCTTATTTTGCGTCAGGCTTTTGTTCATTATAGTATACAGATGCCTGCTCGTAAAGAAACTTCTGGCATTTTATGACATTTGTCATGTGAAGGCTGTGACATCCGGCACTTGGATCCTTCGGCTTTTTCTTTTATACTGATGGTATCGTAAGAACGAGGAGGAAAATGATGTCAGAGAATATTGTTCAGATTGAAAATCTGGTAAAAAGATATGGAGACTTAGTAGCCCTTGACCACCTGAATTTAAAAATTGCAGAGGGCGAGATTTTCGGACTGCTTGGACCAAACGGCTCCGGCAAGACCACAGCCATCAACTGCATGCTTTCCCTTTTGAAATATGATAAGGGAGCCATCCGGATTTTTGGCGAAGATATGCGGCCGGATAATTATAAAGTAAAACAGCAGATTGGAATCGTTCTGCAGAATGTGGCTGTTTTTGATGAACTGACTGTCTATGAGAATATTGACTATTTCTGCGGGCTTTATATCCCGGACAAGAAAAAAAGGAAGGCCCTTGTGGAGGAAGCCATCACCTTTGCAGGCCTTGACGATTACCGCAAAATGCACCCAAAAAAGCTTTCCGGCGGACTGCTCCGCCGTCTCAACATTGCCTGCGGAATTGCCCACAAGCCCCGTCTGATCATTATGGATGAACCAACGGTAGCCGTTGACCCACAAAGCCGCAATAAGATCCTGGAAGGGATCAAAAAGCTGAATGAACAGGGCTCCACCATTATTTACACTTCCCATTATATGGAAGAGGTGGAGCAGATCTGCACCAGGATCGCCATTATGGATCACGGCCATGTAATCGCCTCCGGCACCAGGGAAGAGCTGAAAAAAATGATCAAAACCGGGGAAACCATTACCATAGAGGCCATTCCTCTCACGGAAAAAAATCTGGAAGAAATCCAGACTCTTCCCCATGTTTTTGACCTGCACTATGAGGACCAGGTTCTCACCGTCCGCTGCACAGGAGCCAGGCACAACCTGATCCAGCTTTTGAATTACCTGCAAAGCCAGGATATCACATTCGGCCAGGTTTCCTCTGAGCTTCCCACCTTAAATGACGTCTTTCTGGAAATCACCGGAAAACAGCTCAGAGACTAGGGAGGATTTGTTATGCTGCACTTAATCAAATATAATCTTCTTGTAAAGCTGAAAAATTTCGGCACCACCTTCTGGCCCCTTGTGTTTCCCATTCTTCTGGGAACCATGTTTTACTTCGCCTTCGGAAACATTAACGATGCAGATTTCGCGACGGTATCCGTAGCCGTTGTCCGCCAGGAAAAGGCAGATACATTGTTTCTGATGTTTCTGGACCAGGTGGAAAACAATGCAGACCAGCTGATCTCCACAAAGGAGCTGACCTACGATGAGGCATGCAGCCAGCTGGAAAATGAGCAGATTTCCGGTATTTATGTGGTTGGAGAAACACCTTCCCTTACCGTTTCTGCAAGCGGCATTCCCCAAAGTATCCTGCAGTCCGTTCTTTCCAGCTACGAAACCGGCAAAACCACCATCCGCACCATTGTGCGCACCCATCCTTCCGGCCTATGGGCAGGGATCCGGCAGATGCTGAACCGTCAGGAGCTTCTTACTGAGGTTTCCCTTGGCGGACGGACCATCAACGGAAACGCCCAGTTTTTCTATGCGCTGATCGCAATGGCCTGCCTGTACGGATGCTTTATCGGGTTTGGTTCTGCGGTAAGCCTGCAGGCCAATATCACAGCCCTGGCTGCAAGGCGCTGCGTCACGCCCACACACAAGCTGAAGCTGATCCTTTCCGAGCAGATTTCTGCCTTTTTGCTGGGATACTTTGATGTGATCGTGCTGCTTCTCTATCTTCGCTATATTCTGAAGCTGGATTTTGAGGGACAGATAGGGCGGATGCTTCTCATTTCCTTCCTTGGCTCCCTGATCGGCGTTTCCATGGGTATTTTCGTGGGAAGCCTTGGAAAAATGAAGGAGGGCATCAAAATCGGAATTATCCTTGGCATTTCCATGGTCTGCAGTTTCCTTTCCGGACTGATGAACAACACCATGAAGGATCTGGTGGAAAAAAATGCGCCGTTTCTCAACCGGATTAATCCGGCAGCGCTGATTTCCGATGCTTTTTACTGCATCAATGTGTATGACGATATGGGACGCTATTACCGGAATCTGATCACCCTTGCCCTGATGAGCGTGCTTCTGGTAACTGCTTCCTTTTTACTGATTCGGAGGGAAAGCTATGACAGTATTTAAGTGTTACATGAAAATTTTGAGACAAAATATCGGACTTGTGATCATGTATCTTGCTATTTTTTTTAGTGTAGCCATAGTCATGCAGTTTGCTGCAGGAAAAAGCGAGGACAGTCTTTTTGAAACTGCAAGCATTGATCTTGGAGTGGTAAATGAGGATGGGGGAACCTTAGCCCAGGGGCTTGTGGATTATCTGTCCGGCATCCATCACGTTGTGCTTATGGACAATGATCCGGAACAGCTTCAGGAGAATCTTTTTTACCGCAATGTGGAATATATCCTTCAGATTCCGGCTGATTTCTATGAGACCTGCATGGTAAACGGGGAAAGCCTGAAGGTAACAAAGGTTCCCGGATCCTACAGTTCCTTTTATGTGGATCAGCAGATCAGCAGCTATCTGAACACCATTCAGACCTATCTGGCTGCCGGCTTTTCCCAGGAGAAAGCCATCCAGGCAGTCAAAGAAGAGACTCATGAGCCGGTTACCAAGCTTACCTTTGATTCCGGAACCAGCGATACTTCCCCTTATACTTATTACTTCCGCTATATTCCTTATCTGTTTCTGGGGGCTTTGTGCTACACCATGGGATATATTCTGATGGCATTCAAGAAGGGGGATATTCAGAAAAGAATGGAGGCTTCTGCCATTTCTGTGAGACGCCAGTCTGTGGAAGGGCTGCTGGCTACGGGAATGATCGGCGTAGTACTGTGGCTGATCGGATTCCTGGGCGTGACCTTCATGTATGGAAGCCGCTTCTGGCAGTCGGGACTTTGTGTTTATTATATTTTGAATACCTTTACCATGCTGATAGTGGCTCTGTCCCTTTCCTATCTGATTGGTATGTTTATCACAAACAGCAACCTTCTAAGCGGTGTGGCCAACCTGGTCTCCCTTGCCATGTGCTTCCTTTGCGGCGTGTTTGTTCCTATGGATGTGATGGACAAATCCGTGCTGAAATTCGCACAGTTTCTGCCTGTTTACTGGTATGAACAGGTGAATGAGATCCTGAGCAGGCACCACACCTTAAGTCCAGAGTTTCTTGGACAGGTTCTGATTGGAATTGGCATTCAGCTTTTGTTTGCCGCAGCTTTTATCAGTCTGATCCTGGTGGTTTCCAGATATAGAAAAGAAGGGTGAGATACCCTTCTTTTCTTATCTACTTAATGGATCTGGCAGACGCGGCACACTTCTTTGGTCCAGCGGTCTGCATCCAGAAGCAGTTCCTCGTGCTGCAGGTCGTATTCGCAGATATCCGGATCCGCAAAATATTTGTGATAACGCTCCAGATATTTTTCCCCCATTTTTTTCGCGTAAAAGACATGGATCGTAGTTCCCGGTGTCTGGATCTTTTCCCCTACTTTTGTGTACAGGTCTGTGCAAAACTGGTTTCGCCTGGTCCATATCACTGGAGCCGATGATCGCGTGGTCAATGTGAATGTTCTTTCGGCTTACCAGCAGGGAAACAAAGGAGCCGCCAAGGGAACAGCCGTATGCTGCGAAAATTTTCCCTCCAAATTTCTCCTTAATGTACTTCTCCACCTTCTCTACCTCGTCCAGTTCAGAAAGAAAGGTAGTGTGTTCCGTTTCATCAAATCCGCTGTAGCTGACGATTCCTACATAAAAATGTTCCTGCAGATTCTCAAGAACATGCCCGAAATTTGTTTTCCAGTAACAGCAGGTTCCCGGAAACAACAGGATCATCGGCTTATTTTGGGCGTTAGATTTAGCTAACCTGTATTTAACAGTTAAATTTTTATTTTGTGGGAGGAATGAATTATGAGTACGGTTATTTTAAAGATCCTGTTGGCGCTGGGAATTCTGGGGCATATCCTTTTTTTACCTAAGGCGCAAGAAGTTCAACGTTAATTACATCTGATTTTTCTGTGCCCTGGCTGCGGGATGATAGGCCAGAAGTGCGATCAGGATCAGCACTGCGGTTACGGACAGGCTGGCGGGATAGGCCATCAGCAGGGTTTTAAATGTCCGGTCTTTTGGAAATATGGTGTATACCCAGGCAATTCTTATTCCGCATACGCCAACGGTAGTTAAAATGGCTGGAACCAGGGAAATGCCAAAGCCTCGCAGGTATCCTGACATCACTTCATAAAGCATACTGAAAATATAAGCTGTAAAGATCAATTTTTATTCGGTTGGAGTTGAGTCGGTCGTGACCGAATAAATTTTTTTAGCGTGCAGATTGCGGGAATGATTTTAGGGGCATGCTATAGTTTCATATACAATAAAGGATAGGGATTTCCTTCCTCATCTAAATCGGTTCTTTTGTATGCGGAAAAGCCCATATATTCATAGAATCCAACTGCCTGGGGATTCTGCTCGTTGACGGTAACTTCCTGGATATCATAGATCCGGATGCCGTATTCCAGAAGCTGTCTGCCAAGGCCCTTGCCCCTTTCTGAGGGAGCCAGGAACAGCATTTCCAGACGGTGATTTTCAGTTCCCATAAAGCCCACTGCTCTGCCGGATTCATTCTCAGCAAGTTAGCAACCACCAGTTCAACTGGTGGTTTATCCTTGGCCCTCCAAAGGGCCATTGTTACTGCTCGCCCCAAAGGGCGGTATCGCAAGCACTTTTACTGGCCCGCTATAAAGCGGTACTACTGGAATCTTCTCTTCTCGATTCCTCTGCTTGCTCATTTATATATTTCTGAACTGCTGCATCTGTTATATTGCCGATTGTTTCAACATAATATCCTCTAGCCCAAAAGGCTTTATCCCATTTACTTTGCAGTTCTGGATGTCTGTCGTAAAGCATCAATGTGCTTTTCCCTTTCAGATATCCCATAAAGTCTGATACACTAAATTTCGGTGGAATTGCTACGCTTAAATGCACATGATCGATACATACGGCTCCCGCAATTATTTCTACATTTTTATATTTGCATAGAGTTGATATTATTTCTCTCACATCTTCTCGTACCTTTCCATACAATACTTTCTTCCTATATTTAGGAATGAATAGTCGGGTAAGAGACGGACATTACTGTCCGTCCCTCCCCTAAGAACGGAACGTGCGACTTTCACCGCATTCCGCTCACGCATCTATGACACATAGTATTCACTACGTGCGGCTGTACTCTTCTGATATGCTAATTTTCGCTTCATTTCATGCTCCTTTTTCCGCTTTATGAAGTAATCGCTGTTCAAAAAAGGATTTTTATTCAAATCCAGTGATTTTACCCTTACTATCGGCACATCATTTGATAGAGAACAATCGTGTCTGTTCTGAATGACCATTGTCTTCCACATTTTGGATGCCAATACCTGTTCTTCACCCATTTATTACATTTCTGCGGATGTCTTCGTTTGGCCCATTTCCATAGCATCTCCCAGAGTCTATGGTCTATGAGAGCGAATGTGCTTTTTGCGCAGACGCAATGGTGGTATTCTGCCCATCCTTTTGTTATCTGATTTAGTTTTACAATCAAAAGCTCTTGTTTTGACTCACGATAATACCTCACTGTCTGGCTAAGCTTTTTCGTGATTTTCTTCTTAGATTTAGTCGACGGTTGAATCAGAAGTTTGCCTTTGAATTTCCTGAAATTCCATCCCAGAAAGTCGAAGCCGTCATTTATATTTGTAGTAGCCGTTTTTTCTTCTGATAGTTTCAACCCCCGCTTTTTCATGAACTCTTCAACCACTCGTTTAACATCTTCAAGAACTTCCTTGCAGTCTGCTGTTATAATGAAATCATCAGCGTAGCGGCATAGGTGTACTTTATGCTTGTTGTAATTCGGGTGATAGTGCCCTGTACTGCTCGTACTGTATCTTTCAAGTAATAGTCTTTCAAGTCCGTCCAATGTCATATTTGCATAGGTCGGACTGATCAGCCCTCCTTATGACGAGATAAACGTTATGACGAGTTAACGCTGATTATCTGCGTAAAT
>NZ_QTVN01000011.1:0-118302 GCF_003460605.1 Ruminococcus sp. AF31-8BH
ACAAAAGGCTTTCAAGCAATAAGCGAACATTATGTTACTGCAAAACTGTGGAGACCGGGTCTTATATCCCTTACCAACAGGCGGAAGGAGCTGGTGAACCAGTTGGAAAAGGAAATGGATGGTATTATTATGATAATGATGCAGGCACTTATCTGCCCTGGTAAGCATGAAGAATTAAACATAACAGTCAACACCATACAACACATATTGTAAAACGAAAACTTTGAAATCCTATATATTGTGAAATTGAAATATGATATTTACAACATATTGTATAATATGTAATTGTTTGGGTTTCCACAAAAGCACACGATTTCTCTTGAATTTCTGAAATGACCTGTATTATAATAGGATAATTAACGGCATATACCACAGCCGGTACCGCAGTGACCAAATGCCGTTTTCGGGGTAAAAATAGGTTCAAACATGAGCATTATTTTTCCCACTTATTCAGAAAAAAAGGCACTATCCAAATCTAAACAGAAAAAGTTCTGTATTTGGTAAATAGTGATAAATTGCGAAAGGAAAAGAATGAGAAAATTAGCACTTAGTGACGAAATATTGCTCAGTGTTGACAATCTCTTTTTTCATTGTTGCGGCTGTAACAGCCATTTCTTTTGATTCTTTTCTCATTCTTTTTTCCTTTCTGCCATCATTGGCTAAGCATTTAACTATATTTCAGTTATATATTGTCCGATTTTCGCTCAGAATCCGATCTTTTATGAAAATTTTTGACAAAATTCTAAAAAAATGACATATTAATCCTGTAAGGTGGATGTCCATACAAAGAAATATATTTATAGAATACTTACACATTTAGTATGTAATATTTTTAAGAATGGTTATTTAAGAAAGGGTTTTCCAGGAAAGCAGATAACCACAAAGAAACAAGTACCTCAACATTTTTTGACAGAAACAAAAAAATATGACATATTAATATTGAAAAAAGAATCTTGTAAAAAAAGGAGGGACAGCAGACAATTTTCACCATTTCCACAAAAGCACACAATTTCTCTTGAATTTCTGAAATGACCTGTATTATAATAGGATAATTAACGGCATATACCACAGCCGGTACCGCAGTGACCAAATGCCGTTTTCGGGGTAAAAATAGGTTCAAAAATGAGCATTATTTTTCCCACTTATTCAGAAAAAAAGTCACTATCCAAATCTAAACAGAAGAAGTTCTGTATTTGGCAAATAGTGATAAATTGTGAAAGGAAAAGAATGAGAAAATTAGCACTTAGTGACGAAATATTGCTCAGTGTTGACAAAGCAGCCCGTTATATCGGCGGGGAAGTCAACTCTGTAATGAAAAATTTAGACGGGATAGATGTCCGTGTGGCGTTTTGTTTTCCGGATGTCTACGAAATCGGTATGTCCAACCTGGGTATGATGCTCCTCTACAACATGTTCAACAAGCGCCCGGACGTATGGTGCGAGCGTGTATACTCTCCGTGGCTTGATCTTGACAAGCTTATGAGAGAAAAAAATATCCCATTATTTGCATTGGAATCTCAGGATCCCATTAAGGATTTTGATTTCCTGTGCATCACCCTTGGCTATGAAATGTGCTACACCAACGTGCTTCAGACTCTGGATCTTTCCCAGATTCCGCTAAAAGCAGCTGACCGTGACCAATCATGTCCAATCGTAATCGGCGGCGGTGCATGTGCGTACAATCCGGAACCTCTGGCTGCCTTTTTCGACCTGTTTTATATTGGTGAAGGTGAAACCGTCTATGATGCACTTTTTGATGCATATAAGGCCAATAAGGAAGCAGGAGGCAGCAGAGAAGACTTCCTTCTGAAAGCAGCACAGATCCCGGGAATTTATGTTCCGGCATTTTATGATGTCACTTATAAGGAAGACGGCACCATTGCTTCCTTTACACCAAATCGCCCGGGAGTTCCTGAAAAAGTACAGAAGCAGCTGATCGTAGACATGGATAAAGGCTACTGTCCAATTGAAAAACCGGTTGTACCATTTATCAAAGCAACACAGGACCGTGTAACACTTGAGATTCAGCGCGGCTGCATCCGTGGCTGCCGTTTCTGCCAGGCAGGTATGATTTACAGACCGCTGCGCGAGCGTGATGTTGAAGAGCTGAAAGAGTCCGCCAGAGCCATGCTGAAGAATTCGGGCCATGAGGAAATTTCCCTCAGCTCCTTAAGCTCCAGCGATTACACCCATCTGGAAGAGCTGGTAAACTTCCTGATTGACGAGTTTAAATCCGCAGGCGTAAACATTTCCCTGCCATCCCTTCGTATCGATGCCTTTGCCCTGGATGTAATGAGCAAGGTGCAGGATATTAAGAAGAGCAGTCTTACATTTGCTCCGGAAGCCGGTTCCCAGAGGCTTCGTGATGTAATCAACAAAGGCCTTACAGAAGAGGTTATTCTCCACGGTGCAAAAGAAGCCTTCGTAGGCGGCTGGAATCGTGTGAAGCTTTATTTCATGCTTGGTCTCCCGACGGAAACGGAAGAAGACATGAAAGGAATCGCTCATCTGGCTGAGCGCATTGCAGAGGAATACTACGATACTGTTCCCAAGGAAAAGCGCCACGGAAAAGTACAGATCGTGGTCAGCACTTCTTTCTTTGTACCTAAGCCATTTACCCCATTCCAGTGGGCACCAATGTACACAGAGCAGGATTTCATTGACAAGGCAAAGGTTGTTAAAGAAGAGATTCGTGCCCAGCTGAACCAGAAGAGCATCAAGTACAACTGGCATGAGCCGGATGTTACTACACTGGAAGGCTTCCTTGCAAGAGGTGACCGCCGTGCTTCTGAGGTCATTTTAAAGGCCTATGAAAAAGGCGCCCTTTATGATGCCTGGTCTGAAAGCTTCCGCTACGATATCTGGAAGGAAGCTTTTGCAGAGACTGGCATTGACATTGAATTCTACACTCTTCGTGAGAGAAGCACAGACGAGATCCTGCCATGGGATTTCATTGATGCAGGCGTAACCAAGGAATTCCTGATCCGGGAATGGAAACAGGCCAAAGGCGAGGTGGTAACTCCAAACTGCCGCCAGAAATGTGCAGGCTGCGGAGCAAGACGTTATAAAGGAGGCGTATGCTATGAAGGTAAGAATTAAATTTACAAAAGAAGGCCCTATGAAATTTGTAGGCCATCTGGATACCATGCGCTACTTCCAGAAAGCGGTTCGAAGAGCCGAACTGCCCATCGCTTTTTCCGGCGGATACAGCCCCCATATGATCATGTCCTTTGCAGCTCCTCTTGGAGTTGGCGTTACCAGCACAGGAGAGTACTTTGACATGGAGCTTACAGAAACTCTTCCCACTGATGAGATCTGCCAGCGCCTTGACGCGCAGATGGTCCAGGGCGTTAAAGTTTTAAGCGCCCGCCAGGTGGAGGATGGAAAAGCAAGCAAAGCCATGTCCCTTGTTGCCGCCGCGGATTATCTGGTAGAATTCCGTGAGGGCAAAGCACCAGAAGAAGGCTGGCAGAACAAAATTGAGGAATTTATGAAGCAACCTGAGATTCTGGTCACAAAAGAGACCAAAAAAGGGGAAAAAGAGGTAGATATCCGTCCTTTCATCTATAAAATGGCTTTGCAGGAAAATGACCGCATTTTCTTAAGCCTTGCATCTGCAAGCGCCAACTACACCAAACCGGATGCCGTTATTGCCGCCTTTGCCAAATGGCTTGGATGGGAGCTTCCGGAATTTGCATGCATGATCCACCGTCTGGAAGTGTACGCAGATCTGGGAGACGAGAAGAAGCACAACTTTGTTTCCCTTGAATCATTAGGGGAAGAAATTAAATAAACAACCAGGTGAACCAATTGAGTAAACTAATCATAACAACCATGGAACTTGACGGCAATCAGTGCCATGCCAGTGCAATCGAGGAAGAAAACCAGATCATGGAGCTTCGTCTGGAAGCTGCCTCCCGCCAGTCCATTCTTGGAAATATTTATGTGGGACAGGTGGAAAACATTGCTGCAAACATCCAGGCCGCATTTGTACTGATTGCCCCTGGCGTGCGCGGTTATTTTCCCATTCAGGAAGCGGAGCATGTGATCTATGCCTCTGGAAAAGCCCTTGGAAGCCCCCTTCGCCCGGGAGATCAGATCCTTGTCCAGGTAAGCCGGGATGCCATGAAAGGCAAGCTTCCAGCCCTTACCGCCAACTTAAATTTCACAGGCAAATATCTGGTCCTCACAACAGGGAAAAAGAAATTCGGCCTTTCCGGCAAGCTTTCCGGCACGGAACGTCACACCCTTTCTTCCTGGCTGGAAGAGGAAGCAGCGCGTCCTGACAAAGAATATGGCCTTATCGTCCGCACCAACGCCGCACAGGCAGAAAAAAGCGAAGTCTTGCAGGAGCTTTCCTATCTGAAGAACCTCTATGAAAAAGTTGCGGTAAACGGCAGAAGCCGCACCTGCTTCAGCGTCCTTTATGAGACGGAACCGGTTTATCTCACCACCCTTCGGGATATTTACAGTGAAAACCTGACCGACATTGTGACAGACGATCCTCACATTTATGAGCAGATCACTTCCTATCTGAAGGAAACAAGCCCGGGAGAAGAGAGCAAGGCCCGTTTTTACCAGGACAAGCTCCTTCCATTATATAAGCTTTCCCGTCTGGAAAATGCCCTGGAGGAAGTCCAAAAAGAAAAAATCTGGCTGAACAGCGGCGGATTTATTGTGATCCAGCAGACCGAAGCCTTCGTTTCCATAGACGTAAACAGTGGTAAATTTACCGGAAAGAAAAAGGCAGAGGAGACCTACCGCAAGATCAATCTGGAAGCGGCAAAGGAAATTGCAAGGCAGCTTCGCCTGCGCAATTTATCCGGGATCATTCTCATCGACTTTATCAATATGGCAAATCCGGATCACAACGACGAGCTGTTCCACGTGCTTCAGAAATACCTGCGAAAAGATCCGGTGAAATGCAAAGCGGTAGATATTACGCCGCTGCATATTCTGGAGATGACCAGGAAAAAAGTCAGACGGCCTGTGATTGAAGAGATCAGACAGATAAGATCAGGTAGCACAATAGCAGATGCCAAATAAAATTTCAAAATTTTACAAAATATTTTAAAAAACCACTTGACGAACAGGGATCACCCTGTTATTATAATCAAGTATGCCGCACAAAGAGGTTTAAGAGCCATAAGGCCACCATATTTGGCGAGTAAAGTCTATAGGAGGTGCCACAAATGTACGCAATTATTGCAACAGGTGGTAAACAGTACAAAGTTGCTGAAGGCGACGTAATCAGAGTTGAGAAGCTCGGAGTTGAAGCTGGTGAAACCGTTACTTTTGATAACGTAATTGCAGTTAGCAATGAGGGATTAAAAGTTGGAGAAGACGTTAAGGATGCCAGTGTTACCGCTTCTGTAGTTGAGAACGGAAAGGCTAAGAAAGTCATCGTTTACAAGTACAAGAGAAAAACTGGATATCACAAGAAAAACGGTCACAGACAGCAGTACACCAAAGTTAAAATCGAAAAGATCAACGCTTAATCTGGTGCTGTTATGATCAATATTACAGTTAAGAAGAGAAATGGCTCTTATCTGGATTTTCTGTCCAGAGGACATGCAGGCTATGCCGAAGAGGGACAGGATATTGTATGTGCCGCTGTATCTGCTTTGATCATCACAACTGTGAATTCACTTGATGCATTCACAGAAGAGAAGATTGAGGTTGGAGAGGATGACGGATACGTATCCATCCATTTTAAAACAAATCCTAATACTGAGCGCGGGAAGCTTCTTATGGATTCCCTTATTCTCGGATTAACAGAAATTGAGCATAGTTATAACAATCGATATTTGACAGTAAGAGTCAAGGAGGTGTAACAACAATGATGAAGATGAACCTTCAGTTATTCGCACATAAAAAGGGAGTTGGTTCTACAAAGAACGGTCGTGATTCCGAGTCCAAGAGATTAGGTGCGAAGAGAGCAGACGGACAGTTTGTTAAAGCCGGCAACATCCTTTACAGACAGCGCGGAACTAAGATCCATGCAGGTGAGAACGTAGGATGTGGAAAAGACTATACCTTATTTGCACTGACCGATGGTGTTGTAAGATTCACCAGAAAAGGCCGCGATAAGAAACAGGTTTCTATCGTACCAGTAGAGGCAGAGTAATCAGTAGAGCAAGAGGCTTCAAATCTATAAAGGTTTGGAGCCTTTTCTTATAAAGGAGATTTATGTTCGCAGACAGAGCTACCATTATAATCCGTTCCGGTAAAGGCGGCGACGGCCATGTAAGCTTCCGCAGGGAAAAATATGTACCTGACGGCGGTCCGGATGGCGGCGACGGCGGTAAGGGCGGAGACGTAATTTTTGAGGTAGACGAGGGACAGAATACCCTCGGAGACTACCGTCATAAGAGAAAATATAAGGCAGAAGACGGCCAGGAGGGCGGCAAAAAGCGCTGCCACGGAGCCGATGGAGCTGATATTATATTAAAGGTACCGGAAGGCACCGTAATCATGGACGCAGCTTCCCGCAAGGTTATTGCAGATATGTCCGGCGACAATCGTCGTCAGGTCGTTCTGCGCGGCGGACGCGGCGGCAAGGGAAACCAGCACTATGCAACTCCAACTATGCAGGTTCCCAAATATGCACAGCCAGGTCAGCCTTTCCAGGAGCTTGAAGTTCTTCTGGAGCTTAAGGTGATCGCTGACGTTGGACTGGTAGGTTTTCCTAATGTAGGTAAATCCACCTTTCTTTCCCGTGTCACAAATGCAAAGCCAAAGATTGCCAACTATCACTTTACAACTCTTAGCCCGAATCTTGGAGTTGTGGATACTGAGAATGGCGGATTCATCATCGCAGATATCCCAGGTCTGATTGAGGGAGCTTCTGAGGGCGTAGGCCTTGGCCACGAATTCCTTCGCCACATCGAGCGTACCAGAGTTTTGGTACACATTGTAGACGCAGCTTCCACAGAGGGCCGTGATCCTATCGATGATATTTACAAGATCAACAAAGAGCTTGAGGAGTACAATCCGGAGATTGCAAAGCGTCCTCAGGTAATTGCAGCCAACAAAGTGGACTGTATTTTTGACGATGGACAGGAGAATCCTGTTGATAAACTGCGCAGGGAATTTGAGCCTAAGGGAATCAAGGTATATCCCATTTCCGCAGTTACCGGACAAGGTGTGCGTGAGCTCCTTTTCCACATTAAGGAACTTTTGGATAGCTGTCCGAAGAAGGCTATCGTATTTGAGCAGGAATTCTTCCCGGAGGATGCACTGATCAATGAGACCCTTCCATTTACCGTGGAGATCGATGAGGAGGATCCCTCCGTATTTGTTGTGGAAGGACCCCGCATTGAGAAAATGCTGGGCTACACCAATCTGGATTCTGAGAAGGGCTTTGCCTTCTTCCAGCGCTTCCTCAAAGAGGGCGGCATTCTGGAGGAACTGGAAGCAGCCGGAATTCAGGAAGGCGATACCGTCCGCATGTATGGATTTGAATTTGATTATTACAAATAAACCATTGATTTTATGTATTTTGCAGCCTGTGATGTATAATCGGCTGCAGTTCAGGAGATAAATTATGACAAGCAAGCAGAGAGCATATTTAAAAGGTCTTGCCATGAAAATGGATGCCATCATCCAGCTTGGCAAGGGCGGTCTTACACCGGAAAATACAAAAGCTGTTGACGAAGCTCTTGCAGCCAGAGAGCTGATCAAGATCAGCGTGCTGCAGAACTGTCTGGAGGATCCGAAGGAAATGGCACAGGTTCTTGCAGAGCGCACTCATTCCCAGGTTGTACAGGTAATCGGCAAAAAGATCGTATTATACCGTGAAGGTAAAAAAGAGAAGAAGAAAATTGAACTGCCAAAATAATCACAGAAAAATCGGGATTATGGGCGGAACCTTTGATCCCATCCATATGGGACATCTGATACTTGGCGAGCAAAGCTATGAGCAGCTGAAGCTGGATAAGGTATTGTTTATGCCAGCCGGAAATCCTCCGCACAAGAAGAACCGAATTGGCAGAGCAGCTGATGAGCAGCGTGTAGATATGGTCCGCCTTGCCATTTCAGATAATCCTCACTTTGAACTGTCTCTTGCGGAAATGAACGAGACCGGTTACACTTATACCTACCGCACTCTGGAGGAATTAAAGGAATCAAATCCCGATACGGATTATTATTTTATCATCGGAGCCGATTCTTTATTTGCCTTTGAAGAGTGGCGTGAGCCCGAACGTATCTGTGCAGCCTGCACTCTTGTAGTTGCTGTGCGTGATCACGCTTCCAGGGAGCAGCTTCGCGAGAGGATCCAGTATCTCTCAGAGAAGTATCATGGACATTTTGTTATTCTGGATACTATGAACATTGATGTATCCAGTCACCTGATACGCCAGTGGATAGCCAAAGATAAAAGTCTGAAATACTACGTTCCGGATCTTGTGATCTCTTACATGAAGGAAAATGGAATCTACAGAAAGAAGGAAGTCTGACCATGGCAGATTATGATTTTGCGAAAATAGAAAAAAAGCTTTCCAAGTATCTGGATGAAGATCGTTTTCAGCATACCATGGGAGTCATGTACACCAGTGCCTGCCTGGCTATGGTACACGGATATGATGTGAAGGATGCACAGGTTGCCGGTCTTCTTCATGACTGTGCCAAATGCATCCCAAATAAAAAGAAACTGAAAATGTGCAGTGAGCATAATATCCCGGTGTCTGATTTTGAACTGGGGCATCCTTTTCTTCTCCATGCAAGATTAGGGGCATATATTGCTCATGAAAAATACGGAATTGACAATCAGGAGATTCTTTCTGCCATTAATTACCATACTACAGGCAGATGTGATATGAGTCTTCTGGAAAAGATTATTTATATTGCGGATTACATTGAGCCTATGCGCTATAAGGCAAGCCGTTTGCCTGAAATCCGTAAAATCGCATTCCAGGATCTGGATGAGTGTATGTATGAGATTCTTAAAGATACGCTGGAATATCTGGAAGAGGATTCAGCTGAGGATATCGAGCCAACTTCCAGAGAAGCTTATATTTATTATAAAGAATTACATAATAAACGCAGCAATGTTACCAATAGCTGACAGCGAAATGAAAGTTTCTGCCGCATAGCAGAAACCGCTGTACTGTTACTACTATACCGAAAGGAGCAGAACATGAGTACAGTAAGCACAGAGAAAATGATGGCACAGATTGCCTGCAAGGCAATTGATGATAAAAAAGGACAGGATATCAAGGTAATCGATATTCATACTGTTTCCGTAATTGCAGATTACTTTGTAATCGCAAGCGGTACCAACTCCAACCAGGTTCAGGCGATCGTAGACAATGTTGAGGAACAGCTTGGACGTGCTGGATTTGAAGCAAAGCAGATCGAGGGAAACCGCAATTCCAGCTGGATTCTCATGGATTACGGCGATGTGATCGTGCATGTATTTGATGAAGAGAACCGGCTTTTCTATGATCTGGAGAGAATCTGGAGAGATGGAAAAGTGCTGGAAATGGATGAATTTCTGGAGAAATAATGTATGATAAAAGCCGTATGGGCAAACTCGTCTCAAACCTAAGAGACAGAAGATGCTCATGCGGCTTTTATTTTACTCACAAATCCTGCATTCTTTCAGACATAAGCTCTTTCACTTCTGATTCATCGGCTGACAATTCTACGCATCCTGACATATATCGTTCTATAAGTTGTCAATAATAATATTATGTAAATAAAGCACTTAAAAAATTAATCTCTTATATTTTGGTACCTTTCAAAATATAAGAGATTAAGAGTCCCTGCATACTACGAACGGCTTTCTGCAGGATTTGCATCATACTTTACGGAAATGAGTATGGGGCGCACTTTAAAACTTACTGATAAAAGCGCATCACACCGAATACTTTCCCCAGAATCTTTACTTCGCCTGTGACGATGATCGGATCCATGGCGTCATTCTCCGGCTGAAGACGGTAGTAGCCTTTTTCTTTATAGAAGGTCTTCACTGTGGCGGAATCCTCTACCATGGCAACTACAATATCTCCATTATCAGCCGTAGGCTGCTGCTTCACAAGCACCTGGTCGCCGTCGAAGATTCCGGCATTGATCATGCTGTCACCCTTAACCTTAAGCATGAAGCTCTGCTCATTAGGCATGAACTCTGATGGGATCGGGAAATAGCCTTCTACGTTCTCCACGGCAAGAATAGGCTGTCCGGCAGCTACCGTTCCTACCAGGGGAACGTTCACCACTTCACGGCGGACCAGATTAAAATTGTCGTCAATAATCTCAATGGCTCTCGGCTTGGTGGCATCGCGGCGGATGTAGCCGTTCTTCTCAAGGGCTTCTAAGTGCGCGTGAACAGAAGAGGTGGATTTCAGATTTACGGCCTCACAGATTTCACGGACTGCCGGTGGGAAGCCGCGGTTCAAGATTTCACTTTTTATATAATCCAGGATTTCCTGCTGTTTTTTACTGATTTTACCATATGTCATAAGAGTTTTCCTCCGAAATTCATTCAACTTTTTTCTATCATATCATATTTTTCTTTATTAAGCAAACAGATATTCTGAAAATATGTTCGTTTTCCTCTTTTTTGTTCACAGACTTTTCTTCTTGTTTTCCTTGTGTTCAAAGGCAAAAAATGGTACAATTGTTTGGCACGAATTGAACGATTACAAAACAGATATGTTGCCGGCAGGCGACATGATCAAAAACAAAGGGGGAATCTGCTTGTCCGAAAAGAAAACGAACAAACCGGGGCATATGGCCGGGCTTCTTGTACAGTTGAAGAAAATATTCGGACTCAACATCGCCACCATTGCTTTTGGTGTTTTGCTGATTTATATGGTATTTACAGCAGTCCTTTTGATCACCTCCACACATATAGAGTCCTATCAGGTAACCACAGGACCCCTTTCCCGGAATGAAACCTATACCGGCCTTTCCATTCGGGAGGAGAGTGTATTTAAGGCAGAGTCATCCGGTTATGTGAATTATTACGCAAGAGAAGGCAGCAAGATCAATGCCGGCGGAGCGGTCTACGGCTTAAGCTCCGGCAAGACCTCCGAGACTTCCGCGGCACTTAGCTCGGAAGACCTGGCGAAAATCCGCAGCTCCATGCTCAGCTTTTCCAAAAGCTTTTCCGGAAGCAAGTTTAACAATACCTACAGTTTCAAGAACCAGCTGGAGGGCAGCATTCTTCAGTACGAGGGAATCTCCACAGACGGGAATGCCAGTTCCCAGGTAGTTTCCATTGGGGGACAAAACGTATGCAAGGCCCAGGAGGACGGAATTATCCTGTATTCCATGGACGGCTATGAGAATAAAACGGTTGATACCCTCACAGCAGAGGATTTTGACCAAACCTCGTACCATGAAACAGATCTGAAAACGGATGCCCAGATACAGACGGGAGATAATATTTATACCAATATCACCAGTGAGCTGTGGAGCCTGATCATTCCGCTCAGCGATAAGCAGGCTGCCAAGCTGCAGGGACGCACCACCATCCGTGTGAAATTTCTCAAGGATGGCATGACCCAGAGCGGTGATTTTTCCATTGTCAAAATAGACGAGGCCAAATACGGCAAGATTGATTTCAGCCGCGGCCTGATCCGGTACGCATCAGAGCGTTTCCTGGATATTGAGCTTGTTACCAACACGGTAACCGGGCTTAAGATTCCCCTTTCCGCTAACACTTACCGGGATTTTTACGTGATCTCTTCCGAGTATTCCACCACAGATGCCAACGGCGTCATCGGCTTTAACAAGGTTTCCAAGGATTCCGACGGAAACACAGTCAAAACCTTCATCAAAGCTGGAATTTACGGAAAGCTGGTCACCGGCTATGATTCCTCGGGTAAAAAGGAAATCTGCGATTATTATGTAGATAAAAGCGCATTCAAGGAAGGAGATGCACTGGTAAAGAATAATTCCAACCAGCGCTTCATTGTCAGCGAGACCATATCCCTGGAAGGCGTATACTGCATTAATCAGGGCTACCCTGTTTTCCGTTGGGTTGAGATTCTGGATCAGAATGAGGAATATGCCATCATTTCCAGTTCCACTTCCTACGGCCTTTCCAGATATGACCGCATTGCCAGGGATTCTTCCCAGGTGAAGGAATAAGATTTTTCTATTTCTATTGATTGATATACCATTTTTAAGGAGGCTTATAAAAATGTTAGCTGAAAATTTACAGCAGGTAAATGCAAATATTGAAAAAGCCTGTGCTGCTGTGGGGCGTGCTCCCAGTGAGATCACACTTGTTGCCGTAAGCAAGACCAAACCCGTATCCATGCTTCAGGAAGCTTATGATGCCGGAGCCCGTGTTTTCGGGGAAAATAAAGTCCAGGAGATCATGGACAAATACGATCAGCTGCCCTCTGATATCCAGTGGCACATGATCGGCCATCTCCAGCGCAACAAGGTGAAATACATCATTGACAAGGTTGCCATGATCCATTCCGTGGATTCCCTGCGTCTTGCACAGACCATTGAGCAGGAGGCTGCCAAGAAGGAGCTGGTGATGCCGATTCTTCTGGAAGTAAACGTAGCAGAAGAGGATACCAAATTTGGTCTTAAAGTAGAAGAAGTGCTTCCGCTTCTGGAGCAGATCAGCAGTTTTTCTCACATTCAGGTCAAAGGACTTATGACAATTGCGCCTTTTGTAGAAAATCCAGAGGAAAATCGCGAAGTTTTTCGTACATTAAAAAAATTAAGTGTTGACATTAGTGCCAAAAACATTAATAATGTTACTATGAGTGTTCTGAGTATGGGTATGACCGGAGATTATCAGGTTGCTGTCCAGGAAGGCTCGACTATGGTACGCGTAGGTACTGGAATTTTTGGTGAGCGTAATTACGCCACAGTGTAAGAAGACTAAGATTGGAGATTGAAAATGAGCGTTTTTGATAAATTACTGGATACTATTAAGCTGAATGATGATGACTATGATGAAGATGGTTATTTGGATGAAGATTTAATGGATGATGACGAAGAGGGCGATTTCTTCGATGATGATCCTATGGATGACAAGCCTAAGAAGAAATTCTTCGAGAAATTCGGCCGCAAGAAAGAGGATGACTTCGCAGATGAGGAAGAGACCTTCAAGGAAGAGCCGATACATACTGCTGCCGCTCCGAAGCCAACAGCAGCCAAGGCTCCTGTGAAACAGCCGGCTGAGAAACAGCGTCCTGCCGCATCTTCCAAGATCACTCCAATGAGAAGCAGCCGCCGCGCCAACCAGGCTTCCTCTATGGAGGTTTGCGTGATCAAGCCAGCTTCCATGGAAGACACCCGCGAGATTGCAGACACACTCCTTGACAATGCAACTGTAATTTTGAACCTGGAAGGCATTGATGTAGAGCTGGCACAGCGTATCATTGACTTCGCATCCGGCGCATGCTATTCCTTAAATGGATCTCTTCAGAAGATTTCCAGCTATATTTTCGTACTTGGACCGTCTTCTGTTGACATTACAGGTGACCTTCAGAATATTCTTGGCGGATCTACACCGTCCGTAAGAGCTGGTTATTAATTTTTATGGATAAGGACGATTTTTTACTTAAGAGAATCCGGGAGCTGGCAAATCTCTCTTATCAGAGAGATATTGTCACCTTTACGGATTTTCTTAACTTAAATGAACAAAATATGCTTGCCACCCTGAAGCTCCGGCAGATGGGCGTAAGTGTGAAGCTTTTTGGCGGCTACAACCATGCCGAGCGGCAGATGGCGGCCTTTTATCCAGGTACTGTAGGCTTTTCCTGGGAATATCCCATCGACTGCCTTAAGATCATCCCGAAAGCCCTTCGTTTTTCCGAAGAGCTGGGACACCGGGACTACCTGGGCGCGATTCTGAACCTGGGCGTTGACCGCAGTGTGGTTGGAGACATTCTCATTAAGGATAAAGAAGCCTGGGTTTTCTGCCTTCACAAAATGTCAGATTTTTTTATAGACAATCTGGTCCGCGTGCGGCACACCACTGTGCTTGTTACCAGGGTAGAGCAGGCAGAGGAAATTCCAGAACCGCAGTTTGAAGCTATCAGCGGCACCTGTGCTTCCGTTCGCCTGGATTCCCTAATCGGACTGGCTTTTCAGACGTCCAGAAGCAGTATGGTTTCCTTTATTGAAAGCGGTCTTGTGTTTGTAAACGGCAAGCTGATCACGTCCAATGGCTATGAGCCTAAGGAGGGAGACATTATTTCCGTCCGCGGAAAGGGGCGCTTTATCTACGACGGCGTTTCCAGACAGACCAAGAAGGGCAGGCTGGGCGTGCGGCTTCGCAAATATATCTGAAGAGAGGACGATTACTATGGCAGAAGAAAAATTACTGGTGAAACGCGACGGGGATTTCTGTTACCCCATTTATTTTGAAAACGACTTTCAAGCTCTTTCCGGTGCATTGAAAGAAGAGGGGCTTGCAGGCAAAAAAATGTGCATCGTCTCTGATTCCACCGTTGCTCCCCTTTATGCAGAGCAGGTGAAGGCAGAGCTTCTGAAAATAACCGATCATGTCTGCCAGTTCGTGTTCCCGGCTGGTGAAGCACATAAGAACCTGGACACAGTGGAAGACCTGTACCAGTGCCTGATTGAGAACGGACTTGACCGCAAGAGCCTTGTGGTTGCTCTTGGCGGCGGCGTAACAGGGGATCTTTCCGGATTTGGGGCCGCGACCTATCTTCGGGGAATTGATTTTATCCAGATTCCAACCACCCTTCTTGCGCAGGTAGACAGCAGTGTAGGCGGCAAAACCGGCGTAGATTTCAGACAGTTCAAGAATATGGTAGGTGCCTTCCACCAGCCCCGTCTGGTTTATATGAACATGGCCACCCTTCAGTCCCTTCCAGAGCGCGAATTTGGCTGCGGACTGGGCGAAATCTTAAAGACCGGACTGATTTGCGACAAAGAGTTTTTCGACTTCGTATGCGCCAATTACGAGGTAATACGCACAATGGATCCTGGAATGCTAGCTGTAATGATCCGCAGATGCTGTGCCATCAAGGCTGGCGTTGTAGAGCGTGACCCTAAGGAACAGGGCGAGCGTGCCCTTCTCAATCTTGGCCACACCATCGGACATGCTGTAGAAAAGCTGATGAATTTCCAGCTGCTTCACGGACAGTGCGTGGGAATCGGCCTGGTTGCCGCAGCTGCCATTTCCAAAGAGCGGGGACTGCTTACCCAGGAGGAATACCAGCAGGTATGCCATGCACTAGAGATTTACAATCTGCCTTTATATGTGGAGGGACTTTCCCCACAGGATATCCTTGCCGCTACCAAAAAGGACAAAAAAATGGAACAGGGACAGATCAAATTCATTCTCATGGACGGTCTTGGAAAGAGCTTCATTGACAAAACAGTTACAGATGAAGAGCTTCTTGTGGGAATCCATGCGATCTGCAGGTAATGCCCTATGAAAGAGCAGACACTGTCCCAGGACAGACAAACCAGGCCATTAAAGGCTCCCAGGCTAAAAGGCTTCCTGCTGATCCTGTTTCTGGTGCTTTTTGACCAGATTACAAAGCTTCTTGCAATCCGTGGCCTGAAGGACAACGCAGGCGTTACCCTGATTGACCGCGTTCTGGTGCTGCGGTACCTTGAGAACCGGGGCATGGCATTCGGGCTTCTTCAGGGCAGGCTTTTGTTTCTGGTGCTGATCTGTCTTGTATTTTTTGCAGCCATTATCTACCTTTTTGTAAAGGCTCCGGCTACCGCCTATTACGGGCCCCTGCTTTTTACTGCAGCAGTTGTATTTTCCGGGGCTATGGGGAATTTTATTGACCGTGTTTTCCGCGGATATGTGGTGGATTTCATCTATTTTTCCCTGATTGATTTTCCCACCTTTAATGTAGCTGATATTTACGTTACCTGCGGCATTATTGCCCTGGTATTTCTCATCTTTTTCCGCTATAAGGAAGAGGATGACTTTGATTTTCTGAAACCGTGAACACCAGGCAGGAAGCTTCCTTTGACCGCTTCCATGCCGGAGAGGAGTTTTGAAATAATATGGAACTGTTAGAGTTCACCGCAGCAGATGAGGAGGCAGGGGTTCGCATAGACCGCTGCCTTTCTGATAAATATGAGGATCTTTCCCGCTCTTATCTTCAGAAGCTTCTGAAGGACCAGGGCGTAACCGTCAATGGGAAGATTGTAAAAGCAAATTACAAACTGCAGGCCGGGGATCTGGTGCAGACCACTGTGCCGGATTTAAGCGAGCCGGACATCCTTCCGGAAAACATTCCTCTTGATATTCT
Organism: Ruminococcus sp. AF31-8BH; assembly: GCF_003460605.1. Lineage (GTDB taxonomy): Bacteria > Bacillota > Clostridia > Lachnospirales > Lachnospiraceae > Blautia_A > Blautia_A acetigignens. The sequence continues at coordinate 16,224 of NZ_QTVN01000011.1, forward strand.
GTATGAGGATGATGACGTACTGGTGGTCAACAAACCCAAGGGAATGGTGGTGCATCCTGCAAACGGACACACCAGCGGAACCCTGGTAAATGCCATTATGTACCACTGCCAGGGAAATCTTTCCGGAATCAACGGAGTAATGCGTCCCGGCATTGTCCACCGCATTGACAAAGACACCACCGGGGCACTTCTTGTGTGCAAAAATGACACCGCACACCGGGATCTGGCCCAGCAGCTGAAGGACCATACCATCAAGCGCCGATACCGGGCTATTGTTTCCGGCAATCTGAAGGAGGATGAGGGAACCGTAGAGGGGCCAATCGGCCGTCACCCTGTTGACCGCAAGAAAATGGCCATCAACTACAAAAACGGCAAGGATGCCGTCACCCATTATAAGGTTCTGGAACGTTTCGGGAACGCCACCTATATAGAGTGCCGTCTTGAGACAGGCCGCACCCACCAGATCCGTGTACATATGACCAGCCTTGGGCATCCCCTTCTGGGCGATGAAATCTACGGCTCCGGCAAAAATCCCTACCATCTCCAGGGACAGACCCTTCATGCCATGGTCCTTGGGTTTGTACATCCCCGGACCGGAGAGTATATGGAATTTTCTGCACCTTTGCCAGAATATTTTCTTAATTTGTTAGAAAAATTAAGAAAATAGTTGTCATTTTACCCAGATGTAGTGTATAATAGTCTTACAATATTTCTGTGAAACGCCATTTACAGAAAAAACGTTGCTGCGCACGAAGTTGACAGTGACAAAGGAATTGCAGAAGGGAGTGGCAGCTATGAACAATACTACAAGTTCAATTATTACCATCGGACGTGAATACGGAAGTGCCGGAAGACAGATTGGCCAGGAAGTAGCCAGATATTTCGGAATCAAGTGCTACGACAAGGAGCTTCTGGAGCATGCAGCAAATGACAGCGGTATCTGCAAGGAATTATTCGAGAATCACGATGAGAAGCCTACCAACAGCTTTTTGTATTCTCTTGTAATGGATACCTATTCTTTTGGATATTCTTCTGCGGGATTTACAGACATGCCTATGAACCATAAGGTTTTCCTGGCACAGTTTGAGGCCATCAAGAAGCTGGCTGCAGAGGGACCGTGCGTTATGGTCGGCCGCTGTGCGGACTATGCACTTGCAGATAACAAGGACTGCTTCAGTGTGTTCGTCCATGCGGATCTGGACTGGAGAATCAATCGTATTGCAGGAAAATACAATAAAACTCCGAAGGAAGCCAAGGATATGATCACCAAGACGGATAAGAGCCGTGCAAGCTATTACAATTACTACACCAATAAGAAATGGGGCGCAGCTGCAGGCTACAGCCTTTGCGTTGACAGCGGAGTGCTTGGCATTGAGGGTGCTGCGCAGGCGATCATCAATACCATACATATTTTCGATGACCTGAAGAAATAATTCTTTTTCAGTAATGAAATAAACGGCGTCAGGCTCACCTTTTTCCTGAAGGCAGGAGAGAGGTGAGCCTCTTTATTATTTTATACTTTTTTAATAAGACAGTTCGGCGATAATATGATATAATGAAAGGAACCGCTGTTATGGTAAACGAAGCCATATATTTTCAGCAATTATGTTGCAGGAGGATGATCGAATAAGATGAAATTACGCTGGGACAATCAGCATGTTCGCTGGGGAGTGACTGCCTTCCTTGTAATTGCAGCCAGTATGCTTTTTTATTACGGTGTTTTCCATATGAAGACCCTGATCACAGGAATCCAGACCTTTCTTGGAATCCTTACACCTATTGTTTATGGAGTTGTGATCGCATTTCTTCTCACACCTCTTCTTAATTTTCTGGAGAAGACAATCATTTATCCCATTCTTCAGAAGAAAGAGGTCACAGTAGGAAAGAATGGACGCAAAGCGATCCGCTGGGCCTGTGTCCTTTTGTGCATGTTCCTTTTCTTGGCACTGATTTATGCCTTGATTATGATGGTTCTGCCAGAGTTGATCCGAAGCGTTATGAACCTGATCTACAGCTTTCCAACCTATATGAAAGCCAGCCAGAAATGGCTTCAGAGTGTTTTGGAGAAATGGAATCTGAACAGTCAGGCACTTGATACCCTGGATCAGTACACTTTAAATGCCCAGAATTACCTGACACAGAATATTCTTCCTCAGATGCAGGAGATGCTGAAGAATATTTCTGCCGGTGTTTTTGACCTGATCAATTTCCTGAAGAACTTCCTGATCGGAGCCATCGTTTCCCTTTATCTGATGGCAGACAAGGAAGGCTTTATCGCCAAGGCGAAAATGCTCACATATGCAGTATTTTCTCCGCAGCACGCGAATTTTATCATCCGTTCCATGCGCTTTACCAATAAGACCTTTATCGGCTTTTTCATTGGAAAAATACTGGATTCCGCCATCATCGGCGTGCTGTGCTATATTGGCATGAACCTTCTTAGCATGCCATACATCCTTCTGATCAGTGTGATCATTGGCGTAACCAACGTAATTCCGTTTTTCGGACCTTATCTGGGAGCGATTCCAAGTATCTTCCTGATTTTGCTGGTGGATCCGCTGCAAGCTGTTTATTTTGCGATCTTTATTCTGGCCCTTCAGCAGTTTGACGGCAATATCCTTGGACCGAAGATTCTGGGAGAGTCTACCGGATTGTCCAGTTTCCTTGTTATCGTTGCCATCCTGATCGGAGGCGGTATTTTCGGAATTCCTGGCATGATCATCGGTGTTCCGGTGTTTGCAGTTCTCTATGCAGCGCTGGATAAGCTGGTTCATTTTAGCCTGGTTTACAAGAAGGTTCCAGATCAGGAGCAGACTTACGTGAACATTGACTGCCTGGACCCTGAGACCCACGAGCCGGTTCTTTTCCCGGAGGAAGAGCCTAAGCACGCCCAGACTCCAAGGCGTACCGCAATGCTGGAATTTACCCTTACATTGCTGAAAACCATCCAGAAAATTCTTATTACCATCTGGACATTTATTAAGAAATATTCACTGATTATTTATGCAAAAGTCAGACAATTAATAGAAGAGTACAAACAGAAAAAAAACATCAAAAAGGACGGACAGTAATCATATGAGACTTTTAATACAGCGCGTCAATCATGCCGATGTTAAGGTAGACGGGGAAACCGTTGGAAGCATCGGCAAAGGATTCCTTGTACTGGTTGGCGTTGGTCAGAATGACACCAGAGAAATCGCAGACAAATACCTGAAGAAAATGCTGGGGCTTCGGATCTTTGAAGATGCCAACGGCAAGACGAACCTTTCCCTGGCAGATGTAAATGGGGAGCTTTTGATGGTTTCACAGTTTACCTTGTATGCAAACTGCAAAAAGGGAAACCGGCCAAGCTTTATAGAAGCCGGCGCACCGGATCAGGCGAATGAGCTTTATGAGTATATGTTAAAGGAAGCTGCCAAGGTTGTTCCAGTTGTTCAGCACGGCGTGTTTGGCGCAGACATGAAGGTTTCCCTGGAAAACGACGGACCATTTACGGTGATGCTGGACGAATCCATTCTGTGAGCATGGCTGCATCATTGATTGTACAAATTACAAATACGGTAGAATTAGAATTGAAGCAGCTGATAAAATCATCAATTATTATGAAATAAAAATCTAATTTATTAATGCACATAAAATATGCTGGAAATTCATAAAAAACGCCGGAAAGGCAGGAAGAAGCGGCTGATCCGGCGTTATGTTCCTCATCTCAATCTATACGACAAACCCGAGTTTTTCATATAGATAGGCCTGGAAAGAAGCCACTTCTCTGGATAAACGGCTATTTGGCCGTTTAATGGCCATCTAGACTGTATTTTGGGGCTTTGTTTTTAATTGCATTTTTTGCTAATTATTTTATTGTTTACCCGTTGCTTTTTAGAATTTTATTTCTCATTGCCATGTACTTTATTACCTTACATATCATTGCCCGTTGTCTTAGTTGAAACGCAGCTATACATTTATCATCACATTCTATAAACAACGAACTTTATAAAGGAGAAATTCTCATGGATAAAAAAGTCACTTACCACGAACAAACTGACGTTGAAAATACCTTGCGGCTTCGTGACGTTCTGAAAACCTTGCCTCCATTTTGCAGGGATTTCTTTCGTGCCATTGAGCCACGTACCACAACCAAAACCAGAATTTCCTATGCTTATGACATCCGGATTTTCTTCCAGTTTCTCCTGGAGCAAAATCCAGCCTTCAAGGACTGGTCTATGGATGCTTTTACCGTAGATATTCTGGATCAGATCACAGCCATTGATCTTGAGGAATATGAAGAATACCTGAAAGTCTACCAGACTGGCGACAAAACTGAAACCAACGGCGAACGCGGCCTGAAACGCAAAATGTCTTCCTTAAGAAGCTTTTATGCCTATTATTTCAAACGGGAAATGATCCATACCAATCCAACGGTCCTGGTAGACGTTCCGAAAATCCACCAGAAAAGCATCATCCGCCTGGAAGCCGATGAAGTTGCCCTGCTTCTTGATTATATCGAACACGGCGGCGATGACCTTACCGGACAGAAAAAGGTCTACTACGAGAAAACCAAGGACCGCGACCTCGCTCTCGTCACTCTCCTGCTGGGAACAGGTGTTCGTGTTTCGGAATGTGTCGGTCTTGACATTGAGGATGTAGATTTCAAAAATAACGGAATCAAGGTTACCCGAAAAGGCGGAAATGAAATGGTTGTATATTTCGGCCCTGAAGTAGAAAAAGCCCTGAAAAACTACCTGGAAGTGCGCAAAAATATCGTCCCTGTAGAAGGCCACGAGCACGCTCTCTTCTACTCTACCCAGCGCAAACGGATTGGCGTCCAGGCCGTCGAAAACCTGGTCAAGAAATACGCCCGCCAGGTTACCACCACCAAGAAAATCACCCCTCACAAGCTCCGCAGTACCTACGGTACCGCCCTGTACCAGGAAACAGGGGATATTTACCTTGTAGCCGATGTTTTGGGTCACAAGGACGTCAACACCACCAAGAAGCATTACGCTGCCCTGGACGACTCCAGACGCCGTCAGGCCGCCACCGCAGTAAAGCTGCGTGAGGACTGAACCATTGAAATACATATAAGGCCAACAGCCAGAAAAAGGACACGTCCCATAACGAGTCGTGTCCTTATGTACCTCTGGTTTGGTTTTACTGAATTTTATAGCTGCAATATCATATCATCTGTGATTATAATGCTACTGCAATCTTATCCTGTAATGCTTCTGGTAACTCTTCTTTATCAAGAGAAATACTTACAACTACGGAAATACCATATTTCTCGCTGATCTTGTTCAGCTGCTCAAGAGTATCTGTAACGTCTGCATCTTCCAGCTTGGAAACCTTCAGGAAGCTGTCCAGATAAATCTGCTCAAGATCGTGATCCTGAGAAATAATACCGCAGATAAAACCTACAAACTCGTCTGCATTCTTCAGCGGATAAGAGGAAACGTCGATAAGACGTACCTTGTTGTTAAGCTCATACATGTGCTTGGTACTCTTGTCAAGATAAACAATGCTTCCATTAGCTTCTTTCACTGCATTGTTTACTCTGTCTAAGAGCACTTTTGTTTTGCCTTTGCCTTTCTTTCCTACGATCAGTTCAACCATGATGTTTTCCTCCTTAGACAATATGATATTAAATTTTACCCAAAACCTTGTTTAATATAATTCATATTATAGTATAATTTTTCTAAAAAGACAAGAGTTTTTTTGAAATTTCTGTCTATTTTTCTCAATTGTGTAAAAACTGCACAATTCAGCAAACTGCGTCAATTGATGTTCTGCAGCAAAGAGGACATCTGCTGGTAAAGCTCATCCTTGGTAGAAGCTCCCATAACAATAGAGATATACGGCTTTCCGTATGCGTTCTGGCTTAACAGGGCAAGACAGTTGCCGGCATTGTCTGTGGTACCGGTCTTTCCTCCAAGAATAGTCACATTCTTAGGCGGAGTCGCCTCTCCGGTCAGATAATGGTCTGTGGCTGTCAGAGTCGTGCTTGCGCTGCTTCCGTCTGCATGGGTGTATTCTACCGTATAAGAGCCCATCTGGGTAATCTGGGTAAATTCCGGATAATTCAGTGCTTCCTTCAGCATCAGGTAAATATCATATGGCGTGGTATAATGATTTTCGTCCTGCAGTCCGTGTGGGTTGGTAAAATGGGTTCCCGTGCAGCCAAGCTCTTTCGCAAAGCTGTTCATCATCTCCACAAAGCCCTCTGTAGAGCCTCCTACATGGGTTGCAATGGCGGAAGCTGCATCATTTCCGGAATACACCAGAAGACAATGCAGAAGCTGATCCATGGTCACCTGATCCCCGGCCCAGAAGCCGCAGACCTGAGAACCGGATTCCAGATCCAGATTCTCCTGGGTAATGGTCACTACATCATCCATATTTCCATATTTCAGCGCCAGCATGGCAGTCATGATCTTGGTGATACTGGCTGGATATACCTTCTCAAGTGCCTGTTTGGAATAAAGCACCTGCCTGTCATCCAAATCCAGAAGAAGCCCTTTCTGGTTCTCTCCAAGGGAAACCCCATCCATAGGAACATCCGAAACCACCACACAAAGCTTCTTGGCAAAGCCATCCGCCCGCAGGCTGTCTGTCCCTGTAATTCCGCCGGAGAACTCCCGGGAGGCCATATAAGGCTCATCCAGCTTGCCAAACAGCGTTCCGTTTCTTAAAAGATAAATAGACCCGATTCCCGCTCCGCCAAGGAAAATCAAAAGGAGCACCAGCAAAATGGTTTTCTGGATCCTTTTTTTCCTGGATCTGCGAAATTTGGCGGACTTACGCCTGGAGTTGTTTTTTTTCGCCGCTGTCATAAGTATTCCTCTTTCTTATCAATTTCTTTTTTCTTCAGTTCTTTATTGTATGCGCTGCTCTGCAGACCTACATTCATCACCAGTCCCATACCGATAAACAGACTGATCAGAGATGTCAGGCCGTAGCTTACAAAGGGCAGCGGCGTACCTGTATTCGGTGCAAGTCCGGTGGCAACGCAGATATTCAGAAAGCTCTGTATGGCTACCACGCTGCCTACCCCGCAGCAAAGTATTTTCCCCGCAAGATCCTTGGCTCGAAGACTCATTCGTATGCACTCTATCGAAATCAGCAGAAGCAGAATCACAATGGCCGTGCACCCGATAAATCCATACTCCTCTCCTGCAACCGCAAAAATAAAGTCCGTCTGGTTCTCCGCAACGAAGTTTCCTTCATTTACAGAAGAAACATAGCCGTCACTGGTCAGTCTTTTTCCCACCAGCTCTCCGGATGCGATCGCAGTCTTGGAGTTGTTCTGCTGTTCAATATCTTCCTGATATTCCGCGTTCTCCGGGTATAAGAAAGACATGATACGGTCTCTCTGATAGCTCTTGATTAGAGTCTGATCCGGCTGCACCACTATGGAAAGGAAAATAACTGCCAGCGGCACCGCGATCAGGATTGCCCCGCCGATAATCTTGTAGCTTAAGCCCGCCACATACAGCAAAATACAGAAGATCACCGTTACAGTAATGGTATTTTTCATATCCGGCTGTGCATAGATCAGTGCAAGGGGAACCGCAAGAAGGATTGCCGACTCTGCAAGGATCTTAAACGTATTGATATCATCCTCATGGTCCATAAAAAACTTGGCAAAAAACAGGATAATGATAATCTTGGAAAGCTCGGTAGGCTGGAAACGGAAGCCTCCGATATCCAGCCATCTTGAAGCACCTCCTGCCTCGCTTCCGAACAATCGTACGCCAATAAGCATAAGCAGATTAAAGCCATACATGATCCACTGGAAATTCAGGATCCAGGAATAATCCATTAGCGATAAAATAATCAGGATCACAACTCCCGTCACAACTCCCAACAGCTGTTTGTTGCGAAGATCCGGGGACGCGCTTGCAACCAGCTGTACTCCAAACAAACTGATGGCAAGCAGCAGGGCTACCAGCTTAAAATTGTAAAAACGCAGCTTATACTGTCTAATCATATATCTATTTGTCCTTTTTCCTTTGCACAGGAATGTACGCCATAAGAACCGGCGGCTCCTGTGAAATCTGTATTTTCACTTTACTTTCTTCTATGGAAACATACTTTTTCACAGTATGTACCAGGTCACTTTTTAACATTTTCATCATCTGTGGGGAACATTCAATACGCTCGGAAATCAGAAGAAGCTTCATTCTGTCCCGGGCATATCCTGCTGAACGCCTTTTCTCATGTAAAAAGGTCTTCATAAGAATTCCTCCTCGCGGCTTGATGATTTACATAAAACTTTTATTGACAACTATCAGGATCCAGTCTGTCCTTCCTGCACTCTCTCAGTGTCTTTTAAATAGTCTGGAAAGCATGCCCTTCTTCTGACGGATCTGGGCAAAAGGAACTTCCTCCCCCATAAGCCGCCTGCAGATATTGCGGTACTCCTCCTCCGCCTGAGAGTTTCGGCCGGATAAGGGCTCTCCCTGATTGGTCGCCACCACGATCTGCTCATCATCCAAAAGGGTTCCGATCAGATCCACAGCCAGAATTTCCGTCACATCATCCACAGACATCATATCCCCTCTGGCAATCATATCCGGGCGAAGCCTGTTGATAATAAGATGAATGTCCCGCAAGTCATTGGCCTCCAGCAGGCCGATGATCCGGTCCGCGTCACGAATGGCGGAAACCTCTGGAGTGGTAACTACAAGGGCCTTGTCAGCACCTGCAATGGCGTTTTTGAACCCCTGCTCGATCCCGGCTGGACAATCCAGAAGAATATAGTCAAATTCTTCCCGCAGATCATCTGTCAGCTTGATCATCTGCTCCGGGGATACCGCCGTTTTATCCTTGGTCTGGGCAGATGGCAGCAGATACAGCTCCGGATGACGCTTGTCCCTGATCAGTGCCTGTTTCAACCGGCAGCTTCCATGAACCACATCCACCAGGTTGTAAACGATCCGGTTCTCAAGTCCCAGCACAACGTCAAGGTTTCGAAGACCGATATCCGTGTCCACAACCACTGTTTTTTTGCCCATCATAGCCAGTCCGGTTCCAATGTTGGCAACGGTAGTTGTTTTTCCCACACCGCCTTTTCCGGATGTAATGACAATGACTTCACCCATTTTTTCTGATTCCTCCTAAACAAAATGTTCCAAAATCCTGGTATTCCTCTTATGGTTATGCCTGCGGAAATACTGCCGCAGGCATAGCTTAAGTTTAGTCATTCGATGTATCACTGGTGTCTGTAGAAGCGACTCCTGTGAGAATAGAATCTTTATCTGCAAGATTGTACATATATTTAAAAGTATCATTAGCTATCAGACACGCATTACCGGAACTGTAGCCATTGGCAATACGGATTGCCACCGCATATTCCGGATCGGATGCAGGCGCGTAGCCAACGAACAGACCATGGTTCGGGTGACGCAGATCCAGCTCGGCAGTACCGGTCTTACCAGCCACCTCAATGCCCAGTCCGTCGAACTGGCTGTGGGTCTGGATTACACGGCGCATACCATCATGGAGCACATCCCAGATATTTGAAGAAATATTCACTACATCCTGCAGTTCCGGCTCATATTCCTCAAGCACTTCTCCCTTTGGATCCGTTACTTTGTCGAGGAGGGTAAGTTTAAATACGTTACCGGAAGTTGCCACAGTTGTTGCATATCTGGCCAGCTGTGTTGTGGTAAACAGGTTGTTTCCCTGTCCCATGTAGGACGGAACTGCTTTCGCATCGGAAACCTTCGGAGAAGCCTCGGAAAGCTCGATTCCGGTCTTCTGATCAAGCCCGATCAAAGAAGCATACTCCTGAAGCTTGCTAAGGCTCTGCACCTCAGAAAACTCATTGTCCCCAACCTTTCCAAGCTGGAAACCGATCATATTAAAGAAATAGTTACAGGACTGCTCAATAGCGGTACGGATATCAAGACCGCCGTGACCTTCCTTGTTCCAGCAGTTGATCGGCGGATCTACATAATCGAAGGTACCGGTACATTCAATATAAGTGCCCTCGTCAATCACGCCCTCTTCCATACCTGCAATGGTGGAAAGAAGCTTCAGGGTAGAACCTGGCGCAGTTGTCTGCTGGGTGGCCTTATTAAAGAATGGGCTGGACTGATCCAGTGCCAGTTTGGCATAGTACTCTGTATCCATATCGTTGGTCAGTCGGTTATTGTCATATCCTGGATAAGATACCAGGGCTACCACATCTCCGTTCTTCACATCCACAACCACTGCGGAAGCAGAACAAGGCATAAGGGCAAGCTGTGCAGGTTCGATTTCCAGATTATAGATCTTATTGATCATAAAATCATAGGCACTTGTAGCTCCGGACGCCAAATTCTCATAAGATCCGTCCTCCTTATCCAGAACACCCTGCTCATACAGGGCCAGACAGATCTCCTGACCGGAAATGGTATCATTCAGAAGCATATACTTATACAGCAGCTTGGAAAATCCCGTATCTGTACTCAGATAATCAATGATATATGCAGTCAGTGCCTGATAGATCTCATCAGAATCCAGATATTCTCCTTCCGGAGAAAAGCTACTGATGTTGATCCAGCCCTGACTTGTGGCATAGGTCAGATAATCCTTCAGGCTGATGCTCTCATCTGTAGTCCATGCCTTGTAAGTAGCATCGGAAGTATCGATGGCATCACGGGAAATGATTCCAAGGGTATCCCGAAGAAGGTCATTGCAGATATAGGAAAGGTATTCCTGGGTCTCTGTATCCTCGTCCTTATAGGCCGGCGGGTTGGAGCCATTCAGCTTCGAGCTTATTGTATCAAAAACGCTCTGCTGCTTTTGCTGAAATTTGGCATATAAATTTTTTTCTGTATCAGAAGCATCTGTACGGTCAAATTTGTTAATATCGATCACACTGTTGGAAATCAGTGCGTTGTATACATCATAAATCGGAATACGGATCTGGCTGGCATCTGTCACAGCAGAATAGTCAAAGGTTTTCACCGCATCGATCTTGGTAAGGAGCACACCTGCCACACGCTGCTTCAGAATCTGGTAGATTGCGGACTGCCAGTCTGTATCAATGGTAAGCTGAACGTCATTACCTGCCACAGGCTCTACCTTGGTATCCTCATCAATTTTCAGAACCTTTCCAAGGTTATCCACGTAAACGGTTTCCTTACCGTCTGTTCCCTGAAGGGTAAGCTCCATATACTGCTCGATTCCAGCTTTACCTACAATGGCATCATTGGAGTAATCCGGGTTCTGCTTGCGAAGCTCTGTCAGTTCCTCAGAGGAAGCCCTTCCCGTGTAGCCAAGAATAGGCGCCATGCTTTCGTCGTCTATGTACTGGCGGATAGAATCCTCCACCACATCGATTCCCTGAAGTCCGGTCTTATTCTCCATAATGGCAGCCACAGACTTTTCGCTTACATTGGTCGCAATGGTCACCTGCATGTATTTCTTGAAGCTGTTGGTATTCAGTTCATATCGGATAGTGGCAATATCCAGCATTTCCTGTTTCGTCAAAGTCTGAGGCAGACCATGGGAGGAAAGCTCTTCTTCCGTGTACGCCCTGTCGCCCTCCAGAACAATGGAAAACTTCTCGGAACCGGTAAGGAATGCCATCATTTCATCCGCAGTTGCCGTTTTCTGCGCATCCTCCAGGTCATCGATCAGCGCCTGGCCGTAAATATCCGCACGGAAACGGTTCAGGGTAAATCCCTCTGATACATCAAAGGCATATTCCCCGCTGTCGTCTACCACAATATGAAAAGAATGGGTGATATCATCCCCATTGCTGTGCAGGATCTGAAGCACCTGATAAGCCACGCCGTTCAGGGTAAGGTTCTTCTCTCTGGTAGAAGTGTAGGTTCCGTTATCCTCAAAGGTCAGGGAATAGGACAGCACATTGGATGCCAGAATATCTCCGTTCCGGTCCAAAATGTTCCCCCTGGTGCTTTTGATCACACGTTCCTTGGTGGTTCTTGCTTCAAATTTACTGATATAGTCCTGTCCCTGGATGATCTGCAGGTCAAAAAGCCTGCGGACCAGCACAACAGACATCAGAACAAATGCCAGGACCAGGACGGTTGTTCTTTTTAAACTGATTTTTCGAAAAATACGTTTTATTTTAGTACCCAAATTGACTCACTTTCTTTCCTTGCAATATTCATGTAGCGATAGTTGATGTAACGGAAAAGCCGATATACAATCAAGGTAATAAATACCGTGTAAAACATCTCCGGAATAATAATCCTGTACAGGTATGTACGAAGTCCAAGACGTCCCCGGAGAAGGAACTGCAGTCCGTAGACTGCCAGATTATACAGAAGGTCCGCACCTGCAGTAAGAAACATGGGAACCTTCACGTCATCATCATAATAAATTCTGTGGGCATATCCGCTCAGATAGCCGATGTACATATAGATCAAAGCATAAAATCCAAATATGGATCCGAAAAACAGATCCACCAGAAGCCCGGACAAAAAGCCTGTCCACAGCCCGCTCTTACGCCCCCGCATCAATCCCATAGACACACACAGGACCAGCATCAGGTTGGGCGTCACAGAGCCAATGGAGATCAGATCCATAACCGTGCTCTGCAGCAGAAAGCATACTACCACAGTGAGAAAAAAGACGACCTTACTCTTCATCCGCACCCTCCTGTACACTCTTCGCTGTATCTGCCGCGCTGTCATCTGTCATATCCTGCTTGTTGACTGTAATTACAAATACATCCTTCAGATGGAGGAAATCCACAGGCGTTACAATGGTACCGGTCTTGGTCAGGTTATTGCTGTCTACCTCCACCTCGCTTACATAGCCGATGAAAAGCCCTTCCACGAACTTCTCACTGATATTGGAGGTCACAATACGTTCCCCGACTGTCACCTTGTTTTCCTGATCATAAAGCTGCTCAAAACGAAGCTTGCCCTCATCGATCAGCTCCAGGTCACCGTTTACAATACAGTTGTCTGAGGTGCTTACGGTCATTGCGCTGACGCTGCTGCTGTCATCTATGATGGAGCGCACTGTTGCCCAGGAAGAACCGACTTCCGTAACGATTCCTACAAGTCCCTTGCCTGCGATTACATTATTGTCCACGCGGATTCCGTCCTTGGAGCCCTTGTTGATCATAAAGGTATCGTACCAGTTGCCCGGATCCTTGGAAATAATGGTGGCTGCAACCTTTGGATACTCCTCGTAGGTCTGGTCCAGGTCATAAAGCTCTTTCAGGCGCTGGTATTCTCCCTGATCCTGGATCAGCTTGTTGTTCTGCGTGGTAAGGCTGTCAATCTGTGCTTTGAGCTCTTCATTTTCAAAAATCAGGTCCTGCTTGTCCTGGAAGCTGTCCCTTGCAGAACGGATCATGGAGCCGATCTTCTCAATGCTTTTCTCAAATGGCACAATGACGATTCCTGCCGCCTCCTGAAGAGGAGCAGTGGAAATGCCCGATGCAAAGGTGGACACAATGCAGCACAGGCAGAAAAGCGTCATGATTGCCAGCAGATGCTTGCTTTTTAAATTAATTCGGAAACGAAATTTTTTCTTCAGGTTTTTCATGAAATGGCACCCCTAAAACTTATAATTTACGCTGTGTAATGGGTTGTGCCCACTTGCGCAGCTCCCTGTCGTGAATGATCTTCTCAAGTCCTGTGACCGAAGAGGTCTCATAAAGGTCGGACAGGTTAAAAGAATATCCGGTATAGCTTGCCAGATATGTATCTATGTGCGGAATCCTGGTACTTCCGCCCGTGAGGAAAATTCCCTCCTTGGCTATGTGGTAGGAAATCTGAGGCGGAATACGCTCCAGAAAAACCTTCATCTGGGCTCCGATCTCATTAACGCAGTTCATAATGCCTGCATTCACCACATAGGCAGAAATCACTTCTTCTCTTGGAAGTCCGGATACACTGTCGATTCCAACTACCTTGCGGGCCTGCTTGTGCTGGTCTGCAAGACGCCCCATTACAAGCTTCAGCCGCTTCCCTGTACGGGTTCCGATCTGAAGGTTATAGCGCTTGCGCACCTCGCTGCATACAGCTTCATTCATCTGCCGTCCCCCGATGGGGATCTTCTTGCTGATAATGATCCTGCCCCCTGTGATAATGGAAAAATTCGTGCTCTGGGCACCGATATTCACCACCATGCTTCCCTCATTGTTCTCCAGATCCACGCCCATGGCAATGGCATCTGCAATGGGTGCCTCCACCATATAGACACGGTTCTTGCGAAGCCAGTGGCCATTTGCCACCTGGTAATAAGCCCGTTTCTCAATGGCAGTCATGTCAAGAGGGACTGCAAAATACATAACAGAGCCTATTCCTAAAATTTTATCAATTTTTCTCATCATACTGTAAAGTACAATTTCCTGCAGTTCCAGATTGGCTATCATACCAAAAGCCATCGGCGAACTTACGGAAATGTTAGATGGTGCTTTTTCAAACATTTCATACGCTTCGTTGCCCACGGCTATGATTTTGCGGCCTTTCGCCGCAATCATGTTCTTCTCAATGTAGCTTTTATTTCGAATCATGGAATAGACCTTGACGGAACTGCTTCCAAGATCTATTCCATATGTTTTTTCAAACAGCATATACCTGTCCCTTCATCATTTTACCCTTCCCCAAAGGTGCACTTCCGAATTACACAGGAAGCATTCCCTGTTCCCGAAAGCTTACGTATTTCTGGTCACCGATCACAATGTGATCCAGAAGCTTCACCCCTATCAGCTCCCCTGACCGGTAGATCCGTTCCGTGATTTCCACATCACACTCACTGGGCGAAGGATCGCCGCTTGGGTGATTGTGAACCAGGATCAGGCTCACGGCGTGGAACTTCAGTGCCTCCACAAACACCTCTCTGGGCGTGATCAGTGTGGCTCCTACCGTCCCCTTTGAAATCGTCTGCTCCCCAAGAAGATGATTCCTTCCATCCAGCAGCATGACGATCAGCATCTCCTGCTCCTCGTGACGGAGATGTTCCATATAGTATCTTGCTATTGTGACGGGATCATTGAAAGAAAGTCTTGGTCTGGCAGCAGCAGACGCCATCCGCTTGGAAAGCTCCCCGATACATTTCAGCTGGACGGCTTTGACCTTCCCGATTCCGTTCACCTTCATCAGATCCGGCAGGGACATGTGAAGCAGTCCCAAAAGCCCCGGATATGAGGTATCTTTCGTAAGACTTAAGATTTGATTGGCAAGTGCAAGAGAATTGGCTCCCTGCACCCCGTTTCTTAAGATCACTGCCAGAAGCTCGCTGTCGCTTAGCACCGACGGTCCCCACTTGAGACATTTCTCATAAGGCCGTGAAGACTCCGGCAGATCTCTGATGGTCTGCGTTATTTCATTCATATCTTTGTACCTGCAGTTCTCCAGGAGATAAATCGTTACTGTTCACATTTTGCCTGTAAGCAGTAAGGATGAATTACAACGCAGACTCATTTTAGCATAAAAAAGGAGAGATGTACACTCTCTCCTAAATTTTTTTAAACTTTTTCGAAATAGCCTCTGCCACTTTGATGCCATCCATGGCTGCAGAAGTGATTCCCCCTGCATATCCGGCACCTTCTCCGCAGGGATAGATTCCTTTATAATTTGCCTCCAGGGAGTCTTTCTCACGAACAATTCTTACTGGTGAAGAAGTACGGCTTTCCACACCGGAAAGGACGGCATCCGGTCTGTCAAAACCTTTGATCTTTTTTCCAAAGGCCAGAACGCCTTCTTCAATGGAATCTCCGATCTCTTTTGGGAAAATACTCCGCACATCCCCCGGGGTATATTCTCCTTTAATACAGGGCTCTACTTCTCCAAGTGCGGTGCTTGGCCTGTGATTCTGATAATCCTCAAACAGCTGTACCGGAACTTTTCCATTTCCAGCCTTCCATGCGGCACGCTCCAGACTGCGCTGGAATTCTACGCCCCCGAGAGGTCCTTCTTCCGGGAAATCCTCCGGGGTCACGGACACAATCAGGGCACTATTGGCATTGCGGCTGTCTCTTGCCTGGTAGCTCATGCCGTTGACTGCCAGTCCTCCCGGCTCAGAAGAAGCGTTGACCACGTATCCGCCCGGGCACATGCAGAAAGAATAGACGCCTCTGCCGTTTTCGCAGGTGTGCGTTACCTTGTAGGCAGCTGCTCCAAGCTTCTCGTTTTCTTCTTCCCCGTAGAGCGCCATGTTGATCATGGACTGGGGATGTTCCATTCGAACGCCTACTGCAAAGGATTTTGGCTCCATGTAGATTCCTTTTTTCTCAAACATGGCAAAGGAATCCCGGGCGCTGTGTCCCACTGCCAGCACACACACCTGAGCTGGAATCCTTTGTTCCCCGTTTATTTCAATTTCTTTTAACTGTCCCTTTTCCAAAACCAGGTCTGTTACTTTGGAACGGAAGTGGAAGGTCCCTCCCATCTCCTCGATCTCATGGCGCAAAGTCTCCACAACGCCTACCAGCACATCTGTGCCAAGATGAGGTTTCTGCTGGTAAATGATCTCCTCAGGCGCGCCAGCCTGTACAAACCGTTTCAGCACCTCATGGTTTCTTCCGGAAGGATCTTTCACAAGAGTATTCAGCTTTCCATCGGAAAAAGTTCCAGCTCCCCCTTCTCCAAATTGTACGTTGGAATCTGGATCCAGCACCCCGTTTTTCCAAAAGGCTTCCACCGTTTTCTGGCGGATATGGGCTTCCTCGCCGCGCTCTAACACAACCGGACGGTAACCCGCCTTTGCCAGATACCATGCGCAGAAAATTCCTGCTGGACCGCTTCCCACGATCACAGGTGGATGTTTCAGTTCTTCATTGCCAGGTGTCGGGAAAATGTATTCTTTTTTGTCGGTTAACGTAATATTATTATCGTGAACTTTTCGGACAATCTTGCCTTCCTGATTTTTTTCCTGCAAAGAAACGTCCACAGTGTATACGAATTTTTTGTCATCCTTGTGGCGGCAGTCCAGGGACTGCTTCACGATTTCGTAAGAGAAACCTTCGTTTTTCAGACGAAGGGCCTTGCGGATCTTATGGGCAAGCTCTTCCGGCGTATGATTGATTGAAAGTTTTAACTGGGTAATTCGGATCATATTGTTTCTCCTTGCTTTTTCTTATGATCTGCCGGCATTCATTCCTGCAGCGTACCCGCTGGACCACGCCCACTGCAGGTTGTAGCCGCCGCATTTTCCGTCGACGTCAAGCAGCTCGCCTGCAAAGTACAGGCCGGGGATCAATCTGGATTCCAGTGTTTTTGCATCCACTTCCCTGGTATCTACGCCGCCGGAGCACACCTGTGCCTGTTCAAAGGGCTGATAGCCTGTTACTTTAAGAGGGTAGCTGTAAATGGCTTCCTCCAGATTTTTGGACGCCAGAAGCACTTTGGCAAGCTTATCCGGGAAAAGTCCGGTAAAAAATTCTTTTTTGCCTTTATAGGGGCTGTCCTGTTTTCGTTTTTCCAGAAACGCAGCAAGTTGTTCCCTGGAAAATTCGGGCAGGAAATTCAGGCGCAGCTCTGTTTTTTGGCCCTTCCAGAAAGCACGGATGGCATAGCGGCTGATCTGAAATACAGGAATTCCAGACACGCCGTAGTCTGTGAGCTGCAGTTCTCCTGTTTCTTCTGCGATTTTTTTCCCGTCTGCGTACAGGGAAATCTTCCCTTCGGTGCGCACTCCGGCCCAGCCGGAAAAGCCTGTGTTTTTGCATTTCAGTGCAGTCAATGCCGGAAGAGGCGTAATTACAGAATGTCCCAAAGCGGCAGCGATTTCATAGCCGCTTCCGTCTGAACCGGAAATGGAAGATGCCCTGGAACCGTTTGCCAGAATCACAGCATACCCTTCGTAAGTCCAGCCCTGGGTATGGATTTTCCAGATGTTCTTTTCTTTGGAAATGCTTTTTACCTGCTCATTGGTTTTGATCTTCACCCCAAGGCTGCGGGCCTTCATGCACAGCACCTCCGCCACGCTGGAAGCCTGTCCGCTGTGGGGATAAAGATATCCGTTATTTTTATTTACCGGGTAAAGCCCAAGCTCTGTGAAAAAATCTACTGTATTTTCTACGGAAAACTGGTTCAGAACTTCCTCCCAGAAGCCCGGATTGTCGCTTCGGTAAGCGTCAGTCTGCTTCTGGAGATTGGTGAAATTGCATTTTCCGTTTCCGGTGGCGCAGATTTTTTTGCCTGGCTTTTCATTTTGTTCCAGAATGGTTACGGCTGCGCCGTTTTCCGCCGCTGCAATAGAAGCCATCAGGCCGGAGGCACCGCCGCCTATGATTACAACACGTTTTTTATCCATATAAACTCCTGCAAATGTCTGCGAGTGTGTCTGAAAAAGGCTCCAGCTTTACTGCGGCAGCTTCACCAGATCCTGTTCTACTAATTTCTGCAGAGACATCATAACGCCAAGCTTTGCGTGCTCCCAGGTAAGTCCGCCCTGGAAATATACGGCGTATGGTTCTTTCACCGGTCCGTCTGCGGAAAGTTCGATGGAAGAGCCCTGGACAAAGGCACCTGCAGCCATAATCACCTGGCTGTCATAGCCTGGCATATCCCAGGGTTCCGGATCTACATAGCTGTCAACCGGTGCTGCGGCCTGAATTCCTTTGCAGAAGGCGATCAGTCTTTTCGGGCTGTTTAAGGTGACGGCCTGGATAATATCCTGTCTTGGTTCCGTGGAGTTGGGAACAACGTCGAAGCCTAATTTTTCATAAATATTGGCTGCGAAAACAGCGCCTTTTAATGCGCCCTTTGTTACCATAGGTGCCAGGAAAAAGCCCTGATAGAAGGAGCGATTTACTCCAAGGGAAGCGCCTACCTCTGCGCCAAGTCCCGGGCAGGTCATGCGGTAGGAAGCATTTTCCACGCATTCTTTTGTTCCTGCAATGTAGCCGCCGATCGGGGCAAGTCCGCCGCCTGGGTTTTTGATCAGGGAACCGACTACCATATCTGCGCCAACGTCGCTTGGCTCGATGGTGTCTACGAATTCGCCGTAGCAGTTGTCTACCATGCAGATTACATCTGGTTTGATGCTTTTTACAAAGGAGATGAGCTCGCCGATCTGTTTTACGGAAAAGGATGGGCGGGTCATATAGCCTTTGGAGCGCTGGATTTCTACCAGTTTTGTTTTTTCGTTGATTGCTTTGCGGATGTTTTCGTAGTCAAAGGTGCCGTCTTCGAGAAGGTCTACCTGGCGGTAGGTGACGCCGTATTCTGCCAGGGAGCCTTTGGATGGGCGGATTCCAATGACTTCTTCCAAAGTGTCGTATGGTTTTCCGGCTGGTGCCAGCATTTCATCCCCTGGGCGGAGATTTCCGAAAAGGGCGATGGCAAGGGCGTGGGTTCCGCATGCGATCTGAGGGCGTACCAGACAGGCTTCGGTGTGGAAGGTGTCTGCGTATACTTTTTCCAGGGTGTCGCGGCCGTAGTCGTTATAGCCATAACCTGATGAGGAGCCGAAGCATTCCTCGCTGACACGGTTTTTCTGCATTGCCAGAAGGACTTTCATCTGGTTGTATTCTGCAGTTTTGTCGAACTGTTCGAATCTTTCTTTTAAAGATTCCTCTATCTCATGGCAAAAATCATATACCTGGGATGAAATTCCAAGTTGTTCGTATAATTCTTTCATAATAATTCTCACCGTCTGTTTGACGGCATTCCTCCATTTTTTGTGTTATTTATAAGTGTATCGTTCTCCGGACGTGAGTTCACAAGGTATATTCATCGCAGGTCTCCGTTAAAACCGCTCCTGAAATGACCTGCTCACGAATATACCTTGCAAACTCACTGGCTTCTGGTAAACTGATAGTATTTTCAATAGCCAGATTAACCAAGTATCCCCTTTTCACGGCAAATGCTCAGCATATACTCCAGCATTTTCCCGTCGTCATACCCGAACTCGTCTTTGTTGATCCATAGGGTTTCCAGTTCTCTGCGGAACCAGGTGAGCTGGCGCTTGGCGAAGTGTCTGGTGTCGCGCTTCAGGATGCGCACGGCTTCTTCCAGGGGCATTTCTCTGTCCAGATAAGCCAGAATCTCTTTATATCCAAGCCCCTGCATGGAAACCATCCCTCTGTGATAGCCCATGCTCTTCAAAGCCTCCACTTCCTTTACAAGACCTCCAGCCAGCATCTCATCCACCCGTTTATCAATCCGCTGATAAAGCAGTTCCCTGGGCGCGTTCAGCACGAAATAGGCAAGATTATACGGGCTGACCCTTTCCTGCTGTTCTTCATTGTGAGCGGAAATCGGGCTGCCGTTTTGGTGGTAAAACTCCAGGGCGCGGATTACACGCTTCACATTATTCTCATGAATTTCCTCCGCACTTTTAGGATCCACCTTGGCCAGCATCTGGTGAAGATAAGCCACTCCCTTTTCCTGGGCAAGGGCTTCCAGGCTGGCCCGGTATCCGTCATCCTGTTCTGCCTGGGTAAAATCGATATCCCTGGTCACTGCCTGAATATAAAATCCCGTACCGCCAACCAGGATTGGAATATGCCCGTTGGCGTAAATCTTTTCCATGGCTTCCTTTGCCATTTGCTGGAAACGCACAATATGAAATTCCTCATCTGGCATCAGCGCATCCACAAGATAGTGAGGGACTCCCTGCATTTCTTCTGGCATAATCTTGGCTGAACCGATATCCATATATTTATAAACCTGCATGGAATCTGCAGAAATGATCTCACCGCCAACTGCTTTGGCAAGGGAAATAGACAATTTTGTTTTTCCCACTGCTGTTGGGCCGGTGAGGACAATAAGAGGTTTTTTCATGATTTCTCCTGTGTTACACAATTCGCTTAAATTTTTTCTCAATTTCCGTTTTGGTCATGGCAATGATCGTGGGGCGACCGTGAGGACAATTGTAAGGATTGTCCAGAGTCAGAAGCTCGTCGATCAGCTTGTCTGCCTCAAGGGCGGACATCTGGTGATTTCCCTTAACGGCTGCTTTGCATGCCATAGTCGCAAGTCTTGTGGTAAAAAGGTTAAACGCATCCTTCGAGCCTTCCCCACCCAGATTATCCAGCATTTCCAGAAACAGTTCTTCTTCGTGAAAGCCGTAGAGATTGGATGGAACTGCACTGATACAGTATTCCCGTCCTCCAAATGGTTCAATCTCAAAACCGTATTGCCTGAAGTACTCTTCGTTTGCCTTCAGCCGCGCCTGTTCCTCCATATTCAAGGTTACTACAAGAGGCGGACTTAAGTACTGGGATTCTATAGTTTGTTCTTTGAAGCGTTTTACAAAACGCTCATAATTTACTTTCTCGTGGGCCGCATGCTGGTCAATGATGTAAAACTGATTTTCAAATTCCACCAGCCAGTAAGTGTCAAACAGCTGTCCAATCAGCTTGTGGCGGCTTCTGGACTCCGGGGCAAGAAGCTTCTCATGAAAAAGTTCCAGCTGCTGCGGTGACTCCTGGGAAACAGGCTCCGCACCGGATTCTGTATCTGACACCTTGGAGGACGCCTCCGCAGATGACTCTGAATCTCGCAGAAGCAATACCGTGTCTGCTGCCTGGAAACCTATTCCCTGTTCTGCAATTTGCCCCGGATTCTGTGCCTGTACGTCCTCCGGTTGGAAGTCTGCAGAATTCCCAGCTTCCAGACCAGACATCCCGCTCTTGTCCATATTCTGTCCAACAGGTGTCATGCCCTGACTTTCTAAATTTTTCCCGGTATACGCTTCACTTTGTGCTGTCTGTGCAGACTGCTCAGTTTCCAGATTTCCCAGCTGAGCTCCAGGTTTATCCTGCATATCATTTGGCGCACCGCCAGCCTGACTGCTGCCATCATTTGTTTTCCCGACATCAGCTGCCATCTCATCCGCCTGTGCAGCTGCCTTCAGGGTTCCCGCAAAAAGAGCTTCCTCTTCTTTGCTAAACGGCTTGGCCTGATAAACTGCCTGCTCCCGAAGCATACTGCCAAACGGATACCCGGAACTGCTGCCGTATCCCCCGGACATTTTTCCCCCATTTTGCAGAAATGGTTTTCCAGCCTGTACCGGGTTGCCAGCCATATTTCCATAGCCAGGCTCCGGCCTGCGGCTTTTCTCAAAAGGCTCCGGAACAGCTCCGCGGCTTACTGCTGCAGCCTTTGGAACCCGCTCTTCTTTTCCTACAGGGACTACCGGAATCAGCTCCCTGTGAAGCAGGGCATTATGCACCGCCTCATAAATGGCATCATATACCTCGGTGCCTCTTGCAAAACGCACCTCCAGCTTCCTGGGATGCACGTTTACGTCCAGGTCATTTCCCGTCATCTGAATATGCAGGGAAACAAAAGGAAATTTATGCTGCATCACAAAGCCCTTATACGCATCCTCGATGGCCTTTGTGATAATGTTATTTTTCACAAACCGGCCATTTACATAGTAATTTTCAAAGCTTCGATTGCCTCGTGACACCTCCGGCTTCCCGGCAAATCCCTCAATCTTCATGAAATCGTTCTCATAGGAAACATCCAGGAGCGCCTTTGCCATGTCGCGCCCATATACGTTATAGATGACATCTTTCACATTATAATTCCCGGAAGTATGCAACTTCACCTGCTTGTTCTGAATATATTTAAAGGAAATTTCCGGGTGGGAAAGGGCAAGCTGCTCCATCATGGTTCCAATATAATTGGCCTCTGAAGTATCCGATTTCAGGAATTTGCTTCTGGCCGGCGTATTGTAAAAAAGGTTTCGCACCAGGAAAGTGGTTCCATCCGGCGCACCCATTTCCTCCATGCTCTGCTCCACGCCGCCCTCGATCACATAGCGAACGCCGCTGATAGCAGAAGGCGTCTTGGTGATCAGCTCCACCTGGGAAACAGCGGCAATACTGGACAAAGCCTCACCACGAAATCCCAGTGAGGCTATGTTTTCCAGATCTTCTACTTTTTCAATTTTGCTGGTGGCATGGCTCAAAAATGCAGTTGGCACTTGGGAGGCTTCGATGCCGCCTCCGTTGTCCGTAATGCGGATCAGCTTTTTGCCGCCGTCTGCAATCTCTACCGTCACAGCTGTAGCACCAGCGTCAATGGAGTTTTCTACAAGCTCCTTCACAACAGAGGAAGGACGTTCTACCACCTCGCCGGCCGCGATCTTATCAATGGTATGTTTGTCTAAAACTGCAATTTTTCTCAAATTATTTCTCCCGATGATTTACCATCTGTTTTTAATCTTGTTCTGAAGATTATAAAGGGTATTCAGCGCCTCCATGGGCGTCAGGTTTCCAATATCAATCCCCTTCAGTTCCTCAATGATATCATTATCCTGCACAGTGTCAAACAAAGACATCTGCGCCATGTCCATTTCTACTTTCGGTTTCTTCTTTGGAGAGGTGAGATCCTTCACGGCAGCTGTAATGTCCGCATCACTTAATTCCTCCACCAGCTCCTTAGCACGATTGATTACCGTATCCGGCACCCCTGCCAGCTTGGCAACCTGGATTCCGTAGCTCTTATCTGCACCGCCCTGCACGATTTTACGAAGGAACACAATGTCATCCCCCTTTTCCTTAACCGCTATACAGTAATTGGTAACTCCGGAAAGCTTACCCTCCAGCTCTGTCAGTTCATGATAATGAGTCGCAAACAGTGTTTTTGCTCCGCAAAGCTTTGTATTACTGATATGCTCGATCACAGCCCAGGCAATGGCAAGTCCGTCAAAGGTGCTGGTTCCACGGCCGATCTCATCCAGGATCAGAAGGCTTTTTGAGGTGGCATTGCGAAGAATATTGGCAACCTCTGTCATTTCCACCATAAAGGTACTCTGCCCGCTTGCAAGGTCATCAGACGCACCTACACGGGTAAAGATCCTGTCTACAATTCCGATGGTGGCTTTATCTGCCGGGACAAAGCTTCCGACCTGTGCCATTAGCACGATTAAAGCTGTCTGGCGCATGTATGTGGATTTACCAGCCATATTCGGTCCGGTGATAATGGAAATACGTTTTTTGCTGCTATCCAGATATGTATCATTGGCAATAAACATATCGTTGTCGATCATCTGCTCCACAACCGGATGACGGCCGCCTTTAATGTCGATTACGCCGCCTCCATTTACTTTTGGGCGAACATAGTGGTTTCTCTCTGCAACAAGTGCAAGAGATGCAAATACATCCAGCCCTGCAATGGCTTTGGCTGTACGCTGGATTCTCACAACCTCCATGCCTACCTTGTCACGCACATCGGAAAACAGCTGGTATTCCAATGCATAAAGCTTATCTTCTGCACCAAGGATCATATCCTCAAGGTTTTTCAGTTCCTCTGTAATATAACGCTCCGCATTCGCAAGCGTTTGCTTGCGGATGTAATTCTCTGGCACCAGCTCCCTGAATGTGTTTGTAACCTCAAGAGCATAGCCAAACACACGGTTATATTTGATTTTCAGAGATTTGATCCCGGTACGTTCACGCTCCCTGGCTTCTAACTCTGTCAGCCATTTTTTACCATCTGTGCGGGCACTACGGAATTTGTCCACATCTTCATTAAAGCCTTCCCGGATAATGCCTCCGTCCTTTTGGGCAAGAGGCGGCTCATCCACAATAGCACTTTTTATCAGACCGGTAATATCCTCAAGGCTATCCATATCCTCATAAATTTCTTTCAAAATCGGAGCCTGAAAATCCTTCAGGATCTGTTTGATATATGGAATCATTTCCAAAGAAGAAGCAAAGGCTACCAGATCTCTTGGATTTGCCGATTTAAAGCTGATGCGGCTGACAAGACGCTCCAGGTCATAAATGGGATTCAGATATTCACGAAGCTCATCACGAAGCATTGGATTTTCATTCAATTCCTCCAGTGCAGTCAGTCTACGGTTAATTTCTGCGGAATCGATCAGCGGCTGTTCCACAAAGGAGCGGAGCGTGCGGGCACCCATTGCCGTCTTTGTTTTATCCAGAACCCAAAGAAGAGAACCCCGTTTTTGTTTCTCCCTAAGAGTCTCTACCAGCTCCAGGTTCCGTCTGCTTGAGCTGTCAATCAGCATGTAGCGCTCGGCAGTATACGGGCGAATGGTAGTCATCTGGGAAAGTGCTGTCTTCTGCGTCTCCTTCAGATAAAGAAACAGCGCACCGGCAGCAATAATACCGCTGTCGTAATCACTGATTCCAAGTCCCTCCAGATTACTTACATGAAAATGCTCTTTTAACTCTTTCCTGCAGGTATCATCGTCAAAATACCATGCATCCAGAGAGAAAATACAGATTCCAAGACGATTTCTAAGATCATCTGTGTCCACACCGCTCATGAAAAAGGAATCATTACAGATAATCTCTGCAGGGCTGAATTTGTTGATCTCGTCAATCAGCTTCTGACTTCCCGGTACTTCTGTAAGAAAGCAGTCGCCTGTAGTAATATCCGCTATAGCACAGCCAAAACGGTCTGCTATAGAAACAATGGACATCAGATAATTGTTCCTGGATTCGTCCAGTGAGGTGGCATCTAAGGTTGTACCAGGCGTAACCACCCGAATAACCTCTCGTTTCACAAGTCCCTTTGCCTTCTTCGGATCCTCTACCTGCTCACAAATGGCAACCTTGTAGCCTTTCTCGATCAGTCGGTTAATATAGGTATCTGCCGCATGGAACGGAATCCCACACATAGGAGCACGTTCTTCAAGGCCGCAGTCTTTTCCCGTAAGTGTTAGTTCCAGTTCTTTAGATACCAGAAGGGCATCATCAAAAAACATTTCATAGAAATCTCCAAGACGATAAAAAAGAATACAATCCTTGTATTCTTCCTTGGTTTTCAGGTATTCGCACATCATGGGCGACATGTTCATACTTTTGCCAGAACCCCTTGATTTATCTGCATTTGCGCCGCTTTTGGAAGTGTTACTGCACGGTTTCTGCACGGTTTTTTTAATTTTCTCGTTATCAGTAGTATTATTCATATTTATCCTTTGTTGTATTCTCTTCAATTTGGGGAATATTTTCTTCTTCGTATGTTTCTATAAATTTATTGAACTCATCCGAAACATATTCCTTCTCCAAATGCGTATAATAGTTTGTCATATTTACGCTTGAATGTCCAGCAATTTTGCTTACAGTAAATGGCGACATATTTGACTGGTTCATTCTCGTAACAAACGTATGCCTAAATTTATGTGGATATACACTATAAAGATGTGGTTCCCTGTTTTCTATCTGTGCACGTTTTATCTCTTTTTTATCAATGATGTTTAATATACGTGAACATTCCTGAGAACCATACTGGGGAAGGAAGAGATTACCGGGCTTTGTTGTAAAAACAAGATCTGGGTATTCGTCTTTTAAAACGTTATTTGCGCCCCATTTCGAACCATATTTTTCCTTGTCCATATCCTGCTTTACCTTCCAAGTCAGAAAGGCATTTTCAACTTTTTTTGACATTGGAATCCAACGGTAACTTGCCTTCTTTTTAGGTGTTGTTATTTGTTTTGTATTGTATGGGTTTTCAACACGATTTTTTTTGTTATCATAAAAAATAGTTGTTTTATTAAGGGTTTTATAAACACGAATTCTGTGTGAATGAAAATCAATATCCTCCCATTGAAGAGCTGCAAGTTCTCCAATTCGCATACCTGTATTCAGGATAATATAGAACACTTCATAATATCTTGTATTTTTTGCAGCATTCAAAAAGGTTTCAATTTCTTCCTTGGTCAGAACTTTTTCTTCATCTTCCTGTAATGGATCGACTACAGCTTCTTCCGATTTCGCAATTAAAATCCCTTTACATGGATTCATGGGAATCATTCTGCTATCTACTGCACTGTTTAATAATAGATTTACAATCGTCAGCGAATGCTCCACTGACGTTTCTGCATAGCCATCTGCCTGTAATCTTTCCACCATATTACGAATATGGGCAGGGGTGAGACTTTCCAGTCTCACCGAGCCAATATAATCTGTAATTCGTTCAAATCCATCAACATAACCATTAATAGTCGTGTTTTTTAGGCGTCCTATATTATATAGCTTCATCCACTCATCAAACCACTCAGCAGTAGTATACTTTCATGCTTCTGCATTAAGCCCCATAATATATCTTGCTTTTTCATGATCACGCTTCTTTTTGAGTTTGGCTAAATTGCTGTCATATAAGTAGATTGGTTTCGGGGAACCTTTCGTATATATTCTGGCCACATATAGCCCATCTGATCTTTGGTAAAGCCCACGTCCAAGTTCTTTACCTTTTAAAGATTTACCCATATGGCATTCATCCTTTCCAGACCAGATCTCAAGTACATCAGAATATTATCACGTTCTCACAAAATATTCAAGAGTACTGTTTGTCCAGCCATTTTTCAAATTTTTTCTTATGAACAAGCGTTCTTCTCCCGATCCGGACCGTAAACTCATTTTCCGCCATTATAGTTCGCACAGTTCTTTCTGATAAACCAGTTAATTCGCATGTTTCCTTTACTGAAAGAAGAAGTTTCTCTGGTTCTTCCTGTTTATTTCCTTTTCTTGTCATATTATCCCTCATCTTTCGTAATTAAGTTATCAACCAACAACGTACTTTTATTTTCTCTTTGCTCCAGTAGTTTTTCTATTGCCTCCTGTCTTGTTATTCGTTCCCTGTTGGCTTTTAATGCAACATATTCCTGTGCCACTCCATATGCTTTACAACAGGCGTTATAGCTTTTATATGTTTTCCCACGAAATTCAAATTGTTTTTTCCGTTTCTTTTCGTAACAATAAGCAGCCGCCTCTTCAAACAGACAATTTGTTTCCCGCATGTGTCTAAGAACCAGTTTTTTAGTGATCCCAAGGGCTTTGTAACATTTTTCTTTTGACTCATATTCCTGTCCCATAACAACAACTCTCTGTGGTTCCGGCATTTTCCCTTTCACTTTAAGTGCTGCTTTTCTCTGGGCTTTTAACTGTTTCTTTTCATTTTTGCGAATGTAATACTTGACTGCTTCAGAAGCTGTAATATTTTCACGCAGCATCTTATTACACACCCAGCGATAAAGAATTCCCTGTTCCTTACAACATTTCTGAAGATCTGTATACACCATTTCCCCAATTTGTATCATTTCTTTATCCACAGCTGCTTGTCTGCTTGCATAAAAATCTGCTGCCTCCTGCACGGAACAATCATGACGGTATATATACCCATAAATATCTGTTTGGCGTATCTTAAGAACCCGGCAAAAATCGTGAAGATTATCATATTTTGTTCCATCTTCCAGATAAATCGGCTCTTCTGACATCTTCTGCCATTTTTCTTTCTCTGTCTTGTAATAAAACAAAGTTTCATCCACTCCAGCATTTTTATATATAATCCTGTCACACACCCATCTGTAAGAAATTCCAAGTTTCCTGCAACATTCTCGGACATCTACATATTTAACGCCTTCAAATGTAATAGGCCCAGTTCCAATTTTGTTCTTAACAGCAATATAATACCTGATTGCTTCTTCCTTGGAACACTGATTGTCTTTTATATAATTGTAAACATCAGCTCTTTTAATTCCATATTGCCTACATGTTGCTGATACCGATTCAATAGAATAATTGTCATCAAAATTCTTTTTTCTCCTTACAGGGTGATCTAAGAGAAAGAAATCCAGTGCATCTTGTAACGAGCTATTCAGCGAAATGCTTTTTTGTCTGACCTTGTTTGGCTCCAGATTAAATTCACGACAGCACTCTGTAAACATTGAATATTCCTTTTCTCTATAAAAAAACGGGGACGGATTACTATATTTTCTTTCTTCCGCTTTTTTTATGCAATGGGTCAATGCAACAGCTCCGGTTTTTCCAGTTTCTGCCATGCATTTTCGTACTGTTGATTCTGGTATTCCCATTTCCCTGCAGCATTTTGCTAAAGAAGGATATGTTTTTCCCTTGTAAACGAATTTTATCTGTTTCGTATACTTAATTGCTTTTTCTAATGCTTCCTGAATGGTATCACCATAATCATATTGGTAATGTCGCACGGTAAATTTATTTACACCATAAAATTCACAGCAGTTGTCGAGATTCAACCAATTCCGATTGCGAAAAACAAATTGATTCTGCTCACGTATTTCCATGAAATGATCAAGTGCCTCCGTGAAAGAACAATTATTCGTATGTCTATACCCTAAAACAGAACCATACTCAAATCCAAGTTTCTCACAACAATTTTTTTTGCTTAGGTATAAAATACCTTCATATTCAAAATAGAATCTTTCAAAATATTTGGTTCTCCGCCTTGGTTTATGCATAATATCGTCTTCCTTTCAACATATGGAGTTGACACAGCACATACTTTCCCCCTTTCGTATTGGAGATTGGCATTTGGAAACAATAAAAGCGCCTAAAATCAATAATCTTCTTGATTTTGGGCGCTCTATTCACGCATATAATTTTTTTAATCTCAAACAAAATCGAGATAAGAATTTACGCAGTATCTGCTGCCAAATGCCATTTTTATTATATCATTCTGTAGTTTTGTGTCAATTTCACCGTAGTTCCATATACGTAGTATTTTAATTTCATCACCATGATAATTTACAAAATTATTTTCTAAGACTCGTATGAGCCAACAATATAGGAATAATACCATTTATGCAGCATTTTCCATTAAATCTTCCTCCAGAATATCCGCAAGCAGCTTTCCAGTAAAGCCAAATCCGTTCACCTTTATTTTCTTTTCCCGCAGATTCTCAATTTCTTTCTTTCGAAGATCACGGCTTTTTAGCGAAAGAATCTTATCTTCCTTATTAAGTTTACGCGAAAGCTGTTTCTGCCAGCGCAATAAAAATTTCTCGGCCTGCTTAATATCCGGGTTCTGCCTGTTAAAATATGTCCGTTTCTGGCGTACTGTCCCATCTGGTTCTACTTCCAATGTATAATATGGCTTTTGGGGTGCATTCTTTTTTCTCAGGAACAAAAGATAAGACTCCTGTTTTACCATGCGCGCAAAATAAGTATCTTTTCCGATGATGCAGTGCTGCAGTTCTTCTCCTTCTTCCAGAATATCCTTGATTTTCCGCGGTGCCACAATTTGGAAAGTATGATCGCTATATTCATATTTTCTCAGGTTCTCACAGACGTTTTCTATACCAGGAAATTTTTCTGCGATCTCTTCGGCTTTTATATCCATTTTCTTCTCTATCATCAATTGAACCAGTTCGTTATGCCGTTTTTCCAGTTTTCTCACACGGTATATAATTGGATCCTTCACGTCTATACCAAGCTTTGACGCCATGTCAAGATAGTCTTTCCAGGTACCAATAAGCTCCTTTGGTTTTTTTTCACTTTCTTTTGCCTGTTTTTCCAAATAATTTTTTATCTGCTCCGGTCTCATCCGATCCAGTACAAACAAAAGCTCTTCCGGACAGATCTGCCATTTCGAGAACCAGGAAATCACGTTATCTTTCATCACTTTTTTAAATCCTTTTTCATAAATCAACCATTGCAGAAATACTTTTCCACCATGATTATTGCGAAGGCGGTTCAGGCGGAACATATCAATCCCAAGAGCATGTCCAAGCGAATCTGCTTCCTTATAAAAAATAGAAGTGCTGTTTCCTATGATTTCCTTTGCAAGCTCATTCAGCCCGGCTTTTATCAGTTGCTCCAGATAAGGATATTGCTTTAACCGATGAAAATAGGCTACCGGCTCTACTGTTTCACTTTTTCTGGCCAGCTCATGGAATCCGCTTCTTTTAAGCTGATTATTTTTTATTCCATGGAGTGACTTTTTGTAGATATGTCCCGGATAGCGGAGTTCATATCTACAATTCCCCCAGCAATAAGGGTTGTATGTATTTAATGACCCATGGATCCATCTGTTCTCTTCTGTCCCATGATAATAGCCCCAGTAAAATTCTTTTTCGTTAAGGTCTTTATCAAATACATATCGTCGCAGCTCTCTCCAGTTATAAACTGGTTTTGTATAAGCAACCATGTCATATTTCACATCTGCCCTGAATTCACGAATAACAAAGTTATCACCGCATGTCTGCAAAAGATATGCAGTTTCTTCTTTTGACTTTACCATGCGCTGCCTTCCCACTGCCTTATATTGGATCTTATGCCTGCAGTTAGGACATTTTCCCGTCCTGTTGTGTTTTACTCCATTCACCACCACATTCTTTTCGCACCATGTACAGTAGCCTGTGATATTTTTCTTCCGGGAGTATTCATAAAAAATGTAATTCTGTGTAATTCCCACTTTTTTCAGCCATTTCTCCCAGTCCTTCGGAGTTTCCCTAACATATTTCATAATCTGATCCCAGGCGGTTGTTCGTTTTAAATGTTTCTGTATCTTTTGCCTTTCCCGTACCTGATCTTCAAAATGAAAAAGGCCATAACATACATTATCTTTTCTATATTCCTCACCCAGGGTTTCCCATATTTGACTGCGGCTGTTTAGATCACACCAGGCATGATCTCCCTTTACACCTTTGGGCAGTTCAATTTTATCCAGCATTTTATTAGTCCATTTCTTCAGCCGGTAATCATATCCTATGAAGCAATCTTTTTCCTTATCAATGAACAGGGTATATAATGGTCTTCTTCCGCCAGCAGTCAAAATATCTGTAACAAAAAAACCAATTTTTAAGATATTTTCGTCCATTTCTGCCTGAATGAACAAACCAATTGGATATTTCATTCTATCATAAGCCATATTTCCGATAACTGGAATATCACTTTCTGCCGCCAGAACCATCTCCTCCGATGGTTCCAATACCTTCATTTTTTTAAGCTTTCGTTTTTCCATCTAATTTGTCCTTTCCGAAGTTATTTTATAAGTCCAGGGTTAACTGCTCAGCCTCATCCTTATGCTCATTTGCCGTAACCCACTCCTGTTGCAAAGCTTCAATCTGTTCGGCAGAAAGTCTCTTCTTCATAAATCTTTGTTCTGTATCATTCAGAGACTCCCAGCCCTTTTTCACAACCTTTCTTTTTGCCTGCTCCAGGCGTTTCTCTTTTCGTTTCTGTTTCCACTTCTTCTTCGCTTTCGCAAAGTCTGCTTCATAGCCAATGTATATTCCGGCTTTCTCATCCTCAATATCCTGTGCCTTATCTCGCGTCAATCGCGTAGCAACTCTAACATTCAGAATTTCCATCTTCAAATCTGGATCGTACAAGGCCTGCATAGAATAGCCATTCCACCATTCCTTATTAAAAATATCCTCCTGTTTTCTTTTTACAATTTCTTCACAGATATCAACCGAAACCTTGCTTTGCAAAAATTTCTTCCCCCTTGTGATCGTCACTATAGGCTCCCCGGCAAAAAAGGTATCATCTTTTCGGATTGTAGATACCTTTAGATCGTAATATATATTCCCTGTCTTTTTGGAAAGAGGTCTGCCCCGCAGCATACAATACTCTCCTGGTCCGCACATGCACCTCATCGGATCATATTGCAGGCTCCATTCCTGCTTCTCGTAGTTATAAGACATATGCATCTTACAAATACAGTTTTTATGCTGTTCCTTAAATTTCTGAAACAATTCTTCCTTTTTCTGATCTGCCTGGTTTTCCAAATATTCTGCACTTTTTTCATACTGGTAATCTGATACCATATGGCAGGCACAGAAGCCGAAATTATCTTCCCTTAATAAGGGATGATTCTGTTCACAATTTTTCTTATGCCATGGACACCGAAAAACGACATTATCATTTTCAAAGCAGAATGTTTCCTCCAGATAATCTATATCGTTAATACATTTTTCCCAACTCACGTATAGACCACAGCCAGACATAAATGCTTTCTTTTCCAGATAATCTTTGGTATATATAAAACCGCCGCATGAATTTTCAAGTGGTGACTTTCCCAGCCTTCCGTTTCCGATTCGAACATAGTCCGGATAGTGTTCCGCCGTATATCCTTGAAGAAGCAGCTCCTGTGTCAACAAATTGTATTCGTATCCCTCGGACATTTTCTTCTCCTCTTAACAAAAGATACGGCAGGAAATTCCCGCCGCATCTCGTTCCTTATCATTTAATTTTCCTCATCCATACGGATTGTTGTAACTAACATTTTCAGCCTGCCTTGAAGCATAATAAATTTATCCTCTTCCCTGCAGTAATAATAGACCTTATCCGTTAAAAACTCCTTTTGGAATGTCATTCTCGAATTGGAAGTTCTTAATAAATTCTCAAGTTCTTCTAAGCTGCAAAGTTTTGAGCTGTGTATCAGGGCTTCATGCACACTGCTAAATACCACATAAAAATCCCCATCCATTAATTCCACCAGTTTTTTTATCACTTCTGGATACAGGACTGCCACAGCTCCATTTGTGAGTCCTTTTACACTAAGACAGATTACCTCCTTCTTTTTTTTATCTGAAATAAAATAGGGATCCACATTCATGAAGTCATCACCAGCATACCCCGGAGTGTACATCATTTTTTGAAATCATAGATTCTTGGAGACAATATACGATAACTGTTTAAAAGAGCATCGTGTAAAACATCGTCTTTTTCCAAGCCCCATGTTTCCAAATATTCCGATCTGACTTTCAAATATGTAATCCCATCCTTCAAGGTTCCTGCATGCACATATAACGTGATTGCAATGTCCCCCATTGTTTTATATACGGCATTTTTCAGTTCATGCCTGTGTTTTTCCAGGTTCAAAAGCCCCAGAAAGAGATGTTCCCTGACTTTTTCATAGTCATTCAGATATCTGGTATTTTCCATATTTCCCGCTCTATCCAGGTCACACTTCACCCTTGCTTCTATGTTTTCCATAGAAGTTCCTTCTACATAATCCTGGTAAAGTTCTTCCACAAAAATCCCGCAGATGTCTTTTCCGGAATCCGTTTCAGCGCAGACTACAAATAACCGGTCCCCATTTGCGGTTATTCCAGTCTTTTCTTTTTTCTTAAAGAAAACATAGTCCTCTGGAAGATGAGCAGCTTTTATGATCCATTTCCGTAATTTCTGGACAAATTCTTCATACGTTAAACGCTGACACATATAAAGTTTCCGTTTCCTTTCTTATAATCCGCAAAACATTATCATTGCTATTTACAACGGAAGCCTTTCAACACAGCTTGCCGGTAAAGTTACCTTTGATACCACCTTTTTCCATTTCATTATTTTCCGGGCACCTCTGTCATAGTAATATATTTCATCTGTCAGAAAATCTTCGTCCAGGGTAGCCTCTTTAAGTGTCTCTTTTAAAATTCTTTCAAGATCTTCCGGACAGAACATCCTCTTAGAATGAATCATTGCCTCATGGACGCTTGTAAATACAATGTAGAAATCATCATCCATAAGGTCTGCAATCCTTTGTGCCACATCCGGCAGAAAAACAGCCACAGCCCCATTGGTGCGAATACTTGTAGAAAGACAGCTTCCAGCATTTCTTTCCACAATATTTTCTTCATAATTCATGTCCATAAAGTCATCGCCCTCATAATCAGGATTAAAAAGCAGGCATTCCCACTTATAAATTCTTGGGGGAGTAAGGAAATATGTATTCGCCAAAGCATTTTCGTAGGCTTCGTCCTCGTCCATTCCCCAGTCTGCCAGACTGGCTTTGTGGATTTTCATGCTGGAGATACGGCCATCTTGCTGACCAACTTTCATATACAAAACACAGGCTATGCCATCCACTTCTTTATACACAGCATTTTCCAGTGCCTTTTCATGTTTCTTTTTGTTTAAAAGCCGTATAAACAGGTCTCCCTTTACTTTGGAATAATTATTTACATCCTGTACTTTTTTGAAAAGCCTTGCATCTTTTAATTTCAGGATTTCATTTGTAACAGTATCTCCAATTCTTTTTATGGAAATACCATCCAGATAATCCTCATATAACTCTTCCGTATGGATTCCACATACTTCTTTCCCTTCTGAACTTACACGACATTCCATAAATAAACGGTCTCCATTCGGAGCCATTCCCTCTTCATCTTTTGCTTCAAAATAAATTCGCTCTTCTTGCAGATTTAAAGTATCTAACAGATACGCTCTTAAGTTTTCGACAAACTTTTCATAACTTAAAATTTCATTCATAATTTTTTCATTTCCTTTCGTTAGGATTATACAGATACTGCTTACTACTTAACTATTACGCAGCCTTATCTACCTTTTCTAATAATCAGTGCACTTCCTTTAAATTAACCGTAGTAAAGTTAACCTTTACTTTTTCCATATATACAGAAATCTTATCTTCGATTCTGCTATAGTAGTAGAGTTCTTCTGACAATAATTTTTCTTCAAACACCATACCATTCCTACACTTAAACACCATAGCATTCCTATACTCAATCACCATTTCATTGAGTTCAGTCTTAATATCTTCTAAATTACTCTCATTTGCACTGTAAATTGTACTTTCATTCCCACTTGTAAATAAAATGTACAAATCACTTCCCATAAGCTGTGCCAGTCTTTGAAGGACACCAGGGTAAAATACGGAAATCGCTCCATATTCTTTTGTATTTGTGGAAAGTCGAACCCCCATAACTTTATCACTTTTCGATAAGCAGAATGCTCCATTCTCCATAAAGGATCCTCCCCACTTGTTCTCATCATTAGTACAAATGAGAGGGGGTGCCATCTGGCAGGTATTTTTAAGTGCCTCTTCCATAACAGCCTCTTTTGTCATTTTCCATTGCTTCAAATGCTGATTTTTTATCTTCACGCAAAAATACGCGTTCGTATTACTAAGCATCATATACACGACACAAGCGATATCTCCAACATCCTTATGCACTGCATCTTCCAACTCAAGCGAATGCGCTTTCTTGTTTAGCGGTTTTACAAAAAGGTATTTTCTGATTTTTTGGTAACTGTCTGGAGTCATCTCGCCCTCTAACATGCCAACCGTTTTTAGTTTCTCGATTTCATCTTGTACAGAATATGAAATTGACTCCATCGAACTCCCTTCCATATAACGCTCATATAAATCTTTCACGTCAATACCGCACAGTTGCTTTCCACTTAAATTTTCAAATGCGTCCACAAACAAGCGATCCTTATTATCTATGGCTTTCTTTTTGAAAAATATTTGCTGTTCCTGTAAATGCAAAGCATTTAAAAGCTGTTTTCTTAATACCTCAACAAATTCCAAATATCCTAACTTCATCGTAATAATCCTTTCTGCGGTTTCTCTATGACCGCTGATCCAGCATCCAATTTTCAATCTGCAATTCCGTACCATTCATTTTCCTTATGTCTTATGCCATCCACACAGAGCTGGTTTACATATATAATCTCATTGCTGTCAGGCTCTTCCTGGACAAGAATAAGAAGATCATTTTTCCTTCCTTTTGCTTTTGGTTGTTTGCCGCGTACAATTACGAATCCATTATTGCCCACACCTGTTTCTTTGCAAACCAGGCTGCACCATGGGCGGTCCGGATGTATTGCCATATACGCAGCTCCCCGTAGTAAAAGCATTGAAAAATCCAGTTCCTCCTTCAGTTCCATCTTGGTGCACGAGATTTTGGTATCCCGGTCATCTTCATCCAGATCTCCAAATGCTTTCACTACAAAATACCTGGAGTTTCTCCAATTCGGATAGTGAACAAGACAATCCAGCGGATTTTCCGCACAATGGAATCCATTTTGTCTGCAATTTGCCTCCGTTGTCTCATTGATCCCATATCGTTTGAATTGATAACCCCTGCAACTTAAATTTTTTTCAAACCCTTTGTATGCAATCATATTCAGGCTCCTAAATTAAATAAAGAAAGCTGCTCCGGTTCTTCTTTCTTTTGCGCTGCTGGCTTTGCTGCCACCTTTGCCTCTTCCGAAACATCTTTCTTCGTATCTGAATCTTTTGATTTTGCTGACACTGTCCTGATTGATTCCGCTCTTTTCCAGGCTTTCTTTATTGTATCTTTTTCTTCCTGTGCTTTTTTCTCCATGTCTTTACGGTCGTCCAACAGGTAATAGTCTATTCCCCAGGCAAATACCTCTGTAGAGCCAATCACTATACCAGCATTTTGCCCCACACCAGTTTTTCCCTCTTTCTTTGCCTTTTCCAGCGCCGTCTCATATGCTTTTTCATGGACATATTCGAGACAGTGTCTCAGCGTCTTATGAGGCTGGAGGATCACATCTTTCATAACAGGATCTTTTCTGGCAAGGTCTAAAAGATACGTGCCAAGCACGGTCGCATACCCGGAATCCTGCAAAAGAAGCATTTCTTCTGTCAGTTTTTCGGTTACTGAACCGGATTGCCCCATTAATGGAACTTTCAACAGGCAGCAGCTTTTTCCTGCTATAAATGCATCCGTGTCCTCCTTCGGAATAGCATGCTCTTTCGCAAGCCTTTCAATTGCCGCTACATTTTGACAGGTCCGGTAATGCTCAGCCAGAATATTTAATTCCTCTTTACTTTTTGCAAGTCTTTCCAGCATATAAAGTTCCTCCCATCATTATGCTGCTTTGGATGCATGATTTTCTGCCTTTCCGCCAGCTGCCTCTCTTTGCACTTCCTGGGATTCCTTATCAAGCTCATTCACCAGATTCAGTATTACCCGGCGTACCCAAAGGTTTCCATTCCACTTCTTTTCAAGGGCCTCCGCACTCTCAACAATGTCTTTCCACACACTATCATCCAATGCACGATGTCTGTATTTCTTGTAAAATGGATAGATCTCATACATGGCCTTTTTGACATCCACATAAATAACAGAATCCACATTGGACAACAATCCCATCAGAACCGGATGCCTGTCATATTTTTGGATCAGCTCCTGGATCCCAATAGGTCTTTCTCCTGTGTACAAGCCTAAAAAGTCATTAAATATCGTTCCAACTGTATTTATATTTCTATGTTCCATTCATATCCTCCTCTGCTCTTTTGATTCTTGCTGTTACGGTTTCCGGTAAGCATTCAAACGCTTCTGCAATTGCATTTTTACTGTATCCTTCCAGAAACAGCTTTTTCATCATTTTTTCCTGCTCTTTTTTCTTCAGCTTTTTCAGAGAGGAATCCCTGATCTTATGCTTCAGGATTTTTTTACTTAACGGATGATCCGGTCCATATTGATAGATTTTCCAGGCCTCCGCTGCATTTAGTCCGCAGACAATTGCCAGTACCAGGCAATAATAGCCTGCATACTCTTCATCTTTTATGCCATCACCCTCTTTATAGCTCTAAAGTTTTTCGGTTTCCGGCATTTTCCATTTATGCATGTCCTCCTTCCTGTTCTGCAAGAAACTTTTTTACGCCTTCCCGATCATATTCTTCCAGTTTTTCCAAATCAAAACGCACCAGCCGATAATCACAAAATCCAGAATGCCCCACTCTTTGCAGCACTTCTCCAAGCTTGTATTTTCGGATAAACGAAAGCTTATACTTGCACTCAAAATCTGAGATAAATGCTTCGTTTATTTTTATATTCTCACCTGGCAAGCTTACTGTTAAAATGTCATATAGTTCCTCTTCCTGATCTTTTTTCTTGACCATTGCGATAAAAAGCCTGTTTTTGCAACGATAAGAATCCACTTTCAAAATGAGTTCTTCTTTGCACAGACTTCCTTCGTATTCCAAAGTTTTCTGTTCCATGTTCCTCCTCCGATATGCTTATATTTTTTTGAATTATCCAGTAACTCCTTTCCTTCGTATTTGCGCCCTTAGCTTGGATTCTGGAATTTTTGACAACAAAAAAAGACACCAAAAATCCATTCCAGGTTTTTGATGTCTTTCTATATTTTCCAGATCTATTGTCTCAAATGATTGCTTCTGATTCGCACCAGAACTAAATTTCCCTGCATAGAGTGCTATGCATAAACGATAATTCGATTATAGAATAGCACAATATATAGTGCGTGTCAATTGCATATTTCCATATATTGTATTTCCATTTTCTCTGACAGTCTGCAGCTTCACGTATCAGGAGCAGCGTCTCTCCATAAACCATTTATCAAATTCATAGTATAAATGGCTCTCTTTTCCATTCACCATTATGGTGTAACAAATTCCGGTTCCACCTGCTTTTCGACTAGCACAGCGCTCCCTTGCAAAGATACGGTCCACATGATATTTTTCCCCGTCTTCCCAGATAAAGTCCACCGGGCTCATAGTTCCATCGTTGTCAAAATTGACAAGGACATCCACATATACTTTTGCATTTTCCATTTACCAATTACCTCCCATTAAAATACCCTATCGGATGAACCGTGTGGGAACTTTGTGCATCCAGACTTGCAAGAGCTTTATCCTGATACATAAAAGCTTTTTGCACACTGAAATAGCCAAACTGTCTACGGATTTCATCCACCGCCTGATCCATTTTCTCCTGTTTTTCTCGTTGTTCCTCGCTCACAAATAAGTCAAGCTGTATAGGAATATCGGATAATACCAGACTTTCTACACGAACGCCCAGGCTTCTGATCGGATGCTGCCAGTTATAATGTTCCTGAAAGAGCTCGTTTGCAGCTTTCATAATCTCATTTGTAATGTCCGTAGGACGCTCCAGCTTTTTCTGCCGGGAAAAAGAATATAACCCATTATCCCGGATACTGATGGATACTACCTTGCATTTAAACCCATGTTTTCGAAGCCTGGCTGCAACACTTTCCGCTAACGCCATCAATACAATCTGCACATCCAGGTTATTTTCCAAGTCCCTGGGAGTCGTGGTACTATTGCCAATAGATTTAACAGGTGCTTCATATCCCTGGGGTGATACTGACGACTCATCCCATCCATTTGCAAAAGTATAAAGCACCAGACCCATTTTTCCCAATAAACGTTCCAGAAATTTAGGATCCGACAGGGCAAGCTCGCCAATTGTTTTAATTCCATAACAGTTTAATGTATTTCTGGTAGAACGTCCGACGTACAAAAGATCTGCAGCCGGAAGTCTCCAGAGCAGTTCTTTGTAATTTTCCTTCGTAAATGCCGTAATCCCATCAGGCTTTTTGTAATCACTTCCAAGCTTGGCAAAAATCTTATTCCAGGAAATCCCAATACTAACTGTAATTCCCAGTTCTCTTTTCACCCTCCTGCTTATCTCCTCTGCGATTTTTCTTCCTCCCCCTTTTAAAACTGTGCTGTCCGTAACGTCTAACCAGGCTTCATCACATCCATACGGTTCAACCAGATTCGTATACTCTCCATAGATTTCCCTTAACATAGAAGAAAACTTCAGATACAGATCCATCCGGGGTGGAACAATCACAAGATCCGGACAGGCCATTTTTGCCTGCCAGAGTGCCTGTCCAGTCTTTATCCCCTTTTTCTTTGCAATATAATTGGCGGTCAATATAATCCCATGCCTGGCTTCCGGATCCCCGCCTACAGCCAGGGGACACCCGGCATATTCCGGATGGTATAGCATTTCTACACTGGCATAGAAGCAATTCGCATCACTGTGCAATATTATACGTTCCACATCCTTCGCCTCCACAATGCGAACATATATTCTTTTACTTGTTATATCCACTTCAAGCCAGAATGTAAAGTGGCAATCTTCACCAGAATACTTTAAGCACT
This sequence comes from Ruminococcus sp. AF31-8BH, assembly GCF_003460605.1. Taxonomy (GTDB): domain Bacteria; phylum Bacillota; class Clostridia; order Lachnospirales; family Lachnospiraceae; genus Blautia_A; species Blautia_A acetigignens. The sequence continues at coordinate 56,534 of NZ_QTVN01000011.1, forward strand.
AAATATCGGGACAAAACTTCCTCTTTTATACTTAAAACCGTCCCAGTTTTAACAGGGAAAATTGACCCACCTGCTAGAGAACGATACACTTCTCTCTGTATGCACCAATACAAGAGAGGAGGTTTGAAAGAAGGTGTATGATTTGTCCTCATCAGCAGTATATTTAATGAGTGCAAGCAAATCTTTGTCTTTGCCATCCCAGTTAATCATATTCTCCAGACCACCATTTACCTGTGCAACAGAGTTAAATTCACCTTTGCTCATTCCTTTTTCTTTCATGTCAATGAACTGATACTTGATGCCACGCTCTTTAAAGAAACGCTCAGCCTTTTTAGTATCATTACATTTCTTAGTCCCAAATATCTGTATATTCATAATCTGTATTCCTTTGCTATCTTCTTTTGTCATTAGAATTTTACAACTTCCGGCTCATGTGTAAATGATGAGAATGTAGCTGTTGCGTTTTTAAAATAGAACACCTCAGTATTACCATCATCTGCAGAATACATCTTCTGTAATGAAGGATATGCATCAAGCATAGACTGTCTTGCTTCTACTCTGTCATCCTCAATCAGTTCACCAGCAACACGAAGCCACTCACCATTCTTAAAAGCACAGATTTCTGCCTTTGAATTTGCGTGTAACTGCTTTGATACCTCTTTGACTTTACCTGTCTGTATGTAAAGTTTTCCTTCAAAAATATGTGCTGTTCCAAAAGGTCTTACTCTTGGTTGATTGCCTTCTACTGTTGCTAAATAATATGTTCCTGCTTCTTTTAAAAATTTAAAAACTCGTTCCATTGCTTAATCCTCCATTTTCCGAATAATTATTATCAAAAATTATGATTTTTCTCTGATCCATTACCTTGTCTTACGCATTAGCCAATCCGTCATCTGTAAAAGCCTTCCTAACAGTTATTGTACTCGGATACCTATATAGAACATATTATACCATCTAATGACGCATTTGGCGATTACTCAATTTCGGCACTATTCTCATTAACGAATAAAGACAGCACCAAAACCGGCACTGCCTCATTTTCAACTTCTTTGTTATTTCATTTAATTATCCGACAATCATTTTGCCTTTGTGTTATTTTTACGTACCGCCACTTTCTCCACAGCCTTCACCTCACAAAGCACATAATCCCTTCGCTTTTTGCTAAAAAGCAACCTCACAATCCGGTAACACCAATACGCCGGTATCAGCCACTTATGCTTTACCAGTAGCGGATAATTCTCATACAGCTCCATTCCCGGAAATACTCTGTGCCGATAGTAACTAAGCTTTGACAGATTCTTCTTTCCATCTGCTTTTTTCTGTTTCTCCATGCGGTTTGCGACCATGCGGTCAAAGGTTCCGTACACGCCGGAAGAAAGATAGTATTGAAGCATCTCCAATTCATCTGCCGATAACGACTGTTTAAAGGAAGCCAGATCATATGTCTGTTGTGGTGCAAACACTTTCCTGCATAATATACGGTTATGCTGCTCGAAATCATCAATTCCAAGTTTTTTACACTCTGCCTGGATATAATCAAAATCAAGTGTGGCTTCCTTTGCATTCAGATAGGCATAGAAATCCAATAAGGTACGCAGGCCTGTACCACTACCGCTGTAATGCTTGTAAGCGTGGCTTGTGATGTAAATGTAGAAATCCTCGTCACTCATATGATAGCCATAGCTGGTGTTCTTTCCTTTACCGCCACATGCATTGTTTACTGCATGATTTGCATCGCCTGTATGAACAATTTCATCCGGTATCAGACGTTCCTTGCCCTTTAATTTTTGCTCTGCGCTTGTCTGAAACTCATGCGCATCCGTATCCTGCGTATAAATCATAAGTGTATCCACATCATCGTGATACCATGCAAACACTTCCGCAAGAATCGTCAGTGAAATTTCTCCGGCATTCTTCTTCAGCACTCGTCCTGTTGATAAGGTTCTTCCCGAAATCGGCCATTCATCATACATCTGCTTTAACCATTCTTCCGAAGAATCCATATCTAACAAATCGGCCTTTCGCACATTTCTGCGAAGATAGCGCATCAATTCTGATACTTTTGATACCGCAGCCTCTACAATATAGTACAGGTTTATATCCTCATCACCGACTAAAGCTCCATATTTAGTTTCATCAATCCAGTAAAGTGGGTATCCATTAGATATGAGTTGCTCAACATACACACTTCGATACTCTGAATCCTCGATTTCTTCCATTACCAACTTTGGTATAAGAATCAAATCTTCAAAAAAATCATTACGAACAAGGAATAAACGCTGATTTCAATCAAGATTATGCAATTGATGAGGTTCGATTATTTCGTTTTTTGAATGATACACAAGCCGAAGTAATAAAGGAACTTCATATTCTGGACAGTGCAGCAGAAAAGAAGAAATTTCTAGACCCCCTGAGTAAAAAGCTCTCCGATGATGGTGTTGTTGAGGTTTTGCGTAAACCATTTAAATACAAACACAAAAGCTTAGATTTATATATGGTTTTCCTTCTGACGGAAACAAAGAGGCTTCAGAACAATATGAAAAGAACATATTTAGTGTAACGCGGCAATTACAATATTCTAAGCAACATGGCCGCCGCGCACTTGATATGACTATTTTCTTAAACGGATTACCTATTATGACTTTTGAGCTTAAAAATCAGCTAACCAAACAGAATGTCCAAGATGCAATACACCAATATAAATCAGATAGCGAACCATCGGAACTTATATTTAATTTTAAACGATGTCTTGTTCATTTTGCAGTCGATGATAACGAAGTCTACATGTGTACCGAACTTAAAAAGGAAAAAACTTGGTTTCTACCATTTAACAAAGGTCATAACGATGGTGCAGGTAACCCACCTAATCCGATTGGAATTAAAACAGACTACCTTTGGAAAGAAATCCTTACCAAGGGTGAGCTTTCAAATATTCTAGAGAACTATGCACAAGTGGTATGCGAGGAAGACGAAGAAACAAAGAAGAAAACCTATAAACAGATTTTCCCTGACTTTACCGTGTCTCCGGCAAAGTCGCCGAGAGAATATGCAATGTCAAGAAACCCTTTATTTATCAGTGTTTTGAATAGTCCTATTTCTCAACCCTTGACATCAATACCACGCACTCCACATGTATCGCATAAAAGGACTTAAATAACAGGAACTCTCATCAGCAATTACTTCAGAAACAATGTGATTCATACCGAAGATAAAGACGAATTGTCAGAGACGGAAAATCGCTCCCCCCAGTAAATACAAGGATACGGGGGAGTATCCCAAAATGGACTTGTTAACAAACTCACTTTTTCAGTGTTTATTTCTGCATGTTTTTGAAATGCCATAAAACGGCTCGTAAATTCGGTTATTCAAACCGTTTTTACCAGCCGCTTTAAATTTAATGCCGTTGCCGATAAGAGACATTCTTCTGTCGCTTTCTGAAGACCTCTTTTCTGGATTTTATTCAATTTATGTTCTCGTTTTAAAACTGCGAATGTTCCTTCTTCCCATATCTTCCTAAGCCGCATGACCCTCAAATAATCACCGCTCCCTACTTTCTTGCTATATCGATAAAATGAAGGATAATAGGCACTCGCATTAATCCTAACTGTACCGAGCTCTGTGGCACAAGCTGAAAAATCCGGGCAGTTTTTACATTGTTCTGATATTCACAGATAGCTGTATAACCTTGGACTCTTAATAACTCCATCCCTCTGTGTATCGTTCCTATATCATATCCGCCAGATAACTCAGCCCCTTTTTACAAACCTGATGGATATAGCCACACTCTGGATCTGTCCGGCTTTTTAAAGATTCTTTCTCTTTTTTTACATTCTCCGGTTCTTTATAACTAGGAATGGACGAAAGCTCTGCTTCCAATTCTTCCATATATCTTACAGTAGAGCGTTGGACCGCCTCAACTGCCTCATAGCGGCTGTCCCAGGATAAAACGGTCCTAGGAATACAGTAATTTTTCTTTGTTCAACTGTCAAAGACAGGAATATACTACCTTTTCTTTCGAATTCCAAATAGGCAAATGCTCTCCATATATATATATAAGTTCATCGCATCTTGCTGGAACTTTTTCTGCGATATCATTCAATAAACCGAATGAATTTTTCCCCTTTTTAATTCTTCTGACATCTCATATTCACCAAACTTCTGTTCAAACCAGCACATTACTCTACCACCAGTGGTTCCTCCCTAAAGCAGCCAGCAATTTGGTACTACATGGCAGCCAAAGATTGAACGGGGTCTGATTTATAAGAATCAATACAAATACTGATTTCTCCCTCCTGGCCGCCCTGTTCTCGTATTTTTCCGTTTATTAACACACCTGATCCAAAAGTTTCGCATACAGCATCCAGACCACCTGAAACTATAGGGATCCTCTCACATAGACCTGACTCTGTGCATATTTTTTCGTCACACTGCATGACACGGATATAAAGCTGGTAGCATAACTGAACAAATTTATATCAGTAAAAGATTCATCCCCAATCCTATAATCCCGCAACAGCACATTACCAATATAGGATTACATTTCCATTTTCTCAAAACAATAAACGCTACTAAAAACAGTATCACACCTATCCAATTAATATGGGTCAAATCAATAGACTTTCCTTGAAAAACAACCAACTCCAAAATTGATAGGCCAGCAGATGCAATGAGTGCAACCACTGCCGGTCGAAGGCTTGCAAGTACACATTGAAGGCCTGACATATTTTTATAGCGAAAATAGACATATGCCAAAATAGACACGATTAGACAAGACGGAAGAATACAACCGAAAGTAGCAATAAGAGCTCCCGGAATACCGGCAATCCTAACGCCAACAAAAGTAGCAGAATTTACTGCGATAGGCCCCGGTGTCATTTCCGCAATTGTAATCAAATCAGTAAATTCATTCATTGTAAGCCAATTATGACTTGTCACCACTTGATTTTGAATCAACGGCATAGCTGCATAACCCCCGCCAATGCTAAACATTCCAACTTGTAAAAAACTTAAAAACATCTGTAAATATATCATGATGCATTTCCTTTCCTCTGTTCTACGACCGCTATAATGACTCCTACGAAGGCTGATATTATAATGATATAAATAACATTTATCTGAAAGATGAATGTAGCAACAAAAGCAGCTATTAAAATAATATAGTGAATCCAGTTTTTCTGCTTTATAACATTAGCTCCCAAACTGCATACTACATCAAGTATCACTGCAGCAACACCTGCCTGCATCCCCTTTAAAATAAGCGCAATGTAGGTATTAGTTGCAAATGCAACGTAGAAAAATGAAATGATAGTAAGAATAACCATAGGTGGAATTATTGTTCCTATTACCGCCACAACCATACCGGGAAGCCCACCTGTTTTCCATCCAACTAATATAGCTGCGTTTACGGCAATCGCGCCAGGGGAAGATTGTGCAATGGCCGTCAAATCAAGCATTTCCTCTTCATCAATCCAATGTAATTCATCCACAAATTTTTTCTTCATAAATGTAATAATTACAAATCCACCACCAAAGGTAAACGTACTAATATAAATAGTAGTGAAAAAAAGTTTTAATAATATGTATTTTTTTGAGTTTTTATTCATATTTATTTTTCCTCCTGTTCTCATATTACCACTTGTCAGCTAATAAGTAAAATGCTATTATATTATTATATATATAACATAAATTACATAATATTAAAGAGATCCATATGAATATTAGACATTTGAAAATTTTTGTCATCGTATATCAGAATATGAGTGTCACAAAAGCGGCAAAAATCCTGCATATAGCGCAGCCGGCAGTTACACGATCAATCCAGGATTTAGAAAATGATTATGGCGTGTGTCTGTTTGATCGCTTAAATCATCGTTTATATCGAACTCCACTAGCAGATGAATTATATACAAGGGCATGCTATATTCTTGACTCCTTGGATGAATTAGACAGCACACTCAGACATAATGGCAGATGCAAAATATTAAATATCGGAAGTACAATGACTATAGGCAATTTTATGCTCCCGAATGTTGTGTCTCAATTTAATAGGATATGTCCTACGGTACAGGTAAAAGTTGTTGTTTCGAAGAGTTCTGATATACAACAAAAAATATTAGACAATCGTTTGGACTTTGCTTTAGTTGAAGAAAATGTCAGCGCAGACTACCTGGATAAGGAATATTTAGCTACTGATTACATGCGTTTAATTTTGCCAAAAGATCATTATCTATCTGGTAAAAAAAGAATTTATATGAAAGACATTTCACAGTTTCCTCTATTATTGCGGGAAAAAGGAAGTGCAACGCGAACTTTTTTAGATCACATATTTGCAATTCATGAAATTGAAGTGAATCCCACTTGGGAAAGCGCCAACCCACAAGCATTAATTAACGCTGTATCGAAAGGAATTGGTATATCCATACTGCCCGAGAAATTGGTCCAACAAGATTTTGAAGCGGGCAGAATTGAATTAAGGAAACTCCAGGATGAAGAACTTAAACGTAAAGCATATGTCATTTGGCATCGCCAGAAAATAATGTCTGATGAGTTGAAACTATTAAAGGAATTATGTAAAAAAATTGCTTCAGGAGAGAAATAATATGTTACAAAATATTCTCATAAAACCGGCGTCCGGACTCTGTAATATGAGATGTGATTACTGCTTTTACTGTGATGAAGCTACCAAACGGAACATTCCATCTTATGGAATGATGGAAGAAAAAACAATAAAAAACATTATTCGCAAAGTATTGAGGCAAAACGTAAAAAATGTCTGCTTTGCATTTCAAGGTGGGGAGCCTACTTTACGCGGTCAGGACTTTTTTGAAAAAGTAATCGAATTGGAAAATCAATATAACACTCACCACTGCTCTATTTTAAATTCATTACAGACAAATGGTTTATGTATAGATGAAAACTGGTGTTCTTTTTTCAAAAAGCATAACTTTTTAGTAGGAGTATCTGTAGACGGAATAGAGTCTGTCCACAATTTGTATCGTCATGACAAAAATGAGCAGGGGACTTATCACAGAATAAGAGAAAACATCAAATTACTTGAAAAATACAACGTAGAATATAATATCTTGACGGTAGTAAATCGCCAAGTTGCAGAAAACATCAAACAAATTTACAAAGAGTACCGAGAAAACGGCTGGAACTATCAACAATATATCCTTTGCCTTGACCCTCTGGGGGAACAGCAAGGTCAAAAAGAATATTCTCTTACGCCTGAGATTTATGGGCAATTCTTAATTGATTTGTTCCAATTATGGTATAAAGATTGGAGGAGAAACAGAGCTCCATATATTCGACAATTTGAGAATTATATAGGTATATTATTGGGATATCCCCCTGAATCCTGTGAACAACGGGGAATCTGTAGTGTACAATGCGTAACAGAAGCTGACGGCAGTGTATATCCCTGTGATTTTTACGTCATAGATGAATATAAATTAGGAAACTTCAACACCGATCAGATTACGGATTTTTTTGAATCAAACAAAGCAAAAGATTTTGTAATGCAATCAAAAAAGCTACACAAAAAATGTCTGCAATGCAAATATCTCCCCCTTTGTAGATCTGGATGCAGAAGAAGCAGAATAAAAGACGAAATGACCGGAACATATTACAATTATTTTTGTGAGGGATATCGCCGTTTCTTTGAAATATGTGGTCCTGAACTTGCTAATATTGCAAAATATATTAAACGTCAAAAAGAAGGAATGAAGAAAAATCTGTAAATAGGATTCTTATACGATAAGACGTTACTCCATACCCGAGGGGGGAGGTGCGGACAAAATCTGGACTTCCATAGGGCTCCAAAAGGAGCCTCTTAATGAAATGTCTCACATACTTATCGATTTTGAATGCATCACAAAGTTTCGGATTGGTTTATTTGATAATCATTTTCACGAAATACTATCATATCCTTCCCGTCTATCAAATTTTTGTAAAACTATTCGATCTGATGAATCACTCAATCTGCAATGCCAGCAATGTGATTATCACTCTTTTCAACATTGCAAATCTCATGGTCATTCCTATGTCTATCAATGTCACCTTGGGCTTATAGAAATCATAGTCCCTATAAAAACTAATAGTTCAATTATCGGATATTTAATGTGCGGACAAATTTTTACGCAAAATATAAGCTATGAAAATTTTATAAGACAATATCCCCATATATCCAGTACATCAGTAGATCTCAAACAATTAAAATCAACATTACATAATAAAAAAATAGTTACAAAGGATATTATTACATCTACTACACGTTTTATGAATATACTTCATATTACTTATCACATGCCGAATACCTTTTTTTAAATCAAAACAAGCTGGCAATTTTAATTGATAATTATATTCTGGAACATCTTAAAGATAATTTAAACATAAACCAGTTATCTACAAAATTTAATTTTCATAGAACCACATTTTGTAATCTTTCTAAAAAGTTTTACGGAGTCGGTATTATGCAACATGTTCGTCAACTGCGCATTCAAAAGGCCAAACAGTATCTTTCTGACACAGATCTCCATATATATGAAATTGCTGAACTAGTTGGGATACCTGATTATAATTACTTTACCAAAATCTTTAAAAAAGAAGCCAACTGCACTCCAAAAGAATTTCGTGAAAACTCTATTAAACTTCCTCTATAGATAAAAAGTGTCATAAATCAGTTTTCAAAACCCATTTATGACACTTTTTATATTTCTATACTATACTCATATCTAATAATATTGTAAACGCAAAAATTGCGTTTACATAATATCAGAAATAAATAGTGTTATATCCATCGACTGCTTCATTGAATTGCAAATTCCACAATCTTATATTCATTCCAAATCAATTTTCTTCACGAATTGCAGCTACCAGATCAACTGCTTCTTTCGTCAACTGATAAATTTGCTCAAATGCTCCTTCTTTTATCAGTTTACTATTCACCATCCAACTACCACCACAACAAATAATTTTTCCAAATTCTAAATAATTTTTCAGATTTTTAGAATTAATTCCTCCTGTAGGCATAAATTTTACCATCGTATAAGGTGCAGCCATTGCTTTAATCATTGCAATTCCTCCTGCCTGTTCCGCCGGAAAGAATTTTAAAACTTTTAATCCTCGTTTTACAGCCTGCGCCACTTCAGAAGGAGTGATACAGCCAGGAAACACCGGAATATCTTTTTTGATACAATAATCCACTATTTCCGGATCGAATCCCGGACTCACAATAAATTTGGCACCTGCAAATACCGCTCTATCTACCTGTTCAATGGATAATACAGTTCCTGCTCCTACCAACATTTCCGGATATTTTTTACTAATCAGGCGAATTGATTCCTCAGCTGCTTCTGTACGAAAAGTCACTTCTGCACATTTTAACCCACCTCTTATTAATGCCTCTGCTAAAGGTAATGCGTCCTTTACATCATCCAATACAACAACCGGTACTACACCAAACTCATAAAATTGTTCTTCTACAGTTTTCACCGAATATTCCTCCCACTAGAGTCATAAATTTACAACATATCAGAAAATTATTAACGCTGCACACGAGCGCCTGCTCCTCCCATAATTGCCTCTACTTCTTTTTTTCTCGCCATGGTAGTATCACCAGGTGTTGTCATGGCAAGCGCACCGTGTGCTGCTCCATATTCTACTGCCAGTGCAGCATCCTGAGTCATCATTAATCCGTATATCAATCCGGAAGCAAAAGAATCTCCACCGCCAACACGATCCATGATTTCTAATCCTTTATAATCTCTGGCTTTATAAATCTGACCATCAGCCCAACAGATTGCGCTCCAGTCATTCACTGTCGCTGTCTTTACTTCCCGTAAAGTTGTTGCAACCGCTTTAAAATTCGGATATGTTTTGGCTGCCTCATTAATCATTTTTTTATAGCCATCCAGATTTAATGTCTGTAGATTTTCATCATTTCCTTCAATATTAAATCCCAGACAAGCAGTAAAATCTTCTTCATTCCCAATCATAACATCCACGTATTTGGCAATTTCTTTATTCACTTCCTGTGCTTTTTCAATTCCACCGATTGCACTCCACATAGACGGGCGATAATTCAAATCATAAGAAACAACAGTTCCATATTTTTTGGCTGTCTTTATAGCTTCCAGTACCGTTTTACATGACTGTTCTGATAAAGCTGCATAAATGCCGCCGGTATGCAGCCAGCGCACACCCAGTTTCCCAAAGATATAATCAAAATCAAAATCTTCCGGAGATGCTTTCGATATTGCCGTATTCGCTCTGTCTGAGCACCCTACTGCTCCACGGATTCCAAATCCTCTTTCTGTAAAATTCAAACCATTCCTGCAGATTCTTCCTATTCCGTCGGTTTTCATCCACTTGATCAGCGAGGTATCTACTCCGCCCTGAAGAATAAAATCTTCCATAAGCATCCCAATCTCATTCTCCGCAAATGCTGTAATAACCCCTGTCTTCATGCCAAAGCATTTACGAAGGCCACGAATTACGTTATATTCACCGCCTCCTTCCCATGCTCTGAAACTTCTTGCAGTCCGAATCCGTCCTTCACCAGGATCTAACCGAAGCATAACCTCTCCGAGTGAAACTGCATCAAACATACATTCTTTTTCTGATCTTAATTTTAATTCCATGCTACTCTCTCCTATGTTTACCTTCTCTGTTTATCCCACTTACCATTTACAACTTTATTTCACACGATATGCTTTCAATTTTTCATAGTCAAATTCAACACCCATTCCAGGGTTTTTACATGTCTCTAGATAACCATTTTTTACGCACAACGGATTAACTGTATACTTATAAATAGGAAAACTGTGAAACTCAACATATCCTCGATTCTGCAATGCTCCAAGCACATTGGCATGTAATTCCTGCATACCGTGTGAATGAACCTTAACCGAATACTCTTCCGCAAGTTTTGCGACTTTTAAAAATCCTGTAATTCCACACACATTAGAACAATCCGGTATCGGACAACTAATTCTTCCAATCTTCATTGCCAGCTCATGTTCATAGATAGTATGCAGATTTTCACCCATTGCAATCGGAATGGTTGTCGCCTGTCCGATTTTAGCATATCCCTCATAATCATCTGGATTTGTTGGCTCTTCCAACCATCCAATATTATATTCTTCTAATCGTTTTGCCATTCTGATCGCTTTCGGCACCGACCATACCATATTGGCATCCACCATAAATAATGCTTCCGGACCAATCAGATTTCGAACAGCTTTTACTCTTTGAATATCCTCTTCTTCATTCTCTCTTCCAAGTTTGATTTTCACAGCTGTGTGACCTGCCTCAAGCTGTTTCTCAATATTTTTAAGCAATTCTTTTTCCGAATACATCAAATCAATGCCACCATAATATGTACGTACTCGATCGGCACCACAACCATTTAAATCTTTCAATGCCAGATTTTCTGTTTTTAATTTAATATCCCAAAATGCTATATCCAGAGCTGAAATGGCAAATGAAGCAATCCCACCTCTTGCAACGTAATGAATATGCTGATTCATATAATCATTCATCTTGTCTGGTGTTGTCATTTCAATCCCTACTAGCTGAGAAGTTAAATCATTCTCAATAATTTTTGCGATAGCAGCTCCTCCAAAACCTCCTGTATAGGTATAACCCGTTCCATTTCTTCCATCCTCAAGCTCTATCTTTGCAATAACCAATTCAAAAAAATCATGTTTTCCATGCAATGCATCTACAAGATTTCCTTCCAAAGGCACTCGATAATATTCAGTTTTCACTGTTTTAATTTTATTAGACATATATAGTTCCTTCCTTGTACCCTCCAATACAATAATTAATTATTCTCAACAGACCCCACTCTGTGTTTTCGTTCTTTTTCATTTCTGTTAAATTTTCCCTATCAAAACATTCAATCAATCGACCTTTCAATCCTCTCAATTCTCCTTCCAGTATCGCTTCAACCAGATGAGCTATTGTCAGCGGTGATTGTTCCTTTCCCTGATAAAATGCCTGCTGAATTTCCGGCATATAGGTCTTGCCCTCCGTTGACTCACACAAGGCCAGCGTTCTTTCATTACGCACCAGACCAGGATTCGTACTAAATATGCCTATATTGAATCCTGCCTTCTGGATTTCCAGTGCAACCGACTCCGTAAAACGGGCAATAGCAGCTTTGCTGGTTGAATATGCTGCCGCAAAAACATGCGTTTTACTAGCACCCCCTCCACAGAAATTGAGAATTGTTCCATTATTTTCTAAACACATATATTTTAAGGCTATATGAGTTCCATTCATCGCACTTTTCAAATTCACTTCTGTTTCCATCCACAGATTTTCCGGATCAAGATCCCATAAGCGTCCAATTGCCTTATTTTGTCCTGCACAGTTAATCCATACATCTATTTTTCCGAAACATACGACAATGTGTTCTGCCATCCTGGCAAGATCATTATAATTTCTCGCGTCACCTGTATAAGAATACATCCTTTGATTCTTTCCTTTTGCCTGAGCGCATAATTTTTCCAGTCGTTCTTTTCTTCTGGCAAATATACAGGTGATCGCACCATGATCAGAAAAATACTCGCTAACAGCCGCACCAATTCCACTGCTTGCTCCCACAACAACAATGACTTTATCTTTTAATATGTTCATCTTTTCTTCAGTCATCTTTTATTGGTAATTCATATATACTGTTTTTTTCTGAAGATATCCTTCTAACCCGTGTTTTCCATCTTCACCGCCAATGCCACTGAGTTTATATCCATTATGAAAGGCATTGATCATTTCACCATTTTCTCTGTTAACATAAACTTCGCCGAATTCCAGCTCATTTACTGCACGCATAATGTTTTTAACATTATTGGTAAACAGGTATGCTGACAGGCCATATTCGCTGTCATTAGCGAATTCCAGTGCCTGATTAAAATCACGGACTTTCATCACAGGAAGTACCGGGCCAAAAATTTCATCATGCATAAGTATGTTATCATTATTTGGAACCTCAATAATAACCGGATACATCCAGTTCCCATTTTGAGTAGGTTTCATTTCCGGGGTCATATCTAACAGAACTTTTCCACCCTGTTCTACAGATTTCTGAACCAGCTGATTTATTTTTTCCACTTCGGCTTTATTTACTTTCGGACCAATAAAAGTATCCGGATTCAGTGGATCTCCCACTACTAATTCTGATGTTTTTTCGATCAGTCCCGCCACAAATTTTTCATAAATCGATTCATGTATATACATACGTTCATTACAGGTACAGATCTGTCCACAATTATTAAATTTTGCTATTACGGCTGCCTTTACAGCACGATCAATATCTGTATCTTCCATCACAATAAATGGAGCCTTTCCTCCCAATTCCAGCCGAACAGCCACACAATGATCTGCCGCTGCCCGAAATACTTCTAATCCAGCTCTGGTACTTCCTGTCAAAGTAACCAATTTGACTACATCATTCCTTACCAGAGCATCTCCTACTTCACTTCCTGAACCAGTAATAAAATTCAAGACTCCTACCGGAAGACTGCTTTCCTTTGCAATGATTTCTGCCAGCCGCATAACTGTTAGCGGGGTTTCTGACGGTGGTTTAATAATCATAGTATTTCCACACACCAGAGAATTTCCAAATTTCCTTGCCGCTAATGCTAATGGAAAATTCCAGGCTACAATTCCAACTGTAACACCATAAGGAACTCTTTGAATCCATGTTTGTTCCTGATCTATCTCTGAAGTCACAATTTCTCCTTCAATTCTTCTTGCAGATTCAGCCGCATATCGAATAAATCCACAGGATGCATCTATTTCATCTCTTGCCTGCGTCAATGGTTTTCCATGTTCTTTTGTTAATAATACTGCCATTTCTTCTTTATGCAGTTCTAACAGATCTGCAATTTCCACCAGATAAGATGCTCTCTTTTGTGCGGGCAACTTACACCATTTTTTTTGAGCCTTCTGAGAACTTTTAAGTGCTTCTTCTACATCACTTCTGGTACTTTTAGGCACTGTCCCTATTACTTCCTGATTATAAGGGTTTAATACTTCAATCACTTCTCCCGAAAGAGATGGTGATAATTTTCCATTGATATAATTATTCATTACTAACATTCGAATTCATCCTCCTAACATCTGATATCAGATCAGCTTATTCATACATGGTCCGGTTGGTATATACCTTTTTCTGCCATTCATCAATATCAAATCTCTTTATGTATCCATAATCAGCAAATACATAATGACACAATCCCCATTCCATTCCTTTTAATGGATTGTCCATACTTTCTTCCTGTCGGTATGGTCCACATGCCTCCGGTCCGCCCTTAATTACCGATTTAATTTCAAAATTCACTCCATCCTCAGCAAATTGAAGAGTATTTTTTTCTACACCGTCCGTACGGAGAAATGCTGCAATTCCTCCATTGTACTTCCATAAACAGGTTTCATGCCCACTGTTTGTAACCGGATTGTATTCACTTCTGACATAAGGACCCATGATATCATCTGCGATTGCTACTCCCCATTTTGTTTCTCGTCCGCCCATATACAATTCCTCACCCATTGGCTCTCCTTTGTAATACAGATAGAACTTGCCTTTAAACGGGAATAAAATGGGATCGTGAACTTTATGGCTGTCAAAACTTCCTTTTTTCTTTACAGCAAAACGATTGTCCTCTTCGCCATCCCAGATTCCATCTTTCGTAGGTTCTAAAATAGGGGCTTTTGATTTAACGAAAGGTCCATCCGGCGAATCAGCAACTGCAATAGCAATATTTTCAAAGCTTCGATTTACATATGGGTGTTGAACTACCTGGTACACCAAATAATATTTTCCCTCGTATTCCAGGACTTCCGGGGTAAATACACTTCGGTCATCATACTCACCCTTTTCTCCCCGGGCTACTGCAATCCCTTTTTCCTCCCATTTGTATCCATCTTTGGAAACTGCATACCAGATATCACAGAAATCCCATGGGAATACTTTTGCGTTTTCATCACCTGTATGGAATCCCACATGCTTTCCTACAGATTTTGTATACCAGACATAATATAAATCGCCGACTTTCAGCACACTACTTGGATCTCTTCTATGTACACCAGGCTCATAACCGATTCCTTCCACGTCTGATTCTTTAAAGTCGCAAAACCATTCACAACTCTGATAATAGTTTCTTTCTAACGCTCGTTTTGTTGCACTGCTCATCTTCATAGTCTAATCTCCTCTTTTTAAAACACCGGAGTATCAAAGAAATCGTTACAAAAAGTTTTACATATCCTAATAACTTCACCCTTCAATACTCCGGTACTCTATGCTATACAAAATCAATTTATTTTACGTTTATTATTACTTTATTGGAAATCACATTTCCACATTCAGCTGTAACTTCTATAATCCCAGGCTTATCTGCCTGAATAACCAGCATTGCTCTTCCCTGGTATGTCTCTATTTTCTTTCCCTGATAAGCGTAGACATTTTGTTTCGAACCATTATCAACACTGCATATACGACATGGACCTGATACGTGAAAGATTACTTCCTGTTCCTGATGTCTGATCCATCTGTTCATTTGATCCCTTAAAGCTAAAACCACGTGTACTGCATCATCTACATCTGCATGTAACTCATTTTTGTCTGCTTCAAGACTTAAAGCTTCGAAATCTGATGGCGTTACTAACTCGTCTTCCACTACATACTTTTGGTTTTCTATTCCTTTCACCTTAATCTGACCGGTTTCATATGGAATCACCCATTTTAAGATATGATCCGCATGATCTTTCAGGTACTGGATTCCATATGACTTATCATTGCAGAACAGTTCAGCACATTCACAGTTTGTGTAAGCTTCAATAACGATTTTTTCCCCTTCACGGTATGCCCAATACGGGTTAACATCCTGCCATAACCAAAGCATATGTTTCCAGTTGTCTTTCACCTTTTCAACCAGTACTCCATCTGCATCCATTTCATAAAGAGAATCTTCCAGTCTCTGTGTTTCCATATGGATATGAGGCTCTTCGTTCCAAAGAGCTTTAAACATATGGTAAGAAGGTTTTTCAAATCCACAGAAATCAATTAATCCGCTGCTGGTCCCTTTAACCGGCCACGGATTTCCACGTCCGGCTTCACCAAGATAATCCACCCCCGTCCAGATAAAGATACCCGAAACAAACTCTCTCTCCAGGACCGATTTCCACTCATGCCATTGACCAAGATTTTCTGTTCCAAGAATTGGTTTGTCAGGATAATTTTCATGACAATAATCGTATACTACCTGACGATAGCTGAAACCCACTATATCCAACGCATCGGTATAGCCTGATTCATAACTTGCACTTGGCAAAATACAGTTGGCAACAACAGGTCTCGTTACATCCATCTCTTTAGTCCAGGCAGCCAGTTTATGCGCTGTTTCCCCGATCTCATAATGTTCTCTGGGGATTTGTCTGATATTATCTTTGATTTTTTCTCTGGAATAAGGTGGTAATGTCCAGAAATAATTCCCACTGGCATCTGCATTAAAGTATCCTGTAGCAGCATTATATTTTGGATACGTCCATTCTATTTCGTTTCCAATACTCCACTGGAAAATACATGGATGATTCCGGTCACGTAAGATCGTATTCTGTAAATCACTCTTTGCATACTCCTGGAAAAATTCCGCATGTCCTCTTGTATAAAAATTCACCTTATCCGGGAATTCCGTTCCATTATTACGTTTATCTTTTGGATTGTCCCATTCATCATAAAACTCTTCCTGGACCAAAAATCCCATCTCATCACACAGATTCAGAAAATCTTCTGAAGCAGGATTATGAGCCGTGCGAATCGCATTACATCCGCACTCCTGAAGTTTTTCCAAACGCCTTCTCCACACAGCTAACGGAACAGCAGCTCCTACCGCACCACCATCATGATGCAGGCATACTCCTTTGATCTTCCGAGATTTTCCATTTAAAAAGAATCCTTTTTCCGGATCAAAACGAAACTCCCGAATTCCAAACCTTGTTTGATATGACTGTATTACTTCTTTTCCGGATACTATTTCTACTATAACAGAATACATATTTCCCTGATGTATATCCCACAATACAGGATTTTCTATCTGAAAGGATATATCAATTTCTCTTTTAGAACCTTTATACATCAGTACATTTCTCTTCTGTTTTTCAACCAGAGAAGATTCCAAATCATAAAGATAACAGTTTAATATCAGATTTTCATCGTGAATCTTATCATTGACAAGGGTTATCTTTCCACATGCCACTGCTTTCTCAGCTGTGACAAATGGTGTTGTAAAAAATGTCCCCCAAACCGGAATATGTACTTTCGGTAAAATGTACATAGAAACTTTTCTGTATATTCCAGATCCTGTATACCACCTGCTGTCTGCATATCGCTCATGATCCACCGATACAGCTATGATATTCTCGTCCCCCACTCCATTCAGATATTCTGTAACCTCTATACACAGAGGAGAATATCCGTATGGATGAAATTTCACTTTTTCACCATTCACATAGACCGTAGAACGATTATAAATTCCATCAAAAACAATATAAACGTTCTGGTCTCTCATCTCTTCCGTTGTTCTGAATTTTTTACGATACCATCCAAATCCTCCTGTTAAGAATGCAGTACAGGCTTCTCCTTCTACCGGGTCGAAATCTTTTTCAACGGACCAGTCATGGGGAATCTGAACATTTCTCCATGATGAATCATCATATTCCAGAAGATGTGCACCAGATTCATTTCCCAGCAAAAATTTCCAATTATCATTAAAACTTATTTTTCCCACTACAGCTCCTTCAAACCTTCTAAAAAGTAATCAGCGTTTTTACAATATCTTTTCCATTGGCAATTGTATCTTCAAAAGCTTTTTGAATCTCTTCTACCGGATACGTTCTTGAAATCATCAAATCGGCATTGATTTTTCCTTCATTCAGCCACTCCACTACTTTAGGGAACTGATGACAGTTCATACGTGAACCCACTAATGTCAGTTCCTTTTTAGTAATCTTAACCGGCGGAATCTGTGCAGGTTTGGCATCAAATCCTATAACTGCCACCCGACCAGTCGGACAGGTCAGATCAACAGCCTGCTCTGTCAGCGGTGCAATACCAACTGCATCTATCACTACACTCGCACCACCTGGAGAGAATTTTTCAACAGCTTCCGCAAGATTCTCTTTTGCAGAGTTGACAATCACATCCGCTCCCATTTCTTTTGCTTTTGCAAGTTTCTCATCCACCACATCGGAAACTAAGACCTTTGCCCCAACTCCCTTTGCTGCCTGCAGAATACAAAGTCCAATGGTACCACTGCCAATTACAACCACTGCATCGCTCTCTGATGTCATCGTTCTATTTACAATGTTAACACCTATAGAGAACGGCTCCGCTAATGCTGCCTGTTCATATGTAATACTTGGATCAAACGGATACAGATGATAGTCTTCAACCACGATATAGTCGCAATATCCACCGTCCATCTGTACGCCATAACATTTAACATCACTGCAGACATTCGGGTGTCCTGATTTGCAGATATCACAGGTATTACATGCAAATACCGGATCCAGGACTACTCTGTCACCCACTTTTACATTCGTAACATTTTTACCAACTTCTTTTACAAGACCAGATAATTCATGTCCCATTATTCTCGGCAATGTCACATCAGCTCTTCCATCGTGAAAAATGTGAAGATCTGTTCCACAAATTCCTACAGCTTTAACCTGAACCAATACTTCATTATCTTTTTTGATTTCAGGTTTTTCCATTTCAACTACTTCAATTTTCTGTACTTCCACTAATTTTGCTGCACGCATTTTCCTTCTCCTCAATTCAGATAATATATTATTTAGGCTGTTTTCCAATATATGCAAGAATACCACCATCTACATATAAAATATGTCCATTTACAAAATCAGAAGCTTCGGATGCAAGGAATACTGCAGGTCCTTCCAGATCTTCCGGTGTTCCCCATCTTGCTGCAGGTGTTTTCGAAATAATAAACTGATCAAACGGATGGCGAGAACCATCTGCCTGTAACTCTCTCAGAGGTGCTGTCTGAGGTGTTGCAATATATCCAGGTCCAATACCGTTACACTGAATATTATATTCTCCATATTCAGATGCAATATTTTTTGTCAGCATCTTCAGACCACCCTTGGCTGCCGCATATGCTGAAACTGTCTCTCTTCCCAGTTCACTCATCATAGAGCATACGTTAATAATTTTTCCATGTCCTTTTTTAATCATTCCCGGCACAACTGCTTTAGATACAACAAACGGAGCAATCAGGTCAATATCAATAACCTCTTTAAATTCTTCTGTACTCATGTCCGTCATTGGAATTCTCTTGATGATTCCGGCATTATTTACCAGAATATCAATAGTTCCCATTGTTTTTTCTATGTCCGCAACCATTTCTTTTACCTGATCTTCTTTTGTTACGTCACAGAAATAACCTTTCACTTCTATTCCGTCTTCTTTGTAAGCTTTTAATGCCTCCTCCATATGCTTTTCGCCACGGCAGTTAAATGCAATTTTTGCTCCGGCCTTTGCAAGAGCTTTTGCCATAGCATAGCCAATTCCGTATGCTGCCCCGGTAACAAGTGCAACCTTTCCTTCTAATGAAAACATTTTTTCTGACATAATAATCTCCTTTCTCTGACTCGAGCACTTTTTCTTTTTATTTATTATATACTATATTGTTCATCATTTCAACCTTTTATAATATTATTTAAACGAAAGTTTGACAGTTGAATATTGAAAAAAGTACTCGCAGGCCGCATAAAACCTGCTTTTTTGTGTCAATCGTTTTTATCTGTACTTGTTTGTAATTGTGCGCCATAATAAAAGAAAAGGACTTTTTATCATGTATATCACAATTACTGGCAGTAAAAATAATAAAGACGTATATATTTATCAGTCGTTCCGAAAAGAAGATGGAAGACCTTCTTCCCGTATCTATAAGAAACTTGGAAAATACAATGCCCTTTTAGAAGAATTCAATGGGGATAAGGATAAACTAATGGCATGGGCTAAAAATGAAGCAGCAAAAGAAACGGATCTCTACAACCAGCATAATGGAAAGGTCATCGTGGAGTTTTCCCAGGCATCCTGCATTCCTCTCAATGAAGCCCGCTCTTTTTATGCCGGCTATCTTTTTCTTCAGGAATTATGCACAGAACTCCGTCTTGATAACATTTGCAGAGTGATCAAAAGACGGCATTCGCTGAAAAAAATGAAAAAAGAAGACCGGGAGACTGCCATGGATCCAAAACAGTTCCGAAAAATAGGATCCGCTGATTTCGTTGACCTCACCACTTTAGACGAGACAGATGAAAGTGTTTTCAATTCGATCTACTACAAGGAAGTTCCTGTTGTTACAGGTGATATGGACGAAACACTGATCGTTACCTATTCTCCTAAATACAAAGCTTATCAGAAAAAAGTCAGAGCCCGCCAGATTGAACGTGCCGAAAAAATAATTCAATCATCTGGGGCAAAAAGAAAAGAAAAAAATCAAAACGATCCAATGCGTTTTGTAAAAAAGACTTCCATTACTGAAGATGGGGAGATTGCGGAAAAGAAAGTATACGAGCTTGACGCAGAACAGATTGCAAAAGAAAAGCTGTACGATGGTTTCTATGCGGTTATCACCAACCTGGAAGGGGATGTTGGTGAGATCATAAAGATCAACAAACAGCGTTGGGAAATCGAAGAAAATTTCCGGATCATGAAAACAGAGTTAGAAGCCCGTCCGGTATATGTACGAAGAGATGATCGTATCAAAGCACATTTTATGACCTGCTATATCAGTCTTTTACTTTACCGGTTGTTAGAGCAAAAACTCACCGAAAACTACACAGCAGAACAGCTCATAGCAACATTGCGTTCTATGAAACTAACACTATTAAATACCGCCAATGGTTATATTCCTTCCTACACAAGAACCGAAATAATAGATACGTTGCACAAAGCATTTGGTTTTCGTACAGACTATGAATTTATAAAAAAATCAACTATGCGAAGCATAATTAAACAAACTAAGAAATTAAATTTTCAAGATTAAGAGGAAAACAACATGTCTAAAGGGCGACTCCGCAATCTTTCAAATACAATAATAACAAAATAAATTCAGAGCCGCCATTAGACTTTATATATTTCTGCTTATATTTATCTTTTTCTCAAATCCTGATACACTTCATTATAAAAAAGCGCATTTTCAACTGGTGTATTTGCCGGGATATGATTTCCAACCGCCATAAAGAAACCAGGACACTTTTTACCAATATCCATACATCTTTTCACTTCCCGGTAAATGTCATCTTTTGTTCCATTTAATAAGACTCTGGTATCTACATTACCAATAAACGCATGTGTTTTCCCATATTTCTCAGCAATATATTTCATGTCAGTAATAGGTTCCAACACAAACCCATTAATTCCGCAATCCACTATGTCATCTATAAATTGCGTATAGTTTCCGTCTGAAGTATAAATTATTTTTTTTCCGGCTTCTCTCAATGGTGAAAACAGTTTTTTATAATTAGGAAATACATATTTTCTATACCAGCCAGGATTCACAAAAGCACCCGATGTCCAGACAATATCGTCATGGATTTTTACTACCGGTGCATCACAATCAGCCAGTGCTTTAAAATATTGAAGTATCCATTCTGTATATCGATCCGCAACCTTTCCAAATTGTTCGGCATCCACACCCAGAGCCATCAACAGCATATCCCATCCGAAAATCTCGATCAGACCGGAAACAAGTGTAATATAGATTCCCGTAGTATTTACCGCATCCGGTACCATTTCACATTGTTTCTTATAGTCAGCATTAAATTTGTCCACCTGATCGGAATGATTGATCGTCCCGTATACCTGCAGAGGATCAAATTCTAACACTTCTTCAACATCTTCAAAAGGACAAAACACTTGATTACTATAATCTGTTCCCTCTGCCGCAAAAGCTGCATGACCCATTTGTGTTCTGCATTGATCTAATTCTTTTACATGGACCAGTACATTCCATGAAAAACTGTAATCCCATGCCTTTTTAAAAGCGTTACTGGCAGCCTGCCTGATATCTTCGCTACTTTTAGCATTCACATCAATCCCTGTTACTTTTTTACCAGTTCCCAGTGCTGCGATGCTGAATACTCTGTTCTCGGAACTCTGGACGGCATTTCCAGATTCAGCGCAGCTATTCCATCCTGATATGACATCAAAAAATCTCCTCTCTTTTTAATCAACTATTATCTTGATTCCCACCGGTAAAGTCGTATTCATTCCTTTTGCACTCACTGACAGGTATTCATCACATAACTGAAATTCGCATCCCTGAGGGGCACCCAAAACTTCAACGTTACGAATGACTCCTTTAAAGTTTTTCGATTTTTTCCCAAAAGTTTTAATCCTCACTACTCCGTCCTCCGGCCATTTCATTGAAAAAGCAAAAATACACCCGTTTTTATAGGTGAATCTGAAATCTTCCGATGTAAAACTATGTTCCAGTACATCTGTAAAATGTCCTTCTTCTGTTACGGTAGGACCTTCTCCACTTTTTTTCCAAAATGAAGTTTCATAGATTCCTTCTCCATTGATATCCATCCATTCACCCAGCGCATTCAGTAATTCGATATCTTTTTCCGGCAAGGTACCATCCGCTTTAGGCCCAACATTTAACAACAAGGATCCATTTTTGCTCACTACATCTATCAGACAGCTTATGATTTCTTCCGGTTTTTTGTAATCGTTATTTTCTGTAAAACACCAGGAGTTTTTGGCTACAGAGGTGTCATTTTGCCAATAATCCGGAGATATATCTGACAATTGACCACGTTCAATATCACGTACTCCGCACTGATACATCAACGCATCATTTTTATAATTTACCGTCACTTCTTCTCCCCACTCAAGTGCTCTGTTATAATAGTACGCAATAAATTTTTTAAGATACGGTTTTGCAGCTTCTACTTGTATCCACCAGTCAAAATATACTATTCTGGGTCTGTACTTATCCACAATTTCACAGGTACGCACCAGCCAGTCCTGCATAAACAGTGTTTCTACCTCAAATCCCTGTATCTGTTCCTGATTATAATTTTCAAAAGGCTCTATATAAGAAGGCCAATAAAAATCTCCATACTCCAGTTTTTCCGGGATATCACTTTCTGTTTCTCTCATTCCTCCCATAAACCAGTAGTGCTCTATGCGATGAGAGGATGCAGTAAATACGAGATCATTTTTTTCAACTTCATTCTTGAGCATTCCCATCATATCTTTGCACGGACCTTTTTTAGCTGCACACCACTCTGATAATTCACTGTCATACATTTGAAAACCGTCATGATGTTCAGCAACAGGCATAATAAATTTTGCACCTGCTCTCTTAAATAATTTAACCCATTCCTCAGGATTGTAATTTTCCGCTTTAAACATTGGCACAAATTCTTTATATCCAAATTCTTTTAACGAACCATATGTTTCGATATGATGTCTGTATTCACTTGTATCTTTTTTATACATCCAACGCGGATACCATTCATTACCAAATGCCGGAACAGAAAACACTCCCCAATGAATAAAAATACCGAGTTTGGCATTTCTATACCAGTCCGGGACTTTATGAAAAGCAAGAGAATCCCAGGTATCTTTATAAGGACCTCGTTCTATTACTTCATCAATTTTTTTCAGATATTTTTCTAATTTATCTCTTCTCATCCATATCTCCTCCTGTTATTTGTATTTTTCAAACGTACGCTGCAATTCCACGTATGCTTCATCCTGATCCTGATATTTTTCTTTTAATTCACATAATAATCCTTTCAATTCTTCTCTTATTTCATAATAAGCAGGATCTTCATACACATTTTTAAGTTCGCTGGGATCTTTTTGTAAATCATATAACTCCCAACCTGGTTGCGTAGGTTTATCAACCGCTCCTTCTGCATCCAGAGCCAATCCATAATAAAAAGTAAGTTTATAATCTTTGGTTCGCACCCCATAATGTGCCGGGTTATCATGCTGATGTGCCAGATGCATCCAATATCTGAAATAAATACCTTTATGATATTCCTCTTGAGGCTTTCCAGCTATCATATTCCTGCATGAGATTCCCTGCATATTTTCCGGTATACTGATTTCCGCATAATCCAGCAAGGTCGGAGCAATATCAATATTGGCCATTAATTCAGTACAATTTGTGTGCGCCGGAATCTCCCTCGGATATCGTATCAGGAGTGGTGTGCGCAGACTTTCTTCAAAACTCCACCTTTTATCTTGGTAATCATGTTCCCCAAGAAACATCCCCTGATCAGATGTATAAATAACAACCGTATCTTCCAAAATTCCTTCTGCTTCCAATACATCCAGTAATTTCCCAACTGAATCATCAATCGCTGCAACTGTTCTTAAATAATCTTTCAAATATTTCTGATATGCTGCTTTCCCTTTTTCTTCATAAGTCATGTGCTCTGTTCCCTGTAACGGACCTGTAACATAATCCTTTTTACAGAAATCATAATATAAACTGCGGATCCTGCTCCGGGGCGTAACCGAACTTCCAAAATCTCTCGTAGCAGGGCTTCTATGGCTTCTGTCTTCAAAAAGACTTTCCGGTTCCGGTATGGTTTTGTCATCAAACATATGTTCATGCCGCTGTGCATATTCCCAGAAATCATGCGGTGCCTTATGGTGACACATCAAGAAGAAGGGTTGTTCTTTTTTTCGGTTTTTGATCCAGTTTGTCGTTAGATTTGTTATGATATCCGTCACATAACCCTCATACAAAACATACCCATTATTCTTATCTTTAAAGGAAGGATTAAAATAAACTCCCTGTTCTCCAAACATTCCCTGTCCTTCTTTAGCCAGATACTGGTAATCATCAAATCCTTCCGGATCACATCCCAGATGCCATTTTCCAAACATGGCTGTCTGATATCCGTTTTCTTTTAATATCCTTGCTAAATTCAACTCTGTTTCAGGATTCCATTTATCTCCCAATGTTCTTACACCATTTAACTGACCATACTGGCCAGTCATAATACTCGCCCGTGCAGGTGTACAGATTGCATTCGTTGCACAATAGGCATCCATTCGACATCCTTCCTGGTATAATCTGTCCATATTGGGCGTCTGGAAAACAGATTGTAGAATGGAATGATAACAGCTGATCGCATTTGCAGCATGGTCATCAGACATGATATATAATATATTAGGTCTCATCCTATACTCCTTCTTTCTACTACAATGAATTTATGAATAACCACTAATTCCGTCTGTTTATTGAACATGATAAAAAATACCTTTTACCGAAAACAGTCCGTCTTTTTTCACCTGTAAAATCATATGTACTTTCTCATTTGCCGAAAATCCCTTCAGGCTTATCATGGTATCCTTTTCCTCTTTATTCTCCAGGACTATTTGTTTGTCCAGAAATGTTTCCGGGGTTGGATTCGGCCAGCAATCTTTTTCATGAAAAATCCGGACTCTTATAGATCCCTTGAATTTTTTCCATATCAGGAATAATTCTTTGTTCTCATCAAACTTGGGGATTACAATCGTATTTGTATAAATTTCATAACCATCTCCCACCGTTCTCTGGCATTTCCTGAGATCCACCGGTTCACTTGTATTCATATCATTGAAATCATATCTCTGATCAATAGACATTAAATCCTGTGTATCCGGCCATTTACGAAAATTCTTAATTTCCATACCACCGGAGCATAATACCACTCTTTTTAATCCGGTTTTCTTTTGCGGTATATAAGATTCTGTTTTTATCAGTCCGATTTCCGGACAATTCCACTGTGCTTCAACAAGTTCTGCATTTTCCTCTACCCTGATAATTGTCTGCATTTTGCCGGAAAACATTGTTCTTTCATGCTTCAAACTACTCGACAGATCCTTAGGATCTCCATTGTCCAGAGACAGTATTTCTCCTCCCTGTAACACCTGACACTGAACCAGCGCATCTGCATCCGTACAGATATATCCGTTTTCATCTTCCATCCACAATTCATAAATCAATGCATCTTCACCAGTATCGGATGCTGAATTACACCTTTTTACACATAACTGAGAGGGCTTTCCGGCAGTATGCAATACTTTTTCCAAACAACGTCCATCTTCCATATACCCTGTTGCTTTTATTTCTCCCGGTTCATATATCACTTCATAAATAACAGGCTCAAACGGAGAAACTCTTCTTTTTTCATACTTCTCTCCGTTTACTTCCAGTTCAACTTCTTTCAAATTTGTATAAAGACATACTTCTACCTTCTCGCCTTCATGCCCTTTCAGATTCCAGGATGGCATGATATGCAGCATTGGTTCTTTATTCCAACAGGATTTAACCAGATAGCAATTATCTTTTTCCATGGCACAGTTATCATATATCCCCGAACCGCCGATTGTCATAGGCCACCTTGCCTCTCCACGGTATTCCATTCCTGCCCACAGAAATGTTCCTGCTATATATTCATGTGTTTCAGATTGTTTTATTGCATCACTATAGGAACTTCCAAATGCTACCCTTTTTTTATCATAAGCAGAAGCATATCCCCCTTTTCGTTCACATCCGCTTTCTTCAAAATATATCCCTCTATTATTATTAGATGCTCCTGATTCTGTAGCTACAATTGGCTTATCCGGGTGTATCTCATGCATTTTATCATATTCGTCTATACGATAGTTTACAGCAACTACATCCGAAGCAGTTGCTGCAAACGAATCATAGAATCCTCCATTTAACGCAATTGTTACCGGTCTGAGCGGATCAATTGTATGAATAAATTTTTTCATATTCTCTACTAATCGTTTTCCAACCTCAGAATCCTGCAAAGGTTCTTCATTTCCGACAGACCATAGAATCACAGACGGATGATTCATATCCCGATAGCACATAGATAAAATTTGTTTCTGAGTTTCTTCACTGAAATTAAACTTTCTATTTTCATCAATAACCAGCATCCCGAGACGATCGCATATATCCAGAATTGCCGGGTCCGGATTATGGTGTGCACATCGATATGCATTTACTCCCAGTTCCTTTAATTTTCTGATTCTATACTCAGCCACATTTGCAGGTACTGCTACTCCTAATCTTCCATGATCCTGATGCATACAGACACCTCTTAATTTTATCTGATTTCCATTCAGAAAAAATCCATGATCCGGATCAAATCTTATATCTCTGAAACCAAAGTCTGCACAATCCTGGTCTAGCAGCTCCTCTTTTCTGTATAAGCAAATTCTGACTTTATGCAAAGCACAATGCTCCAAATCCCAAAGAACCGGACAATGAATAGCTGCATTCATCTTTTTCCTGTTCTTTCCAAATTCAACGATTGTATTATCATCTCCTTCACAGACAACTGTCCCCTCTGAATTCAGAACCTGATAAACAATTTTCAGTTTCTGACATTCTTCAAAACTGTAAATATCTAAATCCATCTCCAGATCCCAGCAGTCTCCATGAAGTTTTTTTGGTTTTACCCTTATTCCCCACATATCCAGAGCAATTTTATTCGTTTTAATCAGCCAGACATTCCTGTAAATTCCTGCTCCTTCATACCACCATCCTTCCACATCACCATCATTTGTAATATGTACGGCAATCACATTTTCTTCCCCATTGCAGTAAACATAAGGAGTCAGATCCATATAAAAGCTATTATACATACTTGAATTCTGGCCTACCGGATGGCCATTCAGCCATACCTCCGTATTTTTTCCTGCTCCTTCAAAATATAACACTATTCTTTTATCCGAATCGTTTCGGTTTAATCGAAAAGTCCGGCGATACCATGCATTCTCTCTCTCATATCCCCCCTGCGATTCATTATTATCTGCCGAAGGGATCTGTTCAATCACATAATCATGCGGCAACACAACGTCTGAAAATGCACCTTCATAAAATAATTCTGAAGCTGCATTTTGTCCACTCTGAGCTTTCGCATGCATATACGTCGCAAAATGTCCTCTGATCGTATCATATGGAATTTCTCCCCGGTAAAATTTCCATCCTTGATTCATATTCAGTTTTTCTCTCATACACTTTTACCTCAAAAAAAGTTGTTTGTCCCTACGACCAAAATTTTCTTTTAGCTATCTTTTACAATTATTCGTCCACAAACTACTGAACAATTTTCCCCAAAACTAAATTTCAATTTTGTATCATTAGCACAAACAACTTTCCTTTTTTCTTTTTAACCTTTTATAGATCCAATCATTACACCTTTGACAAAATGCTTCTGTACAAACGGGTATATACATAAAATAGGTACAATTACCAAAATCATCGAAGCAGCCTGAATACCTTCCGGTACGGACTGTACTGTCGAAGCATCAATATTCAGACCAGTCTGAGATGCCATTGTTGCACCCATCATAATATTTCTCAAATACAAAGTAACCGGATAACGATCTCCATCATTCAAATAAAGCAATGCAGCAAACCAGTCATTCCAGTATGCAACCGAAATAAATAAGGTCATTGTCGCTAAAATTGGTTTAGATAAAGGCAAGGCAATTTTAGTAAAAAATCCCAACTGAGATAATCCGTCAATACTGGAGGCTTCTTCCAACTCAACCGGTAATCCTTCAAAATAAGTCTTCATCAGTAATACATTATACGGAATGATAGCTCCAGGTATAACAATCGCCCATATTGTATCTAACATATTCAGATTTTTAATCAAATTATACGTCGGGATCAGTCCACCACCAAAAAACATCGTAAATACAATTAATCTCAAAATGACTACTCTTCCAACCAGTCTCTTTTTCGATAAAGCATACGCACAGATCGTTGTCATAAAAAGGCCAATCACTGTTCCCAATACAGTATACACGATGGTATTTTTATAATTAATCCAGAACTTACTTTCTTTCATCAAACCTTTATATGTATCCAAACTGAAATCAATTGGTAAAAGTTTAACCTCTCCTGTTAAGATTCCTGTATTACTACTCAATGAAACCGCCAATTGATTTAAAATCGGGTATAAAGTAAGAACAATAAGGACGACCATCAAAATAATATTAAATATTTCAAATACAATTCTACTTTTGCTCTTTTTCATTCTTCATTGTCCTCCTACCACAATCCGCATCCCCAGCGTTTATTCGTAATACGATTTGCCATCCACAATAATGTCAGACTGATTACTCCCTGGAATAATCCAACTGCAGTACCATAACTATAATTAGCGCCCATAAGACCAATACGATATACAAACGTCTGAATAATGTCTGCTGTTTCATATGTTGTTGGAGTATACATAAGAAGTACCTTTTCAAAACCTATATTCAGGATATTTCCCAGAGAAATTATCAGATTAATGGCAATCGTAGGCAACATAATCGGGAGTGTAATATGAATGGCCTGTTTAATTTTTCCCGCTCCATCTACCATAGCTGCCTCATACTGTTCCTGATCTGCAGAAGAAAGAACCGCCATATAAATAATCGAATTCCATCCTACAAACTGCCATAATTCAGAGCATATGTAAATAATTCGAAACCAGAAAGGATCATTCATAAAATAAATGGCCTCTCCGCCAAAATATTCTATGATTCTGTTTACAATTCCTGTAGATGGTGATAACATGGCATTCATCATTGCCACTACAACGACCACAGAAAGAAATCGAGGAATAATCGTAACAGACTGCACTACTTTTTTAAATTTCTTTTGCATTAATTCATTCAAAAGAAGTGAAAAAATAATCGGTATCGGAAAACAGATCAGTAAACTGATACCACTCAGAACTACCGTGTTTTTAAAGGCATTCCAGAAAGCCTCATCCTTTAAAAACATTTCAAAATACCGGAATCCTTCCCAGGACACGCCAAAATATGATTGCCCCGGAACGTATTTACGAAAAGCAATAATATTTCCAAACATAGGAATATACTTAAATACTACAAAGTAAATAATAGGAAGAATCAAAAAAATATATAACGTTGTATTCTTTTTCATACTGGTTCCCAGTTCTTTTATGCCTGTAAAACCAGGTTTCTTTTCTTTTTTTTTGCTTTTTTTCATTTTAGGCCTCCGAACTTCACTCGGTTATCTACATGAATCAGATACGGCAGCAAATTCACTGCTACCGTATCCCTTCATTACTTTACAGTTTTCAACTCTTTTTGTCTATCTATTTGCCCATGCTTCACTGTACATTTCTTCTAACTGTTTGTAGCCTTTATTCTCGCACTTTTCCACAAAACTATCCCAGTCTTTTTCTACATCCATTGTTCCAAAAATAAATCCTTCCAAAGATGCACTTACATAGTCTACCAGGGTAGACGATACCGCGGATGTTTCATCCATCTGCTCCGGAGTCAACGGAGATGCCGGATTGACAGGCGGTACACAGTCATTTTCAACACAATAATCATAGATATCCACTACTTCCTGTGGAAGCGTAGCCTTATAATATTCGGTATCGAATCTTACACAGAAATTATTTTCGTAAAGACCATAGTCCGATTGATAATTGATCGTATCATCCAGAAACTTTTTCTTTCCATCTTCTACTTTATATGTAGTACCTTCTTCTCCAAAAGTCATAGCTACCATAGCTTCATCTGAATAAAGCCAATCAATCATTCGTAATATCGCTTCAAAATTATCCTGTTCTGCAACAGTAGCCGGAAGTACCCATGCCTGTTCCCATGGTCCGTTCCACTGCAATGCATATTCATTTTCTAAACCTTCAGGAGGTGCCATTGCAACCATATTGAAATTCTCATCAAAAGCCTTTCCTTCCTGATTGAAAAGTTTACAGTTTGTAGCCCAGTCATATACAATAAATATTTCGCCTTTGGCAATTCTCTGTTCGTACACACTAGAATCCTGTGTAGAAAATTCCGGATCTAACGCTCCTGATGCATATAATTCTCTCGCATAAGTAACAAACTGTTTCCAGTTATCAGTTGTAGGAGCAAACACCCAATTATCCTGCTTTTCATCATAAAACATTCCATCTCCTAATGTCCAGCCGGCAATTGTATTATAAGCGCCTGCAATTCCTGCCATAATATTGTTCGTATAGAAACGATTGGAAATAGGTGTTGATTCCGGATATAACTCTTTTAATTTTAACGCTACATCTTTCAGTTCCTCCAACGTAGTTGGCATTGGCAAATTATTTTTCTCCAGAATATCTTTTCTGATCAACCATTGATGATCCTGAATCGTAGCCGTTTTTGCTTTAATCGGAAGCATATAGTATTTTCCGTCTGCCATTCTCTGTCTGTCCATATATTTTTCCAAACCGTTGTCCTTCAGGTATTTCTGAAAGTTAGGAAGTTTATCCACATAATCACTGACTGGCAACAACAGACCGGACAAAGCATCCTTTGGTTTCGGGAATGTTTTTGTAACAATGTCCGGTATCTCCCCGGAATTAAATACCACCTGGGTTTTCGTAGCCTGGTCAGAAACCGGCACAGACTGAATATTCAGCTTTACATCTGCATTCTCTTCAATCATTTTTAAAGAAAGCCAATCTTCAGAAAACGGAGCAGCTGCATCTTCAAAAATCATCATTGAGATTTCATTGCTTCCCTCTTTTGCACCATTTGCAGAGTCTGATTTCTTGTTTTCACTTCCACAACCGCTCATACATCCTACTACCATTGCTGTAACAACCAGTAGACTTATCAGTTTCTTTTTCATTGTTTTTCCTCCTATTTAACATTTTATTTGACTTGTTTTTGTACATTTATTATATTCTATTTTTCTTTTCTTTTCAATACCTTTTGTAACATTCCATGTTTTACATAATTTTTCTTGTCACTTTTTATGTATTTTGCATAATTATGGATTTTCATATATTTATAAAATATTGATTCTTATCCCATTTTATATTTAATTTTGTATATTATATTTCCTCTAATTTCAAAAAAAAACGGGTCAAAACCAAAGTTTTATCCCGTTTTTTCTCTGATACTATCTTTTCTCATCCATCGTTGTCTTTTTTCTCACCGCTGTGATCATAGGTAGCCCTGTATCATAATCTAATTGCCTGGGCTCATATTCCTCATTTTCTCTTTGTCTTGTATAACCATCATTTTCCCAACGAGCAGTTTTATCTTTTCTCCATGGTCTGACACCCCACTGATATCCACGATAAGGATCTCTGGTCTGATTCATATGTTCCAACAACAAATCATGCAGTTCATTTCTTACACAACTATATTCTTCGTTGTTGATAAGATTATGTATCTCATACGGATCTTTTTCCATATCATACAGTTCATCACTGTCCAAAAGATGAATTACTAGCTTGTAACGTTCATTTACAACAGCCCGCATCATCTGTAATCCTCCGAAACCATCATGATCCGTCTCGTAACGTGTAAATTCAAGATATACTTCATCATTAATTTTTTCTTCATGATTTCGTATCTGTGGCAACATACTTTTTCCTTCCAACAATTTAGGAACAGGAAGTCCCATATAATCCATAATCGTCGGTGTAAGATCGATATGAGATGCCGGCTCTGTAATAACTTTTCCTTTCTCTCCCCCACGTATGATCAAAGGTATGTTCGCCACTTCTTTATACGCGGTTGCATTTTTCATTTGAAGTCTGTGGGCTCCTAACATATCTCCATGATCAGATGTATAAATTACAAGTGCATCAGGTAATAATTCATCAATCTTATCTATCACTCGTCCCATTTCATAATCAACAAAAGAATTACATCCTAAAAATAAAGCCAATTGTTTTGAAGGACGATTTATTTCCTGTATACTGGAATGAAGTGCATCACCCGCCCACAATCTTTGCATGAAAGGTTTCTTACTTAAGTCATCTTGAAAATTCGGGTTATCTGCAAACTTAAATCCGGAATACATGGTATTATAAGGTGCAGGACACAAACTAGGACCATGTGGTTCATCATAAGACACCACCAGAAAAAAATCTTCCTCTTTATATTTTTCCAAGAAATCAAGGGCACGGTTTGAACACTGATGAGCATAAGTAAAATCTTCACTCATATCCTCCTCATAAGAAGTATCTGATTTTCTGGATTTTATTCTCTCTTCTGCAGTTAATTCTTCAAGATAACAGCGCATATCATACCAATACTCTTCGTCCCACCCTTCTGGACATTTTCCCAATCCAAAATAATCTCCACCATCCAGATGCCATTTCCCGATATATCCACAATGAATATTATGATCACTGAGTCTTTGTCCAACTGTTTTAACATTATCTCCGAGTGCAACAGAATTAGTCACCATACCATTTGAATGAGGGAATACTCCGGTAAAAATTGCACTTCTTGCCGGACCGCATACTGGTTGACACGTGTACGCATTTTCATAGCGCAATCCCTGCGCTGCCAGCCTGTCCAGATTCGGTGTCTTCATTCTTTCATCCCCATAACACCCTAACATATCCTTTCTGGTTGTGTCTGTCATCAGTAAAATAATTTGTTTTTTCATTTTATTAATACCCTCTCAACTTGCATATTTATTTACATTTCATTATAAAGAGAAGTCACCATATTAAAAATTTTTTCATTAGAAAAAATAGAAGTATAATTCTCTTTTGTCTTTTTCAAGTGCAATAACATAGCATCTTTCACCTGAGCAATTTCTTTTTTCTTCAATGCTGCTAAAATTTGTTCATGCTCGTTATATGTTTCCATAAAACGTTCCGGTGTTAACTGTGTCAGCCATCGCGTACGCTGTGTCTGTAAATTAATCCTGTGATTAATGTCTAGAAATCGTTTGTTTCCTGCCGCTTCAAATAGAATTTGATGAAACTCATGATCACATTGAAAAATATTTTCCAAATTTCCTACCATGATATTTTCACGCAATTTTTTCTGTAATTCAGAAATATTTTCTAAAAATTCCAAGGATACCCTGTCTTTATTCAAAATGATTTCCAGTACTTTTACTTCTATTGCCTCCCGCACCTCAATGATTTCTATAATATCATCAAGATGAATAGGACTTACAATGAACTTGGATCTTTTTCGTTCTAACACCCCGTTATCAACCAAAAGCATCATCGCTTCTCTCACAGGCGTACGACTGACTCCTAATTCCTTTGCAATTTCCGCATCAGAAACCACATCTCCTGATTTTATTTCATAATTTTCTATTTTGTTCAGTAAAATTTCCGTTGCTGTCGCTACAGAATCCCTTCCTATTCTTGGCATAACATTACCTCCGCTTCTCATTTTTCATCATTGTTCTTCCCGTTTATTCACCGTGATAGAACTTTGGAGAGTATCCCATTTCTTCTTTAAATATTCTGCTGAACTGTGAAGATGAAGCAAATCCACACATCTGTGCAATTTCTGTACAGGAATAATTCTTTTCTTCCAATAAGGCACATGCATTTCGAATCCTCTGTTGAATAATGTATTTTTTAATAGATACCCCTGTGATCTTTTTAAATTTCTGCCGTAGATAGTCATAATTGTAATTCATTTCTTTTGATATATCAAATACATTTTTCCGAAATATCAGACTCGAATCTATTTCATTAATCAGCTGGTAAATATCCTTATCTTTATTTTCCACCCTGCTTTCTCTTTCCAGTTGTATCAAAATTTCCACAATTATCACATTACACAGATCATAATATCTTAATTTTTTATTAGTATATTCTTCCACGATACGCAAAAATAATCGATGCGCGATATTATTACCCAAAGGGTAGATTCCGGATTGTAACATTTGAATTTCTTTTTTACTTTTGAATCTTATACATATATATTCCGTATAACTTTCTGCCACATAATCTTTTATATCTGTATTTTTCATAAGCAGAACTGAATTCTTTTCATATTTGTAATCAGTTTTATTAATTCTTACTCTCCCGCATCCGTTACAAAAATAAATCATCTCATGACTGCTGTATGAAAAACCACTGATACATTCATCTGGCTGGTAAAACATGGAAAACACACTTTCTAATTGTATATCCATTCAAACCTCCGAATCATGCAAAAAAAACAGTTTAAACCTCTCCGATTTGATATATTATTTTTTCTTCTATATGTGTATTATATAATATCATAAGATAAAAGAAAAGAGGTTTTTGAATGAAAACAAACAAAGATTACTTCGCTTTAGAAGCAGGGCAGCCACTGCAGAAGCATCTTTCTACCACATCCGGCAGATGCGTTCAGGATTTAAGCGGCAGAAACTGGAAAATGGAAAAAATGCGTATTGGACAGGGAGTAGCTGAAGGAATTCACTTATTAAAAAGCGAATTGTCCGGCAACAATTTCAGTTGGAATGCTGCTTCTGTTCCAGGAGACGTCTATACGGATCTGTACTTGGCAGGAGAACTTGAAGATCCTTATTTCGGAAGAAACATGCACAAAGCAAAATGGGTACAGGAATATGAATGGTGGTACAATCGTGCCTTCAACGTAGAAGAAGACATGATTGGTAAAGATATCCAGCTTGTTTTCGAAGGTGTTGATTATTCCTGTGAGGTATGGTTAAACGGGATCTATTTAGGAACGCATGAAGGAATGTATTCATCCTTTTCATTTACTGTAACAGATCATCTTATTTACAGTCAGCCACATGTTCCTGTGAATCTGTTGACAGTAAAATTAGATCCACCGCCAAAAAATCAGCAGAATTTCGCTGGTATGAAACATAATTTCGCCGGTGATTATCTGACCGGACTGATCCCGTTTGGAATCTGGCAATCAGTAAAACTGATAGGAACACAAAAATCTGTTATTGAAAATTATCGATGTGAATATGACATCCATAACAATCTGGCCACGGCTCATTTTGATATTAATATCCGAAATCTGCAGCAAGAAGAATTAAACGGCGAACTTCAAATTCAATTGGCAGATCAGGATCTTACACACACCTGTAAACAATCTGTTTGTTTGTCTTCCGGTGATTCTACGATCTCCTGCTCCTTTGATATAGAAGACCCTAAATTATGGTGGCCTTACGATTTGGGTGAACCATTCCTTTACAATCTCATGATTCAGCTGACTGTAAATGAAACCATTCTGGATTCCATCCACGATAAAACTGGTATTCGTACCGTAACAATGCAGATGAATCCAGGTTTCACATCGGAAGAATCTCAGATTCCCTGGACATTTACTATTAATGGTAAAACAATGTTTTTGCGTTCTGCCTGTTGGGGTGGACAGCCGTCTTTCTTCTATGGACGGAATTCCTCTCAAAAATACAGAATGTTTCTGGAAAACGCCAAAGAAGCGAATATCAACAATCTACGTATTTTTGGCTGGCATCCTGCAGAAACCAAAGAATTTTACGATATCTGTGATGAACTTGGTATCACAGTCTGGACTAATTTTTCGTTCGCTACACAGGAATTCCGGACAGATCAAAGCTATCTTGACAAAGTAACGCAGGAAATTCAGGGTTCTGTGATTTCCAGAAGAAATCACCCTTCTAATATCATGTGGATGGGGGGCGAAGAAGTATTTTTTACTGAAGCACATGTGGAAAGTGGAAACAAAGCATTGATGCAGATGATTGGAAAAATCACAAATCAATTAACTAACGTCCCTTATGCTGATGCTTCCCCTCTGAGTTCAAAAGAAGGTATACGCATGGGTTACGCTACAAAAGAATCCGCTCATGCTAATTCTCATTACTATGCTGCCGGCGCAATTTTTATGGAAGATTATTATCCGAATCTGGATTATTGTATTATTCCCGAACTTACAGCTGCTTCCGCTCCAAATGTGGAAAGTCTCAGAAAATTCATTCCTCAAAACGAATTATGGCCTATGGGATTGAGCTGGGGATATCACGCGGCGGATATTGATGTTCTTAAAAATTTAAATTATGAAGTGTTTGGCGATACCAGAATGGGATCTCTGGAGGAATTTGTTGAAGCAACACAGATTTCTCAGGGTACTGTGGCACAGTTTGCCTTGGAACATTTCCGTCGCCAGAAACCACACGTAAGTGGCGTTGCTTTGTGTCATTTTATAACAAATTGGCCAATTATCAAATGGGATATTATTGATTACTATGGTACCAAGAAAAAATCTTTTGACTATGTCAAACGGTCCTATCAGCCACTCCTTCCTTCTTTGGAGTTTTCCAAACGAAGATGGCTTCCCAATGAGAATTTTTCCGGAAACTTATATATAATCAACGATTACTACAAGGAATTCCCTGACTTACATTATGTCTGCGAAGTGAAAGACTGTTTCGGAAACACCATTCATTCCGAGGTATTTGATGTGTCTGTAAAGATGAATTCTTCAAAGAGTTTCAAAGCATTACACTTTACACTGCCTGCTGATGCAAGAGAGTATTTCACAATTCATTTAAAACTTTTCAGCGATTATACACTGCTTTCCGAAAATGAATATCGTTTACTTATTGCAGATCAAGAAGAAGCAAAGAAAAAAGCATATGTGTTATATACCGAAATGCATAAAAAATCCCGAAAATATGGAAAAGGATATTATCGTTATTTCCCTCAAATTTTCGAAAACCTTTAATTGCTAACTCAAACTTCCTCCATCTCTATATTTAAAGCGGTACAATTATATATTAAGAGCCGGAGGTGCGGACATTTTCTTGGACTAGCTGAGCCTATGGAAAAAACTCACTTTTTCATTGTCTGTTTCTGCATGTTTTTTTTAACATTCATAAAACAGCTGGTAAATTCGGTTATTCAAACCGCTTTTACCAGCCGTTTTAGATTTAATGCCGTTACCGATAAGAGGCATTCTTCTATCGCTTTCTGAAGGCCTCTTTTCTGGATTTTATTCAATTTATGTTCTCGTTTTAAAACTGCGAAGGTTCCTTCTGCCCATATCTTCCTAAGCCTCATGATCCTCAGATAATCACTGTTCCCTACTTTCTTGCCATTTCGATAAAAAGAGGGATAATAAGGACTCGCATTGATTCTGACTGTACCCAGATCCGTGGCACAGGCTGAAAAATACGGACAGTTTTTACATTGTTTTTTTGAACGGCTATATAGACGGTAATAGTTCTGCGTTGACTTTTTATAAAGTAATTTCTGAAATCCTAAATATTCTCCCTGTCTACATACAAAGCGATCTGTTTCTTCCTCATAACAGAATCCTTTTTTCATTGCATTGTTCTGATATTCACGTATAGCTGTATAATCTTGGATTCCTAATAACTCCAGCTCCTTTTTCAAGCCTAGTACAAAATTGCATTAATTTTTGAATAATATTTCTATGGAAAATATTTCTAATATATGGAATAATTAAAAGAAAACGCAAGGAGATCATTCATATGCCATTTGTTGCTGCCCCTGTTAAAATACCAGAAGACATCCGCCACATTCTTTCCAATTTGCAAAAAGCAGGACATTTCCAGCCCGCCAGGTACAGCGTGGCGGGGACGTTTCCTCAAAAGTCTTCCTCTTTTTCAGGAGGTTGCCGAAAAAAAACTTCCCATCTGGAAGAAGCCGTTTCTTCCTTCCTTAATGATTGCCCACGTCCAGGACAGCCCTCACATTACACAGATGAGCAGATCATCAAAATCCTCGAGATTGCCTGCCGTGATCCGCAGGAATTTGGATATGAGGTCAGTCACTGGAGTCTTAATCTGCTTGTGGACGCTGTAATCAAGGAAGGGATTGTGGATTCCATATCTGCCAAAACGGTAAGCCGTTTTTTTAATATGGGGGAAATCCACCCACATCTCATCCGTTACTGGCTTCATTCCTCCGAGAAAGTGGATTCTCCGGAAACCTTTGCAGAAAAAGTGAATGAAATCTGTACTGTTTACCATGAGGCAGAAGAAGTCCGTGAAAAAGGCGGCCATACTATATCCGTAGATGAGATGACAGGTATCCAGGCATTAGAACACAAATATCCGGATAAGCCGGTAATACCCGGAAAAGCAGCCCGTATGCATAAGATCAATTTCACAAAACCAGCGGTAAGCAAGGTTAAGAGATACTTCCTCTTCAAGCCTCCGCTCTGATTTGATCCCATAAAGATAACCAATCAGCAGCATTTTTATCGTAACAACGGGATCGATAGATTTTCTGCCAACATGGGAATAACAGGAAGCTGCCTTTTCATATATAAAATCAAAATTTACACAGTTTTTAATTCGTCTCAGAAGATGATCTTCTGGAATCATGGAATCTATATCAAGGATTACCATCTGGAGTTGTCCGCTTTGTTTTCCCATCATAAGAAATGACCTCCTGCAATTGATATAATAAGTATACCATACAGAAAGCCATTTTTCTCTAGTTTGTCAACAGATCCAACGTTTCACACCGCCGATAAAAACAATGACTCATATATGGTCTTTCCCTATCCCATATGTTCAAAAGAGTCTAATAAAATTTTATCAAAATACCAATTGATTAAATCGTATTTATCCTTAAAATGAGGATAAAAAGTTTGTCTTGTCGATTCAGAAACTTCTACAATTTCTTTGACTGTAATTTTCTCTAGAGGCGTTCTTCTCATACAATTCTTCATTGCATCTGCAAATCAATATTTTGTTTTCTCTGCTTTTGCTTCCAGACCCATTTGCCTCTCTTTCATGATCTTTCTTCGCTCACATATTTTGCAATTTCCATAAGATTCGCTCCACATACTTGGAAAAATTTGCGATACCCTTCGCAAAAATAGTTTCGATAAGTACCTGCATCTTTTTCTCCTACTCTGCTTCTTCTGCATCCTGAACGACAAAGCGAAAAATATTCACATTGTTTACATTGCTCGCTCCATTTTTTCGATTCTTCTACAAACTGCTTTGATTCCTTTCGTTCAAAGAAGTCTGTGATTTGATCTGTATTAAAATTTCCTAGTCGGTACGCATCCATCGCGTAGAAATCACATGGATATACACTACCATCTGCTTCTGTTACGCATTGTACACTGCAAATTCCTCTCTGCTCACAAGATTCCGGCGGATATCCCAACAAAATACCAACATAATTTTCAAACTGGCGAATATAGGGAGCTTTTCCTCTTCTCCAATCTTTATACCATAACTGAAATAAATCAATGAGAAACTGTCCATAAATTTCTGGTGTAAGCGAATAAGGTCTCTGTCCCTGCGGTTCCCCAAATGGATCTAAGCAGGTAATATACTGTTGATATTTCCATCCATTTTGTTTGTATTCTTTGTATATTTCTTTCACATTCTCAGCTACCTGACGATTTACAACCGTTAAAATATTATATTCGATTTGGTACTTCTCGAACATTGCAATACTATCTCTGACTTTTTGATAAGTATCTGCTCCGTTTTTGTCATGCCGATGCAAATTATGAAGTGTTTCCGTTCCATCCACTGAAACTCCTAACAAAAATTCATGTTTTTTTAAGAAACGACACCACTTGTCATCTACACAGAATCCATTAGTTTGCAAGGTGTTTAAGATTTCACATTTATGGATATTGTATTTATGTTCGAATTTGATGACCTTTTCAAAAAATTCTAGTCCTCTCAAGGTCGGTTCACCACCTTGAAATGCAAAGCAGATATTTCCTTTTCCTTGCTTTAAAACTTTACGAATTATATTTTCAATGGTTTCGATTTCCATCATTCCATACGATGCAACGTCCCTTTTGGCAGCTTCATCACAATAAAAACAGTAATCACATTGCATATTGCAAAGTCCGGATGCCGGTTTGATCAAAACTGTTTGCAGCATACTACCACTCCCTCTCCGTTATATTTTTACATACTTCCTTTAAGTTCTTTAACTCCTCAGACATATTTTTTTGCCGATGCCAAATCAAATATGCCTTACATGTCAATTCTTCATCCTGTAATTTTCGAGATTCTATTCCTCCTTCCAACAAATCACGCTTCATCAATTTTTCCGGCAAAATAAAGATTCCAAGTTCTTTCTCCACTGCGTTGATTAACGCCTGTGGATTTGCACTTTCCCAAACGGGATCAATTGCAATATCATACATTGCAAAAACATGTTTTAAATAAGTACGATTGGCACTTCCTTCTTCACGTAAGAGCACTGGATATTCCACAATATCTTTCATATAGATTCTTTTTTCCCAAAAAGCGGATGTTCCTTGGGGAGAATTACGCACATGTAATCGATGCGAAGATATTCTTTTTCCAAATATTCATTATTAATATTTTCCTCAATGAGAGCAAAATCCAATCGATTATCCAGGATTCTCTGTTATATATCTGAACTATTTGACACGACCGCTTTCACTTTAACTGTCGGAAAGAGCTTACAGAATTCCGAAATGGCTGTCGGAAGTATAAAATTTCCCATTGTCATTGTTCCACCAATACACAGTTCTTCTATTTCACTGTTATTTCGGATGATCTTATCTAATTCTTCAACACATGCCAGAATGTGAACCTCTCTAGAATAAAGCTCATCTGCGCTTGAATCTTTAGATGTTTTAGTGTCATGTCCTTCTCCTTTATATCATTTTTGTTAGATTATTTATTAATAATAGCATTTTATTTATTATTCTACAAGTGATCTAAGCGTAGACACACGGAGGAGTTACTGTCAAGTAATCGTTGGCAACGTTCTTTAACTGGAAAAATCAGACACAGACGAATCAGGAGACACAGGAAACAGTGACAACAAGAACACTGTTCCTGAACGGAACCATCGCCGAGGAAAGCTGGTTTGACGATGATATCACACCGGCCCTTTTTAAAGAGGAGCTCTTAAGTGGCTCTGGCGATATCACTGTCTGGATCAATTCACCAGGTGGTGACTGTGTTGCAGCTGCCCAGATCTACAACATGCTGATGGATTATAAAGGCAGCGTTACCGTCAAGATTGATGGTATTGCTGCTTGCTTTATCAACAGCCTGTTTGTGTGATATACTTCCATTCCCCTGCAAAAGCTGTTCACCGCTCATTGTCAGAATCCGATCCAGATGCTCTGCCCAGTTCCTCATTGTCATAGCCTGTTCTCGTTCTGCCTGACGTTCTGCAAAATCAAGATATCCCGATACCAGCTGTCCCATTGCACGTAATTCTTTTTCTGCATCTGCTTTGTTATAGATTACTTCTGCTGCAGTTTGTCCATGAATTGCGTAGTGAATTTTGTTTTGCACTTTTTTGAAAAATACAATGGATATTTCCGCTTTCGGATCATAATCTATACTCGTTGCATAAATTTCCAGAATCTGACGATAAAACACTTTCTCGGATGCACGAATATCACGGATTCTCTCCAACAATTCCTTGAAATATCCACCGCCACCCAGATTTTTCAAACGATCATCATCTAAAGCAAAACCTTTTCTCATGTATTCTTTTAAAATCCCAGTTGCCCAGATTCTGAACTGTGTTCCTCGTTTTGATTTTACACGATAACCAACAGAAATAATAACATCAAGATTGTAATAATCTACGTAACTATTCAGTACCCCGTTAAGTACATCTTGATTTTTCGGCAAAACAGAGAAAATAAAATTTCTGTTTCGTCATCGTTTTAGTGTAAAATGTGGATAATTTTTCAGTTTGACGGCCAAGTACTTTGGGTTTGTGGATTACTGAAACATAACTTCTTAGTTTTATCCAGATAACAGCATTTTTGTGGATTTTATCCGAATGTTATCAGCATTTAATCTCTGATTTTTTCTGGTTATCCACCATCATTTTGACAGTATGCCAAAATCTTACGATTCGCTTTTTACCCCATTTTCCGTTAAAATAGAAGTATCAAATTTTAACGGAAGAAGGTGGTCTGATTGACAAAAGATGAAATGAATAAGCAGTTATTACAGCAGGTTAATTCATTAACATCAACTGTAGATTCCCTGAATGCTACAATCAATGCGCAAACACAGCTAATCGCTCAACTCAATCAGACGATACAGGAACTAAAAGAACAGCTTAATAAGAACTCCAAAAACAGTTCCAAACCACCTTCAAGTGATGGTTTCAAAAAGCCTGCCCCAAAAAGTCTACGAAAACCATCCGGTAAAAAGGTTGGTGGACAGAACGGACATCAGGGGACGCATTTAGCGGTAATAACAGCTCCGGATGAAATAGTCAAACATATGCCTTCCGCATGTGAAGAATGCCCACATTATCAGATATGCAGGGGCACTGCATGCATTGCATAGAAACGCCATATTATTGATGCGGTTGTTACAGTCAATGTAACGGAGCATCAAGCACTGGAACTTCCAATCTGTATGCGGTATGGAGATACACGCAGAGGTGCTTTCCCTTCTGATGTAAAAGCAGCCGTACAGTATGGCGAAAACCTTCAGTCATTAGCTGTTGCGCTAAATACCGTAGGTGCAGTCAGCATCAAACGCACCCATGAGATTCTTTCCGGAGTATTTAACATTCCAATTGCAACAGGAACAATCAGCAGCATGGTAAAAAGATGCGCTGACAGTCTGAGTGAAACAGTAGGTAAGATCAAGGATAAAATGATCGGTTCCGCACTTGGACATTTCGATGAAACAGGAACCAGAGTGGATAAAAAACTCTGGTGGGTTCATGATGCCTCAAACTGTGAGTACACCTATCTTGATATCAGTCCCAAACGTGGAAATGCAGGCATGGAACAATGCGGTGTTCTCCCGGAATTCAAAGGGATTGCTATGCATGACTGCTGGGCTTCCTACTGGAATTATTCGGATATTCAGCATGCAGTCTGCTGTGCCCATCTTCTCCGTGAATTAACGGGGATTGATGAAAATCATCCTGAGCAGAAGTGGGCATCTGCATTTATAGACCTTTTACTGGAAATGAAAAAGGTCAAAGACAAAGCTGTAGAGAAAGGTAAGGACTTTCTGAGCTATTATCACTATCATAAGTTTGATAAAAAGTATGATGAACTTATCGAACAGGCTCGGAAGGAAAATCCACTTCCCGAAACCCCGGAGAAAAAACGTGGTCGGAAGAAAAAAGGAAAAATCCTTGCCCTTGTAGAACGCCTTGCGAATTACAAGGCCTCAGTCTGCCTTTTTATCCATAACTTCAATGTCCCGTTTGATAACAACCAGGCAGAACGTGATCTTTGGATGATAAAGGTCAAGACCAAAGTATCTGGATGCTTCCGAACTGAGGGAGGTGCCAGAGATTATCTAAAAATCATGTCCTACGTAGGCACGGCATATAAACAGGGATACAATGCTTACGAAGCAATCAAAAATGCGATCACAGGTCACCCTGATTTCATCTTTGAGTAAAGCTGGTTCTGAATAGTTACAAAAAATTTTATATTTAAAGGATTATCAGATTATTTTAACTTAAACGTATATACAAAAGAAGTAAAATCTCCTTTATCTGTACCAGAATGATAAACTCCTTTATATGAGTCTTCCTGTATAAGTCCTGTAAATTCAGTTTCACAGATTAATCCAAAATTCATAAGCTCATCACCAAAATAAGTTT
Organism: Ruminococcus sp. AF31-8BH; assembly: GCF_003460605.1. Lineage (GTDB taxonomy): Bacteria > Bacillota > Clostridia > Lachnospirales > Lachnospiraceae > Blautia_A > Blautia_A acetigignens. The sequence goes on from NZ_QTVN01000011.1 coordinate 100,916, forward strand.
CTTTTGTTTCTTCACAATAATATTCTCCGTATGGAATAAGACCTTCAAGGCATATTTTCTTTAATGAAGGATTAGGCTGTGCCAAAACTTTATAGAAAGCAACAACGGCTGTACTCTTATCTTTCGAAATACACATCCAAGCAAATCTTCCGTTTTCTCCATTTTGTAAACGATAAAAATCTCCCAACTGTATAACTTCTCTATAGTTTTTAAAATACTCTATTTGTTTTTTTACTTCTGAAATTTCTTCATCTGACATTTTTGTAACATCTAATTCATAACCAAAAGTACCAAAATATGCTACATCTCCTCTCATTTTAAGAGATGTTTCTCTTGAAACCTGATGATTTGGTACAGCTGAAACATGAGAACCCATTGATGATATAGGATAAAGCATACTTGTTCCATACTGTATTTTAAGACGTTCTACTGCATCTGTATCATCACTAGTCCAAGCCTGTGGTGCATAATATAACATACCTGCATCAAAACGCCCACCACCACTTGCACAAGACTCAAAAAGAATATCTGGAAATGCAGTTGTAAGTTTTTCATACAGCTTATAAACTCCCAATATATATCTATGGAAAAATTCTTTCTGTCTATTATTAGGAAGTATTTTAGAATAAGCCTCTGTTATATTTCTGTTCATATCCCATTTTATATATGATATTTTTCCACAGTTTAATATATCAGCCATTTTATTGTAAATATACTCTACAACCTCATCATTTGAGAAATCTAAAACAAACTGATTTCTGCCATAGGTCATATTTCTATTTGGAACTGAAACTGCCCATTCAGGGTGTTTTTCGTAGAGTGAACTTATCTCGCTCACCATTTCAGGCTCAAACCATAAACCAAACATCATATCTAAATCGTTTATTTTTGTTGCAAGACCATCTATTCCATTAGGTAATTTTTTGTAATTTACGTCCCAATCCCCAAGGGAAGTACTATCATTATTTCTTTCACCAAACCAACCATCATCAAGAACAAACAATTCTATACCAAGACTTTTGGCTTTCTCTGCAATTTTAAGTATACTTTCCTCTGTAAAATCAAAATATGTTGCTTCCCAGTTATTAATAAGAATTGGTCTTACTTTATTAGCCCATTTACTTCTAATTAAATGATTTTTAAATAAACTGTGGAAAGTTTGGCTCATACCATTCATACCACTATTGCTATATACTATTACAGCTTCTGGAGTTTGAAAACTTTCATTTTTTTTAAGCTTCCACTCAAACTCAAAAGGATTTATTCCAATCATAGCTCTTGTTACATCATAATCATCAACTTCTGATTGAGCTATAAAATTTCCACTGTAAATAAGTGTGAAACCATATATTTCTCCCGTTGTTTCTGTTGTATTTTTTCTCTTTAATGCAAAGAATGGATTGTGAGATGCACTGCTTGCTCCTCTTGAACTGGAAATACTCTGTTTACCCTTTTCAAGTTTTCTTATATGAACATGTCTCTCTCTACTCCAAGCTCCATCAAGCTGAACCATATCATATTCAGAGTCAAAGAAATCAATAGACATTGACAATGCTCTCTCTAAATACAAATCATTATCACCCATATTTATAAAGTTAGCACTTCTTACTATAACAGGTAAATCTTCAAATATGCTATATGATAAAATTAACTGACAGTTTATAAGGCTATCTTCTAAAATTATGTCCAATGTTGTTACATCTTTTTCATCTCCAAAAGTTGCTGGAAGTCCTTCAAGTTTTTTCTTTCCAGAATAAATCTTGTGGGTTTTATAAATAAAGTTAGTAATTCTGCTTCCATCTTTCATTCTAAGTTGATAAGCCGGCTCTCTATAATCTCCTGTACCATAAGCTGGATATTCTTGTCTCATAAGTTCTAAAGAAAAATCAAGATTATTCTTATATGTACAAGGTGCAAGAATACAACCACGTTGTCTAAACATATGACTTACAGATATATTCTCACTAATCTTATTGCCATAATATAAATGTCCAATTTGACCATTATCCATAATATTCATAATATAACTTATATATTTATTACTTAAATTGAAATATTTTTGTTTTTCGTTATATACTATCATATTTTTTCCTTTCTAAATTAAATCAATCAGAACAAACAGCTTTTTATAATTCAAACTCGTTATTAATATCATCTTCATTAGCTTCAGTTTTTTTCAAATAAATTATATTTATAATTCTATTCATATATTCAGAATTAAGTTTGTAATATTTTTTATATATTATAAAACTTAATATAACAAATATAATAGGTAACCCAATCATAATAATACGCATACCATTTAATGTAGAGGCAGATTGTACAGCATCTGGAATATATCCTGTTGCATCTAATGCAAAACCTGTAAATAATGCCCCCATTGCTGATGCAAATTTTACCAACAATGTCTGAATTGAAAATATAACTGATTCATTACGTGTTCCTAATTTATATTCACCATATTCAACAACATCTGCTAATACAACTGTAACTGTTCCAAGCTGTAAACCAGAACCTAATTTTACACAAATTCCTGCAATTGCTGTTAAAATATAACTCTGTGGTGCAACTATTCCTGCAATAAAAAGTACTATTAAACCAATAACAGGTATACCACTTGCAAAGAAATAAACTTGTGTTTTAGATATTTTCTTTGCTAATTTGGGGAAAATAATTAAACCAAATATTTCTGCAAATGCAGCAAACATTGTAAATATTGAAAATAAACCTTTATCACCTGTAACATATATAAAATAATAAGTCTGTACACCATTTATACAATTAATAGCAAAGTTAAATGTTAAAATAGTTAATATAGCTATAATTAATTGGTCATTTTTTCTAATTACATCTACCATTTGTTTAAAAGAAGTTTTTTCCTGTTTTTTAGTTTCACTACGGTCAGCTGATTTAACATTTAAAACTGTAATGCCAACAGTTACTATAAACACAATAGCTATCAACCATGCAAAACGTGTAAATCCATCTTGTGCATTTCCTTTTCCTAAATAATCCATTATTTGCAAACCAAATCCACCTACTAATAAAGAACCACCTATAGAAGCAAATATTCTTGGAACTACAGCAATTTTATCTCTTTCTTCAGGGTCTGATGTTAAATTAGGAAGCATTGACCAATATGGTATGTCCATAATTGTATAAGTCATCCCCCAAACTACATACATAACAGCAGCAAAAACATACAAAGCTGTTCCAGATAAATTCCAATTTGTAAATAAACATACAAGAACAACTGCATTTATAATTGTTCCAATAGCTAACCAAGGTCTAAATTTTCCCCATCTTGTACGTGTGTTATCAATTATCATTCCCATACCTAAATCATTAACAGCATCCCAAAACTTTGCTAAAAAGAATAATGTCCCAACAAATGATGCTGATAGTCTTAATACATCTGTAAAATATAACATACAATATGTAAAGATAATTCCGCAACACATATCTTTACCAACTGCTCCAATACCATAAGAATATTTTTCTTTTAAAGATAATCCTTTATTACTCATATCTATCATTTCCTTTCTATTGTAATAAATGGTTCATTTGCTTCAACCATACCATACTTATTTACAGTTATATCTCTTCTATTTAAATTAGTAAAAACTAAAGGTGTTACATCAATACATTTATTTTTCTTCAAAATTTGAAAATCAAATTGTAATAAAAGTTCTCCTTTTTTTACATTTTGATTTGGTTCAACAAATACTTCAAATCCCTCTCCTCTTAAAATATTTGTATCTAAGCCAACATGTATTAAACATTCAATACCTTGATCTTTTAATACTAATGCATGTTTTAAATCAAAAACAAACTCTATCTTTGCATCAAATGGTGCATATACTTTATTATCAGTTGGAAAGATTACACAACCTTCTCCAGTAATTCCTTTTGAAAAAACATTATCTGGACAATATTCCAATGGTGAGACTTTGCCACCAATAGGACAACTAATTTCAACTTTTCTTTTAAACAAGCCCATTTTTATAACTCCTTATCTATAATTTATTAATATTACAATAATTTTTTAAAACTTATGCTATAAATAATCTATCTATTTTATATACTTACAATTTTTATACTTTTAAAAATACTAATATTTATTAAAAATCTAAAATTCTCTTTAGTGAACGCGCGTTTATAATATGTTAAAAAAAAAGTCAAAAGACTTTTTTTATTTTATTTTAGGCACACTATCTCTTATAACTAACTCTGGCTGTAACAATTCATAAATTCCTTTTTCACCACTAAATAGCATGTCTACAGCTTTTTCTGCAAGTTGATCCATATCTACTTTTACTGTAGTAAGCTTTAAACTACTCCAATCCATATACTGTAAATTATCAAATCCAACAACAGCTATATCATTAGGAAAATCAAGATTATATTCTTTTATTGCTTTGACTACACCTAAAGCCATAATATCATTTGCTGAAAAAATTGCTGTAGGCCTATTTTTTTCAAGCATTTTTTTTACTGAATTATAAGCTGTATCATCTCTGTATTCACCAGTTAGAATTAATTCATCATTTATCGGAATTCCATTTTGGGTAAGAGCCTCTTTATATCCCTGAAGTCTTTCAAATGATGATAATCTGTAATCACCTTTTACAAAAGCAATATCTCTATGTCCTTGTTCAATAAGATATTCTACTACTAATTTTGCACCTTTAACATTATCACAATTTACATTGTTTACATTTTTTGCGATACTATCATTTTTTTGCCATTGGTCGATAAAAACCATGTTATATTTTTTTTCTGATATCTCCTCTAATGCCTTCATATGATAAGGAAAACCTACAAAAATTCCTCCAAAAAGCATTCTATTCTTAAAGTGTTGTTCAAGCTGTCTACATTCTTCTTCTTTTGTAATAGTATTGACAAGAACCATGTATCCTCGTTTTTTACAACTTTGAATAACTTTTGATAATAATTCTGAATTGTATGGAGAATTTATTCCAACCCATTTCATATTATTATTTGTATGGTCAATGTCTGCAATGAACAAACCAATAATATCATTAGATTTACCAGCGAGAGTTCTTGCAGAGGAACTAGGTGTATATCCATATTTATCAATGACATCTTGAACTTTTTTTCTCGTTGTCTCAGGTACATTTTTATAATTGTTTACTACCCTTGAAACTGTACTCCTAGATACATTAGCAAGTTTTGCTATTTCTTCACTATTCATATTTTTTTCCTTATAAACACGCGTTTATTTTTTCTTTATAGTAATCTAATCGTTTCATATTGTCAATATATATATTAGTATTCATATTAACTTTAGCTAATATGTAGTAAATTAAGCATTCTTTTTTGTGCATATTTAAATTGTTTTTTTCTGATATTTTAAACTTTTTTATTATTATTTTTAAATAAATTTCTAATTTTGCTACTTCTATTTGATTAAGTCTAGCAAATCAAAAACAGGTACTAATTTATCATCTTCAGATAAGTTTTCTAATAGTCTTGCTCTGTAATATACTTGAAAAGTAAACGGTAGAACATGAGTACCTTGAGTCGCCCCCACCCGTGAAACGGGTGGCTCGTAGGACGGCTATAAGCCTTTAATGCTAGGCCAGCGTCTCAAGGCGCTGGCTTTCGCTTGTGCGCCGAGCATGGTACTAATCTTACTGGTGCAAGTCCAGTCACGGGTATTTACCGCCAAGTGTAGCGAACCACAAGTCGGTATCAGTAATGGTATGGATGGAGGAAGTGGTATAGCAAAATCCTTGAACCTACGTACAGAAACTTGATAAGGCGATTAGGTGGGTAAGGTTGCAAGGCAAACCGAAGCCCTAATGGTAAACGTATACCGAAGTTGTAAATCAAGAGGTTGTGGGATGAAAGATTAGTGTCTTACCTCGGGAGACCCTACTCACATACTGAAAGGTATGGTCGGAAAAGGTTTGGAGAGGGAGTCAGATGATGTCATAGTAGGCAAAAGCCGAAGGACTGAAACGATTTATAGTACAAATCGTTATGTTTAAAATAATACATGAGCCAGAAATCGGATGGACAGGAAAAGTAGGAACGTAACCAAGGAATACTGTTTATATCTAGAGGGGTGTTATGTATGAATCTTAGGATAAGTCAGAGGAGTAACAACAATGGAATTAATCGAAGTGATTTTAACAAAAGAAAATCTGAACAAAGCCTATAAGAAGGTGGTAGCCAACAAAGGTGCAAGTGGAGTTGATGGAATTACTGTTGAGGAACTGGGAGATTATATAAGGGAGAATAAGGATGCGATTGTCACATCCATTAGGAATAGAACTTATATGCCGAAGCCAGTACGGAGAGTATACATTCCGAAAGACAATGGAAAACAACGTCCGTTGGGAATCCCTACAGCATTGGATAGAACTATCCAGCAGGCAATTGCTCAGCCAATATCTGATATTTATGAAGAAATATTTAGTGAATACAGCTATGGATTCAGACCAGGAAGAAGCTGTCATGATGCAATCAGACAGGCCCTCTGCTATCTGAACAGTGGCTATGAATGGGTAGTAGATATTGATATTGAACAGTTTTTCGACAGGGTAAATCACGATAAGTTAATTCAGATACTAAGAGAGCAAGTAAACGATAGTACCACATTAAATCTGATTCGGAAATATCTGAAAGCAGGAGTAATGGAAAAAGGACTGGAAAAAGCGACTATCACGGGTGTACCTCAGGGTGGCCCACTTTCGGTTGTATGTTCTAATGTCTATCTTGATAAGTTAGATAAAGAACTGGAGCAAAGAGGACTTTGTTTCACAAGGTATGCTGATGATGTGCTGATATTCACCAAAAGTGAGATGGCAGCCAATCGAGTAATGAAATCCATTTGTAGTTGGTTAGAAAGAAAGCTATTCCTGAAAGTAAATGCTACGAAAACAAAAGTGGTAAGACCGACAAGAAGTAAATATCTTGGATTCACATTCCTAAAGAATGGTTCGGAATGGAAAGTCAGACCAACCAATGAAAAGAAAAAGAAACTGAAAAAGAAGCTAAGCGAATATCTGAAAAGAGGAAAAGCGGTAGCGAGACCACTTGCAGTTACAATTAAGAGAGTAAACGAGATTGTACGAGGGTGGATAAATTATTTCAGAATTGGAATGATGAAGCTGTTTATGGAAGAACTTGGGGAATGGCTGAGGCACAAAATGCGAGTGATTGTAATGAAACAGTGGAAAAGACCAAAAACCATCTATAGAAATTTAAGTTATCTAAACTGGAAAAATAAGACTGGATGTAATCAGGAAGAAATTTTTAAAGTTGCGAACTCAAGACTTGGATGGTACAGAAGATGTGGAATGAACGTAGTAAATTTCATTATCAGTAAAGATTTACTTGAAAATAGGATAAAAGACGGAGCTAATTTGCTCAATCCCCTATCCTATTACTTAGTTAAAGTTGGAATATAAGTTGTAGAGCCGTATACGAGACCCGTACGTACGGTTCAATGGGAGGGGCGAGAAAAAAATTTTTTTCTCCCTCTACCCTATTGCTCCAGCCACATGGCTCTTGACTCGTCGCCGCCCTTAAAAGGGCATTGGTACTACTTCGCCTTAACCCTTAAAAGGGTCTTCATATTCTTTTACGCTAAGTTTATCCTGCATAATATCATATTTTTCCTGTTCTTGGATGTATTTGCGCACTGTGGCGTCATTTACGCCTACTGTACTAACATAAAATCCCTCACTCCAAAAATGTCTGTTTCCAAACTTGTACTTTAGATTTGCGTGTCTATCAAATATCATAAGTGCTGACTTTCCTTTTAAATATCCCATAAAACTAGATACGCTATATTTGGGTGGTATGCTGACCAACATATGAATATGGTCGGGCATAAGATGCCCTTCGATAATTTCCACTCCTTTATAAGAGCATAACTGTTTTATAATGTCTCGAATGTCAGCTTTATATTGATTGTAAATTATTTTTCGTCTATACTTGGGAGTGAAGACAATGTGATATTTACACATCCATTTTGTGTGTGATAAATCATTCGTTTTCTTTGCCATAAAATCACCTTTCCTTTCATAATAGTGGCTGGACACCTCTATTATAGTACGGAAAGGTGATTTTTGCGTATAACAATGGCCACCACCCGCAAAGCAGGTGGGTTATAGTTTAAAATGTCTACACGCTGCGTAGACATTTTGAACAGGCTAAAGCCGTACAAAGAGTTGGTCGCTTTTGCGACCAACTTATTTTTCTGTTTCTTTAACAAGTTTTCGAATATGCTCTGGTAATGTTTTTGACCATGGCAACAGTTCTATCAGAAAATATGTGTTTGTATCATCCTCATGTTTTGGAAGTTCAGTAAGCAAATATTCAAAATAATCATATGGTTTCAAATTATTCGCTTTTGCAGTTTCTGCAATACTATAGATAATCGCAGAACTCGTTGCTCATTAATCGTATCAATCATTTCCCAGTTCTTCTTTTTATGTTCTTAAACACATAATTTCGGCCAATCACAAACGGACGGATACAGTTCTCAGCTAATGAATTACTGATCGCACAGTTTCCATCTTTCAGATAATTGAAAGATTAACAGGTACTCGCCATATCTCTCCATAACTCTCCATAAGTGATACCCGTATTACCTTTTTGGGATTTCTACTTTCCCTAACTCGGCCTATCACATCATATCACGCTGTAAGTTTAGTATAACAATAGTATAAAGAAAAGCCTTAACCATTTGTTTCGTGGTCAAGGCTTTTGTTTTTACTGTATTTCTTCTATTTCGCCAGTATCTTTGTTTACATAGTATTCTTTAAGAAGCATACCGCTGAAAAGCAATTTTGCGTCATGTTCTTCTTTATTCTCAGGACATCTCCCTTAAAAAACAGCTTGAAAAAGACGCCGCTGCTTTCCGAGAAGAAAAATTTCGTCCTGATCCGGAACAATACACAGAATTGTTGGATACCAGAATCCAGATACGTCCTGATTTTCGGGATAAATTGATTGAACAGCTCAAAGGTACTTTCGGTAAATATTATGACTATACCCAAAAGCTCCCGAAGGAGCTTTCCATTACCTTAAATATACACTAATTCTTTTAACACAATCTCTTCTGCTGCATTCCGGATGTTATTTATAACTCCAACCCACGCCATCTGATCACGAGCTTTTAAATCCTCTGTAATGCCTTGCTTCTCCATCATCTGACGCACCAGAACATCCATTCTCTCCTGTGCTTCATCATCCACAGCATTCAGATGTGCTGTCAGCCTGTCTTCCAACATATACAGAGAATACATTGTCGGACAATGCTCTTTCAGATATGTTCTCCGTAACATCCCATATTTCCCATAATGCGGTTCTTCATCTGTACTAACAAGGTTCGGATAGTAAATTCCATCTGCTCCCAGTGTATAGGTTCCACCCATTTTTTCAAATGTGCTTTTCATGTGTTATTCCTCCTTGAAATCAGCGATATCCTTAGATCATCGCAAAATATTTCAGGGCAGCCTTGATAGCATCTTCTTTCTCTTTCGGACACTGTGGCACTTTTGGATTTTCTGTCCTTGGCAGATTATAGTTCTCTCCTACTTCGATTCCACATTTCCTTTTGATTTGAGAAATATATAAATTTGAAACCTTCAAGCCAAATTCTTTCAGCACATAATCTTTGATTTCCTGATAGGTCGCTTTCGTCTCTGCACTGGTTGCATCCAGTTCATCCAAGTCTAAGTCGATCTCTATCGTGTCATCTGGTTTCTGTTGGGACAAAAGAACAACGGTCTCCTGAACCAGCCTCCCAGCCAATAACACTCAAATTGTTACGATATGCATTTTCCGATTGTCCGACAAACTGTATAACGCTCAAATTTGTAAGCATCAACGATCCGGCCACGACAATTGCCGTCAGGCTATGCCCGCCAAGGAAATATCCGTCACTGGTTTCCATATTATCGTTTCTGGTTTTGAAATACGTAATAACTGCAACCAATCCGGCAAAAATTATAAATGATATAATTATCATAGAACTATTTACTTTACTTTCCTCCTGTTCTCAGTAGTTAATTTGAGAAAAAGATCAAGACTGCATAGAGAATGTCCTGATAGCTTTTTCAACATTTTCCTGCATTTTTTCTGTTGCTGCAGCTGCGATCTCATGATAAAACGCTACCTCTCCATTATGTTTTTCCAGACACGATTTCACTCCGTCTACACCTGCTTTTCCCATATAAGAGTAATAGTTGATCTTACGAATACCACAGTGAATTGCTTTTACATAGTCTTCTGCATTCACGCCAGATCCTCCATGCATAACCAGCGGAATCTTTACCAGACTCTTTATTTTCTCAATCCTTGCAAAATCAAGTTTAGGTGCAACAGTGTAAAACCCGTGTGCCGTTCCGAAGGAAGCCGCCAGTGCATCAATCTTTGTTTCCTCCACAAATCGCTTTGCATCTTCCGGATCCGTATACATATCCTCCGGTTTTATGCTCCCTACATTTGCTCCTCCTGCTTCACGTCCACCCATAATACCAATTTCTGCCTCTACATCTGCACCGTATCTTCTTGCATATTCAACTGCAATCTTTGTGTTTCTTACGTTTTCTTCATATGAAAGTTCAGATCCGTCATACATAACTGATGTAAACCCAAGTTCTAGGCAACGCTTTAAGCGTTCCAGATCACTGCAATGATCCAGATGTACTGCAACCGGAACTTTAGCATTTCTGGCAACCGCAACCATTACAGGTGCCATAAATTCCACAGGAGCAATATCCTCAAGCAGTGGAATATACATCAATATAACAGGCACATTGTACTTTTCAGCGGTCTTCACAACCGCAAACATATTTTCTAAATTCGGGGTATCAAATGCACCAACCGCAATATTTCTAGCTTCTGCGATCTTCAGCACTTCGTTCATTGTTGTTAACATTTATGCTTCCTCCAAAAGTTTTATCTTAACACCATATTTTACTATTTCATTTTCCTTCAACATTACAAGCTTACCACTTTGATTAACCTTTTTACGGCCGTTTGGATTACAGTTTCCGGGTTCCAGTCCCAGTACATAATCGTATTTCCCCATCATTTTCCACTCTGTAAAACACGGGAGTGATTCGGGATCAAAAGATATCTCCACACCTTTTTTAATATCAGGATTATATATCTTTGCAACTCCTTTTTCTTCAAAAGAATGGTAATAGCAAGCCTCCTCTGTCATACTGCCCGGCTCCGAAATCTCTTTCCAAGTAGAAATGTGTTCCCTTGCATATTCATTCCTAGGCCGAACATCACATGAATTTATTTGTAGCTGCGCATGTTCTGATAATAATGGATAGCCCATGTTCATGTGGTACATAAACATACAGGCGGATTCCTTATCTCCTTTATTTTGAATCTGATCCTTAATTTCGATCGTATTATTTTTTTTGCCTATATGAATTTCTCTAACCAACTCCATCTTGTCCATAAACAAAGCCGCCTGCGATATAATTGCGTGGATGGTATAATCGTCATCATTTTCACTCCAATAGCAGTGTTTGGCTGGCTGATTACTGATCCTTCCATGAAGCGGGTATGTAATTCCATCTATTTCACAAACCTCTCCCACATTATCTAAACCGCAGGTTGTCAAGAAGCCCCCTGTGAAAGAACGCACCATTTCCGATTGATTTGCATCATAATATTTGGACGAAACATAACCACAAGGTGCAAAATACCCCATGTTATCTCCCTTAAATATTACCCGGGTAATATCAGCACAACGATCTGGACAGACTGTTACCTCCAGCCCCAGTCCATTTCGAACGCGCATGATTCGCACACCATCAGCTTTTCCCTCCAAAAGATAACATTCTTCTACACCACGTATCTGATCTGGATTTCCAAAATAATAATCTTCTTTCACCACTTTTTCTCACCTTTTTCTTAATCAATATTAACAATCTCATATCCTAAGTAGTATTTAAACGCTTCTTCCAATACCTTCTTCATATGTCCAACACCAACTGTTGTATGATGTTTAAATCCATTTCTGGCAAGCTTGTTCAGCTTATTTTCAAGATTAGGAATTTCAGCTACACCTCCGCAGCCAAAATATCCATCTTCAATAACATCATCCGTAAATCTTCCTTCACTGAAATAGATATAAATCTTTCCGTCTTCCATCTTGCAGTTTGAAAATGTCATATCAAAAGGCCTTATTCTTCCTTCATTTGCTCCCCAGCCGTGTCCGGGTGCCGTCTTGGCAATCATCTTATGATCAATAACATTACCTTTACAAGTCATCAATGACTGCGGAACAGGTCCACAATGGAAAAGAATAACTTTATTTTCTTCCTCTCCATAATTATTGTTCCAGTCAAGACAAGTAGATGCTTCTTCCGATGCAAGAGACAGGGCTTTCATAGTAAGTGCAGAACAGAGATCCATTTCACATGAAGCAATAATTCCTCTGTCATTTAATTCGCCTAACAATACACACGGAGTGATATGAAGAATATCTTCCATTTCATTCCAACAACGTAACGTCAGTGCATCCAAATGATATTCTTTTATATATTCGTCCAGAACAACACTTGTCTTAGCAAGTGTATTCATATTCTCTTCCGGCACACAGGAGCAGTTGGTGTAGTTCTCAAGAATTCCTCTCTTAATAATTACATCCTCATCATCGTCATTCTTGTTCTGTACCTTAAAAATTAATTCTGACAAATCGAAAGATTCAATATTAATGCCATATCTCTGTGCCGTTACCTCATCGAAACGAACAGTCTTAAATGCAGTTGTTCTTGCACCAATGCATCCCACATTCAACTTTTTCATTCCCTTTACAACACGACATACTGCAGCAAAATCTCTGAGATTTTCAGCAAATTCTTTTGAAAGAGGATGTACTACATGGGGGTAAAATACTGTATATGGTTTCTTATATTGTTCAAAAACATCCGTCACGCTGAATTTTCCACAAAATGCATCCCTACGATGAGCAAAATCCATTTTTCCGATTTCGTCAGGATATGCCTGCATCAAAATTGGAACTCCTGCATTCTCCAGTGCAGTAATGGCCCCATTTTCATCAATAAAAATGGGCATACATAATATAACTCCATCGAATTCTCCCCGGTGCTCTTCCAGCCATTTTGCATAAATGCGTCCTTCTTCTCTTGTCTCAACCGCGCCATATCGGGTTGCTTTTTCATCCATAATCAGGTAATCATAACCTGCGTTTTCAACAGCTTCTATCATCTCCTGTCTTGCAGAACTGAGAAGCTCTGCAGGCATAAATCCTCTGTTTCCAAAATATAAAACAAATGTCGTCTTCTTCATTTTTTATACTTTCCTTTCTCCTTTATTTCTCATACAGCCTCGGATAAATCATCCTGTATCGATCAAATAATTTTTTATATTTTTCCTTCACGCCTTTTCGTGGGAAATAAGTATTTCTATAAGTGATAAATACTTTTGACGCTTCTTCCAAATTCCTGAATCTTCCACATGCAACTCCGGCAAGCAATATACATGCAACTGTTCCTGATTCAGCGGCTCCCAATGATATTATCTCTTTATCATATATATCTGCCTTTATATGTAACCACTCTTTTGAGTTTGCCCCTCCTCCTGTAGCAAAAAGTTTTTCTACTGCAATTCCTGCTTTTTGGAGGTAATCAAGATTTAATTTCATTTCATAAGAACACCCCTCCATAATTCCCTGATAAATCTTCTCTTTTGATGTGTCCATTGTAAGACCAGCAATTATTCCCTTTGCACTATTGTCCATATAAGGTGTTCCAGCGCCTGCGAAATAGGGAAGAATCAATAATTCTGACGGTTCTCCATCAGAAACTCCCCTGTTATATACCTCGTATGGATTCTGCCCGTTTTTATACGCTTCCTTTGCCTCCATAGGAGATACTTTATCCCGATACCACTTTAACAACGCACCTCCGGTGTAAGAAAAAGCATATGTAACAAACAAATCCTTCATATACGGAACGATCGCAAATCCAGACTTCTGCAAAAGCATTTTATCGATTTTCTGACCTTTCGAGAAAGCAACTGTGATGCATTCTACAGTTCCTGTACCATCTACTCCATGCCTCTCATTAAATACTCCGCTTCCAATAGCCGCTGCAATCTGATCATGGCATCCTGACACTATAACCGGCCGGTTCATAAATCCGAGTTCTTCTGTTATCTGCAGACTCATATTTCCAGCTTTCGCTCCTATTGGAACAACCTTCGAAAGCATGGACACATCGATCTCCGCAGCATCCAGTATTTTGGTATCCCATTCTAAGGAATAAATATCAAATGCCATTGTTCTCGTTGCAAGTGAATAATCAATCTGTCTGACTCCTGTTAGTTTGTATACAATATAATCTTCAAACAGGCATATATATTTCACTTTTTTCCAAATCTCCGGCTTATGTCTTTTCTGCCAACACCACTTACATACACTGTACATCTTTCCCGGTGCAATTCCTGTATTCTCATAAATATAATCTCTGCCAACCGTTGCTGTGATTTCATCACATTCTTCCTGCCCATTTGGATCTGTAAACAAATACGATTTATCCAAAACAGTTCCATCTTTGTCGAGTAAAACACTCGCTTCTCCAAAAGACGTTACACAAATTGCTTCTATCGATTGTATTTGTCTGGTGATTTTTTTTATTACTGACTTTATTCCCTCCCAGACCACCTCTGCATCAATGGTGTGTTCTTCTTTTGTAATATGAATTCTGTATTCTTCATACTCCTCCATAAAGAAATTGCCCTCATCATCATAGACTGAGCACTTGCACCCAGTTGTTCCTATATCGATCCCTGCTAGATACAACTTATCACTTCCTCTCCTGAACTTTGTACTCAGTATAATCAATCAAAGACGAAATAAATAGAATTGCAGTTCGAAATAATAGTATTTTTGTTCACTCTCTTTTCACTTTATAGTTTTATATATTTTTACTATTTAATGACTGCTCAATAACAAAAAATAAGTTTTAATCCCCTGCTACAAAAATAAAACTTGTAGAAAGGTACAAACAGCAGGAATTCATGCTGATATTGATCCAAAACAACGACCTGGGAATTTCGTGTGTTGTTGAGCAGTCATTATTTACTTTTTTAACAGTAACAATAAAGTTATTTTGTTTGTTATATTGCTCATAATATAGTATAATTTTATTAAATTCCTTTATGAATCACTAATCCTTAGAAACAGACTATGGCTACGTTGGGCGCCAAAGTCTGTTTAACGTCTCTTACAGAAAGGGGATTTTTAAAATGATGAACCTGATCTATTCTTTTGATGAAATCAACAAAATTTTATTTGATTTTAACAAACTGACTAATTTCAGAATTGCATTGTTTGACAATAATTTTACAGAGTTTCTATCCTGTCCGACAAGGCTGTCCCGCTTTTGCAAAACTCTACGGGAAGATATAACATTAAATGAAAAGTGTCATCATTGTGATTTCGAAGGTTTTGCAAAATGTACTAATGAAAGGAAAACAATAATCTATCAGTGCCATATGGGTATGACAGAAATTATTTCTCCTATTATTTCTTCTGATACTATTATCGGCTATGTTATGTGCGGACAGTTTTTTTCGTCTGATTCCTTGTACAAAAAATGGGATAATCTTCTTCCTGTATTAAAAAAACAGAATGTCGATATTGAAACTTTACATACTTTACATAATAAATATACCTTGTTTTCAACAGACATTCTTCCCTCTTTACAGCACTATCTTGAGATGATTGGAACTTACTTAAATGTAACTGGTCTTCTTAAAATGAATAAAAATAATCTTGCATATCAACTTGACAATTATATTCTAAAAAATATCAGCCAGCCGATTAATGTAGAAATGCTCTGTAAAGAATTTCATTATCAAAAGACTAACTTTTACAAAGTCACATACGAACTCTACGGCATTAGTATCATGAAGCATGTTCGTAACTTAAAAATCCAGGTAGCAAAAAATTTATTATCATCTACAGATATCCCGATCAATCAAATTGCTGCCCAAATTGGAATGGATGATTACAATTACTTTACCAAACTATTTAAGCAATTAGAAAAATGTACCCCAAAAGAATTTAGAAGGAACTCTATTAAAAAGAACATTTCAATCTGATATTTGTTAATCTTCACAGTTTTACCATTAAATGCCTTTGACTGATGCTCTAATATCAGCCAAAGGCATTCGTAATGTGTCCGTTCATTAACTTATCCAAGGAGGCCTATACTCCGAAAGATTTTGGCACAGATGCCAGCGATGTGAATGGATGCCTGGAGGCATAGGTGCCTTTCTTATTTGACTTAGGAGCCAGAATATCAGGTGTGGAGTGATTGTCAGGCCCGAAGCTGCGTAAGCAGACGTTACAATCGTGAAACATCTGATAGAATCCTGTCAGTCAAACAAGAATGTAGAAAAAGAAGCACGGCATTGTACGGAAATCGGATTTATACTGAAGAATAATTTAAAATTTGTGTCCAGTTTTTGTTGACTAGTGCAAATCAGTTAATCTATTTCAAAACTGTCTGGAAAAAATGGCCACTGTCATTCTCCCAAAAATTGCATTTCAACCATGCTGTCAAACAATTGAAAATTTAGCAGTCTACAATGTCATATCCTATGGATTTCAGGATTTCCAAACTTTTCTGATAATCTTCATTTTTTATCAGAATGTAATCCGTATTGTAAGTAGACACCGCAAAAATTGAAATGTTGTTGTTTGCTAAAACTGAACCACTATAGCAATTTTAGACAATATTCCAATTAATGAAAAGTCTAAAGCACCTTGAATACAAAAAGCTTTCCAGCCGTCATTGCGCTGAATCACATTTGGTGGGATATTGCTTTGAATGATACTGTTACCATCATACTGACAGGAAAAGGTGGTAAAAGCCGTATTGTTCCAGTCATGAAACCAACCAGTGAATTATTGAAACAATATATGGAAGGTTCAGATTTGACTTCGCCTGTATATGAACGCAATCCATTATTCACTAATCGTGGTAACAAACCACTGACAAGAGCTGGTGTGACATATATTTTGAAAAAGTATGCAGCACAGGCTCAGGCAATGGGAGTAAAAGAGATCTCTGATGAGATTACACCTCATTGGCTGAGACATAGAAATCAGTGATCCCACTGAATAACTGTCGATAATCAATTGGCCATGGGTGCATTGGCTATTTCTAATGAGCTCGGATTGGTTGTTTCTGTTGGACTCTGAATGGTCAATTCCTTCGGGCTCCAACACTACCTATAAATCAATTCTTTTAACACAATCTCTTCTGCTGCATTTTGGATATTATTTACAGCTCCAACCCACACCATCTGATCACGAGCTTTCAATTCTTCCGTAACGCCTTGCTTCTCCA
>NZ_QTVN01000011.1:118312-163099 GCF_003460605.1 Ruminococcus sp. AF31-8BH
CTTTCAATTCTTCCGTAACGCCTTGCTTCTCCATCATCTGACGCACCAGAATACCCATCCTCTCCTGTGCTTCATCGTCCACAGCATTCAGATGTTCTGTTAATCTGTCTTCCAACATATACAGAGAATACATTGCCGGACGATGCCCTTTCAGATACGTTTTCCGCATTCTTCCATATTTTCCATAATGCGGTTCTTCATCTGTACTGACAAGATTCGGATAGTAAATTCCGTCTGCTCCCAGTGTGTAGATTCCTCCCATCTTTTCAAATGTGCTTTTCATGTGTTATTCCTCCTTGAAATCAGCAATGTCCTTAGATCATCGCAAAATATTTCAGGGCAGCCTTGATAGCATCTTCTTTCTCTTTCGGACACTGTGGCACTTTTGGATTTTCTGTCCTTGGCAGATTATAGTTCTCTCCTACTTCGATTCCACATTTCCTTTTGATTTGAGAAATATATAAACTTGAAACCTTCAAGCCAAATTCTTTCAGCACATAATCTTTGATTTCCTGATAGGTCGCTTTCGTCTCTGCACTGGTTGCATCCAGCTCATCCAAACCCAAGTCGATCTCTATCGTGTCATCTGGCTTTTGTTGGAACAAAAGAACAACCGTCTCCAGGTAGTCCTCCCCGGACGAAGTTATTACTGGCTTCACAAACTCTTTTCGTTCCTGTTCCTGCTTTTTTTGCATTTCCGCAATCGCTTCACGGACAATTAAAGAAAAAAATATAGTACGCCCCCTTTCTTTCTAATTAGATGCTTTCTAAATGTTCCTCTCTGGGCACATGAAGTTTCATGATTACACGGCCCAGCCAAGGCTTTCCTGCTGAATATGGAACAGCTTATGATACAGACCGTTCTTCTTCATCAGCTCATCGTGGGTTCCATGCTCTACCAACCGTCCATTGTCAAGGACGAGGATTTGGTCTGCATCTACAACTGTACGGAGGCGGTGAGCGATCATAATAACCGTCTTACCTTCCACCAGTCTGGCAATCGCCTTTTGAACCAGAACTTCATTCTCCGAGTCGAGGGATGCTGTTGCTTCGTCAAGCAGAATGATGGGCGCATTTTTCAGCAATGCGCGGGCGATGGAAATACGCTGGCGCTCACCGCCGGAAAGGGTGTTGCCGTTTTCACCGAGGACCGTCTGATACCCGTCCGGCATTTCCCGGACAAATTCATCACAATAGGCGGCTTTGGCCGCGGCAATTACCTGATCGTCTGTTGCGTTTGGATTGCCCAGCCGGATATTGTTCATAACCGTATCATTGAACAAGGTCACATCCTGGAATACGAAAGACATATAAGACATGAGGCTTTCCGGCTCCATACTCTTGATGTCTTTGCCGCCCACAGTAATCTTGCCCTTCTGAACATCCCAAAAGCGGGCAATCAGTTTGGAAATCGTGCTTTTACCGGAACCGGACGGGCCAACGAGGGCAGTCACGCTCCCCTGGGGAATTTTGCAGGAAACATCTTTGATGACATCTTCCTGATTGTAGGCAAAAGTCACATGGGAAAGTTCAATATCGCAGTTCGGGACCGTTTTCCCGTCACCGTCCATTGCAGGAGTGGTGAGCAGGGTACGCATACGACTTGTAACTACATTCAAATTCAGCAGCGAGGACAAATTCGCCAGGATTGCCAAAATAGGGCCATAAATCCGCGTGACCATCAGCAGGAACATGAGCAAAGGCAGCAGTTCAATTTGTCCACTGGTCAGGAGGATAGCACCGACAAAGATTGTAATGCCAATACCTGCCTGCAAAATCATACTTGCACTGGACATGAACACGCCGACAGCCATCTCCACTTTGATGGCGATTTTTTTCATTGCTAACAGAGCTTTATCCAGCGCGCTGAAATGAGAACCGGACAGCCCGCAGGACTTGATGATCTTCATGCCTTCCAAGTATTCCTGTACCTGGTCAGAAGCAGCCAGCTTTGCGTCAACCTGTTTTTCAAACAGTTTCTTTTGATGGTTCCGGCTGAGCCAGATAATGAGGAAGGCAATCGGTACTGTGATAAATACGCACAGAGCGAGCCGCCAGTCAAAGAAGGCCAGCAAGATGCAGGTCAGGGTCACCGTGATGCCATTTGCAATCAGTGGAGGGATCGTGCTGCTGAGCAGGGATTCCATGCTGCTGCAATCTGCCATCATATTTGTGGTCAGTTCGGAAAGGTCCTTGGTATTAAAGAAATTCATAGGGAGTTTCCGCAGATGCTCCGCAATCCGCAGCCGGGTCGTGTTCGACTCCTTATACGAGGCAATATAGGTTTTGCGGTAATCATTTTTGGCGGCCAGAAATACCAGGATGGCCGAAACAATGCCTGCGCCCCACAGCATCCAGATATGGTTCCACTGGATGGAGCCACCGCTGACAAAAGGCGTCAGAATTTCACTGAAAATCATAACAGTTACACAGAACGGCAGAAGCATAGCCAAGTTCGTCAATGTGCAGGCGAAGATCGCTTTTTTCAAATCTGTTGTCTGACAAAAAGAGAGCTTTTTGTAATCTGCTCATAGTTACACCGCCTTTCCGCTGATTTTCCAGCCAATCGTTTCTGTATAGTGGTTCCACATTTGTGCATATCGTCCACCTGCGGCCACCAGCTCGTCATGTTTTCCTTCTTCGATTAGGTGTCCTTTCTCCATGACAATAATCTTATCTGCATTGCGGATCGTGGAGAGGCGGTGTGCGATGATGATAACTGTCTTACCCTGCATCAGCTTTTCAAAAGCTTTCTGGATCAGGTATTCATTCTCCGGGTCGCTGAACGCCGTTACCTCATCCAGCACGATGATGGGCGAGTCCTTGATAATGGCCCGCGCAATGGCAATTCGCTGGCGCTCGCCGCCAGAGAGATGGATGCCTTTGGAGCCGACCACCGTATGATACCCGTTGGGCAGTTTGGAGATGAACTCGTGGCACTGCGCCGCTTTCGCCGCCGCAATCACTTGTTCCTCACTGGCCGAAGGATTGCCCATACGGATATTATCCAAGATGCTCTGCTTGAACAGGAAAATATCCTGGAACACAAAGCTGACATGGCGCATCAGGTCATCCTCCGCCATATCGCGCACATCTACGCCGCCGATGGTAATGCTGCCGGAAGATACGTCCCAAAGCCGAGAAATCAGATTGGCAATCGTACTCTTGCCGCCGCCAGACGGGCCGACAATAGCTGTGATCTGTCCCTGCTTCGCAACAAAGGAAACATCCTCCAGCGCCTTTTCGTGTGTGTCTCCCGTGTAGGAATAGCTGACATCCTTGAAAGCAACATCATCATTGGTGGGTTTCTTGGGATGGCTCGTTTCCGGCATTTCAGGGATGTTCAGAATTTCATCCATCCGAGCCACATTCCCATCAATTTGCATGAACGACTCGGAGATATACATGATCTTATTCAGTACGCCGGAAATTGCAGGTACAAAGAGCAGATAGAAAATGAAGGTCATGGCAAACCCGGCAAAATCATCTGACCTGGAACCGATCAAAATCCCGACAGGTACAAGGATCAGATAAACATTATTGATGATTGTGGTGAAGGCGGGCATACAGTTCTGCCAGCCCAGGGAAAATTTCAGGACCCACTCTGTATATCCGGTAATCGCTTCTTTGAGCTTTTTGAAAGAGGATGCGATCTGGTTGAACGCCTTTACAACCGACATTCCACGAACATACTCCACAGAAGCGTTGTTCATTTCTTCCAGGGCTTTTTGATATTTCCCCATATTCTCTTTCATCTCGCCACTGCCAAAGCCAATGAACTCCGCAACAAACGCCAGAATGATACCGACCAGAGAGGCAAGACCGAACCGCCAGTCAACGGCCAGCAGGATGATGACCATGACAATGGGAGCTGTAATAGAAGCGACAAAATCCGGGAACTGATGAGCAATAAAGCCCTCTACGCTTTCAATGTTTTCATCCATGATTTTCCGCAGACGTCCGCTGCCAATCGTCAGGTGATACCCAAGTGGAATTTTCGTAATATGGTCTGCAAAGAGAACCTTCAGCTCGTACAGCGTTCCGAACGCTGCCATGTGTGAACTAAAAATAGCCAGAAAGTACAGCAGGATATTCGCCACGATCCCGGCGAGCGCCAGCCAGCCATAATTCATGACCATCCCCATATCCAACTGATCCAAGTTCGGGAAAACACCGATAATCGAGCGGATCATAAAATAGACCGCTATGTACGGGATGAACGAAGCAATGGCCGCCAGTGACGAAAGAACCGCAGCTAAGAATACAAGGCCCTTTCTGTCAGCAGCCAATTCCATGCATCGTGCCAAACCCGTCTTTGGTTTTGCCTGTTTCGACTTTGCGTTTGACATAGCATTAACTCTCCTTAAAATTGAAAGTGGTGAGGTTGGCAATCCCTAACCTCACCACTCATTTTATCAACCTTTGAAATTGCCTGCTACTCCATAACTCTGTTCCACTGCCAAAAATAGCCCAAAGATACCATGGAGTTAGTCGCAACTATATTTCCCTTAGACAATGCCTGCCTTCTGGAAATGCTTTTTGAACACGCCTTTTGCAATCAAAGCGCCGACGATGCCTGCAACGAAGGTCACAACAGCGATGATGACTACCATTGTTCCATTCATAAAGCTATGCAGCTCCGTCAGATACTCGGCGCTGACACCATTCGACGTAGACATATCATCCACATAGCCGGTCATAATGACCATAGGGAGATAGGTTCCCAGCGCAAAGAACATCATATACACGGAATAGCCAATGGTATTCAGCCAGAAGCTCTTGTAGTGGCCGATACGGGCCAGAAGCTCCGCAATTACGGCACCTGCAATAAAACCGACGGCAACCGCCCATCCTGCGCCAATCAGGAACTCAATCAGGCCAATCACCACACCGCTCAACAGAACGCTCCCGGCCTTTGGCACTTTAGCGCGCATCAGCATATAGATAATGCCTCCAGGAATTGTAGCAATGGCGCTTCCAAACGCGAAGGTCACTACGGTAGCTGCGGAAGCAAAGATGCACACCATTACTACGGCAAAGAACAGAACCGTAAAAATGCCCAGTGTAATATAGTCCTTTGCCTTCATTTTGTCGGACACGCCGACAGCTTTTGCTTGTTCACTCATATAGATAGCCCCTTTCTATTATTGGTATATAACTAAGATGAAGTCTTTTCATCCATGCGAATGACACGGGAACAAATCTTCATCAGTAGTTCATTGTCATGGGAAATCACCAAGATGGCTTTCCCTCTTTTGGATAGCGCACTTAAAATTCCTGCAACACTCTCCATGTTTTTGTAGTCCAAGCCGCTTGTAGGCTCATCAAAAATAAGTACCTCTGCATCCCGGAGAGCCGCAACGCCGATAGCAGTGCGCTGCTTTTGCCCACCTGATAGGGACATTGGATGCCGCTCTTTATAAATTGTCAAATTCAGCTCATCCAGAATATCGTCTATTCTCTTTTCGTCTTTATCCTTCTGGTCAGATAATGCCAGCAGTAGTTCCTGGTAAACGCTATCGGTAAACAGTTGATAGTCCGGGTCCTGCATGACAAGATATGCTTTCCTGATCCGCCGTTTGCTTGGGATCATACTGTTTTGGTATAGAACTTCTCCACGGAGTTCCTTCTGCAAGCCACATAAGGTCCGGGCTAAAGTTGATTTCCCACAGCCATTTTTTCCTACCACACCAACAATTTCTCCTGGGTAGACACGAAAATTCAGGTGCTGCGCCACGGGTTTCCCTTTCTCATATCCTATCGCAAGATCTTTAACTTCGACAGCCGGGGTATCGTTTCGAGATGGCATTGTTTCTGGAAGTTCTAACCTTGCAGGCGTATAGCTTCTAAGTCCCAGCGCCTTGATTTGCTCGGTACTGAGTAAAGCAAAATCACGGGCGGACCAAGATTGTTTCAGCTTACCATGTTCCATAAGGACAATGCGGTCTGCAATCCCATTCAAGAAGTAAAGGCGATGTTCGGATACAACAATCGTTTTTCCCTGCGCCTTAATCAGCAAAAGCAGCCGCCGTAGTTCTTGGATGGCCTCCGGATCCAAGTTTGAGGAAGGCTCGTCCAAGACAAAAATATCAGGATTTAATGCGTAAACGCTGGCAAAGGCTATGGTCTGCTTTTGCCCGCCGGACAAGTCAAACAGGTTGCGATCCTTTAACTTTTCAATATGTAATTCCCGGATAGTCTGTTGGTAACGGTTCAACATCACTTGATAAGGCATCCCCTTATTTTCCATACCAAACACAATCTCGCTGTCCGTATCCAGGCTGAAGAATTGACTGCGCGGATTTTGGAAAACAGAGCCTATCTTGTCTGACAAATCGTGCGGTTGGATTGTGTGGGTATCAACTCCGTCAACAAGAACAGTCCCGGACATTTCCCCTTCGTAAAAGTGGGGAATAAGTGTATTTATCAGCCTGGTCACACAAGTTTTTCCACATCCATATTCGCCAGTAAGAACAACACACTCCCCCTTTTCAATCTGCAAATTGAAATCTTGCAGATTTTCCCGCTCAGCACCGGAATATTGAAAAGATACATGGTCAATATCAATCATCAGCATATCCTCCCATATATCTGGTATTTGCAGAAAAATAGCACCACGAATGCAACGAGAAAGAAGCACAGTACCATCCAATCTTTAGCATGAACTTTTAGCTGAATGAACGAAGTTCGTTGTGCCGGATTATCAATGCCTCGTGTCACCGCAGAAGCAGATAATTCTTCTGCAATCGAAGCAGAGCGCATCACGATGGGGATAGCGATTGCCTCCAGAATGAGCACAGGGCGCGTGAATACATTTTTCCACGAAAGTGCGATGCCTCTTAACTTCATCGCGTCATAGATATTGTGGATCTCCTCACTGAAAGTAGGAAAAAAGCGCAATACCATAGCGAATGTAATGGTAATGCTCCGAGGAATTTTTAGCGAGTACATAGCCGCAATCAATTCGCTGACTTTCGTTGTAGCGATAAAGATTGAGGCAAAGAGCACCACGGGTATCATCACCCGAATAAACAATGTGAAGATCGACAAAATAGTTTCGATGGCCTTGGGAAGGAAGGCGCAAAGCTGCTGTATGGCCGCAATCACCACATAAAAGATAAGGTATTTCAATACAATCTTTTTCTGCCCCATCAGGCACGAAAGGATACAGATAAAGAAAAAACACACGCTGCCAAGAATGAAATCCTTCAAGCCGAACACCATAAAGTTGATAAGAATGAATAACAACAACTTTATTCGTGTGTCTATAACAAGCACAAATCACCACCTCCTAAAAATGGGTTGATGTAGTTAGATAAAGCTAACTACATCAACCCATTATACACAGTCCCTCAATTTTTTTCCGCTCCATTCCTTTGAGATGATGCAGAAAATAGCCCGTTCTTCCTATTTATTTTTTCGATAGTCCTTTGGTAACATCCCATACACAGATTGAAACGCTTTAGCAAATTTGCTGGCATTGCTATATCCGAGTTCTAAAGCTATATCCCCGATTTTCATTTTATCTTCCGAGAGCCACTGGGCTGCTAAATTCATTTTGTATTTTTTGAGATACGCATAGGGTGTGTCTCCGTAGATATGAGAAAAAACCAAATGAAAAACAGAGAGGTTTAAGTGTGCTTCCTTTGCCAACTGCTCCAGAGACACTTTTTCATTCAAATGGGAAATGAGGTATTCTCGTATCGCTTTTGTGGTCTGTATCTGTTTCTTATCAAAATACTTCAAATCGCACCCGTTAATCTGTGTCAACTGATCCATGTGGTATAGTAATTCGATAGCTTTGATTTTGAAATAGCCGATTGGCTCCGTCTCAGCGGCAGAATATAATTCTGAAAACAGATGCTTCAACTGCGCTGGGGTATCACTGACATACCACCGTGTTTCAAGTCCCAGCGTTGTTCCTATTTTATCAAGGTCAATAGGGATTGTCTGCATCATCCGGCGTGTTCCATCTGAAAGCGCCTGACGGTCAATGACGAGGCTGACGCCGTAATATTTTCCCAAAGGGAAAGAAAAGGAAATCGGCAAATGCTCTGTTGCCGCAACGCTAAAATAACCCTCTGGCAAATATGAGACAGTGTGATTGGCAAATTCACATTCATAGCGTCCAGTTTGACAATGCGTAATCTGGATAATATCTGGATTGAACTTTTGAGCTTTCATAGCCCCATCCGTCTCAAAATCGAGGAAACAAAGCTGTATCCCCTCAAATAGGTTATAGTTTTTCACGATACCACGGCCATTGCAGCCATAATCAACGACTACACAATCATCACTCTGCGATAACATTTTGGCCTGCATACCGTACCAGTCTTGATTAAAGTTGGGTTTGTCCACACACATCCCTCCAATCGGTTAGTTTTAACTTACTGATTTTATAATAACACACGCCTGGACGAAATTCAAGAAAATAGCCCGTTCATGTTTTTACGAGTCCAGATTCGGGATAATACTGGCAAGCAATGCCTGTGTTAATACACACAGGCCCGCAGGGAAGAAAATCCCTCCGTGATTTTCCTCTCCGCTTGCTTGTTGAGGGCAGCGCCCCCAAGCCCCTTTGAACACAGAATTTCATTCTGTGGCTGCGCGTTCTGCGAACGCTTTTGACCAGGACCAGCTTACCGCTGGCCGTGGTCTTTTTCTTGTGTGCCGAGCATGGCACTAATCTTACTGGTGAAAGTCCAGTCACGGGTATTTACCGCCAAGTGTAGTGAACCACAAGTCGGTATCGAGCATAGCCAGCACCTTTTCCAGCCTGCAATTTTGCCTGAATGTCCACCAGCAGATTGATCTTCGGCGGCTCTGCCTGTGTGACTGTTTTCTTTCGCGGGGTATGTACTTTCTTCCCTAAGAGAACTGCCCGCAAATCTTCCAATCCATATCCTTCGTCCAGACTGTCCATGCGGGCGGCTATCTCCCAACCAGAGAGTTTCAGTCGATACGATTTTCCGCGCTTTGAGACTTCACAACCATACTCTTGCAACAGCTTCAGCAGTTCTTCAAAGTCAGCAGGACTTTGTGATAATGCGTTGTCAATCGCCACACGAAGCAGCTCTCGGTGAGAGGGCTTTGCCTGATCTCCCAGCCACTTGTTATAGCTTTTTCCGTGAGGTTTCGGATTCTCTACAATGGACAGTCCGTTTTCAATGCAGATTGTATCACTTAACCGGCGAACCGCCTTGGTGCTGCCCCAAAAGTTTCGGAATTTCCGGTCATATTCTAAGCTGACCGATGACCAGATAATGTGATTATGAATGTGCGACTTGTCTATGTGAGTGCAGACCACAAAGGCATGATTGCCTTTAGTAAAACGCTTTGCAAATTCTACGCCCAGCCGGTTTGCTTCTTCCGGGGTAATCTCACCAGGGCGGAAGGACTGGCGCACATGATAGGCGATCACATCATCTGCGCCGCGCACCCGTCCGGTAGCGGCAATGTACTGCCGCTTTGCCAGAAGGAACTCCGCATCCGCAGTCCGGCTGTCACAGCCATAGCCGGTAATTAGTTTTCCGTTGTCAGTCTTTTGCGGATTTGCCACATAATCAATAATATCGCTGATTGCTCGGCTCTCAGTGCGCCCCTTTCCGATATGCAGGGGCATGATGCGTGTGGTTGCCATAGAAGGGCCTCCTTTCTAAAAAAGAAACGGCCTGCATGGTGCAGACCGCTTCTGCTATTCTATAAAATCGTCCTCGATGTCCTCTAACCGCTTTGGAGGAAACCTCATCTCGTATTGTTCTTCTTCCCATTAAATAAGGGGACAATATTGTCCCCAAAAAGTTTTATGCAGCAATATAAAGCTCTTTTTCCCTGCTTGCAAGGGGCAGGACATATGTGCTCTTCTCCAGATGATGTGTTTTCTGATACTTTACACCATCATGATAAGAAGGAAAGTTCATAACCTGTCCATTTTTTTCATAGGGCTTCAGCTCTTCCCTCTGCCCTGGTTCCATGCCGGGAACCGCAAGTCCCCAGGCCACCTTGCAAAGATTGCATCTTAATCCTGCATACCCAAGATATTCTTTTACAAACTGTTCCGCACTGTGGATGTTGAAAAAATAACGGGCATACTCCAGGGAGCGGCACAGTATTTTTCCCTCTTGAAATCCTGCAAAATAACAGTCTTTTTTTAGTTCAATCACATACCCGGTTGCGTAGATTTCCTTTCCAGGATTCCGTTTTTTGGAATCCGTATGAATCTGTAACAACTGCTCGGAATAAATCTTTTTTCTATCCTGCATCATATTCCTCCTGTTTTTAATTTGCTCTTCTAAGTAATTTTGCAAGCTGTTTGGTCAGACGAACTGGCAGTTCCCCCAGATCTGAAATATCAAGATAAGCATTTCCGTAAATCTCCTGGATGGCTTTTTTGTCCCAGCCAATTGCAGCAGCCTGGAACACAATTCCTTTCTTTACAAGTTTTTCCTTGATTTTTCTTAGGTCTGCCATGGCATAACCTCCAGAATAACAGGTTGCATTTGGCAATCCGTCACTGATCAAAAACAGCATTTTATGCTTTTCCGGCCGGTTCAGAAGCTTATTTGCCACAAAAAGAAGGGCTGCCCCATCCCGGTTGCTGCCACAGGTTTCCATAGTGGTAATTCTCAGACGGTCGTTTCGGTCTTCTGCAAACTCTGCACAACTGTGAAAATAGACGGTTTCCTCACTGGGATTATTATGACTGTAGCCATCCGTATGGTGCCCATAAACAAGAACCGGGATTCCAGCCTTCCTGCAAAAATCATATAAGGTAAGGGCAGCTGCCTTGGCAGCTTCCATACGCTGTCCCATCATGGAATCGGAATTATCCACTAATACACAGACTGCTGCATCCGTTTTCTTTCCCTGAAAAGTCCGCTTGTACACCGCACCGCCAGGATCCGCAATTGTACGCATATCCAGTCGCTTTCCGAAAATCATTCTGTGTTCCGTTCGTTCCTTCTGGTTTTCCAGAATTGGAAGAAATCTGACCCGAAGCCGCTTTTCCGTTCTTTTTACAGCAGCTTCATATAGGGGAAGAAACTTCTTTTCCGCTTCTGTAAAGACATTCTTATACAGAATCTTTTTTTTCACCCTGTCATGAGCCGCATCAAATTTCATCCCATCCACTTCCTTCTGTAGGCGGTTTCGGACTTCCAGTCCTATTTTCTGATCTACAGTTCCCTCTACCAGCTGAAAAAGAATCTTTTGGAATATAAGTTCAGAGTTCTCATCTGTACTCTCTTTTTGGTCTTCGATTCTTTTGGAAACCTGTATGACCCTGGCATTTTCAATATCTGGTAAAGCTTTTTCCTCTGCCTCCGATTCCTGGATAAAGGCTGGAAGGTTCTCCGTCAATTTTTTTAAATACTTATCCATGGCACTTTCCATCTTTTTTTGCTGTTCTTCTGTCAGCTCTTCGCTGCATCCATTTTCCTGAGCCTCAGCTTTCCATTTTTCTTTTTCAGATGGTTCATCTGAAGATTCTTTTCCTGGCTGTTCCTCCTGGGGCGTTTCTTTTTCCGGAGGTTGTTCCTGTGTCTCCTGCTGCTGTTCCCCATTTTCTTCCGGATCCTGACATTCCTGCTTCAGTTCCTCCAGAAGCTTTCTAAAATACTTCCACATCTTTAGGAGAATCCGGTTCGTGGTCTGGTAACGGATCAGGTCACTGTCTGCTTCCACTGACAGATCTACAAGCTGTTTTACTTCATTTAAGGTATCCAGCATCTCACAGCTTTCCATATTCCAGGAATTTACATAGCCCCGTAGGGCATACTGCACAAGTACTTTTAAGAAGACGGAAACCGGATCCGGCTTTCCCTCCAAAAGTTCTTTCAAAGGAGGGATCCATTCCACATTACGTCTCCGGTTGACCAGAATCCCTTTTTTGATACTGCCAGGAAACAAACTGCACATTTTCTCCTCTATATATACGTCATTTAAAAGATTGCTGATATAGGAAGCGCATTCTGTCAGAAGGGATAGTACCGCCGGATCTTTCTTGGTCAGATAAGTATTGATTTCAGCCAATGCGCTCTCTTCATCCTCGTTTTCGGGCTCCGGTGCATCTGGATACCAGGTTCCCGCCTGCATTTTCTGTATATAGACTCTTCGAAGCCTGGAATCCGTAAATCTGGCATGGCCACATTCGTGTCCTAAAATTCCAACCAGGCTGTCACTTTTTTGTTCCAGTTCCAAAAAGCTGCCAGTGATTGTATTATCAACGTTGATGCCAATCCTCTTTCCGTCATTCCAGCCGGCAATCCCATCTGAAGCGTTCTGGTACAAAAGCAGCTGTTCCAGCTTTTCCCCTGCCACTTCATCTGCAAGATGCTGGAAAAGCCGCTGGTAGCCTTCTGAAAAAAACACCTGCTGGGGGCTTAACTTTTTTTGTTCCTCTTTGATCCGTTCTCTATAAGTATCCTTCATTCTTTACTCCTGTTTCGAATAATATGGTTCGATATAGGTTTTCATCAGATGTTCCCGCTCTTCCGGATCCATTGCTGCCTTACTAAGCACCGCAATCTGGGCTGCCCGCCTGATATCTTTAATTGCCCGAAAAGTAAGCACCCAGTTTTCCAGTTCCCGGTAGCCGCAGACGCCATCCTGGAGGTCTTCTTCCTTCAGATAAGCATGGATCTTTTTTACCACGGAAATCATAAACCTTAAAACGTTCTCATCTGCATACCCAGTCCTTGCCGTTATCCGCTGCTTCATTTCCTCTTCTGTAAGCTCCTGCTTGGGCTGGATCAGACTCATACGGGACAATACAGACTGGTTAAAATTCCCACATCCCACATAATCCAGGTTAGTGGTCATAATGATAATGGTATTCGGATTTCGTCGTATTTTTTCACCGTTAATCAGATCCGTCACCGCACCATCATCAAAAAGGGAATTCAGCCTGGTCAGGGTACCCGGTTTCTCGATCATGGACGGTTCCTGTATTTCCAGAACCGAAGGCCGCCGGCAGGCTTTTATGATTTCTGATTCCTTTAAGAAAAAATCCTTCTCTTTCCTTGCACTTTCATATCCTTTTTCAAAAGCCAGGCTCAAAAGTTTGTGGAATGCCTCCCCTTCTGAAATGCCGTCTTCATAAGTACCGCTTAATACATAAAGCGCAGAGGCAGGATCCATCTGAAGGTCCTGAAAATCTGGCAGTTGCGGCAGCGTCCTTTTTTTCGTTCCCATGTTTGGAACGGTACTTGCCAGGAGTTCCAGTTCATCCGTTCCAGGTCCACAGGTAAATACGTAATAGGGAAGTCCTAAAATCTGGGCCAGCATCCTGGCATCTGTGGTTTTCCCGGTTCCTGCTTCCCCGGTCATCATAAACAGCCTTGCCGGGGTATGCGTCACCATTTCCAGAATCTCTTCCACTTCCTGGCTGGCAATATAATTCTCCGGAAGCATGGGAATCCTTTCTTCTTCAGCAGCAGGGCAGGTAAAGCATCCTTTATAAGCCACTTTTAACTCTGCAATGGTAGCGTTATTCTTTCCCTTTCGCGCTCCCAGCACTTTAAAGCTTCCGATTATACAGGCATTTGGGGCATAAATTCCAGAATTAAGGTCAAAGGGCAGAAAACTATCCTTTAATTTCCCGTTAAAAAACTGGTTACAGTCAAATGGAATCGCGTCTTTTGTTCCGGCCGTAACCCTTTGATACAGGTTGTCACAGCAGAGGAAGGACATTTTAAGCACCAGCTGCACCAGTCCTTTTTTTAGGGCACGTTTTAACTCTTCATAGCAGGCATGAAACTCATCATCGTAATACCTGCTTTTGGAAACAATACTTGCAAAGGCAAGCATGGCAAGATATTCCTCCCCTGTGGAGCCCCCTTTTAAAACCCCGGGCATTTTTGTTGTATCTCCTCCGTCCGGATCTTTTTTCTTTCTGATTCCACAAAACCTTCCATTCCGGAAATTATAGGTCATGACACAAACTTCTTCATCCAGTGGATATTCCATACAAAAATACCGGATGGAATTTTCTACATTCTGGATCCCGGCAGCTCCCGCATCCGGCTCTTTTTGTTCCTGCATGGCAATAAGCTTTAAAACAGCAGACAGAGTCGGCGGATGGAGTTTTGCTGATTTACCCTGGGTCCGCGTATTATACTGTGAACAATGGTCTGCTTCATAGCTGATTCTTTTTTTCTTAGTCTCTTCTAAAATCTGCTCAAATTTCTCCGGCAGTGCCAATTGATAGGTCCATGGCTCGTAAAAACAAATTTCCGGCATTTTCATTCCTCCCATAGGAAAAGCAGGGCATGGGAATCTGTTTTCCCATATCCTGCCCTTCTTTGTCCGTTATGCTGATTTCTTTTCCTGTTCCAGATAGGCTTCGTAAATTTTCCGGATCCGGAGCCCAAACATGGTATTGCGTTTACTCAGCGTATCATTCTTAATGGCGATTGCCATTGCTTTTTTACTTCCGACTATGATCACCTTCCGCTTTGCCCTTGTAACGGCTGTATAAAATAGGTTTTTACGGAGCATCCGGTAAAAACTGGTAAGCATCGGCAGGATCACAACCGGGTATTCATCCCCCTGTGCCTTATGGACTGTGATACAGTAGGCGAGGTTTAATGGCCATATATCATCATCTGTATATTCCATGATCTTTCCATCCCCAAAATCTACGCGCATGACATTTTTTCCATCTGCCTTGTAGATATTTAAGACCTCTCCCACATCACCATTTGCTACTTCCTCGATATTTTTCAGCTGCATGACAAGATCCTTTTCCCGGTATAAGGTCGTTCCATTTTTGATTTCCGGATAGCCGTACCGTTTCGGGTTTACAATATCCCGAAGAACAGGGTTTAATGCATCTGCTCCAGCCCTGGTATCTTTCCGGAGCGGGGAAATTACCTGGATTCCTTCTGCCTGGATTTCATTTTTTTGGAGTTCCTCCCTATAAAGCTTTTGGATCAGCTCCGATGCTTCTGTATCATCAGCAGCCGGGTAAAACTGGAACGTATCATCAAATACCAGGTTGGTTTTTCTTTCATTGATTTTATCTGCATTCTGGATGATCGTGGATTTGCCTTCCTGACGGAAGCTCTCTGTTAATACCGTGACTGGGATCACACCGGATTCGATCATTTCCTTAAACACATTGCCAGGCCCCACAGATTCCAGCTGGTCCTTGTCACCAAGAAATACCATTCGCGCACCATTCTGGACCTGCGACAAAAACTTATCCATGAGATACATGTCGATCATACTGCATTCATCCACAATGATAAGCTCCGCCTGGATGGAGCATTCCTCGCTCCACTCTTCCTCGCCGGCTTCTCCCTTTAAACCTACAGCCTTATGGATGGTCAGAGCCGGATAAGCAGTGCAGTCACTCATACGTCTTCTTGCACGTCCAGTTGGAGCACATAAAAGAATCTCTGCATTTTTGTTAAGTGCTTCCTGGACGGCCATGATAAAACGGATGATGGTCGTCTTACCGCGTCCCGGACCTCCGGTAATAATCGATACCGGATTTTGGAATGCTTCCAGAATTCCTGCTTTTTGTCTGGCATTTAAAAGGATTTTTTCTTTCTTCTGGATATCCCGGAGGATTGTTTCCACGTTTCTTCCCATTCCTTTTTGCAAGCTGAATTTCACAAGGGAAGCAGCTGCCCCAAGCTCTGCTTCAAAGCTTTTTTTCGCGTAGAAGCCTCCTGCATTACACACAAGGGTTCCATCTTCGCGAATCATTTCATTTCCCACATCACGGATGGTTCTTTCTGTTACCTGACCATCTGCACCTTTGTGGTTTAAAAGCCTGCCTGTCCGTGTCAGGACCTGCTCACAGGATAAATATAAGTGTCCTTCGCCCTCAGCCTCGGACATGACATGCAGGATAGCCGCTTTGATCCGCATGGGCTCATCCGGTTTAAAATTCTTTGCTTTTACTGCAATGGGATCTACGGTCAAAAAGCCAAACCCTGGGATTTCACATAAGCGAAACGGGGTGTCCTGAATGATAAGAGGGGCTGCATTTCCAAAATGCTCCTGAATCTGCGCCACCTTCCTTGGTGTCATCCCAAAGGGAGATAATGCTACCATCAGCTGCCGCAGCGTCTCACTGTTTTGATATCCTTCCAGGATTTCCATAAGCTTTTTCTTTGTAATCCCTTTGATTTCCAATAGCCTCCCTGGGTCTTTCTCCAGAATTTCAAAGGTTTTTTCCTTATAATGGTCTACGATCCGTTCTGCGAGTATCGGACCGATCCCTTTTATAAAATCTGATGCCAGATACGCCTTAATCCCTTCTGTGTTTGTGGGAAGTACCACCTGAAAAGACGATACTTTGTACTGCATCCCAAACTTTCCATCTTTCCAGGTTCCGTTTAGTTCCACTTCAAGCCCATCCTCTGTCGGAAGCTCATTTCCAACAGCTGTAAACATTCCGTACTGGCTGTTTTTCTGGGTACTTACTTTCTCTGGAAGGGCTTCTTCTGTCACATAGGAGGCAACCGTGTATCCATTGCCTTCATTGTAGTAGATACATCTAAGTGCTTTACATTTCATTTTTTACTACCTCATTTCCAGGAAATCCATAGATAGGAACCAGAAGATCTGACGGTATAACCATCGTCTTTTAACAGCTTCACCAGAGTTTCTCTCGGCCGCCCTGCATAGCCTTTTAAAAAGCCAATACGGTGGTAACCGTTTTTTCCAGGTACCGTACAGATCCCATCCTTATTAACCGCCAGCTCTGTTTTTTTCTCGTAACCTGCTTTCTTCCGGATTGCAGCAAGCCGTTCTTTTCCTTCCTTTTCATACCAAAGTAATGCTTCCTGGCTTATCAGTTCTGGTTCTTCCTTCGTATTTACCGGTTCTGTCCGCGTTTCATCCGGACTTTTTGGAACACTGCCGGACGCTTCAGCATGTTCGCATACTTCACCGGGAGCTGATTCTTTTGTTTCAGCATGATGGCATTTTTGTTCATTCTCATTCGTTTTCTCCTTCTTCTCATTTAGATATTTGTAACAGCAAATCCCTGCTGCAATTGGAAGGCCAATCGTCAGGCTCTGCACAATAACAGCCAGAAACACAGACCATAAAAAAGGAGCCAGAAGCAGCCCCATAATTCCGGTAACCAGGCAGGCTTTTTTATGCACCCGGCCCCATTTTTCTACCTGTTCCATTTTTCCTCCTTTACCATCAGCAAAAATCATCCATAGCTTCACCGCCTGCGTTCATGAACTGCTCGTCCACGCTATAACTGTCTTGCGAATGTTGGCGTGAAGGCTGTGCGTTCTGGGTTCTGTTTCCGGTCCGGTTTGTCTTATTCTGATTACTGTTTTGGTAATAAGACGAATTCTGGTAAGAGCTCCTCTGATTGAACCGCCCTGTAGCATTCGAACTGCTGTTTCTTGATGACTGTGAGGAACTGTTGCGACCGGTATGCCCCTTTTGACTCTCACCTTCGCCCTTACTGTCGGCAAACTCAATATCGCTCACAATAAGTCTCATTCCATATACTTTTTCTCCCCTGTCATTCGTATAGTTATCATTATGCATCTCACCTTCTAAAGCAATCCTTTTTCCTTTTTGAAAATACTTGCCTAAAAACTCTGCTTTGGTTCCAAATGTAACACAGCTGAAGTAATCTGCATTTTGGTCACCTTCCTGTCCATATTTTCGGTTAACTGCAACCCTGAAATATGCTGCTGTCTTTTTTCCTTCTGAAGCAACCACTTTAGGGTTCTGTACCAGGCAACCGATAAGTATGATCTTATTCATATAAATGCTCCTTTTCTTTTGGATAGCAAAAAAGACATTCAGAATAACTTCCAAATGTCCGTTACCAGATTCTTTCTTTTCGTTTCACCAGTTCTTCTGGCCTCCTTTCTTTTCTGATTTTTTGTTTTTCCTCCTTTCCGGGTATTGATCCGTATTTGTTTTTTGCAACAAAAAAAGGCCACTTAGAATCCATTCTAAATGACCTTATCCATCACAAAAGGCAGGAACCATGTCCCTCATAATTTTTCTTTCAGGCTTCCCCGAAACAAGAACTTCTTACCTGCTTTTACAGATACAAATACAAATCTCAAAATCATAATAACACAAGATGTAGTATGCGTCAACTTTACTTTCCTATATTTTGTGTTTCTTTTTGCGCATATACTTATTTTGCATACACCTGCCATATGTACACAGTCAGGAAACTCATTTTTTCATCAATCTGGTTTCATTTACAGTTTTTGATTCCACCTGACGTCATATAAGTTCCAACTAATATTACCAATACCGACATAACTGCAATAATGCCAGAAAGGAAACATCCGATCCCATTTCCAGCCACAATAAAATGCAGAGCAGCTAATATTATACCAATCACTATCAATGCAATTCCATATAAAACTTTTTTCCACTGTATGGTTGATTTCATCCAGACACTCCTTCCCTATCTACCTCTCTGATAAATTTTTCTATAAGCCTGTTTACTTCATCCGGTTGGTCAGTGTTGGAATTATGACCAGCATTCTTTATCCACTTAAGGGGTAAACCTTCTCTCTGATGCCATTTCTTATTATAGCTTTTTGCTGATCCCGCTTTATCCTTTTCTCCACAGATAAGTAATGCCGGACAACTGATATGATATGGCAGATCTACTTTGATTGCCTCAGCAAGCATTCTATAACCAAAACCGGCAAGCCTTGCATATTCTTTAGGATCTGAATCATAGGACATCATCATCTTTTGCATAAGATTCTGACCATAATCCGTCTCTGCGCACCCTCTTGAACCAGCCCTAAGAAGTGCTTTCCATGGATATATTTTATATAACGGCTCTGCTCTTTCAAGAAGCCATATTTCCATTGCTGTCATATAAGACTTTTGAAGCGGTGCAGAATCAATGGAGATAAAGCCCTTTATCTTATCCGGATATAATTCCATATACATTTGAGCCAAATATCCACCCATAGACTGACCGATAATGATGGGATTATAAATATCTTCTTTTGCTAAGATTTTATCAAGCCATTCTGCCATGTCAGACAGACTGTAATTATTCGTAAATGGTCTGGATAATGCATGTGATGGTGCATCCCATACAAACACATTCTGTTTTTTCTCAAAATATTCTGTCTGCTTCTCAAAAAGCCTGTGATCTGCTGTAAGTCCTGGCAAAAACACTAATGTAATTTTTTGTTTATCTATTATATTTACAAAATAATGGATGCAGCCACTAGGTGTCTTATAACTGTTTTCTGTCATTTTCCGTCCCCTTTCCATAAACTATTTCCCAATGATTTATCATTTCCAGATATTCCTGCTCAAAAACAGTTACATCATAATTTCCTGTTCTGTACCAATATTTAAGCATCCCATCTGAAGCATACAGAATTTCTTTATATATACTGGCAAATTCTATATCCTTACGGATGAAATCGAGATTCAGAATTGACTGAAGTAATTCCAATGTCGTTTGGGCAGCATCCTGTACATCCGGTTGGATGATGGATTGAATATCGGACTCCGTTTCAAAGTATGAATTTACGGAAAATAAGGATAAAAATGTATATTTTCTCATCACTGCACACTTAGCCATCAGACCACGACGCATCATTTCAAAAAAATCATCTGTTTCATATACCTTATATTTACACATGTATTTTCTTGTTAAATCCGCTGCATGCTTCCATAGAAAAAGATATAACTCCAGTTTGTTATGAAAATAATGAAACAATAGTGACTTGGATATTCCAGCTTCTGCCGCAATTTCTGAGGTTGGCGCCTTTTTATATTGATTCGTTGCAAATACTTTATACCCAGCATTTAATATTTGCGATTGTTTTTCTTCCGACAATGCATAAAATTTATCATTCATAAGCCGCCTCCGTTGACCGATTCGATTAATATGAGTATATACCCATTAACCGATTAACGGAAGACCTCATTAATATCTTACGATAAATCTGACCTCAGTTTATTTAAAATATTCAATTATCGTCATATGAATGGGAAGTTTTCTTCCCGCCATTTACATCTAATTTAATCTTCAAATAGTATTGCTATTGTACGGACATTTGTGTCTAATAACTATAGATAACATATTTTTCTTGAAAGGAGCGAATCTATATGGCTGCAAAATCAGCAAATTTATATGCACGAATCGAACCAGATGTAAAAGAAAAAGCAGAAAGTATTCTGTCTGCGCTTGGAATTCCAGCTTCCAGTGCTATTAATATGTTTTATAAACAGATTATTTTACAAAGAGGACTTCCATTTGAGGTGAAATTACCATCTTCAAGACCTGTTGACATTCATACATTATCTGAAGCAGAATTCAATGAAGAATTGGAGAAAGGATATTCGGATATGCAGGCTGGACGGACTAAAAATGCGAAAAAAGCCTTTGCAGATATCCGCAATGATTATGGTATATGATCTATGAGGTTGAATTATCTGAACAGGCTGACAGTGATTTAAGAGAAATTTTTGAATATATTGCATTTGAATTGCAATCCCCGGAAAATACGAGCGTAAACACTACACATTAAAAAACAATGCCATCTTTGATATTTTTGTTATCAAGGATGGCATTGTGGCTCCCTGCGATTAAAAGACTTCCATATTTATATCCTCGCCATTTACCTCTGATTCTTCCTCTTCCTCTGGTAGTTCACAAAAAAGCACCAGCCGTTTCGAAGAATCGGAACCACAGGTGGATAATAAAAGCTGACTGGTTTCAACTGGCTCTCCCAGCCAGAAGGTATCGCTGTCCGCATTTATATATTCGCATCTTATTACCGAATAGGTCAAGGACTGTCCATCCTGCAGATATAGGTACACTTTATTATGTGTTTCTAAATATTGCTCATTTTCGTACTTGTGCAGCCCCTGGAACATACTGCCATCTTTCATATTGTGGCCATATAGAATGCTCTTTCGGTTGGAAAAATCCGAACTATTATCTTTATCCAGAAAAATGCTCCCAGCTACATGTTCTGTCTTTTTAAAGGTACGCTTTAGATAATATTCGTTGTCTGTCCCTTGCACAACCGGATAATCAATCTTGGTGTCCGGAATCCGGATCCAGGCAATGATTTCCGGATTTATTTTTTTCAAAGCTTCAAAATCCACGGTAACGGTTTCTTTCTGGTTTTTCTCCGGTGTTTCACCATCTGCATTTTCTTTTGGTTCTTCCACGGCAACATATTCCCGAAGAGTGTTATATTCCTCTTCCCCATCCCGGTACATAAGATACGTTCCGATTCCCATGCAGATTCCAAAACCAAGCAGCATCAGGCACACAGCCACGATTCCCATTTCTTTTACCTGCTTCATAATTCCCTCCATTTCCAATTTTTTACACGAAAAAAGGACCGCCACCGAAGTGACAGTCCAGATTTCTTATTCCTCATGGTTTTTCTTTTTGGTGTACCAGAAGATTCCGGCAATTCCGCCCACTGATAAAACAAGAAGAAAGATAGGAAGCCAGATGTTGGTGTCATCTCCTGTTTTCGGAGATTTTACATAACCGCCAGTTGGAATCCGCTCATTAGTAAGTTCTTTGGTGATCTCAATCTCTTTGGTCTTATCATCCTGATAGGTAAATACAACGGATTCCTCTTTTTCGCTTCTCACATAGCCATCCGGCGCTTTGGTCTCAACCAGGATGTACTCGATTTCTTTTTTCATCTTTCCATCTTTATAGGTCGCGATTGGAATGTCTCCGCTTGTGGCAACGCCCTCTTCATCTGTGACAAGGGTTGCCACAACTTTTCCAGATTTCTTGATCCGAAGCTCAAACTCTGCTCCGGCAAGAGGGGAGCTATCTTCTGCATCGGTTTTCTTAAGAATCAGTTTTCCAGTAGGACGGGCATCTTTCATTTCCACCTTCTGGATTTCCCCAGTATCTTTGACCTCAAAAGATACCTCTTCCGCAACCAGGTACCCATCCGGTGCCTGTTCTTCCCGAAGGGTATAGGTTCCAACCGGAAGTTTCTCCACCATATGCGGATCTTTATCAGATACCCAGCTTTCTACTACTTTTCCATCTTTGTCCAGGATGGTCAGCTTCGCACCTGGAACTTCCTTGGAATCTGTCACATCGGTTTTACTGATTTCTACTTTTGTGACATCATCTAACATCTGGTGCTTCTGAACTTCTGCAGTATCTTCCACCTTAAACTCAATACTTTCTGCGGTGGTATATCCATCTGCCGGTTTCGTTTCTACCATGGTATAGGTTTCGCCTACCAGCAGGCCACGGATCATATGGGGTTCTTCCGTAGAAATCCACTCTTCCACAACAGTTCCAGTGGAATCCAATACCTGTAAGGAAGCGCCTGGAAGCTCTTTTCCATCTGTTAAGTCTGCCTTGGAAAGCTCCACAGAAGTCTGCACATCCTCAAAAGTAAATTCATAGACTGCCTGGGTGGTTTTATCACCCTGATACTCGAAAGTAAATTCCTGGGCTTCGGTCGCACGCACATATCCGTCAGGTGCATAGATTTCTTTCAGGTAATACTTTGCACGGATCGGAAGATCCGCAATAAAGTGAATCCAGCCGCTTTCATCTGTGGCCTTCAACTCAATGATGGTATCCTTTTCAATCAGTACTTTACCGCCTGCAGATGTAATGTCCTCCGCTGCAAAAAGTCCAAAGATAGCGCCGGAAAGAACCTTGTCACTGTCTTTTTCTTTCTTTAAGACATTTACCTGTACTTTCTGACGGCGGTTCTGCCAGTCCGCACTATAGGTTACAACCGGAGTGTCCTGGTCACGATAGGTAAGATCCACGTATCTTGGCTCGTCGTCTAATACATATCCATAGGAGGTTTCTTTTTCGACAATATAATATTTGCCAAGAGGCAGATTGTCAAGCTCTGCGATACCTGTTCCGTCGGTTGTTATGGTACCCACAAGCTGATCTTTTGTATAATAATTTTCACTCACACCATCTGCTGCACGGATATCCTCGGCGGCGTACACATTAAAGGAAACATCTGTCAGACTTCCGGTTACATAACTGAAGAAATGCTCCACTACACCTTTGGCATTATCAAGCAGGGTAACATCGTCCAAGAACTCACCTTTTTTATTTACCAGCAGGCGTGCAAAAGGAACATCATCTTCCATCCTTACCTTCTGAACCTCTGCGGTATCGGAAATCTTAAAGGTGATATCTGTTGTACGTAAATAGCCATACGGCGCAATCTGCTCCCGAAGAGTATAAGTCTCTCCAACTTTTAAGCCTTTTATTACATGTGGTTTGTCCTTCACAGATGTCCAGGAATCCACTACTTCGCCCTTCTTATTCAGGATAAGTAAGGAAGCACCGTCCAGCTCCACACCGGTAGTCACATCTGCTTTTGTGATTTCAACAGTCGTTGGCTGGTTTTTCTTTGTAGCAGATAATTTTACCACCTTAACATCCTGTCCCTGGTAGCTGGCATCAAATTCCATAATTTCATCTGAGGAAACATAACCTTCCGGTGCCTGCAGTTCTTTCACATAATACTTTCCAAGAGGCAGATCAAGGGTAAACTGTGCCAGTCCGTTTTTATCACTCATGACCTTCTGAAGCAGGGTATCTGCCTTTACGATCACCTTATCACCGGATAAAATGTCATTTTTGTTATAAATTCCAAATTCGGCACCTTCCAGTTTTTTACCATTTTCAGCATCCTCTTTCACTACTTTAAGATCTACCTTCTGGCGATTATTGGAAATTTCCACGGTTTCCTCCACGACCGGCGTATCCTGGTCTTTATACAGGAAAGTAATTTCCTTGCTTTCAGAATTAAGTACAAAACCAGTTGGAGCTTTGGTTTCCTTTACGAGGTAAGTTCCAAGGGGAAGATCAGCCAAAACTGCTTCTCCCTTCTCATCCGTTGTAACCTTCCGGATTAGGGTGTCTTTTGCATAAATAACAACACGGTTACCCTGTTCATCCACCTGATGATCTGGGGTATAAATATCCTCTGCGGCATAAACCGCAAACTCAGCACCAGAAAGGGAAGTTTCCTCGTAGGTAAAATCTTTTTTGAACGATTTTAAGGTTTCCCCCGATTTATGGATGATGAGCTTTCCTTTTGCCGGATGGTTCTCATAGACAACCGTAATGATTGCATCCCCAGTTGTAGAATCCATCTGGTAAGCGGTGTTGCTGTCCACCTTTATTTCTACATAATTGGTATTCTGGGTATAGCCGTCCGGGGCCATTACTTCCTCGATCCGGTAGTTGCTGCATTTAAGAGCACTTGGCAGGATCAGATAACCATTTTCATCCGTAAAATAAGATTTATGGGTAACGGTACTTGGATAGGTGGTCGTCTGCTCCACATATTTTCCTTCATCCAGGTCATAAATTTTAAACTCGGTGTTTGCAACCAGGACCGGCTTCTTGGTTTCATCATCCTGTTTAATGATTTTTAGTTTTGCGGAAAACTCATCGTCCAATAACACTCTCCAAACCTGGGGTTCTGACTTGTTCTCACTGATTACAACGGTGAAATCGTCAACGGGTTTGAAATTATGCGGTGTTGTGGTTTCCCTTACCACATAAGTTCCATATGGAAGTGGGATTGTGCAGGCATAGCCTTTTTCGTCCGTAAAGATCTCGGTCTTTCCATCTTCTGTCAGCACTACGGGAACGGCATTTGCAAAATCATAGGAACCATCCTCTTTTGTACTTAAACTGCTTGCGAGATAAGCGGAAAATCCGGCGCCTTTTAACAGATCTGCATCTGTTTTTCCGTTATTTGCAGCCTTAATCAGCTGGAACGGCTGTTTTTTCACATTCTCGGCAACTGTAATGGTACAATCGATTTCTTTCACCTGGTCACCTTCATAGCTGCCTTCCACATCATGCTCTTCTTCATCCAGGACATAACCTGCAGGTGGAGTAATCTCTTTTACATAGTATTTTCCAGGATAGAGACCGGATACACTTGCATTTCCAGATTTGTCGGTGGTAAGTGTCGCAACCTGGGCGTCTTTTGGATAAAGGATCCCGCTGCTGCCATCCGGGTAACTAATTGCTTCCCTTGCATATAGGCCATAAACAGCACCTTCTAAAGCTGCATCTCCCTGTGCGTTCTTTCCCGTCTCACTGTCTTCCTTTGTAAGATGGATATTCACACGGACGCGCTCATCTGTAAAAGTATGTGTAAATTCTACTTTTTTCTCTTTATCCCCTGCATAATTAAATGCAAAGGAATAAACATCAGAAGTATTTAACACGTACATCTGGGGTGCCTGAAGTTCTTTGATATAGTAGGAATTGTTAACCGGAAGGTCTGCGGTATAACCTGCTTTTCCATCCGTACCAGTAGCTACCTTTTCAATCAGGGTGTCTTTTCTGACAATCACATTCCCGTCTGCAGATACA
This sequence comes from Ruminococcus sp. AF31-8BH, assembly GCF_003460605.1. Taxonomy (GTDB): domain Bacteria; phylum Bacillota; class Clostridia; order Lachnospirales; family Lachnospiraceae; genus Blautia_A; species Blautia_A acetigignens. The sequence goes on from NZ_QTVN01000011.1 coordinate 143,661, forward strand.
ATATCATTCCCTGCATACATTCCAAAAACAGCACCTGCAAGCGGCTGTCTGGTTTCCCCATCCTGTTTTACCAAAGATACAGAGGCTTTTTGTCTGTCGTTGGTAAAGGTAACCGTGCTAAAAGAAACTTCTTCGTTTTCACCGGCAGCTGATAAGGTTACGGTTTGGGATTCACCGGTGCAGACCAGCTTATCCGGTGCCTGTGTCTCGGTTACCACGTAGGTTCCTATGTTTAAGTTATCAAGGGTTGCACTTCCGTCCTCTCCGGTTGTCAGACCTTCTTTTACAAGGGCACCATTCTGATAAATAGTAGATCCATCTGCAGCCACAATGTCCGCTCCTGCGTAGACATTATATACCGCACCTTTTTGCCTTCTTGTTTCATAACGGAAGGTTACCTTTTCATCCGTTACATCTGCACCGGTTAAAACTTCACCCTCTTTATAAACGGTAAGAGAAGCCTTTTTCTCATCGTCCAGCAGTTCCTTGGTAACTTTGCTTCCCATGACAAGGGTCACATCATGGGCAGTGGCATCCACAAGATAGCCGACAGGGCTTGTGATTTCTTTTAAATAAACCACATCCTGTGTTTTATCAATGGTAACAGAAGAAACACCGTTTTCATCTGTTGGAGGCATTTCCACAATCAGGTTCTGGCAGGCCTCATCACCATACACGCCATAAACCGCGCCAGCTAAAAGGGCATTGGAACCTCTGTCTTTTTTTATGATTTCAATGGTCGCCTGCTGAAGCCAGGTAACGGAAAAATCCACGTATTTCTCATCGTCCACACCCTCGCCGAATACCAGGGCCAGGTTCTGGGTGTCAGTACCTGTGGTTACTTTATATGCGGAAAAATCCTTCGTAATATAACCCTTCATAGTGGATTTCCAGGAACCTGCAACGGCTGTGGCCTGATTCAGGGGTGCGGATAAATAAAACGTTGTTCCACCATACACCTTTACCTTAGCACCACCTTCGCTTGTTTCACCGGTATCCACGTTATGAAATACCACACCGGCCGGAAGCTTCATGGTAATGTTCTGCAGGGTATCTGCCTTAAACTTGATTTCTTCTGTGCGCTGCTCACTTCCATCAATGTAAGCGGTCACATTCGGATTGGAAAACGCCATGGCTACATCTGGGATCTCCGGCTGAGCCATGCAATAGTTATATAATTCCATAGCAAGTGCCTGGCCGTTTGCATTTGCACCGGAAAATGCATCGTCACTTCCACTTGCGTATGATACTGCAAGGTGGGTAATTACAAACTGCTTTCCTGCGGAAAAATCCGGGTGCTCTGTTTTAAAGAAACCATTAACTCCGGATGCCTTTGTTCCATAGTAGCAGACCTTGGCAAGTTTCTTTCCATCTCCCAGTCTGCTAATCTTAAATACACCATCCCCTGGACTACTCTTGGACGGCTGAATGCAATAGGCAGTTGCTGTTACATTGTTAAAGCTGACGGTATATTTATAGGTCAGGTAAGAGCCGAGATCATAGTCACTGTAATAATAGCAGCTTCCGCGTGTTACACTGACATCGGTTGTGGTAGAAGCATATGTAGCAATAAAAGATGCAGTTTCCCCTTCTTCCATTTCCATAAGATCAAGGTTCTGTTCCTGGGCCTGTTCTAACACTTCACCGAGCGTCAGTCCGGTCTCCGGATCCACAGTGTTCTCTTCCTCAGCGCGTTCCAGTTCGGAGTCAAACTCTTCCTCTGAAAGAATTTCAGAACCAAAACCATCATCCTCTTGAATATCTGTCTCTGTTGTGTTCTCCGGTTTCTCTTCTGTATCCACTTCTGTTTCCACAGACACATCTGCTTCTTCACCTTCTACTGGTATCTCTGCCAGATCTGCATCCTTTTTTTCCTCTTCTGCAGGAACTTCCACAGCAACTGCTGGCTGTTCAGGCAGAGGGTCAGGATCTTCGCTGTCCCCAGACTCCTCAGAACCGGAATGTCCAGCAGCCTGGGTTTCCGGTTCTTTTTCAGTTACGGTAATGGTTCTTGCAACCAGATAAGAATCACCTTCTTTAGGTGTGATCTGATAAACACATTTATAGATCCCTGGTCTTCCAGAATCAAATGTGGTTCCATCCTCCATGGCAGCCTTTTTCAGTTCTGCCCTGTCACCATCTTTTAAGCCTAACCCTGTAAAATCTTTCGCTACATCAAAGGCAGTTCCCTGCTTAATTTCAAGAGCAAGAGAAGGATCTGCAACGGTCTCCGTGATCAGTTCTTCTTCTGTTTTCTCTACTGCCATCGGTTCCTGCACAGCCTCCTGTGCCACTTCTGTCTCCGCTTCAGCGGATACTGTAAAAACACCTGTCTGAAGGAAGCTGCTGCAGCACAGCATAACCGCCATTGCACCTGCAAGCCACCTTTTTCCCTTAAATTTACCCAATGTTTTTCTCCTCTCCTAGATAATGGTCTGTCCCTGGTTTTTACCAGGCATGGTCTGTCCCTGATTTCCATCTTTTTCTCCTTTCTACTGGCCTGTTTAGCCAGATAAAAAGAGACCTGAATACAGATTTCAGATCCCCTTTTATTTGACTAAATCAATAAAAACTCTCTTTTTCTTCTGGTGGCTTGCTGTAAATCCAGTCATCTACGCCCTTGTAATTGCCAAGCCACAAACCGTCTGCATCCGTGTCCCAGCTGATTCTCTGGCAGTTTAACCCAAGCCTTTCGCACATGTCATACAGTTTAAGGCATCCTTTCCGGATGGTATCACGCTTCCTCCTTTTTTGTGGGCACTCCTGTTTTCTCAACAAACGTTCCGGTGTCCCACATACGATGCACTTTTCCATACAGTCACAACGGCAGGTAAGATCCATCATTTTGTCCATATCCATACATTCGTACACGGTCTGTAACCCCCTGCTTTTTAAATCTGCAAGCACAGGAAACAGACTTTTATAGTTTCCCACCCCAGGGATTCCAATATAAGGATATCCGCTTCTCAAGCTGGCAAGCTCTGCCTTTAAAATTCCTTCTGTTACATGGATGCTCCTTTGTACCGGGCTTATATAGCCGGACACCCCGGCCGGACTGCCGCTTGAAGTTCCTCCCGAAAATCCACTGCTTGTAAACCAGATATATTTCCGGTGATTTATAGGATTATCAACACGTATCTGAAAACCTGCTATTTTTCTATCAAGGGAATATACGGGACACAGATAGCCCTGGTTTCCCTCATAAAAAGCTGCTTCCCATATACCGTCCCGGTTCCGGAAAAAACCTGGGATTCCATCCAGCCTTAAGCCTTTTTCCAACAGTTTTTCTGCTATAGAAACAGAATTTTCCGGTTCTATACTTTTATAGCCTATTAGTTCCAATTCCTTTATCTCCAAGGCAGTTGCACCGCGTCTTTTTAAATCCTGTCTATGGCGCTCCTGAAGCTTTAAAAGGGAAAGCAGTTCCCAGTACACAAAATCCAGGTATTCGGGTGATCTTTTAGGCACCACCTCTTTCATGCCAGAACTGGCTGTCATCTTTTTATACCCATTTCCTGTCACCTGCCTGTTAAGTTCCAGCCGTTTCCGGATATCCTGATAAGCTTCCTTACACCGGTCTGCTCCATAAAATCCCATAATGTCTGCATACAGAGTAAGCATATTTCCGCTTTCTCCACAGTGAAAACAGTTAAAAACATTTTTTATTTCTCCATTTTTACTGACACAAAAACTGCATTTTCCTCTGGTGTCACCACAGTATGGGCATTCCACCGGGAATTCCTGGGCGGTGCCGCCATCAAGACAACGGATGGATAACAGCCACGCCACTTCTTTTATGGTAAAGGGATGTTCGTACATGATTCCTCCTAAAAAATGTGGCTCCGTATTTCCGGAGCCACAATCATTTTATGCTGCTATTTTTTTATGATCTTCGTAATCCATAATAATCTTTGCAGCCTCCCTCATTTCGTTATTGCTTCCTTTATATCCGCTTCCCATCCATCTTAAAGTTTTGGGACCGTCTGGTTTATACAAAATTTCACCAAGGGACATCCCGCTAAATAAGCCAAAATTACATATTACTTTTTTCGCTTTTTCCACATCATCCTCTTCTGAATCCATAGGGAAATCTTCTGCGGTCTCCTCTTCCTTCTCGTCGTCAAATGGATTTTCATCTTCCTCACTGACAAAGTGAAATTCTTCCTCTTCCTGGTCTGTCTCTTCAAAAACCTCTTCTGGGTTCTTTTCTTCCATGCCAAACTGCATCTGGCCTGGTAAATTATCATTATTATCCTGTAAATCACGGATCTCGTCAGGACTGATTTCAAGATCAAAAGAATCTTCCGAAATCTTAACAGTCTGTTTGCCACTCACTGCACTGCCATTACGAACCGTCTTTGAGGTAAGTTTTTCGTTTCGTTTTAAAGACTGTCCGATTTCTTCAGCAGAAGCCTCAGCAGAACCAGATTTCGGGGGATGTTCTGGTTTTTCTTTGGCTTCCTTCTTTTTGGACTCTGATTTTACAGCATTAGTAACCGAAACTGTTTTCTTAGGGGATAAGTCTGGTTTCGTGTTTTCTCCTTTGTTTTGTGTTTTTTCTTTTTTTGTTTTGTCGCCATCCGGAACAGGGCCGCGCATGTCCGGATCCTCGGTGTTTGCCTGGACGATGTTATACTTATTTAATAGATAATATTTCAGTCCATAGCTCCAGGCTGCACCTTTGGCTTTGTCCGGAACCTCATTGGTTCCGACCACATGAATGTCACTGTAACTTTTTTCATTTGGACGATCTGCATTTACCCAGCAGAGCTTCAGATCTGCTTCATACCGCCATAAATTGCCAAATGGTATCAGATATACCTGGTTTCCGGAAGAATCCACCTGGGTGGGCTTTTCGGTAAGTACCTCAAAATCCACGCCATATTTCGTTAGCGCCGGGGTAAGGTATTCATAAATATCATCCAGCCGCACAAAATCATAAGGTACTTCTTCGCTGTACCGTTTCCGTATCAACTTTGGCACCATCTTTCTTATTTTGATCATCTTCTGAGTCAGATTCAAATACTCAAATTTACTCATAAATCCATTTCCTCCTTCATGCTGCCTTTTTTTGCAGCTCTTCCATTTCTTCGCGGACACATCCAAGGTAGATCCTTTTCTGGGAAATCTCCCAAAGAGATTCCTTCAGCCATTTATCTGCAATCATTTGTACAGCCTTCTCGTGGTGGTTCAGGCAGTAAAGAAACATTACATCCGTGTACTCCACCTGCATCTTTGCAAAGGAAAACTTTGGACTGTAAAACAGCTCCTCCGGCTTTATTTTGGCCTTCAGGTATCTTTTGGAAGTTTCCTGCACCTGTGTCCGGTTTATATTAGGAAAAAGGCTGTCCCTCTGGTTTTGGTACTTTAACAGGAGCTTGTCCCATTTTGTATCAATCAGATTTTTCACCAGATGGGTGACCCTGCTTTCCACTTCTTTTTTAAGATTTTCCCTGGTTGGAAAAATAAAATCGGCAGGTATCCCGACTGCTTCATAAAAAGCAGTGTCCACTTCATACAAAAAATAATCCGGCAGATAAAGTACACCACAAAGTTTTGGTTCCTTAAGCTGTAAACAATCCTTTTCCTTGGAATCAACTGCATAAAACACTATGCAGTCCTCTTCCTGGCATTTTAGTAATAGCCGACCGTGAAACATTTTGAAGCTGTGCACCGGATCCTGTATCCACTGGAGTAGTTTCTTAGATTCTTTTGCTTTCATAAGCCAATCCGGATACTGCATAATTTCCTCCTACATACAAAAAAGACAGGATTTCCTGCCTTCGTCTGTTTTTCCTAATATTTAATTTCACCTGGAATGTCAAGTTCATGCCAACGCCTGTTTACACAGGCTGCCACTTTTTCTTCCAGAAGAAGCAGTCCCCGTTCATTGGTTTCCTGCTGTCTTGCGATTGAAATAACATCACAGATTCCACAATAAATTTCATAAGCACTGCAAGGTTGCTCTCCAGCTGATGCGCGGTAGCGTTCTACCGTTTCTGCAATCAGCTTTTTGGAAAAGCCTGCCTGCTTCATGACACCGATCATGGCATTTGCAGGATGATTCACCCAGATATCACAAAGCTGCAAAACCTCCTGTACGGCTGCCTTATAATATTCAAAAATGGATGCCATATTTTGGTTGAAATCTTCGGTTCCCTTGCAGTTTTTATGGCGCACTTTCAGGGTTTCACCTAATATAATGTACTGGTCATTGGCAGACACCGTATAAAATATATTGGCACCGGAGCTTCCTACATCAGATGTGCTGATCCTGACTGACGCAGACAGTTCCCCATTAAAAGTTTTCCCATAACGTCCTAATAATTCCTGATAAGATTCGTTCAGCCGCTGGTCCCTTAACTCCCATGTTGCATTTACCAGATTGTGGTCTGCACATCCGGACTTAAAGGCAGCTGTTTCAAAATCACTATAGATATAAGCTCCTGCAATTGTGTAGACCTCCGGCATGGACATAATTGAATAATCCTTTTCATCACCAGATAAAACTGCCCGCACCTTGCCTTCACAAAAGCGGAGTAGGGATTTTCCCTTAGAAACTTTCAGGCATTCATTCAAAATATAGGCAAGGGTTTCCTTGTCCAGTTCTGCAAGAGCCTTTCCATCAATCCGGGCTCTGCCTTTTAAGCTTTTGACTGCAGATATTCCAAGATAGCAGCTGCGATCCGGGGTTTTTATCATCAGCCCGGAATTTTTCAGGGTATCTTCTTTTAAATATTCCAGATTGATATTTCCAATCGGGGAACAGATACTATCCTTTGTTACTGCTTCTACCTTCAGATCCTTACTCTGTGCACGGAACCATTCAGCCCTTTTCTCAACATCATCCAGATATCTGTAAAAAGCAGATTCCTCTTTAAATGTCACGTTAAAATCATCCTTATAGTACATAGCCCCTCCTTTGAGTTCAGGAAATGAGCTTTACTACAATGGATCTGATGCGTCCATCCGCAATCTGGAAAAAATATCCATCTTTTGCCATGTCAAGCAGCACTCCAAGTTCTAATAAATTTACATCATCCCAGTTTACTTCCCGCATAAATCTTCTCCTTTTCTTTTTGGGTTATTTGGCACTTCTTTTTTTCATTTTGACCAGTACAGTCTCTTTGATTTTTCTCATTCTGGCTCCTCCTTTTCATTTTTTTAACAAAAAAAGACACCAAAAGAAAACCTTTCTCTTCGCGTCTTCCAATGTTCCAAAGTATTTGCTGGTTTTAAGGCGAACTGCCCAAAAGATAAACATCCGGAATGTCCGGATCCAAATGAAAGATCAACCATGTAATGGCTGATAAAATATGATTTCATTTAAAGGTTACCACAAGATATAGTGGCTGTCAAACACATTTTTTATATATTTTGTGTTTCAAAATTTGTTAGCTCTTACGCTTCTTCCCCTGTTGTAAGAGGGACAATATTCACTGCAATTTCCCTGCCATTTTCATCGGCACCGACTTCAAACTGTACAGGCTGCTTGCCGGAAAGCCTTTTAAAACCTTCCATTTTAATCTGGGAGAAATGGGCAAAGTAATCTTCCCCATCCTCCCCGGTTACAAATCCGTAACCTTTTTTTGCGCTGAACCATTTCACGGTTCCACATTTTGTTTCCGACATAAATAAAATCTCTCCTTTTTTCATATTTTCCATACAGCTGTATGGAAACAGGGCGGCATGGACTCGAACCATGCCTGATGCTCCCCGCCCTGGATTACTCTTTTACCTCCTCCACGCCAAAAAAATTCCCAAAATCAAAAGCGGCATCCAGCCTGTGAATACCGGACCGCGCATGGTCACTCTGGTTAAAATAAAAGCGGTATGTCTTTCCATGCATGACAGTTGTCTCTTTATTTAACAGTAACTCTGTTGTAAGCCCATCATCCCCTTGCACCAGAACTCTCTTAAAACCATCAAAGAGAAGTTCCGCATGGATCTCTGTCACGGTTCCTTCCACCACCTCATAGGACTTTGTGACTGCCAGATAATAAATATAAAGCGCATACCCGATCCCGCAGACTGTTAAATAGACGGTCCAGCCCACAAATCCGGCTGATTTTTGTGTCAGGCCAAGCGCACAACCACCATATAATAGGAGAAAAGATAAAAGCAAGGTATTCACAATCCTCTTTTTAAAAAAATCCGGTATCCTGGCATAATTTTCTCTGCATTTTCTGAACTGTTCAGACAGCCACGTTTTCCATTTCTTCTTTTTCTTCAAGGAGACCTCCTTCTTTGATGCAGCTGATTACAAACTGTTTCTTCTTAAACAGGGAAACCAGGATCTGCATGAATTTCTGCAGGGCCTGGTTCTGAACGTTTTTTCGTTCTTCCACAGACAGGGGAACGGCACCCGCCTGTCTGGTTAACTCTGCCAGATGATAAGGGACATAGCCATTACCTGCAATCTGCTGTAGAACCATTCGCTCTTCATAGGTGAGCACAGGGCTTTTAAAAGCCCGCAGTGCGATTTTCAGTCCTTTTCCAAGTGCCAGGTCATCTGCAAATGCGCCTAACCGTTCAAAAAACGAATCCCTGGCAGGTGATACCACAGATTTACTAAGAAGGAACCACAAAGCTTCCTCCTTACTCGCGCCATCACACTCTGCTACCAGACCGCGTTTTTTCAGGCGCCTTAAGCAAAACAAAAAATCCTCTTCATCCGCCCACTCAGTTGCCTTCTCTTCTCCAAATGTAATACATAGTACCCGGTACATCTGGGAATAAATTCTGTTCTCCTCACAAACACTCCAGGTAAGAGCCGCCCAGAGCATGGCTTCTATCTCTGTGAGCACCTTTTCCTGTCCGCCAATCTTTACCAAAAGCCTGCCCTCATCATCTTCCGTTTTGATTCCAATGGCTGTATACCATTTCATAATCCCGTTCCTCCTAGTGTAACTTCATAATTTCCAGGAGTTTTGGAATCACATAACAGGCAATCATTCCTGCTACAATGCAGACTTCGATATTTGGTTTTCGAAGATTCCATACCTCCTGGTTCTTTGTCCCAATGATCCGGGTTTTCCCAGGAACATTCCAGCGAAGCTTCCGGTAAAACTCCGTAAACCTCTGACGGTTAAATCCAAACGAACGGACAAGAAAGATCGTCCGGTCCTGTTCTTCCTCGTCCAGAAGAAAAAAACTTTCCCGGTTTTTATTTTCGCCCAATACAATGTAAAATTCCGGGATTCCCCTGTGGCTACCTTCTACAATTTTATCAATCTCTTCATAAAAGATCCGGCAGCATTCATAATGCCCGTTTTTTTCCGGCTGACAGACTGCCAGACTGAATTCATCCAGCTCCATGTAACAGACTTCTGCTTCCATGATTCTTTTACTGATTTTATTTGACTGCCTTAGAAGAAGAAAAATCCCAAGGAAAAGCACCACGCACAGGTATATAAGATCCCAGCATCTGATTTTAAACAATAAAAAATATACTGCAATCCCCTCTATAAAGGAGCCAAGCCCGATCAGAACAAAATACAGTTCCTTTAAATCCATCAGATGATAAACGTCTTCCTCATCCGCCTGCATACGCAGGATATTTTTTCCATTTCTCATGCTGCCATCGTTTTCTTCTCCCGCGGAGAAATCCGATTCGTTTTTGTATAAGGTTCCATAAGCGCATTACATTCCCGGATGGTTTCCTCACAACGGTATTCTGAGAACATCCCTATATGCATATCCTTTTCCCGCAGGCATAGGCGGTTCTGAAGCCAGATGTAAACGCCATGCTTCGTCATAATCCCTGTCTGTACTACCTTATTTAAAGCCCTGTGTGCCTCAATCCTCTTATGGCGAAGATCTCCATTTGCCAGGGTTCCCATAGGGCGCATGCTCTTTTTATGTACTCCAATATAGGAATCACAGAACGGATAGCCACTGCAAACGTATAAGTAATTATCCGGATTTAAGTTGCGCTTACCATAAACATACTCTGCTGGTCGCAGCACTGCCAGCCTTCCGCAGTAGGGACAATACAGTTTTTCATTCTGCTGTTTTTTCTTCATTTTTGCCATTTCATTCGTCTCCTTTCCTGTTTGTCCCGATTGTAAAAAAATCGCATTTTCTGTGTCAATAGGATTTTTATTCGTTCTGTCTTTTTATTTATATCTTTTAATCAGTCTTGTAATAATCCCTTCCGCAACCTCATAATTGTCGTTAATTCTGGTCACCACAATGCCGATTTTGTCTCCCTTACCGGGAAGGGTTGGCATGTTACAGGAATGTGCTACTGCATTTACCCCGATATCAAGACGCATAAAATAAGTCCCCTTATAAACTTCTGTAATCACACCTGTGTACTTGCCCTGCCTGTGGCATTTCCGAAGATTATCTTTGTTGAGATTAGCAGTCGGCGTTTTTGCATCCACTTCCACGCTGAGATGTTCCGGTTCTTGTCCCTCTACTTTATTGACCATGACCTGGATAAGATCTCCAACCTGAAATTTTTCGCTGGCATCCAGCATCCACTCCCAGGCCATATCACGCGCCCTGACAGATACCTCCACACCGAACACTTCCAGACGTACTGCCTTTGGCGCCACTGCGATCACCCGGGCTTCTGCAATTCTTCCAGGGTACAGAAGCGGCTTCTCCCCCTCTTCTCCAATATAGAAGGTCTGACGCTTTTTCAGCATGGCATCTTTTCGGGAGGCTACTACGCTCCGGCTTTTGGTATCCAGATCCTTGATAATGAAATCAATGTCACAGCCAAGCATGTTGTTTGCAATCCGCACCTGGCGGTTTAAAGTGTCTGCATTTTCCCGCCCGTCTCCGCTTAAGTTAATCATCATTTCATTCATTGGAATAATGATACGAAAGCCATTATAATATGTGACTGCTACCATCCAGCCGCTCTCCAGCTTCTCAATACCACCAAGCTGACCTGTGAGTACCTTTCTGGTACGGTGTGCATTTAAAAGCTGGTGCCATCTGGTATCCTCCTGTTCCTGTGCACTCTCCACCTGCGCATCAACGTCAATTGTTAAGACACCTTCATAGGCTGCGCGTGGAATTTCTTTTTCCGTTACTTCTTCAATTGCTTTTTTTGTGTTCGCCATGTGTTGCCCTCCTATTATTTATACGACAAGAAGGCACAAAAAAAACAGTCTGCATAAAACAAACTGCTTTTTCGTGCCTTCTTTTTACGAATACCATTCTATTATAAAGAGAATCCGAAGTCAATATTAGAGATGTTGCAATAGTGTCGCATTTTGGTTGCAAATAAGTACAACTGCTGGTTCAACGGATGATCCAATTATACTCTTTTCTACAGTCTAAAATGTAATCCACATAAACTGTATCATCCTCAATCTGATACAAGATCAAATACCAGTTTTTTATAAACATTTTGTGATACTTATTGCATGGAATATACGGCTCATCAAAAAAGGGAAAACGCTTTGGACTGTACGTTAAGGAACGCATTGCTTCCATTAATTCTTTTTTCTTATTTCTTGCGGCATCCTTATCTACCTGTGCCAGAAAACGAATATGTACTCCAAGCATTTGCTTGGCCCGGTCGGATATGATAACTTTATATTTTCTTCTTTCTGACATTTTCAGCCCTCTTCTATTATATTATCAAGATAACTTTCCAATTCATCAAGACTGCATCCTGTTCTTCCTGCCAGACGATCCTCTTCAACAGCAAGCAGTTCTTCTCTTAATTTCAACATTTTCTCCCGTCGGTTAAAGGATTCAATATCCATCACCACAAGATCACCTTCTCCATTTTTTGTCAGAAAAACAGGCTCTGAAGATTTACGGCAAAGATCTGCAATCTCATTATAATTTTGTCTAATAGCAGCTGATGGACGAATGTTCATAAGATCACCTCTCGCTTTCATAGTAATATTATATACATATTATAATTTTATTATGCTATATTTGTCAACATCTATTACTGGCATATTCCATTTCTGCCCCAGCTTCTCTATTTTCATTCTGAAATTATCTCTCAATCGTAAAATGAAATACTAACTGTTCCTGATCCTCCGATGAAGTTCTTAAGGATTTTCGAATTCCGGTGGTATCTGCAAAGGTTCCACCATATGCATCAACCTTGATCCACTTTCCTTTTACTTTTACTTCATTCCACTGGTGTGTCCAGCTGTTAGCATTTACATGCCGTACCGGAACGTTCGCAGCTTCACAAAGCATTATATAGGCTTTTGCATATCCGGAGCAGGCAGCCTTTTTCATAACCAGAGCTGCATAGGCTTCATTGCCATAGTTTTTCTTGTATGCCTCTGAAGACTGATTTAACTGCCAGGAACAGTGCTCGGTCAGATACCGGAATAATACAAAAGCCCGCTCCTTTGTATTCATATCCGCAGTTACAAATTTTTTTACAATTTTCTTTGCTTCTTTTTTTGCCAGATTAATGCGTTTGGATTTATCCGGCTCTTTCACTGTCACCTTACATTTTAAGGTTCGTTTTCCAACTTTGGCATAAATGTATGCCGTTCCGGCTTTTTTTCCAGATACTTTCCCGGTAGCAGAAACGGATGCAACGGATTTTTTAGAAGAACTCCATTTTACTTTCTTTTTGCTTCCTGATACCTTCAGCGACGTGGAAGCTCCCCGATTGATGGTGACCGCCGATTTGTTCAGTTTCATTTTTGCAGCCTGGACACCCACTGGTCTTATAAAGCTCCCAAGGAATAAAACCACCAGTGCCAGCCAAACCATTGTTAATTTCTGCTTCCCTATGTTACATTTTTTTGCTTTTCTCATTGCAAACCCTCCGTTTTTGAAATCGTTTCCTGTTGCAGCTCCAATGTAGCAATTTGATTTTTTCTGTGTCAATAGGATTTTGAAAAATTAAAAAAGTGACTTACAATTATGCAAATCACTTTTTCACAATTATTATTTTATATCATAGACAATTCGTCTGCAATTTCATACAGGTTGCATTTTTGTTGAAATAAGGTAAACGAAAACAAAGATTAATTTCTAAGCAAAGCCTTCCAACGGAACTCAAAAATAAGAATGATCACACTAGAGTATAGACTTACTCCAGTGTGGTCATTTTATTATTCATCTGTACCTTTCGTTTCGGAATCCTCTCCAAAATATCGCATCATTCCTGAGATTGGACTGGCTTTAACAGGAACATACTTTGCCTTATATATTTGACATCTGAACTTTTCCAATTCGGATTCTATCTCATCAAATGCTGTTTGATATACTAATGTATTGACATAGCCATGAGCTTCCACATCTTTAGTTGCAAAGAATAACTTATTCAAATCTACAACCTTGGATGCGCATACAGCAAAATTTCCTTTCCCATCATTTAGCAAATTAAAGTGATATGCCTCTTCTCTGAATTGATAAACAAACTTTCTCATTTTATCAAAGATATCATTGTAAGCATATTCTCGAATTGAATGATTTGATATTATAAAATCTAGATTTCCATATGCATTATCGATCAATCCTAAATCAATTGAAGAAGCATCTTGATAAGACCTCATGCACCTTAAAAATGTATCTTTATAGGTTTTTAAGGAAGCGCTATAGTATTTCTCTAGTTCAGCCTCAATGTCCGAATTCTCATTGAATGACATTTGTATATTCTCTTCAAACCACGAAATCAAAGTGCTTTTTGCTTTATGCGTAATACCAGAATCATCTATAAGTAATGGGAATTTTGCATTCCAATCATTTGCTTGTTCTTCTAATAATGCATCCTTAATTAATTCTACTGGTGCATCGAGTTCTAGATATTTGATTTTACGTAATTCTTTCAAAATCTTGTTTGACTGTAACCAAAACTCTTCCATTGCCTTTCGCTTCTCTACATAATATTCTGTAAGCGACATTATAAATCCAAGCACAGCACTTCCAAGCAATGCCATTGAAACATCATAAGAAATACAATTACTGTCTTTTCCAATTATACATGCTACGCTGAGAGAAAAAATCGACACACACAGTGTAATAATGGTAAGCCATTTTTTTGCTTTCACTTACTGAAACACCTCCTTATGCAGCACCAATCCAACCATATCCTTGAACCGCCATGTCCACAAAGTGGTTCATGAGCAGAGATACCTTGGAATCGAATATTGCTTTATCATAGCTTTCCGGCAAATCATCATTTAATGATAATTCAACCTCATATTTCAGCTTTGCACGAGGCTGTTCATCTTTGTACCAATCGACAACAAGAAGGCTACTGCGATTATCTATCAATTTTTTATAGAGATTTTTCGCAGAGAGTTTTACTTTTTGCTCTTCAGCCTGTGTTAATTTTTTTCCGGCAATCAGCAAATCGTAAATTTCCAGTTCTTCTTCAGTTAGACCTTCGGTATTGGCTCGATTGTCTTCCTGACGAAGTTCTTCAAGGAGCTTAACAAGTTGCTCATAATAATCCTCATTTTCAGTGCCACCTGCATTATAGGAATCAATAATACGTTTGAAACGCTCTGAAAATTTAGTTCTGGTACAGTTTCTATTAAGCATCTGCTCAAGAGCTTGCGCGATGTATTCCTTCAAGTCATTAATCTCAATCGCCTTATACGTAGCAACCTTTATCTCTTTCCTCAATTGTTCAACATCAACTTTATAAAGATCAATTGCCTTTGTGCCTTTAATCATGTGCTGTGCAGGTTCCTTGCGCACATAATTAACGAAATCTTGACTTGCGGTAACACTGCCATCTAGAATTTGATTCATTTTCTGTCTGGCACGAGCTACTTTTTCATCATCGATAGTGTGGTAGAAAAGGCCATGCAAATAGACAAGCGGTGCAAACTTCTCGTTGCTCCAGTTTTTCTCAAAGATTTCCGGCTTTGATGCTTCATAGAGATTTGTCAACGTATTAAGGATAACCATGAATTTTTCTTTATCACCATCTTTTGTAACGATAATATCATAGGCACTTCTCAATGCATATGTATTTGCAAATGCAGATATTTCTTTTACTAATTTTGCCGGAGTTTCCTCATCAGCTTTAAATTCAAAGAAAAAGTTTTCATCTTCAGTTCCAGATAAAAATTTTTGAATATCAGTAGATCTTAATTTACTCCATGGTTTGTTATTAATATTAATCATACTTGTCTTTCCTCTATGTTCCTTCAATATTAACTATACATCTCTAAATCTTAGTTACTCATTTATTTCATTTTGCATCTGAATATCCGAAATTTTGTATTGGATCACCCGGAGGCATATTTCCATCAATTCTGCCACTGCAATATCTATTTTTAAAAGTTTTTCATTTTCTTTTCCAGAATCACCATGAAAATAGTGATTTCTCAAATCAATTAACTTTTGCATACTTCCTTTATTGATTGCTAATTCATTACCGCACTCCTGAAGATTACATATTTTCATCCTATTCAATATATTTGCTAGTTTTTGTGCACGTCCAATATCCGTCATTCTGTTCAAATTTCCCTTTAGTGTACTCAAAATTTGTTTGGATTTATCAGCCTCAGAATCAAGTTTTCCTTTAATTTCCTGTAGCATTTCATTCACATTCTCAGCAGAGAGCAATTTATTAGCACCAGCCAATCCAGCATATTCTTTTTCTATGAATTCAATAATAGCAAATAAATGGAAAAATTTGCTGGTCATATTCTCGGAACCAAGTGCAATAAAATATTCCTCAATAAGAAATTTCATTTTTTCATCTATTTCCAAATTCAATAGAGATAAGAACTCATTCTTTTTCAAATATCCATATAGTATACAGGACGTGCTTACTTTCATTCCTATTTTAGATTGAACCTGAATGCAAATATGTTTCATTCCATTCTGATCTACGTATTCCACAGGCTCACTTAACTTATCCAGTAAGTTTTCATATGGTTCATACGGTTTAGCGCTCCAATTTATACTATCATTCTCCCATTGCACCCTTGGCTGAAAACTTTGTTTATTGCAATTATGTATATTCAACTGAAGACTAAGCGTTCTGCATATATCCAATAAACTATTTTCAATTTTTCCCCAGGCTTCCTTTTCTTCATGCGCTACAATATTTTCTACCCTTAAAGAAAAATAATTTTCCGGTAATGTTCTCTCTTCATTCTGCCAGCCACAGCTTAAACAGAATTGCATTTCCTCTTGAGCTATTATGCTATTTCCTGGATAATCTTCCAATGACTCATTTATGGTATAAGTTTTCTTCCAAAAAATGTTCTCTTTTACCCCCATTATAAATTCGGAGGAATCTTCTTCGTTACCATTCAAGTCTCTACTGTTATACCGTAAAATAATATCAACTGAAAAACATCTCAATCTTCCCATTTTTGTATTCCTCGAAAAATATATTGTGAACCAATTATTCATTCACAAAATTGCCGCTTTATTAATACTGCTATTCTTTTGTACCTTCTTCAAAATCTGTAAATTTCAAAAGGTGTTCTTCAATTATCTGATACTGAAATTTTCTAATCAACTGTGTTTCATTTTCTTTGCAATATTTCATTGCAAGACATAATTTTTTTCTTTCTTCGTTATCTTCAAAAAAAGCATTTGAATTATATTCTAGTGGATATACTAAACGAAGAACAGAAGCAAATTTTTGCAAATTTTCTCCATTCGAATTTCTAAGCTTTTCAATAAGTATCTTCACATCTAATGCCTTAAGAAATGGAGATAATTTTTTCGAATAATCCTCCTGTTTTTGAGGATGTTTTGCAGCATAACAGTACTCATATATTTTTTGTGCCCAATCCTCCTCTTCCAAAAAAATATTCAAATCATCTTCTGATTTCTTCTCCATGGATTTTTCATATACGTCTTTAATTTTTTGAATACAGTTATTGTATAATAGTTCAATTTTCTTTCCTTCCCAAGACATTGTACCTATACAATCCAAATTTCCAGTTGCTCTTTTCTCTTTAATTCCTTCACACATTGCTTGAATTAATTGATCTACATATTTAATATCAAAACCTGCAGCGTGAATTTGCAAAAATATCTGTATAATTCGATCAAAAGAACCAATATCGTATTCTCCATCTCGAGCTTTTTCTATTACAGCCCCCATATTATCAAGGATAAACTCGTCATTATCTGCCTTATACCAATCTTTTTGTAACAAATTAATAGGATCATTTAATAATAAATATACTCTACTTTCCTCCACATCAAACTTCTTTAAAACTCTCTTTCCTTTTTCAACATCTAACCAGCTATACTTTATATAATCTTCTATGAACCGAATCCGGATTTTTCCACCATCTTTATAATATTCATCTTTCAAATCAGTTTTTAGTTTTCCTGCTTTAAATAAAATACAACTTTCCCAACATGACAGAATAATTATTTTGTAAATGAAATCTACATTTTCATATTTCTCAACATTCAGTTCCTGGAACAATCCATCCATTTTTTGCAAGAAAAATTGGAAGGTACGAAAATTAATATGTTTCTCTTCTTCCATACTTTCAGCCAAATAATTAATATTTTTTTCAAGCTGTCTTCTACTATTTGTATTATATGTAAAGTTTTTTTGAATTAAATTGCTCATAACTTTTTTGATATCAGGATTATAGTGAAATACAGTACCAATTATTTTTTCTCGAATACGCTCATATTCTGATTCCATACAAAACAATCTAGTTACACGATCTTTTGCCTCGTTTAATGAAAGCTTTTTAATTTTTTCATCTTCAGGCAGACCTTTTTTCATTGATTTAAGATATTCTGTAAGCTGTCTGTTTCTGGGCTCTGCAAAATCAAGTGTTTCATCCCTCCCAATAACTGCACGAATCTGCATTGCTAGAGTCTGTGCATCTACCTTTTTTCTGAGTTCTTCTTGATTGGCAATTATAATGACTTTCATTTCAGCCTGTTCAACAAATCCATTAATATATCCGAGAATATCCTGTATGGAACAATCGCATCTTTCCAGATCATCAAATATCAGAACACAATTTTTCATAGGACAAATATGTTTAACAGTATTTTGAACTATGTTTTTAATTTTCTTTTCTTTTATATCAATATCGCCCAGTTTTCCCATAAAGGGAGCCCCAATATCAATCATTGTTCCAATTACATTTTCAACCAGTTCTGAATGTTCTGTCACAAGTTTACTTTTATCCTTAAACAGAAAATCTAAATATAGCTTTTTCCCTAGCTCCTGGATATTTGAAATGCCATACAAAGATACATACAGTACTCTCTTCTCGTTAGATTCAATTTTCTTCAATAATACATGCTTCACGAAATATGTTTTTCCACTTCCCCATGCACCATCAATCATGACAGCATAATTATAGAAATCGGTATCTATATAATACATGATTTCTTTTAAAATTGTCTCTTCACTTACATATTGTTCAAACATGTCTTTCCCCTCCTTTTCCCAATATTTGGTCAGAAAATCTCTTAATAAATCAAATTTTCAACTTTTATAGTTAAGAATATAAACAATATACGGATACAAGTCCTAGTAAATCCTCCAATTCCATCTTAAAGCATTCCTCTTTTGAACCAATTTCCTTCGGAGCGTTCGTAAAACTTTTAAATAATATTTCTACAAATCTGGATTTCAGCTTTTCCGTCTCTTCTTTAAATTCACAATCATCTAACTCTTCAATCACTTTTATATTATAATATTGCATCATTATATCAAATACTATTTCTTGCAATTTCATTTTTCGCATTTCTTCGTCAATATCATTCTGTCCTGTATCCTCATACAAGAACTCACCAAAATTCATATGTAATAATGCAGTTCCAAATTCTACGATAAAACATTCCATTTCACTTCGTTCTATACTTCCATTAAACATTTGATAATGAGCTTTTTCATGAAATAATTTTTCTAAATCTGCTCTAAGTTCCCTATGCTTTTCATCACCATATTTTGACTGCAGTTTTTTTATAAAATTATTTCGGAACCAAAACTTTCCTTCAAATTCAAAAAAAAGCTCTGGCAACAGACCATACTTTTTTACTAAAGCACGATATTCAAATGGTTTTAATGGAAGTGCGGTTGTCCTACCGGGTTCATGTAAATTATAATGAAAATATTCTTCACCTTTATGTGGAAAATCAATTCTCAAGCAATAATTATCCATATTTTCCAGAGCAAAAAAGATTTTAATCCCAGTAGTCTTTTTAAAGCCACTACGTTTTGCCTTCGCAGCAATTGCTGGATCTATCATAATCTTCTCAATTCTTGCATTCACTAATAAATCTTTAAATACAATGAGCATCTGTCTGGCAATTTTATGTATTATCTGGGAATAGGGAGTTCCTATTTCCATAAGCAGTAATATCGCCTGTATTTCCATAAATGCATATGATGTTCCTAAAAATTTCAGATCATAATCCTTAATCAGATTTTCGGATTTTATTCCTTTAATCTTTGCTTTCCTTATAAAAGTTTGTGTTCTAAGTTAGCAACCACCAGTTCAACTGGTGGTTTATCCTTGGCCCTCCAAAGGCCA
>NZ_QTVN01000012.1 GCF_003460605.1 Ruminococcus sp. AF31-8BH
TCTCAATACTGCTTTTTCGTTTGCACCACCTTCGATTCTTTCCTTAACGATTTTGATAAACCCATTATACCCTTTCTGAATCATCCTGTCACCACATTTCATCAGATCAGAACCTGTCAAAATCCTCCTGCGTGGCAACCTGTCTCCATCCCTTATACTCATCGTTCCTGCTCTCCACAAACATATCATTCACCATCCCGATAGTCAGCAGATCCAGATCCCGGATGGAAATTCCCAGCTGCACACACCGGAGAAGAAACAGGGGAGTTGTCATTTCACGGTCTGTTGCATGAAGTTTTTTTTAGCCTCCACATCCGTCCTGATGTTCATTCCCCACAGCTCGATCAGCTTCGGCAGAACCTGGTAAATACTGAATGTATTAAACTCATCCAGCCATTCCTCCGGATTATCCGGAATAGACGGATCCGCAGCCGACAGATACACCGACTTGTACCAGTCTGCATAAACAGTTGCATCCGTAGTATTCCCAGTCTTCGCCTTCACCTTTCCATCCGACAATGGTGTAGCCTTGATAGTCAGTGTTTCTGTCTGCACTTCCTTTTTCTCCTCGTTGGTCTTGCCCTCGATCTTCGGACGGGAGGCCGAACAGTTATACATCACATGGCGGATATGGCGCACATCCCCGTCGAACTCAAAAAGCAGGGCAAACAGTGCCAGTTCTGCATCCGAGTTTTCAATCAGAACGCCCTTGGCATCCAGCTTTTCTCTCAGCACATCCGTCCTGAAACTTTCCGGAATCAGTGCAAGCTCCAGATCCCCGTCATAGCCCATATTGTTGTTGATCACATAATACGCAATACCATCCGCATAAAAATTTTCTGGCTCCCCGTTGGCATCCAGGGACAGTGACACGGATCCCGGAAGCGGCACCGGTGCTGCATAGGTTCATACGAAGCCATTTAAACGTTATCTCATATGCCGGATTCTATTTTGCTTCCCGATAAGCATCACGAAGTCTCTCAATATCCACCGTATATCCAAGGGAAGGATTTACCTTGTACCAGTTTGCTTCATCTTCCCAGTCCTCATCATCCTTAAGACCATATACCATAGGATAAAAGGTTGGATCTACACGCCGTCCTTCCAGAATATCTACTGCTTTGGTATGCAGTTCAAACGCAATCGAATGCCTGTCATTTCCAGCAGTCGTAATAATAAAGTGCAATGGATTCTGCCGGGCATCTGAACTGTATTTTGTGAGTACGTCATATAACTGACGATTCGGCTGTGTATGAATTTCATCGAACACAAGTCCCGAAATCGAAAAACCATGCTTGCTTCCAACCTCTGCTGAAAGCACCTGATAAAAACCGGCATTTCCGTAATTGACAATTCGCTTGGTAGCTGACATCAGCTTGCTTCTCTTCATCAGTGCCGGTGACATCTCAACCATCTGTCTTGCAACATCAAAAACAATGGATGCCTGCTGCCGGTCCGCCGCTGCACCATAAACCTCCGCAGACGGTTCATTATCTGCATAAAGTAAATAAAGAGCGATGGCAGCTGCCAGTTCACTCTTTCCAACCTTTTTACAGATTTCTACAAAAGCTGTACGGAATTGCCTGTTACCATCAGACTTGACGATCCCGAAGATATCTCTTATCAACTGCTCCTGCCAGGGCAGCAGCCAGAACCTCTTTCCAGCCCATTTGCCTTTTGTGTGGCATAAATTCTCAATAAAAGCAACTGCCCTGTCTGCCTTTGCCTTATCGTAATGAGAAGTCGGAAGCATAAACCTTGTCGGCTGATAATTTTTCAGCTTTGGACAGTCTTTTGGTCTTGTTTCACGCGCCATCGCCCATCACACCTCCTTGATTTTTGCCGACTGTCTATCCAAACACACCACTATCCCCAAGTAATGCCTCCATCTCATCCTCTGTTTCTTTCGCTTTACCATTACCGGCAACAATCCTGCTACGCGAAGATGGCGTGAGCCCAAATTCTGACGCTGCCTGCAACATCAACTTCTGATTCGTGTTTGCAATTCCAACCCAAGGTGTCTGCTGCTGATATCCTTTATCAGTTTCAAATGTCGAGCCGCCAGAAGTAATATGCTCCTGAGCTTCCCTCCATCTTGCATATGACTGACAATATGCAGCAAACGCCGCCATATCAACTTCAGTAAGAACACCCATCTGATTCATCAACTTCGCCAAGCGTTCCCATTCCTTCTTAGCTTCCGGCATTAACCAATCAGGACAGGCAGGCATTCCTTTTGCTGGGACTGGCTCTTTCGTATTCAATTTTCTCTTACCTGGATTACCTTCCAGCTTCTTCACAGCTGTAGGCTTTGGCTTTCTTCCCGCCATCGGAATTCCTCCTTTCTCAAGTTCCAATATTTTTTATTGTCAAAACCATTATTTCTACATATAATAATTAAGAACACGAAGCAAATATGAAGCAAATAGTGTTCCTCAAAAACTCGTTTTCTGTTGACTACGAGTATTTTTGTGGTACAATGAAGCTAGAGGATAGCGGCGTTGACCAGCTATCGTGGTGTTGAAGCAGTTGACTGTGTCGGCATGCAGCCGGTTGTGGAGCCTGACCTTGGGTTATGCGATAACCTCAAACCGAATAGGTTCTTCGGAACTGAATGAAAACGCTTTTTAAGGGCCTTGCATTGGCAGGGTCCTTTATTTTTTGCAAAGGACAAGGTATAATATGGATCTATTACAACAGTCTGCACAAGCCTGGAAAGAAATAACTGAATATAGATATTTGTTTACATATGGCTATAAGAAACAGCTGTATCCAATTAATCTTACCTTTTCTCTGGAAGATTATCCGCATTTAGCTGGCTTCCAGTATATGAAAGATATCTCACTTCCAAATTATTCTTCTGCCAAAATTGCTGATAGAATTCTTGAGGGTAAAATACTATTTGAAAAAGTTCAAAAAGCAGCCCAGTACGAAGAGATGATAAAACCTCGACTTGAAGCATTAATTCACTTGAAAGAATCCCTTGATAACAAATTTAATTTATATTCATACATGCCACGCATGTATCCTTTCATCACAGGCATTAAAGCAGATTATTTAATATCCAGCCATTTTAGTGTTGATAATTTCATCTTTATCATCAAGGCAAATGCGCAAGGTGAATTAAAATGTGATTTTCTTTGTTGCTCCATTTTTGAAATATGAAACGGGATCTTTCCGAGTAGCAACATATAGCGGTATATTCGCATTTCGCTTCCGGAAAACAAAAAAATCCGGTGACGCATGGATACAATTCCACACATCACCGGACGATTTCTATCCTCATAAATTTTCTCATGAGCAATCTCCAATGTGTACTTTTCTACATAAATAATATCATGTACAAGGCTTCCCATTTGATAATTTTTGTCTCATTTTTTACACATTTCAAATGGTCTAAACTCAACTTTTCCCCTTTATCAAACAGCCGAAAAATCCAGTAAAATCAAGCGTTTCAAGCACTTCATCAAATCATTGCCAGTATATTGCCGTGTAGGTATATCTCCTTTAGGTGGATTGGTTGATAGTTTCTCGACAACTCTATTTTACCATAAACCTTGAGGAAATATTTTATTTTTAACAAGAAAAAATGCCGTATTTATGCGGCTTTTGGCGTTTCGCAAACGCCTATCCTGCATAGACTGCAAGGAGCTCAGCTGCGTCCTGTACCTCTTCCTGGGAAAGACCTTCCAGATCTACCCCGCAGTCTGCAAAGGCCTCTGTATAATAGAGTTCCCCGTCTTCCACTTCTGCTACCTGATACAGGGTCATTTCCACATCTGGTTCCGAAAGCTACAGGAAAACTTTTTCTTTTTCCTTTTTCTGATTCCTGCTGCCAGAAGACCAATCACCAGGATAAGCACAAGGACTGCTGCCCCTGCATATGAAAGGGTCAGGTCTTTTGCCTCTTCTTTTTCCCGTGTTTTTACGGAAATGGTTTCCGGGTTCTCCGGCTCATAAGCAGTTCTTTCACCCCGCACCAGAAGCCTGTGGGAATCCCGGTGTGCCTGGACAACACGCAGTGGGTGGATCTGCCGCCTGGGGATTTCCTGCTTCGATTTGTGTTTTTGAGACAAAAAAATCTCCAGATATGCGCATCTGGAGATTTTTGGTATCTATGTTTTTTACAGATAAGAGTAACCCATTAAGGATTCGTCCACTGCCTTAGCAGCTTCTCTTCCTTCGCGGATGGCCCATACGACAAGAGACTGGCCTCTGTGCATGTCGCCGGCTGTGAAAACTCTCGGAACGCTGGTTTCGTAAGCTTCCAGCTTTGTCTCCACGTTGGTGCGAGGGGTTGTGGCTACCTTGAAGGCATCGGTGACGTATTTCTGACTTCCAAGGAATCCGGCTGCGATCAGTACCAGGTCAGCCGGGATCACTTCTTCAGTGCCCTCTACGGGAACCATCATCATACGACCGGATTTCGGATCCTTCTCGCCTTTTAACTTCACGATCTTGGCCTGGCACACGTTTCCGTTTTTATCCTTGATAAACTCGGTGACTGTGGTCTGGTAAACGCGGGGATCGTGTCCGAATACGGCGATAGCCTCCTCCTGGCCGTAATCGGTTTTCAGAACCTTCGGCCACTCCGGCCACGGGTTGGAGGCTGCACGCTCTACTGGAGGCATTGGCATCATTTCCAGCTGGGTTACAGATTTGGCACCCAGACGGACGGAGGTTCCCACACAGTCGTTTCCGGTATCACCGCCGCCGATCACCAGCACATGCTTGCCCTTTGCATCCTCGTAAGGTGCTTTGGTAAAGTCGCTGTCCAGTAAGGTTTTGGTTACTTTTTTCAGGAAGTCTACTGCGAAATAGATTCCCTTGGCATCTCTTCCCGGTACCTTGATGTCACGGGGATTGGAGGCTCCGCAGCAAAGAATCACGCGGTCAAATTTTTTCAGAAGCTCTTCTGCCGTGATGTCAACGCCTACATTTGTATTGGTCACAAATTTCACGCCCTCTTCTTCCATCAGCTTCAGTCTTCTGTCGATGACAGATTTCTCCAGCTTCATGTTGGGGATGCCGTAGCGAAGCAGGCCGCCGATGCGGTCGCTTCTCTCAAATACGGTGACGCTGTGGCCTCTTCGGTTCAGCTGCTGTGCGGCTGCAAGTCCGGATGGGCCGCTTCCTACTACTGCAATGGTCTTGCCTGTGCGGACAGCCGGAGGCTGTGGTTTTACCCATCCTTCTGCATAGGCAGTTTCAATGATGGCTCGCTCGTTTTCCTTGGTGGAAACCGGGTCTCCGTTTAAGTTGCAGGTACATGCTGCCTCGCAAAGGGCAGGGCAGACACGGGAGGTAAATTCCGGGAAGCTGTGTGTTTTGTTCAGGCGAAGGAATGCCTGCTTCCAGTTTCCGGTAAATACCAGGTCGTTTGTCTCCGGTACCAGGTTGTGAAGAGGACAGCCGGAAGCCATGCCTCCGATCATCATTCCTGCCTGGCAGAAGGGAACGCCGCATGCCATGCAGCGTGCTCCCTGAAGCTTCTGTTTTTCTTTATTTAAAGGGGTACGGAACTCCTTGAAATTGGCAATTCGCACCTTAGGCGGCAGAACCTTTGCCACCTCTCTGTTATATTCTAAAAATCCAGTCGGTTTTCCCACGATCCTTCGCCTCCTTAATGCTTAACTCCTATGCTTTCGTAGAATGCTTCCATCTGTGCCTGTTCACTGTTCAGACCCTTTTCCTCAAGCTTTGCGCTTAAGGTGATCATCTTCTTGTACTCATTTGGAATGAGCTTTTTGAAGTGAGGCAGGTACTCGTCGAACTGATCCAGAACTTTCTTTCCAAGGGCTGAGCCTGTTGCGGCTACATGAGCTTCAATCAGATCCCGAAGCTCTTTTTCGTCATATTTATTATCCACCTTTTCAATAGAAATCATGGATTTATTCAGATTTCTGTAAAGAACATTCTCCACATCCAGAACGTAAGCAATACCGCCGCTCATACCTGCTGCAAAGTTTTTGCCCGTTCTTCCAAGAACAACCACACGGCCGCCTGTCATATACTCACAGCCATGCTCGCCGACACCTTCTACAACTGCATTTGCACCGGAGTTACGTACTGCAAAGCGCTCGCCTGCCATACCATTGATAAAGGCAGTTCCGCTGGTGGCTCCATAAAGGGCAACATTTCCTACAATAATGTTATCTTCTGCTTTGTAGCCTGCATTTTCCGGAGTTTTCAGAATCAGCTTACCGCCGGAAAGACCTTTTCCAAAATAATCATTGCAGTCACCGGTAAGCTTCAGGGTAAGTCCCTTGGGGATAAATGCACCAAAGCTCTGTCCGCCTGCTCCTGTGCAGTCGATTTCTACAGTGTCTTCCGGAAGTCCCTTTTTGTGGTTTCTGGTGATCTCAGCACCAAGGATGGTTCCAAATGCACGGTCTGTGTTTTTAACAGCCACAGAGAGCTGTGTTTTTTCACCATTTCGGATTGCACTGCTGCATTTTTTGAGCAGGATCCTTTCATCCAGTGTTTTTTCCAGCTCGAAGTTGTACTGTGATTTCGGGTCAAAGGTTACCATATTGCCTTCTCCTGCAAATGGATTGTTCAGGATGGCACTAAGATCAACCTTTCCCTTGTGTGGCTCGTCCACGGCATCTGTTGAAACAAGAAGATCGGTGCGTCCTACCATTTCCTTCAGGCTGCGAACACCAAGCTTTGCCATATATTCACGAAGCTCCTGTGCAATAAAGCGCATGAAGTTTTCTACGTATTCCGGTTTGCCCTTGAAGCGTTTTCTAAGCTCCGGGTTCTGGGTGGCAACACCAACCGGGCAGGTATCCAGGTTGCACACTCTCATCATCACGCAGCCCATAGTTACAAGGGGAGCGGTTGCAAAGCCAAATTCCTCTGCACCAAGAAGTGCGGCAATGGCAACATCACGGCCGCTCATCAGCTTGCCGTCTGTCTCAATGCGGACACGGTTTCGAAGTCCGTTCATAAGAAGGGTCTGATGTGTTTCCGCAAGTCCAAGCTCCCAGGGAAGTCCTGCATTGTGGATGGAGCTTCTTGGAGCAGCTCCTGTACCTCCGTCATAGCCGGAAATCAGGATAACCTGTGCGCCGGCCTTTGCAACACCTGCTGCTACAGTGCCCACACCAGCCTCAGAAACCAGTTTTACGGAAATATCTGCATATTTGTTTGCATTTTTCAGGTCATAGATCAGCTCTGCCAGATCCTCAATGGAATAAATGTCATGATGTGGCGGCGGGGAGATCAGGCTGACACCAGGAGTTGAATGACGGGTTTTTGCAACCCACGGGTAAACCTTCTTTGCCGGAAGGTGTCCGCCTTCACCTGGCTTTGCTCCCTGTGCCATTTTGATCTGGATTTCTTTTGCAGATACCAGATAGCGGCTGGTAACGCCAAAACGTCCGCTGGCTACCTGCTTGATGGCTGAGCATCTGTCATCCATGCTTCCTGCTGAATCCAGTCTTTCCTCACTTTCACCGCCTTCTCCTGTGTTTGATTTTCCGTGAAGATGATTCATGGCAATGGCAAGAGTTTCATGAGCCTCCTGGGAAATAGAGCCATAGGACATAGCACCGGTCTTAAAGTGCTTTACTATCTCATCTACACTTTCCACTTCTTCGATCGGCACCGGGTTCTTTGCATATTTAAAGTCCATCAAAGCACGAAGGTTGCCGTGATTTTCCTTATCGACAAGATCGGTGTACTGCTTGAACATCTCATAGCTTCCGGTTCTTGTGGACTGCTGAAGAAGATGGATGGTTGCCGGGTTGTAACGGTGCTCCTCACCCTGGCTTCTCATTTTGTGAGCACCTACGCTGTCTAAGGTCAGGTCTGTGGTAAGTCCAAGAGGATCAAATGCCTCAGAATGAAGCTTTTCTACATTATCCTCAATATCCTCCAGTGTAATACCGCCTACGCGGCTTACCGTTCCGGTGAAGTATTTGTCAATTACGTCCTGGGATACACCGATTGCCTCAAAAATCTGGGAGCCCTGGTAAGACTGAATCGTGGAAATACCCATCTTGGAGGCAATTTTTACAATGCCGCTGATCACAGCGTGATTGTAGTCTTCCACTGCAGCATAGTAATCCTTGTCCAGCATATGTGTGTCAATAAGCTCATGGATAGTCTCAAGTGCCAGATAAGGGTTCACTGCACTTGCGCCATAGCCAAGAAGTGTTGCGAAGTGATGAACCTCTCTTGGCTCGCCGGATTCCAGAATAATTGCAAGGGAAGTGCTCTTTTTGTTTTTTACAAGGTGCTGATGTACTGCGGAAACAGCAAGCAGTGACGGGATTGGCATGTGGTTTTCGTCCACTCCTCTGTCAGAAAGCACCAGAATGTTAGCACCGTCTCTGTAGGCTTTATCAACCTCCACAAACAGGCGGTCAATGGCACGCTCCAGCTTTGTGCTCTTATAATATAAGGTAGAAACTACTGCAACCTTAAAGCCCTCGTGATGCATTTCCTTAATCTTGAGCATATCCGTATTGGTAAGAATCGGGTTATTGATCTTCAGTACCTTGCAGTTCTCCGGAATCTGCTCCAGAAGGTTTCCGTCTTTTCCAACGTAAACGCTGGTGCTGGTTACGATTTCCTCACGGATGGCATCGATAGGCGGGTTGGTTACCTGCGCAAAAAGCTGCTTAAAGTAGTCAAAAAGTGGTCTGTTCTGTTTGGAAAATACAGCTAATGGGGTATCCACGCCCATTGCACCAATGCTTTCTGCTCCGTTTAATGCCATATTGCGGATGGAGGTGCGGTACTGCTCGTAGGTATAGCCGAAGGCTTTCTGCAGGCGGGAGCGCTGCTCCTCGGTGTACTCTTCCATTCTTTCGTTTGGAATTTTGATATCCTTTAAATGTACCAGATTGCTGTCCAGCCATTCGCCGTATGGCTGTTTCTTTGCGTACATTTCCTTTAATTCGTTGTCATCAATAATTTTTCCCTGAAGGGTATCTACCAGAAGCATTTTGCCTGGGTGAAGACGCTCTTTGAGAATGATCTTCTCTTCCGGTACCGGCAGAACGCCTACCTCAGAGGAAAGGATCATGCAGCCATCTGAGGTTACATAGTATCTGGATGGACGAAGACCGTTTCGGTCAAGAACTGCACCCATCACATCTCCATCTGAAAAGAGAATAGATGCCGGTCCATCCCATGGCTCCATCATGGTTGCATAGTACTGATAGAAGTCACGCTTTTCCTGGGAAATAGTATCGTTATTTGCCCATGGCTCCGGGATGGTGATCATCACTGCAAGGGGAAGCTCCATGCCGCTCATGGTAAGGAATTCCAGGGTGTTGTCAAGCATTGCAGAGTCGGAACCGTTTCGGTTGACAACCGGAAGGATCTTCTGCATTTCGCCCTCCAGGTACGGGGACTCCATATTTTCCTCTCTTGCCAGCATTTTGTCTGCGTTTCCGCGGATGGTGTTGATCTCACCGTTGTGAACAATGAGACGGTTAGGATGTGCTCTCTCCCAGCTTGGGTTTGTGTTGGTGCTGAAACGGGAATGCACAAGGGCAATGGCGGATTCATAATCCGGGCTCTGAAGATCAGAGAAAAATGTGCGAAGCTGGCCTACCAGGAACATTCCTTTGTAGACGATGGTTCGGCTGCTCATGGAACATACGTAGGTATTGTCGTTGCTCTGCTCGAACTCCCGGCGGGCAATGTACAGCTTGCGGTCAAATGCAAGACCTTTTTCCAGATCATCTGGCTTTTTGATAAATGCCTGCATGATGCATGGCATGCACTCTCTTGCCTTATGTCCAAGAACCTCCGGGACTACCGGGACTTCTCTCCAGCCAAGGAATTCCAGACCTTCCTTTTCCACGATGATCTCGAACATTTTTTTCGCCTGGGCACGTTTGATCTCGTGCTGCGGGAAAAAGAACTGGCCAATACCGTATTCCCTTTCCTGACCGATCTCAATTCCTTCTTTTTTGCAGGCTTTTTTGAAAAATCTGTGTGAGATCTGAAGAAGGATACCTACACCGTCACCGGTTTTGCCTTCGGCATCCTTTCCGGCACGGTGCTCCAGATTCTCTACAATACGAAGAGCATTTGCCACTGTATCATGAGATTTTTTACCTTTGATGTTTACAACTGCACCGATACCGCAGTTGTCATGCTCAAATTCCTGGCGGTAAAGTCCCTGCCTTTCCTTTATCACTTCTCTCATTTTCCTCATCCTTTCTATTGTTGATTCAGAGTTTCCTCTTTTTGCTTTCTTCGGTTAGCTGCTGCCTTAACAAATCCGCGGAACAAAGGATGTGCATGATTTGGTCTTGACTTAAATTCCGGATGTCCCTGGGTTCCGACAAAGAACGGATTCTCCGGAATCTCGATCATTTCCACAATATGACCATCCGGGGAGGTTCCGGCAATGGTCATGCCTTTGGCTGCAAGCTCCTCGCGGTATGCGTTGTTGACTTCGTACCGGTGTCTGTGGCGCTCCTGGATTTCTTTCTTTCCAAAGAGTTCTAATGATAAAGAGCCGTCCTGAAGGACACATGGGTAACTGCCAAGACGGAGGGTTCCGCCAAGGTCTTCTACTTTCTCCTGGTCTGGCATCAGGGCGATGACCGGATGTGTAGTTTCCGGGGCAAGCTCGATGCTGTTTGCATCTTCATAGCCAAGGACGTGGCGGGCAAATTCTACGATTGCCATCTGCATTCCCAGGCAGATTCCAAGGTATGGGATCTTGTGGACACGGGCGTACTGTGCGGCCAGGATCATGCCTTCGGTTCCTCTTCCGCCGAAGCCGCCTGGTACCAGGATTCCGTCTACGCTGTAAAGTCTCTGGTCCAGGTTTTTCTCATTGAGTTCTTCGGAATCAATCCAGGTGATCTCTACTTTTGCCTTGCATGCGATTCCGCCGTGCTTCAGGGCTTCTACGACGCTTAAGTAGGCATCGTGGAGCTGAGTGTATTTTCCTACCATTGCAATGTTTACGGTTTTGTCCGGGTGGCGGAGATTTTCTACCATTTCTTCCCAGTCGGTAAGGTCTGGTTTGCGCTTCTCAAGTCCAAGGGACTGCATGACCACGTCTGCCAGTTTTTCACGTTCCATGGCAAGTGGTGCTTCATATAAATATTCTACGTCCAGGTTCTGGAGTACGTGGGATACGGGTACGTTGCAGAACAGGGCGATTTTGGCACGAAGGTCGTCGGTGAGGGGATATTCGCTTCTGCATACCAGCACATCCGGCTGGATTCCCATTCCCTGAAGCTCTTTTACACTGGCCTGGGTGGGCTTGGTTTTCATTTCACCGGAAGCCTTCAGGTATGGAATCAGGGTTACATGAATAAGGATGGCATTTTCGTGTCCTACGTCATGCTGGAACTGTCTGATGGATTCCAGGAACGGCTGGCTTTCAATGTCTCCTACTGTTCCGCCTACCTCAATGATGGCAATTCGGTCTTCATCCGGGGATTTGGCACGGTAGAAACGGCCTTTGATCTCATTTGTGATGTGGGGAATGACCTGTACGGTTCCTCCCCCGAAGTCTCCGTGGCGTTCCTTCTGAAGAACGGACCAGTAAATTTTTCCGGTGGTCACGTTGGAATTTTTATCCAGGCTTTCATCAATAAAGCGCTCATAGTGACCAAGATCCAGGTCGGTCTCGGTTCCGTCGTCGGTTACGAAGACTTCGCCGTGCTGGATGGGGTTCATGGTTCCGGGGTCGATGTTGATGTAGGGGTCAAATTTCTGCATGGTTACCTGGAAGCCTCTGGCTTTTAGAAGCCTTCCTAATGATGCTGCTGTGATTCCTTTTCCCAGTCCTGACACAACACCGCCAGTGACAAATACGTATTTTACTGCCATCTTTCGATTTCCTCCTCCTGATTTCCGGGCTTCCTTATGGATGGCCCGAATACACAAAAAGGCACCAAAGAGGGATTTCAGGGGGCACTTGACCTGTTTATCCTCTTTGACGCCTTTGTCAAAACAAATTCTTATTCAAAAATATGCTATATAATATATCATATTTGGGGATTTGTCAATGTTATTTTTCACAATCTGAGCTTCTCATAATTGTGATCAGTGAACTAAGCAGAAGCAGCATGGGGTAAAACAGCTTCGGCATAATCTGAAATGCAGAAATCTCACCGCCCAGTTCATTTACTGCCGAGACTGCAACCAGCATCTGTGCACCATAGGGAATCACTCCCTGGAAAACACAGGAAAAGGTATCCAGAATGGAAGCTGTCTTTTTCGGCGTAATTCCGTATTCCTCTGCCATCTCCTTTGCAATAGGATTTGCCATCACGATTGCCACGGTATTATTGGCAGTTGCAATATCCATAGTTCCCACCAGAAGTCCGATTCCAAGCTGACCGCCTTTTTTCTCACGGAAAATTTTATGTATCCAGCTAAGAAGTGCATCAAATCCGCCATATTCACGAATCAATGCGCACATAGCAGCCACCAGGATCGCTACCATACAGGTCTCGAACATTCCCGAGACACCGGAGCCCATGTTTTTCAGAATCTCTACAGGTGTGGTATTTCCTCCGATCAGCATGATAACTGCACCGGATGCAATTCCTGTCAGCAATACTACAAACACATTGATTCCAACAATTCCTCCGATCAGAACCAGCACATAAGGTATTATCTGCATCAAATGATAGGGCTGGCTCACATGTCCCTGAATTTTTGTCTGGAATGACAAAAACAGGATCAGGACCAATGTAGCTATTGCTGCCGGAAAAGCAATCCAGAAGTTCTCCCGGAATTTGTCCTTCATCTCGCAGCCTTGTCCGTTACAGGCAGCAATGGTGGTGTCTGAAATAAAAGAAAGATTATCCCCAAACATAGCTCCGCCCATAACAGATGCCACGCAAAATGCCAGATTAAATCCGGATGCATTGGAAACTGCTGCTGCGATTGGGATCAGAAGGGTAATCGTTCCTACTGAAGTCCCCATTGCCACAGATACAAAGCAGGCAACAACAAACAAAACAGCCACTGAAAACCTGGCCGGTATGAGACTTAGCATACAATATGCAACACTCTCTGCGCTGCTTCTTCCCACAACTCCTACAAAGGAGCCTGCTGTAAGAAAAATCAGAAGCATAGTGATAATATTTTTGTCTCCCACACCCTGTGCCATGATCTCCAGCTTCCTGTCAAAATTCAATGCTCTGTTTTGCAAACAGGCTACCAAGATCGCTGCAAGAAATGCGATTACAATGGGTACATTATAAAATCCCATGGGAATATCCATCACATACTCAAACAAGATGCCAAGTCCAAGATATAATACGAGAAATACACCGATTGGAAGCAAGGCAATTCCTTTTTCTTTTCTCATCTTTTCCTCTTTCCACCATACCAGAGCATGTTTGAAAAAGACTCTGATCTGGTTATATAATCACCTTGCTATTCTATCATACACTTGGGTTCTCTACCATAAATAATTCAGCATTTCCTGTGAAAAATAAAAAAAACAGACACCGCCGATTCCATGCTGTCTCGTATTTCAAGTCAATTCGGCAATATCTGTTTTTTGCAATTTTAGTGGGACACCAAGCAGGTGCCAGTCTGACAGCTGCTGCAAAGCCATTCAAGCGGACTTAAGCAACTGCAAACTTCTGTAATGTACGATTAAATTCCTTGCTCTCTCCATGGCACTGCACAGTAAGCACCCGTGTCAGGTCCATACTCAGAACTCCCAGAATGGATTTTGCATCAATGATAATTCTGTTATAGAATACATCTATGTCAAAATCGCATTTCCCTGCTGCCTTGACGAACTCCTGAACCTCTTCCGTCGCATTCAGCTTAATTTGCTTCTGACACATCATTATTCACCCTTTCTGTTTTACAGGAATGTTTTTTCCTTGATTGAGGCAGATTATGCACCCATTTTCGATTTTTGTCAAGTTCTTTCTTGTACATTGTTTTTTTCCACATTTCAGCAGTATTTTATGTATGTTGCACAATTTTTCGCATTATTTTTTGGCTATTATTCACCATTTCATTGTTGGGTTCATTCTGTAACCAATATTACAAAAGCCATTTTTCATCTTAAATTTTATGAATTTCAAAATCATTTTGTAAATTATTCTCATTGGGAATTTCCATGGGATAATTGCCATCAAAGCATGCCTTGCAAATAGGAAGTCCTCCTGCCATGCCCTCCAGATACTCTATTTCCATATAGCCAAGAGAGTCTGCGCCGATCATTTTGCAGATTTCCTCTGTGGAGTGTTGTGCCGCAATCAGCTGGTCATTGCTTGGCACATCTGTTCCGAAATAGCAGGGGTGCAAAAATGGCGGAGAACTGATTCTTACATGAACTTCAAGGGCGCCTGCCTCTTTAAGCATACGGATCAGGTTGGCAATGGTGGTTCCCCGGACAATAGAATCATCTACAAGGACAATTCGTTTGCCTTTTACTGCTGCTTCCAGAACACTTAGCTTCAGATGAACGCTGGATTCTCTTTCTTTTTGGGTAGGCTTGATAAAGGTTCTTCCAATATAGGAATTCTTATAGAATGCAAATCCGAAAGGTATTCCGGATTCCTCTGAAAATCCCTTTGCGGCAGGAATTCCGGATTCCGGTACTCCGGTGACAAGATCTGCCTCTACAGGGTAAGATTTGGCAAGGGATTTTCCTCCTCGGATACGGGCATCATAAACGCTGACCTTATCAAGAGTACTATCCAGTCTTGCAAAATAGATATATTCAAATACGCAGTGGGCGCGGGTTTTCACCAAATTGGCCAGTGTCAGATCAGACTTGATCCCCTCATGGCTGATGGTAATCATTTCCCCCGGCAAAATGTCGCGGATAAACTCAGCACCAACGGAAGTCAGGGCACAGCTTTCAGATGCCAGGACATAAGCATTATCTCTTTTTCCAAGGCAAAGAGGTTTCAGGCCATAGGGGTCACGGACGCCGATCAGCTTGCGGGGACTCATGATCACCAGACCGTATGCACCCTGAAGCTTTTTGGCTGTATTTAGTACAGCATCCTCTACGCAGCTGGTATGCACACGTTCCCTTGCAACATGGAATGCGATGACCTCTGAATCTGTTGTTGTATGAAAAACTGCTCCGCTCTGAATCAGTTCCCATTTCAGAGCCTTGGTGTTCACAAGATTGCCATTATGCGCAAGTGCCAGACTGCCTTTTACATAAGACAAAACAAGAGGCTGGGCATTTTCAGCAACAGACGCTCCGGTTGTAGAATAGCGCACATGTCCGATTCCAATGTCCCCACTCATTTTATGAAGAGTTTCCTCGCGAAGTACTTCACTGACCAGACCCAGATCCTTGTGAAATTTTACATTTCCAATAGGACCTTTGGTATCGGATACTGCAAGTCCGCAGGCCTCCTGTCCACGATGCTGCAAAGATGTAAGACCATAATAAATAGATGCTGTCACATCATTTCCATCCAGATCGTAGATTCCAAAGACGCCGCATTCTTCTTTAATTTCTGCCATTTGTCTTCCTCCTTGGTGCTGATTTATGTTATAGAAACAAAAAAAATTATAATTAAAGAAGCTCATTTGTCAAGTGCGCTTTTTTCATTTTTATCAAGAATTTTTTTCAGGCTTTTGCAAAAATATTTTGGAATTTTTTTCAAAAAATATATTGACAAGTCCGTTTTTTTGAGTATACTACATGACATAAAGCAAAGGCGCTTTAGATTTTACAGAAATGTAAATCTAAGGCGCCTTTTTTGTTATAAAAGTCCCGGACAGCGGCTATGCCGAAATGCAAGCTGGCTTGGATTTCGGCATAGACATTGGACGGGCTAACCCACATGAGCATGCAGACCGGCAGGTCGGAATGCGAATGCGGGTGGGAATTGCGGGAGCGCCAGGGCGCGGAGCAATTCACTTTTATAATAATGTCTGCATCAGCAGACATTTCCTTATGAAGAAAGAAAATGAAGAGTGAAAGGAGCGTATCTGTTATGACACAGAATATTCCCGAAATTTATGGAAGTCTTGTTTTCAACGACAGGATCATGCGCAGTAAATTACCAAAGGACATGTACAAGGCACTGAAAAAAACCATTGAAAATGGTACTCACTTAGAGCTTGATGTTGCAAACTCTGTAGCAGTTGCCATGAAAGAATGGGCCATCGAAAATGGTGCTACCCATTATACACACTGGTTCCAGCCTATGACAAACGTGACTGCTGAGAAACATGACAGCTTCATTTCCCCAACAGGTGATGGACAGGTCATCATGGATTTCTCCGGTAAAGAGCTTGTAAAGGGTGAGCCGGATGCTTCCAGCTTCCCGTCCGGTGGTCTTCGTGCTACCTTTGAGGCAAGAGGCTATACAGCATGGGATCCTACTTCCCCGGCATTTATTAAGGATGGAACCCTTTACATTCCCACAGCGTTCTGCTCTTACAGCGGTGAGGCACTTGACAAAAAGACTCCTCTCCTTCGCTCTATGGATACCTTAAATAAAGCAGCTGTGAATATGCTTCACATCCTCGGAAATAAAGGAATCAAGCATGTTTCCACAACTGTAGGACCTGAGCAGGAATACTTCCTGGTTCCAAAGGAGCTTTATAAAGAAAGAAAAGACCTGGTGTTCTGCGGACGTACCTTACTTGGTGCTCCAGCTCCGAAAGGACAGGAAATGGAGGATCATTACTTCGGAACCTTGAAGCCGAAGGTTGCAGCTTATATGCATGATCTTGATGTTGAGCTGTGGAAGCTTGGTATTCCGGCAAAAACAAAACACAACGAGGTTGCTCCTGCACAGCATGAGCTTGCTCCTGTATTCGATACCACAAATGTTGCAGTTGACCACAATCAGCTGACCATGGAGGTTATGAAAAAGGTTGCTGACAAGCATGATCTTGTTTGCCTCCTTCATGAGAAACCATTTGAGGGAATCAACGGAAGCGGTAAGCACAACAACTGGTCCATGATCACAGATGACGGCGTAAACCTTCTGGATCCGGGAAAAACTCCTGCAGAGAATATCCAGTTCCTTGTTTTTCTGATGGCGGTTATCAAAGCGGTTGATGAATATGCGGATCTGCTTCGTATTTCCGTTGCAAGCGCAGGAAACGACCACAGACTTGGAGCAAACGAGGCTCCGCCTGCAGTTGTATCTATTTTCCTTGGAGATGAGCTGACAGAGGTTCTCAAATCCATTGAAAACGATACCTACTTTACTTCCCACGGTGCTGTTCAGATGGATATCGGTGCAACGGTTCTGCCTCATTTCGTAAAAGACAACACAGACCGTAACCGTACTTCACCATTTGCATTTACCGGAAACAAATTCGAATTCCGTATGCTGGGTTCCGCAGCTTCTGTTGCAAACCCGAATATCGTATTAAATACTGCAGTTGCAGAGGCACTGGATCAGTTTGCAAAGGAGCTTGCAGATGTAGCTCCGGAGGATATGGAGCATGCAGTTCATGAGCTGATCAAGAGAGCCATCAAAAAGCATAAACGTGTCATCTTCAACGGCAACGGCTATACAGATGAGTGGATTGAAGAGGCAGCAAAACGTGGCCTTTACAACCTGAAATCAACTCCGGATGCTATGCCTATGTGGATTGCCGATAAAAACATCGAACTGTTTACCAAGCACAGCATTTTCACAAGCGAGGAGATTCATTCCCGTTATGATATCTGGCTTGAGAACTAT
Organism: Ruminococcus sp. AF31-8BH; assembly: GCF_003460605.1. Taxonomy (GTDB): domain Bacteria; phylum Bacillota; class Clostridia; order Lachnospirales; family Lachnospiraceae; genus Blautia_A; species Blautia_A acetigignens. Next base: position 17,637 of record NZ_QTVN01000012.1, read on the forward strand.
TCCAAGACCATCAACATTGAGTCCAACACAATGGTTGAGATGGTGCAGAAGGATCTCCTTCCGTCTGTTCTGTCTTATGTGGAGGAAATTGCAAGCACAGCAAGCCTGAAGGCTTCTGTTGTTCCTGGTATTTCCTGCAAAAGCGAGACAACACTTATTACCAAGCTGTCTGAGCTTTCCGATGCTATGACAAAGGGACTTGAGAAACTGAAAGTAGATACAGCCAAAGCAAAAGCGACTGAGGATGTGCTTGAGAATGCCAAACTGTATCAGACTGAGGTTCTTGAGGATATGGAGGAGCTTAGAAGGTCTGCCGATGAGGCTGAGACTCTTATTCCGGATGATCTGCTTCCATATCCTACTTATGGAAAACTGTTATTCTATATCTAATGGAAATGTCGCTTTACAGCGACATCTTCATGAACGAAAGTCAGCTGTTCCGCGCTTACAGCGCTCCCACAGCTGTCGAAGGTATTCGTAATCCGGGCTATCGCCCTTCTTACTCATACCTTCTTGCCCGTCTAATATCTGTGAACTCGCTCATGCAAGCATGGCTCATTCACAGCTGCTATCCGGGACTTTCTAGGGTAGAACCAGGGGATATCTATTATGAAACTCTACTTCATAATTCATTATCGATTTCCTCATCCATTAATCACACGATACAGATATCCCCTGTTTTACATACATACAAAAAAATATAAAAGGATCGTAAAGGCGCGAAAGTAAAACAAATGTTTTCTCTTTTGCGCCTTTTTGATATTAAATATGTATCTGCTCCTGCTTATCCGGTGCAGGTACAAGATGAGGGAGGAAATTATTATGGATTATTCAGCAGTAAACACAATCTGGGTGCTTGTTGGCGCCGCGCTTGTCTTCTTCATGCAGGCAGGCTTCGCAATGGTGGAAACCGGTTTCACCAGAGCAAAAAACGCAGGTAACATTATCATGAAAAACCTGATGGACTTCTGTATCGGTACTCCGGCATTCTGGCTGGTTGGTTTCGGTATTATGTTTGGAGCAGGAAACGGCTTCTTCGGAAGAATCGGCGGAATTGCCACCGAGGCAAATTACGGAAGCACAATGCTTCCTGACGGTGTTCCGTTCTGGGCATTTTTGATTTTCCAGACTGTCTTCTGTGCAACCTCTGCTACTATCGTTTCCGGTGCCATGGCTGAGCGTACAAAATTCTCTTCTTACTGTGTATACAGTCTTATGATCAGCCTTGTGGTTTACCCGATCTCCGGTCACTGGATCTGGGGCGGCGGCTTCATCAGCCAGATGGGCTTCCACGATTTCGCCGGTTCCTGTGCAGTTCATATGGTAGGCGGTGTTGCCGCATTTATCGGTGCAGTTATCCTTGGACCTCGTATCGGTAAATATTCAAAGGATGGAAAATCAAAAGCTATCCCGGGCCATAACCTGACAGTTGGTGCACTTGGCGTATTTATCCTCTGGTTCTGCTGGTTCGGCTTTAACGGTGCCTCCACAGTTTCCATGGAGAGAGATGCAATTGTCAGTGCAGGTAAAATCTTTGTAACTACGAACCTTGCTGCTGCAGTTGCCACTGTAACCGTTATGCTGATCACATGGATCCGCTACAAAAAGCCAGATGTTTCCATGTCCCTGAACGGTTCTCTTGCAGGTCTTGTTGCAATCACCGCAGGCTGCGACACCGTATCTCCTACATCTGCAGCAATCATCGGTATTGCAGCTGGTTTCGTTGTTGTATTTGGTATTGAATTTATTGACAAGGTTCTCAAGGTTGATGATCCTGTTGGTGCAGTTGGCGTTCATGGTTTAAACGGTGCTTTTGGTACACTTGCAGTTGGTCTTTTCTCAGACGGAGCCGGTACAGAATGGAAAGGTCTTTTGGTTGGCGGCGGTTTCCACGGCTTTGGCGTACAGCTTGCAGGCATGCTGATCACAATCGCATGGGTTGCAGTAACTATGACCATTATTTTCCAGGTAATCAAGCATACTATGGGACTTCGTGTATCTGCTGAAGAAGAGATTCAGGGTCTTGATGTAAAAGAGCATGGTCTTGCAAGTGCTTACGATGGATTCGCAATCCGGGATGCAGTTGGTTCCGTTCCGACTCCTATGGGAACTTCCAGAGAATTTACTACGGTTGCCAGACCTTCTGCTCCTGCTGAGTTCGTTCCGGAGCTTCCAAAGGACGGTGTTCACAAACTGACAAAGGTTGTGATCATTACCCGTCAGAACAAGCTTGAGGAGTTTATGCAGGCCATGAATGAAATCGGTGTTACCGGTATTACCATCACAAACGTTCTCGGATGCGGCGTACAGAAAGGTGCTCCTGCTTTCTACCGTGGCGTTGAGATGGATATGAACCTTCTTCCAAAGGTTAAGATTGAAATCGTAGTCAGCCTTGTTCCGGTACAGAAAGTCATCGAGACAGCCAAGAGAGTTCTTCATACCGGTCAGATCGGTGATGGAAAAGTCTTCGTCTATGACATTGAAAACGTTGTCAAGATCAGAACCGGCGAGGAAGGATACCTGGCACTGCAGGATACTGACGCAGAAGCCTGAGCCATCAAAAAAAGAACTTTCGGAAATCAAAATCCGAAGGTTCTTTTTTATTGACTTATTGCGTTTGACAAAAGCCTGCTTTATTTATTTTTTCCACCGTTGTCCAAAAGAAGCTGCTCCAGATTATCGCAAAGCTTCTTGGCATCCTCGTACTTGCCGGCCTGGAGGGCAAAGGCAATGCGGTTTTCCAGGTCTTTTTTCTTCTGCTCGTATTCCAGGTAATCCTTGTCGAAGTGGTCGGCATAGATCATCTTGCGGAATTTGCGCATGCTAACCTTGCGAAGGCCTTTGTCTTCTGTGAAAAGAACGTAATCCATGCAGTTGGCTACGGTGTAGAAATCGTGGGAAACCATGAGGACGGTTCCATTGTATTTCTCTATGGCATCCTCAAGGGCAAGCTGGGAATAGGTGTCCAGATGGCTGGTTGGCTCGTCCAGAAGGAGAAGGTTGGCATCTGTTCTGGAAATCTTCGCAAGCTGGAGGAGATTTTTCTCGCCGCCGGACAGGTTTCCTACCGGGCTGTAGATCAGTTCTTCCTCAAAGCCGTAGGTTTTCAGGTAGCCGATGACCTGGGCGTCGGTGTCAAAGCCTGCATCCTCGAAGTTCTTTAGGACGGTGGCTTTCTCATCGAAAACTTCGCCGTGCATCTGGGAAAGATAGGCTGTTTTTACATTCTCGCCTAAATGGATGGCTGGATTTTCCCCACGGATGATATCACGAAGAAGAGTGGTTTTTCCGGTGCCATTGGGGCCTACAATAGCTACCTTCTCTCCTGCCTGAATGGAGAAGGATACATGCTCCATAATCTGGCGGTCAAAGGCTACGCTGTAGTCTTCTGCATGCAGCACGGTCTGGCCTTCCAGCGGACCTTCGGTGTGAAGCTGGATGTCCGGCTGTTTGATGTCCACAAAGGGGGACTTGGTTTTGCGCGCTTCCAAACGCTCCAGAAGGGAAACCCTGGCGTGAAGGCTTCTTCCGCGGGTGGCGCTGTCAATGGCTGTGGCGCTGTTTCTGAGGCGTTCCACGATCCTGCGGTTTCGCTCGATTTCTTCTAAGTCGGAGGCGGCAAGTTCCTGCTGCTCGATCTTCATCTGTAGAAGGGCAAAATTGTAATCCACGTAATTGCCGTCAAATTCCTGGATCTCCGTGTTTTCCAGATGGAGGATCTTGTTGAAGCAGTGGTTGAGCAGGTAGCGATTGTGGGTGATCACAAGGAGGGTGCCCTTGTGGGAATTGATCAGGTTCCGAAGGGCGTTCAGGTGCTGGAAATCCAGGAACACGTCGGGTTCGTCCATGATGATGAATTTAGGGCTGATCATCATTTCGCGGATGGCCTGCACCAGCTTGAACTCACCGCCGGAAAGGCTGGATAAAAGCTGATCCTCATAGCCGGCAAGTCCTGCAACCTTCAGCTGCTTACGAATGTTGCTTTCGTAGAAATCACCGTCGATGGCGTTAAATTCATCCAGGGTGGTCTGATACTCTTCCATCAGCTCTTCTAAGCGGTCTGTAGTGCCCATGTCCTCACAGATCTGGTTGATCTTATTTTGCAGGCGGACAAACTCTTCACTGAGGTAGTCGAATACGGTTACTTCTTTTTCTTCGTCTATGGCGTAGAACTGGCTCACATACCCGATCTGCCCCGGAACATCGATGATCAGCTTGCCATCATATAAGTAATCTTCCGGGTGAAGGATCATATTCACCAGCGTACTTTTCCCAGTCCCGTTGGTCCCAATAAACGCACAATGCACATCATCCTCCAGGGTGAAGGATATCTTGTTATATAACTCTTTATGCGGAAAAGAGTAGGATAAATTCTCTGCTCGTATCATAAAAACTCCTTTTTGTTCAGTTGACAGTTATTTCAGCTTCGGTAAATTCCATCTGTAGTGGGCGGCCAGGTAGCGCATGAGGATTACGGCGGCAGAGCCGAAGATCAGGGAGGCGACTACGCCGAAAAGGCGGTAGGTGTAGACGCACACGATGGCTCCCACGATGGAGGCGCAGGCATAAATATGCTTCACGAAAATGTAGGGTGGGACTTCTGCCATCATGTCGCGGAGCAGGCCGCCGCCTACGCCGGTGATGGTTCCCACAAACACCAGAAGGAAGGTGTTGTCTGCAAAGCCCTGACGGATTCCGGTGTTGACGCCCACTACGGTAAAAATACCAAGTCCCACAGAGTCCATCACCAGCATCACCTTGTCATAGGTTACATTCCCCTCCAGCAGCTCCCTCTTGAAATAAAGAAGGAAAAACACCAGCACAGATGTGAGCACTGCCACAGCCGCATAGACCGGCTTCTGGAACACACCTGGCGGGATGATTCCAAGGGTTACGTCACGGATCATTCCTCCGCCAACAGCGGTAATCACTCCCAGCACCGTCACCCCGAAAATGTCCATCTTCTGCTCTGATCCCACCAACGCCCCTGACGCGGCAAAGGCAACAGTGCCGATCATTTCCAGAATAAATGTAATTGTTTCCTGATACCCCATAAAATAATACCTCTTCCATTTTTTTACCAGCGCTTTCTTCCCTCTTTTCCTCTTCGTCTATGCGCTGGCTCACTGTCCCCTATTGTACCATAAAACTCCCCATTTGCCACCTGGAAAATTCACGAAACCACAACAAATTTCAGATTGGCTAAATTTTCTTGTTAAAAAATGACCGGAAGATCGCTCTCCCGGCCATAACTTTCATTTCTTCTCTTCACTTGTAAAGCTTGCCCGAATCCCGGTAAATTTTTCCATCATCCCTTCACGCCTCCAAGTGCCACACCAGCCACAATATACTTGGAAAGCACCAGGTAAACCACAACCAGCGGGATAATGGTAACAAAAAGTCCCACATAAACCACACCGTAATCCGTACGGAACTGGTTAGAGCTTAACAGCTGCACGAACATCGGAAGCGTCTTCTTGGAATCTGTAGTTAACAGGATGGTCGGTGTAAACAGGTTGTTCCACTGTGCAATAAACTGGAAGATCGCCTGTGTAGCAACCGCCGGCTTCATAATCGGCAGAATGATCCGGTTAAAAGTATGCCACTCCTTGGAGCCGTCAATTCTCGCCGCCTCGATCATTTCCAGGGACAATGTGCTCTCCATATACTGCTTCATAAAGAACACAACCGTAGGCGCCGCAATGGTGGGAATGATCAGCGGAATGTAGGTATCGATCAGCTTCAGATCCAGCATAAACCGGTAAAAACCGATAATGGAAATCTGGCTTGGCACCATCATAACCGCCATAATAAACGCCCATGCAAATTTCTTAAACTTAAAATCATAAACATGAATGCCATACGCCGTCAGCGCGGAAAAATAAACCGCCAGGAAAGTACCCGGAATGGTAATGGTTGCAGAGTTCAAAATCGCCTTCTGCAGGGTAATCTGCATACCATTCTGCTTGATCATCAGGTTTTTCCAGTTCTCGATCAGATGGGTGGACGGAATCAGGGAAACACCCGCCTTAATGGATTCCGAATCCCTTGTAGCATTCATCACCAGAAGTACAAAGGGCAAAAGTGCGATCAGACAGAAGAAAATGCAGATCACCATACGAAAGATTCTCTGATGCAGCAGACTTTTGCTGTAGCTGTCCTTTGCTTTACTCATAATCTTCCACCTGCCTTTCTGCGCTGCCGCTGCTCTCTCTTCATCCGCCTGTCTTCACTGTCTCCCATAGTGGCAAACAGAATCAGGCTGACAATCAACGTGATCACAAACAGTACAACGGAAACGGCTGCTGCCTTTCCAACATCGCTGTTATACAGACGCATAATATACATGGCCATAGTAGTGGTCTTGTCATCCGGCAGACCCACAAGTCCGGTCTCCGGAACATTGAACAGCGCCGGAATATCATACATCTGCAGACCGCCAATCGCGGAAGTCACCAGAGTATACAGCATGATCGGCTTCAAAAGAGGCAGGGTAATGTAGCGGAACTTTTTCCATCCTGTTGCCCCGTCAATATCTGCCGCCTCGAAAAGTCCCGGGTCAATGCCAAGAACACCAGAAATCAAAAGCAATGTGGTATTTCCAAACCACATCCACCACAAAATGCCGGAAATCAGCCCGCGGCTTCCAGCTACACTGGACATGAAATCGAAATTGCTGCTGAGGATTCCCCAGTCTTTCAAGGTCTGGGTAATGGGTCCATACTGGGAAAACAGGGATTTAAACAGTACGGAAACAGATGCTGCGGTGATAACGCTTGGAAGATACACAATGACCTTCATGGCTCCCGTTCCCTTTACCTTCACCTTCTCATCGGTAAGCCACACAGCCAGAAGAAGGGAAACCAGGATCTGTGGAACAAAGTTAAAGCCCCACATGATCAGGGTATTTTTCAGATAACTGAGCACGTACCCTCTCTCACCAGCTGTCATGCCAAGGATATTGAGAAAATTCTTGATTCCCGCAAAGTCCACGAACTCACGTCCATTCCGCTTGTAATACGTCAGCGTGCTGTAATAAAATGTATTGATCAGCGGCCATAACTGGAAAACCAGATAGGTAATAAAAAACGGTGCGATAAAAAAGTAGCCATACCTTCCATAACTGATTTTTTTCTTCTTTTTCTTATTCATAACAGCCTCCTGTCTGAACCTGATGCGCCCTGGCAGGGCAGAACGCCTGACACTAAGGGGAACCCACTTTTTGGCTTCCCTGTCACTGGCAGTCATTCTGCTTCTGAAACCAAAGCAGCCACCGGCAACTCATACAGATAGAAGAATGTGCTGCTCCTTCTTTTTGGGAAGAAGCAGCACACTCACTACTACTTATTTTTTACTTTTACAAGCCCTTACGTTTGATTTATTCTGCGCTCAGGTAAGAGAATGTATCGTGGATAGAAGCGGTCAGATCTGCGATTGCAGTGTCAAGGTCTTTCTCTCCTGTTGCGTAAGCCTTGGTCTGGGTATCCATAAGGGAAAGAATCTGCTGATCTTCTGCTGTTACCATGGAAGCGTCAAGTCCATCTGCTAATGGAAGGAAGAACTCCATGAAGTTCTGTCCAGCATCCGGATACAGATATCCATTGCCGTCTGCGGATGTGCCAGCGTCGATGATCTTGCTGACTGCTTCTGTATTGTTTACATAGTCAGAGTTCAGAGTGTTGATTGCAACCATGCCGTCCTCATCGCAGGTAAAGAATTTCATAATCTTCGCTGCAAGCTCGGTATCTGCACAATCTGTTGTAGCTGCAAGGCCTGTGCCGCCCCAGTAGCATTTTGTCTGGGTAGGAACAAGGATGGTGTTGTCTTTCCATGAATCGGTCAGACACCAGTATACGAACCACGGGCATCCCATGTAAGCAACTGCTGCATTGGATTCTTCGCCGTCACCGCTCATATTTGCACTCCAGTCAGCGCTCCACTGATCGGTATTGAAGGTAAGGTCTTCGTCATAAAGAGTCTTGGCTGTTTCCATGTAGGTCTTAATATTGTCATCAATTGTGATCTTATCGTTCTCATCATAGAAGCCCTGGGTTCTGGAACCGGTCAGGCTTCGTTTGATCTCATCATAACCGGAAAACAGTTTGCACTTGCCGCCGGAAGCCTCGTTTACTTCTCTTGCGGTCTCAACGATGGTATCCAGGTCTTTGAACTTCTCAGCAAGCTCTGCAGGATCGGTTGTTCCAAGATATTTCTCAGCCAGATCTGCACGGATCGCATAGCATCCAGGAGTTGCCTGCCAGAACAGTGCTCTTACATTGCCGTCCATATCAGAGCCAAGATCCAGGTTGTACTGATAGCTGTTTGCATAATCGTCAGCGGTAATGCCAAGGTCTGCTACATTCTGAACCCAGTCGCTGTTGACATATTTCTGAACGTAGTCAACTTCCAGGCCCATCATATCCGGATATAATTCATTGGAAGGATCATCCAGTACAGGATCCAGCTTGCCCTGATAGTAATCAGATCCGCCTGTGTTTACGAATACGATTCTTTCGTAATCATCTGGATAGGCTTCTTTAAATGGTCCGTCAAGAATCTTCTTGATATCGTCATTCCAGCCCCATACAACAAAGGAATCATCTGCGGAAGCGTCTCCGGTAACTTCGTTCTCCGGCGCTGCATCTTCTGCCGTAACCGGAACTGCAAACATTGTCATTCCTGCCAGCATAGAAGCTGTTAATAATACGCTCACCATTTTTTTCTTCATGTTACTTCCTCCTTTAATATGATATCTTTTCCTTTTTTGATTGCTACTTGAATCCCCTGGGCGGATACACGGTTTTCACAGATGCTCCTTTGAAAAGTGTTCCGTCTACTGTGTACTTCTCAATTACGGTGGTCTTGGGGTGCTCGATCAGCTCAATCAGCCTTTCTGCTGCGATCCTGCCGATTGCTGCAGTATCCTGGCAAAGGGTGGTAAGCCTTGGCTCAAGAACCTGGGCAATATTGATTCCGTCATAGCCGGCTACCGAAATGTCCTCCGGTATCCGAAGCCCTCTCTCCCGTATCTCGTTTATCCCTCCTAATGCTGCATAATCATCAGGATAGAGAATACAGGTGGGCGGATCCTTCAGATCCAGTAATTCGCCAGTTCTCTCTCCTGCCAGGTCCGCATCTCTGTAAAAAGATGGCCTTACATATTCATCCGGTTCTTCGATTCCCAGCCGCTGCAGGGTACGGTAAAAACTTCCAAGCCGGTTCTTGGTAACCGATGTGTCATCTCCGTGGATGTAAGCGATCTTGCGGTGTCCCTTCTTATAAATATAAGTAACAAGATCTTCCATTCCCTGGATGTTGTTGGATACTACCGAAATCCTTCCATCACAGATATGATCGATGGTCACTGCCGGAATGTCCGAAAGCAGAAGCTCCTGAACCTCATCTGCGGTAAAATCCACGCATGCCATCACCACGCCGTCCACGCTGCGGTATCTGCAGTGCTCTAAGTAAGTCATCCTTCTGCCGGAAACATTTCCGCTGGTAAACGTGATGTCATAGCCTTTTGCCTCCGCAGTACTCTTGAAGCTCTCCAGAACATGGTTGAAATAGTCATGGGTGAGTCCGCTTCTGGCTTCGTCCACAAACAGGACTCCCAGGTTAAAGGTCCGCTTCGTCTTCAGGGCTCTTGCCGATGAGTTGGGGAGGTACCCCATCTCCGAAGCCGTTTTCAATATGTAGTTTCTTGTTTCTTCTCCGATGTCGGAGTAACCATTTAATGCTTTACTGACAGTGGCGACTGAGACATTGCACTTCTTCGCGATTTCTTTCATGGAAACCATAAGCCTGCCTCACTCTCTGGTCTGTTACTGCTTCTCGCATTCACAGCAACCCTTTTTCTTTCCTGTCATCTCTAAATCGTTTTCGTGGCTTTATAGTATCCCCTTATGCACAAAAAATCAAGTGCTTTTCCTCATTTTTTGTGCGTTTTAACTGCATTCTACCTATTGCACAATTTCATCTCTTGTGTTTTTTACAATTTCATCTGCAGCCATGAAAGTTTCCGAAAAATTTTCGCGAAAATTTTCGTGCTTTAAATCTCTGATTTGTCATATATAATAGATTTAATTTTTACTGTAATTTTTCAGTTGCTTTTCGTCAGTCTATCTATTATACTTATGGCAAATGTAGACCATTATTCTTTACTATTACTTCTTTTTGCCAGAACTTATTCGTTTTCGTATGTTAATTATCTCACAATTTCAATCAGCACTCTACAACCGATAAAATACGATACGGTCGAATAAATAAGAATAGAACTTTTAAGGAGGATTTTCCATGAATTTCGGACATTTCGATGATGCGAATAAAGAATATGTGATCACCACACCGGATACCCCGCTGCCCTGGATCAATTACCTGGGCTCCCAGGATTTCTTTTCCCTGATTTCCAATACCTGCGGCGGCTACAGCTTCTACAAGGATGCCAAGCTGCTGCGCATTACCCGCTACCGCTACAACAACATTCCGGTAGATTCCAACGGAAAATATTACTACATTAAGGACGGCGATTCCATCTGGAACCCGGGGGCAATGCCTACCCGCACGTCTCTGGATGCCTATGAGTGCCGCCACGGTCTTGGCTACAGCCGCTTCCACGGGGAAAAGAACGGGCTGGCAGCGGACCTTCTAGCTTTTGTTCCAGTTGACACTCCATGCGAGATCAACAAGCTGACTTTGAAAAACAACTCTGATGCTGCGAAAGAGATTTCCCTTTTTTCCTATGTGGAGTTCTGTCTGTGGAATGCAGTGGATGATATGACCAACTACCAGCGAAACTTAAGCACTGGTGAGGTGGAGATCATCGGCAGCACCATTTACCATAAGACCGAGTACAGAGAGCGCCGCAACCACTACAGCTTTTTCACAGTAAATGCCCCGGTGGATGGCTTTGATACCAGCCGTGATGATTTCCTGGGACTTGGCCGCGGAAACAATAATCCGATTGCTGTGGAGGAAGGAAAGAGCCGCAACTCCGTTGCCAGCGGATGGTACCCAATTGCCAGCCAGCAGATCAACGTTACCCTGGCACCGGGCGAGGAGAAAGAATTTGTGTTCCTTCTTGGCTACTGCGAGAATCCCAAAGATGACAAATGGGAAGCACCAAATGTGATCAAGAAGGATCCGGCTAAGAAGATTATGGAGAAATTCGCCGCTTCCCAGCAGGTGGATGCCGCCTTTGCCCAGCTGAATGCATACTGGGATGAGCTTCTCTCCCGCTATCACGTAGAGAGCCAGGATCCTCATGTAAACCGTATGGCAAATATCTGGAACCAGTACCAGTGTATGGTTACCTTTAACATGTCCCGCTCCGCTTCCTACTACGAATCCGGAACCGGACGCGGCATGGGATTCCGTGATTCCTGCCAGGATCTTCTTGGCTTCGTCCATCTGATCCCGGAGCGCGCAAGGGAAAGAATCCTGGACATCGCTGCCACCCAGTTTGAGGACGGAAGCGCTTACCATCAGTACCAGCCTCTTACCAAGCAGGGCAACCTGGATATTGGAAGCGGATTTAACGATGACCCGCTGTGGCTGATCGCAGCGGTGGCAGCTTACTTAAAGGAGACTGGAGACTACGCGATCTTAGACGAGATGGTTGCCTTTGACTGTCATATGGAAAAAGCAGCAACCCTGTTTGAGCATCTGCGCCGTTCCTTCGAGTACAGCCGCACCCATCTTGGACCGCACAAGCTTCCGCTGATCGGACGGGCAGACTGGAACGACTGCCTGAACTTGAACTGCTTCTCCAATGAGCCTGGAGAGTCTTTCCAGACTACCGGGCCTTCCGAGGGACCAGTTGCAGAGTCTGTGTTTATTGCAGGTATGTACGTGAAATATGGAAATGAGTTTGCGGAAATCTGCAGACGTGTTGGGAAGGAAAAAGAGGCAGAAATCGCGCAGAAGGCTGTGGATGAAATGTACCAGGCCGTTCTGGACGCTGGCTGGGACGGAGAATGGTTCCTTCGTGCTTATGATGCTGCCTCCCAGAAGGTTGGCTCCCATGAATGCGAAGAGGGACAGATTTTCATTGAGCCTCAGGGCTTCTGCATTATTGCCGGAATCGGCGTGAAGGAAGGCCTTGCCAAGAAAGCACTGGATTCTGTGAAAGAGCGTCTGGATACCAAGTACGGCATTATGCTTCACCAGCCTGCTTATACCAGATATTACCTGAACCTTGGGGAGATTTCCTCCTACCCGCCGGGATACAAGGAAAACGCAGGTATCTTCTGTCACAACAATCCATGGATCTCCATTGCGGAAACTGTGATCGGCAGAGGAAACCGTGCTTTTGAAATTTACAAAAAGACCTGTCCATCCTATATTGAAAACATCAGTGAGATCCACCGTACTGAGCCTTACGTTTATTCCCAGATGATCGCCGGACGGGATGCGGCCCGCCACGGTGAGGCGAAAAACAGCTGGCTTACCGGAACGGCTGCCTGGACCTTTGTCAACCTTTCCCAGGCGATCCTGGGCGTGCAGCCGACCTATGACGGACTTTCCATTGATCCGTGCATTCCGGAAGGATTCGGTGACTTCACCCTCACCCGCCGCTTCCGCGGTGCCACTTACTACTTCGATGTGAAGAACCCGAACAATGTGGTAAAAGGCGTTGCTTATCTGGAAGTAGATGGAAAACAGGTGAAAGGAAATGTGGTTCCTGTTGAGGATGGTAAAAAAGAATATCATGTGACGGTGCATATGGCATAGTGATTTATTTATATACGACACATATACCAGAATACCAGGAAAGCCTCCAGAGTAAAATCGCTCTGGAGGCTTTCTTGTATTTTGTCACAATTCCAATTATTTCCCTGCATTCTCATAAAGAGGATGAATCTCTTTCTTAAATGTATAGCGGATGAAAATAAAGCAAACCGCCCCGGAGAATACCTCCGCGATAGGGAATGCCCACCAGCAGGCTCCAAGTCCTCCCACTTTTGCAAGGATAAAGGCTGCAGGAAGCAGTACAATCAGCTGTCTGAGCACAGACACGGCAAGGCTGAGGAATCCATGTCCCAGTGCCTGGAATACAGAAGATGCCACCACAGAAAATCCTGCGATCAAAAAGCTTATGCTGATGATCCGAAGTGCCGGGATTCCAATTGCCAGCATGTCATCCGATGCACTGAAGATTCCCAGAAGCGCTCCCGGGAAAAGCTGGAATACCACAAATCCAGCCAGCATAATGCACACACCATAAGTGATGCTCAGCTTGATGGCCTTGGTAATACGTTCAGGCTTTCTCGCACCGTAATTGTATGCTGCAATGGGCACCAGACCGTTGTTCAGTCCGAATACCGGCATAAAGATAAAGCTCTGCAGCTTGAAGTATACGCCGAATACCGCAGTTGCTGTGGAAGTAAATCCCATCAGGATCTTGTTCATTCCAAAGGTCATAACCGAACCAACGGAAGCCATGATGATAGACGGGAATCCAACGCTGTAAATGTGACGGATCACTTCCCCGTTCAGTTTATATTTCACAAGGGAAATATGCAGTTCCTTGTTCAGCTTGATGTTCATGATCACACCGATCACAGCTGCAATGATCTGTCCGGTTACAGTAGCAAGCGCCGCACCGGTTACTTCCATTCTCGGGAATCCAAAGAGACCAAAGATCATGATCGGGTCTAAAATGATATTGATCACAGCACCAATCAGCTGGGTTGCCATAGAATATATGGTTTTTCCCGTGGACTGCAGAAGCTTCTCCGCACACAGCTGGATAAACAGACCGAAAGACATGATTCCGATCACCCGCACATAATCCACGCCGTATGCCAGGATCTGGGGATCATCGGTCTGCACGCTGAAAAATGCCGGAGCGAAAAATCCGCACACAATGGCAAATCCGATGAAGCTGAAAATAGCAAGGTAAATACCGTTGTTTACCGCGCTGTTGGCATATTCATTTTTCTTTTCCCCAAGGGCACGGGAAACCAGGGCATTGATACCTACACCTGTACCGGTTCCCACCGCGATCATCAGGTTCTGTACCGGGAAAGCAAGGGAAACTGCTGTCAGTGCATTTTCGCTGAGTTTCGCAACAAACATGCTGTCCACAATGTTATAAAGCGCCTGGACCAGCATGGAAATCATCATAGGCACGGACATGGTAAGCAGAAGCTTTGCCACAGGCATCACGCCCATTTTGTTTTCCTGGATATTTTTTTCTTTTTCCAAAAATTACTCTCTCCTTTCAAATCAAAAACTGGTTTGCCAAAAGGCCAGAGCGTGTTTGAAAAAGGCTTTCTGCAAGATGTACGCCACAATTTGTGGGAGATTTTGTTCGGATGAGGGCGCCGTAGCGGGCTACGGCAACCGAATTCGAGCAAAATATACCGCAAAGTGGGGCGTGCAGATTGCGGGAATGATTTTTCAAACACGCTCTAATTCTCTTATTGTATAGAAGTCTTCGGCAGATGTCAATATAGGGTGTGGATTATTGTCGGAAATTGTGCTATTGTAAGGAACAGAAGAAAAATCTAATATGATGTATGGAGGTTTTTTATGGAAAGACATAGCTTTGCAATGGAATTAAAAGAAGGAAAAAAGAACGACTACCGCAGAAAGCTGGGCGAAATATGGCCGGAGCTTACCGCATTTCTGGATCAGGAGAAGGTACATAACTTCAGTATCTGGAACTGTGATTCCCTGATTTTCGGATATTACGAAACCGACGAAAATCACGAATTTTCGGAAGAGAAAAAAGCCCAGATCCAGGCACTTACCGCTAGGATTGAGGATACTTTCACCTGGATCTCCACTCCGGGGGAAAATATGCGCCTGATGTACCACAACTTCGGCGTTGTCCGCGAAAACAAAGAGCTGATCCGCCACAGAATGTTCATGACGAAGCTGAAACCTGGCTGCGAGGAAGAATACAAGGCAAGACATGACGGTCTGGTCGCCGCAAGAGAAGGCAAGATTGATCCCGGCCCGGACAGCAACTTCAGCATCTGGAACGCAGGCGGCTATATTTTTGGCTACGACGAGATCGACACCACCATGGAAACCGAAGAGACCCCGGAAGCTCACGAAGCTACCGTTGCCTGGGAAACCCGCCAGCTGGGCATTATGGACTGGATCACCAACGACTGCGACTGGCTCACTGGAGAAATCCACTCTGCAAGCGTGAGACTGGCTTGGCATAACTAAAAAATCTGGCGTGACTTCGGTCACGCCTTGCTTTTTCCAATCTTGAGTTGTCACCTATTTTTACTTTTGCCACATCTATGATCGTACAGTTATAATTTGCAAAGAAGTTTTTGCAGGATTTTCCTGCACCTGCGCTGCTCCTCCATAATTGTTTCATCCGCAATGTAAGCCAGCTGCAGATCTCTTCTTTTTTTCATATCCATGACTTTATTCTCCTCTGCCGCAAAATATATTTCATTATTTCTCTACAGATCTTTTAATTCTTTTTTCAAAATTTCCAAATCTCCAGGCAGGAGGGTTCGCATTTCCAGATAGACGCAGTCATCCTGGATGTGACCGATTACTGGGGTGGAAAGGGTTCTTAGGCGATGGCTGATTTCTTCGGCGCATATGCTGCTGTCACGGGGTTTTATTCCCAGGGCAAATCCAGGCAGAGTTTTCCCCGGCGTGGTGCCGCCGCCTGTGACGTTGGTTGTGGGAACAATTTCGAATAGGAATCTGCTGTTCGCGTCTTGATTGAACCCTCGTTTTTGCGGCTGACCAGGCAGTGGCTTTTCCCAGGAGTTCAACCACGAATTAGTTTCAGATATATGCTCACCAGAAAAGCTGGCAATTTCCGTGACCAGTTCCTGTACCATAGTTTTCAACTGTGCAGCGCTTCGGCTCATCATCTCGTACACTGGGATTTCCTGACGGATATCCTCTTTCAGATACAGACTTATAGTTCTGTCCAGGGAAGCCGCTGTAAATTTATCAATGCGAAGGGCGCGCATAAGGGGATGCTTCGCAATCTTTTCGATCAGATCCCTGCGGCCTGCCAGAATCCCTGCCTGTGGGCCGCCAAGCAGCTTGTCGCCGCTGAAGGATACAAGGTCTGCTCCTTTTGCCAGAAGCTCCTGAACCTGTTTTTCAGTGCCAAGGCCATAGGATGCCAGATCCACAAGACAGCCGCTTCCAAGATCCACCAGAAGGGGGATTTCGTGGCTGTGAGCTGCCTTTGCAAGCTCTTCCACGGTTGGTTCATGGGTGAAGCCTGTGATCTGATAGTTGCTGGTGTGAACCTTGAGGAACGCGGCGGTATTTTCTGTCACCGCATTCTGGTAATCTTCCAGATAAGTGCGGTTGGTGGTTCCCACTTCCACAAGGGTGGTTCCGCTCTGGCTGCATACGTCCGGGATCCGGAATTTGCCGCCGATTTCCACAAGCTCTCCTCTGGACACAACGGTCTCCCCACCAGATGCCAGCGCTGTCAGCATTACAAGGACAGCTGCCGCATTATTATTGACTGCAAGGCATGCTTCTGCTCCTGTGAGCCTGCACAGATTTTCGGAAAAATGGTCGTACCTGCTGCCCCGCTTTCCATCTTCCAGGTTCATTTCCAGGTTGGTGTATCCGGTCATAAGGGGCACAAGCTCAAACACCAGCTTTTCTCCCAGAGGTGCACGTCCAAGATTGGTATGCAGGATCACGCCCGTTGCATTGATCACCCGCTGCATCCGCCGCTGATCCTGCCGAGATAAAATCTCCTGCATTTTTACAAGAAGATACTGCTCAAACGTACTGGAACTCTGAATATTTTGTTCCTTATTTTTTTCATCATATAAACATTCTGATTCGTCTGCATTCCTCTTCGGAACATCAGCAGGACTTTCTTGTCTGCCAGTTTCCAGGCAGCTTTCTTCCGATCCGATGCAGCTGCCCGTCCGCAGCACTTCCCGCAGCTGCTCCTGGGCTTTTCTCGCAGCTTCCAGCACAATCTGGTATCCATACAGCTCACACTGCGCCTTTACTGATTCCATCTCCATGAGCCTGTCAATTTTCGGGATTTTCCGAAGCAGTTCATTTCTGTTTTTCCTAAAGCCTTCCGGAACTTCTCTGCTCTTCTGGCCTTCCGGAACCTCCGATGCCTGATCACGGTCACCCATTATTTTTCTGTGCCTCAATCTTCTCCGCCAAGTCATTGAGATAAACCCAGCGGTCCATCTTCTCTTCCAGCTGCTGCTCTGCGGCTTCCTTGTCCGCCATGATTTCCCGAAGCTTCACGGAATTAGTGGCGTTTGCCATCATGTCGTTTTCCAGCTTGGCAATTTTCTCTTCCAATTTCGCGATATCATCATCAATGGTCGCGTACTCCCGCTCTTCCTTATAAGAGAATTTCAGCTTCTCCTGGCGGTTCTGTCCCTGCTTCCAGTCCTTTTTGGTGGCTTTCTTCGGTTCCTCACCGTTGCCATCCGCCCCGGAACCAGACTTATCAGCTGCCCCGGCAGAGCTGCCATCTCCGCCAAATCTCCGAGCTTTCGCCTCCACATAATCGGTGTAGCCGCCCTCATACTGAGTCAGCTTTCCATTTCCCTCAAATGCAAAAATACGGTCCACCACATCATCCAGGAAATAGCGATCATGTGACACGGTAATCACAATTCCGGAAAAAGAGGACAGATAATCCTCCAGAATGGTCAGAGTCGGAATATCAAGGTCATTGCTTGGCTCATCCAGAAGAAGCACGTTAGGCGCCTCCATCAGCACTTTCAGAAGATAGAGACGTCTCTTCTCCCCGCCGGAAAGCTTGGCAACCGGCGTGTACTGCATAGCAGAATCAAACAAAAACCTCTCCAGCATCATAGACGCACTGATCCGTCCGTCTCTTGTAGGAATAAATTCCGCCACATCACGGATATAGTCGATCACCCTCTGGTTCCCATCCATATCCGGCACTTCCTGGGCAAAATAACCGATCTTAATGGTTTCCCCAAGCTCCACCTCACCGCTGTCTGGCTGCACCATTCCGTCAATGATGCGGATCAGGGTAGATTTGCCGCAGCCGTTGGGCCCGATAATGCCAAGTCGCTGGTTTCTCAGCACAATATAATCAAAATCATCCAGGATCACCTTATCCCCATAATGTTTGGAAACATGGTGAAGCTCCACAGTTTTCTTTCCCATGCGGGTCTCCACGGAATCCATCTGCACATCCAGATCCTGGGTAGGTGCCTTGCCGTTTTTTAACGCTTCCAGACGCTCCAGGCGGGCACGCTGCTTGGTGCTTCTGGCGCGGCAGCCACGCTTGGCCCACTCCAGCTCCATGCGAAGAACACTCTGTCTCTTCCGCTCGGACGCCAGCTCCATTTCTTCCCTCTGCGCCTTCAGTTCCAGGAACCCGGAATAGTTGGCATCATAGGAATAAATTTTCCCATGGCTGATCTCCAGGATCTTGTTGGTTACCTTATCAAGAAAATAACGGTCATGAGTAACCATGATCACAACGCCCTTAAACCGGTTGAGGTAATCCTCCAGCCAGGTCACCATCTCATTGTCCAGATGGTTGGTAGGCTCGTCCAGGATCAGCACATCGGAAGGATTCACAAGGGTGCGGGCAAGGGCAACCTTTTTCTTCTGGCCGCCGGAAAGCTGCTCCACCAGGGCGTCATGCTCAGTGATGCCAAGCTTGTTCAGAATATTCCTTGCCTCACTTTGGGTACTCCAGTCCTTCTGCCATTTACCGTCCGCCACATAATCCTGCACAATGGCTCCCTTTGGAAAATCCGGCATCTGGGGCAGATAGGTGATCCGAAGCCCGTTCTGCGTAATTACCTGTCCCTCATCGGTCTCTTCTTCCCCTGCAATGATCTTAAGCAAAGTACTTTTTCCTGTTCCATTGATTCCGATAATACCAATCTTATCACCATCATGGATTCCATAAGAAATATCATCAAATATTTTTTTATCTCCGAAAATTTTGCTTACATGTTCTATATTCAGTACGTTCATCTGATCTAATTACTCCTTCTGCTATAACCTGCTGCCAGCTCAAAAGTCCTGCAACACTTTCCAGTGCTGACTCCGCGATTGCTGTTCTTATCCTCTTTTTTTCTCAAATCCGTGGATCCAGTCTGATTTCAGATAGAAGATCAGAAACAGAATGGAGCTTAAGGTCCAGGTCAGCGGATAAGCCCAGAACACGGTCTGGATCACCGGATGTATTTTTACCGCTACAGTAATGTAAGTCACACGGATCACACACCAGCAGGCAAGCATGACAAACATAGGCACAGTAGCCCTGCCTGCCCCTCGCATCAGGCCTGCAATACAGTGGGAAAAGGCAAGCAAAAAGTAAAATAAAGTAATGACATGTGCCTCTCTCACGCCATATTCCACCACTCCCGGATCATTGTTAAAGGCAGCAATCAGAACCGGACTTGCAAAATACACAATAATTCCAACCACTTCTGCCATGGAAATGCTGCACAGGATTCCAATGCGCGCGCCCTTTTTCGCGCGGTCGTATTTCTTGGCTCCAAGGTTCTGGCTGATAAAAGTAGTCAGTGCCATGGAAAAACAGGTGATCGGCAGGAATCCGAAGCCCTCCACCTTGGAATAAGCTCCGCAGCCTGCCACTGCCAGCTTGCCGAAGCTGTTGATATTGGACTGGACCACAACGTTGGCAATGGCAATTACAGAGTTCTGCACGCCAGCCGGAAGACCGTTGGACACGATCTGCTTCACCATATAGGGATCCAGATTTATTTTTCTAAGAGAAACCGTATATTCCTCCGGGCTCTTCTTCATGAGACGATACAGGCACAAAAGTGCGCTTGCAAACTGGGCAATGATGGTTGCAAGTGCAGCCCCTTCCACGCCCATTCCCATTGCTCCAACGAAAACCATGTCCAGGGTCACATTGAGCAGGGATGAAAAAATCAGGTAATACAGCGGATGGCGGCTGTCTCCTACCGCCTGCATAATGCCTACAAAGTTATTGTAAAGAACCAGTCCCAGTGAACCCATGGCATATACCTGGAAATACAGGGTAGATTTGGGCAAAATATCTGCCGGGGTTTTCATCAGGACCAGGATCTTCGGCGCCAGCACAACACCGGATATGGTCAGAAGGATTCCGCATAAAATACCAAAGGCTACCGTAGTGTGGATGGCTTTTTGCAGCTCCTTTTGCTGTCTTGCGCCAAAATACCTGGCTATAATAACGCCGGCTCCCATTGCCATTCCCTGGAAAAATCCTACCAGCAAAAAGGTAAGGCTGCCGGATGAGCTGACTGCTGCCAGCGCATCACTTCCCAGAAAATTTCCTACGATCAAAGAATCTGCAGTATTGTACAGCTGCTGAAACAGGTTTCCCAGAAAAAGCGGGAATGCGAAGCCCATCAGTTTTTTCCAGATGGACCCTTCTGTCAGCAGGTTCTTGTTTTGTGAATTATTCATTTTCTCCCCTCCATCAATCCTTTCTATCCTAACATAATATACCCTCTTTTTCAATTGCAAAAGCGCGCAATTCGTGTATAATGAAAGATAGTATAAAATATTATCAGTAAACTTGAAGGAGGACTTATTTTTGAAAAATCTGGATACAGTCTGGACCAGCCAGGCGGCAGACGGACAGACATTAAAGGAATATCCACGTCCCGGCATGGTACGCGGGCGCTGGATCAACCTGAACGGAATGTGGGATTATCTGATCACGGACAGCCGCATCCTGCCCTGGCAGTTTTATGAAAACGAATATTTTCCATTTGACGGACAGATCCTGGTTCCCTTTTCCCCGGAAGCACCTTTGTCCCAGGTAAACAGACAGCTGCTTCCCGATGAAACCCTGTGGTATTCCCGGGTGATTCAGCTTCCAGAGGGCAGCTTTGATCCAACGTGTCAGCGGCTCCTTCTTCATTTCGGAGCGGTAGACCAGATCTGCAGCGTTTATATTAACGGTAAGTTCGTCACCTACCACAAGGGCGGCTACCTTCCATTCTCCGCGGATATTACGGATTTTGTAGGGGAGAACCTGGTTATTTCCATTCTGATCAGCGTCCGCGACTTCAGCGACACCTCCTACCACGCAAGAGGCAAACAGCAGCTGGAAAGAGGCGGCATGTTCTATACCGCACAGAGCGGAATCTGGCAGACTGTGTGGATGGAGATTGTGCCAGAGGATTACATAAGAGATCTGCGGATCACCCCGGATTTTGACAATGGGCATGTGAAGATCCGGATGCGCACAGAATGCCCGGACAATCGTTACGGCACAGGCAATGCCTCTTATGATGTACAGCCAGATAGTGATAAGACTTCTTCTGACTCCTGCGAAGACGCTAAAGGATCGGTCCACGCTTCCGCTCTCTGCCGGATTTATCCGCCGGTCTATCTGGATGCGGACGGCGTGACGGATGAGCTTTGCCAGCAGCCCATCACCGAAGCCTTCCTGAAACCGGGGAAAGAAATTTCCATTCCTGTTCCTGCCAAATACCAGAAACACTGGTCCCCGGAGAAGCCCTGGCTGTATCCCGTTTCCATTGAATATGGGGAAGACCGGGTTCTTACCTATTTTGCCCTTAGGAAATGCGACGTTCAGATGGCAGAGGACAGATATCCCCGCTTTTTCTTGAATCATGAGCCTTATTTCCAGAGCGGGGTTCTGGACCAGGGCTACTGGCCGGACGGACTTTACACAGCCCCCAGCGATGAGGCATTGATCTATGACATCCGTGCCATGAAGGATCTTGGCTTTAACATGCTGCGCAAGCACGGCAAGATTGAGGCAGACCGCTGGTATTTCCACTGCGACCGCATGGGCATGCTGGTCTGGCAGGACATGCCAAACGGCGGTTCCTCCTACCATCACTGGTTTGTCACCTACCTTGCTACCTTACTGAACTGGATGCGCATTCCAGTGAAGGACATTCATGCGAAGCTTCTCTCCCGCACAGATGAGGACGGACGGCAGGAATATGTGGATGATATCCGGGGCATGATCCGGGCGCTGTACAATCATCCTTCCATTGTTACATGGATTCCATTTAATGAGGGGTGGGGACAGTTTTCTACGAAACAGGTCACAGACATGATTCACAAGCTGGATTCTTCCCGTCTGGTGGATTCCGCCAGCGGCTGGTTTGACCAGGGCTGCGGTGACATTAACAGCCTCCACTATTATTTCCTGGGTCTTCCGATTCCCAGGTCTAAGCGTGTACTGGCACTCTCGGAATTTGGAGGTTATTCCCTTCGTATCCCGGAACACAGCGCCTGCAAAAATACCTATGGCTATAAGAAATTCGCCACCTCCGACGGGCTTACCAGCGGATTCGCCCGCTTGATGGAGGATACCATTGTTCCCTCTGTGAAAAAGGGTTACTCCGCTGCTATTTATACGCAGCTCTCTGATATTGAGGAGGAAGTAAACGGACTGATTACCTATGACCGTAAGAAAGTAAAAATGAATCCGCTGATTGTACAGAAGTGGAATGCACGGATTAAGAAAGCGCTGAAGTAATTTACTATGAAAGTCCCAGACGACATCCAGGAATGATTTTTCAAACACGCTCTAGAGCGTGTTTGAAAAAGGCTTTCTGCAAGATGTGCGTCACAATTTGTGGGAGATTTTGTCCGGATGAGGGCGCCGTAGCGGGCTACGGCAACCGAATTCGGGCAAAATATACCGCAAAGTGGGGCGTGCAGATTGCGGGAATGATTTTTCAAACACGCTCTAGGCTTGCATGAGCGAATTCTTGGATATGGTCTGGGCAATAGCCTGGATTACAAATGCAGTCATCCGCTGTGGGAGCGCCCATAGGCGCCAGGTAGCCGACTTTCATATCATCACAAAAGAAAGACCCTGGATTCCTTTTTATAATCCACAGGTCCTTCTTTTTCAGGCTATTTTATAACAGCCCTTTTTTCTTATTTCACGGTCATTTGCAGCTTATACATGGTTCCCTCTCGTATCACTCAAAGCCGCGGCATTGCATTTTACTTTACTCTGCTATGCCTTCTTTTTTCTTAGTTTGCAGCTTCCTCGTCTGCTGCTTCGTCAGCTGTCTCATCTGCTGCCTGTGCATCATCCTTGTAGGTATTCTCTTCGCTCTTGATCAGGGAGATGAACAGAGTCTCTGCGGTCGGCTGAAGCTCCTCGCTCTTCGGTCCGATCTGAACGTTGTACATGATTCCTGTGTCATCCAGGAATCCGATTCCATAAGTAGACTCTGTCTCAAAGGACACTGCAAAGATTCCGTTGATGGAAACCTTCTCAACATCAATATAGCCTGCCTCATCAAGCTCCTGAGCCATGGAATCCAGATCATACTCTGTTCCTACCTCTGTTGCTGTTACTGCCAGATTGACGCCATCCTCAGACTCCGGATCCAGTGCCTGGAACATAACCCCGTCCGCCTGGTCTTCCTCGGAAACTTCCAGAACATTCCAGTTACTTGGTACATAGAGGTCGAAGCCTGGTTCAAAGGTCAACCAGGTTCCTTCGTATGCTGCTTCCTCCAGCATATCGATGGTCAGCTCAGTGATTTCAGTTGCTTCAGCTGCCTCTGTCTCTTCTGCTGCATCAGCTTCTGCCCATACAGGTGCGCTGAATCCTGTGATCATTGCTGCAGTACATAACATCGCCATAACTTTTTTCCAGTTTTTCATATTTTCTACCTCACTTTTTTGAATTTTGTGGTATGATATGTAGGTCTCTAAGTACCTCACCACCTTGAGACCACTATATCTGATTTTTTTCCAAAAAACAATACACATGGGACGAGATGACACTTTCGGTGATATTTGGAATCCGAAAGCGCATTTCTTTTCATATGGAGGATACATAACATTGAACATTGCAATTATCGATGACGTACAGCAGGACCTTGACACCCTTGGCAGGGCTGCACAGAACTATTATGAAGACCGGCAGATCATGGTGCAGATCCAAAGCTTTTCTTCCCCTGCTGCCTTCTGGAAGGCCTACACTCCCGGCAAATATGACCTGATTTTCCTTGATATCTACATGGACCAGGATAACGGCATGGACGTGGCAGTGCGCATCCGTGAGGCAGGCGACTCCTGCTCCTTAATCTTTGTCACCAGCAGCGACGCTTTCGCAGTGGCCAGCTATGACGTGCAGGCGGCATACTACCTTCTGAAACCCCTTGACACCGCCAAGCTTATGAAGGTGCTTGACACCATCCAGATCAAAAACGCACAGGACGTGCGGTACATCGAAGTGATCTGTGACCGTACGCCTGTGCGTGTTCCTGTAAAAACCATATTATATGCAGATACCTTCCACAATGCCGTCCAGCTTCACACGGATGCCGGGGTTCTGCGCACTTATCTTACCTTTCAGAAATTTGAGGAGCTGATCCAGGATCTTCCCTGCTTTCTTTCCTGCTACCGGGGCTGTCTTGTGAACATGGACCGCATCCACAAGACCCTTGAGGACAGCTTTCTTCTGGACAACCAGGAGGTGGTGCAGATCCGCAAGCGCGGTGCCAACGCCATCAAGAAAGAATACCTGAACTATCTGTTCTCATGATCCGCTGTTTTCCAGAGGGATAAATACATTGGCCCGAAAAACGCCCTCTGATGCTTCGAAATCTGCATAGCCTCCGTATTTCTCAGCCGTTTTGCTGACGGAGGCTGTCCCGATTCCCTGGCCGCTGTGGCTTGTGGAATAAAAAACATCCCCATTTCTTCGTACTTCCCCTGAATAGCTGTTTTCAATATCAATGAGAAGCTTTCCCATGCGAACCCTGCAGATGCAGTTTACATAGGGCTCCTCTGTTTCTTTATCCGCTTTCACCGCTCGCACCGCATTTTCCAGAAGATTTCCGAAAATCCTGCAGATATCAAGGTCTGTAATCTTCATCTTTTGGGGAACTTCAATTGAATGGTGAAAGCTTACTCCTGCATCTTCCAGCTGGCCTGCATAATAGTGCAGGATGGCATCCACGGACATGTTTTTGCAGTAGCACATAGGCGCCTGCATTTTCTCACTGCTCTCCTTTGCAAACTGATGGAAATACTCCCGAAGCTGTTCATAATGCTCCTCTTCCAGCAGCATGGAAGCGGTACGGATGTACTGGCGCATATCGTGCCTTGTCCGGCTTGCTTCCTCCAACGCACCAGTCAATTTCTCGTAGTGCTCCTTTTGCATCATCAGGCGCAGCTCCATCTGTCTGGACTGCTCCTCGTAGATCAGCCGCATCCGGTAGCCGTCTGTAAGCTCCCGCCACAAAATTACCCCAAACACGCCAGCCAGAATGGTACCGCCCCATTCCGGGAACCATCCGCCGATGATGGGATCATATAAGGGCCAGATCCGGTCTGCTGCCAGAGAAGAGGCATAGAGCACTGTCCCTGCAAGCAGCGGAAGCCCGCGGGTTCCTTCCGTGTAAAAAAAGGCAATCACCACCAGGCATATGGCAGTAAACCATTTCAAAACCTCTGTAACAGCCGACACCCCGTAGAACAATGCTGCCGTTTCCATTCCTCCTGCAAAAATCCCGGCAACTGTGGCACCAATGCCAGCCGCAGCAGTAAAGCCAACCAGCCACCACACCCATTTGTATTTCCTGCCTGTGATCTCATGCTCCAGAAGCAGCATGGCCGGAAATGTGAGATAATAAAACAGCATTTCCAGACTGAACCAGGGCTGTACCCGCAAAGCCAGATAGGTATGCAAAAGGGGATAGCAGGTGTATCCAAGGACACAGACGCACACTCCTGCAAACAGTGCATTTGCCCGGCTTCTGGTTCTGAAAAACGCCCATACGGAGAAGATCAGCACCAGGAGAACCAGGGTAAAAACAGAGGAATTGAGAAATACCGGGATTCCCCTTACGGTATTGACCTTCAGAGGATTGCCAAAGGCTGGAACATACTGGATTCCCGGAGACGCGGAATCTTTATCCGTCACTGCGATCATGATCTCTACAGAGGTATGCCCTTTGAAGGTAAACATTCTGTGCTGGATCCGCTCTTCATAGTGATCCGGGTCCGGATTGCCCACCTGCTCGATCAGCTTGCCGTCCACATACAGATTATATGCAGAAAATATCTCCGGCAGATACAGGCCATAAGTATGCTCTTCTGAGGGAAGCATGATCCGAAGCCGGTAGGTTCCGCTTCCATAGGGATTTCCATTTCTGTCATCTAACTCCATTCCGCCGTATTCCCCGATGGAAAGATACCGGAAATAGTACTTTTCCAGGTCATCCCCTGGGGTAAGCAGCACATCCGGATAGTATTCCCATTCCCTGGAAAGATAGTAGACCGGAAGGCTGTCGTAGGAACCGTCTGCGTAGAGAATTCCGTGTATGGCCTTTTCTTCTCTTGTCATGTATTTGTTGTTCGCGTTATACAATACATAAAAAACCATAAGGGAAAGGATCATACTTATGATGATGGTTCCCCACAGCAGCTTTCTGTCTTTCTTACCTGTCCTCTTCTCCTTCACCCCGGTCCCCCTTTCGGAGCCTTCTGTTTTTTCTCATAGGCAAAAGCAATAACAATATTAACAAAACTACAATTCCCGCAACCAAGGCGGTTGTTTTTATATGCTGTTTTCTCAAATCATCCTGACTGCTGTCCCCGGTTGTTTTCTGGGCAGCTTCCACATCTTCTCCTGCGATTTCAGCTGTCTCATAAGAATCATCGGCAGTTTCTTCCTCTGTATCTGTCTCTTCATCCAATGCTTTCTCGGTTTCTTCCCCGTTTTCGGAAGCATCCTGGGACTGCTCTTCTTTGATGGAATATTCCCCGGTTTTATCCACAGGGATCACAGCTACATTCTGGGTCTCATTGACCATTCCCGTGTAGGAATTTCCCTCTTCATCTGTCAGCACAGTTCT
This sequence comes from Ruminococcus sp. AF31-8BH, assembly GCF_003460605.1. Classification (GTDB taxonomy): domain Bacteria; phylum Bacillota; class Clostridia; order Lachnospirales; family Lachnospiraceae; genus Blautia_A; species Blautia_A acetigignens. The sequence goes on from NZ_QTVN01000012.1 coordinate 44,447, forward strand.
GGTGCCAGACCCAGAGCTCTTTGGAATCTCCACGGTAGCACCTGGAATATCTGTGATCTCCTCGCCGTTTTTGGAAATGCTTACGGATAATTCCCCATCTTCCCTGGAAATATCCACCTTCACCTCATCCTCCGGTCCTACTTCCCAGTCCTTCACCACTTTCGTAGGGACACGAACCAGCACGCCTCCGCTTTCAAAAGGAATCTTCTCTACCTGTGCGCTCATAAGGGCGGCCAGACGGTTTCCCACGATCACGGTGGACACATCGGTGACCGTCTCTTTGCCTGTGTCAATGTCCGGAAGGTCCTTGCCGTCACGGTCCGCGTAATTTCTCTCATACCAGTGGTCATTTGTAATGAAATTTTCATCAAAATGGAAGGTGTAGGTACCAGTGCTTCCGCCGGGATATGCTACCTGCAGGCTGTAATCATGGTTTAGCTGCAGGTTAGTCTTTTTCAGATACAGGCCTTCCCGGGTCATGTACCAGCTGTCCTGATTCAGGCTGATCTTCTGATCCTTGCACTTTAACTCCGGCTGAAAATCCTTTAGCTGATCGTCTGTAAAGGCATCCAGAATCATGGGGAAAAACAGGTGGGAAGAACCAGCCATGGCACAGGTCTGCACCTGCGGCTGATCCGGGCGCTGGACGGCAACATAGACAGATGCTGTCGGAAGCTTGGCATCCGGATCCAGCGTATATCCCTCTGGTGCCTGGAAGCTTCCTGTTACCTTGTAAACACCTGGAACATTGGTATTTACCCCGCCAAAATCCCACACAGAAGGCATTACAACCGAAGGGTGGGACGCGCTGTCCTCGTATTCCGTCTGGGTGCTGCCAAGGATATGCAAGCTCTTTTCCAGCTGTTTTTTCAGTCCATAGGTACTCTGGCCTTTGCGAAGGGCATAGGCCCCCAAACGCTCCAGGCTTCCCTCTTCTATGGGTTCACAGGAACGGATGGTGGTGTCCTTCACGCCGCTGCTTCCCAAAAGCCAGGGCTGGTAGCTGATGATATCCAGAGTTCCATCTGATGCATAGCGGTACTTCAGATTCCTTGTTTTCCCATTGGGATAAACCACAGTCAGGGTGTAGGTATTTCCTTTCACCATGCTCTGGCAGGAAAGGTACATACCGTCTGTATCACACATTCCATACCCTTCCTCGCTGATGTTGATCCAGTCCTCGCCTTCCGGCTGCATCCAGATTTCCATAGCATCCGGGTCCTGATCTGTGATCCAGGGAAAATAATAGAGTCCCGCGGAAATCATTCTGGAATACACCTGGATCTCCAGCTCCTCAAAATTCTGAACAGAGATTCCCACAGTCCAGCTGGGAACAGTTATACTGCTGGTATAGCCTTCCGGAAGCTTCAGGGTTCCTGTGATCTGGTATGCCCCCACCTTCTGCACATTCACTTTGGAGTAATCCCAGATTACATTTAGTTCCAGCTCCTGGCCGTCTTCTGTGTAGGCCATGCAGCTCATAGAGTCATAGGTCTCTTTTAGCTTCTCCAGGCTTCCCCCTCTTAACACAGCTCCTGCAGGTATATAAAAAATTCTGGAAAAATCTGTGATCACGCTGTTCCCGGCCCACACCTTCTGCGCGCCTGTCAGAGGACACAGCATCAGCAGGAAACAAAGGGCAAAAATCCAGAAAGTCATTTTTCTTTTCATGTATTTCCTCATTTGAATTTGTTCTGGTTTTAGCATATAGGATTCCTCCAAATAAAACAAGAAACCTGTGGCGAACCGCAGGTTTCCGTGAAAAGCAGCACAAAATCAGAAGCAGAATTCCCGGAAGAAGTCGCATTCTGCGTCATTGCACTGTGCAGCGTCAATTGTCTTGATGTCACAGTGGAAAACATGGCCAAGCTTGTTGACCTTGTCTCCAAATACACGATAAACAAATGGCACATTGTTCTCCATCAGCTTCTGTACCAGAGCAGGGGCCTGTCCTTTCTGGAAATCCGCAACTGCTGTCATGCAAAATACAGGTGGATAAACGTCTGTAATGGTGTCAAGAACGCTGATCTGTGCCAGTTCTTCTTCGGTGCCGCCCTGTGGAAGAAGCTCTTTCATGATCTGCATGGTCAGGTCTTCTACGTTCTCCCCAGAAACCTGGTAAACGCCGCAGTTCAGGGCAATGGCTGTGAGGGCAAAGCCTTCCGGCACTGTGAAATCATATTTGGCAGCGTATGCCGGGTTGGTGCAGATACCTGCGTAAAGGCCCAGAATGTGGGCACCAGCGGAATCTCCCACTGCAAAAATACGCTCTGTGTCAAAGTGGAAGCGTCCTGCACGCTTCATCACCCATTTGCACACCAAATTCAGGTCTTCTAACATTGCCGGGAACTTGTTCTCCGGGGCGAGGCGGTATGTAAAGTTTATTACTGCGAAGCCGCGCTGTGCAAGGCTCATGCAGTAGTACTGGTATCTCTCCTTGTCGCCGTACATCCAGCCGCCGCCATGTACGCTGATGATGACCGGAAGGTCCTCTCCCTGGGCCTGCTTCGGTCTGTACACATCCAGCTTCTGCATTTCCCTGTCGTCGTGTCCATATACAATATTATCCCAGCGGTCTACGTCCTCCGGGGTATTCATAAGCGCATCGCGCTCGTCATCTGATTTCTTAAACTCTGATCTGATCTTATCACTTAATTCAGACATGATAGTTCCTCCAAGGTTGTAATATTTTGAGATATCAAGGTCAAAAGGTCAAAAAGCTGTTCGTACTTGCACGATAAAGCTTTTGAACTTAGGGCCTGCAGGACATGAGGAAGTAGCGATTTACGTAGTAAATCTCCGGATTCCGAATGTCCTGGAATTGCGGGAGCTGCAAAGCAGCGGAGCAATTCGTAGATATCAAAGTCAGGGGGGCAAAATACATTTTAGCTCTAATCTCCTTGTAATATTATATAAAAAACCTGCGTAAAAAACAAGAATTCTTCTGTTTTTTTGCATAAAAAAAGAACACCCGATCAGCTCAGATGTCCTTTCATGGTTCGTTATTAGTCTTCAACTTTAACGATTTCTTTTTTGTTATAGCTTCCGCAAGCCTTGCAAACTCTGTGTGGCATCATAAGTGCGCCGCATTTGCTGCATTTTACAAGGTTTGGAGCGCTCATTTTCCAGTTTGCTCTTCTCTTATCGCGTCTTGCTTTGGAAGATTTATTCTTTGGGCAGATGGACATTTCGGTTACACCTCCTTAAATTTACTGAATATATCACTGATAGCTGCCATACGGGGATCCTTGGGCTCCTCGGTACATCCGCAGGGACCATTGTTCAGGTTCTTCCCGCATCTGCTACATATCCCTTTGCAGTCCTCTTTGCATAAGACCTTCAAAGGCCAGCTCATCAGTACCTCAAGATAGACCAAACGGTCCACATCCAGGTCATAGCCGGTGAGATAGCTGCTCTCATCCAGATCATTCACACGTTCTTCATCAGTCAGCTTCATGTCAAGCTTCCTCTTAAACTCAAAAGGAATCTCAGTCGCTACCTGATCCAGGCATCTGTCACACGGGATTCCAACAGTCACAAGACCGCTTCCCTCAAGCTCCAGAACTCTGTCTCCGGTATTGGTAATGGTAAGCTCTACAGGCTTCTTCTCCAGAACTGGAAAAGTTCCCTGCTGGAAGGTGATGTCCTCCATCTCAAAAGCTGCACTGTAGTGTACGCTCTTCCCTTCACTGGATGAAATGTCTGATAAATGTATCTGCATAATCGTCTCCTATTCACACTCAATCAATTATACATACCCTGTCATTGTTTGTCAACTCGAATTTTTCCGTATCTGCCATAAATTTTCAAAAAAATTGTAAAATTTAAGCAGAACCCGGGAAAATCCATTGCAGCCGACAAAATAAAAGGCAGTGAATTTCTCTCTTTCACACAAAATCCTGCCGGAGATCTATTGCCCCGGCAGGATCCTAATGTTCCGAAAAGGATTTCTGCGGTTATCAGAAGCCTGTTGCTTCAGCACCGCAGCAGTGATCTGTGCACTGGAATTATTTTACAAGTGCCACTGTATCACGGCAGATTGCAAGCTCCTCGTTAGTCGGGATCACTGCAACCTTAACCTTGGAATCAGCACCGGAAATTACAACTTCCTCGCCCATAGCCTCGTTCGCCTTAGCGTCGATTGTAACACCAAGGTATCCAAGATAGGAGCAAACTTTCTCACGGATCATGCCAACGTTCTCACCGATACCAGCGGTAAATACGATTGCGTCAACACCGTTCATAGCTGCTACATAGCCGCCAACGTATTTTGCAATGCCGTAGCAGAGAACTTCGATTGCGTTTTTAGCGTCCTCGTTTCCTTCTGCAGCTGCTGCACGAAGGTCACGCATATCGCTGGAAACGCCGGACATTCCCTGAAGACCGGATTTCTTATTGAGAACGTTCATAACACCTGCAAGGTCAAGGTTCTCTTTCTTTGCAATGTACTCAACGATAGCCGGATCAATGCTTCCGGAACGTGTTCCCATTACAACACCTTCAAGAGGAGTAAGACCCATTGTGGTATCTACGCATTTGCCGTTCTGTACTGCACTGATGGAAGAACCGTTTCCAAGGTGGCAAACGATAACCTTGGAGTTGTCTTTGTCAAGGCTAAGGAACTCAACAGCACGTTTGGATACGAAGCTGTGGGAGGTTCCGTGGAAGCCGTATCTTCTTACTTTGTAGTTCTTGTAGTACTCGATCGGAAGTCCGTACAGATATGCTTTTGCAGGCATTGTCTGATGGAAAGCGGTATCGAATACACCAACCTGCGGTACATTCGGCATAAGCTCAGCACATACGCGGATACCGATCAGGTTTGCAGGGTTGTGAAGAGGAGCAAGGTCGTTGCACTCTTCTACAGTCTTGATCATCTCATCTGTGATGATAGCGGAGGAAGCGAATTTCTCACCGCCGTGTACGATACGGTGACCGATTGCGTTAACCTCATCAAGGCTCTTGATTGCGCCTGTCTTGTCATTTGTAAGAGCTTCCAGAACCATCTGGATTGCTTCTTTATGAGTCGGCATGGAAGCCTCTGTGATCTCTTTGTCGTTTCCGGCCTTCTGGTATACCAGTCTTCCGTCGATACCGATTCTCTCGCAAAGACCTTTTGCAAGAACTGCTTCTGTCTCAGAATCGATCAACTGGTATTTTAAAGAAGAACTACCGCAGTTAATTACCAATACATTCATTTTTCTACTCTCCTGTTTACATGATTATGTAAGATAACGGGGAAAGCGAACTCCCTTCCCCGACACCTTATGTATGAATATTTAATTAGTCCTGAGCCTGGCACTGTACGGATGTGATTGCAACAACACCAACGATATCGTCAGCGGAGCATCCGCGGGACAGGTCGTTTACAGGTTTTGCGATACCCTGTGTGATAGGTCCGTAAGCTTCTGCCTTAGCAAGACGCTGAGCCAGTTTGTATCCGATGTTTCCTGCATCAAGGTCTGGGAAGATCAGAACATTGGCCTTACCTGCAACCGGGCTTCCCGGAGCTTTGGATGCGCCTACGCTTGGAACGATAGCTGCATCAAGCTGGAACTCTCCGTCAAGTGCAAGGTCTGGGTTCTGCTCTTTGGCAATCTTGGTAGCCTCAACAACTTTATCAACATCTGCGTGCTTAGCACTTCCCTTAGTAGAATGGGAAAGCATAGCTACTACAGGCTCTTCCTGTACAAGAAGCTTGAAGGACTCTGCGGAAGAAGCTGCGATTGCTGCAAGTTCTTCCGGATTCGGGTTCTGGTTCAGACCGGAATCACCAAATACGAATGCACCGTTAGCGCCGTACTCGCAGTCTGGAACGATGATCAGGAAGAATGCGGAAACAAGCTTGGTACCCGGTTTGGTCTTCAGGATCTGAAGGCAAGGTCTTAAAGTATCAGCTGTGGAATGGCATGCTCCAGATACCATACCGTCTGCATCGCCCATCTTAACCATCATAACACCGTAGTACAGATACTGGTTCAGAAGGATCTCCTTAGCCTGCTCTGGTGTCATGCCTTTTTTCTGTCTTAATTCTACTAATTTGTCAATATATCCCTGAGTCTTCTCAGATGTTGCAGGATCTACGATCTGTGCACCGGAAATGTCGAAGCCGCCTTCAGCTGCGCTCTTCTTAACTGCTTCCTCATTACCTACAAGTACAAGCTTAGCAATTCCTTCTTTTAAAATTTTGTCTGCTGCTTCAAGAGTTCTCATGTCCTCTGTCTCTGGCAGTACGATTGTCTTAATGCTGGATTTTGCTCTTTCTTTGATTACATCAATAAATCCCATGATTAAATGGCTCCTTTCATTCGTTACAGTAGTCCTCCGGGTGATCCTCCCAAAACCTTTCGAGTAGGAATCAGCCCTCTGGTAACTTACTCCCATTATACGCCACCCGGCCTTGTATTTCAAGCTTTTCAATGTTAGAATATGGCAGAACAACGTATTTTTTGAGGTGCAATTTCATGAAAACAGCTGGAATCATTGCGGAATACAACCCTTTTCACACAGGGCATAAATATCAGATTGATCATGTGAAGGGTACGCTTAGCGCAGACTATGTGGTCATTGCTATGAGCGGAGATTTTGTGCAGAGGGGTACGCCAGCCCTTCTTTCCAAATATGTGCGGGCCGAGATGGCCTTACGTGCCGGAGCAGACCTGGTGCTGGAGCTTCCTGTTTCCTGTGCCACAGCCAGCGCGGAGCTTTTTGCAAGGAGCGGCGTGCAGCTTCTTGATGGACTTGGGGTGGTGGACACCCTCTGTTTTGGAAGCGAATGCGGGGACACGGAGATTCTTATGAAGCTGGCCGGGATTCTTGTGGAAGAGCCAGAAGAATTCAAAAGTGCTCTTCGACGGAATCTGAAAGAAGGAATGACGTTTCCCAAAGCCAGGAGCTTGGCCCTTGGGGAAGTTTTGCCGGGAAATGAGTCTGAAAAATACCAGCAGGTGCTTTCCTCTCCCAACAATATTCTGGGGATTGAATACTGCAAGGCCATCCTGCGGGAAAACAGCTCCATTGTGCCGACTGCTATAAAGCGTGAAGGAAATGATTATCATGAAAATTCCTTGTTCACAGACAGCTTCCCATCGGCTTCTGCCATCCGAAATGCGGTGATCCAGTCGGCAGCTTCCAATACTGCTTCACTTGCAGATCTCGCCCGTAATTTTCTTCCTGCATCCTGCCAGGAATTGTTTTACGATGCCATTTGTAAGAATGCCTTTCTTCTGGAAAATGACCTGGACAGCCTGTACCGTTACTGCCTCCTTCAGGAAAATGAAACGAGCCTGTGCACATACCTGGACATGTCCCACTCTCTTGCCAGAAGAATTCTCGCCTGCCAGGATCAGTACGAGACCTTTTCCCAGTTTGCAGACCTTCTGAAAACCAGGGATATCACCCGCACCAGGATCCAGAGGGCGCTTCTTCACATGCTTCTTCATATTCAGAAGGCCCCGGAGCAGATTCCCTACGCCCGGGTTCTGGGCTTTCGAAAAAGCAGTTCGGCCCTTCTTGGAGAAATCAAAAAGCGTGGGCACATCCCTTTGCTTACGAAACTTGCCAATGCGAAGGAGATCCTTGCAGCTGCCAGTGATGAGCCTGCTCTGGCGGATCGCGAACCTGTTCGTATAAGGCTCTCTCAGTCTTCCTCCGCTCTTCCATTATTGGACGAAACCACCTTCGCCTCCAACCTCTACGAGAGCATGCTGGCACAAAAAAACGGCACTTCTTACGTGCATGAATACAAACAGCAAATTATAATTTTATAAAAACTTCTATCCATACAAAAAACATCCTGGCTGCTTCAAAATTCCCTGCAGTCAGGATGTTTGTATCTTATATCTTTATTTCTCATTAGAAAGAAGAATCCGGTCATTGTCCAGTTTCTTTCCGACGCCAACCTTAAACTTATCAAGAAGTCCCTCTACCGTAAGTCCTTTCTTCTCTTCTCCCTTGATATCCAGAACAATATTTCCGGAATCCATCATCAGAATGCGGTTGCCAAGCTCTAAGGCAGACTGCATGTTGTGGGTGATCATCAGACAGGTCAGATGATGTTCCTCCACAATCCTTTTGGTCAGGTTCAGCACCTTCTCGGCTGTGCCCGGGTCAAGTGCTGCTGTATGCTCATCCAGAAGCAGAAGCTTGGGCGGATTCATAGTTGCCATCAGAAGGGTAAGTGCCTGTCTCTGGCCTCCGGAAAGCAGTCCCACCGGATGGTTCATGCGGTTCTCCAGTCCGATATCCAGAAGCGCCAGCTGCTCACGGAACCGTTCCTTATCACTTTTGGAAATACGGGAAAGCCAGCCGCCTTTTCCTGCCGCAAGGGCAAGATTCTCTTCAATGGTCATGCCCGGCGCTGTTCCTCTCATAGGATCCTGGTAAAGGCGCCCAATGTTCTTGGCTCTGACATGCTGGGGCATAAACGTAATGTCCTGTCCATCCAGCACGATAGAACCGGAATCTGTGAGAAAATCCCCGCAGATGGCATTAAACATGGTAGACTTGCCGGCTCCGTTGGAACCGATGATGGTTGCAAAATCACCTTTTTCAAGATGAAGGGACAGATCCTGGATTGCCACCTTCTCATTCACGGTACCCGGATTAAAGGTTTTGGAAATATGTGAAAGCTTCAGCATGGCTTAAAATCCTCCCTTCTTGTGTGTCATTCTTCGTTTCAGCTGCGGCCACTGCCGTTTCAGGTACGGACCGGAAATAGCCAGAATGACGATCACAGAGGATACCAGCTTCAGCATAAATGCCGGCATGTTAAATCTCAGTGCAACGGTATACACCAGACGGAAAATAAAGGAACCAAGAACCATTCCCACCGCTCTTACAAAGATCCCGCCTTTTCCCAGGATGGTACCGCCGATGAGAAGGGAAGCCAGTGCGATGGTAACCATTCCCTGACCGATGTTGATATCCACAGATTTCTGTGACTGGGAAAGCAGGCATCCGGACAGTGCGGTAAAGGAGTTGGCGATACAAAGTCCCACGATTGTTGTAAATACGGGATTGATGGAGGACGACTTCACCATATCCGCGTTGTTTCCAGTGGCACGGATTGCAAGACCAAGCCGTGTCTTCAGGAAAACTACCAGGAACGCGATCACTGCTGCTACTGCGATCAGCGCAACAAGAATGTCTGCTCTTCCTTTCAATGGAGTATCTGCCAGAACATCCTTCATCATGGAAAATACCGTGTCTGTACGGTTCATATTGATCAGGGAAGAGCCTCCCATCACCGCAATGTTAATGGAATACAGTCCTGTATTCACAATAATTCCCGCAAGCAGACTGTCCACGCCCATCTTCGTCTGAAAGAATCCGGTTACAAAACCGGAGCAGATTCCAGCAAGCATTGCCGCTATAATGGATAAAAAAGGATGTCCGCTGACTGCCACGGCGGCTCCTACAGCGGCGCCTAAGGTAAAGCAGCCGTCTGTAGAAAGGTCGCAGACATTCAGCATGGAATAACTTAAAAATAATGCAAGGACAGTCAGGGAACAGATCAGTCCCAGTTTCAGGGCAGTTTCTCCTAAGGAGAGTGCAGTAGCCAGTGTCACAGTTTTTTCCTCCGGTTAGTTTTCTTCCAGTTCATCAAAGCTCTCTGCTGTGGTGATCTCATTTACCTGTGTGCAAAGAGGTTCCATAGCTGCTTTGACAGTCTCAAAATCAAGGCCAAGTGCCTCGCAGGTTTCTGTATTTACAGTTGCAGTACCGTTGTCAAAGGTCTCTACAGGAGTGGTAGCCGGGTCTGCACCGTTTAAAAGAATGTCAGCGATCATATCAGCTGTTTTTGCGCCAAGGTTTGCATAGTCAACGCCGTATCCTGCGAAAGCTCCGTTTAATGCGAAGGAATCAGCTCCTGTGTAGTGCGGGATTCCTGCATCAATGAATTTCTCATAGATGGAAAGTTCTGCTGTCATGATGGTGTTGTCCGTTGGGGTAAATACGGCATCTACACCGTCTGCAACAAGCGCATCTGCTGCAAGCTGTACCTCATCTGTGGTGGTTCCGGTACGCTCTACATACTCGATTCCGTTCTCATCCATGTAAGCCTTTGCTGCTTCGATGGCTGCTGTGGAGGAATCCTGTCCGATATCATATAAAAGTCCGATCTTTTTGGTGTCTGGATTTACTGCTTCGATCAGCTTCATAATGGAAGCGGTATCCAGATAATCGCTTGTTCCGGTAAGGTTTGCACCAGGTGCGTCAAGAGACTCTACCAGTCCTGCTCCAACCGGGTCAGATACTGCGGAAAATACAACCGGAGTGTCGGTTCCTTCTGTGCTTGCCTGCATACGCATAGCTACCGGAGTTGCAACGCCTACCATCAGATCTACGCCGTCAGCCTGGAAATCAGAGATGATCTGCTCCATTACGTTGGCATCCGCGTTGCAGTTGTCATAGGAGATCTCGAAGTTTACACCCTTTTCTTCCCCAATTTCTGCAAGACGGCTCTCTAAGTTGTCTACGATCTGGTTCAGGGATGCATCATCTACGTAGTTGCAGATACCGATCTTATAGTCATCTGCAAGAACAGGTGTTGCCATCATCATAGTTGCCATTGTTGCTGCTGCGATTGCGATCATTCTTTTTTTCATAGTTGTTTTCCTCTCTCTCTTAAAATTGGCTGGGGAATTACTGAGCCGATTCCCCGCATCTTGTCTGCGAGAAAGAATGAGTGGGATAAATAAAAATCCGCCTCAAGAACAACGCTTTCGTTGTTCTTTGAGACGGTAATAAGTTCTTATTATCGCGGTGCCACTCAAATTGACAAATCGTCCACTTTCTCATGTACAAACATACACTCCTGATTGGTAACGGGTTCGGTTCCCGTCGGTGCCTACTCTTGGTTCAAAATTTCGGGCCGCCCTCGAAAGTCCATTCCGCCAGCCGCTTCATACGAAGATCACACCATCCTCCGCTCTCTGTCAGGTCATCACTCATTCCATTCACAATGACCAAATGTCACATCTGGTTTACTACTCTTTCTCATCGGTTTAACTGGTTTATACTTTAGCACAGTACTGTAAGAATGTCAAGTGCAATTTTAAAGATATCGAGAATTGCGGCGCGAAATCATGCAAAGCATGATTTCTGTGCATCGCGAAGCGTGTTACTGGGCACGGAGTGAACAGTAACAGCTGCTTTGCAGCGGAGCAATTCGTGGATATCAAGTTAGGGTCAAAATGCTTTTTGCCCCTAACTTCCTTTAAATGGAATAGTCTGAATCTGTCATGTGTAGAAATGCCATGGTCTTCGGGTTCTTCGGGCAGGCGAAAAATTCTTTGGAAGGAGCTTCTTCTACAATTACGCCATCTTCCATATACACCACCCAGTTCGCCACTTTCCGGGCAAATTCCATTTCGTGAGTAACTACTACCATGGTGGTTCCCTCGTCTGCCAGTTTCCGCATAACATCCAGAACTTCTCCGGTGAGTCTTGGATCCAGGGCAGATGTGGGCTCATCAAACAGCACCACTTCCGGGTTATAGGCAATGGCTCTTGCAATGGCCACGCGCTGCTGCTGACCGCCGGAGAGCTGATCCGGGTAGAAATTGGCACGATTCTCCATGCCTACTTTTCCCAGCATTTCCATAGCTCTTTTTTGGGCTGCTTTGACAGAGATTTTTCGGGCTGCTGTAAGGCCTTCCAGCACATTCTGAAGGGCTGTTTTGTTGCGAAAAAGATTATAGCCCTGGAAAACAAAGCCCATTTTCATCCGCAATTCTTTAATTTCCTTCCTGGTAACTGCGGTAATGTCCTTCTGGAAGTCATCAAAGGTAATCTCTCCCTGATCTGCCTGCTCAAGGAAACTGATACAGCGCAAAAGGGTGGTTTTTCCTGAGCCGCTGTTTCCCAGAACTGCGATCACAGAACCCTTCTCCACTTTAAAGTCCACACCTTTCAGGACCTCATTTGAACCAAATTTTTTATGAATATTTTTTACTTCCAGCATAGGTTTTCACGCTTCTACTTTCAGAATATCATTAAAATAGTTATTGGCGATCATCATCACGCCCATTGCGGTGATCACTACAATTTCTTCCTCTGTGAACTGCTCTTTTAACTGGGCATAAATTTCCTCCGGAACATTTTTCGGGTCTCTGGCAAGGGCGCGTCCGAATGAAATCAGGAGATTTTCTTTGTCCGTAAATTCAAAGGTATCGAAATCGATTCCGTTCTCTTTCAGAAGCTTTCTGAAATACGTGCTGCATACCAGGCAGTCGTTTTCCTCCGAGATGGCATACTCGAAAAAGTCGCCTGCCCGCTTGCCGATCAGTCTCTGAAGCTCCCGGTCCAGAGCATAAGAACTGGCCTCAATGGCATTGAACGCCTCTGCATTGTGAAGCAGGGTAAGCTTCTCGTTGGTAAGCTTATAGCCCTGTGCAAGGTGCTCCTCGATTACTTTCTTTTCTTTTTCTCCGGCGGTTTCCGGATTTATTTTTGAAATATAAGACATATTATCATCCTTTCACTGGCGCAGGTGTATTCCAGACCAGTTTTTTCTCAAAATAGTTTTGGATCCAGGTTAAAACCGTGCAGATCATTAGATAGATGACTGCTGCTTCGCAGTACAGGGCAAATGGTTCATAGGTTCTGGCCGCGATCTGCTGTGCGGTGGTAAAAAGTTCCACTACTGTAATGCTGGAAGCAAGGGAGGTATCCTTGGTTAATCCGATCAGGGAATTGAATAATGGCGGGAATGCAATCCGAAATGCCTGGGGCATTACAACACGTAACATGGTCTGTGGATAATTCAAACCTATCATGTACGCGGCTTCTGTCTGTCCCTGGGGTACAGCCTGGATGGCAGAACGGAAAATTTCGGCATTGTATGCGCCAAGGTTCAGTGCAAAAGCAATCACAGCAGACGGAAAAGCATCCAGCACAATTCCCACAGAGGGCAGACCGAAGAAAATGATAAACAGCTGTACAATCAGCGGCGTTCCTCTGAATACCCAAATGTAGAATCTGGAAAATTGCTTCAGTCCTTTGATATTTGCAGTCTGTACCACTGCCAGAAACAGTGCAATGGTACAGCCAAGTACAAAAGAAATTAAGGTAAGGGGAATGGTAACTTTAATTCCGGGGATAAGGATTCTGGTAAAAGAAGAAATCAGAATCTGTGCTAATCTTTCACTCATGATTCGCTGTCCGGTGCCTCAGTGAAATCGGCGTCAAAATAATTTTCTGAAAGCTTGGATAAAGTACCGTCCGCTTTTAATTCGTCAATCGCTGTCTGGATGGCATCCAGAAGTTCTGTTTCCCCTTTTTTCACAGGAACTGCATATTCATCAACAGAGTCTGGGACGGAAAAAGCGGCTTCCAGCTCTGCATCCGGGTGTTCTTTCAGATAACTGCTGAACACATTTGCGTTAAAGCTGCAAAAATCAGCTCTGCCTGAGAGAACCAAAGATGCAGCCTCATCCGAGGTGGAAATTGCAACTACTTCGGCACCGGCGGCTTTGTAAATGTCAGCGGTAGTGGAGGTAATATTGGTAGCAACCTTTTTTCCCTTCAGGTCATCCCAGGATTTAATCTCATCGTTGCCCTTTTTGATCACAACCTGCTGCTCGATATAAAAATAGGGGCCTGCGAAATCATATTTTTCTTTTCGTTCGTCTGTAACACTTACAGCATTGATTACAGTATCAATACGGCCGCTGTCAATTCCTGCAAGAAGAGAATCCCAGTCAGCTTCGGTAAAGTCCACCTCTACTCCCAGCTTCTCTGCAATTGCCTTTGCTACATCCACATCAAAGCCAGTGAGATTTCCATCTTCATCGTGGTATGTATATGGCTGATAAGTTCCCTCCACACCTACTTTGATCACACCTGCATTCTGAATATCCTCCAGTTCATTTGCAAATACAAGCTGTGTGCCGCCAAAAAGAAGAGTTCCTGTTAAAACAGCTGTAAAAAGTCTATGTAATGTTTTCGTTTTCATAATAATTCTCCTCGTTCAATTTATAAAATATTGTCTGTTCGTTGTGATTTGCTGCAATGGAATCATTCACGGATTTCCCAAAGCTGAAAGATTCACAACATTTTCTGCCGAATGTTTGGATGATGCAATATAGTAACAAGTCTTAAAGCTGCAGTGGTCATTCTCATTTTCATTTCCATTTCCCCCTGTTTTATATTTCCTATTTTTTCAATAGGTTTAATGTGATTAAGATGATAACATAGGACAACCAGATTGTCTACTATAGAATTTTAATAGCTGGTTATAGGATATATTTATAGCGGAAGTGTGTTCATAGAGGATTTCGGCTAGAGCGTGTTTGAAAAAGGCTTTCTGCAAGATGTGCGTCACAATTTGCGGGAGATTTTACCCCCAAAAACAACAAAGTGCAGTTCCGGTATGCACGAAGCATATCCGGGCTGCACTTTGTTTTTAAAATGAAAATTATGATACTTGTTTTTATATCGTATGACCGATAAAAATCCGAACTTTCCTGTGCGTTGCACAAGAAGCAGCGTTTGCTGCGTAAGCTTAATTCTTAAAACTATGGATCGGAGCCGGGATGCGTCCGCCTCTTGCTACAAAAGCTTCGCAGGAGAAATTATTGACCGGCATGATCGGGGCATATCCAAGAAGGCCGCCAAATTCAACCGTCTCTCCCACTCCTTTTCCGATTACCGGGATCAGACGGACTGCTGTGGTCTTCTGGTTCACCATTCCAATGGCTGCCTCATCTGCGATAATACCGGAAATAGTGGATGCCTTGGTGTCTCCCGGAACTGCGATCATATCCAGTCCAACGGAGCATACGCAGGTCATGGCTTCCAGCTTCTCAATGGTAAGGGCGCCTGCTGTCACAGCGTCGATCATTCCCTGATCCTCACTGACTGGAATAAACGCGCCGCTTAATCCGCCCACTGCTGTGGATGCCATGACACCGCCTTTTTTCACCTGGTCGTTCAGAAGGGCAAGGGCTGCAGTGGTTCCCGGTGCGCCGGCTCTCTCAAGGCCGATCTCCTCCAGAATCTCAGCCACACTGTCGCCGATTGCAGGAGTTGGCGCAAGGGAAAGATCCACAATACCAAATGGAACGCCAAGCATCTTGGATGCCTCACGGGCAACCAGCTGTCCCACACGGGTAACCTTAAATGCGGTACGTTTGATCATCTCGCAGAGAGTCTCGAAATCCTCTCCTCTTACTTTCTCAAGAGCGGTTTTTACAACGCCAGGTCCGCTGACGCCGACATTGATAATACTGTCTGCCTCTGTAACACCGTGGAAAGCACCTGCCATAAACGGGTTGTCATCCGGCGCGTTGCAAAATACCACCAGCTTGGCACAGCCAAGGGAATCCTGCTCTTTGGTAGCCTCTGCTGTCTCAAGGACGATTTCTCCCATCAGCTTCACGGCGTCCATGTTGATTCCGGTCTTTGTGGAACCAACGTTTACAGAGCTGCACACCCGCTCAGTGCTTGCAAGTGCCTGGGGAATGGAACGGATCAAAAGCTCTTCTGCGGGGGTCATTCCTTTGCTTACAAGAGCAGTGTATCCGCCGATAAAGTTTACTCCAACCTGTTTTGCAGCTTTGTCAAGAGTCTTGGCGATGGTCACAAAGTCCTCTGTGGTCTTGCAGGCAGCTCCGCCTATCAGACCAATCGGGGTTACGGAAATTCGTTTATTTACAATGGGAATTCCGTACTGGGCAGAAATCTTCTCTCCGGTTGCTACCAGATCCTTAGCATAAGTGGTAATTTTGTTATAAATTTTTTCATTTAATTTATCAAGATCACTGTCAATGCAATCCAGCAGGCTGATTCCAAGGGTGATGGTACGAACATCCAGGTTCTCCTGCTCGATCATTTTATTGGTCTCGTTTACCTCAAACATATTAATCATAGCGTATGTGTTCCTTTCAAGTATAATGAAACTGTCGTCTTCTGACGACATTTTTAATGAAAGTCAGCTGTCCGGGACTTTCCTTTCAGATTCTATGCATTACGTTGAAAATATCCTCGTGCTGACAGTGGATCACTACGCCGATCTCATCCCCGAGAGCAGCCAGTTCCTTGGAAAGAGTTGCAATTTCCTTGTCTGAAGCGCTGGTGTCTGCGACCATCATCATGTTAAAATATCCCTGTACAATCGTCTGGGAAATGTCCAGAATGTTGACCTGGTTCTGGGCAAGATAGGTACATACCTTTGCAATGATACCAACGGTGTCGTTTCCTACTACTGTGATGATTGTTTTTTTCATGATACTCCTCCTGTGTTTGGGCATGCGGCCCATATTTGACTGTTGCTGCAAGCAGCAGCTATGGCTGTCTCAGGGAAACTCATTGCTGTACTCTAAAGCAAATTTGAAAAAAGCTCCAGATGAACAGTCCAAGATCTCCCCCATGACCTGTATACAAAAACGGACAGAATGTTTTCCGAAACCGCCGCCATCTGCGGCAGCAAAAAAGCCAGCTTGGGGCGTGCAGATTGCGGGAATGCTTTTTCAACCTCACTCTAGAGCATGACCACATCTGAAATACTGTCACGTTTCGCAACCTGTATCTTGAAATCTTTGGATTTATATGGATTATCTCCAAGGGTCACCTCTGAGCACACGGTCTCATAGGCAAGAGCCTCGTAGTTGTTTTCCTTGCTTAAATGTCCCAGGAATATGGCTTTCATATCGTCATGCAAAAGCCGACAAAGCAGCCTTCCTGCATTTTCATTGGAAAGATGCCCTCTGTCTCCCAGGATACGCTGTTTCAGATAATAGGGATAGCTTCCCACCTGAAGCATGCGGATATCGTGGTTCGCTTCCAGCAAAAGGGCGTCCAGATTCTGTAAATTATCTACTATGTATTTGTTATATTTGCCAAGGTCTGTGGCAATCCCCACTGCCTTGTCCTGACATTCCAGACGATATCCTACAGGCTGTGCCGCATCGTGTGGAATGGAAAACGGATGGATGGTCAGATCCTTAATATGAAAGTCCTGATCCTCCTCAATCTCATGGAAGGTATCCTCGGGAAGCTTCTGCATGTTCTTCATACGGCTGATGGCATCTGCCGTGCCGCCTGTTGTATACACGGGAATGTGGTATCTGCGCGCCATCACCCCAAGCCCGCTTACATGATCGGAATGCTCGTGGGTGACCAGGATAGCATCAATGTCATTGCCTGTCAGCTCCAGCTGGTTCAGGCCCTGCTCAATTCTTTTCCCGCTGATTCCTGCATCTACCAGGACATGGGTTTCTTCTGATCCCACATAAATACAGTTTCCGCTGCTGCCGCTGGCAATGCTACAAAATCTCATTTCTTCTTACTCCTTCTTCGATCTGCTTCCATGTTTCTTCCAGATCGCCGTTATTTTCTACCGTATAGTCTGTGTGGGCACGGAAATATTCCACTGAAGCCTGATTGCGGATGATACCAAGAGATTTTTCCCTTGTATAGCCCCGGTTCTCCATCAGTCTCTGAATCCGGATTTCTTCGTCTGTGTGGACATACCACACTTCATCGCAGAATTCTTCGTAATGCTCTTCTAAGAAAAGAGCCGCCTCTACAATGCAAAGCTTGCAGCCCTGTTGTTCCTTCTCTTTCAGACTTCGTAAAATATACCGTTTCACAGCCGGATGAATGATGCCGTTTAACTGCTCCAGCATATCCGGTTGTCCAAATACTACATCCGAAACCCTCTTCCGGTCAATAGTTTTATCGTTTTTTATCACATCTTTTCCAAACAGGCGGATCACGGGCTCATAACATTCTTCCCCAGGTTCCATCACAAGATGGCCAACTTCGTCTGCCTGAATTACGTATGCATCGTATTTTTTCTCAAGGAAAGCAAGCACCGTGCTTTTCCCGGCGCCTACCCCTCCTGTAATTCCTATGGTTCTCATTTGTTTTGCCTCATATGCATGGATTTATTTCGCTTCGTACCAGTTATCTCCCTGGTGCATGTCCACTTCCAGCTCTACTGCCAGATGAGCAGCCCCCTTCATCTCCTCTTCCAGAATTCTGGAAACCTGTGGAATTTCATCCTTCCAGGTTTCAATGAGAAGCTCATCGTGTACCTGAAGCACAAGCCTGGATCTTAATTTCTCATCCAGAAGGCGCTTATACACACGGTTCATGGCAATTTTAATAATATCTGCGGCAGTTCCCTGAATTGGGGAGTTCATTGCCACTCGCTCTCCAAAGGAACGCTGCATGAAATTACTGGATTTCAGTTCCGGCACCGGACGTCTTCTGCCAAACATGGTGGAAACGTAGCCCTTTTCTTTTCCCTGCTCCACCAGACCATCCAGAAAGCCCTTAATACTTGGGTATGTCTCAAAATACTTCTGGATATAGGCAGCTGCTTCTTTCCTGGTAATGCTAAGATCCTGACTCAGTCCAAAGGAGCTGATACCGTACACAATGCCGAAGTTTACTGCCTTGGCGTTTCGTCTCTGCAGCGGGGTGACTTCTTCAAGGGGGATGTGGAATACCTGGGATGCAGTCAGTCTGTGGATATCCTCTGCCTCCCGGTATGCCTGGATCAGCTTCTCATCCCCGGACATATGGGCCAGCACGCGAAGCTCAATCTGAGAATAATCCGCATCCAGAAATACAAAGCCAGGCTCCGGCACAAAAACCTTGCGGATCAGTCTTCCCAGCTCCATGCGCACTGGAATGTTCTGAAGATTCGGCTCTGTACTGCTGATTCTGCCTGTTGCGGTAATAGTCTGGTTAAAGGTGGAATGGATTCTTCCATCTGCTTCAATTACAGCGCCAAGACCGTCTGCATAGGTGGATTTCAGCTTGGCAAGCTGCCTGTATTCCAAAATATCGTTTACAATGGGATGATCCGGTGCCAGCTTCTCCAGAATGTCTGCGGAAGTGGAATAGCCGGTTTTGGTCTTTTTCCCGCCGGGAATTCCCATTTTTTCAAAAAGGATAACTCCAAGCTGCTTGGGGGAATTAATATTGAATTCCTCTCCTGCCTGCTGCCAGATCAGCTTCTCCAGCTCCTGGATGCGGACCGTCAGCTGATCTCCGTAATTTTTCAGTTCTTCCCCTTTCACTTCGATTCCCCATTTTTCCATGGAATCCAGGGTAAATACAAGGGGAAGCTCAATTTCTGTGTAAACTTTCCACATGCTGGTTTCCTTCAGCTTCTCTTCCAGCGGCCCTCTGACACAAAATGCGGTGTAGGCCATGTAGCATGCCAGCTGCTCCAGCTCTGGCATGTCCTGCTCCCAGGCTTTTTTCAGGGAGATTTTGCCAAGAAGCTCTTCTTTTGCAGGAATGGCTTTGCCATCCAGATAATCCCGGGCAAGCTCTTCATAGGTATAAGTGCTCTTTAATGGATTCAGAAGGTAGGCTGCAATACCGCAGTCAAAGACCTTTGCTTCCGGGCGCAGTTCGATATGCTTTAACATGGCTTTTACATCCATGGAGCAAAGCATGGTATTCTGGCTGAGACTTTCAAGTTTCTCACTAAGATAGCCTGGTGTAGTCATTCCCTGTACTGGAATGTAATAAATTTCATCCTCATTTAATGCCAGTCCCAGACCGTATGTGCCCTCTTTGTCTCCAAGAAGACTGACTCCAACCGCTTCTGCCTGCGCCGCTTTCTCAAAAAGAGCCTCGCAGCCCTCGAAATCACTGCAGGTAAAAAAGTCCTGTTCCATAGAGTCCTCGTTCACCTGTGCAGGATCAAAGCGGTTCAAAAAGCTTCTGAAATCCAGCTTTCGGCACAGCTCATAGGCTTCCTTTGTGTAAAGATCCCCGACTTTGGCATCCTCACAGGAAAATTCCACCGGGCTGTCCGTACAAATTGCAGCAAGTTCCCGGCTTAACTGTGCCAGTTCGTAATGTTCCAGAAGGGATTCCCGCGCACGTTTCTGGGGAATCTCTTCCGCGTGGGCGTAAGCATTCTCCACAGTGCCGTATTCTTTAATCAAGCGGGTGGCATTTTTCTCTCCCACTCCCGGGATTCCCGAAATATTGTCTGCGGAATCTCCCATAAGGGCTTTCAGTTCGATAATCTGGGAGGGAGTGACCTGATAATGCTCCAGCACCTCATCCTCATGATAGCTCTCTATAAGGGTCTGTCCCTTGGCTGTTTTTGGAATACGAATCAGGGTTTTCTTTGATGCCAGCTGCAGCAGATCCCGGTCACCGGAAAGAACTGTCACATCCATACCTTTCTCTTCGCTTCTTTTCGCCAGGGTTCCAAGGAGATCGTCTGCCTCATAGCCGGCCAGGGAAATGGTGGTTATCCCCATGGCAGCCAGCATTTCCTGAAGCAGGGGAAGCTGCTCTTTTAGTTCTTCCGGCATTGGTTTGCGGGTACCTTTATATTCTGGATATTTCTGATGACGGAAGGTAGGCTCGCTTCTGTCAAAAGCTACTGCCAGGTATTCCGGCTTTTCTTCTTCCAGTACTCTAAACAGAATATTCAGAAAACCGTAAACAGCGCCCGTGTGCAGTCCCTCCGGACTGGTGAGATCCGGCAGCCCGTAAAATGCTCTGTTCAAAATACTGTGACCATCTATCAATAAAATTTTCTCACACATGTGTGCCTCCTGTACAGCAGTTTTTTTCAAACACGCTCTAATATAACGAAAATCAAATATCAGCTCTATTGCCACAGCATATAAAAAATCAGACAAGTCAACATAGCGGTTACTTAATATTCGCTGTAATGCAGATTACAAGGTCTGCATAATAATATAAATTAAAAATCCTCCAAGCCCAGCAATTAAGGTACAAAAACCTACGCCGCTTAAGGCTCTTCGGAATTTCATTTTCAATATATAGTGCTTGGATCTGCGGATGTCATCCTCAAGAAGCTCCCGAAGGTCCAGCGAAGAATCCCCGCTTTCCTCATCCAGCTGGCGCATGGCGGCATGAACAATGAAATACGTCTCCAGTTCATCGTAACAGGATGGACAATTCTCCACATGATCCAGAAAATCCTCCAGCTCATTTACGGACAGATCATGTTCAATATATCGGTTTACCATACTCTCAGCAGTCTGACAATTCATGGATTTTCCCCCTGTCTTTTTGGTACTGTAGTTCTTCGCCGCTGTTTTCCACTGCAGGTTCTCCTGCAGTATTTTCTGCAAGCCTACGGCCCATATCGGTTATTATATCCGAATCCTCAAAAAAACACAAGGGAGTGGAAAAAAACATGGCATCGTTCTTTTGCACTCCCTTTTGCGGTTTCTTATTCTTCTGCTGTAAGCACCCTTGGCGGGTCATTCAAAATCTTCATAAATTCCTCGCCTGTAATGGTTTCATGCTCATACAGGTATTTGGCAAGCTCGTGGAGCTTCTCAATGTTGTCCTCCAGGATCTTGTAAGCTTTCTCATGCTGTCTGCGCACCAGTTCCACAACCTTCTTGTCCAGAAGAGTCTGTGTCTCAAAGGAACAGCTCAGGCTTGCATCTCCGCCCAGATACTGGTTGTTCATGCTCTCCATTGCTACCATGTCAAATTCGTCACTCATTCCATAGCGGGAAATCATGCCCCGGGCAATTTTAGTCGCCTGCTCAATATCATTGGATGCACCTGTTGTGATGCTGTGGAAAATCAGTTCCTCTGCAGCACGCCCTCCTGTGAAGGTGGCGATCTTGTTCTCCAGTTCCTCCTTGGACATCAGGAAATGTTCCTGTTCATCCACCTGCATGGTGTATCCAAGTGCACCAGAGGTACGGGGGATAATGGTAATCTTATGAACCGGAGCCGAATCCGTCTGCTTGGCAGCTACAAGTGCGTGTCCCACCTCGTGATAAGAAACGATCAGCTTCTCCTTATTGGAAAGTACGCGGTTCTTCTTCTGATATCCAGCAATTACAACCTCAATGCTCTCTTCAAAATCTGCCTGTGTAGCAAATTTTCTGCCGTCACGTACTGCACGCAGGGCAGCCTCATTTACAACATTGGCAAGCTCTGCGCCGGAAGCTCCGGCTGCTGCCTTGGCAATATCCTCAAAGCGTACGCTATCCGCAATCTTGATCTTCTTGGCGTGAACCTTAAGAATTTCCTCACGACCCTTCAAATCGGGAAGTTCTACCGGAATACGTCTGTCAAATCGTCCCGGACGAAGCAATGCCGGATCAAGAGAATCCGGACGATTGGTTGCTGCCAGAATCACAACACCCTTAGAACCGTCAAAGCCATCCATCTCTGTAAGAAGCTGATTCAGGGTCTGCTCACGCTCATCATTCCCGCCGGTGAAGCTTCCGCTGTCACGCTTCTTTCCGATAGTATCAATTTCGTCAATAAATACGATACAGGGTGCTTTCTCATTAGCCTGCTTAAACAGATCCCGAACCTTGGCAGCTCCCATACCAACAAACATTTCTACAAATTCAGAGCCTGAGATAGAGAAGAAAGGAACCTCCGCTTCACCTGCAACTGCCTTGGCAAGCAGGGTTTTACCTGTACCTGGAGGGCCTACAAGAAGGGCACCTTTGGGCATGGAAGCTCCGATTTCCGTATATTTCTGCGGATTGTGAAGATAATCTACGATTTCCGTAAGAAGCTCCTTGGCCTCATCCTCGCCTGCTACGTCTGTAAACTTAATACCTGTGGAAGATTTCACATATACCTTGGCATTGCTTTTGCCAAAGGACATGGCTCCGCCAGGACCTCCGCCCATGGAGCTCATCATCTTCCTGCTCAGCCATCTACCAAGTAAAACAAAGATGCCAATGGGAATCACATAACCTATGATCAGACTGAGAAGAATGGACTGCTTCTGGGGCTCTACTGCCTCCATGCTGGTGCCGGCGTCGTAAAGGCGGCTTACCAGATCCGGATCATCCATGCGCACGGTCTTGCAGACAACGTCTTCTCCGTTCTTTCTTACCACATAATAGATGTAATCATCCTGTACTTCTGCCTTGGACACATTTCCACGCTCTACATTGCTGAGGAATGTGCTGTAATCTGTCTTCTCCACAGAGCGCTCCTGCATGGCAGGGATTGCGAACACGTTCAGGAGAAGAATCACCACTACCGCCACCAGCACGAAAATGTATAAGGGACGGTTCTCTGGTTTTTTATGGTCAATATTCATTGGCATTTCCTCCATATTCTGTCAACTGTTAAATACTTTAGCATTTCTAATTGGGAATATCAATATTCTGCCCGGAAAATTTATAAACTTTTCATTCTTTTCATCATTCCTTTATTTCCTCATTGTGTGTATTTTTTACACAATTTCATAAATTAATTTCGGAAATCCACTTGCATAACATGACAATTTATGCTATCATATATCTTGTTTCAACCGCCGGCATGTCGGAATGGCAGACGAGGCAGACTCAAAATCTGTTGTAGGCAACTACGTGTGGGTTCAAGTCCCACTGCCGGCAATTTCATACGTTTCTATGAATCCCGTCAGAGCCTTGTCCTGCGGGATTTTTTCTTACCTAAGGGAGTAAACATGAAGCCAAAAGTATTTATAGCCGCCCATCTTGTTGCTTGGATTTAATTGCACAAAAAGCGATACCACTCAACTTCCGGAGTTGAACGATATCGCTTTTTATATTGTGCTTAATTGCCTAATTACAATTCATCCCCGGCAATCACGCCTTCTCCTCATCTTCCAGCAGCTTCTCAAAAATCGGGAAGCAGTCGAAGGTTGCGAAGTAGTCTCTTGGGGTCTCGGCGCGGCGGATCATGTCGAAGGTTCCGTCCTCGTGAAGAAGGATCTCCGCAGATTTCAGCTTGCCGTTGTAGTTGTAGCCCATGGAAAAGCCGTGGGCACCGGCATCATGGATCACCAGATAATCTCCCATGTCAATCTTCGGAAGATAACGGTCAATGGCAAATTTATCATTGTTCTCACAAAGAGATCCTGTAATGTCATACAGATGATCGCAAGGCTGATCCTCCTTGCCAAGAACGGTAATATGATGATAAGCACCGTACATAGCCGGACGCATCAGGTTTACTGCACAGGAATCCACGCCGATATATTCCTTGTGGGTATGTTTCTCATGGATTGCCTTGGTTACCAGGCAGCCATACGGTCCCATCATGAAACGTCCCAGCTCAGTGTAGATTGCCACATCTCCCATTCCTTCCGGAACAAGAACTTCCTCGTAAACCTTGCGCACACCCTCTCCGATCACACGGATATCATTAGGTGTCTGTTCCGGACGATACGGAATACCGATACCACCGGAAAGATTGATAAACTTAATGTGCGCTCCTGTCTCCTTCTGAAGCTTAACAGCAAGCTCAAACATTACCTTTGCAAGCATTGGGTAATATTCGTTCGTTACAGTATTGCTGGCAAGAAATGAATGGATACCAAACTCCTTTGCACCCTTGCTTTTAAGAATACGGAAAGCATCAAAAATCTGTTCCGTTGTCATACCGTATTTGGCATCTCCCGGATTGTCCATAATATCATTGCTGATCTTGAATACTCCGCCTGGATTATAGCGGCAGCTGATAATTTCCGGAATCCTGCCTACAGCCTTTTCCACACTCTCAATGTGAGTGATATCATCCAGATTAATAATTCCACCAATTTCATCTGCATACTTAAACTCTTCGTTCGGAGTATCATTGGAGGAAAACATAATGTCTCCCTTTCCGCAGCCGATTGCCTTGGAAAGCATAAGCTCTGTCATGGAAGAGCAGTCACAGCCGCAGCCATATTCCTGCAGAATCTTAATGAGAAATGGATTAGGTGTTGCTTTTACGGCAAAAAATTCCTTAAATCCCTTATTCCATGCAAATGCTTCCTTTAAAGCCTGTGCATTCTCACGGATTCCCCTCTCATCATAGAGATGGAACGGTGTAGGATACTTCTTTGCAATTTCCTGAACCTTCTCCAATGTTACAAAAGGTGTTTTTTTCATAATAGTTTCTCCTCGTTTATAAAATGTACAGCTATTTGTTACTTAGCCTCAATCACATGAAGCATGTTTGTAACAGCACCCTCCCTGGTCATATTCGTAGCCGGATCTCCTACAGTAAACACGATCAGATCGCCCTTCTTTGCAAGACGCTTTCTGCGGACAACGCTCATGGCCTGGGAAATAATATGCTCTGTGGAATCCTTCTCATATCCCTTCAACGGAGTCACACCCCAAACCAGCTGCAGTCTGTGAAGAACCGTATCACTGGGCGTAACTGCATAGATGGGAACAGCCGGGCGGAAATTGGAGATCAGTCTGGCCGTTCTTCCGCTAAAGGTAGGCGTTACAATAGCTTTTACCTTCAAATCTCTTGCTGTTTGTACTGCTGCAAGCCCCACAGCACTGGAAACACGGCTCTCTCCGCACATATTACGGCCATGGGTGTAGGACTCGTAATTCAGATGAGGCTCTGTATTCTGTGCGATTTCTACCATCATTTTCAGTGCCTCCAGCGGGTATTTACCTGCCGCAGTCTCACCTGACAGCATAATTGCATCTGTACCGTCATAAATAGCATTTGCAACATCTGCAACCTCTGCTCTTGTTGGACGCGGATTGCGGATCATGGAATCCAGCATCTGTGTAGCTGTGATAACCGGAACGTAATTTTCGTTGCATTTGCGGATGATCATCTTCTGAATGTAGGGAACCTCACTCGGAGGAATCTCCACTCCAAGATCACCTCTGGCAACCATAATTCCATCTGCTGCCTTAATGATCTCGTCGATATTCTCAACGCCCTCTGCATTCTCAATCTTGGCAATGATACCAATATCCTGACCGCCGTTTTCATCCAGAAGCTGTCTGATTTCCCGGATTGCCTTTGCATCCCGGACAAAGGAAGCTGCAATATAGTCAAATTCCTGCTGAATTCCAAATAAAATATCAGCTTTATCCTGCTCTGTAATTCCCGGAAGTTTCACTTTCACATAAGGGACATTGATTCCTTTACGCTCGCCAAGCTCACCGCCATTTAAAACACGGCAGACAATGTCACAGTTCTTTATATTCTCGATTTCCAGCTCGATCAGACCATCATCGATCAGGATTTTGCCGCCTTTTTTAACATCCTTATGCAGATTCTCATACGTAATGGCAACACGGGTTTCATCTCCCTCTATGTCACCTGTGGTAAGTGTAAATTCACTTCCTGTTTCCAGCATAACCTTCTTATGATCCTTCAGAAGCTTGGTACGGATCTCAGGTCCCTTGGTATCAAGAAGCATAGCAACAGGAATATTCAGCTCTTCCCTCAGGTTCTTGATCATGTCCACGCGCCCTCTGTGTTCTTCATGAGAGCCATGGGAAAAATTAAAACGGGCAATATCCATTCCGGCACGCATCATAGCTTTCAATACAGTTTTCTTACTGGAGGCCGGTCCCAGAGTACAGATGATTTTTGTTCTTTTCATAGCAGTTTATCCCTCTGTTTGTAATAGTTTACAGAACCTCACATCTATAGTGAGTTCCCGGAATCCCAAGGAAGCAAAACCATCTGCTTCACCCCCGGATTCTGTTTAAAGTATGTGCCAAAGCATATTGAAAAGGCTCTACTTCACATGTGTATGAGTAAAAAGATGGTCCTGGCAGTACTCATAATTTCCGTTACATCTGGAGCAAAAGCGAAATTCCAGATTGGGATCATCAAGCTCGGTGCGCCCGCAAATTGCACATTTATGCTTGGTCAGTGCACCACCGCCTGACCCGGTACGTCCTCTTGGCTCCATCGCCCTGCGAAATTCATTCCTTCTGTGGACCTCCTTCGGATTATACCGACTGAAATCCTTACTTCCAAAGTAAAAAATAATGAAGTTCAACAGTGAAGCCACAATAGGGATCACCAGATACCATGCACCTGCCATAATGTACTGAATCATTTCATATGCAACAATCACTACATAGAAAACCGCCATCCACTTCATCTTCACCGGAATGATAAACATAAGAAGAACCGACATATCCGGATAGCACATTGCATATGCAAGGAATGTGGACAAGCTGATATAATAGGTGGAGAATACGCTTCCTACCAGAACATTCCCTCCAAGAAGGAAGTATAAAATAAAAGCGCCTATAATTGTAAACAGGATTCCCGAAAAAATATACAAAGTATATTTAAAGGTACCAATCGTACGCTCCAGTGACGTTCCGATCGGATAATAAAAGAATAAAACCGCAATTGCAAACCAGAGTACACCTGCAGTACTTGGCGGATACAAAACCCATGTCACCAGTCTCCATATCTGTCCACGCAAAATATACGCCGGTTCCAGACTCAGCCAGTTCAGAAGGCTTGGATTTATGATCGTAAGCGCATAGCCAATCACGTAACAAACAATAATGTAAACTGTCAGATTGGGAATTCCGAATCTTCCATATTTGCGTTCCCACTTGTCAATAAATTTCATGTAATCCTCCATTCTCTGATGATCAGAAAAATTTCTTCTTGGATAGAATCACTGCCGCCACAATACTTACCAGAACGGACAACACGATTACCACTAAAAATCCCCATTTATCTGCTGAAAAAGGCATTCCTGCAGGACTTAGGTTCATGCCGTAGGCACTGAACACAATGGTGGGAATACTCATAACAATGGTAATGACAGATAAAACCTTCATAACCACGTTCAAGTTATTGGAAATAACAGATGCAAAGGTTCCCATCATACTGCTCAGGATACCGCTGTAAATGTTCGCCATCTCAATTGCCTGCTTATTCTCTATGATAACATCCTCCAGAAGATCTGTGTCCTCCGGATACTGCTTGATACTCTCTACTTTCAGAAGCTTCTCCAGCACTACCTCATTGGAACGAAGAGAGGTTGTAAAATAGACCAGTGATTTCTCCAGTTCCAAAAGCTCTAATAATTCCTGATTCCTAGTAGACATATGAAGCTTCTCTTCTACCTGCTCGCTCTTCTTATCTATAATTCGCAGATAATGCAGGTACATGGTCGCATTGCGATACAGAATCTGCAGAATAAATCTGGTCTTCATATAGGTAAAAAAGTTCCGCACCCTTCCTTCCATAAAACGGGTAAGTACCTGCGTATCCTCCAGACATACGGTAATGATCATTTTCCTGGTAACTATAATGCCCAGAGGGATGGTGCCGTACCAATCCTTTTCATTACGTTCCTCAATGATCGGAACATCTACAAGTATCAGGGTATAATTGTCTTCCACTTCGATACGGGAACGCTCTTCTTCATCAAGAGGTGCCCGAAGATCATCCACTTCAATTCCAAATCGCTCGGATATCTCAAATATCTCAGTTGCAGTAGGATTGGTCATCGCAATCCAGCAATCCTCCTGTGGCTCCTGGATTTCATGAATTGCCCCTTCTATTGTCTTGAAAACCCTTACCACAATCTGCACTCCTTCCATCACAAAAATACAGTTTCCATTATAATTTGTACAAGAAATTTTGTCAATTCTAATAGATTCGGTTTACAAATTTTTAGCATTTCGCTATAATGTCTTTAACAACACATTCGTACTTTAATACGATATAGTCAAAAAACAGAAAGGATTTTACGCCTATGAGTCAGTCAACATTCGGAAAAAAATTCACAGTAACTACCTGGGGAGAATCTCACGGCAAGGCACTTGGGGCAGTTGTGGACGGAGTACCTGCAGGACTTTTCCTTACAGAGGCCGACATTCAGGTTTATCTGGATCGCAGAAAGCCTGGACAGAGCCGCTACACTACATCCCGCAGTGAGGGTGATCAGGTAGAAATTCTCTCCGGCGTATTCGAGGGCAGAACTACAGGAACTCCCATCTCCCTGATCGTGTATAATAAGGATCAGCGTTCCCAGGATTATGGAAATATTGCCCAGACTTACCGTCCCGGACATGCGGATTTTGGCTTTGACAGCAAATACGGTTTTCGGGATTACAGAGGCGGAGGACGTTCCTCCGGACGGGAGACCATCGGCCGGGTAGCAGCCGGTGCCATTGCAGCTAAGATTCTTAAAGAGCTTGGCATTACCCTGCAGACATATACAAGCTCTATCGGACCTGTCTCCTGCCAGGGCTTTCATCCTGAGGTGATTTCGGAGAATTCTTTTTATATGCCGGATATGGTTGCCGCAAAAAAAGCAGTCCAGTATCTGGAGCAGTGCATGAGAAAAAATGACAGTGCAGGCGGCGTGATCGAATGCCGTATTAATGGTGTTCCTGCAGGTATCGGAGACCCTGTTTTTGGCAAGCTTGATGCAGCATTTGCGCAGGCACTGATGTCTATTGGCGCAGTCAAGGCTGTAGAAGTCGGTGACGGTGTAAAGGTTTCTTCCATGAAAGGCTCCACGGATAATGACGGTTTCCACATGGAAGACGGCAAGATCACAAAAACCACCAATCACGCCGGAGGTATCCTTGGCGGCATCAGTGACGGCGGACAGATTCTTCTTCGCGCCCATGTAAAGCCTACTCCGTCCATCTCTCAGGCACAGCAGACTGTCACCAGGACCGGAGAAAATATTTCCATCGAAATCAAGGGGCGCCACGACCCGGTGATCGTGCCAAGAGCCGTTGTAGTTGTAGAATCTATGGCTGCCATCACCCTGGTAGATGCCATGTTCTCCAACATGAGCGCCCGCATGGATTATGTGAAGGATTTTTATCTGTAAGAAATGTCTTTTCCTAGAGCGTGTTTGAAAAAGGCTTTCTGCAAGATGTGCGTCACAATTTGTGGGAGATTTTGTCCGCATGAAGGCGCCGTAGCGGGCTACGGCAACTGAATTCGGGCAAAATCTCCCGCAAAGTGGGGCGTACAGATTGCGGGAATGATTTTTCAAACACGCTCTAAAGCTCCCTCCCGGATTCGGAGGGAGTTTTCTTTTACAAACTACTTAGTTCTAAATTTCTGCACTTGCAAAAACAAGGACAGCTATCTGCTTTTACTTTCAGATAACTGTCCTTGTTTTTTATAATCGCTTTTTCACGAAAACATCAGGCCTCCAAATCCTCAATGTCCTCTCCATCCGGAACCGGCCAGATGTTGATGCAGTTCGGAGTCTCGATCTTACGGGGCTTGCCTTTCATCATAATGATGTTCTTCTCGTAGTCTACCTTGAAGGTGGTTACGCTGTTGCTGGAATGGTTGGCAACGGCAATGTGCTGGTTATCCGGGAAGATTACCAGGTCCTTCGGGTAATCACCGCTAACCGGAAGCACAAATTTGCGCTCCAGAAGTCCGGTCTCCCCATCTACCTCAAACATGGCAACGGTATTCTCACCTGCTGTTGTGCAGAACAGGTGCTTGCCGTCCGGTGCAAGCGCAAGTCCGGAAGCTGCATTGTGGGAAACACCAGTCTCCTTCTTCGCCAGAGTGGATACGCTCTGAAGCAGTTCAAACTCCGGAGCATCTCCGCTTCCGTCATAGCTGTACACCTTGATCTCATTGCTCAGCTCAAAAAGAATGTATGCAAAACGTCCGTCTGCGCTGAAGCGGATAATACGCGGGCCGCTCTCTCTCGGGCAGCGGACAATATCTACAAGCTCAAGCTTGTCTGTGCGCTTATTGATGCGGTACACCTTTACCTGGTCGATTCCATTGTCTACTGCACAGAGATACTTATTGTCCGGTGTGGGACGCACGCAGTTTACATGAGGGCGGAAGTTGCGCTCTGCCACGCTTCCAAGTCCTGTATGGAACACGCCGTCCATAACGCTTCCAAGACGTCCATCCTTATGTGTATGCACAACTGTCACCTTGCCATCATGATAGCCTGCAACGTAAAGATATTTGCCGTCTACGTCTGTTGCCAGGAAGCATCCGCGCATGCCGTCGATATCAACGCTGTTGATACGGGACAGATCACCGTTGTGATCACGCTTGAAAACCGCAACTCCTTCGTCCTCGATGGAATACAGATACTTGCCATTCTTGGACACTGCGGTATAAGATGCATTGCTTACTTCCACTTCGCTTCTCTCTGTGAGAGTACCTTCTTCCAGGTTCACGTCATAAACCTGGATTCCTTTGCTGGTTCCGTGAGTATAGGTACCTACATAAGCCACATATTTCTTCCCCATTTGTCTAGCCTCCTACAGTCTCATTTCTGGAAACCATTTGCTTTCGCTGCTTTTCCGTTCTCAATCTGCAGCGGTCCTGGTTACTGTTCAGTACATTCCCAGTAACTGGTTTGGTTTCTTTTATGTAATTTGTAACTGAATTATACCACACCCGGTTTCAAAGAACAAGCTTTACTGCATCCAGAGTTTCCATAATAATTTCATCTGTGTGGGCAGCAGATAAGAACATTGCCTCAAACTGGGAAGGTGCCATGTGGATTCCCATTTTCAGCATTTTCTTAAAATACTCTGCAAAGGCCTTGGTATCAGAGGTTTTGGCGGAAACATAGTCCACTACAGGCTGCCCGGTAAAGAACAGACTTCCCAGGGAGCTGATGTGGTTCATCTGTACCTTCAGGCCCTTTTCCCGGGCAATTTTTTCCATGCCGCCGTAAAGCATCTGGCCCTTGGCTTCCAGTTCTTTATAAATTTCCTGATGATCGTATAAATATTTCAGCTGGATCAGACCTGCTGCCATGGCAACCGGGTTTCCGCTTAAGGTTCCTGCCTGGTAAACCTTTCCTGCCGGGGAAACCAGCTCCATCACGTCTCTTCTTCCGCCGTAAGCGCCCACAGGCATTCCTGCGCCGATGATCTTACCGTAGGTCACAAGGTCCGGAGTTACGCCAAAATACTGGGCTGCGCCCCCAAATGCCAGACGAAATCCTGTGATAACCTCATCGAAAATAAGAAGTGCATGATACTGATCACAAAGAGCCCGAAGCCCCTCAAGGAAGCCCTCGCATGGAGGAACCACACCCATGTTGGCTCCAACTGCCTCCACGATCACAGCTGCCACCTGGCCGTCTGCCTGTTCAAAAAGAGCCTTCACGCTGCCAATGTCATTGTAAACTGCCAGCATGGTATCCTCTGTGCATCCCTTTGGCACGCCTGCGCTGTCCGGCACGCCGCTTGTCATGACACCGGAGCCAGCACTTACCAGCATGGCATCGCTGTGTCCGTGATAGCAGCCTGCGAATTTGATGATCTTATTTTTCCCGGTAAAGCCTCTGGCAACACGGATAGCACTCATAACGGCCTCTGTTCCGGAATTGACCATACGGATCATGTCCACATGAGGGATCCTCTCGCAGATAAACTCTGCCATCTCCACCTCAATCTCAGTGGCACAGCCAAAGCTTAAGCCGTTCTCACATGCCTTTAACACACTTTCCCGGATGGCCGGGAAATTATGGCCAAGGATCATCGGTCCCCAGGAATCAATGTAGTCAATATAGCGGTTGCCGTCCACATCGTAAATGTAGCAGCCGTCTGCCCTGTCAATAAATCTTGGTGCCTCTCCGATGGATCCGTAGGCACGCACCGGGCTGTTTACGCCTCCTGGAATCCTTTTTACTGCTCTTTCAAAAAGCTTCTCAGACTTTGTCATCAGCCGATTCTCCCTTCGTCCATCATTTTTGCGATTTCCTCTGCAAAATAGGTGATATAGATCTGGGCACCGGCACGGTATGCGCCAACTGCCATTTCCCCGATAATGCGCTCTTCATCGATCCAGCCCATTTTGGCTGCTGCTTTTACCATGGCGTACTCGCCGCTTACGCTGTATGCAGCTACCGGAACATTCACAGCCTTGGAAATCTCAGATACCATATCCAGATAGGACATTGCCGGCTTCACCATAATAATGTCTGCGCCCTCCTCAATATCCATAAGAGCCTCTTTCATCCCCTCTCTTCTGTTGTGGAAATCCATCTGGTAGCTCTTGCGATCGCCAAAGGCCGGGGCACTTCCTGCCGCATCACGGAACGGGCCGTAGAAAGCAGAAGCATATTTCACCGCATAGGACATGATCGGGATATTGGAAAATCCGCCCTGATCCAGTTCCTTACGGATTGCTGCCACACGGCCGTCCATCATATCAGAAGGCGCGATCATATCGGATCCTGCCTGTGCGTGGGACAGGGCTGTTTTTGCAAGAAGCTCAAGGGTCTTGTCATTGTCCACATCATGACCGCAAAGCACGCCGCAGTGTCCGTGAGAAGTATACTCGCACATGCAGACATCTGTTACATAATACATTTCCGGAAATCTTTCCTTGGCAGAACGAAGGGCTTTCTGCACAATGCCGTCCTGGGCATAGGCACCGCTTCCGATCTCATCCTTATGATCCGGAATTCCAAAAAGCATGATGCTGCTTACTCCTGCTTTTTCCAGCTGCTCTAACTTATAAGGCAGACGGTCCAGGCTGTAGCGGTACTGGCCTTCCATGGACGGGATTTCTTCCTGGATCCCGGTTCCTTCCATAACAAACAAAGGATAGATCAGGGAGGATTTGTCCATTCTGGTTTCCCTTACCATTTTTCGCAGGGTCTCCCCGCCTCTTAATCTTCTTGGTCTTTTGATCAGTTCCATTTTTCTTCACTCCTCTTTAATGTTTCAACCAGCTCGATCAGGCTGTCGATGGTGGCTTTCTCTGACATATAGGTCTGCATTCCGTAAGCATCTGCTGCGGCTTTGGTCTGTTTGCCAATGCAGGCAGCACGCACCCTAGAATAGTCCAGTCCGTTTGTACTCTTCACAAAGCCTTTCACAGTGGAAGCGCTTGTGAATACGACCATATCAATGCTGCCCTCTTCGAATTCCTTTTTCTCGTCGATCAGCGGGCAGTTCTGGTAATCGGTTTCATAGGTAGGCACATCTTCAACTGAAGCGCCTGTTTTTTCCAGTTCTTCTACCAGAGTCTTGTTTCCAAGCATAGCTCTTGGAATCAGGATCTTTTCTTTTCCTGTCAAAAGGCTGGCAAGCTCTTTGCCCAGGGTGTCGCCGTCATAAACAGATGGCACGAAATCTGCGTAGATGCCTCTTTCCAGAAGCTTCTTTTTGGTGCCCTCGCCGATGGCTGCGATTTTGACGCTGCCAAGGCAGCGGATGTCCACTTTCTTTTTGCCCAGTTCCCGCCAGAATACTTCCACGCCTGCGGGACTTGTAAATACCAGCCAGTCATAGGTGTTAAGCTTTGCAAACGCTTCCTGAAGCCTGCTCTGATCCTCAAGGGGGCTGATGCTGATGGACGGAAGCTCCAGTACCTCAGCGCCTTTTTCCCGAAGCTTTGCCGCTGTTCTGGAAATATTTTCCCTCGGTCTTGTGACAAGAATCTTCCATCCCGCCAACGGCAGCTTCTCGTACCATGCAAAATCTTCAGAAAGGGTACAGACTTTGCCTACCACAATAATGGCCGGAGTCTTGATCTTCTGTCTGTCGGATTCTTTTTTCAAAGTGGAAATGGTGGCGATCACTCTTCTCTGTCCTGCTGTGGTTCCCTTGGATAATACAGCTGCCGGCATATCCGGATCCATTCCAGCCTCCATCAGGCCTTTGCAGATGTCTTCCATGGCCGTTAAGCCCATGAGGAAAACAAGGGTTCCTTTTGTGTGAACCAGCGCTTTGAAATCAATGTCATATTCCATTCCCTGGCGCTTGTGTCCGGTAATGATGTGCACAGAGGAACAAAAATCCCTGTGGGTTACCGGAATTCCGTTGTAGGCAGGCACGGAAATAGGGGAGGTCACTCCCGGTACCACTTCATAGGGAACCCCTTCTTTCGTAAGAAGCTCCAGTTCCTCGCCGCCTCTTCCAAATAAGAAAGGATCGCCGCCTTTGAGGCGCACTACCCGGTTTCCTTTTTTCGCCTCGTCTGCAAGCACCTGATTGATCATATTCTGGGGCATCATGTGATGTCCGGCACGTTTTCCAACGTTGATCAGTCTTGCATCCGGCGGGATCCTGGTGAGGATTCCCTGGCCTACAAGGCTGTCGTATACCACTACGTCTGCTTTTTCCAGCACGTCTGCGCCTTTTAAGGTGAAAAGACCTGCATCTCCAGGGCCTGCACCAACCAGCCAGACTTTTCCCATCTCTTTTCTTTCTTCCTGTTTTGCCACTTTATATTCCTTCCGGCAGCGCTCCTTCAGCTCCTTTGCAAGGGCGATTCCAAGCGCTTCGGCCTCTGATACGGCTCCTGTTTTGCTTCCTTTGAGATAATGTCCGGTCTCTTCTTCATAGTAAAGGCCGCACAGCTTTAACTGTCCCTCCTGAATCTGGCCGTAAGCTGCCACAGGGGAGGTACACCCGCCGTTTAAATATCTTACAAATGCACGTTCCGCAAGGGCAACACTATGTGCCTCCGGGTCATCGTAGCCCTTCAGATACTCATAGTCCAGTCCTTTTTTGCCCTGTACCGCAAGGATTCCCTGGCCTGCTGCCGGGAGGATCTCCTCTGTGTCAAAATAGCGGCTGATTCTTTTTTCCAGGCCAAGGCGCTTCAGTCCTGCTGCCGCAAGAACAAGGGCAGAATACTCTCCGGAGTCTAATTTCTCCAGTCTTGTCTGAAGGTTTCCGCGGATGCTTTTTACTTTTACATCTGGGAAAATTTCCTGCAGCTGCAGCTTTCTTCGCAGGCTGGAGCAGCCGATTGGTTTTGAGGCATCCAGTTCTTCACAGCCTTTTGGAAACACCAGCACGTCTCTTACATCCTCTCTCTTGGAAAATGCCAGGATGGGAAGCTCTTCGGATTCTTCCATGGGCATGTCCTTCAGGCTATGTACAGACAGCTGGCTTCTTCCCTCCAGAAGGGCCCGGTCCAGTTCTTTTACAAAAAGGCCTTTGCCTCCGATTTTGTCCAGGGTACGGTCCAGAATCTTGTCTCCGGTGGTTTTCATGGTAAGGATATCCACTTCCATGTCCGGATGATTCTGTACAATGAAGTCCTGTACCATCTG
The DNA here is from genome assembly GCF_003460605.1 of Ruminococcus sp. AF31-8BH. GTDB lineage: Bacteria > Bacillota > Clostridia > Lachnospirales > Lachnospiraceae > Blautia_A > Blautia_A acetigignens. Next base: position 80,175 of record NZ_QTVN01000012.1, read on the forward strand.
GCTTTGAAGTACGGCAAGCTTGCTTTCCCTGCTGCCGATCACAATTTTATTACTCATAACTCTCCTCGTCTTTTGCAATTTCTTCCAGAAGGGCCTGCACTTTTTCGCGCACGGCTCTGGCTTTTTTGTGGTTCATGCCGCTGGCGGTAATTCCCACCACCACATCATCCTTCAGGCAGATCCCGGGAAAATAAAAGTCGCACAGGTCTTTGTCGCTGGCTACATTTACGTAGATTCCCTCTTCTTTGCAGGCATGATAAATTTCTTCATTTAATTCCCTGTTGTTGGTTACAGCCAGCACCATATACGCCATGGAAAAATCGGATTTTTTCACAGGGCGGGGCTGGATCTGGATCTTGCCAAGCTTGCCAAGCTCCCACAGATCTGCCGTCATTTTCGGCGCGATCACAGTGATGTTCCTTGTAAAAAGCAGCAGTGCCTTTACTCTTCTGGTTGCAATGGTTCCCCCACCCACAACAACCACATTTTTATCTGACAGATCCACATACAGTGGAAAATAGCGCTTATTTTTCATATGTTTTCTCCAGTCCGGCTACACATTCCAGAAATGCCTTCTCATTCATGCTGTCTCTTAGGCCAAACAGCATTTTGTTTACTACCTTCTCCATTGCTTTGTCTACTGCGCTCATCAACTTCTCTTTGTCCTCTTCTTCCAGAGGGCTGTTTTTCAGAGGCTTCATAATGCGCAGGTTAAAATCGTTGACTGCATTTTCTTTGATTTCCTGGATTCTCGGGATCAGTTCCTTTCCATCCAGCCATTTGAAAAATTCGTCCATCTGCTCTCTGACGATCTTTCCTGCGGCTTCTAAGTTTTCCTGAAGCTCTGCGGGAGTTTCGTCCATGCGGAAGCTGTCCATGTCAAATAAAGTGACGCCCTCGAATCGGCCTACTTCCGGCTCAATGTCTCTTGGCACGGCAAGGTCAATGAGAATGATGTTTTTCTCAAGCTCCAGATCCTCAAACAGTTCTTCCCGGAGGGTGAAGTTGGGGCTTGCGGTTGCGCTTACCACCAGGTCGCACTTGGGAAGGTACTCCATTCTTTCCCCGTAGTTGATTCGCTTGCAGCCAAAGGGGATGTTTATCACGCCGCTTCGGTACTGTCTTACGGTGACGGTTACGTCTGCGCCAGCCTCCTCTAAAGCCTGAGCGGCTACTTTTCCCATTTCCCCGTTTCCGATTACCATACAGACTTTACCGGCAACAGAGTAGCCCTGTTTTTCCAGCATCTGGATGGCCTGGTGGATGACGGAAGGGTTGCCGTGGGAAAAAGGGACCTCTGTCTTGATCTTCTTGCCTGCGGTCACAGCCATGCGGAAAAGAACTTCCAGGGCACCGTCTGTGGTGAAGTGTTCTCTTGCGATTCCAAGGGCATCTTTTACCTGGGTGAGGATCTGGTCTTCTCCCAGAATCTGGGATTTCAGGCCGGATGAAAGGTAGAAAAGATGTTCTACGGCATCGTGGCCTTCCCGTTTGGTGAAATATTTCCGGTATTCGTCGTTGTGGACATTTTTCAGTCGGCACAATTCCTCATACAGGGAAATTTCCGCTTCCTCGTCTACGCTTGCCCATACTTCCAGGCGGTTGCAGGTGGACAATATGATACAGCCGTAGATTCCCGGCTGTTCCTTTATTTTTTCCATGGCCTCCCCTGCATTTTTCTTTGTAAATGCAAATAAGGCTCGTATATCTACGGGAGCCATACTATGGTCGATTCCAATCATGGAAATACTCATCTTATGTAATTTCTCCTTCTGAAAAACTTTCGATTGCTTCGTCAGAGCAGAATGAATAAAAACGGGCCTGCGCTGACGTCCATTGCCTATTTTACTAATTCAGCCCGATATTGTCAAATAAAACCGGGAAAAAGAGTTCCCGGTTTTATTGACAATATGTTATGGCTGTTTTCCGTATGGTGTTTTTGGTTCTGCTGCCATCGACAGCGTTTCCTGACCGCTCAAGTTATATGTCACCGGCTTATGCTCTGGCTCAGTAAAGTTAGATGAACCACCGATACCGAAATACTTTTCAAAGAAATTTTTCAGCTTGTCAATGACGCCTTGTTTCTTCTTGGCTCTTCCGCCACCGCCAAAACGGGAAAGCGGCGGCATGAGTTTATCGATATCTGTTCCAGCTGTTTTGATTTCTCCGTCACGGAACGCATTCTCCATAAACTTCCGTGTGTCTTCCGGCTTCAGCCTTTCTTCTGTAATGATTGCATTAAGGTCCTGATCACGCTGTTCTACTACAAACTCGTGCCACTCATTCAGAACATCATCTACGTCATTAATTCCTGCAATAAAATTTTCAATGAGCTTTTTCTTGCTGCGCAGTTCCGGGCTGGCCTCAATTGCCTTATTGATGTTTATCAGCACTTCCTTATCTTCACAATGGGTATCATGGTACTTTTTTACAAGCATGAGAATATAATCGATGTTAATTTCTATCTGACGAATCAGTTCAATCTCAAATACCACATCATCTGTAATATCTGTACTTTTCTGACGCTTACGCTTCCACTCATCACGTAAATCCTGATAACGTCCAAGGTAATCCTGTAGATCACGCTCGGAAATCTGCTCATTTCCCTTGAACTCATCAAAGGAAAGCAGAAGGTTCCTCATACGAAGAATCGCACCGAACAAAGCAATAAAGTCTTTCTGATTCTGTTCTCCGATAATTTGTGATTCTGACAATGGAAACTTATTTTTTAAGTCTCTCATCATATCCACATATCCTGGCATTGGTTTCCCGTCTACAGATTCGTAACCGTAATAATAATCCTTAAAACTCTGCAGCAGAACAATACCTCCGGCATTCTTGTCTCCAAACAGAGAAATGGCACTATCTACACGCTTTTGCAAACTTCGGAAACACACAATATTTCCAAAGGTCTTGATAGAATTCAAAATACGGTTAGTACGGGAAAACGCCTGTATCAGTCCATGCATTTTCAAGTTCTTATCCACCCACAGCGTATTCATAGTTGTGGCATCGAAACCTGTGAGAAACATATTTACTACAATCAGAATATCCAATTCTTTATTCTTCATGCGAAGTGACACATCTTTATAATAATTCTGAAATTTATCACTCGATGTATCATAAATGTTCATAGGCCACATAGGCATTCTTTACTTCCTGAATTTCTTTTTGTGCGCCTAACACAGCCTTACCATTAATAACATCTCGAACCTGTCCCAAAGTTAGTGAGTTCGCTTCAATTTTCAGCGAGGAATGAATGGATCTGATTTTATTGTTTCTTCTCAAATGCGGTTTTGCTTCCAGATTTCCGGTTGCAGTTATCCGCCCTATTTTTTCTGAAATCGACGATACATACGATAATATTTTATTCGTTATAGTAAAAGGCGGTTTGTATTCTCCCATGTAAACACCTCCATCATCTTGAGTATTATCTTACGTATTATCTTCCTCTATTATACGGATTTTATAAAAAAATTCAATCTGCTTAACAAATGAAATTCATAATTTTTCAAATTTAATACACCAGTTTACAACTTTATAAGTGATAGACTTGCTGACTAATCAACTGTTTTAAAGCCTTTGCCATAGCATTTGATTTTTTACGCACATCTAATTAGATTTCGTGTGTAAAATTATTGTGTTTAAACCTATATACTAAAAATATTCTCGATGTATATAACCATATTATCCACTGATATAAGTTACAGAATATCCTCAACGTCACAGGTTCTATCCGAATACTCTTTTTAACAATTCCACAACATCCTCATTTTTCAGCATATATCTTTTCAAAGAATTCTGATCAAATGGTTCTTGCTCCAATAAGTTAATCAAACTATGTATATCAGTATTTACCGCTATTGGCAACTCTTCCACTTTTTCAAGCATAAGTTCTGAAGCAATGCGCAAAACATCTTTTTTATGCTTCTTAATATCACTGGAATCAACTTTTTCACCTAAATCTTTTCGCATTTTCAAATCAAGATACGCTTTTGCTTTAAAAAGAATTATATATTCTGTTCTTAGGACAGAAAGTCCATTAGAATATCGCAGGCAGCGCCGCCTATTAAAACATACTGTTCTTCATAATCTGCAAAGTACTTCCGAAATGTGTCTAATCCTTTGACCATACATATTCCTCCAACATCTTATTAATAGAAAGATCAACCCGTTCCTCTTCTTGTTCCTCTCCCGTCTGTGACAATGCTACACTCAAAGGATCCTGCAATCCTTTTCCCCAAAAATCAATAAAATATCCCAATTCCAAAACGACACAGCCAATTTCTTCCAGTTTACCTGCTTGTCTTTCCATTTTCACTCCACTGGCTTTCAGTTCTTTCTTCGTTACTGCATAGGTAGGATAAACATTATCGGACAAAAGAGAATACTCACACAAAGCAGAAATACCTGCTTTCTTTTCAAGTTTCATATCTTCTCTCAGAATAAATCTTCGAATGACTGGATCTCTTAATATATGTTCAATCTGCAGCCATAATTCTTTTCGGTCATCTGGAATCTCGATGACTCTTGATTTACTTTTCATACCTAACACGCCAACATTTAAATATTCCAACTCATCAAAACATCGGCTTGCAGATTTTGTTGACACTCCCAATCTTTTCGCTGCATCAGATACTTTCACTCCATTCCAGCGTTCATAAATAGCTGTCAGAAGCATTTTTTGCGTCAGAAATGATATCAAATGAACTGGTGCCAGCTCTCTTTCATTTGCCTTACTCAACAAATATCCAATAAACGGGAGAAATACCTGCTTCCCATCTATTACAAACGGAATTCCTTCTTCCATCAGCTTTTCTTTTATATAGAATGTCGTTCGGTCAAGAAATATTGCACAGTTTAACCCTGTGATTTTTTCTACACTAGCTCTGTCTCTTCGCAGCAGGACAAGTCCAACGTCATCTTTTGGATGAAGAGCCATCCACAATACACCATTCGTCTCTACTTTAAAAATATCATATCTTCCACGATATACTAATGGGAGCTTTTTATATAACTCTTTATTCTCCATCATTATTACATTTTGCCGTAATGATTCTTCCAGAAATTTTTTCATATCAATCACCTTTTTATAAATGTGACTATTTTTACGTCACATTTATAATTTATCATATATTGTTCTATTTTTCAAGAAACAAACGGTCTCGTTAAAGGTAATTTCTTCAGAATCCTTCTTTCGCTTTTACTCCCAACCGTTCCATCATCTTGCGTATTATCTTACGTATTATCTTCCTCTACTATACCGCTTTTATTTCAATTCAATTTTGATGTAATTTGTGCAACAACCTACTGCGCAAATTCTTGATTCGAATTATCGGCAATAAATATACATATTTCAATTATTTTATTTTTGCCGATACGATTAACTTCTGCCAAAAAGACTGGATACCGCATCTTATGGAGCAGCATCCAGTCTCATTTATTTTCTTCTTATTGCAGAAAATAGCATAGCCCGCACTACACTATCTTCTGCGTCTGCTTATCCCTGAAGGATTTTAGAATTATTTCGCAGCCTTTGCGTGCTCCACGAAAATATGGCGGATGCTTTCGTATTCGCCCAGGCCTTTGAGGACGGTTTGTACTTCATAACCTTTCTGGCTGATGATGGTTTTCCAGGAATCTGGCTCGTCGCCGGCCATGTCGTTCTTGGCGTGGTCTCCTGCCACGATCATAAGAGGGGCAATTACCACTTTTTTGGGTCCGCATTTTTCTAACTGCTTTAATACCTGGGAAATTTCCGGGTAGCCTTCTACAGTTCCCACAATCACATTTTCATGTCCCATGTCCTTAAATCTGTAGTCAAGGGCTGCATAAACTGCGTTGGCGTAGTGCTCGGTTCCATGACCCATAAGCACCAGTGCAGTTTCTTTATCCTCAATTACCGGGAATGCCTCTGCAATTGCTTTCACTACAAGTTCATTGTCCTCTTCAGTAGTCAGAAGCGGTGTGCCAAAGGTCACGGACTGGAACTGACCTGCATATGTAAGGACGTCCTCTTTCATAAGGTCATTTTCCACGCCGTTCATTACGTGGGTTGGCTGAACGATCACATCTGTGATGCCGTCCTTTAACATATGTTCCATGGCTTCTTTTACATTGTCATAATGAATGCCGTCTCTTTTTTCCAGTCTGGCAAGAATCATTTTGCTGGTCCATGCCCGGTAAAGACTGCAATCCTCAAATGCTGCTTTTAAGTCTTCCTCAATGGCATCGATTGTTACTTTTCGGGTGTCGCTGTGGCTGGTTCCGAAGCTCACTGCGAGAATTGCTTTTTTGGCTGTTTCGCCCATTTTGATTTCCTCCATAATTCCTATCATTTTCATACATGATCCTGCCGCTTACAGGCACCATGCCCATTTCGTAACGATTAAATGCCTCCGCGTATTCCTGAAATTTGATATTTTCAGACAAATTTTATTATAACTTACCCTGTATGCTGAGTAAAGAAAATTTTTTATAAGCCCTGGTTGCCCGCCGGGGACATTTATGGTAAATTCTATCTGGAGGTGTACAGACTTATGACAGAAAATCAGAACAAAGTAATAGAACTTGTTAAGCAGACCAAGCCCCTGATTTTTCAGGAAATGACCCATGAGAAAGTGACGGAAAAAGGGGCTGCGGATTATGTGACAAATGTGGATGTGGCAGTGCAGAATTTCCTGAAGGACGCCCTTGCCAAAGAGTTTCCGGATATTGCATTAATTGCGGAGGAAAAAGAAAATCTTGGGCTGGATCCGGCGAAATCCTACTGGATTCTGGATCCCATTGACGGAACTACCAACCTGATACGGGACTATCATCTCAGCGCAGTGTCCCTGGGACTTTATGAAAATGGTGAGATTACCTTCGGAGTTGTTTACAATCCGTTTACAGAAGAACTTTTCTGCGGGGCAAAGGGAGAAGGGGCATTTTTAAATGGAGTGCCGATCCACGTTTCGGACCAGCCGGAATTTAAAGATGCGGTGGTTTCCTTTGGATCTTCCCCTTATGAGAAAAACCGGGCGAAGGATCTGTTCCCGGTATTTTATAACGTATTTATGAACTGCGCAGATTTCAGAAGAACCGGATCTGCCGCCCTTGACCTTTGCTATGTGGCATGCGGCAGACAGCATGCATTTCTGGAGCAGAACCTGAAGCCATGGGATTACAGCGGCGCTACAATCATTCTAAAAGAAGCAGGCGGCACCATCTCTGACTGGAAAAATGAGAAGCTGCCTTATCTTGCCAATGCGGATATTCTGGCCTGCGTACCCCAATTCCGGGAAATACTGCTTCAGTTAATTGAGCAGAAATGTTAATCTGCAAGTTTTTTCCAAAAGCATATTAAAAAAAACATTTGGCAAAATGTGTGTTGCAATTTGCGAAAAATTTTGCCCAAATGAAGCTCCGAATTCAGACGAGATATACTGTAAAGTGGACATGCAGATTAGGAAAATGGTCTCTCAAAGATAAACGTAACTTTAACAATATTTATCCATACAACCAACTCTCCGTCATTGTAAAAAGACGGAGAATTGGTCAGAAAAACATCCTACGATATTCTGGCAGAAATTATTCCGCCGTGTACTCTCTTACCCGCAGCGGGATTCCCAGCTTTTCTGCCACTTTGCGGCTTTTCTCGATGTTCTCTTCGCCAATGCAGTCTACTACTGTAAATTTCACATTTTCCGTATACTTCTTGCAGTCTGCAGCAAATTTCAGCATTGCGTCAAAGGCTTTCTCCCCGTATGCCGGGCGGACTACTTCATTGTAGGATTTGGCATCGGGCATGTTCAGGCTGATGGAAACTACATCTACTGCGGAACAGACTTCTTTTGCAATGGAGCGCTTATTGATCAAGTCACCAAGGCCGTTTGTATTCAGGCGAAGCTTGATTCCTGCACAGGGATTCCCGTCCCGGTCAAGATGTGCCGGATATTTTCTTCGCATGTACTCGCTGACTGCAATCAGCTTGTCCAGTGCCATGGTTGGTTCTCCGTAGCCGCAGAAGACAGCTTCTTTATATCCTGAGAAATCAAATGCATCGATTGCCTTGTAAATTTCCTCCATAGTTGGCTCTTTGTCAAACCATAACGTCTTTGCCTCTCCCACAGAATCCCCGTTATTTCGGATACAGAAAGTACAGTTGCAGGGACATTTATTCGTCAGATTAAAATACACCTCATCATTATAACAATATACAATATCAGCCATGATATACACACCTTTCTATTTCTTTTTACACAATTCCCCAAGATATTTCTCAAAGCAAACCCCATCGTTCCGGTCGGTTCCCTCTTTTACGGTTTCTGAAATTGCTTTGGAGAGAAAATCCACTGCCAGTTTCACGCAGTCCATCATGGACATTCCCCGCACCAGGCCTGCACTTAAAATGGAAGCGAACAAATCTCCGGTTCCGGAATAGCTGCTGCCCTCTTTCCTGGCAAAATACCAGGAGAGCACACCATTTTCCACTACCAGATTTCCCATCTGGGTTTGCACTTCCTCTGTACCTGCCTTCACTGCCTGGGTTTCTTTTTCATATTCAATCCCGGTAATTACTGCTGCCTGCAGATGAAAGCGCTCTGCCAGCTCTTCCCCGATTTTCCCAATCTGTTCCAGGCGTTTCTCCCCTGCCAGGGTCATCAGGGAGACGTATCTTTCTTCCATTTCTGCCTTCCCGTACAGCAAAAGCAGCGCTTCCGTAAGGTTCGGCGTGATCACCTGGGCACAGCTTACCAGCTGAAGCATTTTTACCCGAAGGTTTTCTGTGTAAATCCCATAAGCTCTGCCGCTGTCTCCCATTACCGGGTCCACTAGCACCATGGTCTCTGGGCTTCGAAATCTTCTGAAAAAGTCCAGGATCTTGTCTGCCTGTTTCTCATCTGCCAGAAATCCGGTATAAATTCCGTCTGGGGCAAACCCAAGCTTCTCCCATTCATCCATGACTTTTTCCATATGATCGGTATAGTCACAGGCATAGTAGGACGGGTAGCCAGTCTGGTTGCTGAGAACTGCCGTGGGAAGGGGGACTGCCTGCACGCCCATTACCGAGATTACGGGAATGGCGGCTGTCAGAGAACATTTCCCAAGCCCGGACAAATCCTGAATCACTGCTATTTTCTTCAAATCTATCACTCCTGCAAAGATGTTAGCTGCTATCCCCTTGATCATGAGCAGCAGATTCTAACATCTTGTAAATTTTATGTTTATATTGTAGAATAACACTTAAGTGTATGTACAGAAATATCCAAATTAAACTTTTTTCGAGGGGACAGTTTTATGTTAGACATTGCAAAAGACCAGAATCGCACCACACATCTTTACATGGAGGTTTATGAATATTACAAAAAGCTGATTCTGGATAGGAAAATGGCTCCGGGCAGCAAAATGCCTTCTCTTCGCAAATGCTCCCAGGAGCTGAAGCTTTCCCGCACCACCATTGAGACCGCCTATCTGCAGCTTGCCGCAGACGGCTATATTATGGCAAAGGCCCAGAGCGGCTACTACGTAACGGAGATCGCATCTCACCACCATATGAGCAGTCAGCCGGACAGACGGGATGAAATCCACTACCGCTATGACCTTGCCTCCTCCGGCGTTGACCGGGAAAGCTTCCGCTTCGATCTGTGGAGCCGTTATATGAAAAGCGCCCTTCGCCAGGATGAGCGCATGCTCACTTACGGAGAGCCCCAGGGGGAGACGGATTTCCGGGAAGCGCTGGCTGCTTATATCCGGGAGCGCCGGAACATTCTGTGTTCCCCGGATGACATTGTGGTAGGTGCCAGCTTCCAGAGTCTTCTGCAGATTCTGTGCCCGCTGATCCGGGAAGTATATCCGAATTTCGAACAGGTATCCTTTCCCACACCTTCTTTTGTCCATGGAAGTACTGTTTTTGCGGATTACGGCTATGAAATCCACTATCGGAATAAAGACTGCGATGTGGTTTATGTTTCCCCGGCGCATATGACCAAGTGGGGCGAGATCATGCCGGTAAAACGCCGTCTGGAGCTTTTGAAATATGCAGATGAGCGGCATCATCTTGTAATTGAGGATGATTTTGAAAATGAGTTCGTGTATTTTCAGAAGCCTACTCCTTCCCTGTTCGGACTTTCCGGAGGGCAAGGCGTGGTTTATATTGGCTCTTTTTCCAGGCTTCTGCTGCCCTCCATCCGAATCAGCTTTATGATTTTGCCGCCAGAGCTTCTTGCCGCCTACCGAAAAAAAGCCTCCTTTTATAATCAGACCGCTTCCAAGGCAGAGCAGATCGCTTTGTGCCAGTTTATCCGGGACGGCCATCTTGCAGCCCAGACCAGAAGGCTGAAACGGCTTTACGCTTCCAAATTAAAGCAGCTTCGAAGCGCGATCCGGCAGGTGTTCGGCTCAGTCTGTCAGATCCAGGTGGGCTCTGCCGGAACCAGTCTTGCTCTTACCCTGCCCTGCGAAAAAAACGGGGAAGAATTAAAAAAGCAGGCCCGTTTGAAAGGCCTGCGTCTGCAGATTCTAAAAGAAACCGAATCAGAGGTAACGGTTCTGATGTCCTGCTCTTCTATGGCAGTACAGGATTTCGTTCCCGCATGTGAATTACTGAAATCGATTGTCACTGCCTGAAATTCACTTTATATAAACAGCGTATGATCTGACAGGCTGTCCTTAACAAATCATACGCTCTAAGCCAATTACCCCCGATTATTATCGATCATATACAGCAACGCATTACAAATACATGCCGCAATGTTGGATCCACCCTTGCGTCCTCTTGCTACAATATAAGGCACATCCGTATGCATGATCAGCTCCTTGGACTGTACTACATTCACAAAGCCTACCGGCACGCCAATGATCAGCTCCGGATTCAGCTTTCCGTCCTCAATCAGCTCATAAAGCCGAACCAGTGCAGTAGGCGCATTTCCGATGGCAAAGATCAGTTTCTTATCCAACCCTGCTGCCTTATCCATGCTGGCTGTGGCACGGGTGGAACCATTTTCCTTTGCGATTTTTGCCACATCTTCATCGGACATAAAGCAGTACACCTCGCCGCCGTATCTTGCAAGAGCACGCTTATTGATTCCCGCTTTTGCCATCTGGGTATCCGTTACAATGCAGGCGCCGTCCTTGATTGCCTGGATTGCTTTCTCCACTGCATTTTCAGAAAAGCAGAGGTTCTTCGCATAATCAAAATCCGCGCTTGTGTGGATACAGCGCTTTACCACCAGCTCCGTTCCCGGAATCAGAGGGGTATCTCCAAGCTCCTCTGTGATAATCTCAAAGCTTCTTTTCTCTATGTCCATTGGCTTTACATTTTCAAGTTCTACCTTCATTTTTATACCCCCTCTTCCAAAATCTGATAAATTTTCTTCATATCCAAATGCTTCCGAAGCTCTGCCGCCAGAATATCATACTGGGTTTCCTTAAACGCCTGGAAATCCATTCCGGTCATTCCGGATACATCCAGTCCTTTCTTTTCCCCAATGATGTGAACGATTGCCTCTGCCACAGCTTCCTTGTCAAAAACACCGTGGACGTAGGTTCCGCACGCATTGTCAAGATGGGCTCCGTCGGCTTTTTGCTCCCCTGTCACGCTGTCACAGATGGCAGTGGATGGCTTCGCCGCTCCTTTCAGAACGGTCTCACCCATGTGGATCTCATAGCCCTCCAGCGCAGTGCCGCTAAGCTTTGCAAAAGCTCCATCCAATTCTCCGAAGGTACCCTCCACCCGGGTCCTTGTTTTCTTTTCAGCAAAAACAGTGTCCATTGGAAGAAGTCCCATTCCTTTTATGGTACCGCCGGCTTCCACCCCATGAGGATCGCTTAAGCTCTCTCCCATCATCTGATAGCCGCCGCAGATTCCGAAAATCAGCTTGCCTCTTGCGGCTTCTTTCAGGATCAGCGCTTCCAGCCCGTTTTCCCGCATCCACAGAAGGTCTTCCATAGTGTTTTTGGTTCCGGGCAAAATGATCATGTCCGGATTGCCAAGCTCAGAAGGATTTTTCACATAGCGAAGGGAAACGCCCGGAATGCTCTCCAGAGGATTGAAATCCGTGAAGTTGGAAATTCTTGGCACACGGATTACCGCAATGTCAATCAGATCCACAGAGCGTTTGGTCTCAAAACGCTCTGTCAGGCTGTCCTCATCCTCCACCTGAATGTTCAGATAAGGTGCCACCCCAACCACCGGAATGCCGCTTCTTTCCTCCAGCATATCCACGCCGGGATCCAGAATGGTTTTGTCTCCGCGGAATTTGTTGATGATCAGGCCTTTTACCATCTTTTTCTCATCTTCTTCCAGCAGCATAACTGTTCCGATCAGCTGGGCAAAAACACCGCCTCTGTCAATGTCGCCTACCAGCAGCACTGGAGCCTTGGCCATTTTCGCCATTCCCATGTTTACGATATCATCACTTTTCAGGTTGATTTCCGCAGGGCTTCCTGCTCCTTCTATAACAATAATATCATTTTCTGTTGCAAGGGCATTGTACGCCTTCATAATGTCTGGCACCAGTTTCTTTTTGTATTTGAAATAGTCTCTGGCGCTCATGTTTCCCAGGACCTCGCCGTTTACGATCACCTGGGAACCCACATCGTTGGTGGGCTTCAAAAGAATGGGATTCATCAGAACGGATGGGGCAATTCCTGCGGCTTCCGCCTGCATCACCTGGGCCCGTCCCATTTCCAGCCCTTCTTTTGTGATAAAGGAATTCAGTGCCATGTTCTGGGATTTAAAGGGTGCCACCCGATATCCATCCTGCTTGAAAATTCTGCAAAGCCCTGCTGCCAGAAGGCTTTTTCCTGCATTGGACATGGTACCCTGCACCATAATTGCTTTTGCCAAAATGTGTTCCTCCCCCTGAGTATGTAAGTTATACTTCATCTAAATCATGTAAAAAAATCATTTCTGTAATTCTCTCAACGCCCGGATCAGCTGCTGGTTGTCCTGGTGATTCTTCACTGCCACCCGGTAATACCCTTTGGAAAGTCCGGTGTAGTTGCTGCAGTCCCGAATGAGGATCTTCTTCTGTTCCAGCTGGTCATAGAGATTTTCCGGGCCTTCAAAGAAAACGTAGTTCGCCTGTGATGGATAAACCGGATAGCCAAGCTCCGTCAGCTCCTTTTTCAGGTAGGCAAGCTCCTCAAAGATGATCCGTCTTCCTTCTTCCACATATTCTTTTTCCTTCAAAGCTGCCAGGCCGGCTGCCTGTGCTATAGAAGAGACATTCCATGGCTGGCTCATGCTTTCCATTTTTTCCAGAAGGGCACGGTTCCCGCAAAGCCCGTAGCCAAGTCTTACTCCCGCCATGGCGTAGCGCTTGGTAAAAGCCTTGAAAAGGAACAGGTTCTGATGGCTTTCCAGATGTTCCTTCAGAGTATATGCCTCCGGTGCTTCCACAAAATCCAGGAAGCACTCATCCACTGCCATAAAAATTCCAAGCTGCTGGCAGCGGTCCAGGATTTTTTCCAGAAGAGGCTTTTCTACCAGAAGGCCTGTGGGATTGTTGGGATTGCACAGGAAAATAATGTCCACATCCGGGGTCAGCGCCTGGAGAAAGCTTTCATCCAGGGCAAACTGTTTTGCCTTTTCCAGAGGAAAATATTCCACCTCACAGTCCACGCTGTACAGCGCCTGCTGATACTCTGCAAAGGTGGGAGCCGGCACCAGGGCTTTCTTTGGATTTACCGCCCGGCAAAGGGAAAAGATCACCTCTGCTGCGCCGTTTCCGCAGATTACCTGCTCCGGTTTGGTGTGTTCGTATTCTGCAATGGCTTCTTTGAGGGGAGCGCAGCCAACCTGGGGATAGTCACCGATGTGATCCAGGCTTTCTATAATGGCTTTTTTGATTCCCTCCGGGGTGCCAAGGGGATTGCAGTTTGCTGAGAAGTCGATGCACCCCTGGTGATGGTAGACATCACCGCCATGTATGTGTTTTTCCATTTTTGTTTCTCCGTTAGACAGCAGACTTGTTGCTTGTCTGCATATTTATATATTGATATCCTTGCTTTATATTCCAGCATACAGCCATACCAGCATGCGCACGCCCCAGAACAGGATTGCGCCTGCAATACAGGTTGCGTAAAGCAGTCGGTTCGAGCGGGAAATATCCTCGATTTCCACTGGACGGATAGGGTCTCCTATGGTTGGTTTTTCATATAATTTGCCGAAATAATAGGCGTTTCCCGCAAGCTGCACATCCAGGGCCCCTGCCATAGCAGCCTCTGTCTGGGCAGAGTTGGGGCTGGCGTGATTCCGGCGATCCCTTCTATAGATTTTCACTGCATTTTTGGTGTCCATTCCCACAAAAACAGTGGACAGGGCCATAAGCCAGCCGGAAGTCCTGGCCGGAATATAGTTGGCCACATCGTCCAGCTTTGCGGCGCATCTTCCAAAATACAGGTATTTGTCGTTTTTGTAACCCAGCATGGAATCCATAGTGTTGATTCCCTTGTAAAGAAACATAAGAGGGATTCCACCGATCGCCATATAAAGCATGGGGGCAATGATTCCATCGGAAGAGTTTTCCGCAACTGTCTCCACTGCGGCTTTTGTCACGCCTTCTTCGGTAAGCGACTGGGTGTCACGGCCTACGATCATGGAAACTGCGTATCGCGCTTCCTCGATGGTTCCGTTTTTCAGCCGGTCGTACACTTTCATGCTCTCATCCTTTAAGGATTTGGTTGCCAGAAGCTGTCCGCACCAGAAGGTTTCCAGCACAAAGCCGACCCAGAAGTTCCATTTATAAAGCAGATGGATGATGCCAAAAGGAACCAGAAATGTGATCAGGCACACAAGGATGACTTCCAGGACACCGCCTGCCAGCTCTCCTTTTTCTGATTTTGGAAAAACCTTCCGGATTCCTTTTTCCAGTACGCTGATCAGTTTTCCGATGAGGCATACCGGGTGGTACAGCCATCTTGGATCGCCCATAAGCAGATCCAGAAGAAACCCTGCCGGGAGGGTGAATAATCGTATCATGTTTGTTGCTCCTTCATTCCACCTGTGTTCCAGGCGATATTTTCTGCAAAGTAAGTCCTGCAATTGTTCAAACATTTATGCACGAACTTTCCCTGTTTTCATCTGCTGCATTCTTCAATCATTGGATCTGCCAGACAAACGATACTCTAAGCATTTCTTTAGGAATGCCTGTGGGATTTTTGGGTTTGCGTAGTAATAAAGATGAGGAAAGCCTGCCAGCAGGCGGTCTGAGCCGTGTATGCAGTCCCAGCCTCTTTTGCTCTGGGGCTTTGAGGCATGAAAAGCGGTGCCGCAGTTTTCCGAATCAAAATAGTGGAATTCGTGCGCCGGGCTGCTTCCAAAGTCTGTCTCCCCCAGAACAAGCGGTTCATTTTGAGTTAAAGTAATATAGCCAAATCTTGTAAGCTTTGGCGTGCGCCAGACTTTGCCGGGAATCACACCTGTCATCTGGTAAAATTTTCCGTCCATGCCTTCCATCTGGTCGTGAAGATACATAAATCCGCCGCACTCTGCAAGACAAGGCATTCCGCCTTTTATGGCTTCAGCGATTTCCTCACGCATAAACTTATTTTCTTCTAACGCCTGTGTATTCAGCTCCGGATAGCCGCCATAGAGAAGCAGTCCGTCCAGATTTTCCGGCAGATGAGCATCATGTATCGGGGAAAACGGCACCAACTCTGCCCCCATCGCACGAAGCAAATCTAAGTTGTCCTCATAGAAAAAACAGAATGCTTCGTCTTTAGCAAGACCAATTCGAAGCTTTTTCGAACTTTTCCATTTTAATACCTCTTTTACAGAAGAGAGGGACGACTGCTTCGTGTTCTCCGGTGCCGATAGAGCAACAGAATTCTGTGTACATTTTTCTGGCTCTGATGCCATAATCGATGCCCTTGTCTTCTCTTCCTCTAACGGCTCATAAGAAAGCTCCGGTGCCTCTTTGGCCAGCTGTATAATCGCCTCTATATCCAGACTTCCCTCCAGTACGTCTGCCAGCTTCAGAAGACGCTGCTTCAACTCTGGAATTTCCTCCGGCAGCACCAGGCCAAGATGGCGGCTTTCGATCACACAATCCTCTACTTTTGGCACATAGCCAAGAGCTTTGATTCCCAGTTCCTCTTCCACCAGCTTTTTCATTCTGGGGTAAAGCATAGGGGACATCTGATTGAAGATCACACCCTTTATGCGGCTGTCTTTTTTGTATTCCATAAAACCCTTTATGTAGGCAGCGAGGGAAACACTCATTCCCTTGCTGTTTACGATCAGAATTACCGGAGTATCCGTAACCCGCGCCAGATCATAGGCGCTTGCCTGTGTGGTGGTTCCGGCAACTCCATCGTAAAATCCCATGACCCCTTCCATCACCGCCATTTCACAGTCTGCACTGTTTTTGGCAAGAAGAGATCTGGTGATCTCTTCCCCTGTGAAAAAGGTATCCAGATTCCGGGATTTGGTTCCAATGACCTGGGTGTGGAACATAGGGTCAATATAATCCGGTCCGCATTTAAAAGAGACTGTTTTGATTCTCCGGTTTACAAGCACCTGCAGAAGTCCGCAGGTCAGAAGGGTTTTCCCGCTCCCGCTGGCTCCTGCCGCAAGCATAATCCTTGGTATTGTTTTTAGCACGTCATTGCCCTCCTGCTTACTTCTCATATAAAAAATTACTTTCGCATTTTCGGATTCTGACAGGTAATAATATAAATCGGGTTCTCTCCCATCATCAGATGGTAGCGGCTGATTTCTTTGGATCTGGAAGCGGCAAGCTGCACTACCTCGCGCTGCTGGAAATCGTACTCTTTCAGCACATCCAAAGCTTCGCTGATAGTTTCCAGGGTAATACAGTTGATTACAATCCGCACCTGTGGATTTTTTCCAAGAAGCAGTGCTACGATCTCCTTCAGATTACCGGAAGAGCCTCCGATAAATGCATGGGTAGGCGCAGGCAGATTCTCAAGTGCCTGAGGTGCCTCTCCCTTTATAATTTCCAGATTGTCCACTGCAAATTTCTGTTTGTTCTCTTCCAGAAGAGCGGCTGCCTCCTCTTTTTTCTCGATGGCAAACACCTGTCCCTGGTCTGCCCGAAGAGCCATTTCCACAGACACAGAACCAGTTCCCGCGCCAACATCGTAGCAGATGGAATCCTCTGTAAGGCGAAGCTTGGAAAGAGAAACGCTTCGCACTTCTTCCTTTGTCATAGGGGCTTTTCCGCGGATAAATTCCTCGTCAGGGATTCCATGAGTAGAAAGGGCCGGCTCCGGGTTTTCATGAAAAGCACAGACAACGCTAAGAGGCTGTCCCTCATAGTTTGTCAGCTCTTCTGCTTTTTTTACAAAAATCTTCTCATCGGGATAGGAAAGATTCTCGCCTACATAGAGAAGAACCTCGCCCATATGATACTTCACAAGCTTCCCTGCCAGCTCTGCCACTGCAGTGCCGATTCCAAGAATGGAAAATACCTTCTGGTTATGGCGGATCATGGAAATCAGATTGCAATGTTTACCGTGGGCGCTGGTGATCTTCGCGTCATCCCAGGAAAGCCCGATCTCGGACATGAAGTATACTACAGAAGAAATTCCGCAAATTACCTCCACGTTAGATTCCCTACCGCCAAGTGCCGTCAGCAGCTTCCTGGCTCCGCTGTAAAATCCCACATCACCGGAAAGAGCGATCACAACCTTCTCATATTCCGGATGATTCCGTATATAATCCGCGATCACATCGCTGCGGTATTCATATACCACTGCCTGTCCCGGCTCCCGAACGGCATCTGCCATCCGCTTTGCGCCAATAATCAGATCCGCGCTTTTCGCCGCTTTTTTTCCCTGAACAGTAAGAGTTTCCTGGCTTCCCATGCCGATTCCAAGCAAAGTAATATGAGGCTTCACGGTAAATCCGAAATACTCTGCCAGCATATGCCTGCACTCTGCCACAGAAAGTCCCTTTTCCTTCAGAGGACGTCCAATAATTACCGGAACAGTTCCGCAGGAAAGGGCCGCATCAATTTTCTCCTGAAAGCCTCCTGCTTTTCCGGTATCCTTTGTAACCAGATATTTGCAGTCAAACTGGCGCAGCATGGCAGCATTTAATTCCATGGAAAAAGGACCCTGCATGCCGATGAGATGCTTTCCCTCAAAGCCGTAGCCTTTGCAGGTTTCCATCACAGAGGGCAGGGAAAGGACACGGGCATAAATGCGCTCTCCAGCATCAGAAAGTGCGGTGTATTTTCCCAGCTCCTTGCTTCCGGTTGTAAGAAGGATATTGCCCTCTGTCCCCTCCAAAAATTCAATGGCAGCCTGGGTATCCGGCACATAAACGGCCTGGTCCTGATAGGCTCCAGCCTCCCGCAGCACACGCCTGTACTCCAAACCTGTGTTCTGGCAGGCTGTGCGGATATTTTCCGTAACCTCTGCAGCGTAAGGATGGGTTGCGTCCAGAACCATTTCCGGCTTTTTCTCATTTAGAAGTGCTTCCATTTCCGGCTCTGTCAGGCGACCGGCGTGGATTTTCAGATATTCGTTCTCTTTTAATGATTTGCTGCCGTAGTCGGTAGCCACGCATGCAAGCACATGGATCTGATGTTCTGCCAGAAAATTACTGATATCACATCCCTCTGTTGTGCCTGCAAATACAATGATTTCAGACATCCCTGTATCCTCTTGGAGTAACCATTTTGCCTTTGATGTTGCGAGTCTGGGAATTGCCGATGAATACGGTAGTGAACATGTCTACCTGAGTATCCTTCAGTTCGTCCAGGGTCATGATCTGGGAAGATTCCCCTTCTCTTCCAATATTTTTCACAATGCCGCATACAGTATCCAGGGACTTGTGCTGCAGCATCAGCTCGCATGCTTTTTTCAGATAGTCGTGTCTCTTATGGCTGGACGGGTTGTAAAGGCAGATCACAAAATCCGCCTCCGATGCCAGAAGAAGGCGTTTTTCAATTTTTTCCCATGGGGTAAGAAGGTCGCTTAAGCTTATCAGGCAGAAATCGTGGATCAAAGGTGCGCCAAGGACTGCTGCGCCGCCTGTAGCTGCAGTAACGCCTGCTACTACCTCGATATCAACATCCGGATAATTGGCTCCTACCTCGTACATCAGGCCAGCCATTCCGTATACGCCTGCATCTCCGCTGCAGATCATGGAAACGGTCTGTCCATTCATTGCCTCGTCAAAGGCCATGACACAGCGGTCTACCTCTTTTCTCATAGGAGTGGTAAGGAAGGATTTGCCCGCAAAATGATCCTTTACCAGATCAATATATACGGTGTAGCCCACGATCACATCACTTTTTTCAAGGGCTGCCACTGCTGCTCCTGTCATTCCCTCATAGGAGCCGGGGCCAATGCCCACTACGTAAATTTTCTTCTCTTTATTCAAAATGTATCCTCCAATCTGCAAGGACAAGGGCGGCTGTCACGCCGTCTGCTGCCTGTTTTCTCTGGATCAGGCGGCAATGTTCCCCACCTCGCCTGGTACCTGGTTTTGTCTGGTTTCGTTCTGGAATCCTACCGGTATTCAAACAGATTCTATCCTGCGCCGCCTTTAATGCGCTTCTCTCGCACACGTTGTCAACGCCTACCGTCCTGCTCACAAAGGAAGAGGCTGTAAATTCCCCCTTCACAGCAAGAAGCTCTTCACTGGAAAAAGTCTCAAATGGGATTCCCATTTTTTCTGCCAGGGCCAGAAGTCCTGGTTCTTCTTTTTTGATATCAATACTGGCAAGACAGGCCACGGCCTGGGGATAAATCTGATTTTCCTCAAGGCAGGTAAACGCGGCCTTTTCCACTGCCTGCGCTTCTTTATTTTTGCGGCAGCCCATTCCCAGAGCCACGGCCTGGGGTACTACATGAGTAGTGGAAAGAAATGGGGTACAGTTTTTATGTATGGTGACGGCAATTCCTACCTTAGGAAACAGATCAGATGCCGATTCTAGCTTTGCTTCCATCGCTGCCAAATCTGTTTCAGAACTAATTTCATTCCTTGTCTCTGGTTCCTGTTTTCCCGATTTTATCTGGTTATCATTCTGGACATTGGTTCCGGGTTCATTTTCTGAAATCCAGTTTTCATCCCTAAGTCCGCAGCAATTCACCAGCCCATCCGGCAATTCGCCTTCCCATGGAAATTCACTGTAAAATCCTACTTTCTCCCCTGCAAGCAAAGTTGCTGACACTTCTTTGGCTTCTTTCATACGGAAAATATGGCAGTTGTTTTTCTTTGCAAAAACATCTACGGCAAATTTCCCTTCCAGATCCGTGGCAGTGGTCACAATAGGAACTGCATGCAAAGCCTCTGCCGCCTGCAATGCCAGCTCATTAGCACCTCCAAGATGTCCGGATAACAGGGAAATCACAAATTTCCCGCATTCGTCTGTCACCAGGACCGCCGGGTCCGTTTTTTTGCTGGCTACATAGGGGGCAATACTGCGCACTGCAATTCCTGTGGCTCCAATGAAAATAATTCCATCCGCACTCTCAAACTGCTTTCCTGCCCATTCCTTTGTACTCTCTTTTATGGACTCCGGAATGTACTTGCTCTTCGTATACAGGGAAACTGCATGCTCCTGTTCTTCCAGTGCTTTTTTCAGTTTTTCTCCGGTCTGCTGCCCGGTCAGGGTGAAACATATTATGGAAATCTTCATCTTATTTCAATTACTTTGTTGCTTCACGGAACTCTGTTGTAAATCCCGGGTCATAGAGCTTAGAACGGTCATAGTGTGCTGCATTTACGCAGTCACCGATGATCATAAGGGCTGTCTTTGTAATGTTGTTTTCTTTGGCAGTCTGAGCCAGAGTGCCTACTGTGCACACAAATTTTTTCTCATCCTCCCAGGTTGCCTTGTAAACAATGGCTGCCGGAGTGTCTGCTGTGTAGCCGCCCTCGATCAGTCTTCTGCTCAGTTCCTCCAGCATTCCTGTGCTGAGAAAAACAACCATAGTTGCCTGATGAGCGGCAAAGGACTGGATACTCTCCTTGGGCGGAACCGGAGTTCTGCCTTCCATACGGGTGATGATTACGCTCTGGGAAATGTCCGGCAAAGTATATTCCAGATTCAGTGCGCTTGCTGCGCCGCAGAATGCACTGACGCCAGGACAGTAATCATAAGCGATTCCCTTTTCATCCAGAACATCCATCTGTTCCCGGATAGCACCGTAAATACAAGGATCTCCTGTGTGAAGTCTTACTGTTGTCTTGCCTGCAGCCTCTGCTTTTTCCATTACGGAAAGTACTTCTTCCAGGGTCATTTTGGCACTGTTGTAAATAGTGCAGATGTCCTTGGTGCACTCAAGAAGCTTGGGATTTACCAGGGATCCGGCATAGATTACCACATCTGCTTCCTCTAAGTATTTTTTTCCTCTTACTGTGATCAGGTCCGGGGCACCGGAACCTGCTCCTACGAAATGAATCATGGCTTTTTCTCCTCTTTTACAATAATTAATGAATAGTATCCTGCATCCTCTGGGATTTCATCTACTGTTCTGTATATTTGCTCATCCGGCATACCGCAGTTCTGGATCATCATGGCTTCGCTGCCGGATGCTTTGATCTGCTCTTTCACTGTTTTCATCTGTTTTCCGGTTTTCATCAGCACCTTGGTGCCGGGAAGCTTCAGTGCCTCTTCAATCTGATAAGAAGCCGGGATCACGTGAAGCTGCTGGGCTTTTTCTACCAGGCCCTGGTTAAATCTGGCACTTACCGCGCAAAATGAAGTGATGCCGCTTACGATTTCTGTGTCGTATCCCATCTGTGCCACACGTTTGTGCACATAAAGGTAGGTGGAATAGACGGTGGGATCTCCAAGGGTCAAAAATACCACATTTTTGCCCTGATCCAGCTGGTCTGCGATGATTCTGGTGCCTTCGTCATGAACCTGCTTCAACTGTTCTTTGTCCTTGGTCATGGGCATGGGAAGGGATATCATCTGCTTGGTATCGATTTCCGGGTATGCGCCCTTCATGATCTTGTAGGCTACGGATTCCCTGGGATTTTCCCCTGGGAACGCCAGTATGTCTGCTTCTTTTGTAAGTCGTAAGGCTTTGAGTGTAACAAGTTCCGGATCTCCCGGACCTACACCTACGCCGTATAATTTTCCTGTCATTTACTTCTCTTTCCCGTAACTGCAAAATTCCTGATTGCCAGTTACGTTTCTTTTATTTTCTGCTTCCTGCATTATTTTTTCTGCAGCTCTATGTCCTGTTTCTTGATTTCTTCGATCAACTCTTTTGCATCTTTCGTCTGGCCAAGATAGCCGTATACATTGTTAAATACCACTGCCCCAAGCTTGATCTGTTCATAGGAACGGTGGTCCAGATAAAACTGGATTTTTTTCATGATTTCTTCCATTGTGGGCTGCAAAAGCTGCTTCTCATGAAGAACGTCCAGGGCTTCATCTGTTGTATTGCAGTTTAAAACCGCTCTTGCGGTGTCGCCGTCAGCTCCTGCACGAAGGGCATTGGAAGCCAGTACTTCCATACGGGCATCTGCACTATGGGAATGGGTGTTCATGATCCCGGCTGCCACTTTTACAAATTTGCCGATATGAGCCACAAAAAGGATGCCTTTTACCCCCATGTCTACTGCCATATCAATGGTCTCGCCTACGTAGTTGCTGCACTTGATATTCCGCTCAAAGGGCAATGTCATATGCTCTCTTAAATAGTCTGCGCCATAGTTGCCCGGAGTGGCAAGAATGTACTGCTCGCCCTGGACGAAATGCTGCTTCATTTCTACGTGGATGCTCTCCACCAGCGCTTTTTCACTCATGGGCTCCACAATTCCGGAGGTTCCCAAAATGGAAATTCCGCCTGTAATTCCAAGCCTCGGATTAAAAGTTTTCTTGCCGATTTCCACGCCCTCGGGCACAGAGATCACCACCTTCAGCCCGCCCTCATAGTCGTAAGACACAGCAGCTTCCTCTGCTTCACGAAGAATCATGGCCCGGGGAACTGGGTTGATTGCCGCCTCTCCTACCTGCTGGGAAAGTCCCGGTCTTGTCACGCGGCCAACACCGATTCCGCCGTCTATCTGGATTCCTGGTTCTTTTGTCTTTGATACGGTGGCGTATACCAGGATCCCATTGGTGGTGTCCGGGTCATCCCCTGCGTCTTTTTTGACAGCGCAGGTGACCTGGTTTTCTTCGATCTGAATGTGGTGGAGTTCCAGATCCAGGAGAATTCCTTTGGGCGTCATAAGAGGAACGCTGTCCAGCTTCTTTTTCCCAAGGAGCATCAGCGCTGCGCCTTTGCAGGCAGCTGCCGCGCAGGAGCCTGTGGTGTAGCCGAAGCGCATTTTCTTCTGTCCGCGGATCACGTAGTACTCTTCCAGACCGGTTTTGTGTGCCATATCCTTTGCCTCCGTAGGTATAAAAGTAAATTTTTCAGCTATTGGCTGGGATTTTTAATGGAAACCATTTTCCGCAGCCAGGCTTACACAAAAAAAGCTCTGTCGTAACGTGACAACAAAGCTTCTTTTCCCAGAATGATCCCGGTTGCCGCAGGAAATCCTGTTCCTGAAAAAGCATCCAGTATCTGACTGTACAGTAACGGACTTGTGCAGGAGTTCCACCTGCTTCCTGAAAATACTTTTCCCTGTTTTTATCCGTTACATTATATAATTTTGTCCTGTAAAAGTCAACAGCCAAGCCGCTCCTGACCCATCCCGGCCGCAAAACTGCTGCTTTTGTTCACACAACCCTGTGTTCCATCCATTTCCCGCTTTTAAAGCGAAGACTGAATACAATTCCTCTTACGGTCCAGTCGGTGAACATTCCGATCCAGACGGCCATGGGGCCCATGCCGCAGACGCGGATCAGGTAGACGCAGAGACAGAAACGGAATACCCACATGGTGGTGCAGGAGGTGATCATGGAAAATTTCACATCTCCGGCTGCACGCATGCCGTAGGCTGGAATAAAGGCCGGCATCCATACCAGAGGCTTTACAATGGTGATCCAGAATATCATATTCAGGCACATTTTGGCACTTTCCGGCTCCATGCCGCCGATCATGGTGATCGGTTTCGCCAGTGCATACACAATCGCACAGCAGGCAATCAGAAAGACCTCTGAAAAGATCATCAGCTTTTTCATATAATACACAGCTTCGTCCTTGCGTCCTGCGCCAAGGCTCTGGCCTACTACGGTCATCAGTCCGATTCCCACGCCGATTACAGCCGTTCCGTTCAGCATCTCCATAATATTGGTCATAGCCTGAGCTGCAATGGCTGTGGTTCCAAGGGTAGACACAGTGGACTGGATTGCCAGCTTTCCAAGCTGAAACATACTGTTCTCCACACCAGAGGGCACTCCAAGTGCCAGGATCCGCTTTATCATATTTCCATCCGGGCGGATATTCAGATAATCCCTCACCGCAATGGGCTGTCTGTCTTTTCGCAGCTGATACAGAACTACCACTGCACAGAAGACTCGGGATACCAAGGTGGAAATCGCTGCTCCCGCAACTCCCATGTGAAATACCCAGATCAAAACTGCATTTCCCCCAATGTTCATCACATTGGAAATAATGGAAATCACCATTGGTCCTCTTGTATTTTCCTGGGCACGGAAAATGGAAGCTCCGGCATCATAGAGGGCGATAAATGGATAAGACAGTACGGTGTAAAAGAAATAGACCATTGAATTATCCATAACATCCGCATCTACTTTTCCGAAAATAAAGCTCAGCAGTGGTGCACGGAAAATCAGTCCCAATGTGACAATGCAGACGGAAATGGCAGTTATGATAAAAAGAGCCTGTCTGGCAGATTTGTTTGCCATCTCGTGATTTTTCTGACCAAGATACTGGGTACAGATGATGGTTCCACCTGCTGCCAGTGCGGAAAACGCCTGAATGATCAGAACGTTGATGGAGTCCACAAGGGAGACTGCGGAAATCGCCGCGGAGCCTACATTGCTGACCATCATAGTATCCACAGTTCCCATCAGTGCGTTTAAAAGCTGCTCCATAATAATAGGCACCAGAAGAGCCCGGAGCATTTTGTTGGTAAAAAGGTGCTGCTGTTGTTCCATATGTTTTCTCTTTTCCCCCTAAACGGATGATTACTGGCCACGTGCTCGGCAGCACATTTCGTCATATGTTATTGTCCACTCTGTATCCAGCAACATACTTCACGATGCACAGAAATCAGCCGTAAAAATCGATTGTATACTTCCATACACATTTTATCTGTGTTATTATACACCTTAAGCGAAAAAATTGCAGTACGAAATTCTAAATATAATGTCAGACTATTTCACAAAACGGACATGTCGTCTACCGACGATATCATCATATATGAAAGTCAGATGTTCTGTAACATTCTTTGCCAATGAAAAACAACACAGGAGGAACTTACTTTGGACCGGATTCTTACTTACACTGTACAGCCAGACGAGGAAAACATGCTGCTTCTTGATTTCCTTCGAAGCAAGGGATTTTCCCGGGGAATTCTCTCTTCTATGAAGCCGTATAAGGGCGCAATTTTGCTAAATGGGGAAAGAGGATTCGGCAAGTCGGTTCTTCATGCCGGGAATTTTCTTCGCATTCATATCCCGGAAACGGAAAGCAGCGAGAATATTCTGCCTGTGAAAATGGACCTTTCCATACTCTATGAGGACGAGGATCTCCTGGTCATAAATAAGCCGGCAGACATGCCTGTGCATCCTTCCATCGGCAATTACGACAACACCCTTGCCAACGGAGCGGCCTGGTATTTTAAGGAAAAGGGACAAACCTTCGTCTACCGCTGCATCAACCGCCTGGACCGGGATACCACAGGTGCTCTTATTCTGGCGAAAAATCCTTACAGCGCCGCAGTTCTCTCCGCCCAGATGAAGCAGCGGCAGATCCGCCGGACTTATCTGGCAATCGTTCAGGAGATCACGCCGTCCCACGGTACCATAGATGCGCCTATCGGACGGACAGACGGCTCCACTATTGAACGGCAGATTGACCCTGTAAATGGGGAGCGTGCAGTCACACATTATGAAAGGCTGGCTGCTTACGCGCTTCACGCTGGAACATTCTCTCCTGTTTCGGACGCACAGAAAACAGATTTTCTCCAGGCATATTCTTTAATCGAACTTCACCTGGAAACCGGTCGTACCCACCAGATTCGGGTGCACATGAAGCACATCGGGCACCCTCTTCCAGGGGATTTTCTCTACAATCCGGATTACAGCATCATAAAGCGCCAACCCCTGCACTCCTACCAGCTGGAATTCACCCATCCAGTTACAAAAGAAGTCATGTGCATCACCGCCCCGGTACCAGAAGATTTCGCTAATGCGTTTCACTAATGTATGTTAAAAAAGGCAGACCAGCGCCGCACATCCTGTGCTTCCTCTGATCTGCCTTTTATATTTTCGTGTTAATACAGCCGTCATATTGACGTTTCTGCTTTTCGTATAGAGCTATTTCTGGCTTCGCGGCCGTCGCCCTATCTTCTCTTACCGATTCTTCTCATAAATAATCAGCAGCCCCTTCAGCAGAAGATCCTCATCCAGCAGGATCTCCCTGCGGCAGTGAGGAACGATCTTGCGGGCAAGACCGCCAGTGGCAACTACTGTAATCTTCTGGCCCAGTTCTTCTTCGATCCGGTCCACAATACCGTCAAGTGCAGCCGCATTGCTGTAGATCACGCCGCTTTTCATACACTCGATGGTATTTTTACCAATGATACGTTTGGGAGCCTCAATGCTGATACCACTCAGCTGAGAAGCACGGGCTGTGAGGGCATCCAGGGACACTCCCATTCCGGGAAAAATCATACCGCCCACATAATGTTTCTTTTCATCAACCACGCTCACCGTGCTTGCAGTTCCCATATCAATAATCGCCAGCGGAAGGGGATACTCATGGATTCCCGCAACCGCATTTGCCACCAGGTCAGCGCCAAGCTGTCCCGGATTATCCATCATAATATTCAGACCGGTCTTCACTCCAGGTCCCAGAACCATGGGCTCCTTGTGGAGCACCTTCTCAGCAGCAAGCTTCACGGCATTGGTGATCTGGGGAACTACAGAGGAAATGATGCAGCCTTCAATATCTGTACGTTTAATGTGGTAAATGTCAACAACCGTTTTTAAATCAACTGCATATTCCAGCTCTGTTTTTGTGCGGACCGTGGAAAGTCTCTCAATAAAATAAGTCTTCTCCCGGTCAATGCACCCAACCACAATGTTTGTATTTCCGATATCAATTGCTAAGATCATAGTTTCCCTCCATAGTTTCTTATCAGCCGTCTGGCCTTTTTCCCGTCCGCAGTCAAAGTCTGCCCGGACATAAATCATCTATCTGTATTTTAAACCTCTGCTGCCTTTACCGCCTTGTCAGCCTTTTTCTCTGCGCCAGGAAGCAGTCTTGCCTTATAAAGGGCAGCTCCCACAGCACCCGTGATCACAGTGGCGGAAATCATCTCGCATACTGCGTTGATTCCTACAAATGTGCAGATAAACAGAATTACATTTTTTCCGCCCATAAGGCCCTGCACATACTCTGTATTTCCGAAAAGTCCTACCAGCAGTGCCATAAAGAACAAAGTGTTCAGAAATGCGGAGCAAAAGCCTGTCACTGCACAGGAAACATAAATATTTTTTGTTTTTTTGCGAACGCCCTGGAAAATATATCCAAGCAGAAGTCCGTCAACCAGTCTTGGGATAAATCTCTGTACAAATGCCAGAAATGGATTGATTCCGAATAAGGTAGCACCCATAATGCTGGTACCGCCAATGCCGATACACTGTCCGAAGCTGGTCAGTCCGAATACGGCTCCGGCAATGGCTCCGCCTACAGGTCCCATTGTAATTGCGCTGATGGCAACCGGAATAATGTTAAAAGTAATGGCAAGAGGTCCGATATTCAGGTAGCCAAGAGGTGTGTAAGCCATCAGAAGCAGGATTGCTATCATCAGGCCAAGCAGTGTGATTTGAGATGTTGTAAATTTTTTGTTCATAATGATCCTCCTTGTTATCGTTCCCGTAAAAGGGATACAATACGGTATGGACTGACGGGCATGTGTTCTTTTATTTACCCGTCACTCTTAAAAAAAGTATTCTATCCAGGATTTTACTGGCTGCATCCTCCTTGCTCATAAGCGGGAGTGACACTTCCTCATCCTGTGTAATCAGAGTCAGAACATTGGTGTCCCCCTGGAATCCGGCGCCAGCCATTTTTACATTGTTGGCAGCTACCATATCCAGATTTTTCTTTGTAAGCTTGACTCTGGAATTACCGATCATATTCTGTGTTTCCATGGAAAATCCGCACAGAAACTGTCCATCCGGTTTGTGCTCCCCGAGATACTTCAGAATGTCATCTGTTCTCTCAAGGGCAATGGACATATCGTCGTCTTTCTTCTTGATCTTCTCATCGCTGACGGTAGCCGGACGGTAATCCGCAACAGCTGCTGCCTTGATGATAATATCCTGTTCCTTGCTTACCGCTGTGACAGCCTCATACATATCCCTTGCTGTCACCACCGGAACCACCTTCACAAAGGGCGGCGGCGCAATGGCAGTACGTCCACTTACCAGTGTGACATCTGCACCTCGCAGCATTGCCATTTTCGCAATGGCGTAGCCCATCTTGCCGGAAGAATGGTTGGTAATATAGCGGACCGGATCGATGGCCTCCTGGGTAGGACCAGCTGTGACAAGCAGCTTCAGCCCTTTCATATCCTTCTCGCAGGCGCACTCTCTCATAATATAGGACAAAAGAGTCTCCGGCTCCGGCATTTTGCCGGCTCCTGTGTCGCCGCAGGCAAGATAGCCCACTGCAGGATCGATCACTTCATATCCGTAATGCTCCAGGGTCTTTAAATTATCCTGGACAATGGGATTCTCAAACATATTGGTATTCATGGCCGGGGAAATAATTTTTTTGCATCTGCATGCCATGATGGTAGTGGTCAGCATATCATCTGCAATTCCATGTGCCAGCTTGCCGATCACATTGGCACTGGCCGGGGCGATCATCACCACATCTGCTTTCTTGGCAATGGACACATGCTCTACCTGGAACTGGAAATTCCGGTCAAAGGTGTCCACCAGGCATTTATTCCCGGTAAGAGTCTCAAAGGTAATGGGATTGATAAAGTTCGTGGCATTCCTGGTCATCAGCACATGAACGTCCGCGTGCTGCTTCTTCAGCGCACTTGCAAGATATGCGATCTTATATGCGGCAATACTGCCTGTCACTCCCAGAAGAACGGTCTTTCCCTCTAACATTCGTTTTCCTCTTTTCTCTTTAAACTCATGGGGACATTTTTCTGTCCGTACCGCTTATTATAAAACAAATATAGCTCTGATTGCAATGTATTTTTTCCATGTATAGCTTTTCGTACATGCTGCGCTGCCGCGGTCAGCCTTTTTATTGCCCGCATCCGGCAGATTTTTTTGCCATTTTTCCATGAATATAAAAGGAAAATCTGCTATAATGAAATGGCATTTTAGATATCATCGAATCCAAGCGGAAAGGACTTTATCATGAATTATCAGATCACACAGTGGTGCGCCCACTTTATCACAGAGCATGTAAAGGAAGGAGACCTGTGCATTGACGCTACCATGGGAAACGGAAACGACACCCTGCTCCTTAGCCGTCTTTGCGGGGAAAAAGGCCATGTACTTGCCTTTGACATCCAGGAACTGGCCCTTGCCCACACCAGGGAGCGCCTGGAAAAAGAAAATGCAGCTCACAACTATGAGCTGATCCTGGATTCCCATGCAAATATGGGAAACTACGCTGCGCCCATGAGTGTAAACTGCATTGTGTTTAACTTCGGCTATCTGCCGGGAGGGGATCACAGTCTGGCCACCAGGCCTGATTCCAGCATTCTGGCCCTTCAGGCTTCCCTTGGCCTTCTGAAAAAAGGCGGAATCCTGATGCTGTGCATTTACAGCGGCGGCGATTCCGGATTTGAGGAGCGGGATGCCCTTCTTAGCTGGCTGAAAGAACTGGACTCCAGAAAATATCTGGTAATCAAAACCGAATACTACAACCGTCCCAACAGTCCGCCTATGCCTGTGCTTGTAGTAAAACAATAACCTCTGCATCTGCATTATATCTCATAAAAAATTTTGTCCAGCCAAAGCCGCACAGCACAAACTGCGCAGGCCGAAGCTGGACAAAACATCGATTGCAGATGTAAAATTGCAGACTCCGAAATCAGTCTGTAATAATCACGCTCGTCATCACCGGCTGCTGGTCTGCGGAAATAGTTCCGTTATTATCCGTCGGCTTGGCATCCTTGCAGATCTGGTCCACAATGTCCATGCCCTCTGTCACATGGCCGAAAGCTGCATACTGTCCGTCCAGATAAGTGCTGTCTGACTGCACAATAAAGAACTGGGAGCTTGCGCTGTCCGGATCTGAGGATCTTGCCATGGAGATTACGCCTCTTTCATGGGAAATGTTATTCTCCACGCCGTTTTCAGAGAATTCTCCTTTGATGGTCTCATCAGAGCCGCCTCTTCCGGTTCCCTCCGGATCGCCGCCCTGGATCATGAAGCCGTCAATAATACGGTGGAAAGTCAGCCCGTCATAGAAATGCTCCTGTGCCAGCTTCACAAAGTTGGTAACGCTGATAGGCGCTGTATCCGCATCCAGTTCCACCTTGATGGTGCCGTAATCCTTCACTTCAATTTCCGCATGGTGGATGCCGGTAAGGGGCTGTGAAGTATCCAGTACTGCCTCATCTGTCACAGTTCCTTTCTCATCCGTACCGTCTGAAAAACCGGAAACTTCCTCGTCAGTTCCCTGCTCTTCACTTGTATCGGAAGAGTTCTCTTCTGTGGCCTCATCTGTCTTTTCTTCTGTATTTTGGGTTTCTTCTTTCGCATTGTCTGTGCCGCAGCCTGCCAGCAGTCCCACTGACAGGGTTGCAGTCATCAACATTGCCATAATTTTTCTTTTCTTCATAATTCGCCTCCAGATTACGTTCTTAAGTATGTGTATTTGGATAAAAAACGGCGCCAGGCTTTTCCTGACGCCATCTTTTCTCATTATAACGAAATTGTCGCAAAATACAATTGATTTCACAAATTGTTCAATTTCTTTTTCTCTTTCTTGGATTCCACCACATGGCGGATCGCTGCTATGGGATGATGAAACAGCATCCTTGGACCGGAGAAACGCATGACTTCACGGATCTTTTCCCGCATTTCCGGCTTATAGCAGTGCACCTTGCAGTTGGAACAGAAGGTCTTGGTCTCCATAAACGGGCATTTCTCGCTGCGCATTCTGGCATAGGCATCCAGCGCGGCACATTCCGGGCAAAGCCCGTCTTTGCTATGGTGCTGCTTTTTGCAGTAAAGCTGGATCATCTGGGAAACCATTTTCTTTTCCCGTTCCCGCTTTTTCTCTATTTTAGTGCTCATTGACAACTCCTCTGGTACCTGGCATCAGCTGTCCGATCATGTAGCACACAGCTGCCACAGCCATACCGTTGATGGAAGCCACACCCCAGTTCAGCACATTTGCTACAATGGTTCCAAGCACAACACCTGCAACGGAAAACCAGTTTACCGTTTTCAGTGCCGGATTCTCTTTCTCATACTCTTTCCGGTTCATGAAATAGTCCATTACCAGAATGATTCCAACTGGCGGAAGGGTACAGTTAAGAATGTTCAGCCAGTCACAGAAATTGTAGTACAGCCATACAGAAGCCACCGTTCCGATGATTCCGGAAATCAGTACCATTGGTTTCTTTTTCTGATGGAAAATGTTGGCAAGACCAAGACCTGCTGTATAAAGGGCATTGTCGTTGGTGGTCCAGATGTTAAGGCCCAACACCAAAACAGCCAGATAAAACAGGTTCAAGCGGATCATAACCTCAAAAATATCGTTTCCTCCTACAAAAATAGAAGAAACAGCACCGAAGAAGAACATCAGGGAGTTGCCGATAAAGAACGCAACCACTGTGGTGATCGCGCCGACCTTGCCGTTCTTTGCGAAACGGGCAAAGTTCGGGGTTGCGGTTCCGCCGGATACAAAAGAACCTACCACCAGTCCTGCGCCGCCTACAATGGTCAGGCTTCCGCTGGATTTGGCGAACTGGTCAATGATGGTGCCATCTCCCTGCTGTACCGCCATCACCATTGCAACAGTACCAAGAACCGCTACCAGCGGCACTGCAATATAGCTGACAATGGTAAGGGAATCGATTCCAAAATAAGCGGAAGCAGTCATGCATACACCAGCCAGGATCACAAGTCCCCACATGGCAGCATCGCTTCCCCCAAGAAGCTCCTTGGATACCGGAATGGCAAACATGGCAAGTCCCACGCCGAACCAGCCGATCTGAGTGAAACTGATCATGGCTGATGGAAGGTAGGAGCCTTTTTCCCCGAATGCTCTTCTGGAGAGAAGGTCAAGGGATAATCCAGTCTTGGCACCTACGTATCCAAGCAGTCCGGTGTAAGCCCCAAGGATCACGCCGCCAAGAATCAGGGATTTCACAAAGCCCCAGAAATCAAGTCCTTCTGCCAGCTGCTGGCCAACCCACATGCTTGCGGAAAAGAAGGTAAATCCCAGCATGATCATGAACATAGTAACCAGGCCTTTGCGGCTGTCTGCCGGAACTGCCTTTGACGCAAAGTCAACGTCTTTTGTTTTTTTGTTTTTACTCATTTTCTTTCTCCTGTAGTTGCATCATCATAAAATGTATTTGCGCAGCGCAGTTGTGAATTCTTCGATTCTCTGCTGGGCAATCTCTTTCAAGGTTACCTGTTTCAGACAGTCTGCGAAGCGCATTTCCATCTCATACAGCCATTTGGTCTGGGCGGACTCAATCTCCTGGAAGTGGTTGCAGGCCAGCCAGTCCTCGTAACTGATCGGCAGTGCATAGCCTAATTTTTCCTCGATCAGGGCGTTCATGTCGATCACATCGCAGCGCTCTAACATGCCCTTCCAGAAGTCCAGAACCTCCTCCACATGCTCATGGATCTCATATCTTCTGGCGCCGCCATCGTAGATAATGCATTTCTCAAACAGAGGATCCCGCATGGAAAGGGTTTCTCTTCGAAACTCCGGTGCGATGATGCCGTCTTTCCAGTAGAAATCCACGTCCGGAAGATTGATCCCGGATACGCCCTTGTCCTGATAGGTGCTGAAGATTCCCTCATAGTAAACGGTGATAAATCCCTCGAAGTCCGGCCAGTACTCGCGGATCTCGCTGGTAAGCTTCTCCAGGATCTCGATTCCCTTGGTGCCGCCGATGGTGAAGATGATGATGTTCCGAAGCTTGGCTCCATGTGCCCGGTAGAAATCGGTTACATAGCGCAGGCAGTGGATCAGAGTTTCGCCGGAGGCAATGATATCGCCGATCATAAGGGTGCTGTCCGGCACCATGGTAAGCTTGCTGTACTTGATCTCCAGTCCTGCGATCTCGTCCTCCTGGAACACACGCTCGCTGGACAAAAAGCTGATGTCGTGTACGGGGATGTGCTCGCGATAGCAGCTCTCCTCAAGAGGATAGTTCAGGGCACCGCGAAGAATGGACAGGATGTTGGCTGTTGTCACCTTCTTCTGTTCCTTGAAATAGTAAAGCATCTGTGAGGTAGCAGGGATCAGGCAGTGGTAAACCTCATAGCCTACAACCTCCGGTGTGTTCATCAGTTTTCTTGTCTCCGCCTCTGATACCACATAGTATTCGTTCACATAGTCTCCGCCTGCCAGCTTGTAGCAGTCCACACCCTGATCAGAAAATTCTCTGACCAGTCTTACGTTTTCCCAGTTTTTCATCTGTCGTTTTCCAAACCCTTTCTCGCTTTTTCCGTAAAAAAGGCCCTCTTTTGCGTCGATCACATATTGGTTCCAGCAAAAGACAGCCTGTTTTTTTAACAAAGATGATATGATGAATAGGCTTTATTGTCAAGTGAAAATCCAGGAAATTTTTCTTTCCAGGATTCCTGTCTTGCCACTTTTTCCAGAGTCTGCTAAAATCAAGGGAGAATTTTATACTTTACAGAAAGCGAGGACCTTTTTTATGGAAAAGATTACCAGTTTTACAATAGACCACATCAAGCTTCAGCCGGGAGTGTATGTTTCCCGCAAGGATCCGGTTGGAAACAGCGTGATCACCACTTTTGACATCCGCATGACTTCCCCCAATGAGGAGCCTGTGATGAATACTGCAGAACTTCACACCATTGAGCATCTTGCAGCTACTTTTCTTCGCAACCACAGGGAATTCGGCCCTAAGATGATCTACTGGGGACCTATGGGCTGCCGTACCGGAAATTATCTTCTGCTGAACGGGGATTATGAATCTAAGGACATTGTGCCGCTTATGATCGAAACTTTTGAGTTTATCCGGGATTTCGAGGGCGAGGTGCCGGGCGCGTCTGCAAAGGACTGTGGAAACTACCTGGACATGAACCTTGGCATGGCAAAATATCTTGCAAAGAAGTTTCTGGATGAAGTGCTTTACGATATTAAACCGGACAGACTGGTTTATCCAGAGTAAACCAGTTTCCGAAAATCAGTTTCTTCGCATCTTCGGAAACTACAGAACATATTTGCATTCAGGTCATGAATCTGCATATTCATGCAGTTGAATCAGAAGCAAATTCAAAACTTTCATGAAAAATGCCAGATGAGCAAATCACAAACACTGTGATTCCTACCCATCTGGCATTTTTTATTTCGTTCTCTTCAAAGCATCAGCCTTCTGTGGAAGCGTCAACTGCCTGATCTGCACCGACATCTGCGGCTCCATCCGCTGCGCCTGCGTCTGCAGCTACTGCACTTACATAATCACCGGATACATATGCGGTCTGTCCCTCATAGGAAACCTCAACCCATCCATTGTCACACACACCAGTGCTGGTAAGCTGTGTGCCGTTTGCCACGCTGGCAACCAGAGCTGCATCTGTGCTTGCATCTGCACGAAGGTTTACATCTGCATTGGCAACGTAAGTACCATCCTGTTTGGTTACGTTCACGCCGCTTGCAGTCTGTACGACTACAACCTCAGGTGTAGGTGTTGCCTCTGGAGTAGGTGTTGCCTCCGGGGTAGGGGTTGGAATCGGAGTAGGGGTAGCCTGTATAACAGTAACGGTTGCTCCTGCGCCTTCCTCAAATCCGCATCCCGGGATGCAAAGTGCTGCGCCAAGAAGCAGAGCAGCCAAACCTGCTTTTCTCATAGTATTATTCCTCCTTTACAAAGCATCACTGCCTTGGATTCATGTTACTGTCCACTCCATGCACAGTAACGGATTGATTCTTCTGTTATGAAAGTCAGCTGCCTCCCATCAGCAGCCGCATACTCTTTTTGCGAATCGTTACAATTAATATACAGTATTATTACAAAATATGCAAGTCCTAAGTGAAGGGAACTGCTTACACCCGCTCGAATACCACCGTTACCTGGCCGCCGCAGATCATGCCAAGGCTGTCTTTGCCGTCGGCGGTGAGGGCGTAGTGCTTCACTTCTTTGTCCTTCACTTCCGGGCAGTGGTTGATGGCTTCGAATTCTACCTTGCCGCCGCCAATGCTGCCTTCGATATGGCCGGATGGCTCCACAAACATTTTGCTGCCTACTCCTCTTGGGGAGGAACCGGATTTCTCGGCAATGGTCACCATTACGCCATGGCGGCCCTCCTGTACTGCTGCCTCTACCTTTTCATCGCAGTAGGCGCTGTAGTGCTGATTTTTCACCTTGACAATCTCTGCCATAATGCTGACTGCAATTTCCTCGGGAAGCTGTCCGCCAAGAGGGATTCCGATGGGGGCATGAACCTGATCAAGTTCTTCCAGGGAATAGCCCTCCTTCAGGAGATTTTCCCGGGTGATCCGCACTTTATTTTTGCTGCCAATCATTCCCAGATACTCATAAGGACGCTTCAAAAGCCTGCGAAGGCAGTCGGCATCTCCAAGATGGCCTCTTGTCAGGATCACGTAATAGGCGTTTTCATAGGGAACAATGTACTGATCCAAATCCTTGAAATCCCCGTAAACCAGCTCGTCTGCCTCCGGGAAGCGCTCTTTTGTCACAAAATCTTCTCTGTCATCCATGATGGTCACATGAAAGCCCAGCATTTTTCCCAGATGGGCGGTAGGCTGGGATACGTGACCGCCGCCGAAAATAGCAAGCCTTGGATTTTTGCGATAGTCTTCCACGAAAATCCGAATGCCGTCGGCAGTTATGACTTTTGTTTCTCTAGCATCGTTTAACAGTGGGAGATATTTTTCCCAGATTTCTCTGTCTTCTTCCTGTTCTGGAATCAGGCTCTTCTCCTGCGCTGCTGCATCTGGATTTCCAGGCTGTCTCACAATACACTTTTTCCCCATGTCCGGACCATCCAGAATGATCGCTGTCTTGATCCGCCCTTTTTCTTCCAGTATTTCATAAATTTTATTATACACGACACTTCACCTCATTTTCAAAATTTCATTGCACCTTTCTTTTTCGTATATTATAATACATCGGGAGGAATTTTCACAATGAAGAAAAAAAGAATTATGACCAGTTTTCCGGTCCGGATTCTGGCGGTAAGCATCCCCGGCCTGCTTGCGGGGCTGTTTTTCAACGCCACCCGTACCATGGGATTCACATCCGGCGCACTGAATCTGGTTGTTACAACACGTTATGTACTTAGCCAGCTGATTGCATTTCTGGCACCTCTTATTATTATCGGGCTGATGGCATCCTCCATCATTTCCGTAAAAAAAGATCCCACGCCAGCCACCAAACCTGTGATCCGCATTACTTATATTTCCATGCTGGGGGCGGCTGCGTTTTCGGCGGTGCTTGGATACCTGATCATCCCAAGGCTTCCGGTTTCCACAGACAGCTTGTCCTTCCGCTTTTTGCCGGACACCCTGTTTGAGCTTCCCATTCCGGCACCGTTTTCCGCTTTAAGTGCACTTGTGCTTGCCATCCTGCTGGGATTCGGAGCCTGCTGGACCAATGCGGTGCGCACCAAGGAGCTGCTCAATGAGTTTCGGGGAATTACCCTTTCCCTGATGTCCAGGGTTCTGCTGCCGATTCTTCCAGCTTATATCGGACTTTCCCTGTGCACCCTTGCTTATCAGGGGTATTTCATTAAGTATCTGCCCCTTCTGCTTCTGACGCTGGTAATCGTGATTCCGGTGTATGGCATCTGGACTTTGCTCTTGTATTATTTTGCAGGCTCTTATTCCGGGGAAAAGCCCTGGAAAGTTCTGAAAGAATACCTGCCGGTCTGTAAGATGGCGCTGATGACCCGCTCTTCTGCAGCCACAGGCAAATATTCCCTGGAGGCAGCTTCTAAGTGTGAATGTCTGGAACAGGATCTTACAAAAGATGCACTTCCTCTTTTTACACAGATCCATCACTGCGGTTCTGTGCTTACAGAGGTATTTTTCGCGATGATGATCTCCAGGATTCTTTACGGTTCTGTTCCGGCACCTGGCACCATGGTGATTTTTTCCGTGCTTCTTGCTACCTGCTCCATTGGCACTCCGGGGCTTCCCTGGGGAACGGTGATGGTATCACTTGGAACCCTTACAGGAATCCTGAAATTCGGGGATTCGGGAGTGGCGCTGATGTTTGCGGTATTTGCCATCCATGACGGATTTGCGGCAGCCTGCAACATGACCTGTGACGGAGCGCTGGCACTGATCCTGACAGGATATGCGAAAAAGCGGGAAATTTCAAAAAACACAGATATATAAAAATATGCGCCCTTTGCGGCATAAGGTTTACCAAAAGCCACGCCGCAAAAGACGCATATTTTTTCTAAAACTTTTTCCAACAGGCTCTGGCAAAACTATGCCAGCGGCTGTCTCAATCCTCTCTTAATATAGGTTCCAAGCTTTTCCTGCACCAGTTTTCCATCCTCTACAGCCAGATTGCCGCGCAGGAATACTTTGTCAATATCCCCGTGGATTTCAAAGCCTTCGTATGGGTTATTGTCCGTATTGTATGCATGTGTTTTCGCGGAAATCACATTCTCTTTTTCCGGGTCAAACACCACGATATCTGCATCGCTGCCTTCTGCGATCACACCTTTATTGGGATACACGCCATACAGCTTTGCCGGATTTTCGCAGAGAAGCTGGCACATTTTCTCCACAGAGATCCTGCCGGTGCGCACGCCATAAGTATACAGAAGAGTTCCTCTTGTCTGAACCCCGGGAAGGCCTCCTGGAATCTTGGTGAAATCTTCTTTTCCCATTGCTTTTTGCGCCAGGGTAAAGCTGCACTGGTCAGTTGCAACCGTCTGGATCTGGCCCTCTGCAAGTGCCTTCCACAGGCAGTCCTGGTCCTCTTTCTTACGGATCGGAGGTGCGCACACATACTTGGCGCCTTCGAAATCCGGTTTGGAATACACACTGTCATCCAGTACCAGATACTGGGGACAGGTTTCTGCAAAGACAGTCTGTCCGTTTTCTCTTGCGCGAAGGATTTCCTCATAAGCCTTGCGGTTGGTAAGATGAACTACCATTACCGGTGCTTTTGCCTCCTTTGCAATTACCAGAAGTCTGTGAACAGCCTCAGCCTCCATGGTATCCGGGCGCACCAACGGATGATTTTCCGGCCCTGTTTTTCCCTGTGCCTTGGCCTCCTGAATCAGCGCATCGATCACCCCTGCATTCTCACAGTGAACCCCTGCAAAGCAGCCTTTCTCATTTAAGGCCTTCACGATTTTGTAAAGATCCTCATCGTCCACGATCATAGCTGGATAAGTCATATAAAGCTTGAAGCTGGTAATTCCCTCATCAATCATATCCTGGATTTCTTTTTTGGTTTCCTCATTCCACTCTACAATAGACATATGGAAAGAATAGTCGCAGGAGCATTTACCATCTGCCTTTTTGTGCCATTTCGCGAGGCCTTCCTTTAAAGTATGTCCCCCTTTGTCCTGAGAAGCAAAGTCAATGACCAGAGTGGTTCCTCCAAGGATAGCTGCCCTGGTTCCGGTTTCAAAGTCATCTGCTGTTACCGTTCCGGCAACCTCCAAGTCAAAATGTGTATGTCCGTCAATAAAGCCCGGAAACAAAAGCTTTCCGGTTACGTCCACCACCTTGGCGTCCTGCTCAAAAAGCGACTCTCCCACGCGGATGATCTTCTCTCCTTCCACCAGCACGTCCAGCTTTTTCCCGCCTGTACCTGATATTACCGTTCCGTTTTTTAAGAGATATTTCATAATCCGTCCCCCATTTCCATTATTTCTATTAGTAAATATAACATATGTTTTCACTGCGTTCAAGAAAGCTGGCACGAATTTTTTTCAGTGTGCAACAATTTTTTTGTAAAACATCTTTTTATTTCCATCCAGGCATGTTATGATATAAGAAACATACGGTAACATCCTGCACTTAAAATAATGATATAATAGTAATTGCAGACAGGATCTGAAGTCTCTTTGAAAAACTCAGGATCCAAAGCAGTTGCAAAAGATATTTACATAACAGGAGGGTAAATATGGGAAGATTAACTGTCTTACAGCAGATTGCTCAGGATATCGCTGCGGAGTTCGGAGCAGACTGCGAAGTGGTAATCCATGATCTGAAAACACAGGAGCCTGAACACTCTATTATTTATATTGTAAATGGTCACGTGACCGGACGAAATGTAGGCGACGGACCATCTGATGCTGTTTTTGACGGAATCCGGCAGAAAAGACGAGGGGACAGTGCACCTGCAGATCACAACGGTTACCTGATGAAGACCGCAGACGGCAAAATCCTTAAATGCAGCACATCCTATATTAAAGACGATGACGGCAGCCTTCATTACGTATTTGGTATTAACTATGATATTACCAAGCTGACCATGATCAACAGTGCATTGAATGATCTGATCACACCTACGGACAAGGAGGAGAAGCCTAAGCAGATCACCCACAGTGTCAATGACCTGCTTGACCGTCTGATTGAGGAATCTGTAAGTCTGGTTGGAAAGCCTGTTGCTCTTATGAATAAAGAGGATAAGGTTACTGCCATACAGTTTTTAAATGACTCCGGAGCTTTCCTTATCACGAAATCCGGAGATAAGGTAGCTAATTATTTCGGGATCTCCAAGTATACGCTGTACAGCTATATTGATGTGAATAAATAAGGTCTTACGACCACCGCCTATCCTGTTGGCCGACAGGATAGGCATTTTTTTCAAGCACAGCTTCATCGCCTTTGCAATGAAAAATCCCATAACATTTTTCTATTTATCAGTCGGCCATGACCTTCTGAGAGCCACATAGGATATTAAAAAGTTTGCAAGCCATCCAGCTGGTACAGCAAGCCAGACAAATGCAATGCCAAAACGCGGCGCAAAAATCAAAGCAACAGAAAGACGGATTGCCAGGTTCACCATATTTGCAATGAGAAATGGGCGCATGATTCCGAGACCACGAAGGACTCCATCGGTTGCCATTTTGATTCCCATAAAGATAAAGAAATAACCGAGCCATCTCATATAATCCCCAGATACCTGATAGGCCAGGGCTGTTCCGTCTTTACCAAGAAACAGCGAGGAAATTTGCGTGTGGAGCGTTTCAATTATAATGAAGGCAATGACTGCAAAACACACATCCAATACCAGTGCAGCCTGGTAGCCTTTTTTGATACGCTGTGGTTTATTTGCACCAAGGTTCTGGGAAACATATGGTGAAACCGCATTACCGATGGATACAAAAATCAGAGAAAAAACGTTCTCAACTCGCATCGTCGCCGAATACCCCGCGAGTGCCTGTGTACCGAAAGGATTTACAACTGCCTGCACGATCATCATGCCGATAGATACTGTAGACTGCTGCAGAACCGAAGGCACAGCAATTTGAAACATAGAAAGTAACTCCTGCCTGTCAAACCAGTCAAAGTGACTTTTATATCGCCGCATCCGATGGAAGAAAATCAAAAGTGAAAACACGGCAGAAATGCCTTGTGCAATCAAAGTTGCAAGCGCCGCACCGAACACGCCGAGATCAAGGCCGGCTACCATCCAAAGATCCATAAAGATATTTAAGATTGACGAAAATATCAGGAGTCCCAGTGGAATTTTTGATTCTCCTATAGAAGTAAACATCGTTGAAAGAATGTTATACATAAACAGGAACGGAAAGCCCACAAAATAGACACGCAAATACAGCACTGCGTCATCCAGTATATCGGCAGGGGTTTGCAGTGCGCTCATCATCGAGCGGGAAAAACAAAAGCCAAAAACACCAAGGACTATGCTTAGAATTAAAAAGCTAATCAAGGACGTTGACACAATGGTTTTCATTTTTCCATACTCCCTGGCACCAAAGTAACGGCTCACGAGTACACCGGCGCCGACACCTGCACCCAGCGCCACACAAATAAAAACATTGGTCAGTGCTGCACAGGCACCAACAGCTGCAAGTGCGGAGGAACCCACAAACTGACCGACGATGATGGAATCAGCCATATTATATATTTGCTGAAAAAAGCTGCCTAGAATCATCGGCATTGCAAAAACCGTCAGCGCTTTAAGAGGCGCATCTATAATCAAATACTCATCTTTTGACATTATCTTACTCTTTCCTCCATCCGAATCAATTTTATATCTTCTAAATGCAAGCTATAAGTTACGTTATGTAACAATTATAGGTAGCTATAACAGTCAAGTCAAGCTTCTGTTTACTTTTAGTAATATGAATGATATGATATTTAAGAAAAAATGATATCCAGCGAATATTATTCTACAGGAGGAATACTTATGTACCTGGACGGTTTAGATAAACTGGATCAGAAGATTATCCAGTTACTGATAGAAAATGCACGCATCTCTTACTCTGATATTGGTGAAGAAATCGAGATTTCCAGAGTCGCAGTAAAAGCCCGGATTCAGGCTTTGGAGAAAAAAGGCGTAATTGAAGAATATACAACGATAATAAATCCACAAAAAATCAGCGGTGCTGTGTCATGCTATTTTGAGATTGAAACAAAACCTGAGCATCTGCCACAGGTAACAAATCTATTATACCAAAATGATATAGTTACACAAATTTACCGTGTCACTGGAAGGGACAGGCTTCATGTACATGCCGTTGCTTCATCTAGTGATGAAATGGAGCTCTTTCTGCACAATGTCATTGATCCTCTGCCTGGTATTGTCAGCTGCAGCTGCAATACAATCTTATCACGTATTAAAGATATTAAAGGGTTACGCCTATAGAATATGTAAAAAAAGGCACTCCCCGGCATACTGCGGACGTTTCCTTGAAGTAAAATCTATTGCAGTCACACGTCCTTGCTGTCCCTATTATAAGTCATGCCGGGGAGAATTGCCTATCTTAATTATTAAATTGTATGTCTTTTAAATACGGGCTACACCGGTTCTCTTTGCTGCCTCAGCAACCGCTTTGGCTACTGCCGGTCCTACTCTCTTATCAAATGCCTTCGGA
Source organism: Ruminococcus sp. AF31-8BH (assembly GCF_003460605.1). GTDB lineage: Bacteria > Bacillota > Clostridia > Lachnospirales > Lachnospiraceae > Blautia_A > Blautia_A acetigignens. Next base: position 122,486 of record NZ_QTVN01000012.1, read on the forward strand.
ATGATATATTCCGGAGAAAGTTCCTCATCTGTGATCAGATTAGCAAGTGCTTCAGACGCTGCCAGCTTCATCTCATCATTGATCTCTTTTGCTCTCACATCAAATGCACCACGGAAGATTCCAGGGAAAGCAAGTACATTGTTAATCTGGTTCGGGAAATCACTTCTTCCTGTAGAAACAACTTTTGCCCCGCCTGCCTTTGCGTCATCCGGGAAGATCTCCGGAGTCGGGTTTGCACATGCAAAAACAACTGCATCTTTATTCATGGTCTTAACCATCTCTGTTGTAACGGCACCTGGTGCGGAAACACCGATAAATACATCTGCGCCGACCAGCATATCTGCAAGAGAACCGGATTTTTTAGCCAGGTTGGTAACTTTAGCCATTTCATCTTTGATCGGATTCATACCTTCCGGGCGTCCCTCATAGATTGCACCCTTTCTGTCGCAGAGGGTGATATTCTTAAATCCGGCTGTAAGAAGCAGACGTGCAATAGAGATTGCTGCTGCTCCGGCTCCGTTCATTACAATACGGACATCCTCTTTCTTCTTGCCAACAACTTTAAGTGCATTGGTAAGACCTGCCAGTGTAATGATCGCAGTACCATGCTGGTCATCATGGAAGATCGGAATATCACATTTTTCTTTCAATTTCTTCTCGATTTCAAAACATCTCGGTGCGGAAATATCTTCCAGGTTTACTCCACCGAAGGAACCGGAGATCATATAGATTGTATTTACAATTTCGTCCACATCGTTGCTTTTAATGCAGAGCGGGAATGCATCCACATCACCAAATGCCTTGAAAAGGACACATTTTCCTTCCATAACCGGCATTCCGGCTTCCGGTCCGATATTTCCAAGTCCAAGAACAGCAGAACCGTCTGTAACTACCAGACACATGTTCCATCTTCTTGTGAGTTCGTAGGATTTGTTTACGTCCTTCTGGATTTCCAGACAAGGCTGTGCAACTCCAGGTGTATAAGCAAGTGACAGATCATCCTTATTTTCTACAGGTACTCTTGTTACAACTTCAATCTTACCTTTCCATTCTCCATGCAGTCTTAAAGATTCTTTTGCATAATCCATTTCTGTTGTCCTCCCTGGTATTTTCTAATCTCATCTATTAATAGTTTCCTGTAAAGAATTTGCTGTCTTTTGGAAGCTCATATCCATCAAAATATTTATCAAAGTCAAGTTTGAGATATCCACACAGATTAGCAAGTTCGACCATCGTATTATCGTTTACAGGTAATCCATGCTCTCTTCTTTCTTTTTCTGCAAAAACTTCTTTTTCACCATGTGTATAAATACGGTCTTTGCCTTCTGCCTTCGGGCTTTCTCTCAAAGTTTCCAGGTATTCTGAAAAATGTCTGCGGATTGCCTGAGGATCACCAAATAAAGCCGGATCGATTGCCATAAATCCATGGCAGATTCCTGTTTTATCCGGGAATGTGCAGCAATGATCCGAAGTGACACCCATGGAAAGAATGGAACTGAACAGTTCACACAGCATACCATATCCATATCCCTTGTGGCTTCCTGTAACTTCTTCATTTCCACCAAGAGGCATGATTCCGCCACCCTTCTTTGCAACAATATTGGCAAGGACATCCGGTGCATCTGTGCTTGCATGACCATCTTTATCCAGCGCCCATCCATCAGGAAGCGGTTTCTCCATTTTGTTGTACATTTCGAGTTTTCCTCTTGTAACTACCGTGGTAGAACAGTCAAAGAAAAACGGATACGGGTCTGCCGGCATAGCTACTGCAATTGGGTTTGAGCCAAGCATGGCTTTTTTGCCAAACGTAGGAACCATAATAGCCTCTGAATTGGTGCAGGCCATTCCCAAAAGTCCCTCATCGCACGCCATCTTTGCATAATATCCGGCAATACCGAAATGATTGGACTCACGGACAGTTACAATTCCAACTCCGGTTTTTTTGGCTTTTTCGATGGCTTTTTTCATTGCATAAACGGAAATAAGCTGTCCCATTCCATTATGGCCGTCAATCACTGCAGATATCGGTGTTTCAAATACAACTTCAGGCTTCGCCTGCGGATGGATCGTTCCCTTTTCGATTCCCTTATGATAACGCACCATTCTCTGCATACCATGACTTTCTATTCCATAAAGGTCAGCCGTAAGAAGCACATCCTTGATCTGATTGCTTTCTTCCTCTGTAAAACCAAACGCCTTGAATACGTCTCCGCAAAAATGATTCAGTGTCTCATATGACCATTTCACATATCCCATTGTTTCGTCCCTCTTTCCGGCATTGCCAGTTTTGTTTATTGGCATTACCAATTTGTATTTTGATTATACCACTGGTATTACCAAAACGCAATAGAGGTCATATCAATTTATCCTGTAAAAATGCCCAAAATTTCTCAGGATTTTTTTTGCATTTCTTCCATATAGCGTTCAATCGTATCCATATGTTCGGACATACATCGTTCCGCCTGTTCTGCATCTCCGTTGATGATCGCCTCAACAAGCCGATGATGCTGGTCATCAACCTCTTTGGCAGAATTATTCTTTTTCATAATGTAGTCTCTCGTCCCGGAAACAATATTCTCAGTCAGCTGATCCGCTGCCGCAAGGACACTGTAAACCATCGGGTTATCTGCGATCTTTGCAATCTTCTGGTGAAGTTCGCGATCCAGTTCACCCCGTATCTTTTCATCTTCTGCTGCGTCCAGCCGTGCAAGAATCACCCTTAATTCTGCTGCATCCAGCGGTGTGCACTTTCTCGCTGCAAGAATTGCTGCTTCTCTTTCCAGTGCCGCACGGAACTGCTGATTCTGGCGCAGATATCCATGATTTAATTTAAAAAGTATGGATAAGGGTTCGATCAGCCAGGTATCCAGATCCTCCGTAATATAATTCCCGCCTCCCGGCACCGGCTTTACTATTCCCAACAGTTCCAGTGCTCTCAGAGCTTCTCTGACTGCCGGTCTGGACACTCCCATGGTCTCCGCCATTGTCCGCTCTGCCGGAAGGGCAGCTCCCGCTTTGAGATTGCCATTCTGAATGTTCTCTATGATCTGATTTAAAATCCCGTTAAAAGCCCGTTCATCCCCAATTTCTTTAAACATACTCCATGCCTCCACATCCCATTTCCGTCCGTATATTCTTACAGACGGTATTATTTTTACTGTCTTTCCCATACAATTTATTTTGGGTACAACTGCACAGTATGGCAGTTATTTCTTATTCATATACATTATCAAAATACAAAGGTGCTTATTCTTGCAACAACCAATCAGCTATGTCGTGAATCTTGATTCCTTCATAGCTATATTTTGGATGTTTGGTTCGAGCAATAATCATTTTCGGATAAGCACCTCAGATCTGAAGCAGACTGACCTTATTAGTAGAAATCAATGAAGATAATATTGATGTATTGTTTTCATATAGTCACCCACTTTCAAAAATTGAAAGTTCTTCATTTCTTGAAACTGCTCCAATGTATTTATTATATTGTCTGTTAATAACATATGCAAGATGCCTCTATAAAATAATAATACCGGTACTGGATATCAAGATCCCGCACTGGTTTATTGATTGCTCTCTGGTCTCCATTGCAATACTTCATAATCACTTCTTATTCCTGAGACAATGTTTCCAAATATATTTTTCTTATGTGAACGATTTTAAAATTATCAATATACATCAGTTTTTTTCGATTTCTCAACCAGCTTTACGGCAGAATCTCAAGCCAGTAGCCATCTGGATCTACGATGAAATAAATTCCCATTGCTTCATTTTCGAAGCAAATGCATCCCATCTCTTTGTGCTTTTTGTGTGCTGCCTCGTAATCCTCTGCCTGGAATGCCAGGTGGAATTCGCATTCACCCAGATTATATGGCTGTGGATGATCTTTAAGCCAGGTAAGTTCCAACTCAAAATCACTTACATCGTTGCTCAGATACACAATGATAAAATCATCTGTAGTCTTTCTTCTCACTTCGTGCAGATCAAGAGCCTCGTTGTAAAATTTAATAGATCGCTCCAGATCTGACACATTGTAGTTTTCGTGAATCATCTTAAACTTCATAATTCTTCTTTTGTACATTCTGTGTTTTTAATTCGTGACTTATATTGTGGGCATTCAGTAATAAACCGCTTAATTACACTGGCATCATTCCAGTAATGCATTGGAAAAATGACATTGCAATCTACATTTTTAAGGAAATACAGGATTCCGTCAGCATAGTGATCTCCCTGCCTCGGATCTAAGGGGACAAATGCAGCGTCAAAATGCATACCCTTGATTTTGCTGATCTCCGCACGATATGCTGAAGTAAGTCTCTGATTGTCAGCTTTCGGCTCACCATCCCAATACCAGTCGTTTAAGTCACCGGCATGATAAATGGTGCCTTCCTTTGTTTTAACAATAAATGCTACACCACTATCGTTAGATAGCAATGTATCGACTTGGGTGCCATTATCCAGCTTATAAGTCTGATCATGATAAACATATGTAATCTTCATATCCGACAGATGATTCCTTTTTCGTATATCATTCGCCAGAACTGTCTGATATGTCATTCCCATATCGTCAAGGATCTCAAAAATCACAGGATTAAAATGATCCTTATGAAAATGACTGCAAAAAACAATTACTTCTTTTTTCTTGTCAAGAAGTGGTAATTCACCCTTATAATAGTCAAAAATATAGTAGCAATCTTTAGTTTCAATTAAAAATCCACTGTGTTTAATGTAAGTAATTTTCATCACCTTTATAAAATAACTCCTTTTTCCCTATAAGCTTACAGACGAATACCTGGCGTTCATCCACAACCCAGAAGATGTCTAATATTCTTTTGAGATTTCCTCTGTTATCTCATATATCTCTTTGAATTTTTCTAAGTCTTCCGACGATCTGATCAGCATGATCTCTTCGATTTTTCCGGTCCGTATATCTTTAAATCCTGCTACTTCTTCTCCGGTGCAAATGCTTGCACGAATAACTGGTTTCATCTGTTCTCTGTCATATGTTTTTTTCACGATTTTCTTTTTGAATAATCCCATGCTACCTCCCCATCTCCGAATATCTTCGGTAACAAGATCAACTATTTAATTTCTGGAACATTTTTCTGCATCGATTGCCAGTACAAACATCAGCGCATCCAACGCATTTCCTGGATCCTGCACATCAATAACATATGTATCCGTCATATGAAACAGTTCTTTACTAACCCGTGCAATTGAATAACCGCTTCGATCAAGAATGCTATAGTCCCATTCCATAATGGTTCCATCAATATGCCATCCATTGTAATCAATATTATAATGTGGCGTCAGGAATGAGAATTCTTTGCTCAGGCATCCGATATAACTGCCGTTTTTATAAATTTCGAATTTAGGAAGAAAAGTAAGTACTTTCTGAACAACCATTCCCACTTCATTTCCATAGGCATCATAAATTACAAGTTTATGTCCCCAGGACAACTGACCTTTTACTACATAAACAGTGTTGCCTGCTTCATCATAGATATCATAGCTGTCAAACCATGAAAACAGCCTTTGTTTAAATAATAACTTCATAACTTTTCACCACTCTCTCCAACAGATATAATTGGTTCTTTACACTTCTTCGATATTGGCTACGTGGATTTTTCCATCAGGTTGTGTATGGCTTTTCCATTGCTCTTTTGTTATGACATTTGTATGGCCAACTCTTATCTCATTAAGCAATGGTACTGGAACCTCATCGCAAGTATGATGATAAATAAATCCAAGTTTCTCCTGTACTCTTTTGGACTTTTTATTTCCGTCATAATAGCCACACCATATTGTAGTCATTTCAAGCGTTTCAAATCCTCGTTTCATAAGCGCATATGCCGCTTCTGGCATATACCCTCTGCCCCAGAATGGTTCTCCCAACCAGTAACCAAGTTCACATTCATCATCTCTATCTGTCATATCTGTATGTCCGTTTAGTTTTAGTTCAACAGCTCCTATTGCAACATTATTCTCTTTTTCACAGATTGCATAGCATTCTGCTCCGGTGAAAACATTGTCAATAACATATTTACTTGATTCGATATCCTTGTGAGGAGGCCATCCGGCAATTGGCCCTACTTTTGGATTTTTTGCATAAGTAAACAAACTTTCTGCATCATCTTGCGTCCACTTTCTTAAAATCAATCTTTCAGTTTCTAGTATCATTTTAAAATATATCCCTTCAGTATTCAATTTCGATTTTACCTTGGTGAACAAAGTCGCGTCCCTTTAGCCGATAGCTATGGGGATTCAATTATTGCTCTTTTCCTTAAGTTTATCATACTGGGTGTTTTGGTAAAAGTTTTTTTATTCAAGAAATCAATTTCAGGCATGACAAACAAACCTCCTATGCGGAAGTCATTTATTCTATGCAATTGTAGATTTTAACATCTCACATGTGCATGAAAAGAAGAACTGTATTTATCTTTGCGGGGTGATACCATATTCCCTCCGCAAGAAGAACATTTGCATACATCGATGTGATACAAAACCTTTATCATTTCTACTGCATTTAGATTTTTTAATGTAGAAATGTATTTCTTGCATCCAAGCAGGTTTCTGCAGAGAGTTATCTTTTTTCTCTTGTTTCTACATGATAGCAGACCATAGTGCCGGATTCTGACAAATCGTTTGGGTGGAACATGCATCATGAATCGACGGATGAATTCTTCTCCTGAAATTGTTTTCTCTTTCCAGTGGCCTTCGTTTTTATAGTCTTTTACTGCATATGTAACTGTCGTATCCGTCATGGATTTGATTCGATGATTACTGATTGCTATCCTGTGGGTATATTTTCCAAGATAATTGATAACCGGCTGTGCACCATTGAAAGTTTCTTTGCAGTAAGAGACCCAGTTCTTTTCATAACACTTATCAAGAAGTTCTTTAAAACGATAGCTGTTCTGATATTTCTCTGCTGTACCATGAAATTTAAGCTTAGAATCATTCCACAGGCTTTTTAACTCATCCAGATATTTTCCGCGGAACACTTTCGAGATAACACCATATGGGAGAAAAAAATTTCCACCTGTATCTTTCCATTTATTCTCGTATGTTCTCACTATCGGAATCGTACTCTGTCTGTTCTACATAATCTGCGGAACAGTCTCGTTTGTACGGATAAAAAAATAAACTGAGCCACGGCTGTTCCAACATGAAATCAGCCGTGGCCTTATTTATATCATTTCACTCTTTTTTGAAATAGAACAACACCACAGCAACAACTCAAATCGACTTAAAATTCCAGGCTATTCGCATTCAGCAAGAAATGCTTCATTCCCATGATGACAAAACCTTCATCATTTCTCCAAGGCTTTTTGCTGCCATTTACAATGACGATCTTCTTGAAAGAGTCCGGGATATTACGCAGAGAATTGAACTCCTGCGTCTGTTTTTCTTCCGAAGTCATGTCATATGCAACCTGGATATAGTATCTCTGGTTTCCTTGATTCACCACAAAGTCAACCTCCAACTGCTTGCGAACACGTTTGCCCTCTTTATCCTTATCGAAGATATCCACGACACCCACATCAACATTGTAGCCACGGATCAGCAGCTCATTATAAACAATGTTCTCCATGATATGAGTAGGCTCCTGCTGTCTGAAATTCAGACGTGCATTTCTCAGTCCCAAATCAGTAAAGTAGTATTTCAGATTTGCACCGATATACTTTCTGCCCTTAATATCGTATCGGCTTGCCTTGGAAATCAAAAAGGCATCTGTCAAATGGTCGATATGCTTGGAGATGGTTTTATTAGCATAAGTCATCTGGCGCTCACTGGCAAAGGTATTGGCAATCTTTGAAGGGTTGGTCGGTGCGCCGATTGCAGATGCAAGCACATCAACCAGAATCCCAATCTCATCCACGTTCTGAATCTTATTTCTTTCAATAACATCCTTCAGATAGACATTTGCAAAGATGTTCTTCAGATAGTCCGCTTTCTGTCGTTCGCTCTGGAAACTTACGATCTGCGGCAATCCTCCGTAGATCATGTAGTCATCCCAGGCATCATCATAATCGCCGTCATAGACAGAATAAAACTCTGCAAAGGAGAGAGGGTAGATTCTAATCTCATCACCTCTGCCACGGAATTCGGTCACAATGTCGCTGGACAGGAACTTGGAATTACTTCCGGTGACATACACATCAATATTGCTCATGCGGAGCAGGCTGTTCAGCACTTCCTCAAATCGTGGCATGAACTGCACTTCATCCAAAAGGAGATAATACTTCCCGTCGTCTTTCATGGCATCCTTGATGTACTTGAAGCATACCTTGGGATCTCTTAATTCCCCGTTCTCAATACCATCCAATGCAATTTCAATAATATGATCAACATCAACGCCGTTCTCCAGTAAGTATCTCTTAAAGATGGTAAACAGCAAAAAGGATTTGCCACATCTACGAATGCCGGTAATCACCTTTATCATTCCATTATCTTTTCGCTCGATCAGCTGCTGTAGGTAAGCGTCTCTTTTAATCTCCATCGTTACACTCCCCATTTCCGTGCATCTACACACTTTTTAGTAATGAGATTCTATCACAGAACGACCTGAATTTCAATATGTATTCCCATTTTATGTACATCTACACACTTTTATGTAATGTTGATAAATATATTTTCAGATTTTTTTGATTGCAGTGTCTATAATCGATTACTCCAATCGTTATTATAGGTAGACAACAAAAAGAAGATGGTTCCGATGTTTCATTAAATATGTTCGTTAGTCTTTTACGCAAAGGATTCTATCTCCTCTGCGCCTAATGCTTTTCGGATTCAGTTCAACAAACTGGATTTTGTTTTTTGATACTTATTACACTTTTGCTTTTTTTCTTAATCATACATATTGCTGCTAAAGTAACTATAACATAACCTAATAGTGCAATAATTGATGATTCAATTCCAAATTCTCCACCAGTGAAAACAAAGTCTTTTGAATCAAGTACATATGTCATAACCGAATATTCATCTGCCTTTTCGCTTATTGATAAACCGCCGCCAATAATTAAAATATTCCAAAGTGAATGGACAATTCCGCTGTTCCAAACAGAACCACTTTCAATAGCAACCATTGAGAACATTATTCCCACCATTGTTCCTGCAATAAGAACCAACAGGCTACTTATAATGGAAAAATCCATTCCTATAATATGTACTAATCCAAATAAAACTGATGGAATTAATACAGCTACTTTAATATTCCATTTCTCTTTTAACAGATTTAGAATAACTCCTCGAAAAACCATTTCTTCAACAAAACCAGCGGCTATGCCTGTAAAAGCAATACCAGCACTCAGTGTTGAAAAAATCTGATTACTATTCATTCCAGAAGAAACGTACTTTCCAGAAAAGAAAAAAAGATAAACCGCTTTTACTGTCACAGGTAATAATACACCTACAATAATCCATTTAGCTTTAATTGAAAATTTTGGCATTCCCAAATTTTCTATTTTTATTTTAAGTAGTCTTTTTGAAAATAATTCACTTAAAACAAATGCTAATCCAACATATATAATTCCTGCTATAATATTGCATATACCTTCTGGAATTTTAACCAAAACAAACAAACTTGCCACTAACTGAGCTAATATTTGAGCTACTATCAATACAATGATGGCCCCCAAAGCCCCTCCTATCGTCTTTCTTGTACTCATAAAAAGCTCTCCTTTACCTTCATTATTGCAAAAATTTACTACCAACTTAACAAATCCCGATTGAACAAAATCGCTGCGCGATGGCCTGCCAAGGCTGTGGCGCAGTTTT
>NZ_QTVN01000013.1 GCF_003460605.1 Ruminococcus sp. AF31-8BH
CCACTGCCGCAAGGAGAAGTCAAGCACTTTTTACAAATAATTACATATTTTTTGTGCAAGTCTTTTGTGTAGACGCTCATCCCTTCATAATATACCGAATCGCATCCTGAATCTGTCTTACATATACCAGCTGGATTCCCCGGGACTTCTCTTTTTCTACGGAGCCGCGGCACACTTCCGGCAGGATTACGGTTTCGAAGCCCAGCTTCTTTGCTTCCTGGACTCTCTGGCCGGCCATGCTTACGGCGCGGACTTCGCCGCTGAGGCCGATTTCCCCGAAGGCCATCAGCTTATCAGGAATCACAATGTCTTTGGTGCTGGATGCGATTGCAAGGCAGATTCCAAGGTCAATCGCCGGCTCTGTCATCTTCATGCCGCCGGCAATGTTTACATAGGCATCGGAAGATGCCAGATGAAGGCCCACCTTTTTCTCCAGAACAGCCATCAGAAGGTTCACGCGGTTAAAATCTGTGCCCACTGCAGTCCGCCTTGGAATGCCAAAATTGCTCTCACATACCAGCGCCTGGATTTCCACAAGGATTGGACGGGTTCCCTCCATAGAACACGCCACAACACACCCGGAAGCATTCTCCGGGCGTCCCTCCAGAAGGTACTCGGAAGGATTGGATACTTCCTCAAGGCCGGACTCCCGCATTTCAAAAACACCAATCTCATTGGTGGAGCCAAATCGGTTCTTGACGGCACGCAGGATCCGGTAGGAAGCATGCCTGTCTCCCTCAAAATAAAGCACGGTGTCCACCATATGCTCCAGCACCCTTGGTCCGGCTACATTTCCCTCTTTGGTCACATGGCCCACTATAAAAATAGTAATTCCAAGTCCCTTGGCAATCTGCATCAGCACGTTCGTAGACTCTCTTACCTGGGACACACTTCCAGGTGCTGAACCGATTTCTTCATCAAACATAGTCTGAATAGAGTCTATGATCGCCACATCCGGCTTCTTGCGCTCCATGACTTCCCGTACCTTATCCAGGTTGGTCTCACACAAAAGCTGTAGATTCTCATTGAAAGTTCCAATACGGTTTGCCCGCAGCTTGATCTGCCGCAGGGATTCCTCGCCGGATATATAAAGCACAGAGCTTCCGTTCTCTGTCAGGTTCCGGCACACCTGCAAAAGAAGGGTGGACTTTCCAATACCCGGATCTCCACCCACAAGAACCAAAGACCCGGGGACGATGCCGCCCCCGAGTACTCTGTCAAGTTCACCTATTTTCGTTGTCTGACGCTCGTCTTCCTTCAGGCTGATATCCTTCAGAATCACCGGTTCAGACTGCTGTCGTATGGACGCTTTGCCCCCTGCGGCAGATTTTTTCACTGTGGAAACTGGTTCCTCCACAAACGAATTCCATGCCTTGCATCCAGGACACTGGCCCATCCACTTGGCGGATTCATAGCCGCACTCCTGACAAAAATAGACTATTTTTTTATTTTTCAGCATTTTACAATTTTTACTTCAACAGCTGAGCCATTTCCAAGCTCTACGCTGAAAGAAAGCTTACCGCCCAGATTGGTTTCCATTTTGCCTGTGCTTGCGCCGTCAAGATATACCTCGTAAACAGCCTCAGCCTCAAGCTCTACTGTAATCTGCGCATCCTCCGGTCCTTCTACGCGAAAGCTCATCTGGCTTCCGTCCTGTGCAAGACCAAATACAGCGGTGCCCGGTACAGACTCATATACGAACATGCCGTTGCGCTCCAGCTTGGTGATCTCCTTGAATGTTTTTACTTTATACATATCTCCCTGATGCGGATAATCAGAGACCTTTGACTTCTGATTCTTCTCATAATCTCCAAAGCTGATAGTACCATTTTCCTCTGTACGGATCAGTTCCTTTACTACTGCCATGATGCTTGTCCTCCCTAAGACTCTTTCGTTATGTTCTCCGGCAAAAATACAGCTGCCGGATCTTCTTCATCAGGTTTCCCTGACGTTGTACATATTATATAATAAAACCTTTTTCTTTGCCAGTACCTTACATGAATTTATAAGTTTTTTAGAATTAACCTGACAAATTTTACGAAATCTTTAATCTTCCTTTTTATCTTTTACAATAAACCGGATTTCTTTATTGCGGTACTGAACCTGTACCTGATCTCCCCTTTTGATCTTGCCCTCCAGAAGCTCATTGGCCAGACGGTCCTCGATCTTGGACTGGATGGCGCGGCGAAGCGGTCTTGCCCCGTATTTGGCGTCAAATCCGGCTTCAGCCAGATAATCCACAGCAGAATTCGTCACATTCAAACGGATGTCCATCTGTTCCATGCAGCGCTCCTCTAAGGATTTCAAAAGCAGGGTGACGATCTTGCGGATTTCCTCTTTGTTCAAAGTATGGAATACCATGATCTCATCGATTCGGTTCAGGAATTCCGGCTTGAAAAGCCTGCGGACTTCTTCCATAACGCCGGATTTCATTTTTTCGTAATCTTTCTTCTCATCCTTTGTGGAAATAAAGCCAAGCTGTTTGGGTTCCACAATGGCCTGCGCCCCTGCATTGGAGGTCATAATGATAATGGTCTGCTTGAAGTCCACCTTTCTTCCGTGGGCATCTGTAATATGGCCGTCGTCCAGCACCTGCAGCAAAATATTGAACACATCCGTGTGAGCCTTCTCAATCTCATCAAAAAGGATCACGCTGTACGGGTTCCTGCGCACCTTCTCACTGAGCTGTCCGCCCTCATCATAGCCAACATACCCTGGCGGGGAACCGATCAGCTTGGAGACGCTGTGCTTCTCCATATATTCAGACATGTCCACACGGATCATTGCCTGCTCGCTTCCAAACACAGCCTGGGCAAGCGCCTTGGAAAGCTCGGTTTTACCAACGCCGGTGGGGCCAAGGAATAAGAAGGAGCCAATAGGGCGATTGGGATCCTTAAGGCCTACACGTCCGCGCTTTACAGCCTGGGAAACTGCATGTACCGCTTCCTCCTGGCCAATTACACGCTTGTGAAGCTCTTTCTCCAGCTGGGCAAGACGTCTGGTCTCCCCTTCGGTCAGCCTCTGTACCGGAATCTTGGTCCAGTCAGATACAATGGATGCCACTGCTTTCTCATCTACTTTTCCGGATCTTCTGCGGCTCTTCTTTTCTTCCTTTGCATGAAGCTGCTCAAGCTTTGCTTCTGCTTCTTTCTGCTTCTGCTGGTATTCTTTTGCAAGAGTCAGATTGCCGCTCTTGATCGCGCCCTCTTTCTCCTGAAGGATCTCCTGGATTTCCCTGCTCAGTTCTTCTGAATCTGTGGATGCCTGATAACCAGACAGCTGTACCTTGGAAGCTGCCTCATCGATCAGGTCGATGGCCTTGTCCGGAAGAAAACGGTCGTTAATGTAGCGCACAGACATTTTCACTGCGGCTTCCAGTGCCTCATCCAGAATCTCCACCTTATGATGGCGCTCGTAATAAGGACGAAGCCCTTTCAAAATCTCATAAGTCTCTTCCTCAGAAGGCTCTTCCACCGTAATCGGCTGGAAACGGCGCTCAAGTGCTGCATCCTTCTCAATATATTTGCGGTATTCCTCCAGGGTGGTAGCTCCAATGATCTGCAGCTCCCCTCTGGAAAGAGATGGCTTCAGAATGTTGGAAGCATCCAGTGCTCCCTCTGCCCCTCCTGCTCCGATAATGGTATGAAGCTCGTCAATAAACAGAAGGATTCCCTGATTCTCCCTTACTTCATCTACCACCTTGCGGATTCGCTCCTCGAACTCGCCTCTGTATTTGCTTCCAGCCACCATTCCGGAAAGATCCAGCACAACCAGTCTTTTGTCCCGGATGGTATCCGGCACGGTGCCTGCGATAATCCTCTGTGCCAGTCCCTCAGCAATGGCTGTTTTGCCCACGCCTGGCTCTCCCACCAGACAGGGATTGTTCTTGGTTCTGCGGCTTAAGATCTGGATCAGCCTGGTGATTTCCCGGTCTCTTCCCACTACAGGATCCAGTCTGCCCTCTGCCGCCATCTGGGTAAGGTCGCGGCTGTACTGGTCAAGTGCCGGGGTAACGCTGCCTTTTTGGCCCTGCTGCATTGCCCGGGCTGCCTGAAATTCTTCCTGGATGGACTCATTGTCATAGCCCATAGCACCAAGAACAGAGGCATAAAGCTTCTGGATGTTCACACCCATAGTGTACAAAAGCCTGGTTCCTACACAGTCCGTCTCTCTTAGCATAGCAAGAAGCAGATGCTCTGTTCCTGCCTTCTCGCAGCCTGTACTCTGTGCCTCTGCTTCTGCACTGTCCAGAACCTTCTGGGTCCTTGGGCTGTAGACCGGCTGCGTGTCTATCACTTCCACATTCCCGGCATCAACAGGGGTAACCAGCTTGTCGATCAGCTCCACAAGCTTCTTGCCATCCACCTGAAATTCCTCCAGCACTCTTCCTGCTGTACCTTCTGTCTCACTTAAAAGCCCCAGGAGAAGATGCTCTGTGCCGATATAGCCAAGCTCAAAGTCAACAGCTGCGGCTTTCGCCAGGGCCAGTGCATTCTGAGCCTGCTTCGTGAATTTATTGCGCATAAATCAGTTGTTCCTCCTTACTGCCCGTACTCATCCAGAATCTCATCGATCAGGCTGTGAACTTCCTCTCTTGTCACATTGTTGCAGCAGCCCCTTGCAAGGGCAATCTTAAGATTCTGCTTCAGTTCTTCCGTGGCTCTTATTTTGTCCACATCTAGGCATATCACTGCGCCTTTTCTTCTGTCAATGGATACAAAGCCCTCCTGGCGCAGCAATGAGTAGGCCTTGTTTACGGTATGCATATTGATTCCGATGGTATCTGCAAGCTGCCTGACAGATGGAAGAGGATCTCCTTCCTGCAGCCGTGATGTGGCAATTCCCAGGATGATCTGATTCATCAGCTGAGTGTACAGTGCCTCACCGCTCTGGAAATCTATTTCGATTACCATATTTCCCTCCCTGTGGCATCTGCCACTGTAAAAACAAAGGGACCGGAGTCTTGGGCCCCGGCCTCTTTGCATCTTTTGTTATCATAAAATTCTTGCTTATTCTTCGCTCTTAGCAGCATCCTCAGCTGGCTGTGCTGCTTCTTCAGCTGCCGGAGCGTTCTGTGTCTCTTCTGCCTTAGCTTCCTCAGGCTTCTCTGGCTGTGCTGCCGGCATCGGAACGGCTGCCGGAATCTTCACTCCAAGGATTCTTCCAAGCTGCTCTCTGTCAAGGATCAGGTTAAATCCCATAGGGTTGATCACAAATGCTTTCGCCTGGCTGATGATCAGTCCCGGCAGCTTCGCAAATGGAACCTTGGCTGCACGAAGCTTCTTGCCTCTTGCAAACTTGTCAAATTCCATAACATCGGTGAAAGCCGGCTGAAGAATATCGCCTTGCTTGTTCTTCAGGTATGGAATGTTCACCTTCTTCGGGTCTTCCGGATCAGTAGCCATTGCTACTAAGAATTCGGATTTCTTAAGGTTTACGATCAGTTCCTCTTCCATCTCACGCATGTTGACTGTGCGCTCTTCTTTCTTAAGCGGACGGCGCAGCTCCTGCATGAAATAAATACCGGAAAGCTGAAGTGTGGAGTTGAAAAGAGGCTGCTTCTTCGGCTCTAACTGGCTGAAGTCTGCCTGTCTGGCGATCTTGGTCAGTTCCACCTCGATCTGGTTCTCTCCATCTACCCATACTACACTGTTTACGCCGATCGCATACAGAGTTCCGTAGAATCTTGGGTAGTCCTTCTTCTCATATTTCATTCCCATGAGAAGAACCTTCTCCTCCAGCTTCTTCTTGCCGAATGCCTTGATTTCTTCTTCTGTGGCAAATACCCACACCTGGTCATTAAAGCTTTCTTCGTCACAAATTACATATGGAAGCTTCGTAGCCTGTGAATACGCTACAAAGACTGCGTCTCTTGTCTGTAATTCCTTAATTGCGTCCTGTTCGCTGATTCCCATGTCTTTATCCTCTCAGTCCTGGTTTTCTTAATGGATGAAAGCTGGCTGCTGTGTGCCTGCGGCTGCAGTCCGTTATTTTCATCGTGAAAACCTGATATGTAAACTATTTTATAACAAAATCATAAAAAAGTAAAGCATAAGACTTGGTATTTTTATGCAATTTACTATGAAAATCCCGGACTTTCACAGGGCATCACTCTCAGGCGATTGTTTCTTTTGTCATAAAGTCTACGATCTGGTCAAGCTGCTCCAGCTGGTTTTCCTTCAGGGCAGACTTCACAGTTACCGTATTCTCACAGATCTCCATATTCTTCATAGAGGACAGGATTTCCTTCATCTGCTTGCCTGCTGTAGACGCCCAGGTACCGTTTTCCAGGACTGCCACCTTACGTTTCTGAAGGTTGTGTGCAGCCAGCTCATGAAGCAGTGTCTCCATTTTCGGGAAAAGGCCTGCATTGTAGGTGGGGCATGCAAATACGATTCTGTCGCAGCGGAATGCCTCAGCCACCAGATAGGAAGGATCTGTTACAGATACATCATAAACGGCAATATTTTTCTCTCCTGCATCTGCAAGCTTGCCTGCCAGAACGTCTGCTGCGTTCTCTGTATTTCCGTAAATGGAAGCGTAAAGGATCAGCACATTATGGTCTTCCGGTGTATAGGTGCTCCATTTCTGGTATTTCTCAATAAACCATCCAAGGTCCTCTCTCCAGATTGGTCCGTGAAGAGGGCAGATCATGGCAATGTCAAGAGTCAGGGCTTTCTTTAAGGCAGCCTGAACCTGTACGCCGTATTTGCCTACAATATTTACCAGATATCTTCTTGCGTCATCCAGCCACTCTTCCTTGAAATTTACCTCATCCGCAAACACATTTCCGTTTAATGCGCCAAAGGTTCCAAAAGCGTCTGCGCTGAACAGCACCTTGTCATATGCATCGTAGGTTACCATTGCCTCCGGCCAGTGAACCATAGGAATCATGGCAAATGCAAGGGTATGTTTTCCCGTGCTGATGGTGTCTCCCTCTTTAATTACAACTGCGTGTGCATCCACATCAAAGGTAAAGAACTGCTTCATCATAGTGAAGGTTTTGGCATTTCCCACAACCTTTACTTCCGGATATCTTCTTACCACTTCTTCTACGATGGCGCAGTGGTCCGGCTCCATGTGGTTCACGATGATGTAGTCCAGTTTCCTTTCCCCAAGGACATGCTCCAGATTCTCAAAAAACTGTCCGCTTACAGCCTTGTCAACGGTGTCCAGAAGCACGGTCTGCTCGTCCAGGATCACATAGGAGTTGTAGGATACCCCTCTTGGAATGGGGTAAATATTTTCAAACAGGGCAAGTCTTCTGTCACTTGCGCCGATCCAGTATAAATCTTCGTTTACTTTCTTTACATTGTACATAGCAAGCTCTCCTTTTTCTATGAACTTATTTCACTGCACTTTTGCGGTTGAGCCATGATCTTTTGAAAATGGCCTTTGCTTTTTCTGGATGAAAAAGGCAGAAAACCAGATCTATAGTCTCCTGCCTATTTTATACCACTTATTTATGCTTCGTCAATCGCTTTTCCAATATCGTGGCGCATATATTTATTTGCAAAAGTAATCCACTCAGTTGCCGCATAAGCATTCTTTCTGGCTTCCTTCAGGTTGCTTCCGGTTGCAGTGATTCCCACTACGCGGCCGCCGTTTGTGACGATCTGTCCGTCTTTAAATTTAGTTCCGGCGTGGAAGCAGTAGTATCCCTCTTTGTCCTTGAAATTCTCAAAGCCGTACATAGGGATCTCCTTCTCATATTTCACCGGATAGCCCTCGCTTGCAAGAACTACGCAGACAGCTGCATTATCCTCAAACTGCAGGTCGATCTGGTCAAGTGTGCCGTCGATGCAGGCTTCCATCACTTCCACAATGTCATTTTTCATACGCGGAAGAACTACCTGTGCTTCCGGATCTCCGAAGCGGGCATTGTATTCCAGAACCTTGGGGCCGTCCTTGGTCAGCATAAGGCCAAAGAAAATAATTCCCTTAAATTCTCTTCCCTCTGCTGCCATAGCATCCACGGTTGGCTGATACACATACTTCTGGCAGAATTCGTCCACTTCCTTAGTGTAGAAGGGGCTTGGGGAAAAGGTTCCCATACCGCCTGTATTCAGACCCTGGTCTCCGTCCATGGCACGCTTGTGATCCTGTGCGGAGGTCATGGTCTTGATGGTCTTGCCATCTACAAAGGACAAAACAGAAACCTCGCGTCCGGTCATAAACTCCTCAATGACCATCGTGTTTCCTGCATTTCCAAACTTCTTATCCTCCATGATCTCCTTGACGCCGTCCTCAGCTTCCTGAAGATCCTTGCAGATCAGAACGCCTTTTCCAAGTGCAAGTCCGTCTGCTTTGAGAACGATCGGGAATTTGGCTTCTGTGCGAAGATATGCAAGCGCTTTTTCGGGATCGTCAAAGTTCTCATATGCAGCAGTAGGAATGTTGTATTTCTTCATCAGATCCTTGGAAAAAGCCTTGGAGCCTTCCAGGATGGCTGCATTTTTGCGGGGTCCGAATACGCGCAGTCCCCGTGACTCAAATACATCTACAACGCCGCCAACCAGAGGATCATCCATACCGATAATGGTAAGATCTACCTGATTCTCCCGTGCAAAATCAGCCAGCTTCTCAAATTCCATGGCACCGATGTTCACGCACTGGGCATATTCTGCAATTCCTGCATTGCCTGGTGCACAGTAAATTTTATCTACCTTAGGGCTTCTTGAAACGCTCCATGCAATGGCATGCTCTCTTCCGCCGCTTCCTACGATCAGTACTTTCATAATATCCTCCTTAGTCGCTGATGGTCACAATGTGATCATCCACAGAAACCTTTCCATTGGCAATCAGATTGATGGCCTTTGGCAAAATTTTCCATTCAGCCTTTTCCATTACGCTTCTCTGAAGAGACTCCGGTGTATCATCCGGCTCAATCTTCACTGCTTTTTGCAGAATGATCGGACCTGTATCTGTGCCGGTATCCACAAAATGGACAGTGGCGCCGGTTACCTTCACGCCCCGCTTTAAGGCTGCCTCATGCACATGAAGTCCATAATATCCAACTCCGCAAAAAGACGGAATCAAAGACGGATGGATGTTAATGATCTTATTTGGAAATGCCTCCACGATCATCGGAGGAATTGCCACAAGATATCCGGCGAGAACGATCAGCTCTGCGCCGCTTTCCTGTAATTTTTTCAGAAGTGCCTCATGGAATTTCTCACGGCTCTCAAATTCCTTAGGGGAAATACAGACCGCCTCGATTCCATGATTCTTCGCTCTTGTAAGGGCATAGGCATTGGGATTGTTGCTGACTACCAGGGATACCTGGGCATTGGTGATCTTACCGGAGTCAACTGCATCCAGAATTGCCTGGAGGTTGGTACCGCCTCCTGATACCAGGACAGCAACCTTTAGCATAATGTCACTCCCTTTTCCCCTGCTTCAATGTGTCCTACCACATATGGAGTCTCGCCAGCTGCCTTGATTGCTTCCATAGTCTTATCCACATCCGCAGGATCAACAGCCAGAACCATTCCAAGCCCCATATTGTAAGTGTTGTACATCATCTTCTCTTCAATGTCTCCTGTTTTTGCAAGAAGCTTGAAGATTGGAAGTACCGGATAGCTGTCTTTCTCGATCACAGCTCTTGTGCCCTCTTTGAGCATACGGGGTACGTTCTCATAGAAGCCGCCGCCTGTAATATGGCTGCATGCATGGATCTTCACCCCTGCATCCTTAATGCTCTTAAGAGCCTTCACGTAAATCTTGGTAGGTGCGATCAGCGCCTCGCCAAGGGTCGTTCCAAGTTCATCATAATAAGTGTCAAGAGATTCCTTTGTCATCTCAAAAACCTTGCGGACAAGGGAGAAACCGTTGCTGTGTACGCCGGAGGATGCCATTCCAATGAGAACATCTCCTGCATTCAGGTTCTCTCCTGTGATCAGGTCCTTCTTATCCACTACGCCAACTGCGAAGCCAGCCAAGTCATACTCGTCTACCGGATAAAATCCAGGCATTTCTGCTGTCTCGCCGCCGATCAGTGCTGCGCTGGACTGGCTGCAGCCTTCTGCAACGCCTTTTACGATCTCAGCGATCTTCTCCGGATAGTTCTTTCCACAGGCAATATAGTCAAGGAAGAAAAGAGGCTCTCCGCCTGCACATGCAATATCATTTACACACATTGCAACACAGTCGATTCCCACAGTGTCATGCTTGTCCATAATAAATGCCAGCTTCAGCTTGGTTCCTACACCGTCTGTACCGGAAACCAGTGTTGGCTCCTCCATGTCCTTAAAGCTGTTCATGGAAAAAGCACCTGAGAATCCGCCGATTCCTCCAAGTACTTCCGGTCTCATTGTCTTTGCAATGTGCTGTTTCATTAACTCTACTGATTTGTATCCTGCCTCAATATCAACGCCCGCGTTCTTGTAATCCATGCCTTTATCCTCCCAGAATTTTTCTGTTTTTCACAGCTGCCTCTTATTTTGCAGCTGCCTCATTTCGGTAAAATCATCGGACAATCCCTATCCGTTTAAACCAGATTACTTATAATTTTTGTGTCCAACTTCCTGCAGTCTTGCATCCTTGGCTTCTACCTGTTCCTTTAACTCCTGGCTGTACGCCTTCAGACGTGCAAGAAGCTCCGGATCGGATGTTGCAAGGATCTTAGCTGCAAGAAGGCCTGCATTTGCACCGCCATTGATGGCAACCGTTGCTACCGGAATACCGGACGGCATCTGTACAATGGAGTACAGGGAATCTCTTCCTCCTAAGGAAGTGGTGTGCATCGGAATTCCGATCACAGGCATCGGGAAAATCGCTGCGCACATTCCCGGCAGATGTGCTGCCATTCCTGCACCTGCAATGATCACCTTAAAGCCTTTTTCCTCAGCTGTCTTCGCATACTCAAAGAACACATCCGGCTCTCTGTGTGCGGAGATAATACGCATTTCGTAATCAATTCCAAGCTTCTCCAGAATGTCTGCCGCCTTGCTCATAACCGGCATATCTGAATCGCTTCCCATTACAATTCCTACTTTTGGCATAATATTCTCCTCTTTTATAAAATGATGTAAGGGGGTAAAAATCCCCTTATATGGAACGACCATTCGGGTAAATTCTACTAAGAATCCTATTTTCTGTCAATACGAATGGCGCAAAGAAAAATTTTTGATGTGCTAATTATTTTTGTTTCCGAAAGGCTTATTCAGTTCCTCTGTTCCTGGAAGGACGAATCTTCCATCTTCAATAATAGAAGTCTCCTCCCCGTTCTTTCCAAGAACACGGATGCTTCCCAGCTCATCATAAGGAATGGTGATATCTGTATGGCAGCCAAAATATGCCTTGCTCATATCTTCCTTACGCAAAATGGAAACCTCGTTGTCCCTTGCGATGATCTCTTTTCCATCCGGGTTAAACACAAGGGTATCCTCGGACCAGCTGTAGCAGGTGTCACCTACTGCAAAATGGGGGCCCATTTTCTCTGCGATCAGAATCGGCAGCTTGTCTGCAATGCCGTATTTCTCCGCAGCCACATAAGCTGTGGTGTTGGTTCCAATGGCAAATTCACCCATAGGAAGAGTTGGATGGTGGAACAGAATGTTATCCTCAATGTATTTCTTATTTTCTTCCTCTGTCTCAAAGTTTCCGCAGGAGTAGGACGCAATCTTGCCGTCCTTAAATTCCAGCTTCAGGTCAACAAACTGCAGTCCCTCCAGATATACCTTGGATACATGAAGCAGTCCGTTTGTGCCAGCAAGAACCGGAGAGGTGAACACTTCTCCTACCGGAATGTTTACATCTGCCACGCAGTTTTCGAAATTGCTTTCCTTTTTCGGGTCACTTAACATATGAAGATGAATCTTCAGATTGGTCTCATTGTTTCCTTTTCCCTTTACCGCTACCCACTCACAGGTATCCAGGGTATCAATGATGGTCTGCTGGATCTTCTGGTACAGCTGGTAATCCAGAGTGTTGATCTTCACGATCTCGCGGAAAATCTCCTCATAATTGCCGCCAATCTCCGGTACCGGGTACGCGATAATGGTAAAGCTTCTCTCGTCGCCTCTGATGTAGCGGTTGGTGATCTGCCCCGCTTCATTTGACATCTCAATCTCCAGCTTCTGCTGTGCCTCAGAATATTCCCAGGCTTCCTTCACGCTCACCGGACTAAACGGCGCTTCTCCAAATACATCAATGCATGCAGGTCCGGCATGAACGGCTGCCAGCTCCTTATATTTCTCATAAGAGGTCTGAAGCGCACGAAGACGTCTCTGCACAAAATCTGCGTCCATGTAAAGGGCGCTGTCCTGGCGGTGGTCATAGTCAAACTGAGGATTGGCCACAGCTCCTGTGTAGCCGATTCTCAGCATTCCACGTCTGTTCACCGCATGAACTCCATAGCGGAAAATCACAGGCTTTAATCCCATTTCCTCAAACTGGAGAATGGCAGCCTTTACCATGCGCTCAAAGCCAAGGTTGTAGCGGATGTTCACCGTTTTCTTCTTGCTAAGATCCTTGCGTCCGTTGACAAATCCCATGCGGTAGCCCTCTGTGTAGGTTCTTGCGCAGGCATCAATCTCTTCCTGGGAAAGTCCGTTCAGGAAACGGGCTGCTCCAAGCTCATTTTCCGTGATATACTCTCCGAACTGATACAGGTATCGAAGATCCGTAAGGTCAGAATCCATAATAATCCTTGCGGCAAAATCCACCTGTGGATCCACGCTTGCCCGGGTGCGCTCCTCGATCATATCCTGGCAGTAGTCATTGATATAGGAGCAGAGAATTCCCTTAAGCTCTGCTTCTGTTGGAAGCTCTTCCTGGGAAAACGCCCCGTATACTTCCAGAAACAGTTCCAGAAGCACGGTCATATCCCACATTCTTTTTTCATGGGCAAAAACAACTGCACCTCTTAACTCTGCATAGAGGAAGGTAAGATCCTTTCCATATTCCCCAAGCTTCTCGCAGGCGTAAACCGGATTTCCGTAGCTGGTTTTGTAATTTTCCGGAAGAATGTCCTCATACAGCTGGTGATTCAGGTTTTTCCATTCCTCCATGGATAAATCTTTCCCGCTTCCGTTCATCACCTGTACGGTTTGGGAAAGAAAGGCTGCGGTTTTCCGGAAGAAATCCTGGTACGGCTCCGGCACCAGCTTCTCGTCCATCACTTCACGAACCCGCTCGCTGGCAAGGGTGTATCGCTCCACTAATAATTCGTCCAAATTTTCCCCTCACTTTCTCTTTATATATCTCCGATCACATGTCCTTTTTCCACATGCTTGTCGATTAGTTCCTGCATATATTCCCAGATCTTCGGTGCACCCTCCCCTGTGCGGCTGTTGCGCTTGTAGATCTGGCTTTTCTTTACCCCATGCTCTACCCAGCTGATTCCGTCTGTAGCATCATTGAGGAAAAGCGGCTGGCTGTTGTCCAGCATGTGAGCATACTTAGCCTCCGGTGTCTCGTAGGCCTCGAATTCCTCCCAGAGATCATAGAGCCATTTGCCCTGATCCTCAGGAAGCAGTCCAAAAATACGGTCTGCCCCTTTTTTCTCACGGGCACGCTTTGTCTTTGCACCGTCATCATCATAGGCATAGGTATCCCCGGCATCAATTTCCACAAGGTCGTGGATCAGAACCATGGGAATTACCTTGGACAGATCCACTTCTTTCGGCGCATACTCCTTCAGAAGCACTGCCATCAGCGCCAGATGCCAGGAATGCTCCGCATCGTTCTCCTTGCGTTTCCCGTCTGCCAGATAGGTCTGCCGCATAATATTTTTCACCTTATCCACTTCCAAAATAAAGTCCATCTGTTTTTTCAAACGTTCGTCCATAGTACTCCTTTCAAACGCGCTCTCAGTCAAAGCCCTGTCAGGTAAATACCAAGCCATACCACCATGATCAGGCCGTTTGCGATGGAGCCGATCATACTGGTTTTGTGGCTTTTGCCCTCTTCTGAAAAGCTGAGAAGGCCCATAATAAATCCGTACACAGAAAGAAGAGTGGCAAAAAGGCCCACTCCTCCTACTAAAAAGCCCAGGCTGGTGTCCAGAAAATAGGCCAGTGCCACTGCCGTTATAAACAGCAAAAAGGACGCCGCTGCCAGGCCGGCAGACAGCTTCCCTTTTTTGGCTTCTTTTTTCTTTGTAAATGAATATCTATATCTTCTTGCCATAATGGAATTTTCTCCTAATATGATTGCAGATGAGAAACAGAACATATCCAAGGGCTGCCCCAAGGGTGTTCAGAATCATATCATCTACATCAAAACATCCGACCTTCGTGACAAGCTGGATCACTTCTACTGTCAGACTTAATATAAATCCTGATATGCAGATAAGAAAACCACTGTTCATTCTTCTGAAAATAACCGGAAGGATAAACCCGAAAGGTAGGAAGCCGATCACATTTCCGAAAATATTGGTAAATACCGCAAATGCGCCCAGCTGTTCCCGATATACCCAGAACCTTCTGATTTCCACAAAAGGCACCAGATTATACCGATACACCCGTTCCGCCTGTGCAACCCTGCCGTACTCCTCTGAAAAGAAGAGAAAGTAGATCAGCAGGATCACATAGACTGCAAACAACACGATTCCCATACGGCGAATCATCGTTTTCGTTTCCTTTTTCAAAACAATCCCCTTAAATCATCATATCGGATTTGCCCTTCAGAAGTCTGGCACCGTTCACGATCATGAGAACTCCGGTTGTGACGCCGGTTACCAGGGTAATGATTCCAAGGGCAATGCTTCCGGCTCCCACGCCTGATACGATCTTATAAAGCTTCTCGCTCATCAGCAATTTCCTCCTTTTACCATTATTCTGCGCCGTACTGGCTGTAATATGCATCAATGGCAGCTTTCAAAGTGTCGTCGATGATGACCTTTCCTTTATATTCTTTGTTATAAAGATGCTCTACCACCTCTGCCATGGTAACGATGGCTGTTGTCTTCAGACCATATTTCTCCTCGATTTCCTTAAGGGCACTCTTGGTTCCCTGGCCGCGCTCCATACGGTCTACAGATACTACAAGACCGATAGGGGAAACGTCTCCCTGTGCCTTGATGATAGGCAGAGTCTCCTGAATGGAGGTTCCAGCGGTGGTAACATCCTCAATGATCACTACCTTGTCGCCATCCTCGATCGGGCTTCCAAGAAGGATTCCCTTATCGCCATGGTCCTTTACCTCTTTACGGTTGGAGCAGTAGCGGATGTCCTTGCCATACTCTTCGCTGATTGCTATAGTTGCAGCAACCGTCAGCGGGATTCCCTTGTATGCAGGTCCGAAAAGCACATCAAAATCCAGTCCGAATTTACTCTCGATTGCTTTTGCATAATACTGGCCCAGTCTGCGAAGCTGTGCTCCTGTGCGATAGAATCCTGTATTTACGAAAAACGGGGTCTTTCTTCCTGATTTTGTAACGAAATCTCCGAATTTCAGCACATTGCAGTCGATCATAAACTCAATAAATTCCTGTTTATACTGTTCCATTTTTATGTCCTCCTTAGGTCTTATCCTGTTTTATCTGAATTATTTCACACAGCCGATGAGCTGGTTAATGTCTTCTACTTTCTGTTTCTCAAGGAATGCCTCCATGCCGTCCACAACCTCCTGGGTAGTGTATGGATTGATGAAGTTGGCAGTTCCCACAGAGACTGCGGTGGCACCTGCCATAATAAACTCCAGGGCATCCTCTGCGCTTGCGATTCCGCCCATTCCAATGATCGGGATCTTCACCGCATTTGCAACCTGGTATACCATGCGCACTGCAACAGGCTTCACAGCCGGACCGGACATTCCTCCGGTTTTGTTGGCAAGGGCAAAGGTTCTGCGGTTAATATCAATCTTCATTCCTGTGATGGTATTGATCAGGGAAACCACATCTGCTCCGCCGCTCTCTGCAGCACGGGCCATCTCTGTGATGTCGGTTACATTAGGGCTCAGCTTCATGATCACGGGCTGCTTGGCATATTTTTTCACTTCTTTTGTGATTGCCTCAAGTGCCTTTGGATTCTGGCCAAAAGCAATTCCTCCCTCTTTTACATTGGGGCAGGATACATTGATCTCCAGCATATCCACAGGCTCATTAGCCAGACGTTCTACTACCTCACAGTAATCCTCTGTGGTCTTTCCGCACACATTTACGATAATCTTTGTGTCGTATTTCAG
Source organism: Ruminococcus sp. AF31-8BH (assembly GCF_003460605.1). Classification (GTDB taxonomy): domain Bacteria; phylum Bacillota; class Clostridia; order Lachnospirales; family Lachnospiraceae; genus Blautia_A; species Blautia_A acetigignens. Next base: position 16,132 of record NZ_QTVN01000013.1, read on the forward strand.
AAGGAATGGGATGTCTCTTTCACAGAAAACATCGATTCCCGGATTCTGAAGTCCGATGGCATTGAGCATGCCTCCTGTGGTCTCGGCAACGCGAGGGGTAGGATTGCCCGGCCACGGCACATTTGCCACGCCCTTTGTCACTACTGCGCCAAGATGGTTCAGATCTACAAACTCACTGTATTCCGCACCGGAGCCAAAGGTTCCGGAAGCTGTCATTACCGGGTTCTTCAGGGTAACTCCGGCAAGATTTACGCTCATTTTACTCATAACTCCACCTCCGTACTAAGGAATACCGGACCATCCTTACATACTCGCTTATTGTGTACATGGGAGTGGGAATCCACCTCTGTGGACTGGCATACGCAGCCTAAACATGCACCGATTCCGCATGCCATGCGCTCTTCCATGGAGATCCAGCAGGGAATGCCTTTTTCAAGGGCATACGCCTTGATTGCACGAAGCATAGGCTTTGGTCCGCAGGCAAAGATCACGTCTGCTTCCAGAGCATTCTCACGGATGGCATCCATTACATTTCCCTTTGTTCCGGCAGAGCCGTCCTCTGTGGCAATGTATACGTCACCGTTTTTGGCAAATTCCTTATCAAGAAACAGCTCGTCGCGGTAGCCAAGAACTGCCATTTTCTGTGCATGCAGCTGCTTCATGGTCTCAAGCATAGGCGGTACACCGATGCCGCCGCCCATAAGGAATACTTTTTTGCCTTCTGCTTCCTCTAACGGAAAGCCGTTTCCAAGAGGTCCGAGAAGATCCAGCTGTGCGCCTGCGCCAAGTCTGGAAAATCCTTCTGTACCTGTATGTTTGCCTGTAACGCGGTAAACAAGACGCAGTGCGCCCTTCTCCTTATCGATTTCACACAGGCTGATAGGACGGGGAAGCAGCTTGCCCCCATCCTGTGTATATACGGAGACAAACTGTCCCGGTTTTGCGTTTCCTGCTATGGTCTTCGTCTGCAGCCACATGCTGTAGATATCTTTGCCAATGCATTCCTGGCTGATCACAGTGCAGGTTTCTTTTACCTTTGTGCCCATTTTCTTCCTCCTAGCGGTTTTCCAGTGCTTCGCTGATATCCTGTACCATGTCTTTTACAGCCCGGCGGGAAGCATCCGCATAGTTTGCCTCACCAAATTCCGCATATTTCTCCTGTTTGTAGGCTGCAATAATTCCTCTGGAAGAGTTTACAATCGCGCCAAGTCCGTCCTTGTTGAAGAAATGTACAAGGTCAGCGCCCTTACCGCCCTGTGCACCGTATCCAGGTACCAGGATGAAGGTTTTCGGCATCAGTTCTCTTAATACCTTGCCCATTTCCGGATAGGTTGCGCCTACTACCGCACCTACATAGCTGTAGCCGTCTCCCATAAAGTCAGCGCCCCACTCTGCTACCTTCTCACCAACCCACTCATAAACCGGGCGGCCTTCTGCGATTCTGTCTTGGAACTCGCCGCTGGACGGATTGGAAGTCTTAACCAGCACGAAAATTCCCTTTTTCTCTTCTTTGCACACATCTACGAAAGGTTTCACGCCGTCAGTTCCAAGGTATGGGTTTACAGTCGCAAAATCCTCATCAAAGGGTGCGTAGGTCTTGCTTCCGATCTGAATCTTTCCAAGATGTGCAGTTGCATAGGCAGCGGATGTGGATCCGATGTCGCCTCGCTTAATATCTCCGATCACCACCAGGTTCTTCTCCTTGCAGTAGTCAATGGTACGCTTGTAAGCTGCAAGTCCCGGAAGTCCGAACTGCTCGTACATAGCAATCTGGGGCTTCACTGCCGGGATCAGATCGTATGTAGCATCTACGATTCCTTTGTTAAACTGCCAGATTGCCTCTGCAGCGCCCTCTAAAGTCTCGCCGAATTCCTTGTATGCATTCTCCTGGATCTGCTTTGGAATGTAGTTCAGCATTGGGTCTAAGCCTACTACAATAGGCGCACCTGTTTTCTTGATATTTGCAATAAGTTTGTTGATCATGGATGTTGTCCTCCTGGATATATTTTATAGGAAGCCAGGCACCACAGGGCATGGTCTGCCAGGATGCCGGTCCTGTTGTTCACTTAAAATAGGATTATTTCACTGCGGATGGATCTGTGTAGACCACTTTGCCGTCGCAGATGGTGTACAGGATCTTTCCTTTTACTTCTTTCCCCTCAAACGGGGTATTCTTTCCTTTGGAAACAAAGTCTGCTTTATGGATGGTGTATGGATGCTTGATATCTGCGATCACTACATCTGCCGGATGACCCTCCTGCAGGGTTCCGCAGGGCAGATTCAGAATCTTGGCCGGATTGTAGCTCATCTTCTCCACCAGCTGGGAAAGAGTCAGGACTCCTGTCTCAACCAGTGCGGTGTAGCTAAGGGCAAAGCTGGTCTCAATTCCTACAATTCCAAATGCTGCGGTGCGCATGGAACCGGTCTTGTCCTTCTGGGTATGAGGAGCATGGTCTGTGCTGATAACCTGAATATAGCCTTCCTTCAGGCCTTCGATCAGGGCATCCACATCCTTTCTGGTACGAAGAGGCGGATTCATCTTGTAGTTAGGATCGTCTCTCTCAATATCATCGGATGTAAGAATGAAGTGATGGGGGCAAACCTCTGCGGTTACATTCTGAATGCCCTCTTCCTTCAGCATTTTCATCATAATTGCCACGCCTCTTGTGGAGCAGTGGCACAGATGCAGCTTCGCCCCTGTCTCAATGGCAAGAAGAGAATCTCTTGCTGCAATGGTATCCTCTGTGGAATTGCAGATTCCCGGAAGCCCCAGACGCTTTGCATTCTCGTCATCGTTCATGCAGCCGTCCCCGCGAAGAGTCATATCCTCACAGTGGTCAAAAATAGGAAGTCCAGCTTTTACTGCTTCTTCCATGGCCTGCTTGCAAAGGCTTGCTTTCATAACGGACTTGCCGTCTTCTGAAAGAACAGGCACGCCTGCAGCTGCCATTCCTGCAATGTCAGAAAGCTCGCATCCAAGTTCCCCCTTGGTCATGGCTCCTGCCTGAAGCACATGGATGGGGGAAACCTGAGCCGCTTTGTTTTTCACATAGTTGGCACGGTCCGGACAGTCAATCACCGGAGTGGTATTCGGCATTGCCACAACTGTAGTCACACCGCCTCTTGCCGCTGCCTTCGAGCCGCTTTCAATGTCTTCCTTCTCAGTCTGTCCCGGATCACGGAAATGCACATGCAGATCCACCAGTCCTGGCATTACCACCATTCCTCTGGCATCTATGATCCTGTCATCCTTATCCTTTACCTTCAGCTTCTCTCCGATTTCCTGGATCACGCAGCCGTCCAGGTAAACATCTGCAATCTTGTCCATCTGGGACGCCGCATCCACAACACGACCGCCCTGAATCAGAATACCCATTTGATTCTCTCCCTTCTGGTATCTATCAAAAAATACACTTGGCATATGTTAGATTATATCACAACTATCATACACGAAAACGTTCATTTAATAAAGACTTTTTTTCCACAAGTATCTGTTTGGCCGCCAGAATTGTTTTTTTTTCACACAAATTTAATTCTCCTTGACTTTTTCTGGTGCAGGTTATATAATCAATCCATGTCGAAGATTATTTAATGTAAAATCACTAGTTTTTAGAGATTATATATTTACATGATATAGTCTGTAAAATCTGGTGATTTTTTTTCGCCAGAACAGTATTATAATTTTTTTATTTTTTATGGAGGTAACTCAAATGAACAAGGGCACTGTAAAATGGTTCAACGCTGAAAAAGGTTATGGTTTCATCACAGGAGAAGACGGAGCTGATGTATTCGTACACTTTTCTGCAATCAATGGTGAAGGCTTCAAATCTCTTGAAGAAGGCCAGGCTGTAACATATGACTTAACAGAGGGCGCTCGCGGAATGCAGGCAGCTAACGTTACTAAGTTATAATTGAGGCAAAAAATTCCCCTCGGATGATTCCGGGGGGATTTTTTTAACCTTTTATTGAAATTTATGAAAAATGAATGCCTGACAGATTCGGTCTGGCGGCAGGCTGCCGAATTATTTTATTCGGCGTCTCCGCTCAGTCCGTTCAGATAGGAATCCAGTGCGGAGGTATCCATAACAGTCTCTGTCTGTACGGTCTCCTGTCCCTCTGTTACCTTGCCATAGACAGAGTAGCCAATCCAGCATACAGCAACAATACATACAACAAGTGCTGCAAGCTTCTCAAGATTCAGGATCAGTTTCTCTCTTTTCATGATTTTCTCACGGTTTGCTTTCTCTGCTTTGTAAGCATCTACTTTCTTCTGACTCATAGTAGCACGTCTCCTTTGCGATGAAATATCGTCTTAAGTGAGTATAGCACACTTTTTTCAAAAAAGGAAGCGTATTCATTATACCGCTACAATAATTCCACCGTCATTTGCATACATGCTGCTGACTCCGGCCGTGTTAAGTACCACGATGTCGGTCAGCTTCATCTTCTCCTGGATGGCTTCCTTGAGCATCTGAGCCTTCTTGGGGCTGTTGCAGTGTGAAATGGCAAGCACCTTACTCTCACTGTTCTCCGTAGCTTCCATAATCTTCTCCACCATCTTTACAAGAGCCTTGTTCATGCCTCTGGCCTGGTCTAACTGGCAGATGCTGCCTTCCGGTGTGGAGCCCATGATCGGCTTGATCTTAAGTGCAGTTGCCACAAGTGCCTTCACACGGCTGAGACGGCCATTCTTGCGAAGGGTCTCCAGATTCTCCAGAACGAAAAATGTATGCTGCTCTTCAATATATTTATTCACCACGCTGATGACATCCTCAAAAGGAAGTCCAGCGTCCTCGCACTGTGCGATCTTCATGGCGATCAGGGTCTGTCCTACGGAAGCAGAGCGGGAATTAAACACGTGAACCTGCTTATCCTTCCTCTCCTCATGAAGAAGGCTTGCTCCAAGAACAGCGCTGTTGTAGGAACCGCTTAATTCAGAGGAAAGAGTCACGCAGTACACATGATCTGCCTCGCAGTCAAATGCCTTTCTGTAGCTCTCTGGAGACGGGCACGCTGACTTGGGGCATTCCGGGCAGGCTGCAACCTTCTGAAGGAAATCTGCCTGGTCAAAGGTCTCGTCATCAATTATATTCTCACTTCCCACAGTAAGCGTCAGCGGTACAGATTCAAATCTCTCATCCTGCTTCCACTGCTCCAGAAGTTCTCCGCAACTATCTATAACAATTTTATAGCTCAATTATATCGTCCTCTTTTCCATGCTATGTAGTTTTAAATACCACATCTATATTAACACATTACTACATGTTTGAAAAGAGTTTTTTCTTTCCTTTTTTGGCAATTTGCTTTATAATGGTAAATACTTATGAATTTGTTTTTCCCGTGAAAGGAGGCACCTATGCTTGCCCTGAAAATCACTGATCAGAAAGATTTCACAAACAAACTTTTTCTCGGCGACACCTTCGACCTTTTTTGGCTGAACCAGGCCGAGATCACCACAAGCAATCTCTTTACCATTGACGGCAGACTGCAGACTGAATTTTTCGACAATGACCAGCAGGAATTTTTAAGTTCCAGCCATCGCACCTACTCACTGTGGAAAGAGGTGAAGCCCATCTGCTATTCCATCATCCGCGGGAAGCGTTCGCCGCTTTCCTTTAAGATCGTGCTTCAGTTTTCTCCCAATAAAGCTGCTGCCCTGCTTCAGAACTCGTCCCTTCCTTTTCCCCCGGAACAGGTGGCGGGACTATATCTGAACCTTCAGTACAAAAACAAAACCCTTCTTTGCACTACCGGCACTTCCCTGAAGACCTTTTTCCCGGGCAAAGAACTGGACCATCTCTGGGAGCAGTATGTAACGGAGTTTTTCAGTCATAATGAGATTTCCGCTGAGAGCTTATAGTCTCAGCTCTCCTCATCCGTTCCCAGATAAAATGCGATCATGTCTACGAATTCACTGTTCGTTGGTCTGTATTCCAGAGGATATCCGGCGATCTGTTCCAGCCTTTCCCGATGATTTTCCCAACATACATTTACAATAGTACGGATATCATGCTCTATATTGGATGGTTTGGATTTAAATTTCTTTGCCAGCCTTGGATAAATGTCCTTTGTGATCTTCATCGGTCTTTCCTGAAATTCCATAGTCATCCGTATAGCTTCTGCCACAAAATAATATCCTTTGTATTTTGATGTTGCACCTAGTTTACGTATCGTTCCGTATACCTCTTTCATGTTAAGTCCCTCCCACAATTAGTTACTCCTGCATCTGCAGTTAGCGAATTTTTGCCTCTATATATAATACGAATTAATTTCCAGTTTTTTAGCTTTTTGAGATAATTTTTTTATAAAAATGTAAAAAATTTTAGGATTTTCGTCCTGGCGGTTTTTACGCATGCAAAAAACAGTCCCGCCAGGAGGGATTTCCCCTGTCCTGGCGGGACTGTCTTTTATTTAGAATCCTGACATCTTAATTTATTTGGTAAGCATAAGCAGGATCTCGTTGCTTCTCTGTACAAATTTGGTCATCTCTTCCGGAGAGAGCTGCTTGTGGCTTAACATTGCAAGATCGTAGAGTTCCTCACAGATTACCGGAGTCTTCTCAGAATCCTTGTTGCCAGCAACAAACTGAACCAACGGATGCTTGGCATTGAGCACCAGAGTCTCCTGGCCGCCAAACATAGACGGATCCATGCCGTACATATTGTACATCTTCATCATATCCTGCATACGGCGGCTTTCCTCGGAAAGTGTCATCATAGCAGCAACCTTCTCATTCTTCAGGTTCTCCACCTTCACTTCCAGCTTGTCGTTTTTCAGGGCGCTGCGGAATACTTCTGTAAGTGTCTTGGATGTCTCTTCATCAGCAGCACCGTCCTCGCGAAGTTCCTCGGAAAGGTCTGCATCAATTCTCTTGAACTGGATGGTCTGATCTTTCTGCTCTAAGTGGGAAATAAATGCGCTGTCAATGTTGTGCTTCAGAACAACCGCATCCTTGCCTGCCTCACGGAACATATTGATGTACTGGCTCTGCTGAACCTCATCTGTTACATAGAAGATGGTAGTCTTCTCAGGCTCTTTCTCCTTGGAGTCTTCTTTGTTCTCTTCTTTGGCTTCTGTGGTTTCCTCAGCCTTTGTCTCGGTATTCTCTTCCGGCTTCTTGTTCTCCTCGATGCAGTCTTTCAGAGTGAGATATTTGCCGTCAATGTTCTTGAAAAGAATATAGTCATTCATCTTGTCTGCAAACTTGCTGTCCTTGATGCAGCCATATTTGATAAATGGGCTGATGTCATCCCAGTATTTCTCATAGGACTCACGGTCTGTCTTGCACATTCCGGTAAGCTTGTCTGCAACCTTCTTGGTGATGTACTCGGAAATCTTCTTTACAAATCCATCATTCTGCAGGGCAGATCTGGATACGTTCAGCGGCAGATCCGGGCAGTCGATCACACCTTTGAGAAGAAGCAGGAACTCCGGAATAACCTCTTTAATATTATCTGCAATAAATACCTGGTTGTTGTACAGCTTAATGGTTCCCTCAATGGAATCGTACTCTGTATTGATCTTCGGGAAATACAGGATACCTTTCAGGTTGAACGGGTAATCCATGTTCAGATGGATCCAGAACAGAGGCTCCTTGTAGTCCATGAATACCTTGCGGTAGAATTCCTTGTATTCCTCATCTGTGCAGCTGTTCGGATGCTTCATCCACAGCGGCTGCGGGTCACTTAAGGATACCGGACGCTTGTTGATCTTTACTTTATCCTTGGCAGGAGAAACTTCTACTACTTCTTTCTCCCCTTTGTCGTTCTCTTTCTCCTCAGTCTTGGCATCCTCGTGGATATGTTCTACAACCACATCATCCTCGCGAAGCTCGGACTCATCGATGGTCTCATATTCCTGAGGAGCATTCTCCTTGGAAAGATAAATATTCACAGGCATGAAAGAACAGTATTTCTCAATCACTTCTCTCATACGATACTCATTGGAGAACTCTGTGCTCTCATCATTAAGGAACAGGGTGATTTCAGTACCAACTGTGGTCTTATTGCCATCCTGCATATCATACTCTGTACCGCCGTCGCAGGTCCAGTGTACCGGAGTTGCTCCCTCTTTATAGGAAAGAGTATCGATCTGAACCTCATCGGCTACCATAAATGCGGAATAGAATCCAAGTCCGAAGTGTCCGATGATCTGGTCATCTGTTGTCTTGTCTTTATATTTGGAAAGGAACTCAGTTGCGCCGGAAAAAGCGATCTGAGTAATGTACTCCTCTACTTCGTCTGCTGTCATACCAAGACCTGTATCGATAAATTTCAGGGTCTTCTCTTCCGGATTAACGATTACATGAACCTCTGCCTTGTAATCATCTGGAAGTGTATACTCTCCCATAACATCCAGCTTCTTCAGCTTGGTGATGGCGTCACAGCCATTGGAAATCAGCTCTCTTGCAAAAATGTCGTGATCAGAATATAACCATTTCTTTATAATTGGAAAAATATTTTCACTGTTAATTGATAAACTACCATGCTTTTCAGCCATGCAGCTCACTCTCCTTTGTCTTCTAAATTATACAAACTATAGTAATACCAAATTTCCCAAAAGTCAAGAAAAATTTAGCACTCATTCAAAATGAGTGCTAGTAATATTTGTTAATGGATGGAATGATCTATAAAAAAGGTCTGATGTACACGGACATTCCTGCGGTTTCTGCCGCCAAAAAGGGGAAGCTGTTATCAGCCTCCCCTTTCATCATTCATGCTTTTTTATTTTTGAAAAAGCTGAATGCTTATTATTTCTTCTTATTGCGGTAAACAAGAATTCCTGCAATCAGTACCACTGCAATTACCAGAATGATTACGAATGGAAGGATTGGTGTGTTATCACCAGTCTTTACTGCGTTCTTCTGGTTTGCATCGGACTTGTCAGCAGCAGGTGTCAGTGTCTGATTCGGTGCTGCTGCAACGGTGAAGTTCACCTGTTTGGTATCCTGTGTGCCTGTGTTTACCCAGTTGCTTCCATCGAATTTCTGCTGGTTGTAGGTTACCGTTAAGGTGTAGTTACCACTCTTGCCCATACGGAAGGTTGCGGAATATGGAGCTTTGTCCCAGCTTCTTGATTCCAGAACTTCCCAGTTCAGAGGCAGATATCTTACATCACCCTTAATCGGGTTCTCAATGTCGGTTCCTGCTCCAACTGCTGTGAAGGTGATCTTGGTCTCTGTGGTGTAAGAACCATCAGAGCTGATTCCTGTAATTGTGTTCTTGGAAGCATCGGAAACGATCGGTCCGCGGCTTACAGAAACATTTACAGATACGATCAGGTTCAGGTTATCCGGATTGGTCACGCCATCTGGAAGGGTAACGGTACCATTTACAGAGAACTTCTGTGCTTCTGCACTGTTCTGGTTGTAAGCACATCCATTTACATCCCATGCTACGGAAGCGTTCATGTCGCCTGCTGTAGTGGTAATCTTAACTGTGGATGGGAGCTGTAATCCCTCTGCGGATTTCTCCACGCCGTTTGCCAGAGTGATGTCTGCTGGCTTGCTGACTGCGGTAAGCTTAACAGCTGCTTCAGTTACAGTGAAGCTTACAGGGATTACGATTTCTGTGATCTGGTCTGCTTTGATGGAGATGTTCTGGCTGTAAGAACCAGCTGCTAATCCAACTGCAGGTGCTACGGTAAAGGATGCCGTCTGACTGGAATCCAGTTCTGCTACCGGCAGATTGCCTAAAGTGAACTCACTTCCGCTGATGCTTACAGTAAGGTTTGTCAGTTTCACATTGCCTGTGTTCTCAAGAGTTACAGTTGCTGCTACAGGTGCTTCTGTGTAGCCAACCTCTTTGCTGTCAAATTCTACCTTTGAAGGATCTGCAGTCAGCTCCGGAGCTGGTGTCTCCTTAACAGAGTAGGAAACTTTAAGAGCAAGCAGGGTATCTCCAGTCTCTGCATTGACAACTGTTACGGTATCCTCAAAGTCACCAGTCTCGCTGGTATCATTTGGTGTAATGCTTAATGCTGCTGTAGTACTTCCATCTGCTGGAAGCTCAATTTCTTCAGAAGCAAAGGCTGCTGTTACAAAATCTTTATCAGTCTGTACTGCAAGCTTCACAGTTCCGGTACCGGAATTCTTCAGTTTTACAGGTGTAGGTGCAGTATCCGCATCTACGGTAAACTCGCCAAGGTTTACAGTGTTGTCCGTGATTGTTTCATCTGCTGCTTCAATCTTCGGATCATTCTGAACCTCTGGTTCTGATGGAACTTCCGGAGTAGGCTCTGCCGGTTCCTCAGTTGGTATCTGATTGTCGGCGGATGGTTCCTCGGTTGGAGTTGGGTCAGTTGTCGGCTCCTCAGCTGGTGTCTGATCATCTGCTGCCGCTACTACCATATCCGCATTGAAGGAAACCTCTGTACCCTCTTCTGTGGTATAGGTAATGGTATCCTTGTATTCTCCGGCCTCAACGCCTGCTCTTGGCATGATCCATACAGATGTCTGCTCTCCAGCTGCGAGAGGCTCATTGATATCCTGTACCATAAAGTGTTCCGGGCTGATCTCGTTAAAATTCAGAGTACCTGTACCGGTGTTCTTAATGGTGACGGTCTTTGCTATGGAATTAGATTCCTCCTGTGTGAATCCGGCATCTACAGTTCCGAAATCTACAACTGCAGTTCCGTCCTCTGATGCAGTATCCGCTGCTGCCTCAGCTGCATAAGAAACTTCCTCCGGTGCCTGTGCATCCTGCGCATTGTCTGCCTCAGATGCATCGTTGCTCTGACCTTCTTCTGGAATTTCCAGATAGTCTTCTGTTCCAATATCGATTACGCTGTCATCTGTTGCGGTATCAGCCGGCTGTGCAGCATCTGCAGAATCAGCTGCTGAATCAGATGTATCTGTGGTATCTGCTGCTGTCTGGTTCTCTGCCGGCTGCATTTCATCAGCAGAAGCTTCCGGTTCCCCGCCAATATCAATTACTTCGTCCTGAGTATCCTCTGCTGGCTGAGCATCTTCTGCCTGCTGGATATCCTCTGCGGCAGAATCCTCAGCTGCTGTATCCTGTGCAGCTGCAGCATCCGGATCCTCTGTAGTCTCCTGCGGAGCTTCCTCCGGTGTTGCCACGATTTCAACTGTGTTTGCTTTCAGCTCACCAGTTACTCCAAGCTCGGACTTTCCGGTGATCTTCAGCTGGATCTTATTTCCAAGATCATCAGCTGTAAGCTTATAAGTTTTCTCCGTACCAACCTCTGTAAGCTGGTCTCCTGTTTTCCTTGACCAGCTGAAGCTTACGTAGTCATCACTAAGCCCCTCTGGTGTAACTTTGGTATAATCTGCGCTGAGTTCAGATCCTACAGCTGCAGTTCCTTTGATTTTCAGCTTGCCTCCTAATTCTCCGGACGGTACCGCAGAAGCGAATACCAGTGACGGAAGCAAGGAAAGCATCATAAGAAAAGTCATAACCATTGCTATAATTTTCCTAGATCTCATATGCCATCCTCCTTTACATTCCCCTTTTGGCTGAGTCTTAACATTATCGTAACATATTTTAAACATTTCTACAAGTGCTTTTTACAATGCTGTAAACTATGGGTCGCTTTGTAAAATGCTGCACCTGTATCTTTGTTTATGGTTATTATAGCAACCTGATTTTACGTCTATGTAATATGAATTTATCCAACAGGATTACTGGCAGTCCTTATCCCTCTACGATCAGATATTTTCCATCTGGCAGGACAAATACCTCGCTGGCTTCCTCCAGTTCGTCATCGCTCATACCATCCACATCCGCGCCCATACCGGACAGGTATTTACGCACCTCGCTGATGGAATCTGCCACCACTGCCATGCAGTCCTCAAGAAAAGCCTCTGCCTCCTCATAATTCTCTGCTACAGGCTCATCAAAAAGCTGCTCCTGATTTTCCAAAAATGTCTGGATGCACTCTTCTGTATACATCTTATATACCTCCTTTTTTATTTGCTGCATTTTTCCTCATAAAGATCCAGGATGTCTTCCGGAGATTCCACCAGGGCATCTGCGCCGTTCTTTAAAAGCTCTTCTTTTTCCCGGTAGCCCCACAGAACACCTACAGTATACATGCCTGCTGCCTTGCCTGTCTGCATATCCGTTCCGGAATCTCCCAGATACATGCACTCCTCTGGCAGCACGCCAAATGCCTCGGCAATCTTCAGAGGACCATCCGGTGCCGGTTTCTTTCGAATGGAATCGCTCTGGCCCATCACCATGTCAAAGACCTGATCTCCAAACATTCTTTTTACTACCTTCACAGCTGCCTCATGGGGCTTGTTGGAGCATACGCCAAGCTTTACCCCGTTTTGCTTCAAAGTTTTCAAAGTCTCCGGCATTCCCGGGTAATGCTGTATTTTATAGAAAGGATCCTTATCAAATTCCGTTCTGTAAAGCTTACGTGCTTCTTCATAATGTACAAGCTCTTTGTCTCCTGCATCGATCAGAAGTCTTTTTACCAGCATATCTGCACCGTTTCCACAGTAATACCGGTAATTCTCCACTGGCATTGGGTTCAGTCCAAACTTCCGCACTACCTGATTTCCTACAGCTGCCATGGAATCCAGAGTGTAAGCCAGTGTTCCGTCCAAATCAAAAATACATGCTTTTATCATTTTTTTATACCTCTTATGTCTATTCCAAGTTTCTTAAGTTCATATACCAGTCTGCCAACAGGAAGACCTACTACATTATTATAATCCCCGCAAATTCCCTTCACATAGATTCCAAATCCGCCCTGGATCCCATAGCTGCCAGCTTTATCCATAGGCTCTCCCGTTTCAATATAGGCGAGCAGTTCTTCCCTGGAAACAGGATAAAACTGTACATCTGTCTTCTCGCTGAAGGTATGAGCCTGCCAGGTATGTTTTTTCTTAAGCAGGAGCGTCACTCCTGTATAAACCTGATGTGTCTGTCCCTGCAGCTTCCACAGCATACGAAAAGCATCTTCCCTATCCGAAGGCTTTCCAAGAATTTCACCGTCACAGGCAACCACTGTATCCGCGCCGATGATCAGCTGCGGCTCCTTTTCGGCCTGAAGCAGGTCTGCAACTGCAGATGCCTTATCCAAAGACAACTTTTCTACTGTTTCGGCAGGATCTGATGTCTCTGCCTTTTCTTCCCCGCCGCTTACAACCACGGAAAATTTCAGTCCGGTTTTTGCAAGCAATTCCTTTCTTCGAGGGGATCCCGAAGCTAAAACAATTATTTCCATAATCTCTCCTTTTCTGTGTTATCAGTATAACCCTGTGCGTATATCGACGCAATGATTTTTTTCTTTTCTTTTTGTCCCAAAAGTATTACAATAAGGTCAGCCCCATCTGTTTGTTTCCAGGACAGGTGGAGAACCGCGAAAGGAGTATACAATATGGCAAAAATTAACAAATATTGGGGTATGGTTGCCCTTGGTGCAGTGACTGCCGCAGCAGCAGGTGCTGTAGCCGCCGCTTTTGCAAAGCGCAGAGCTTTGGAGCAGGCAGCTGATGCTGAGGATGATTTTGAGGACGAGCAGGAGACTTCCAGCCAGCCGGAAAAAAAGGAAGTTCATGAGGATTTCATTTCCTGGGAAGCAACTTCCGAGGAAGAGACCGCCGAAGTACCGGAAGATGAGGATTCAGCTGAAAATCCTGCCGAAAAGGATTCAGACGAAGATTCAGCGGACGCTGAGGAAACAGATGAGGAAGCCGTAGACAATGCTCTTGAAGAAGCAGAAAAAATTGCGAATGAATTCGAGGAAGATCTTGCAGAAGCAAAAGAAGAGCAGGACAAGGAAGAAGCTTCCATTCATATCGACTGATTTTTAGTCACTGATTTTGACAGATAAAAAATTGAAAGGCCGCTGCCCGGTAATTTCTCCGGACAATGGCCTTTTTAATTTTACAAATACTTATGTGAGGATGCTGGGTAAAGCGCCCTCTCTCATTATGCCTCTTTAATCTCGAGAACATCCATCGGACATGCTTTTACGCAGATGCCGCAGGCGATACATTTGCTTACTGTCTCTGCTTCTTCTGCTTTTACCATTACGCCGAATGGACAGACTTCTTTACATTTTCCGCAGCCTACACATTTCTTCTTGTTGATCATGTATACGCCCTTTGGATTCTGAGTGATGGCACCCTCCGGACAGACTTTTGCGCATTTTCCGCACTGTACGCATACAACTGGTTTCGGGCTTACGCCGTCTTTCTGTACAGAAATTTTGATGCAGGAAAGATCCTCGTCAAATTTCTTGTAAAATGCCTCTGAACAGGCAATTTCACATGCCTTGCATGCCATACATGCATCTTTTTTTGCTACGTTAAGCTTTTTCATTTTGATTTCCTCCGCTTTTGTAATATTTATGATAGTTGTTTTATCCTGCCGAATAGATGAAACTAACTAAAAAACTTCTGCGCAGAACTGCCGGCAATTCCCATAGGAATACCGGCAGTTCACACTGTTATAATAATTATTTAGTTTCACGATTCAGCAGTTAAATACCGCTTTTCAAAAGGCATTCTGCAAAGTAAAGCATGCAGACTGCAAACTTTTTAATCTTCTCCGGCAATTAAGCCTTCGGTAATTTGAAGGAACTCTTAAGGGATACAATACGGTTAAATACCGGTGCTCCCTCCTTGGAGTCGTGGATATCGGCACAGTAGAATCCGTTTCTTACGAACTGATAGCTGTCATAGCCTTTTGCCTTAAGAAGCTCTGGCTCTACATAAGCAGAAACCTCAACAAGGGAATTGGGGTTCAGGTTCAGCTCGCCAGTTTCCTTATCGTATACACCCTTCTCCTCGTCAACAATGTTCTCATAAAGGCGTACCGGAACCTTGCCGGCATTTGTTGCCTCTACCCAGTGGATGGTTCCCTTTACCTTACGTCCGTCAGGTGCGTTGCCGCCTTTTGTCTCCGGGTCATAAGTACAGTGTACCACATGAACGGTTCCGTCATCGTCTGCCTCAAAACCTGTACAGGTTACAAAATATGCGTTCATCAGACGCACTTCTGTTCCCAGGAAGAGACGTTTGTATTTCTTCGGTGGGTCGATCATGAAGTCTTCTCTTTCAATATAAAGCTCTCCGCTAAACGGAACCTTTCTGGTTCCAAGTGCCTCATTCTCCATATTGTTCGGAGCATCCAGGTACTCTACCTGTCCTTCCGGATAATTATCGATCACCAGTTTGATCGGATCAAGAACTGCCATGTAGCGCGGAGCCTTTAATTTCAGATCCTCACGGATGCAGTACTCAAGCATTGCATAATCCACAGAACTGTCAGCCTTGGAAACACCGCAAAGCTCTACAAACTTCTGAATGGATTCCGGAGTATATCCGCGGCGGCGCAGACCGGAAATGGATACCAGTCTCGGGTCATCCCAGCCATCTACGATTCCGGTCTCAACAAGCTTCTTAATATAACGCTTACCGGTTACTACGTTGGTCAGATACAGCTTTGCAAACTCGATCTGCTTCGGCGGATGCGGATACTCAAGCTCTCTTACTACCCAGTCATATAGCGGTCTGTGGTCCTCAAATTCCAAAGTACAGATGGAATGGGTAATTCCCTCGATTGCATCCTCAATTGGATGTGCAAAGTCATACATCGGATAAATACACCAGGTATCACCGGTTCTGTGGTGGCTTACATGTGCCACACGGTAGATAACCGGATCACGCATGTTCATGTTCGGAGAAGCCATATCGATTTTGGCACGGAGAACCTTCTCTCCATCTGCGTACTTGCCGTCCTTCATCTCCTCAAACAGCTGAAGGTTCTCTTCTACGCTTCTATTGCGGTATGGGCTCTCTTTCCCTGGCTCCTTTAAGGTTCCGCGGTATTCCCTGATCTGGTCAGCACTTAAATCGCAGACATAGGCTTTGCCTTTCTTGATCAGCTTTACAGCAGCCTCGTACATCTGTCCGAAATAATCGGAAGCAAAAAACAGTCTGTCCTCCCAGTCTGCTCCCAGCCATTTGATATCTTCCTTGATGGATTCTACAAACTCAGATTTCTCTTTGGTCGGGTTTGTATCATCAAAACGCATGTTGAATTTACCGTTATATTCTTTTGCCAGTCCTGCATTTAAAAGAATGGATTTGGCATGTCCTATATGAAGATAGCCGTTTGGCTCTGGCGGGAAACGGGTATGAACGGTATCATAAACTCCTTCTGCCAGGTCTTTATCAATGATATTTTCAATAAAATTTTTGGAAACCGTTTCGTTCTCCATGTTTCTCCCTCCTGAAATCCTCTGTTATTTATAGCATATGAATACTATCAGTTAGTCTTAAAGCCTTCTTTTACAGGCTCCAGTTGATTTATCTTATCATAATCCCTCTCATTTTAAAAGTTTTTCTTAATAAAAAGTGGATTTTTTTATATCGTATAAACAAAAAAGTCCTTGAAATAGAATCAAGGACTTTAAGCTGATGACGGGAATCGAACCCGTGACCTCCGCCTTACCAAGGCGACGCTCTACCGACTGAGCCACATCAGCACTCTTGTGCTTCAGCATTTCTGCCGCTCACAGTTGATTATATTACCAGAAGGTTATGCGATTGTCAACAGTTATTTTCAAATTTTTTCAAAAAATATAAAATAATTAAAATTCTTCCCCCAAGCCCAGCCTGTGCCAGGCTGGGCTTTATGATATGGAATCTTTCTTTATGGGAATTTTTTATGAAAAGTTGTTTCTACGGTATGATCACATTTCTCACAAATCCGGTGTCCGTCAGTTCCCGGTCCGTTGTTTTTTTGTTGGTAAATACGGCGGTTCCATTTTGATTCATAGACAGGTCAAACTGCACTTCTTTTCCATTTATCTTTCCGCCGGATACGCCGTCAATCTTTTCCAGTTCATACCGCATGATCCTGCATTCGGAAACGGTATATACTCCTGCAGGAACTTCAAAAGATAGGCTTAGTCTTGCGTCTTTGGAGGTATCTGTATTTTCCCTGGTGAATTCTACTGTATCATAATAAGTGTACTTTTCTCCGTCCAGATCCGTTCCCTGCAAGCGAAATGTAAAAACAGGATTTCCATGGGCCCATACAATTTCCTTTCCATGGATTACTTTGTCCACCTGGATGGTCACCAGCTTCACATCTGTCATCTCAAAGGATTGGACGGCTTCCTCATTTTGGATCACGCATTTTACAGGCGCACCCTTTTTATAGCCTTTTGGAGCTTCCAATTCTGTCAGAAGGTACTCTCCTGCTGCCAGCCGGTTGATTCTGTGGGGTGTTGTCCCAGATATCCAGGTGTCCACGATTTTTCCCTTTGCGTCTGTAAGCCGCAGGGTGGCACCAGCTACCGTTTTTTGGGTGGCCTTGTCTGTTTTTCGAAATTCTGCTTTGGTGTATCCGTTCTCTACTGTAATGGTATGTCCCTGTTCCTGTTCCACAAGACCGTTTTCGTCTACTGTGAATTCATAGGAGCGTCCGTCCGGTACATAGCCATCCGGCGCTGTTTTTTCCTGAAATACGTAGGTTCCAGGGACAAGCCCCTTGATCTGGATCATGCCGTTTGCGTCTGTTGTATAAAGCTTCCCTTTGTCTGCTCCTTGTGTTTTCTCCCACAGAAGAAAGCTTACGCCAGCAAGACACCGATCCGGATCGCTGACATTTTCCTTTTTGGATACCTTTTTAATGCAGACCAGAGTTTCCTCATTTTGGAAGACGGCTGTTTTTTGTGCATCTCCTTCTTTTAATTCCACATCACAGACTTTTGACGTAACCACGTAACCTTTGGGAGGAGTCCGTTCCTCTACTGTATATTTTCCCATATAAAGAGGCTTCGAAATGGCTGTTCCGCTTTCATCCGTAGTAACTTTGTCCACTGTTTCTCCTGAAGAAAGCAGAAGCGTTCCCACAACAGAATAGATATCTGCCGCAGCTTTCACTTCAAATACAGCTCCCTGCAGGTTTCTGCCGGAAGGATCTTTCTTTCGAACAGTTATCGTTCCCTTTGGAGTGTCTTCTTTTATGATCACTTCTGTTTTATCTGTATTTCCGAAAACAGAGGCTGGGGTTCCCTGATGCCATTCAAAAATAACCGAAGCCATATTATACACATGTGCCTCCAGAATGTCCGGATTCTGGTTCACTGCGTAATAAAGCTGCAGACTGCAGCCTTTTTTTAATCTTACCGACAGCTGCAGTCTGAGGATTTTCCCGTAGCTGCTTTCTGGCAGGGAACCAATAGATGACAGCTTAAGCAGCTGATTTTTCACACTTAATTTCCAGTTTCCATCTGTTCCTCCAGAAGTTCCAAATGAAGCCAGCACATTCTGCTCAACCAGAAGCTTTGCGGATTTTAACTCAAAACAGTCTGCAAGCTCATCCTGGATATGAAGACCTGCGATTTTCCACTGTTCTGTGTTTTGGGGAATCTGCTGGGAAATCTCATATACCGTTTCAAAATCTCTGCCCTTATATTCTTTTGCTTTTACCTTTGCTGTTCCGTCTATGATCCATTTCTGCGGTTTTTCCGGTTCCGGCCGCTGAACCTTTGCCCGGGAAACAACCTCATTGGACCAGTTTGTCCCCTCCTGCCCGTTTTTGTGTCTGCAGGTAATGGAACCTTTGTTTTTTACCGCATAGCTGCACACATTCCCACTGTAGGAGGGCGTCATTTCTGATGCGTCCATCCTTGCCTTTATCTGGAATTCATATGTTTTTCCATAGAATGCCGAGGAAGCCAGTGCTGCCTGGGTTGCCTGAAAACTTACCACATCATCCTTCGCTGTGAGCTGAAACCAGGAAGTCACATTTTCCCCGGATGGAAGCATCTTGACAGCCGCATCCTCTGCGAAATCCACTCCTGCAGGGAGTGCATCTGTGATGGTACAGGATCCATAGTAATATGCCGGATGCTCCTCCGGGATTTCGGTCTGAAGGGTATAATAAAACTCATCCGAAATATTCACCAGATCGTTAAAAGCTCCCTGTTCTGCCAGTGTGTTTCCTGTCTTTTTGGTCAGCTTGGGATATTCCACAGGACCGTATCCTTTTGCATCCCACTGAAGCCCTGCCACACTTACACATGTTCCAGTCAACGCCTCTTCATACTGGTTTTGGATTGCTTTCGCCGGGTTCTTTGATACATTCCCGTAACCAGGGCTGAGAATTGCAAGATAAAAGCCAGCGGATTGATCCACTTCATAGACAACGGTATGCTCTGGAACTTCTCCTTCTACCTTGGCGGCAGGAGCTGTCAGCACCTCATAGTTTTTGGAAAAAAGCTCCGTCTGGAACACATTGACTACAGAATCCTTTGTGGCATATCTGTGCCCAATGGAACCATTCTGCAGCCGGATTCCAAAACGCTGGTACAGATCAATATCCAGCCATCTGAAGCGGTAATTTCCCGGTACAGGCGTACTTGTTCCGCTTTTTACAATATCTATTTTGATTTCCTGGGCTGGAAGACCATCTGCAAACAGAAGCCACAGGTCATCCGTATCGCTGATCCCAAAAATAGGCATCAGATCCGTCATTTTTGCACCTTTGTTGTCGTAGGTATAATCCAGATAATCCGTGCAGGTCATCAAAAGGTCCAGACTGGTATTTGCTTCTTTGTTAAAGCCTACGTTTGTAACCCGAAACCCGTATTTTCCTTTTGCACGGTTATCAAGGGGCAGATAATACGGACCCTGTACCGCTCCCTGTATCTTTTGCCCGGCAAGCACACTGCTTCCAGCCTGACTCCAGGGATACACTGCGGAATTGGAATTCCAGCCAAGCCTTGTATATTTGCTGCTGAAAACCGCCTCCCCATTGGTAACCGGAACAAAGCCGCCGTTTCCATTTCGTACAGGCAAACCCTCCTGCACAAAACCAGCATGTGCCGCATACAGGTCGATCAGATTCTCCATATTTTCTTCTGGAACAGCCTCTTCTCCTTCTGAAAAAAGCAGGTCATCCTCTTCCATCTCAGAAAATAGATCATTTTCTGTAAAAAATCCTTCGTCCCCTTCTGCATCCATCTGGTTTTCCAAATCTGTGGCATCCTCTGAACCAGTATCCTCTTCCTCACCGGTATCTTCCGAAATATTTTCCATTTCCTCTTCAGAGTTCCACGCTTCCTGCTCCTCTGCTCCTGCGGCTTCTTTCTCCCTTTCTATGGCTTTGCCCTCTTCCTGGGCCAATGCCCTGCTATCCGGATGGGAAAATACCGCAGGCACAGCGATCACAGCTGCCAGTACAGCCTTTCTAAAAAATCTTTTCCTCATCCTGCGTCCTCCTGGCGGTCTGCCTCATACTGTTTTAAATAATTCTCATACTTTTTCTCCATGGTCATTCCTTCATCCTGCATCTGGATCACCTTTGCAGTTACAGGCACATCATAGCTTCTTTTCACATCAAGCTCCCCTTCCAGATAGAGAACCGTCACAATCTCGGAAAACAGAGGCGCAGTGCTTTCTCCTGGCATTAGTACCTTTTTATAGCCGTAAACATATTTCTGGCCATTCCGGTCCTGTTCCTTAGAAAGCAGCGTCCATTTCCCTGTGTCTGCCTCAAACTGAAACAGTTCTCTTCTTTCCTTTTCTGTTTTTTTCCCGGTTTTTTCATCCACCACGAAAATGTTTTCCACCGGGATCCTGACTTCCAGAAAAACATTTGCCTCATTCTTTCCTGTATTCTGCACAACAGGATCCTTCTCCAGGGTCTGACCGGGATACACCTTCAACGCCTTCTCTGCATCCCAATGTGCCTCTGTCAGCCTGGCTTTTACAGAGCCTGCTGTGATCACATTTCTCACCTCGCCCACTGATCTGGTGAGATATGCAATTGTAACAGCCCCGGAAAATGCAATTCCCAGCAGCAGGCCTGCGCCTCCCAGTATGTACCGTTTTTTCCTCATTTTATTTCACGCTCCTTTTTGCTTTCACGCCTTCCCAGATATTCATGCACAGAGAAAACGCCAGGAAACAGGACAAAACCGCCGCTTTTCCATTCCAAGTGCCAAGAAACAGCCGTACATACCCCACATAGGGAACTGTAAAAACAACAGTTCCATATACATTCTCCCACTTCACAGGTTGGGTATCCTGCTTCTCGTTTGCATCTCCTTTTGTCATAAACAGCTGGGCGTTTTCATCTATTTCCATCACCCGGTGAGTGATAACCGTTTCCCCTTCAAAAAAAGTGATGATCTCCCCTTTTTTTATTTCCCGGGGCTGCTTCTCTTTCACATAAACGGCAGCCCCCACCGGAAGTGCCGGTGACATGCTCCCTGATACTACGGTATAACATCTCATTTTCAGAATCTGCGGATAGCAAAAACAGATCAGCATACCAGAAAGAATAATCAAGCACATAGCTTTTGGATATCTTTTATTCATCCTGGCTTTCCTTTCTGTACAGCCGCCAGCTGCTGACCGCCATTGCTGCCAGGGCACCAAACAATGCCAGCCATTTCACCGCAGCTTTTGTCTCATCCCCTGTTTTCGGGCTTGCTGCCACAGATGAAAAAACTTTTTCCCTTTCATTCTGGCTGTTCCCTTCTCTGGAATTCTGCTGACCGTATTCTTTTTCGGAACCATCCGGATCTTCTTCTCTTTTACCTGCTCCCTGCGCCGAAAATACCCAGTTTACTCTGCCAAGAAGGCTCTGATACTGGTTGTCCATCTCTTCGCTTAAGGACAGCTTCACCACCAGGCTTTTCCCTTCGCCTGCTGCAAAATCTCCAAGAGAAATATTCTCCTTCATGCTCCAGCCTGCCCCGGTCACGTTTCCGTCCACAGCACCCTGATAAAGAACTTTGCTGTCCTGCCGAATCTCCACCACAGCATATCTGGACAGAAGCTTTTCCACCAGTTCCAGATTTTCCTGACTCATTTTTTCCTGCTCTGCAAGCTCTGCACGCAGATACATCTGAACCGGAATCTGAGAGGAATTGGTGATGCGGATGGTCTGGCTTCTTGTGCATCCCGGCGTCAGGTTTTTGAAATTGGCAAACAGATCTGTGGTCTCCCCGCCGATTTTCAGCTTCTGGTTTTCCCCGAAGATTACACTTGTTACAGTCTCACAGGTACAGGGCTGATAGAAAATCCCCAGATCCCGCTCCATTTTTCCCCAGATGGTCTCCATCTCACCGCCTTCAGCCTGAATGCTCTCCATATTGATGAGGATCCTGGCCTCTTTGTTTTTGTAGCGGTTGTCCGCTTTTTCGGACAGATAATATCGGTCCATCAGAGGCTTTCTGGTACTTTCTCCTGCCAGCAGAACATCCTTGTAGTACCAGTACCCATCATCCTCCAACGTCCAGAGATCCGTATTGTAGTGAATTTCGATCAGCCCTGGATCCAGATCCTTCTCTTCCTGAAAGCTCCCCTCTTCATCCACGCTCCCGAACATGCTGGTAACCTTCACCCGCACAAAAGAGTCCGTATTTCCCTCATTTTTAATAAATACTTCCTTCACGACTTTCTGTCCGGGATCTACATGATCCGGTCTTATATAATTCTCCTGTATGGAATTTTTGTAGGAGGACATAGACAGCAGGTTTTCGGCATATTCTGATACATTCCACGCAGCCAGCACAGCACCGCATACAAACAGCATTCCTGCAAACACAAGAAGGGCCATACATGTAAACGTATGCTTTTTCATAGCATCTCTTCCTTTCTGATCAGTTCACGCCAGCGCTCCTGATCTCCTGCAGAGTGCCTCCTTTGATCTCCTCATCCAGCATGCGGTACGCCTCTGCCTGTGTGGCAAAGCCCTTGCTCTGAATTGCCTGCGCAGTTACCTTCAGCTGATAGTTGCCCACCTTTTTCATTTCCGTCTGGTTCCAGTCGATGGGAATCACCACATTGGTGAACAGAGTGGATTCCTCCTGGATATTCAGAATCCCATCTCCGTTTTTGCCCATATAGTTGTATACCAGCTTAGACGCCGTAGATCTTGCCGTATCCTTTTCCCAAAGAGGATTCACCATCGGGTATGCCGCCAGCTCTGAAAGGCTGTAGCCTGGAATCCGGTCCTGGATCAACCCGGTTGAGGTTCCTTCCTTTTTGTCGTATCCGCCATCAAAGCTTTCATCATAATAGATGGTTTTGTAGATCAGATTCAGCGCCTGGCTGTCTGTCACATCTGCGCCGTCTCCATCCAGAATGTCCACGATCATCCGCACATAGCAGGGTTCTTCCCCATTTTTGTCTGAGGTAATATTTTTCACAGTAGGATTTTTGTATACGGTATAACCGGGATACATGTTTTTTCCATCGTTGTCTTTTGGATCCCATTCCGGTTCCTTCAGACCAATATCCAGATCACCGGTTGTAAAAACATTTGTTTCCTGGGCACTCTCGGTAAAATAAGCCATGGTAGTGCCGATTCCGGAAAGCAGTGCGCACAAGATCACGCCTGCTGCCAGTAAGTTTCTTTTCTTTGTATTCGTCATTTTTTCTCTTCCTTTCTTGCTGATTTTTACTGAAACTGGAACAAACCGGCTTCATAAGCTGCCTTCGGGTTGTCCAGTCCATAGCTTGCTTCTCCAGGCATCTGCTGCAGGACGTGCCCGGAAATCCGGATTTCGACACCGCCCATTTCCAGCACTTTGTTCTGCCTTGCATAATTGACGCTTTTATCGACAGATACCTGGGTAAATAAGGGAACGGTTGTCTCCCCTTCTCCTGGAAAATTCCGTTTCAGGACTCTGGAATAGTAAAAGCACTGGACCGGATCCGTGTCTTTCTGGTTCTGAAAGCGAATCCAGTCACTCTTCTTTGGATCATCGCTGTTGTAATCGATCTGGTATACATCCACTGCTTTTTTCATATCTGCAGCGCTCAAAAGCTTTCCTTTTTTCGAAGGATCCGGGCAGCTGTCTGTGTAGACAAACTCACATTTCAGCGCCACCAGCTCATTCATATCCAGTTCTGAGGTATTGGTCACCTGAGGATCCTTGGGGATCACCGCTCCCGGCACTGTAAGAAGTCCCTTCCGCGGATTCCAGGATGGCTCTGTCAGCCTGGCATTCAGCCCGTTTTCCCCGGCAAACGCCAGCTGATTTGACACATATGCACTGTCACTGATATAAGCCAGGGCCGTTCCCCCGCCTGCTGCCAGACAGGTCAGTGCAGCTAAACATACTATGATTTTTTTCTTCATCTGTCCCTCCTTACAGTCTGGCAAAGGCTTCTTCCGGGGAAGAAAATCCCTCTGCCTGGACGGATTCTTCGTAAACCAGAATATCAAAACTTACCAACTCATCTTTTTTCACTGTATTTTTTATAACAATCTTATCAAAAATTACATCTGTACGCTGTCCAGACAACACTTTTTTCTGATAATAATAGTATCCGTCTTCTCCTTTTTTCCAGCTGTCTGCAATCTCTAGCGGCTGGCACTGTGCTTCTCCCCTGTCATTGCTGAAAATCACCCTGGCCCGGATAAATACCGGGAAGCCAGAATCATTTGCAATACAGGGCTTTTTCTTAATCACCTGCCCGGGCTTTACCTCATCCGGCGGTTCAAATTCTTCCTCAATATGAGTGGTATTCTCCAAAATCCGAATCTGATTGACCGTTTCTTTTTGGTCGATCAGATAGGCATATACCACAGAACCTGTAATTCCCGCAGTCAGACAGCACGCAAGTACAAAAATCATCCATCTTTTCTTCATGGATCCGCTTTGGCAGAAAAAATTTCTGCCAACTCCTTTCTTTGGGGATTTTCTGTTGTCACATCAAATATCCGGGACAAATTTTTGCCCCAAAGCTGCTTGGCACAATGGAATCACCTCCAGACTTCGAATGATAAATTAGAGAATAAAATCATGTGAATAAAAATAGAAAAGCTGACATGATAGAATATAAAAAATAGATAAATTGATTTCTTCTGGATTTAAATAAAAAAGCAAATTGGATTTTATAACAAAATTGATAAATTAGAATTTTAGATATTACTGACGCGTCCTTCCCGGACGCATTGATTACTTGATATGATAACAGATTTTTTTCAAAAGTCAAGACAGGAAATCTAAAAGAAAAATAAACTCTTTTTCATTTCTCTTTTTTATTTCCTGTTCTGACTTATCACTTCACGGATTTTCGCCCGTATTCTCTGCAGGGCATTGTCAATGGATTTCGGGGATTTTCCCAGGATTCTGCCGATCTCCACATAGCCTTCCCCCTTCAGGTACAGATCCAGCACCTTATTCTCCATGGGGCTTAAATAGTCAGAAATTTTCTGCTGAAGATCCCGGGTGGTTTCCTGGTCAATGATGATCTCCTCCGGATTTTCCACGCTAAGCTCCCAGATGGGACTGCTCTCGTCCTCCTGGTTCAACGAAACATAGGAATTCAAAGGCAGATGCTTCTGGCGGTTGGAATTCTGGATGGCGCTGTAGATCTGGCGGTCAATGCACATTCTTGCGAAGGTGGCAAAGGTGGCCTCCCTGCCTGGCTGAAAGTCACGGACTGCCTTAAACAGCCCGATCATTCCCTCCTGAATCAGGTCATCGGTATCTCCGCCTATGAGAAACATGGCCCTGGCTTTCTGACGCACAAGGCCTTTATATTTCTCCATGAGATAATCCTCAATAATGGTTTCTCCATCCCGCAGACGGGCGATCAGTTCTTCATCACTTATATTATCGAACTTTCCCATAGTTCCTCCGGATTTTATTTCATTCTCTGGCGGACTACCTCATAGGCAAGGATTCCTGCTGCCACAGACGCATTCAGGGAGTCGATATCTCCCTTCATGGGAATGGCTGCCGCAAAGTCACATTTTTCTTTTACAAGACGGCTGACGCCCTCTCCTTCATTGCCAATCACGACGCCCATAGGACCTGTGAGATTCAGGTTGTACATCAGTTCTCCGCCCATATCTGCGCATACGAACCACATGCCCTCTTTTTTCAGCTCCTCAATGGTCTGTCCAAGGTTGGAAACCTTGGCAACCGGAGTGTAGTTCAGGGCACCTGCAGATGTCTTGGCAACCGTGGATGTCAGTCCTACTGCGTGTCTTTTGGGGATGATCACCCCGTGAGCTCCTGCAAGGTTGGCTGTACGGATGATGGCGCCCAGGTTGTGGGGATCCTCAATGTCATCCAGCAGGAAAACAAAAGGAGCCTCCCCCTTTTCCCTTGCTTTTTCCAGAATGTCCTCCACTGTGGAATATTCGTAGGCTGCCACCTGTGCGATCACGCCCTGATGAGCACCGGTCTCGCTTAACTGGTCCAGCCGCTCCTTCTGTACAAAATTTATAATCGTATCTTTTTTTCTTGCTTCTCTTATAATGGTGCGCACCGGTCCGTCCTGGCATCTGTCCAGCACGAAAAGCTTGTCCACGCATTTGCCTGAACGGAATGCTTCCAGTACCGCATTTCTTCCTTCAATCTGCTCGCTCATTTGCAGCCTCCTGTTTTTCCTATAAACTCTCTTCCGGGATTCCCTTTCTTACCAGCTCCACAATTCTGGAATAATCCTCCTTCAGGTACAGATAGCCCATCAGCGCTTCAAAGCCTGTGGCTCTTCTGTAGTCTGCCATTGTGGCGTGCTTCGCCATTGTGGGGGAATGTGCATTTCTTCCCCTTTTGTAGACGGCCAGCTCTTCTTCTGTAAGAATGGGCTCCAGAGTCTCCATCATTTTGGACTGTGCCCCTGCCTTCACCAGGCTGCTTGCATGCTTATGAAGCTGATTGACCGGACAGTTGCCTTTTTTTACAAGGATGGTCCGGATCACCAGCTCATAGACGCCGTCACCGATATAGGCCAGTGTCAGCGGGGAGTAAGTCCGCAGATCCCGGTCTTTTAAGCCAAACAGCTCTTTTAATTCATTTAAGCCCGTTTCCATTTTACTCCTTCGCGTGTATCCTTCAGAATAATTCCTTTTGCCAGAAGCTCATCGCGGATCTCGTCTGCTCTTGCAAAATTCTTTGCCTTTCTTGCTTCCTGGCGCTCCTGGATCAGATCTTCGATCTCTTTGTCCAGAATCTCTTCTTTCTTCACTGCAATAATACCAAGCACATCGCAAAGCTTTACAAGGAGTTCAAGAAGTCCTGCTGCAAATGCTTTGCTGCTCTCTTCTGTTACATTGGTATTGGCAAATTTCACCAGCTCAAATACAGCTGCAAGTGCATCGGCAGTATTGAAATCGTCATCCATTGCCTCTTCAAATTTCTTCACAAAGCCGGATGCCTCTGCAAGAAGTGCCTGTTCCTGCTCTGTCAGGTCTGCTGCCTGTGCATTGTCCTTGTGGTCCTTCAGGCTTGCTGCTGCATCTGTGATTCTCTCCAGTGCGTTCTTGGAGGATTCCATAAGGTCAGCGCTGAAGTTCAGCGGGCTTCTGTAATGTGCATTAAGCATGAAGAAGCGGAGTACCTGAAGATCGTACTGCTCGCTGATCTCACGGACAGTGCGGAAGTTTCCAAGGGACTTGGACATCTTGCGGTTGTCAATGTTCAGGAATGCGTTGTGCATCCAGTATCTTGCAAAAATCTTATCGTTGCAGCACTCGCTCTGTGCGATCTCATTCTCATGGTGCGGGAAGATCAGGTCCTCTCCGCCAGCGTGAATATCGATCTCCTCTCCAAGATATTTCTTAGACATTACAGAGCACTCAATGTGCCAGCCCGGACGGCCGTCACACCATGGAGAAGTCCAGTATGGCTCGCCTTCCTTCTTCGGCTTCCAGAGAACGAAATCAAGGGGATCTTCCTTCTGGTCCTCGCCGGACACCTGAAGTGCACGGAATCCGGACTGAAGATCGTCCAGGTTCTTATGGGAAAGCTTGCCGTATTCTTTAAATTTCTTCACACGGAAATACACGGTTCCGTCAGATGCCGCATAAGCGTAGCCCTTGTCCATAAGGGTCTGGATCATGCTGATCATGCCGTCGATTTCCTGGGTTGCCTGAGGATGTGTGGTAGCCGGCTTTACATTCATGCCAGCCATATCCTTCTTGCACTCTGCAATGTATCTGGTGGAAACCTCCTCTGCGGAAACGCCCTCCTCGATTGCTTTCTTGATGATCTTGTCATCTACGTCTGTAAAGTTGGATACGTAGTTTACTTCATATCCCTTATATTCCAGATAACGGCGAACAGTATCAAAAATGATCATCGGACGTGCATTTCCGATGTGGATCAGATTGTATACAGTCGGTCCGCAAACATACATTTTTACCTTTCCCTCTTCAAGGGGTACGAATTCCTCTTTCTGACGGGTCAGTGTGTTAAAAATCTTCATTGTAGTTCTCCCTCCGGTCCTTTATTTCTTCTTGTACAAAAGGCAGACAGCCTGGGATGCAATTCCCTCTTCTCTTCCGGTAAAGCCAAGCTTCTCCTCTGTGGTTGCCTTAATGTTCAGACATTCCTCATCCATGTGAAGAGCTCTGGCAATGTTTGCTCTCATCTGCGGAATATGAGGTGCCATCTTAGGCTTCTGGGCGATGATCACTGCATCAATATTGCCCACACCGTATCCCTTCTCATCAAGAAGAGCTGCCACATGCTCCAGAAGCTTCACACTGGAAATTCCCTCGTATGCCGGGTCTGTATCTGGAAAATGCTGTCCGATATCTCCAAGAGCTGCTGCGCCAAGAAGCGCATCCATAATGGCGTGGATCAGAACATCGGCATCCGAATGTCCAAGAAGGCCTTTTTCCCAGGGAATCTTCACGCCTCCAAGAATCAGGTCCCGGTCCTCTGTCAGTCTGTGTACATCATATCCCATTCCAACTCTCATAAGATTTTCCACTATTTTGCCCTGCCTTTCTTTTATAAAAAAGGATTCTTCTCATTGGTGATCCAGGCTGCTGCCTGAACCGTTCAAAAAATCCCCATGCTATCGTTGGCTATTATACATGATTTTCGTTTAAAAAGCAACGGAAAAAGACCTCCCGGTGAATCCGGAAGGTCTCGTTCTAAACCGTACAGTGAAAACCAAGTTCCATCATACGGCATGGTTCTGACAAACGTCATATGTAATCATCAGTCAACGGCTGCGATTACCTCTACCTCGCAGAGTACGTTCTTCGGAAGTGTCTTCACTGCTACGCAGGAACGTGCCGGCTTGTTTACAAAGTATTTCGCATATACTTCGTTAAACTTGGCAAAATCTCCCATGTCAGCAAGGAAACAGGTAGTCTTGACAGCGTTCTCAAAGCTGCTTCCAGCTTCTTTCAGAACTTCGCCCAGGTTCTTCATAACCTGCTCAGCCTGAACCTCGATGGTGTCTCCGCTGATCTCGCCTGTTGCAGGATCAACCGGGATCTGTCCGGATGTAAATAATACTCCGTTTAAAATCATAGCCTGTGAATATGGTCCGATTGCTGCTGGTGCCTTATCTGTGTAAACTACTTTCATGATAAAAATCTCCTTTCTAAATCGCCTCTTGTTATGTTCATGCTATCGCAAAATTTTGTTAGTGTCAAGCAATTTTTTTGGATAGCAGCTGTCATTTCTTTCACTACCAGTTCAGTGCATAGTACGTCAGCGCCGAGATCATCCGGATATTGGAAACAGCGGTCTCTTCCGTGCCTCCGTTCTCCGACATCACGCACAGAACATAGTCCGTCCGGTCTCCGTATACAATGGCAATGTCATGCTGATTGCTGTCGTTTTCCCCGGTTTTGTTGGCTATGGTGATGGAATCCGTAAGACCGCCTGGGATCTTGGTTCTTGTGTCCTGCATAAGAAGGAAGGACAGCATCTGGCTGGAGGCTTCCTCACTGACGCACTCGCCCCGGTAAATGCTCTCCAGCAGTTTTCCGCAGTCCTCCACAGATGTGGTGTTGCTGCCGCCCAGTCCCACCGGCTCTGTACTGGAAGGCGCAAGAGTGTGCAGCACAGCGGTTTCCTGATAGCCCTGGCCCCGAAGGAAACGGTTGATCACCCTTGCCCCTGCATTAAACTGCATGGACGGAGTCTGAAGCCTTACCATCTCATTGAAGGATTCATTGTCGCTGAAGGTTACCATGTTCTCTGTCAGTGCATACAGCTTGTTCAGAACGGTATCGCTGAGGGGTTCTGCTTTCAGGATTGTTCCCTCCTGCACACGGAGACGATCCATATTTTCATAGCTGGCTGCCATGACAAATGCCTTGATCACGCTCGCTGAGGTCATAGACTGATTGTTGATGGAAAACTGTTCGCCGCTGCCTAAATCCTTCACATAAACGCTCCACTGCCCTTCAAAACCGTTTAGCAGCTCTTCCAGCTTTTTTTCCAGACTGTCTGTGCCTGGCTTTACCAGCTCTTTTATTTTTCCATCTGTCTCCACGGTCAGTCCCTGAACCGTCACGCCGCCAGAAGATAAGCTTCCGGTCTGCTCATCAAAATAATAATAGCCGTCAAACAGCTGCCCCTGGCACCGCATTCTGGAAACATAGTGAATGCCGCCTTCCAGCGCCAGCCGTCCACTCTCATCGTGATAGTAATAGCCGTCCAAAACCTTTCCGTCTACTGCAAAATGATCAAAATAATGAACTGCGCATCGGACATCCGGGGAACCATCCTGGTCCACACAGTAAAGCCCGTCGTCCTCTTTTTTTATATATTTGCCGCTATTCTCAAAAACAGACAGATCCTCGCCGTTCGCATAGACCGTGGCTGTCAGCTTTTCCCCAGTCAGAGTTCCCGGCTGCGGCGCGAACATTCCGGATATTCCCAGAATCGCCGCAGCCATAATTTTCAAATACTGCACTTTTTTCATTCTGTTCTCCTTTTTGGTTAAGGGCAGTATAACTGTTTTTCCACCACAGTGCAACTGTTTCTTTATTTTGCCATTTCCCAGAACCGTTTCAGCTGCTCCTCCACATTGGACAATGTGCAGGTTTTCCGGTCATTCCACTCTACGGGGAAAAGGCTGCTGTACTCTCTTTGCCGGAAACGCTCGTCCAGAAGCAGGATCACGCCCTTATCCTCTCTTGTGCGGATCACCCGGCCGGCTGCCTGCAGTACCTTGTTCATCCCCGGATAGCGATACGCATAATCGAATCCGTTCTCTCCCTTTTCGCTGTAAAAAGAACGCAGGATTTCCCTTTCATTTCCCAGCTGGGGCAGCCCGGTTCCCACCATAATGGCTCCGATCAGCTTCTCTCCCATCAGGTCGATCCCCTCTGAAAAAATCCCTCCCATAATGCAAAAGGCCACAAGGGAATCCTGATTGTGCTCGAACTCTTCCAGAAATTCTTCCCTTTCGCTTTCCTTCATGGAGCTGTTCTGGCAGATGCAGCGCACCCAGTTTACTGAAAATTCTTCGTCAAAAATCCGGTAAACCTCTTCCAGCATCTTGTAGGATGGGAAAAATACCATATAGTTTCCCTTTTTCTGCCACACTGTTTTTGCAATATATTCCGCGATTCTGCGGTATTCCTCGTAGCTGCGGCGGGTGTATAAGGTGCTCAC
Source organism: Ruminococcus sp. AF31-8BH (assembly GCF_003460605.1). Lineage (GTDB taxonomy): Bacteria > Bacillota > Clostridia > Lachnospirales > Lachnospiraceae > Blautia_A > Blautia_A acetigignens. Next base: position 47,464 of record NZ_QTVN01000013.1, read on the forward strand.
ATCACAGGCATTCAGGATACAGCGTTTTTCCTGGGAAAAAGGAGATTCCACGTAAATCCCGTAGTCATCCGCCCTGCAGCTTAAAAGCTTCCGATAATAGCTCATCGGCAGAAGAGTTGCGGAAAAGAACACAGCGCTGCGGCCTTTTTTCAGGTACTCTCCCAGATTGGCTGCCGGATTCACACAGAACAGCTTCAGCCGGAAACGCCCGTCCGCTCCATTTTCCGCATAAACCACGTAGTTCTCATCCACCAGCTCTGCAATGTTCAGAAAATTCCGCACATCAAAATAAAACTGCCGTACCTCGTCTTCCAGTTCTGCATCTTTATGTTCTTCCAGAAACATATCGAATTCTCCCTGGATTTTCAAAGCCATCATAGTAATGGTGCCTGTTCCCGGAAGGATTCTGTAAGTTTCGCATTCTTCCTGCAGTTCCTTCAGCTGATGGTTCAGCTTTCCAAGAAACCGATACAGCTTCGGTGCCTTGTCCTTCATTTTTTGGCGAGCCAGCACTGCATCCTCCTTGCAGATGGCAGCGCTGTACATTTCACGGCCGCGCTCTACCAGATTGTGGGCCTCATCAATGAGAAAAATATAGTCTCCGCCCACGCCTTCCCCGAAAAACCGTTTCAGATGCACCGTAGGATCAAACACATAATTATAGTCGCAGATCACTGCATCCACCCACAGCGCAAGATCCAGACACATCTCAAAGGGACACACCTGCCGCTTCTCGGCCTGGCCAAGGATGGTCTGCCTGTCATAGACATGAGAGGAGGTCCACAGCTCATAAACCGCATCATTGACCCGGTCGAAATGGCCTTTGGCATAGGGACAATGGGCAGGATTACATTTCGTCTCCTCCATAAAGCAGAGCTTATCCTTGGCCGTGATGGTCACCACCTTGTATTTCATGCCTTTTTCCTGAAGAACCGCAAAAGCCTCCTCCGCCACAGTTCTGGTAATGGTCTTGGCAGTAAGGTAAAAAATGGTCTCCCCTTTTCCCTCGCCCACAGCGCGGACAGCCGGGAAAATAGTGGACATAGTTTTTCCAACGCCTGTAGGAGCCTGGATGAAGATCTGCCTGCCAGCGCTGATGGAATGGTAGACGCTTCCCACCATTTTCCGCTGGCCTTCCCTGTACGGGAACGGAAATTCCAGATTCTGCAGGGATTCGTTTCGTTCCTTCTTCCATTTCAGGCTGTAGCTCAGCCACTTGTGATATTCATCCAGAAGTTTTTGGTACCAGTCACTCAAATCTTCTATGGAAAAAACCTCGCGGAACCGTTTTATCTCTTCGGTGTCCAGATTGGCGTAGGTCATCTGAATTCCAATGGAAGACAGATTCTCCTCCATGGCCACAATATAACCGTAACACATGGCCTGTGCCTTGTGAACAGCGACTGGCTGCTCCAGCTTTTCCACATTTCCGTAGATTCCCTTGATCTCATCGATCCAGGTGGTTTCCTCCTCTGTGAAAATGCCATCGGCCCGGCCTTCCACCTGGATGGAAAGGTCCTCATAGCTGCTCTCGCGTTTCAGTGCCACCTCAGCCCGGTAATCCCCGTCCATCTGCTTCTGAAGCTTGCGGTGGAGTCTGCTGCCTTTTAGCATGGCCTCTTTGTCCATGGTTCCCCTGCGGCTGTCAAGATCCCCGCTTCGCAATATAAATTCCACAAGATTTCTCACTGATATTCGTGTTACTGGTTTCTCCATCCCATGCTCCTGTCTTTGATCCCGGCGCCTGTTGCTGCCGAAAAAAGGAGCCATAAGCCAATATTTCCACACATCTGATGGGAAAGGAGGCTTACAACTCCTGTTTTATTTTCTTAAACTTTGTACCTGCCTTACATCTGTGTCAGCACAAAAATATCATAAATTGCCTTCACTGCATTCTCAAAATCACGGTTCTCCACACCGATGATAATGTTCAGCTCACTGGATCCCTGGTCGATCATCTTCACGTTTACATTGGCATGTGCCAGTGCAGAGAAGATTCTTCCTGCAGTACCTCTTGTGGATTTCATTCCACGGCCAACCACTGCAATCAGTGCCAGGTCAGATTCCATCTCCACGAAATCCGGCTGAACCAGACGATGGATTCCTGCGATTACCTGCTGCTCTTTTTCCTCGAATTCATCCTGGTGAACGTATACTGTCATAGTATCAATTCCGGATGGAACGTGCTCGAAGCTGATTCCCTGATCTTCGAATACCTGAAGTACCTTTCTGCCAAAACCGATTTCGCTGTTCATCATGGATTTCTCAATGTTGATGGAGCAGAAGCCCTTCTTGCCTGCAATACCGGTAATGGTGTATTTCGGCTTACGGCAGGTGCTCTCTACAATGAAGGTACCTTTGTCGTCCGGACGGTTGGTATTGCGGATGTTGATCGGGATTCCCTCTTTTCTTACCGGGAAAATTGCATCCTCGTGAAGGACAGTGGCTCCCATGTAGGAAAGCTCACGAAGCTCACGGTAGGTGATGGTCTCGATCACTGCAGGATCCTTCACGATTCTTGGGTCTGTTACAAGGAAACCGGATACATCTGTCCAGTTCTCATACATATCAGCTTTTATTGCCTTGGCAACCAAGGAACCAGTTACGTCAGAACCGCCTCTTGAGAAGGTAGTAACAGTTCCGTCTTCTTTCGCACCATAAAAGCCAGGTACTACTGCATTCTCACATTTGGAAAGTCTCTTGCCCAAAAGCTTGTCTGTTTTCTCGGAATCCAGATTGCCATTTTTGTCAAAGCGGATCACATCTGCTGCATCTACAAATTCATAGCCAAGATATGCTGCCATTACTTTACCATTCAGATATTCTCCTCTGGATGCTGCATAATCTCTGCCGATCTGTGCCTTGAAGTTCTCTTTGATCACCTGGAAATCCTCATCCAGGGAAAAGGTAAGGGAAAGACCTTTAATAATCTCATTGTAACGGGATTTGATCTCCTCTAAAATTTTCTCGAAATCCCCATCCTTTGCAGCTGCATCATAACAGCTGTACAGAAGGTCTGTTACCTTGGTATCACCGTCGAATCTCTTGCCAGGTGCGGATGGAACAACGAAACGTCTGCTCTCCTCACTTCTGATAATGTCTCCCACTTTCTCAAACTGCTCCGCATTAGCAAGGGAGCTTCCGCCAAACTTTACTACTTTTTTCATAATCCTTGTGCTCCTCGAAAAACTTTTTCTCCATTTTATGAGAAAATCCGACTTTTTGCAAGTTTTTTTTCATTATCAATACGAATTACCCGCAAAAGCTCTCCATCCACCTTAAAATGAATGTCCTGATTTCCAAAGGACATTCCGTACTCCCGGTCAGGATCCTTCTGATAGCCTGGTCTTGGATCATTTGCAAGAACGGCCAGAAGTGCCGCCCTTTTCTCTTTTGGAACCTGCTCCAGAAGCCCCGCAGGAAAATCCACCTTCAGCTTATGATCCTGTATCTGGTCTGTAAAGCCCCCGGAAGCCTCCGGGTGGCTGTCCACATAGGCAAGATAAGGCTTAATGTCATAAATCGGCGTCCCATCCATCAGATCCGCACCGGACACATGAAGGACTGGCCCCTGGCTGGTGAATTCCACGCCTTCCAGCTTCACACTGGAAAGGCCGATGGGATTGGGCCGAAAAGGGGATCTTGTGGCAAAAACGCCTTTTCGGGTATTTCCCCCAAGTCTTGGCGGCCTCACGGTAGGCGACCAGTCCTTTCGCACTGCCTGGGAAAATTCCCAGATCAGCCACAGGTGGGTGTACTCCTCAATTCCCCGGAAGGCCTCCGCCACCTGATATTCCGGCTCGAATACAATCTCCGCCTTCAGTTCCTTTATCCTGCCGCTCTGGTGAGGAATCCCAAACTTGGTGGGAAAGTCACTTTTTATGTGGGCGATTACTTTCATTTCCATAATTCTCTGGTTCCTGTTCTTTTTAACGCTCGAATCAAGTATCTGCTATATGGACTTTATAGCAGTGCCTTTTCATCCGTTAATTTTCCTTTTATAAAATCACAGATATCTTCTGCTGCCATTTTGTTGATATTTTTCTGCTGCCTTCGAATCATTTCATCCGCTGCTTCTTTGTCAGAAAGCAATTTCAGGCCAGCCTGCACCTGTCCTTTTATCGTTTTCGCAGAAACGCTCATTCCAAGCCTTCCGAAAAATTTGCGGTTGGCAGTCTCACATCCCGGAATGGGTTCTGTGTGAACCATGGGGATCCCCGCAACTGCCCCTTCTGTGGAAGTCAGCCCTCCCGGCTTGGTAAAAAGGACATCACAGGCTTTCATATACAGATTCATCTGTGTGGTATAGCCAAGTATTTTTGCCCTGTCACAGGAGGAAAAGGCTTTTTTCAACTGAGATTCTACTTTGGCGTTGTTTCCGCAGACAATGATCAGCTTTTCCTCCTTCGTTGATTTCAGAATGCACGCCACCAGCTTCTTCAAATCTCCGGCGCCCATGCTGCCTCCGGCTGCCAGAATGTATTTCTCATCTTTTTTAAGACCCAGCATCTCTCTTGCTGCTTCCTTGGAAATTTCACGCCTGCAGATTCTGGACACAGGGATTCCAAGAGGGATCAGCTTTTCTTCTTTCAGCCCTCTTTTCACACAGGGCTTTATCAGGTTTTCGTGAGGAGTGATATAGTAATCCGCATCTGTCTCTTCCCAGAAGGGAATGCAGGTATAATCGGTCATCACTACCACAGTGAGAGGAAGCTTCATGCCTTTTCGCTTCATATACGTAATGGTTTCCGCAGGGTAAAGATGGGGCATTACAATCACATCCACTGGATTTTCCTGGATGTACTGGTTCAGATATTTGGCCATGCGGCCGTTCATATAATAAACTGGGGATTTCCGGGTAATGCGGCTTACGCCCATTCCAAGCTTATATGCAATTCCAAAAAGTCTGGGCGTTTTCTTGACGATCTGGACGTATCCGTCCCCTACAATTCTGGATACACCCTCTCCTGCAAGAGTAAGATAATCCAGCACATAGGCTTCATCTCCCCGCCAGGTCATAGCCTCTGCAATAGCACGGCCTGCCGAGTTGTGTCCGCCTCCGGTGTTGCAGGATAAAATCAACGCTTTCATTGGATTCTCCATTTCTTTTTGTCTGCAAACTCTAATTCTCTGGCAGCCTCCACATGCTTATACACCACCACCATACACAAAAGCAGAATTCCCATTCTTACAGAAAATTCCCACTGTGGAAACAGGGAAGCCACGCCGAAACAGCCAAAGGTAATAATGCTTCTTTTCAGATGGGATTTCACCGGAACTGCAAGGGAAAAGAAAATATAAAAGCCAGCCAGGGTCAGCACAGGCGTCCACCATGGAAGAAGTCCAAGCAGCACGCCGAAGCTGACTGCAATTCCCTTACCGCCTTTTCCCTTATGGAAAATGGAAAAGGCATGGCCAAACACAGGCGCAGCCAGCACTCCCGCAAATAGCAGGGAATCCTGCCCCGCTCTTTTGCTGCACAAATATACGGGAAAAAAACCTTTCAGCAGTTCTGCAAGAAGCACCAGGATTCCCCATCCCACTCCCGCTGCCGCAAACGCATTGAAGGTTCCAGGGTTTCCGTCCTCAGAAATCTGGCGGATATCAACATGCTTTACCATTCTGGGAATCTCGTAGGCAAACAAAATACTGCCCAGACAAAATCCCATGACCATGTAGAACAAATAAATTTTTTCCATTGTTTTTCACCTGATTAGAATCACTTGTGTCCGCTGCTTTTTTCCTCTTCCTTGATTTCCCAGTGAAGAAGGAAGGTCAGCGCCGCACGCAGGGCTATGATTCCCGCCACAATGCCGATTTCCTTCCATTCCCGTACCACAACCGTACGCAGGATCTCGCTTCCCATCTTAAATTCCAATCCCATGGCAAGCCCTCTTGCAAGGTACACGCCGGTATTGCTGTCGTGCTTCAGCCACTTGAGAAATCCGGTAATACCGCTCCAGATAATAATTGCCACGCCGATAAATTCAAAGATCACAATGGCAAGGCCTGCAATATTCTCCAGGATCCATTCCATTGTTCCAGTTATCTCTGCCATCTTAAAGTACCTCTTTTCTGCAAACTATGCCGAACATCCTGTCCTGCAAAAAGCCTTTTTCCCGCTCTAACGGGCAGCTTTCTCAAGCCAGGTCACCACTTCTGTATGGTCTGTAAAACAGAACATTTCCACAGGCTGGATCTCTTTTACTACGTAATTTTTCTTTGTAAGGAAAAGAAGATCTCTTGCCAGTGTTTCCGGATTGCAGGAAATATAGACGATTTTTTTGGGTGCCAGGCGGGTTACGGAATTCAGGAATTTTTCACTGCTTCCCGAACGGGGCGGATCCATAAATACCACATCCGCCTTCTCATCTGCCGCTGCCATCGCTTCCATAAATTCTCCGGCATCCCCCTGGCGGAAGGAAATATTTACTACCTTATTCTCTCTGGCATTAATTCTTGCATCCCGTACAGCGTCCTTATTCAGCTCTACCCCGATCACCTCTTTGGCTTTATCTGATGCGATCATACCGATGGTTCCGATTCCGCAATAAGCATCGATCACCTTCTCTTTCCCTGTAAGTCCTGCAAACTCTACCGCCTTTTTGTAAAGGATCTCTGTCTGCACCGGATTCACCTGGTAAAAGGATTTGGCAGAAATACGGAAGGATTTGCCGCAGATGGTATCCCGTATAAAGCCTTTTCCATAGAGAATGATCTCTCGTTCTCCGAGAACCATGCTTGTGTTCTTGTCATTGATGTTCAGCACAACTGTACTGATTTCCGGGTGTACCTTGCGAAGCGCTTTCACAAAGTTGTTCTTAGAAGGAAAGATCGGGGACGCCACAACCAGCACTACCATCACTTCATTGCTGGTAAAGCCTCTTCGAACCAGCACATGACGCAGCAGTCCGTATCCGGTATCCTCATCATAGGTCTTAATCTTGAAAGACTTCAGCATTCCACGGATGGTGCGGATAATCTCCTGGCTTTTTTCATCCTCGATCAGACACTGGTCAATGGGAACCACTCTATGTGAATTCTGCTCATAAATTCCGGAAATAATATTTCCCTTCCTGTCCCGGTCAAATACAGCATGAACCTTATTCCGGTAAAAATAGGGATCCTTCATCCCAATTACCGGTTTCACAGTTCCAAACCTTTTCAGAAGGCTCTGCACCTGGTTGTGTTTTTTCTTCAGCTGTGCGGGGTAAGGAATTCCCTGATACTGGCATCCGCCGCACTTTTTGGCATACGGACAGACTTTCTGTGCGTTTTTCTTTTCCTCCATACATGCTCCTTATATTTTATCTATTTTGTTTCTCAGTTTCATCATTTTCTGATCCAGATTCGCAACCTCTTCAGAATAATTCTTCAGTTCTTTTCCGATTTTCTCCGCCCCGGACAGATTCTTCTTGTACATCAGCTGGTATTCCAGCACAGACCAAAAGTCCATGGCAAGAGTACGGATCTGGATTTCCACTCGTTTACTCTGAAAATTATCCCCGAAATAGATGGGAATGTCAACAATAAGATGCAGACTCATATAGCCATTTTTCTTCGGCTTCGCAATATAGTCTTTCTCTTTTACCAGGGTTACATCCCTTTGTTTCTTCAGAATCTCCGCAATCTCGTACACATCATCCAGAAACAGACAGACAATCCTCACGCCTACAAGATCATTCAGCTTCTTCCCTGCAGTTTCCAGATCTGCAGGCAGTTCTTTCCGCATGAGCTTGGCATAAATGCTCTCCGGAGATTTTACCCGGCCGCTTACGTTTCTCATAATTTCTCTGCCATATTTCATGGAAAGCTGCTCATCTATGATCTTCGCCTTCGCCTCCACAATGCTGATAGCATACTGGCAAAGAAGATAATACTGGTCCTTTTCCATGGATTTTCTAATATTTTCAATCAGCTGCGCTTCCTCCACTGCAGCTGGTTTTTCTTCTGCCTTTTTAGGTTCCCTCATATTTTATCTGCTTCTCCTTCATAGCGTCATGGCTGCCTGCTTCACAGGCAGCAGCGAAATGATACCATGTCAGATATCGGACAATCGTCTGACGCAGGTAAAATCTCTGTTAAACTGCCGCCTTTTTCTTTTCCGTAAATACAGATATTTTAAGTGCCAGAATGGCTGACAGCCATCCAACTATGGCGCCGCCCAGAACATCGGTGGGATAATGTACGCCCACATAAAGTCTTGACAACGCAATGAGCACGGCCAGTACCATAGCTCCCTTTCCTTTTATATCCGGATACATTTTATAATATACAACTGCGCAGGAAAAAGAAGCACAGGTGTGGCCGGAGGGAAAGGAGTAATCTCTCAGTTTCTTCACCAAGGGAACCAGCCCCTCCACTGCATCATAGGGGCGAATCCTTGCCACCGCAGTTTTCAGCACCAGATTGGTGATTACCGATCCGATGATCAGTGCAAGAAGGGCGGTAAAACCGGACTTTCTTGTTTTCTTCGGGATCAGAAGGACCACACCAAGCACAATCCAGAACCAGCCTCCATCCCCCAGAAATGTAATGCCCTTCCAGAACCAGTTCATCATATCCTGCCGGATATATTGCTGGATAAACAGCAGGATCTGCGCATCTATATTTTGAATCCATTCCAGAATTCCCATCTGCATCTGCCTCCTTTATGATCTCGCACCCAAAAGAATTCATCCCTTTTGTGCCCTTATGATAAAAGGCGGTTCCAACGAACCGCCCAAAAGATTTCATAGTTATGCTTCAGCGTGATACAAAACCTGCTGAAGGTATTTCCGATTTTGTTCAAGATCCGGTACCAGAACCTGCATGCCGCTTATAGTCTGCGGGGTGTATGCACCATCTTCCGGAATCCGGTAGGTGGCGATATCACCAGTTCCAATACTCATCACATCCATAACATATCCGATGATCTCTGTGAAAGACAGATCTGTAGTAACAAGAGGAAGTACATCCTTCACAAGACCTGCAATGGAAAAAGCACTTAAGTCCTTCACTTTCTCAAAGGCTGCCATCAGCACTTCCTGCTGTCTCTCAGTCCTTCGGTAATCGGAATTGCCAATGGAACGGTTGCGCGCATGGATCAGTGCCTGCTCTCCGTCCAGATGGTTCATGCCTTCCTGAAGGTCCCAGTCTGTACGAAGAGGCTGCGGATAAAGGACACTCTGGTCACGTCCGCAGATGTAATCTGCTTCTGCCTGGGTAAGCTCCAGATCAATTCCGCCAACCTTATCTACCAGAACCTGGAATACTTCGAAGTCCACTTCCACATTTCCGTCAATCTCTACTCCAAAATTCTGAGTCAGTGTCTCATCCAGAAGATCCATGCCGCCGTATGCATAAGCTGCATTGATCCTTGTGCTGGAATATCCAGGAATTGCCACATAAAGATCTCTCATAAAAGAAGTAAGGCTTATGGTCTTCTGATCTTTATCCAGTGTTGCAAGAATCATGGAATCAGAACGCTGGCGGGACTGTCCTTCCCGTTTGTCCTGTCCGATCAGCAAAATACTCTTTATATTGCTGGTGTCTGTCTTGTCATCTGTTTCTTCGGCCTTCGCTGTATATGCAGTTCCTGGAAGTGCTCCAACCGGGCATTCCAGAAGCATTACTGCACTCAGACAAATAAGACCTTTCTTCCAAATAGAGGATCTCATTTTGCTCCGCTCCCTGTAAAAACAACCGTTACGGTCTTAAACAGAATCTTGATATCCAGTCCGATTGACCACTGCTCAATGTACTTGGTATCCAGTTCTACAACCTCTTCAAAATCTGTAATCTCGCTTCGTCCGCTTACCTGCCACATACCGGTAAGTCCCGGCTTGATTGCCAGTCTTCTTCTGTGATGAAGCTCATATTTATCCCACTCATCCATTGTCGGCGGTCTTGTTCCTACAAGACTCATATCGCCTTTTAAGATGTTCCAGAACTGCGGGAACTCGTCCAGAGAAGTCTTGCGGATAAAATGACCGATTCCCTTGATAATTCGCGGGTCATCGTCCATCTTAAACATAAGACCGTCTTTGATGTTGTTCTTCTCCATCAGTTCTTTCTTCCGCTCCTCTGCATCCATATACATGGAACGGAATTTGTAGATTTTAAATGGCTTGCCATTCTTTCCCATACGAACCTGTGAGAAGAATACAGGTCCCGGGGATTTCACCTTCATGATCGGTGCTATGAATATGTAAATGATTCCGGTAAAAATACATCCTACCAGACCGCCTGCAATATCCATAAGCCTCTTCACCAGCAGCTGCCAGGAAGATACAATGTTAATACTGCTGGACAGTACCATATATCCTGCAATCTCTTCTACAACCTGATTCTTGCCCAGTTCATTCAAAGCGGCAAGCTGTACATGGGTGACAACGCCCATGCGGTTGCAGTCCTTCATGATCTTCTTCGGAATATCCACATGCTCCGGCAGTGCGAAAAAGACTTCGTCTACCCAGTTTTTGTGAATATAAGCAGTCACATCATCAGCACCTGCAACCACAGGAACTCTCTGGATCATACTGCCAGTCTTGTTCTTGTCAAGAAGCGCAACTCCTGCCAGATGATAAGTTCCGTAGGAATCGCCGCGCAATGCCTTCACTACATTCGCCGCTTCCGCATCTGTCGTAATAATTAAAATGGAACGTTTCTCACCTTCTGCAAATTTCCTGGAACGAATCACTTTCTTCCATCCGATACGGGCTGCATACGCTATAAAAAAGTACAGCGTACACATAATCGTAAATGCCCCTCTGGAATACATCACTCCCTGCTGGCTCATAAACAGATAAAGCACAGCCAGAAGCATGACGCAGATTTCGTGTTCGATCATACATTTCATTTCTATTAGAAAGCCTCTTCGCAGCACGCCGCTGAAGCTCTCCCCAAAAAATGAAACCAGAAGCTGAAAAATCACAAGAACAAATGCCATGTTCTCATACAATGGATTCAGATAAGGAATTCCCTTTGCAACACGAATTTCATACGCCAGAATAAATGCAAGCTGCAGGCATAGGATATCCAGTATAACAAAATCAATATGCTTTAACCAGCTGTTATTTTCTTTTTTATACATTTCTCTTTGCCCCTCCCCGCATAAAAAATGTGGGTGTGTGTATTTTATTTCACTACAATTGTAAGCACTGCCCCATTGGATGCATTTCCATTGGAGTCGACAACGTAGTAAGTCAGCTCATAAGTGCCTGGTGTATATACATCAACCGTACCAGTGATCTGGATCTTGCGGTAAAGCTCATTGGTCTGATCCACATCATCCTCAATGTCCTTTACGTAGCTCAGTCTGTCGATCTGGGTTCCTCTGTTGATCTCTACATAATAGGTGGTCAGATAAAAGCGAGGATCCTGAGGACTCAGCTTGTCGATCTTAGCCTCTTCACGCTCCTGGGCTTTCTCTTCTTCTGTCATCTCAGCTTCAGGGGTAACGGCTGCATCTGCAGTGTCGCTTGTTTCTTCTGCATCATCCGTCTCATCTGAAGTACTGCCTGTAGCTGAACCTGTACCAAAGGTTCCTGCCGTATTTGAGGCAGCTGAAGTACGATCTGCATTTCCTTCCGTGAAGCCTTCTTCTGTTCCTGCTGTAAATCCTGACAGCGGTGCATCAGGAGTCATATGGTAAGTTACCTTTGTTACATTGTTGCTCTTGTCCTTGGCAACATAAATAACAGTAACTTCATCTCCCTGCTCATTGGGATACACATTCTCTACAGTCAGAGTGTCAGACACATCACCATCTTTATCATCGGTTGCTTTTACTCCATCCAGAAGCTCTTCTGCGGTCATTCCTTCGGTATAACTGCCTTTTTTGCTCTCATCAATGGTGATTTCCGGGCCTTTGCGGTCCTGTGACACATACATCCATCCAAGAAGTCCGGTTGCACCCACAGCTGCTGCCGTCATCAAAACTACTAACCATTTACGCATATCTGCTGCTCCTTATACAAATTTTATCAGCGACGCTTTCTTGATTTCTTTTTCTTGGATCTGCTTTCCTTCTCAGAAAACGGAATGCTTCCAAGAACACTAAGTCCAAGATAACGCTCTACGTCTTCCTCCACCTTGATGGTATCATTGGTAAGGTAAATGATGATGACTGCTGCCATCGCAATGATCACGCCAAGAAGTCCGCCGATCACACCATTCTTTGCAAGGCTTGGGCTTGCTTTCTCATTTGGGATATTCGCAGTATCTACTACATTAACAGCCTCAATATCCATAACTGACTGAATATGCTCTGCTGCCATGTCACGGACAGCATTTGCAATCTCGCTGGCTGTATATGGATCTTCATCTGTCACACTGATAGACACAATACGGCTGTCGCTGGATGTCTCAACAGAAACCTTGTTAAGCATTTCCTTATAGGTCATATCAAGATTCAGCTGTGCAATTACCCCTTCAAGAACGGTACGGCTCTGGATCAGCTCCGCGTAGTCCTTGGTCAACTGGGTACTTGTCTGCATATCAGCACTGGTAAGCGTATTATTGTCCTGTTTATTCAACACCATGATCTTCGTGGTAGATTCATACTTGGGAGTGATAAAAAGCATGGTTCCAATAATGGAAAGGACTCCCAGAAGAATACCGGAAAGAATAATCACGCCCAGCTTGCTGATTACCAGGTGAAAGACTTCACCTAAATCGATTTCAATTTCGTCGTTGTTATTTGTAACCTGATTTTCCATTCTTTTTCTCCGTTACCCTGTTATTTTCTTTGGCTTGTCTTTTACATAAAAATATGTATTAAAATCTTTCGTTGTTCAAAATGCATTCCGGATTGCTGATAAAGATTATATCAGCATAATCCTCACCCATCATTTTCGCAACTTTCTCGTAGGCTTTGCCCAGATGCGGTGTACGCTTTCCCATATCATGACCGTCAGATCCCACAAAATCAAGCATTTCTTCTTTCATTACTTTCTTGCAGAAACGTTTGACCATGAAACCGTCATCACCGATGATGCTGTCCGCGTTCATCTGGATATAGGCGCCCATATCTCTAAGTTCATCAATGAAGTCAATTCCGCTTTTCACTACGGAACGGTAGCGTTCCACATGGGCAACAATGGGATAATAGCCATTGCGGATCAGTGCCTGTATCCTTTCACGGATATAAGACTTCTCATCTGATGTGCGAAATTCTGCAAGCACATACCGTGAGCCAGCCATGGTAAGCCGCTCACCGCGCTTCAGGCAGTCTGCCATATCCATGCTGGAATGAAGCTCGCAGCCTAAGTACATCTCAATTCCCTCATCGCCAATTTCCCTGGCCGCCTTCCGAAGTCTCAGGAACTGCTTCTTCACCAGTTCCATAGAAGGCTCAAACATATCATACCGAAAATGAGGGGTAGCAATAATCCCCCGTACTCCATCATCATATTCCTTCTGAAGCATACGGACGGACATCTTCAGATTCTCCGCACCGTCATCCACTCCTGGAACAATGTGACAGTGAATATCATAAATACCTTTCATTTATTCTGGTCCATTTCTATACTGTTCTGTTTATATGACATTCAGCCGGACAGAGAAGGTTAATACTTGCCATATTCTCCGTACTTGCCATATTTGCCATACTTGCCGTATTTACCGTATTCCTTGGTGTCTACCTTGTTCAGGATCGCACCGATGATCGGGCAGTTGGTCTTCTCAAGCTGACCCTTGATATCCTGTACAAAATGGTAGCTGATGCTGCCGGACTCGATTACGATAACCGTTCCATCACAGGAGTCTGCTACAACTGCACAGTCAATTACACGGCCAAGAGGCGGGGTATCTACAATGATATAATCATATACGTCTCTCACAAGACGGATCATATCCTTAAAAAGACGGCTTCCAAGAAGTTCTGCCGGGTTCGGCGGAACAACTCCGGAAAAAATAATATGAAACTTCGGAAGATTTGTTGCGCAGATTACATCGGAAAGCTTGGCCTGCTTGGAAAGATAGTGGGTCAGACCCATGACTTCCTCTTCTACATGTACACGTCCCATCAGTACGGATTTACGAAGATCCGCATCGATCAGAAGCACGGACTTACCGCTCTCTGCAAGGGAAGCTGCAAGGTGGAAAGTAACATTACTTTTTCCCTCATTAGGTGTACAGCTTGTAAATGCAATGACCTTCTTATCGGCACCGCAGAACTGAATATTCGTACGAAGTGCCTTGTAGGCCTCATCCATGGATGTATCAGCTTTCCAGTCGCTAATTTTTACTTTTACCATAATTTGTTTTCACCTTATCTCTATGTTCTCCTGTAGTACCTGTCATGTGATTTTTCCCGAATTATGACTAGCATTTTAACGCATGACAAGGTCTGCTTAAACATTATACACTATATCCCTGTACTTGGCTAGTACATTTTCGTTCTTAAAATACACAAAAATTCACAAAAGATTCACAGCTTTTTACTCTTTTTGCTTACTCCTGGGGAGTTTCCTCTTCAACAGACTCTGTGCTCTCTTCTGCCTCATCTGGCTGGACTTCTGTCTCATCAGGCTGTCCCTCTTCCAGCAGATAGACTTCTGTTTCATATACGCCTTTGGTCTCAGCTTCCGCATGGCTTCCTACATAAATATCAATATGATTGTTCTTGATGGCGCCGCCGCAGTCCTCTGCAACATAAACCTGGCCGTTGATCACAACCTTGGAGCCATATGGGATCACAGTAGGATCCACTGCAATGGTACGGTTGGTCACTGCCGTTGCACCTGTGGAAGTGATTCCGTCTCTCCAGGGTCCGCAGCAGATACTGCACGGGCAGTAATGGGTAATGATGAAATTGCCAAGAGAACGAAGGGAACTGTCTGCAGAAGCCATCACTGCTTCCCCTTCCATAACGCCCTCATCACCGCCAGTCTGGGTAACCCCTTCTACTGCATCGGCAAAAATGCCTTTTCCGGAACTTTTATGTATCACGCCAGCCTCTGCACTCTCCTCTGTACCTGAATTCTCTCCATAGCCTTCCAGATAAGAGGTAGGAATGTAGCCTGTCTGTATTTTGCCTGTTTCATCTTCAAAAAGGATACGGCTCCAGGCATCCGAGATAGTGCCTGTACGGCTGATCTCATCCCCTTCCAGGACTTCGCCGATAATGTTTCCCTCTTTTTTCCCCGGGTAGTCCAGAATATCGGCATCTATGGCCACAGTAACCGTATCATTCACTGCAGTTACTTCGGATTCCTCGATCTTAGGGTTCTCATCCCCGGAAGCAGTTTCTTCCTTATTCACTGTACTGACATTCTGCACGGCAGCTTCTTCACCAAACACGGTAACAGGCATTAGCGTCGAAACACATAATGCCATCATCAATATCTGTTTCTTCATGAATCTGTATCTCCTTACTTGTCTGTTTTATGAAAAGTTCATCGTTTCTTACTCTTTCCGATAAACATCAGCTTCCCCCTGCTCTTTGTTTATCATATCACAGCCCCCTCTGGTTTTCAAACCCTAACCCCTATTTAAATTTTTTATTTTTTAAAAAAAACATTTGACAAATTACTCTTTATCGTGTAATATACATATTGTCGCTGATACAGATAGCGAAACATAAGAGATGCGATAGTGGCGTAGTTGGTAACGCGCGACCTTGCCAAGGTCGAGACCGCGGGTTCGAGCCCCGTCTATCGCTCTAAGGCTCCGATTGCATCGGAGTTTTTTTATTGCTCGTTCTATAAAAATTCTTTCTATAATAAAAGCCCTGCACTTTCAGGAAAGAACATCCGCATTCAAAAATGCATTCCGTCCGTTTTCCTGGTGCAGGGCTTATTTTTATTTGCTTTTAGTGGTGGAACAGTCTGATTCCGGTAAATGCCATGGCCATATTGTATTTGTTGCAGGTCTCAATGACATCTGCATCTCTTACAGATCCGCCTGGCTGTGCAATGTATTTCACACCGCTCTTGTGAGCTCTCTCAATATTATCGCTGAATGGGAAGAATGCATCAGATCCAAGCGTAACCTCTGTCATCTGATCCAGCCATGCCCGTTTCTCCTCTTTTGTAAATACAGATGGCTTTTCGGTAAAGGTCTTTTCCCAATTTCCATCTGCCAGAACATCCATATATTCATCCCCGATGTAAACGTCGATTGCATTGTCACGTTCTGCTCTTGAGATGGTATCTTTAAATGGAAGATTCAGAACCTTAGGGCTCTGACGAAGGAACCAGTTGTCTGCCTTCTGTCCTGCAAGACGTGTGCAGTGTACTCTGGACTGCTGTCCTGCTCCAACTCCGATTGCCTGTCCGTCTTTTACATAGCATACAGAATTGGACTGGGTATATTTCAGAACGATCAGAGAAACCTTCATATCACGCTTGGCTTCCTCAGATAATACTTTGTTTTCTGTTACAAGATTGGAAATCAATGCATCATCAATGGCAAGCTCCTGTCTTCCCTGCTCAAAGGTTACACCGAAAACCTGTTTATGTTCCAGCGGAGCAGGTACATATTCCGGGTCAATCTCGATCACGTTGTAGTTACCCTTTTTCTTCTGCTTCAGAATTTCAAGAGCTTCCTCTGTATATCCGGGAGCGATCACGCCATCGGATACTTCTCTCTTGATCAGAAGTGCTGTATCTTTGTCGCACACATCAGAGAGGGAAATGAAATCACCGAAGGAGGACATTCTGTCAGCACCTCTGGCACGGGCATAGGCGCAGGCAAGAGGGGAAAACTCTTTCCAGTTCATGTCGTTTACCCAGTAGATCTTCGCCAGGGTCTCTGTCAGCGGAAGTCCGATTGCTGCTCCTGCTGGAGAAACATGCTTGAAGGAAGTTGCTGCCGGAAGTCCGGTTGCTTTTTTCAGATCGCGCACCAGCTGCCAGCCGTTAAATGCATCCAGGAAGTTGATGTATCCAGGTCTTCCGGAAAGAACTTTGATGGGAAGCTCGCTTCCATCCTCCATGTAAATTCTGGAAGGTTTCTGGTTGGGATTGCAGCCATATTTTAATTCTAATTCTTTCATGCCAATTTCCTCCGTTTTATCCTCAAATTCATCCATTTCAAATGGAAAACTGTCTTTTTACTTTTATAAATCTTCTTCTCAGTGATTTTTGTTGATGATCTTTGTCTCATATTTTCCAGTTGCAATATCAATATATCTCACAAAAAGGGAAACCTTATTGTCTTCATTCAGGCTCTCCCACAGCATACCTGCAAATGCATCCATATCATCCGGGATGGCAACCAGCTTTGGCTCTCCCTCAAAACTTGGAAGAGGATTTCCATCGCATTTGTAGGTGTGGATGAAATGTCCCTCGCCAGCCTTGGCATTCTGGTATGCGAAGGTGTAGCGGTTGCAGGAGGAAGGATCTCCATTGTTGCTTTTCAGAATGGACATTGCGTAGCTGTAGCTTCCGTTCTCCACATGCATGATTCCGGAAATACGAGGCGTATAGTTCGGGCCGTCCGGCTCAAACTCTCTAGAACGCAGGGACTGCTCAAAAGTAAGCTGATGATCCATTCCCTCGTAAATGGTATCTGTCTGATCTCCGTTGGTCACGATTGTTTTATTTCCAAGTACGCGTACAGGTGCATAAATGATCAGGCTTGGATCTACCAGCTTGGAAGGATCAAAGGCCTGTGTACGGATTCCCTCTCCGTCCTCTACAAACACACGGTTGCGGCTGTTCTCGCTTCTTCCCATGATAAAATACGCGGTAACTGCCTTGGTTCCGTCAGCGGAGCGACCGATTACGATTCCTCTTCCCGGATAAGAATTCTCTTTCAGTTCTTTGTCAAGTGCTATCATTTCCATGCAGATGTTCTCCTTTCAAGATTAGAACGTATTATCCTGTGGTATAAAAAAACGCCTGGGAAGCCCTTCTTCCAGGCTGCCCAGGCGGTCGGCACAAATTCAGCACTGCACTCCCTGTGGGTATTCCCACGATCCGCCAGTCATGCAGTTCTTTTTTATACTACAATATTTCCAAAGGTATTTCAAGATGGAAAAAATTTTATTTATGCGGCAATTTTTTTGTAACGCTATGCATAAGAGAATTTCAGGAAATTCCCATAAGCCCCTGATCCACTGTGATCTGCGCTGCAATGTCCGCTTTCATCTGCTCCCAGGCATCCGGATGATCCACATAATATTTTGGGCACTCTTTGCCGGTTACATCATAATGGCGGATCACCTGCTCAGAGGTCAGTCCGAATCTGGCGCACAGCCAGGCAGTCAGCTTCACTGTAGAATCATAGGTTGTCTGCTCGAACACCCCAGTCTCGTCATTGTGGCAGCACTCAATGGAAATGGAGTCCACATTTCTGGAATTGGTGGCATAGGACATCTCCGAAGTAGGGATGCACTGGATCACTTCCCCCTCTAACCCAACCACAAAATGACTGCTCACCTTGGCCTCATGAGTAGTGGCAAGATTTTCAAAATAATCCCTGTTATTCTGGGCTGTGGCACCTGGATTGGCCGTATAATGAATGGCAATGTAATCCACCTCATTCAGAGGCAGCTGAGGTCTGGAATACTCATTTGGCGTCAGAAGCTGCACATCTATGTACGGTGCCCCCTGTTCCATCCACTGCTGCAGTCCGCTGCTGTCCGTATTTTCTGCTTCTGAAACCGTCCTCGCTGCCTGTTTATTTCTCTGGTCATGATACACCACCAAAATAATAATTCCAGTCAGCGCCAGCAGAAAAAGGAGGGCCAGAAGCGCCACTCTTTGGTTTCTCTGACGGGTTCTTCCCGCTTTGTCTAATTTTCTCTTTTTGTTAAAAGAGGGCCGCCTTGAAAAAGACGGCCCAGCAGATTTTCTTTTCATTTATTTGTCATCTACACTGTAGTTTGGTGCTTCTTTTGTAATGTGGATGTCATGCGGATGAGACTCTTTTAAGGAAGCAGCGGAAATCTTCACGAATTTACCGTTCTGCTTCAGAGCTTCAATGTTCTCAGCACCACAATAACCCATACCGGAACGAAGTCCTCCGATCAGCTGGAATACAGTAT
This sequence comes from Ruminococcus sp. AF31-8BH, assembly GCF_003460605.1. GTDB lineage: Bacteria > Bacillota > Clostridia > Lachnospirales > Lachnospiraceae > Blautia_A > Blautia_A acetigignens. Next base: position 66,440 of record NZ_QTVN01000013.1, read on the forward strand.
CCTCAAGGTGTCCCTTGTAAGCTACACGTCCTTCTACGCCTTCCGGTACAAGCTTCTTGGCATTCTCCTGGAAATAGCGGTCCTTGCTGCCGTTCTCCATGGCTGCAATGGATCCCATGCCACGATATACCTTGTATTTTCTTCCCTGGTACAGTTCGAATGTTCCCGGGCTCTCATCGCATCCGGCGAACATGCTTCCCATCATGCACACATTGGCTCCGGCTGCAATTGCCTTGGTAACATCTCCGGAGTACTTGATACCGCCGTCTGCAATAATCGGAATGCCGTAGCGCTTGGCAACCTCATAGCAGTCCATAACGGCTGTAATCTGCGGAACACCGATTCCGGCAACAACACGGGTCGTACAGATGGATCCAGGTCCGATACCAACCTTCACTGCATCTACACCAGCATCGATCAGCGCCTTGGTAGCAGCTCCGGTAGCAACGTTGCCTGCAATAACCTGCAGTTCCGGATATGCTGCTTTGATTTCACGTACAGCACGAAGAATATTCTCTGAATGTCCGTGAGCGGAATCTACAACAATAACATCAACATTAGCCTTCACAAGAGCATCTACACGAGCCAGCACATTAGCTGTAATGCCAACAGCAGCACCGCAGAGCAGACGTCCCTGCTCATCTTTGGCAGCGAGAGGATATTTGATCTGTTTCTCGATGTCCTTGATGGTGATAAGACCCTTCAGGTTAAAATCATCATCTACAATGGGTAATTTCTCTTTGCGGGATTTCGCAAGGATCTGTTTCGCCTCTTCCAAGGTGATGCCTTCCTTGGCTGTGATCAGCCCCTCAGATGTCATGGACTCTTTGATCTTCTTGCTGAAATCTGTCTCAAACTTCAGATCACGGTTGGTAATAATACCTACTAACTTCTTGCCTTCTGTGATCGGGACTCCGGAAATACGGAATTTTGCCATTAAGTCATTGGCATCCTTCAGTGTATGCTCTGGAGATAAGAAAAACGGATCTGTGATAACTCCATTCTCAGAACGCTTAACCTTGTCCACCTCTTCTGCCTGAGCTTCGATAGACATGTTCTTGTGAATGATACCGATACCGCCCTGTCTTGCCATGGCGATTGCCATATTGTACTCAGTAACGGTGTCCATTCCTGCGCTCATCATGGGAATGTTCAGTTTAATCTTCTTTGTAAGGTAAGTTGAAACGTCAACCTGATTCGGGATTACTTTGGAATATGCCGGAACTAAAAGGACGTCATCAAAAGTAATACCTTCACCAATGATAGTACCCATTGCTTTTCCTCCCTTGTCTTATAGTAACTTTTGGTTTGTAGATTAGTGTAGCAAAAAACTAAAAAGGTGTCAATCCAGTAAATTAATCCAAAAATACCTTGCTGGGAGCGGTATTTCTCATGGTTTTTGCCAATGTTTCATCTGGCTCAATGATTACCTTACAGGTATCTGCACCATCACGGGCAATAATCGCGAAGCGCTTATGTTCAGGATTTCCAGAAGAAAAATCCTGTATTTTCAGCTTCTGATTGCTGTTGTAATAGTCCATTCTGTGGGAGTTAAGAGGTGCCATCAGATCACATTCTGAAATGTTTAAGTTCTTTACTCTTTTTCGTTTGGACTTGGCCATGATCTTGTCAATGTCAAGCTCTCCGTTGACAAACAGGTACTCAAATTCCAGGTCTGTGCCGGGAATGACTACAAAGTAGGCCACAATGCCAAGTGCGATGGCCACAAAAAGAAGCAGGGGCATAAATAAAATTCCTGCCAGGCCGAAGATCACAACCAGTGCGATCATTCCGCCCTTCATCAGCTTGTCCTTCATGGTCCGCTCTTTTTTGACAAGCAGTTCTGAATACAAATCACTCATATTACTGTTCTCCTTTGTTTCTAAAATTAAGCATTAGTATAACACACAAAAGGGCCAGCGTCTATGACACCGACCCTCTCTAATTCTAAACTTTTAGTGAATTGTTGTAAAATCTCCAGGACTTTTTATTACATCATGCCCATACCCTGGCCGCCTGCTGGCATTGCCGGAGCATCCTCTTTGATATTTGCAACAACAGATTCTGTTGTAAGCAGAGTAGATGCAACGCTTGTTGCGTTCTGAAGAGCGCTTCTTGTAACCTTTGCAGGATCCAGGATACCCTCGTCTACCATGTTTACATATTTCTCATTCAGAGCATCAAAACCAACGCCTGGCTCAGACTCTCTTACTTTGTTGATAATGACTGCGCCTTCAAGGCCAGCGTTTGCTGCAATGCGGAACAGCGGAGCTTCCAGTGCTTTCAGAATGATGTTTGCACCAGTCTTCTCATCTCCCTCAAGTTCAGCTGCAAGCTTTGCAACCTCTTTGGAAGCGTGGATGTATGCGGAACCGCCGCCTGCGATGATTCCCTCTTCCACTGCTGCTCTGGTAGCTGCAAGAGCATCTTCCATACGAAGCTTAGCCTCTTTCATCTCTGTCTCAGTAGCTGCACCAACACGTACAACTGCTACGCCGCCTGCCAGTTTTGCAAGTCTTTCCTGAAGTTTCTCTCTGTCGAAATCAGATTTTGTCTCCTCGATCTGAGCACGGATCTGAGCAACACGGTTTGCGATCTGATCCTTGTCGCCCATACCATCAACGATAACAGTTGTCTCCTTTGCAACCTTAACGGATTTTGCACGTCCTAACTGAGCCATTGTAGCATCTTTCAGTTCCAGGCCAACCTCATCAGAGATTACAGTACCGCCTGTAAGGATTGCGATATCCTGAAGCATTTCTTTTCTTCTGTCGCCATAGCCAGGAGCTTTGACAGCTACTACCTGGAAGGTTCCTCTTAATTTGTTTACGATAAGTGTTGTAAGAGCCTCGCCCTCAACGTCCTCAGCGATGATGAGAAGTTTTGCGCCAGCCTGTACGATCTGCTCCAGTAACGGAAGAACTTCCTGGATGTTGGAAATCTTCTTGTCTGTGATCAGGATGTATGGATCTTCAAGAGTTGCTTCCATTTTCTCCATATCAGTGGACATATATGCGGAAATGTATCCGCGGTCAAACTGCATACCTTCTACCAGGTCAAGCTCTGTATGCATGGTCTTGGACTCTTCTACAGTGATAACGCCGTCATTGGAAACCTTCTCCATTGCATTTGCAACAAGCTCTCCAACCTCTTTGTCACCAGCGGAAATAGATGCAACGTTTGCGATCTGTTTCTTTCCGCTTACTTTCTGGCTCATATTCTTGATTGCTTCTACAGCAGCGTCAGTTGCCTTCTTCATACCGCGTCTCATAACGATCGGGTTCGCACCTGCTGCAAGATTCTTCATTCCTTCGTGAACCATTGACTGAGCAAGTACAGTAGCAGTTGTAGTACCATCACCAGCTACGTCATTTGTCTTGGATGCAACCTCTTTGATCAGCTGAGCACCCATGTTCTCAAAAGCATCCTCAAGCTCGATTTCTTTTGCAATTGTAACACCATCGTTTGTAATAAGCGGAGCACCGAACTGTTTGTCAAGTACTACGTTTCTTCCTTTCGGTCCAAGTGTTACTCTAACGGTATCAGCCAGTTTATTTACACCAGCCTCTAATGCTGTTCTGGCTTCTGCGCCATATTTAATCTCTTTTGCCATGATAAATCAATCCTCCTGTTTTCCTACTTTTGCGGCTATTATTTTACAATTGCAAGGATATCACTCTGTTTTACGATAATATACTCTTCGTTGTCAAGCTTTACCTCTGTTCCTGAATATTTGGAATAGATAACCTTGTCTCCTACAGCAACTTCCATTTTTACTTCTTTACCATCCACAACTCCGCCAGGTCCTACAGCGATTACTTCTGCCTGCTGTGGCTTCTCCTGAGCCTGTCCCGGAAGAACAATACCGGATTTGGTTGTTTCTTCTGCTTCTAACTGTTTTAATACAACTCTGTCACCTAATGGAACTAATTTCATGATCTATTTCCTCCTTTAGATTTCTTTCTTTCTATGATTTACTAGCACTCATTATTATCGAGTGCTAACTACTGTCCATTATATTATTGAATTATTGCTTTTTGTGCAACTCTTTTCATTGTTGTATTTTTAAGTATATTCTTTCTCATACTCATTTATTCTTTTATTTTCTCTTATTTTCTCACTTTTATAATTTTCTGAAATTTTCACACAGGATTCTTTACGCAGAAAAAAAGCTGACCCTTTCCGCAAAAACAGGCACGCATATATTCTATGCAGCTTTTCCGCAAAAAAATCAGCTTTTGTATTTTCGTACTATGTGTGGTGCAGGAAAGCACCTTTCTTCTCAGGCTTTCTTATTTCTCTGTGCCTTGATCTCCTCAAGCTCATCGAAAATAACCTCATTGAGAACCTTGATATAAGTTCCCTTCATGCCGGAAGAACGGGATTCAATAACCCCTGCACTCTCAAACTTGCGCAGTGCATTGACGATAACGGATCTGGTAATGCCTACCCGGTCTGCAATCTTGCTTGCTACAAGAATTCCCTCGTCTCCGTCCAGCTCATCAAAAATATGGATGATGGCTTCCAGTTCAGAGAAGGAAAGGGTATTAAACGCAGACTTCACAACCTGTTTCTTACGGTCCTCCTCCGCATTCTCCTCGTGTACGGCACGCATCATCTCAAGTCCAACGACTGTGGTGCCGTATTCGCTGACAATAATATCCTCAATGTCGTAAGGATTGTCCTTGCGGTACATAAACACGGTTCCAAGACGCTCTCCTGCAATATCGATGGGATTGATGATTCCCTGATAACTGCTGGAAACATGCTCAAAGCCCAGTGTCTGAAGATTCACATTCTCCTTGGTGGACAGAACTCCCAGAAATCTCTCGTTGAGAAGAGGGTCAACATGACCGCCAACCTCATCTGCGATCAGTTCCTGTATCTCCTCAACACCAGGGCAGAAGCTTACGCCAAGCACCTTCCCTTTCTTGCTGAGAACAAGGATATTAGAACTTAAAGTGTCCATCAGGACCTGACAGATATCGTTAAATACCACCTTACTGGAACTGCTGTTGTGCAGAAGCTTATTGATTTTTCTAGTTTTATCAAGTAACTGAACGCTCATTTTGTCCTCCCTTCGCTTTTGTTCCGTAAAATTCACTTGTTACCCTAATACTACACGTTTTTCGAACTATTTACAAGCTATTTTTTACTATTTTTCAATTTTGTTTAGCTTTTCTGAAAATATAACGTTTTTGGAACTATTCACCAAACAACATCAGTAATCGGTTTCCGGTTTTTGCTTCCAAAAACGTACAAAAAATCTCCCCGCCAGACGGCAGGGAGACATTTTATCCATTTATCATTCAGACTTCAGCACTTCTTAGTCTTCTTTTTCTTCCTTTGGCTTAGGCTCCACGTAGCTGCAGGTTTCCTGGCTGCACACCAGCTTATTGCCTTTCTCTACCATGTAGCTTCCGCAAACCGGACATTTCTTGTCAGACGGCTTCTGCCAGGACATGAAATCGCACTCCGGATTATCCTCACAGCCGTAGTACTTACGGCCTTTTTTCGTCTTTTTCAGGACTACTTCCTTGCCGCATTTCGGGCAGGCTACGCCAATCTTCTCGTAGTATGGCTTGGTATTTCTGCATTCCGGGAAACCCGGGCAGGCAAGAAATCTTCCGTGAGGACCATATTTGATCACCATATGGCGTCCGCAGCTGTCACAGACCACATCGGTCTCCTCGTCATGGATGTCCACCTTCTCAAGCTCTTCCTGTGCTGCATCCACATCATGCTTCAGATCCGGGTAGAAATTGCGCACAACGGTCTTCCACTGGACAGTGCCATTCTCCACGCAGTCAAGAAGCCCTTCCATAGTCGCGGTGAAATTCACATCCACAATACTTGGAAATGCCTGCTTCATAATGCTGTTTACCACTTCACCAAGCTCTGTCACATACAGGTTGCGCTGCTCCTTGGAAACATAGCGGCGGCTGATAATGGTGGTAATGGTTGGCGCATAGGTACTTGGACGTCCGATTCCAAGCTCCTCCATGGTCTTAACCAGGGAAGCCTCTGTATAATGTGCCGGCGGCTGGGTAAAATGCTGCTCCGGCTTTAATTCCTTTAAATTCAGTTTCATGCCCTTGGTAAGGCTCTGGCTGAGCACATTGCTCTTCTTCATATCCTCTTCCTGCATGTACACGGAAAGGAAACCGTCAAATGCCACCTTTGAGGCAGATACGGTAAAGGTATATTCCCCGCCGGAAACCTTTACGGAAGTGGTTTCATATCTGGCTGGAGCCATGCGGCTTGCAGTAAAGCGCTTCCAGATCAGCTGATAAAGGCGGAACTGGTCCCTGGTCAGGGATTCTTTGATCTGTACAGGCGTACGGCTGATGTCAGTAGGACGAATGGCCTCATGGGCATCCTGGATCTTCTGTCCCTTCTTCACGGTCTTGGCAGCTTCAGACACATAGTTCTCCCCGTACTGGCTGCCGATATAGCTTCTTGCCGCAGCATCCGCCTCATCGGAAATACGGACGGAATCGGTACGAAGATAGGTGATCACACCCACAGTGCCGCTTCCCTTAATGTCAACGCCCTCATAAAGCTGCTGCGCCAGACGCATGGTCTTCTGGGTGGAAAAATTCAGGGTCTTGGAAGCCTCCTGCTGCAGGGTACTGGTGGTAAACGGCAGGGGAGCATTCTTAATTCTTTCCCCCTTCTTTACCTCGGAGATCTCGAACTCCTCATCTTTCAGATTCTCAAGGATGGCATCCATCTCTGCCTTGTTATGGATATCCATCTTCTTGTCTGTTCCGTAGAATTTGGCTTCCAGAGGCTTCTTCTCCCCGTCTACCAGAAATTCTCCGGATAAGCTCCAGTACTCTTCCGGAATGAAAGAGTTGATCTCTTCTTCCCTGTCACAGATGATTCGAAGAGCCACAGACTGTACACGGCCTGCACTTAAGCCTCTTTTTACCTTTGCCCACAGAAGGGGGCTGATGGTATATCCAACCATACGGTCCAGCATTCTTCTTGCCTGCTGCGCATCCACAAGGTTCATGTTCAGGCCTCTTGCGTGCTTCAGGGAATCCTTTACTGCAGTTTTGGTGATCTCGTTGAAGGTGATTCGGTGCATTTTGTCCGGATCCTCCTTCAGAGCCTGCATCAGATGCCAGGAAATGGCCTCTCCCTCACGGTCAGGGTCAGTTGCAAGATAAATCTTATCTGCCTTCTTGGCTGCCTTGCGAAGCTTGGCAAGCAGCTCGCCCTTTCCACGGATGGTAATGTATTTCGGCTCGAAATCATTCTCCACATCTATTCCAAACTGACTCTTGGGAAAATCACGCACATGGCCGTTGGAAGCCTCCACATCATAATTTGCCCCAAGAAATTTCTTTATTGTCTTTACTTTTGCAGGTGACTCAACTATCACCAGATATTTAGCCATACTACCTCTCCTACTTTGTATTCATATTGCGCAGCTGCTTGCTTACCAGCTACTGTCCGCCCCGGGCACAATAACCTTAACCAATCCTTTCACAGCTGCCATATTTTCGCCGGATGCAGATCAGTTCTCTGGCACCCGGCAATATTTTCTTCCTGTCTCCTGCACCAGCCCCATAAGCTGTAATTCCGTGAGAATGGTGCAGACCTTTGCTGCTGAAAAGCCTGTTTTTCTTATGATATGATCCATATTTTCAGGTCGTAAATCGAGACCACTATACACCAAATCCAAATCCGGCGCAAGCCCCAACTTCTTTTTTTGTATATTTGCAGGAGGATTTTCCACCTGGATTCCCCACTCCATCAACATGATCTCCGGAGTGTAGGCAATGCCTGCGCCGTCAAAAATCAGCTTGTTGCAGCCCCGGCTCAGCTCATCTGTCACAGCCCCCGGCACTGCGTAAACACTGTGTCCATGCTCCAAGGCAAAGTTTGCTGTGATCAGGGAACCGCTCTGTTCCTTTGCCTCCACCACAAGTACTGCATCTGAAAGGGCGCTGATGATCCGGTTTCTTGCAGGAAATGTCCAGTTCTGGGGCTTTGTTCCAGGGGGAAGCTCACTGATGATTCCGCCGCCCTTTTCCAGAATCCGCTCATAAAGCCGGCGGTTGGATTCCGGATAGCACACATCCACGCCGCTTCCCAGGACAGCAAAGGTAGGCGTATCCGTATCCAGTGCTCCCTTATGCCCCTCCGAATCAATTCCTCTGGCCATGCCGCTTATGATCTGCACGCCATGCTCTGCCATAGTCCTTGCATACTTAAATGCCTGGCATCTTCCGTAAGGGCTGCTCATTCTTGCCCCCACAACTGCTGCCGAAGGCTTTGCCGGATCCGGCAGGTTTCCAATATAGTACAGCTTTTTCGGCATGCCGGTAAGCTTTTTCAGCCGCTCCGGAAAGTTCGCATCCTCCCTGTTTACCCAGTGTATTTCGTGTTTCTTCCTTTCTTCCATTCTAAAATACCTCCAAAAGCTCTTTTTTATGAATACTTCTTCCGGCATCATTTGTATTTTTTATCAAATGCCCTGTAAGTAAGAGCTTCCGCAACATGTCTGGAATGGATTTCCTCCTCCCCCTCCATGTCCGCAATGGTTCTGGAAACCTTTAGGATCCTGTGGTAGGAACGGGCACTTAAATCCATCAGTTCAAACGCATTCTGGGCCATCTTAAAGGCATGCTCAGTGAGCACGCAGTATTTTTGGATCTGTTTGCCGGACAGCTCCCCATTGAAACAGATCGGCTCCTTTTCATACCGTTTGCTTTGGATCTGCCGGACCCGTTCCACTCTTTCCCGGATCACGGCAGAGCTCTCACCCGGCTTTACACAGGAAATCTGGGAAAAATCCACAGGCGGCACATCTGCGCAAAGGTCGATTCGTTCCAGAAGGGGCTGGCTTAGCTTATGAAGATAATGGCTCACCTCTCCCGGACTGCACCTGCATTTGTTCATATCCGGGTAGTACCCGCAGGGACAGGGATTCATAGCTGCCACCAGAATAAATCCTGCCGGAAACACATAGGTTCCGCTTGCCCGGGAAAGCTGGATCTGCTTATCCTCCAAAGGCTGGCGCAGCACCTCCAGTCCTCTTCTGGAAAATTCCGGCATCTCATCCAGAAACAGCACGCCTCTGTGGGCCAGCGTCACCTCGCCTGGTCCTGGAATTTTTCCGCCGCCAGCAAGGGAGGCCGCAGAGCTGGTGTGGTGAGGGCTGCGGAAGGGCCTTGCCCGGATCAAGGGCCTTTTGGGGGTTAAAAGTCCTGCCACGCTGTAGATTTTGGTCAGCTCCAGGCTTTCCTCAAAGGTAAGGGAGGGCATGATCGTTGGAATTCTTCTTGCCAGCATGGTTTTGCCTGTTCCAGGAGGCCCGATAAACAGGATATTGTGAAATCCGCTGACTGCAATCTCGGCTGCCCGCCTGGCGCTTTCCTGTCCGCAGATCTCCATGAAATCTGCCTGGGTCTGTTCTTCCAGTGCCCTCCCTTCTTCGCCTGTCTGTTCCTGTTTGAAGCTGTCCGGATCTGCAAGAAAGTTCACCATTTCCGTTATATTTCTCACCCCGATCACCTTCATGTCCCGCACAAGCCTGGCTTCCTCCAGATTTCCAAAAGGGACCATACAGTATCTGCACCCCAGCTCCCTGGCCCGGATCACCCTTGGCAGCACCCCGGAAACACTTCTTACCTCACCGCTTAAGCTGATTTCCCCCATAAGCATCGCCCCGTTCAACTGCTTTGGCTCCAGAAAACCAGATGCACCAAGCACTGCTGCCGCCACGGGAAGGTCAAAGCCTGCCCCTTCTTTTCTTAAGTCAGCAGGTGCCAAATTCACCGTCACTCTTTTGGGCGGCAGGCTGATGCCATTGTTGCGAAGGGCTGTGCGCACCCGGTCCTGAGCCTCCTTCACCTGTGTGCTTGGAAACCCAACCATAGTAAAACAGGGAAGCCCGTCACTGACATCCGCTTCCACATTCACCGGACAAACTTCCATCCCGGAAATTGCCGCTGACATTACACTTGCAAACAAATTTTTTCCTTTCTGCAGACACCGTTCCTCCCCGATTCCAAAACGATTCTGCCATTTCAATGTCTCCCTGGAATATAAACGAGTAAAAGATCAAAAGATATGATAAAAAGATATATAAAATTTATTATAGCCCATTTTGCTCTGTATTGCAATAGTGCATTTCGTTCTGATTTATACTTTTTGAAATTACAGAAGAAAAAGAGGTGAACCCATGAAATTTCAGCGAATTCAGGATCTGAGAACAGACGCTGACCTGTCTCAGAAGCAGATCAGTGAGATTCTCCACATCAGCCAGCGTTCCTATTCTCATTACGAAACAGGCTCACGGAATATTCCCATCGAAATGCTGATCCGTCTGGCCAACTACTATGAAACCAGTATTGATTATCTGGTAGGCCGCACTGACAAGAAGAAAATGCCAAAATAAGGGGGAAAACTGATTTCCCCCCTCACATCTGCCCTCTTTTCAAAGGGCAACACCTCTTTTATTCTCTACTCGCCTTCACTTCGGCGTTGTTCCTCTGTATCTGCGATTTTGGAAATGTTGGCCACCTCATATTCATTGAAAATATACCCCTGATTGTTGTCAAAAGTCTCCGGATCCTCCGTTCCCTTGTACCAGGATTTGCTGTTAAAGTAGTCTGCGATCCTTGGCGTCACAAACTTCCTGCCGTGCCGGGCATAAATCTCATTTTTCGCAAGCTCCAGCTCAGAAGAAGAATATCCCTCCAGATCCGCATCTGTGAGATAGCGGCTGTCGCTGTCCGGGAAAATATAATCCCGGTCTGCAATGTCCCCGCTTACGGACGCAGTAGGAGTCGGCGCAGCTGCAGCTGTATTCTGTTCCCTTGTAAGCACCTCATCTACAGAAGGAGACATGCCTGCTCCGTCAGCGATCTGGGTCGTGCTAAGCTTCAGATAAAGCTTGCCCTGGTCAAAGGTCATATTTCCGCTGACATTATTGCCCCAGGAATCCGTAAAGGAAATCTTCGCTGCATTTCCTGCAACCTTGGCTGTGCCAGAGGCTTCGCTCACCTTAGTGCCTGCGCTGTCAGAGGCCTGGGAAAAAGAATAGGAAACAGACTTCAGGGTCAGCTCCTCAATATTCAGACACGCCAGGCCGTCCTTACTGTACCACATTCCATAGTAATCATTTGCATCAAAAGCAGGCGCACGCGTAATAACCGGTGTCGGCGTTACCGTAGCAGTCGGCTCCGGAGTAGGCGTAGCAGTTACCGCCGGAGTGGGCGTCACCGTAGGAACCTTTTCCAGTGCCTCAATGGCCGCATTCTTCTGCTGCTCCTTCTGCAGCTTCTTTTTGTGCTCGGCAAACAGAAGGCCGGCAGCCCCGATCATAATAAATATGGCAATCAGCGCAAACAAAGTTGCCCGAAGCACGTCTTTGTTATGCTTTTTCATACGCAGTTACCTCCTTGAAAAACAGGTTTACTCCTGTCCGTTCCAGCAATAAGTGCAAAGCTTGCATGGTTCAATGTCAATGGATTTCTTCAGGTCATCCAGGCGATGATATTTCAGGGATGTGAAATTCAGCTCGCTGCGGATTTCCTCCAGCATTTCCTTATAGTTGGTGGAATCCGGATTTGCATAGTCCTGCAGGATCTTATCGGACACATTGTCTCCCTCACGCTTTGCGATCACACGTCTTGTGATCAGATCCATCTCGGATTTGGAGCGGGAGAAATTCAGGTACTTGCATCCATATAAAAGCGGCGGACATGCCGGACGGATATGCACCTCCTTGGCACCGTTGTTGTAAAGGAATTCTGTTGTCTCACGAAGCTGGGTTCCCCTTACAATAGAGTCATCGATCATCAGAAGGCTCTTATCCTTAATCAGTTTATGTACCGGAATCAGTTTCATTCTTGCGATCAGATTTCTCTGGCTCTGCTGGGTCGGCATAAAAGATCTGGGCCAGGTTGGAGTATATTTGATAAACGGCCGTGCAAAAGGCACCCCGGAACGGTTGGCATAGCCGATGGCATGGGCAATACCGGAATCCGGCACGCCTGCAACCAGGTCCGGATTTACCTCCCCCGCATCTCTTCCTGCCAGAATGTCACCGCATTTATAACGCATTTCCTCTACATTCACACCCTCATAGGTGGAAGTCGGATAGCCGTAATATACCCACAGGAAGGAACAGATCCGCATCTTATCCCCTGGCTTTTGCAGCACCTTTACGCCTTCCGGGGTGATAAAGTCGATTTCCCCAGGTCCTAACTCCTTCAGATCCTCATACCCCAGATTGATATAGGCATGGCTTTCAAAGGAAGCACAGCAGGCATCCTCTTTCTTTCCGATTACAAGAGGAGTTCGTCCGTAGCGGTCACGGGCTGCGTAAATGCCATCTCCTGTCATCAAAAGCAATGTCATGGAACCCTCGATCATCTCCTGGGCATAGCAGATTCCCTCCACTATGCTGTCCTTCTGGTTGATCAGGGCCGCTGTCACCTCTGTAGGATTCACGCTGCCGCCGCTCATTTCCAGAAAATGGGTATGTCCATCGCGGAAGCATTTCTCCACCAATGCTTCTATATTATTGATCTTGCCAACTGTGGTGATGGCAAAATTTCCCAGATGGGAGCGCACCAGAAGAGGTTGGGGCTCGTTGTCAGAAATACAGCCGATTCCCAGATTGCCTTCCATCTCTGCCACATCCTTGTCAAACTTGGTACGAAACGGAGAATTCTCAATATTATGGATCACGCGGTTAAATCCGCTCGCTTTTCCATATACTGCCATTCCACCTCTTCTTGTTCCCAGATGGGAGTGATAATCAATTCCAAAAAACAGATCCATTACACAATCAGACTTTGACGCAACACCAAAAATTCCACCCATTTTTCCTAAGTCTCCTTATTTTTTCTCCTTTATAACGCCTTTTCTGTAGGCCTCCAAAAGCTGTTTCAGCTCCTGAATTCGTTCTTTGAGTGCCTTGCCGTTATCGGTGTCCCCCACAAGAGCCCTTCTTGGATTGTAGCGCACAGCCACACGGTTTGACACAATGTCCCTCTCTGTCGCCACTGCATCCTCTGCTGAGGTAAAAGGCTCATGTGCAGTCAGGCTTAAGCCGTAGGAACTGTAGATCAGAGTATATCCGGCAATACCGGTTACATTCCGGTACGCCTCACAGAAACCGCCGTCAATGACGATCACCTTGCCGCCGCACTTCACCGGATTTTCTCCCTCCAACTGGTGCACAGGCACATGACCATTGATAATATGCCCGTTCTCCGGGTCAAGCCCGAATTCCTCAAGCATACGGTTCACCACCTCTTCATTCTCCCAGAGATGGTAGTAGGCATTCTTTTTCTCCCTGTGTGTCTCCTTGTCTGCGATAAAATACCGCTCAAAGGTTGTCATCTTATCTTTTCCATAAAGAGGAGAGTTTGGTCCCGCCCAGATGTACCACAAAATATCCTGGCTGTCCTTCTGCTCCTTCTCGTCTACGGTAAAAAATGCTTTTCTTACATAGGCTTCCAGTTTATCATAAAGTGCCTTGCCTTTACAAGTCTCTCCGTAAATCTGAACCTCCTTGAAGGTTCCGTCCTCATTCAGGGGAATGCTTCCATGGAATAGAAGATTGCCGTTATAGGTCTTGTAAAGCCCGCCCTTGTCCAGAAGAAGCTGCATATGGTTCTGAAGCTTCTCACAGTTGCGGAAGGCTGAAGTCAGACGCTCCATCACATCTTTTTCCCCATCTGTCAGCTCATAAGGATGTTCCCAGTCGATGGTCGGGAAATTGTGGTCCAGAAGCTCATGCACGCTTCCGTCCGGCAGCCTTACCGTTCCCTCCACAGGATCAATTCCTTCCAGCACGCAGCGGTTCTCCATGTGAAAATCCGGATGCTCCTTGGCCAGGGCACCCTCCAGCTTAAACTGGATCATGGCGATGGCCTTGTGCATCTTCCGGCTCAGTTCCTTCTCCAGTGCATTGTAATTGGAAGGATTTCCATGCACCTCAAAAACCTGGCAGGGATCATCCCCGTACACCTCCATGGCAAACGCAGCCAGAGGCATCATATTGATTCCGTATCCATCCTCCAGAATGTCCAGATTGCCGTAGCGGATGCTGTTTCGGATCACCGTTGCCATGCAGGCAGCCTGTCCCACAGCGGCTCCCATCCACACCACGTCATGGTTTCCCCACTGGATGTCAAGGGAATGGTAATCCATCAAGCGATCCATGATAAAGTGCGGGCCAGGTCCTCTGTCATAAATATCCCCAAGCACATGAAGATGATCCACAACCAGTCTCTGGATCAGCTCTGCAAGGGCAATGATGAAATTCTCCGCTCTTCCAATGTCAATAATGGTATCCACAATGGAGTCGTAATAAGCTTCCTTGTCCAGAACCTCTGCCTTCTCCGTGATCAGTTCCTCGATCACATAGGCGTAATCAGCAGGCAGGGCCTTGCGTACCTTGGATCTGGTATATTTGGAGGCAGTCGTCTTGCACAGCTCGATCAGACGGTACAGGGTGATCTTGTACCAGTTCTCCATGTCCGTCTCTTTTTTCTTCACATAGGCAATCTTTTCCTTGGGATAGTACACAAGAGTTGCCAGGGAACGTTTGTCACTGTTGCTTAAGGTATGACCGAATACATCGTCTATTTTCTTTCGCACTGCACCAGAGCCATTGCGGAGCACATGGGAAAAAGCCTCATACTCTCCATGGATATCGGAAAGGAAATGCTCGGTTCCCTTTGGCAGATTGAGAATAGACTGAAGGTTGATGATCTCTGTGGATGCCTTGCCAATGGTGGGGTAAAGCTCCGCCAGACGTTGTAAATAGCGCAGTTCTTCTGTCTTCATGAAACCTCCTGTTATCTGTAAAAGCAGTTATCCAACATTACTTGTAAAATCAAACAGTGAAATCTGGTTGGACTGTGGGATATCTCCGAACAGTCCTAATTTATCCATTAAATCAATCACAGTCTTGCTGACCTTGGTGCGGTCGCGGAAATCATCCTTGGAAAGGAATCTTCCCTGTACAGCGGCATCCACCACAGCATCTGCTGCCTTGTCTCCAAGACCCTCTATGGAATCAATGGACGGCATTAGCTTGCCCTCTATGATCTGGAAACGGTGGGCCTTTGCCCGGTAAATATCAATGGGCATGAAATCATAGCCTCTGGCGTACATCTCCTGGACAATACGCATATCCTTCAGGGTATCCTGCTCCTTCTTGGAGGCAGAGTCTCCCTTCTTTCGGATCTCAGCCATATAAAATTCCAGTTTTTCTTTTCCCATGCACATCAGCTCATAGGAAAAGGCTGTGGCACGGATACTGAAATATGCCCCATAATAAGCCAGCGGCTGAAATACCTTGAACCAGGCAATTCGGTACGCCATCATAACGTAGGCGGCCGCGTGGGCTTTCGGGAACATGTACTTGATCTTTTTACAGGACCAGATGTACCAGTCTGGAACGCCGTGTTCCTTCATGGTGGTGATCCACTCGTCACGAAGGCCCTTTCCCTTACGGACACTTTCCATAATGGTAAACGCAAGACCACTCTCCACACCCTGGCCGATGAGATAGATCATAATGTCATCTCGGGTACAGATTGCAGTGGAAATGGTTGCCTTTCCTTCCTCGATCAGGGTCTGGGCATTTCCCAGCCACACGTCTGTACCGTGGGAAAGTCCGGCAATACGTACCAAGTCGGAAAAATATTTCGGCTTGGTATCCACAAGCATCTGCATGGCGAAATCAGTACCAAACTCCGGAATTCCCAGGCAGCCAAGCTTGCAGCCGCCAATATCCTCCGGCTTAATTCCAAGAGCTTCGGTGCTGGCAAACAAAGACATGACCGCCTTGTCATCAAGGGGAACCTCTCTGGCATTTAAATCTGTCATATCCTCAAGGGTACGGATCATGGTGGGATCATCGTGTCCCAGTATATCCAGCTTCAGAAGGTTTCCGTCAATGGAGTGGTAATCAAAATGGGTGGTGATAAATCCACTGCTGGAATCGTTGGCCGGATACTGAACCGGGGTAAATTTCTCGATTTCTTCTCCCATGGGAAGTACGATAATACCTCCCGGGTGCTGTCCTGTGCTTCGCCGGATTCCGGTGCAGCCCTGGACAATACGGTTGATCTCGCAGGAACGCTTGTGCTGTCCCCGCTCTTCAAAATAATTCTTCACGTATCCGAATGCGGTCTTATCCGCAAGAGTACCGATAGTACCGGCCTTGAAGGTCTGGCCTTTTCCGAATATAACCTCTGTATAATGATGGGCATTAGACTGATATTCTCCTGAGAAGTTCAGGTCGATATCAGGCTCCTTGTCTCCCTTGAAACCAAGGAAGGTCTCAAATGGGATATCAAAGCCCTGCTTGGTCATCTTGGTGCCGCACTTCGGGCAGATCCGGTCTGGCATGTCGCATCCTGCCATACCTGCAAATGCCTTGATCTCCGGCGAGTCAAAATCACTGTACTTGCACTCCGGATTGGGGCACAGATAATGAGGCGGCAGCGGATTTACTTCCGTAATACCGGACATGGTGGCTGCCAGGGAAGATCCTACGGAACCTCGGGATCCAACCAGATAGCCGTCCGCATTGGATTTCCACACCAGCTTCTGGGCAATGATGTACATCACCGCATATCCATTGGAAATAATGGAGTTCAGTTCCTTGTCAAGACGGTCCTCCACGATCTTCGGAAGCACTTCCCCGTACATCTCGTGAGCCTTCTGGAAACACATGTCCTTCAGATCCTGGTCAGAGTTCTCGATGACCGGCGGATACTTGTCCGGATGGATCGGTGACATTTTCTCTATCATATCCGCTATCTTCACCGTATTTGTAATTACCACTTCCTCTGCCTTCTCACTTCCCAGATAGGAAAATTCCTCCAGCATTTCTTCTGTGGTACGAAGATACAGCGGTGCCTGATTGTCCGCATCCTTGAAGCCGCTTCCTGCCATAATGATCCGTCGGTAAATCTCATCCTGGGGATCCATAAAATGCACGTCGCAGGTGGCCACTACAGGTTTATGGAACTGGTCGCCAAGCTTCACGATCTTCTTGTTGATCTCGATCAGGTCTTCCTTGGAATGGATGGTGTCGTTCTTCTCATCCTCGATCATGAACATATTGTTTCCAAGAGGCTGGATTTCCAGATAATCGTAGAAGCTCACCAGCCTTGCGATCTCCTGCTCCGGCGCATTTCGAAGCAGAGCCTGGTAAAGCTCTCCCGCCTCGCAGGCGCTTCCGATGAGAAGTCCGTCCCGGTGCGCCTCAAAAACACTCTTCGGCACACGGGGCCTGTGGTTAAAATATTTGATGTGGGACTGGCTTACCAGCTTGTACAGATTGATTCGCCCGGTCTCGTTGCGCATGAAAATAACCGCATGGTAGGTAGGCAGCTTCTTGATGGTATCCGGGGAAATTTTTCCCTGCTCATTGAGCTGGTTGACATCGGTAATGTCCTTATCCGCGCACATTCCCACAAATTTCTCAAATATGCGTGCCGTACATTCCGCATCGTCTACCGCACGGTGGTGATGATCCAATGACACGCCAACCGCCTTGGCTACGGTGTCCAGCTTAAAACGGTTCAATGCAGGCAGAAGAAATCTTGCCATGCCCACCGTGTCTACATAGGTAAAATCATTAGGGATGCCCATGCGATTACAGTTCTCTATAATAAAGCTCATATCGAAATCCGCGTTGTGGGCTACCATAGTCGCCCCTTCGCAGAATTCCAGGAACTTAGGCAGAATCTCCTCAATAGTGGGTGCGTCCATGACCATGCCGTCATTGATGCTGGTCAGCTGTTCAATTCGAAATGGAATGGGCACCTGGGGGTTGACAAAGGTGGAAAAACGGTCTGTGATCTTGCCATTTTCCACCAGAACCGCGCCGATCTCAATGATCTTGCAGGTCAGCGGGGAAAATCCGGTGGTCTCAATATCAAAGACAACAAATCTGCCGTCCAGCGCCTGGCCCTTGGGATTGGTTACCATACCTTTCAGATCATCTACAAGGTACGCCTCCATACCATAAAGCACCTTGAATTTGGAGTCCTTCGGCACACAGCCGCCCCAGGCATCAAAGCAGTGGTTTGCCTCAGGGAATGCCTGTACCACACCGTGGTCTGTGATGGCAATGGCAGGATGTCCCCACTCATAGGCACGCTTTACCAGAGCTTTCGCCTCTGTGACGCCGTCCATGTCGCTCATCTTGGTGTGGCAGTGAAGCTCCACTCGCTTCTGAGGACTGGTGTCCACTCTGGCGCTTCTGAAATCTGCAATCTTCTTGATTCCGGAAATGGAACCAATGGTAAGCTCGCTGTCGAAACGGTCGATGGAGGTGACGCCCTTGATTTTCAGGAAGGCGCCTTTTTTCACATGCTCTGTTACTTCCGGCACCTGCTCGTTGCGCAGGAACATTTTTACTGTGATGGAATCGGTAAAGTCTGTAACCGGGAAAATCAGAATAGTTTTCTCGTTTCGTATTTCCCTCGCTTCCACTTCCATAACCTGGCAGCGGACAATGACCTCGCCCATCTCCTGGACAATACTCTCAAGAGGAATGGGCTCGCCTTCGAAATCCCTTCCATATATAACATCCGGGTTGGGGTCCTTGCGGTAACCGCCGCGGAAATCTCCCCATTTGCCCTTCTTTTCGAATGGCTTTTTCTCGAAGGATTTCTTCTCCTGTGCAGCCTCCTGCTTTTTCTCCGGCTTTGCTGCTGGGGTTTTTTCTGCCTTTTTGCCCTCTTTTTCCTCTTTTGCAGTTTCTGCTTCTGCCGCTTTATTAGCCTCGGAAAGCTTGGCATACTTCAGCACATTTGCCACTTCCTGCTGGATCTGGATTGCCGCATTTCTGCGGTATTTGCTCTCCTCAGTTTCCACATAATCCAGGGAAACCTTCAGGTCCATACCGCAGCGCTCGCAGAAAATCTTGTGCAGATACTCGATGAGGATCTCGCTTTTCTGTCTGGCGATGACGGAATCCGGCAGTACCATGTGCAGACAATCCTCCTCCGGGAAGGTAATCTGTGCCTGCTTGAACAGGTTGTATTCCAGCATGTTGTAATTGCGAAGCTCCAGTTCCATGCTGGAACGATAGGTGTCCAGAAAGTTCTTCGGCGTGTACTGTCTGGACAGATGAAACTTCTCAATGACCTTCACAGATACCTCAAGCCCCGGGAAGCACTGTCTTTTGATCTGCTCTTCCAGGCTGAAAATATGCTTTTTGTGGATCCAGCGGTCGCTTCTCAAATAGACGCGCACACAAGTTTTGGCTGCGTTGCACGCTACCTTGGTGACGATTACCTCTTCCAGAAGCTCACTTAGTTCCTGTTTCAGTTTTAAGTTTGGAAATACATCAAAAAATTCTTTTTCCATTTATAAAGTCTTCACCTTTAATCACTGTTGTTCTTTGCTTTCCCAGTTCATTAGCTCTTCCCGCAGGGTATCCAGAAGCTGATCCTCCGGCACTTTTTTTACGATCTCGCCGTCTTTGATCAGCAGTCCCACGCCGACGCCTCCTGCGATTCCAATGTCCGCTTCCTTGGCTTCTCCCGGTCCGTTTACCACGCAGCCCATAACGGCTACCTTGATATCAAGAGGGATATCCTGAACCATAGTTTCCACTTTGTTGGCAAGGCCGATCAAGTCAATCTGGGTTCGGCCGCAGGTGGGACATGATACTACCTCTACGCCGCCTTTGCGAAGCCCTAATGTTTTCAGGATCCGCTTGGCTGCTTTCACTTCCTCAAGAGGTGCGCCTGTCAGGGATACGCGGATAGTGTCTCCAATTCCCTGGTATAAAATGATTCCAAGTCCGATGGCAGACTTGATGTTTCCGGAGTAAAGGGTTCCCGCCTCTGTGATTCCCACATGAAGGGGATAGCTGGTCTGCTTTGCGATCAGCTCGTGAGCTTTGGCACACATCATAACGTCAGAAGATTTGATGCTGATCACCAGATTGTCATAGCCAAGCTTTTCAATAATGTGTACCTTGTCCAGTGCGCTCTCCACCAGACCCTCTGCAGTAACGCCGTGGTATTTCTCCACCAGTTCCTTCTCAAGGGAACCGCTGTTTACACCAACACGGATGGGGATATTCCGTTCCTTTGCCACGTCAACTACAGCCTTGATCCGCTCTGTACTTCCAATGTTTCCCGGATTGATGCGGATCTTATCTGCGCCGTTCTCCATGGCCGCAATGGCAAGTCGGTAGTCGAAATGAACGTCTGCAACCAGGGGAATATGAATCTGCTTCTTAATCTCCTTCAGCGCCCTGGCAGCTTCCATGGTCGGCACTGCACAGCGGATGATGTCGCAGCCTGCTGCCTCCAGGGCAAGGATCTGGGCTACTGTTGCTTCTACATCTTCTGTTTTGGTATTGGTCATGGACTGGATCAGAATGGGATTGCCTCCGCCGATCTTTTTGTTTCCAATCTGTATTACTTTTGTATGGTCTCTGTACATATTTTTCCTCCTATATCTAAAGGGCACGAAAGGGATGCCGTAATCTGACAGACACCCCTATTGTTTTCAGTGCTGGATCTCCAACAGTTTATTCTTAAGCTCGTCTTCCATTCTGCGCATTTCCACCTCTGCCTGCTGTCTCTTGATGCGGCCTTCCTTCTGGATCTTCATCACATCATCCAGTGTACTGATCAGCTCCTGGTTGGTCTGCTTCAAGGTCTCAATGTCCACAATTCCCCTCTCGGATTCCTTGGCTGTCTCTGTGGATGCAAGGTGAAGGGCCTGGGCATTCTTTTTCAGAAGCTCGTTGGTAAGGTCGGTTACCTGTCTCTGGGCCTGGGCTGCCTCTGTGGAATGGGCGATTCCAAGCGCAAGAACCATCTGGCTCTTCCACAGCGGAATGGTATTTACAATAGTAGTCTGGATCTTCTCTACCATAAGCGTGTCGTTGTTCTGTACCAGACGGATCTGGGGCGCAGTCTGCAGGGAAATGGTTCTGGTCAGCTCCAGATCATGAAGCTTCTTCTCGAAACGGTTGCACTTGCTGTCCAGATCCTTGGCTTCCTGTGCATCCTCCGGAAGTCCGCTGGCTGCTGCCTTGGCCTCTAAGTCTCTTAATTTGCCCTCGCGTACCTCCTGCAGCTTCTGCTTGCCTGCCAGAATGTACATGGTCAGTTCTTTATAGTAGTTCAGGTTCTGGGCGTACATTTTCTCAAGAACTGCTGAATCCTTCATCAGACGCATCTGGTGGTCCTGAAGGGAAGTGGTGATCTTCTGCACATTCACCTCTGCCTTGGCATAGCGGTTCTTCATATTCTCGATCTTGTTTCCCTGCTTTTTGAAAAAGCCAAGGAAGCCTTTTTCCTCTTCTGTGGCGTCAAAGTCACGGAGCTCGCCTACCACCTGTGTGATCAGCTCCCCTACTTCGCCCAGATCCTGTGTGCGCACATTCTCAAGGGCTGCATCGGAAAAATCAGCCATCTTCTTCTGGGTTCCAGCTCCGTACTGAAGGATCTGGTTGGTGTTCTCAATGTCGATTTTCTGTGCAAAGCTGTCTACCATCTGCTGTTCCTCTGGGGTAAGAATGGTCTGCTCCATCTCTTTTTTCACAGCTTCTGCTTCCGGCACTGCAGGGGCTGCTGGCTTCGCCTCCCCAAGATCCGGTTCCAGTGTCAGTGTAGGTGCAGTTTCTTCAAAGCCTTTCAATTCATCTCCCATGATATCCTCCTTATGTGCAGATTTCCTGATGATCTGCAGCTGTATCCTGATATGGTTCTATTTTCTTTTATGCCTTCTCTTTCGCTTCCCGTCTCATGCGGGTAAGCTCGTCTTCTGTCAGGCCCTCCTGGGCAAGTACGGTGTTCAGCACGGAAATGTCGCTGGAAACGTCAATTGCCGTATCCTCAAACACAGAATCCAGAAGCTTCTCAAACGCAACGTTCAATGTGTCAATGGTGTCCTCAATCTCCTTCTTGGAAGAAGCAATATTCTCTCCCTGTATGGGCTGGCTATCCATGTCCTCATAGGCATTCAGAAGCTTCACCGTCATCGGCAGGTAATAATCCATCAGTCGGTTCAGATCTGGAATGATCTCCGGGTGTGCCTTGGCACGCTCAAAAATCTTCTGGACGATCAGCTCCATTCTGGAGATCTTCCTGGAGATTTCTTCTCCTGGAATGGCATCGTTGCTGCGGCGAATCTTCTCCAGAAAGTCATTGCCTTTATCCAGAACCAGCTGTACCTCCGGGGAAATCTCTGCCCGTTCTCTTTCTTTTGCCTCAGCTTCCTTCCGGGCTTTTGCATCTGCCTGCTTTTGAAGTTCTGCCTCATGGCTCGCCCGCTCTTCGTCCTGGCGTTTTCTTTCTTCCAACTGCTTCTGAGTGCTTACGTACTGGTCGTATGTCTCATTGCTGGTGATCAGGCAGGTCTCCTGGGTATCCACATGTCCCTGCAGAAACCAGCCTTTGTCTATCATTTTCTTAATGTCTCTTTTTACAAATTTCACAGGCTTGCCAACAGCAAGGGACAGATTTCGGAAATCACAGTAGGTGTGGTCTCCAAGTGCCCGAATGTATTTGCTGCGGCGCTTCAGGCCTGCAAGATTGCTGCAGCCATTGCCAAGAAGCACGCCGCCCGCTGCGGTAAAAGCACCGAAGATTCCGGTGATCACCATGCCTCCCGTTCCCACGCCGAAGATCCCCATTCCGATCAGGCTGACCATAAGCCCTATTCCCATGGTTCCAGTGAGAATGCCGCCGAACACGGTTTTCAGGATTCCTTTCACCTTAATGCCGTTAGTTGGCATGTATAGGGCAGGAAGTTCCGGCTTCTGGCTGCTGCCTGAATTTCTCTGTGTGTAATTCCATGCTTCTGAACGTTCTTTCTGGCCTGTGCCCGTCTGGTTCTTCTGAAAATCCCAGGTACGGTTCTGTCTGTAATCGTAAGAGCTTCCGGTGCGGTAATTGGTGTATTTGCCACTGTTCCCGCCAAATGTATTGTTCAGGGCATCCCGCAGCGCCTCGCTTCCATTGTCGATTGCCTTATTTACAGTCTGATTAATGGTCTGGTTCAGTTTCTGGTAGTTCTTCTCATTGATTGCACTGTCAATGATGTCCTGGATTTTTTCTCCAAGCTCATCTAATTCGTGATATCCCATTTTTTCCTCCGGATATTTTATTCCATAACGCCTGTCCTTTCATTATACAAAAATCCCTCTAAAAAAACAAGACAGCATAAAATATAAACACGCTCCAGATCCTTTTCCCCAACTTTTTCACAGGAAAAAACTGAAAAATCTACTTTTCCCATTGAATTTCACACGTAAAAGTTTTACAATGGTAAAAACGTTGTGGATTCACATTCAGAATCTACCCCAAGAAACCACGCTAGGAGGAAATTGTTATGGAGAAAAAAGACATTGACTGGGGCAACCTGGGCTTTGGTTATGTAAAAACAGACTATCGTTATGTATCCAACTACAAGAACGGTGCCTGGGATGAGGGTGGCCTGACCACAGATGATACTGTTACTATCAGCGAGTGCGCAGGTGTACTTCAGTACGCACAGACTGTTTTTGAAGGTATGAAAGCATACACCACAGAAGACGGACGTATCGTTACTTTCCGTCCTGACCTGAACGGAGAGCGTATGGAGCACTCCGCAGCAAGACTGGAGATGCCGGTATTCCCGAAAGACCGTTTTGTTGACGCAGTTGTTCAGACAATTAAAGCAAATGCTGCATATGTACCGCCATACGGATCAGGCGCTACTTTATATGTACGTCCGTACATGTTCGGAAGCGACGCTGTTATCGGTGTTAAGCCAGCGAACGAGTATCAGTTCCGTGTATTCACCACACCGGTTGGACCATACTTCAAAGGCGGCGCTAAGCCGATCACAATCCGTGTCAGCGATTTCGACCGTGCTGCACCGAACGGAACCGGACATATCAAAGCAGGCCTTAACTATGCAATGAGCCTTCACGCAATCGTAGATGCTCATAAGAACGGATTCGATGAGAACATGTATCTTGACTCCAAGACACGTACTAAAGTTGAGGAGACAGGCGGAGCCAACTTCCTGTTCGTAACAAAGGACGGCAAGGTTGTAACACCGAAGTCTGACAGTATCCTTCCATCCATCACACGCCGTTCCCTGATCTATGTTGCCAAGGAATACCTTGGACTTGAGGCAGAGGAAAGAGAAGTATACTTCGATGAAGTAAAAGACTTCGCAGAGTGCGGTCTTTGCGGTACTGCTGCTGTTATCTCTCCTGTTGGAAAGATTGTTGACCACGGCAAAGAGATCTGCTTCCCAAGCGGCATGAACGAAATGGGACCGATCACCAAGAAGCTGTACGAGACACTTACCGGAATCCAGATGGGCCGCATCCAGGCTCCAGAGGGATGGCTGAAAGTCATTGAATAATTTTGAATTTTAGGATAAGCACATTTTTTTACACAGCACAAAGGGGCTGTCGGTAAATAACGTTTTTTAAATCTGACAGCACCAAACAAAAATATCCTGATAGTTACAAGGCTTTCTGGCTCTGCAACTTGTTCAGGATATTTTTATTTTGATAAATACTTTCTATTTTTGGCCGCAAAAAATCCTTGTTTGGATTTTTTCGGCCGCATTTTTTTCTAGGCAGTTTTTCCCTCAAATTTTCTCAGTTTTTCGTATAAAAAACGATGGTATTTATTTATATTTCTGCCAATGGCATACAGCATAAATTCTTTATATACCTTATCCGTCGAACGGTAGTTAAAACGCCGGAAGTTCTCGTTTTCCTTGATATCTCCAAAATGTCCTTCTGTCTGAATGGAACGTGTCTGACGTTTCAAAATTCCCCGTTCGCTTTGGATATTGGCATGGGATCTTTCTTTTAGTTCCTCCCACTGTTCATTGATCTTCAAAGATCCCTGTCCTCATGTTGTAATATTTACTGATATCTTCTGAATAGGCGCGTGTTTTTCGCTTTTCATGATCCTGCAGCTTTATATAACTGGATATATCATTCTGTTTTAAGTAAAGCAGATTTTTTTCACTGCAGTACCCGCTGTCCGCATTGTTCCAGTTCCTCATGTAGCTGTTGAAGTACAGGTTTTCTTTTTCCTTTTCAGTAAACGAATTCAATTCCCTCGCCTGCTGCGATCATCGTGAGATTGTTCTGGAGTTTCCGTATTTCAAGCGGCGAACAGTTATCAATCTCTATAATACGGTTATTGGAGAGTTTTTTATGTTTTACAAGCTTTCGTTTTCTGTTTTTTTCGATCACTTCCCGGACTTTGTCCATCCCTTCGATCACAAACATCTGTGCATTTCCCAGCTCATACTTTGTCCCATAATCATCCTCCTGCAAAAAAGAATTATATTTTTCAAAAAGCTGGTCGATAGAGTCCAGAAGTCCTGCCAGATGGTAATTGATGCTTCCGCGCCATACAAAAGTATAACGGTTTGCATTTGCCTCTATCTTTGTGCCGTCAATAAAAAGTTCTTTTAATGTGACCAGTCCTTCTTTCTGCAGCCGCCGCATAAACTGGTAATTCAGGTCATCCAGGATATCAGATGTCAGCTTTTTATTTTTAAAGTCATAAAAAGCATCCTCATTATCAAAAGTATACCATAATCCCAGCTGCTTTCCTATGGAAAACTACGTTTCCGGATATAGGAAATATGCAGGAAGATGTGGTATTTTTCATGATTTTTACGGGATTGACAGCTCAGCTGTCTTATGTTTACAGAATGATCTTTGGATGGTGTTCCTCAAATGCACCCCTGGGATTTAAGGAAAGTCCGTCACACAGCCAGTGGATCTCTTTCAGAGTCACCTGACGGAGTTCGTCCGGAGTATCCAGCCAGTGAAAGGCATTACGGTCGAGCCGTTTCATCAGGATCCAGAATCCGGATCCGTCCCATTGGAGGATCTTTATAGAAGTACGCCGACGGTTACAGAACACAAACATGCAGCGTGAGTATGGGTCGAGGTGAAATTTTAATTTGATGATGGCGGCCAGACCATTGTAACTTTTTCTCAGATCAGTGGCTCCGCAGGAAAGATATACCGTTGTTCCTTCTGCCAGGTCAAGCATGGCGCTGCAGGAATCCCAGTATAGATTCCATCAGTTCCGGTCTGCAGGAATCAGATATTTCAATACGGATACTGTCTGAGATAAAAATACGCACCGGTGAAGATTCCTCAGAGAGAAGCTTTCTGGCAGCTTCCTGTTCAGATGGAAGTCTGACAAAGACCATATCCTGTTCAGATTCGAATGCCGGCTCTTCTTTTGCAAGTCTGCGGACCCAGTATCCCATCGTAGATAAAGGGATACCGTTTTCTGCACACCATTGTTTACATGTTTTTCCACTGGCCTGGCATTGTTGGATACGGTCAGACCAGAGTTTTGCTTTTTCTTCTTTATTCATAGTGTATAGAATACCTCCTGAGTTTTAAGGAGATTGTAGCAGAATAAAAAATGAAAAAACAGATACGGATGATTACCTACTTACCATGTAACGGAGAAAAAGATGGTTGTCGTTAGCCATCTTTTTTTCTTTTTTCAGATAAAATTTTAGGGAGGGTATGACTCACAACGAGTCATACCCTCCCTGTTTGGGAACTATCTATTTCCCGACAGCCCCTTTTGTCTATAAATTATCTTTTAAGATTCTTATCTCAATTTGGATTGACTTCATCTAAATCTATTCCAAATGTCCTTAATTTTACTCTGTCCAGAATTCAGATTTATCTGCATCCATAGTTGTCCATTCTGCATCTGTATCAAAAGACATATAAGAAATGCCATCTGTCTGTGCTATATCTTTCCATTCAGGAAGTGCATTTCCATTGGAATCTGTTCCATTTGGATCGGAAGTAGATGCAAAATTAACTAAATAGCTGGACATAACCTCTCCAAGATCATAGTCCTCCTGCTGCCACGGTCTTTCATACGTAGTTGTAAAATGGTTCAGCCAGTAACCCACATCACCCGTATGGAATGCACCATTTTCTGCCATGCGCTCCTCTGTATCAGCAACCGGATGTGAAAAATAATATACATAAGTTTTATGATCCGGGTCAACTGTGTCTTTCTGTACAGATGCATTATAATATCTTGCAAGCAAACCGTCTTCATTTATAACACCTGTAGCATCAATCACATTATCTTTTGTTTCATCGACCGGATAAAGTTCCATGCAGCGCTCTGCCTTTTCCCCAAATGAATCCTGAACTGCTGTTTTATATTGATCCGGTGTAAGACTAAGTACCGGAGTAAATGGATTTCCGTCATCATCCGGAATCTGCAGTGTTCCAAACAGTGAAGTATCTCCTGTCACACCACCCCACATCAGATCAACTTTATTATAATCACCATTTGCAAAAGCTTCTGCACGGCCCTGAGTCACAATTGTGTCATCAATGCAGGTGCTGGTAGGATTATAGGTTGCAGTAAGTTCCTGAACTTCTTTTGAACTCATACTTCTTAAATCTTCAAGAGTTACATCTCCCAGTTTCTCTGCTGCAGCTGCTTCTGCTTCTTCAAGAGAAGCCGGTACTCCATCATTAGGGGTAAAGCTCATGCAGACAGCTTTCTGAAACAGTCCTTCTGCTGCAGGAGATGTGATCAGAGTCTGGCAGTTAGAAGAACCAGCAGACTGTCCAGCAATCGTAATATTGTCCGGATCTCCACCAAATTCAGCTATATTTTCTTTCACCCATTTCAAAGCTGCAATCTGATCCTGAATTCCCAGATTTCCGGTTACTTCTTCTCCTGTACTGTCTTTATAGGCAAGGAAACCAAATAAACCAACTCGATAATTGATGCTTACATATACTACACCTTTCTGTGCGATATCTTCTCCAGTATAAATTTCACATTCACCACTTCCAGAACTATTTCCGCCACCATGAATGTATACAATTACCGGCTTCTTCTCCCCTGCTTCAGCTGTTGTCCATACATTCAAATTCAAGCAATCTTCTGACATCTCTCCGTTTTCATATGTTTTACCAGCGTCTACATACTCCTCAGTCCACGGACCAAATGCATTTGGCGCAGCCTGCATTGCGATTGGTCCATATTCTGTACACTCACGCACACCTTCCCAGTTTTCCACTGGCTGTGGTGCTTTAAAACGATTCTCCCCTTCTGTTGTGGCTGCAAATGGAATTCCCTTAAATGTTTTTACTCCGTTTTCATCCACATAGCCCTGAATCGTTCCTCCTGTTACATCCACTACTGGAGCTGCATTGTCTGCCTCTGCTGCATATACAGTCGTTCCAAAAGCCATGGACAAAATCAGCATAGATAAACACACTTTTCTTTTCATAGTATTCTTTCCTTTCTTTTTTGATCAGCATACAAACTACGATTCAACTAGAATTCCAACATCCACAGATCAGAACTCTCTTCGGATTCTTTGTATCTGATATTTCGTATTTGGAATACTATGATTATAAAATTTTCTTACGGTCAAAAATATAATTATTGCGTAAAAAAATATAACGATTCTTAGAATTGTCGGCTGTTTTTCCACAACTGATATTGCCTGTTTTTTTCCTGGATTACAATATCGATTCCTGCATCATTCATTTCCTGATTCATCTGTCTGAGTAATTTTTCATATTCAAATATACCGTTTTCCAAGAGCACTCGATAACGATTATAAATCTTACATACTTTCAGGTATTCTTCCATTACGGAAGAAGGATCAAATACAAAACCGATATCATTGCTTTTTCTTGCATTTCGCTCAAAGCGCTTCACTTCTTCCCAGAGATTCTCCGAACATTCCGCATCCGAGTCTGTCAGAAACAGATTGGGCAATACCCATTCCGGAATCATTTTCTTTAAAATGTTATTGATATCTCTGTTTTGATATAAGATTTCTAATATCTTTATACTTTTTTCTGCTGATATAGTATTTTTTGAAATTCCGTAAGTGAAAATCATATAACTTGCCTGCGTGATAACATCTTCTCCCAATTGCAATTCATAATACTCTTTCGATGTGAGTCGTTTCATCTCTTCTTCTCCTCCCGGTTTTCCACATCGAATAAATGCAAATGTTTCCCCTTTTTTATTTACAACTTTTTCACTTTTCAATTCATTTTGAATATAGCCCTTTTCATGCCACCGTTGAACAATTTCTAATCTTTTCCGATATTCTTCTGATTCGAATAAATTCATATACAAATCCCCTCTTCCTTCATCTTCAAGAACTCCAATCGGATAGGAAGAATTTGCGCTTAAATAATAATCATTTCCACATAAAGTTTGCAGATTAGAACTTACAACAATGGTATCCGGCTCATTTTCATGTATTTTTTCAAAAACAGTTTCCAATTCCTCCAAAGAGCGAATTTCTTTAGGATTGATCTGATTTCTCTCCAAGATTTCCCGATTGAGATAGTAAGTATCTGTTCTCACTGCGTGATCACGAATATTTGGGATTCCATAAATTCCCCCATTCATTGTGCAAGTGGCCATCAGATTTTTTCCGATTGTACTAAGAATTCCCTTTCCCTCTTTTTCCAGCAAATCTGTAAGTTCCAAAAGATCCCCACGCACAGCTCCCTCTACATACATATTGCACAGATTTACCAGAATATCCACTTGTTCTCCATTTGCGATCATTTTTTTGACATTCTGTTCATAATGATCAAAATCGATCAGCTTAATATCAATTTTCACCCCAAGTTCTTTTTCCATAATTTTATTTATCTTGTTTTTTGCAGTTTCATCTTCCAAATAGGAAAACACCGGCAACGCGATCACAAACGTATCTTCCTGATCTGTTTTCTCTTCTTTCTCTGATGCTCTCGCGCACCCAGAAAAAATAAGGAACAGGAAGAACAGCATGATACATGAAATAAAAATGAATTTCTGTGCTTTCATATATTCTCTAATTCCTTTCCCTATATTGTTTTGGAGTGATTCCCTCTGCCCTTTTAAAAATTTTGGAGAAATAAGAAGTATTAGAAAATCCAGAATTTAATGCTACTTCACTAATACTTTCCCTGGTGCATCTCAGTCTTTCTTTCGCACATTCAATCCGTTCTGTCATGATATAATCCGTAAGTGTGCTTCCGGTTTCCTTATGAAAAATGCTGGAGATATAATCTGGATGAAGGAATACCGCTTTTGCTATATCATTTCGGCTGATATCTTCTGACAGATGTTCTTGGATATATTGTTTCACCATCTGAATCGTATCCGCTTCTTCCGTCTTAGCATCCCTTTTGGAACTTCTGCCCAGTTTTTCTCTGTATTCCAGACAGGAAGTTACATTATCTCTTAATTCCGTGTTTGATATCGGCTTAAGCAGATAACTTCTGGCGTGAAGCTGTACTGCCTGCACAGCATAAATAAACTTGGCATGACCTGTAACAAAAATAACATCTGTGTCTATTTTATTTTCCACCATCCATTTTGCAAAATCAATTCCGGATTCCTTCGGCAATTCTATATCGCATAAAGCAATATCAACAGAATTATTTTTAACGATATTCTTTGCCTCTTCCACATTTGCTGCGCAATGAATCTGATCAACCTCAATGCATTCCTGTTCCACCAGCATTTTAAGACCTTTTAACTCAATCACATCATCGTCGAGAATCAATATCTGTATCACCTTTATCACCTCTATTCGACCGGGATCAATATTTCAATTGAAGCTCCCTGATTTTCCTGATTACGAAAATAAATTTTTGCTCTGTCTTCATAATAAATTTTCAGTCGGTTCATTACATTATAAATTCCCACACAAGTTCTATCTTCTTTTTTTATCTGTTTCCCTGCATTTAGCAGTTCCAGTACTTCCTGCGAAAAACCACTACCATTATCCACAACTATTATCTTCATAAACTCACAATCCGGATCTGCAAAATCAATTTTTATTTTGATCTGTAGCTTTTTCCCCGCATCCAGTTGATATTTAATCGCATTTTCTACAAAGCATTGCAAAATCTGGGTTGGTACATTCATTTGCAGCAAATCCCTGCAAACAGAAATTTCAATATCAAACCTATTTTCATATCTGACTTTCTGAATTTCTACATAATTATTGATATTCTGTAGTTCTTCTTCCAAAGTACATATTCCTCTGCTGCTAAGCGTAGCACGCATATAACTTCCCACTTTTGTGATCAGATTTTGAAATTTATCATGTTCTCCTGCAAGTTCCAATGCCCGAAGATTATTTAAACAATTCAGCAAAAAATGTGGTTTTAACTGATTTTGCAAAAATGCCAGCTGTGCTTTTTGCCTTTGAATCTGTTCTTCGTAAATATCGATCTTCAGTTTCCATATTTCCCTGCCCATATCTTGAAAAGCAGCTGTAAGCTCCCTGAATTCCCCATTTTTGCATTCACTTAACTGATATTGGAAGTTTCCTTTTTTCAGTTCATTTACTCCCTGCAATAAATTTGACAATGGTGTGATCAATGATCTCCATAAGATCCAGATTCCTGAAATCATCAAAACTGCCAGGATCGGGGTAAAAATGTAGACGATTTGGTTGTTTTTTTCTAATTGTTCTGCTAAATATTTCTGATCTGCATATCGCATCAGCATGAGAGCTCCACCACAGATCTGAATCGTGTTCTTGAGATACTTTTTGCTGTCCAGATTAACAGATTCATAATCCGACAATTTTGTATCTTGAAAAAAGGAATTGTCATTTTCGTCAGCAATGGAAAGCAGTTGTCCTGCAGAATCAAAAAATAAAAGTCCCTCCTCATTTTTTTGCTCTTGCATAAACTGACTTCTGAGACCATCTAATTCTATAACACAGCCAATATAAACATCATATACCGATATCATGTAATAAACAGAAGCTTTTTCTTGTATTTCTGCTATTTTCCATTTTTCTGTATCAAGATTTCCATTTTTAATCTTTTCCCGAATGGCAGACTCAAATATGTTCTCTTTTTCATCCGTAAAAGAATATCCGTAATCTACATAGGTTTCGCTTTTTGGAGCATATGCAAAAATATAATCAAAACTTTTTTCGCCAAAAGCACTGTTCTGAAAAAAATCATAAATATCATAGGCTGCAAAATAGTTTTCTTTGCTTTGTTCTTCACGTTCAATTCCAAGATACAAACTTGGTTGTAAACGTTGTGAAACCAAAAAAGCTTCTGCCGAACTGAATTTTTCTTCTATTATCTTTCCATAAGAATCAAGCAAAGTCTGATTAACTTCTGTCACTTTTTCATAAACAATCTGTTTTGATCTGTGCATAAGATAAAAAAATACGGATGTCAAAACGCTCAGAACAATTACGAACAGTAAAATAACTTTCGTCCGAACCATATTAAAAAAATATTTTCTCATTCTTAATTCCTTGTATATGAGAAAGAACCCTGCTTCGCAGGATTCTTTCAAGTAGTCATCACTAACTGTCTTCTTAATTTTTAAACAGGTATATCTGTTGCCGCAAACACCACCATGAATGAAAGTCGATTGTTCCGCACCTTTCATTGTAATATACTTTGATCATTTATTTCTCTCGTAGCGTACAAATTTGTACTCCAGATCAAAATAGGTCTGTTCTTCGCTCTCTGCCGCTTTCTGCCACTGGGGATCTTCATCCAGATTCGGGAAATAACTGTCCGCAATGTATGCAAAATCAATCTTTGTCACCTGCGCCACATCACAGTAAGGAAGAAGCTGCCTGTAAATAGTATCGCCACCAATACAGTATACATCTTCTGCATTGTATTTCTTCAGTTCTTCCATCAGTTCCTCGATGGAGTGAACAATAACAGCGTCCTTTACCTTATAATTCTGATTATGGGTAAGCACGATATTCGTGCGGTTCTTAAGAGGAAGCCCTCCCGGAAAGCTTTCCAGTGTTTTCCTTCCCATAACGCATACCTTTCCGGTTGTTTCCTGACGGAACATTTTCATATCTGCCGGAATGCTTACCAAAAGCTTATTATCTTTTCCGATTCCCCAGTTTTTGTCTGCTGCTACAATAATTTTCATTTCTGTTTGTTCTCCTTCATCATTTATCAAATTGCAATGGGAATATTCTTGATCTGCGGCCAGGTCTGATAGTTCTCTACTATCAGATCATCTGTAGTAAAATCATAGAAATTCTTCACATCCGGATTCAGCTTCACAGTTGGTGCCGGATAAGGGGTTCTGGAAATCAGCTCCTTAATTACCGGGATATGTCTGTCATAAATATGGCAGTCTGCGATCACATGCACCAGTTCTCCGGCCTCCATGTCACAGCTCTGGGCAATCATCATTAGAAGAATAGAATACTGGCACACATTCCAGTTGTTTGCAGCCAGAATGTCCTGGGAACGCTGGTTCAGGACGGCATTCAAGGTAAGCTTGTCCTTTCCCGGCTCCTTTGTCACATTAAAGGTCATGGAATATGCACAGGGGTACAGATTCATCTCATGGAGATCCTCATGCACATAAATATTGGTCATGATTCTGCGGCTGTAGGGATTGTTCTTCAGATCGTAGAGGACGCGGTCCACCTGGTCCATCATGCCTTCCTTGTACTGGTGCTTCACGCCCAGCTGATAGCCGTAGGCTTTTCCAATGGAACCGTCCTCGTCTGCCCAGCTGTCCCAGATGTGGCTGTGAAGATCATGGATATTGTTGGATTTCTTCTGCCAGATCCACAGGATCTCGTCCATGGCACTTTTCAGCGCAGTTTTTCGAAGGGTCAGCGCCGGGAATTCCTTTCTCAGATCATAACGGTTCACCACACCGAAACGCTTGATGGTATAAGCGGAAGTACCGTCCTCCCATACCGGGCGCACCTTTTCCCCTTCCGTACTGGTTCCGTTCTCAATTACATCCTTGCACATATCGATAAATATATTATCTGCTAAACTCATGCCTGTCCTTTTCCTCCTGTTTCATCACGTTCTTCACTCAATGCTTCACCAATTTTAGCATAGATTTTCATAAATAACAAGGTTTTAGAGACTTCGGGTAAATTACCTTTTTTCTTTACATTCCCTCAATCCCATGTTATAGTAGACCCCATGAAGAAAATTTTAATCCATTTACTGAAACCTCTTTCTTTTCTTCCTGCAATTCTGATGATGTATCTGATTTATTCATTTTCAGCCCAGACAGGGGAGGTGTCTGGTGCCCTAAGCTATGAAGTCAGCTACCAGATTGTAGAGACAAAGAATGAAGTTCTAAACGAAAACAAAACGGAGACAGAGCTTGCCTATTCCGCAAGTTCCATCGAATTTTACGTAAGAAAAGCAGCGCACATGACAGAGTACTGTATTCTTGCCATTGCCATCTCTTTTCCCTTTTATGTGTACGGGGTGAGGGGCATCTGGCTGATTCTGTTGGCTGGTGCGGTCTGTGTAGGCTTTGCAGGTCTTGATGAATATCACCAGTCTTTTGTGAATGGACGCGGTCCTTCTGTGAGAGATGTGTGCATTGACAGCAGCGGTGCCGCCATCGGAATCCTGCTTGTGCAGGCCTTCTGCTGGTCCACCACCCACAACCCCAGCAGCAAAAAACGCCGGTAAACATACCACAATATCAAAAAAGAGGAAGGATTCCACGTAATTATGGAATCTTTCCTCTTTTTTGAATTTTTACAATTTGGACTGTGACCCTCTGATTACATAGAAACCCGTAAGGGAATCAGTCGGAAAGGAGGGCTAGAGCGTGCCCCCAAAAGGCTTTCTGCGAGATGTACGTCACAATTTGTGGGAGATTTTGTTCGGATGAGGGCGCCGTAGCGGGCTACGGCAACTGAATTCGGACAAAATATACCGCAAAGTGGGGCGTGCAGATTGCGGGAATGATTTTGGGGGCACGCTCTAGGCCAATGAGACTTCTTATTTCTCTTCCTCATCCTCCTGCGCATCCCCCAGCTTGCTTACCAGGTTGGCGCGGTCTGCGATGGACATCTTTTTGCCAGGTTCTGTACTGTTTTTTGTCTGTGGCAAAACTGCAGCAGATGCGCTTTCGTTGGCAGCGCCCTGTGCCTGCTGTGCATTCTCAGCATTTGCCTGCTCTTTTTGCGCTTTGCTGACTTTTAAGCTGCCGCGGATTCCATTGATCACGAAAATCACGCCCAGCACAATAAACACAACGCCAGCCACCATAAATCCCGGGCTGCTGCCCTCTGCGCCTTTCATCACGCCCTGGCAAAGGGACACGCCAAGATAAGCCACATAAGCCCCTGCCAGTATCATGATCAAGTAAGTGCGCAGGGGAACCCCGCTCTTGGGATTCTCCCCACCTGCCTTCTCATCGGAAGCAGCTGCCGCTGTATTTTCTTTTATTTTCCCCTCACGATTTCTGTTTTCGAAATCTCCCATCCTACATCCTCCGTTCTTTTTTGCAGATACCATCTGTTCGAAATTTGATGATCTGCCAGACAAATCACCGCACTCTCATATTAGGACACTGCAAACTGGCTCTCATACAGGTTCGCATAGAAGCCCTTCTTCGCTAACAGTTCCTCATGCTTGCCCTGCTCAATAATATTTCCATCCTTCATAACCAGGATCAGGTCAGCCTCCTGAATGGTAGAGAGACGATGGGCAACAATAAAGCTGGTTCTTCCCTCCATCAGCTCTGCAAAAGCCTTCTGGACTTTCACCTCTGTACGGGTATCAATAGAAGAAGTCGCCTCATCCAGGATCAGCATTGCAGGATGCATCAGCATAACCCTTGCAATACATAAAAGCTGCTTTTGTCCCTGGGAAATATTTCCGCCGCCCTCAGAGATCACTGTATCGTAGCCATTTGGCATACGCTTGATAAAGCTGTGGGCATGGGCATGCCTGGCAGCCTCCATTACCTCCTCAAGAGTAGCATCCGGCTTGCCGTAAGCAATGTTCTCACGGATGGTTCCAGCCTTCAGCCAGGTCTCCTGAAGCACCATACCAAAGTTTCTTCTCAAGCTGTCACGGGTCAGCTCCTTTACCGGATGTCCGCTGACCAGGATCTGTCCCTGATCCACATCGTAGAAACGCATCAACAGGTTGATCATAGTCGTCTTACCGCATCCGGTAGGTCCTACAATGGCAATTCTCTGTCCCGGCTTTACATCAATAGAAATATCAGTAAGAAGCGGAACCTCTTTTCTGTAGGAGAAAGAAATATTCTCCACATTCACTCTTCCGTCTGCTTTTTTCAGCTCCACAGCACCCGGCGCATCCGGCTCCTGTACCGGAGTATCAATAAAGTCAAACAGTCTCTTGGCACAGGCAAGGGCATTCTCCAGCTCCGTAACAACGCCTGAAATCTCATTAAACGGCTTGGTATACTGGTTGGCATAGTTCAGGAAGCTGGTAAGCTGTCCCACTGTCATGCCGCCCCTGATAACGGTAAACGCACCGAAAATTCCAACTGCCGTATAAACCAGACCATTCACAAAACGTGTGGACGGGTTGGTGATCGAGGAGAAAAAGATTGCCTTAATACCGCAGACCCGAAGCTCCTCATTCACCTTGCCGAAACGCTCATTCGCTCTCTCCTCATAGGAAAAAGCCTGCACGATCTTCTGATTTCCCACAAGCTCCTCCACAATGGAAGTCATCTCGGCTCTTTTCTCAGACTGCTCCTGGAACATGCGGAAGGTTCTGCCCGCAATAAAGCTTGCCACAAACAGGGAAATCGGGGTAAGCAAAATAACGATCACCGCGATCTTCACACTGATGGAAAGCATAAATCCAATGGTTCCAAAAATCGTCAGCACACCGGTAAACAACTGGGTAAATCCCATAAGAAGTCCGTCGGAAAACTGGCTGACATCAGACACGATACGGCTCAAAATATCTCCCGGCTGGTTGGCATCGATATAAGATACCGGAACCTCCTGAAGATGGGCAAATGCCTGGCTTCTTACATCCTGTACCACGCTGTAGGTGACCTGGTTGGTCAGAAGGTTCATCACCCACTGGGAAACTGCATTTCCTATAACAATCACCGCAAGCGTGCCAAGAACCTTCAGAAGTCCTGCCACATTTACATTTCCCGGACCAACAATATTATCCACTCCATTACCAATCAGAATCGGTGTATACAAAGTAAAACCAACTGTGACAAGCGCTGTCAGAAGCATAATAATGATCTTTGCTTTGTAAGGGCTGATAAACTTCAACACCCTTTTCATGGTATCTTTATTCTTTCCCATCAGCGGTTCACCTCCTGCTCGGAAAGCTGTGACAGACAAATTTCTCTGTAAACCTCACAGGATTCCATAAGTTCTTTGTGCGTTCCCACGCCTACCAGCTCCCCATCATCCAGAACCAGGATCTTGTCTGCCTGTTTGATGGAGGTTGCTCTCTGGGAAACAATAAATACGGTCATTCCCTTGGTCTGCTGGTGAATAGCATGACGAAGGGCTGCATCTGTAGCAAAATCAAGGGCAGAAGCACTGTCATCCATGATCAGGATCTCAGGATCTCCCACCAGTGCTCTTGCAATGGTAAGACGCTGGCGCTGGCCGCCGGATAAATTGGCGCCGCCCTGGCTTACCATAGTGTTCAGCCCCTCCGGCTTGCTGTTTACAAAATCACTTGCCTGTGCAATGGAAAGGGCACGCTGGATTTCTTCCTCTGTGGCATCCTCTTTGCCCCATTTCATATTGTCGCGGATGGTTCCCTTAAACAGAACTGCCTGCTGCGGCACCATTCCCACTTTTTTACGAAGCTGGGAAAATGGATATTCTTTTGCATTATTTCCGTCAATTACCACACTTCCTTCAGACGCATCATAAAAACGGGGGATCAGGTTCACAAGTGTGGACTTTCCGCATCCGGTACCTCCGATGATACCGATGGTCTCACCCGGCTTTGCAGTAAAGGAAATATGGGAAAGTGCAGGCTCCTTGCTGCCTGCATAGGTAAAGCTTACATCCTCAAATGCAACTCTGTCTGCTTTCGCCTTCTCCTGCTGCGTGCTGCTGCCCTCATCTGTAAGAGACGGCTGTGTATCCAGAACCTCGTTAAGACGCACGCCAGAAGCCATAGCCTTGGTAACTGCCACGATCAGGTTGGCAAGTGCGATCAGAGCGATCAGGATCTGGTTCATATAGTTTACAAGGGCAACCACCTCACCCTGTGTCAGGGTACCGATGGAAACCTCCTTGCTTCCATACCACAGGATTCCGATAATGGCAAAGTTCATGATTACAGTAGTTGCAGGATTTAAAAGCGCGGAAATTTTACCTGCTGTCACCTGAACCTTGGTGTAATCATCATTTACCTGGGAAAATTCCTTATACTCTTCCTGCTGTCTTCCAAAAGCACGCACCACTCTGGCACCTACATGGTTCTCTCTGGTGATCAGGGAAATGCGGTCCAGGGAGGACTGTGCCTTTTTGTAAATGGGAACGGTGGTTCGCATAATCGCATAAATCACAACCGAGATCAGCGGCACTGCGATCAAAAAGATCAGTCCGATCTTCCAGTCAATGGTAAAGGACATGATCACCGCACCCACAACAATAAAGGGGGAGCGAAGGAACAGACGAAGCACCATGTTGACACCTGTCTGTGCCTGGTTTACGTCATTGGTGATCCTGGTCACAAGGGTCGGGGTTCCAAGCTGGTCTAATTCCCTGTAGGAAAGCTTGCTGATATGGGCAAACATTTCCTTACGAAGGGCCGTACTAAATCCCATGGCAGCCTTCGCGGAAAAATACTGGGCCGTAAGCGCACACACAAGTCCGATCACGCCAAGCAGTACCATGATCACGCACTGATGCCAGATATAGGCATTATCCTGGTTCTTAATACCGATATCCATAATATTTGCAACAACCAGAGGCACGATCAGCTCAAAGGTAGCCTCCAGCATTTTAAACAAAGGTGCCAGAAAGCTCTCCTTCTCATAGCCCTTCAAAAATCGAATCAGCCTTTTCATTTCTTCTTATACTCCTGAGTTCTTCCGTATAATTTGGTCATGGCTTTGATCTGCCCGATTACCTCATCGGTCAGCTGTCCTCTTCTGAGACGCCATTTCCAGTTATCGCCTAAAGTAGAAGGCGTGTTCATTCTTGCCTCATTTCCAAGGCAGAGATAATCCTGCAGCGGGATCACGCAAAGCTCAGCCACACTTGACTGGGCAGCACGGATCAGTCCCCAGACGCACGCATCTGCATCCTTATTCTCGCATGCAATGTACCGTTTCACATAATCCAGATTGGACTTGGAAAGTCCTTCCAGCCAGCCTTTGGTGGTCTCATTGTCATGGGTTCCTGTATAGACAATGCAGTTGCTCTCATAACGGAAAGGCAGATAAACGCTTTCCCCGCTCTCGTCAAAGGCAAACTGCAGCACCTTCATGCCCGGGTAGCCGGAATCTGCAAGAAGCTCTCTTACCGTATCGGTAAGGAAGCCAAGATCCTCTGCGATCACATCCAGATTGGAAATATTCTGCTCCAGAACCTTAAACAGTTCAATTCCCGGTCCTTTCTCCCACTTTCCATTCTCAGCAGTCTCATCCTTATAAGGAACTGCCCAGTACTCATCAAAGCCGCGGAAATGGTCGATACGCACCTTATCGTACAGCTTCATACAATGGGACATGCGAAGAATCCACCACTTATAGCCTGTTTTCTTATGGTAATCCCAGTTATAAAGGGGATTGCCCCACAGCTGTCCGGTTGCGGAAAAAGCATCCGGCGGGCATCCTGCCACAGCTACCGGCGCAGCGTCCTCATCAAACTGGAACAGATCCGGGTTTGCCCATGCATCTGCGCCGTCAAAGGCAACGTAAATGGGCAGGTCTCCAATGATCCGGATATCCCTGTCATTGGCATATTTTTTCAGCTGGCTCCACTGGCGGTAGAACCAGAACTGCTGGAATGCATAAAAGCTGATATCCTCCCTCAGCACCTGTCTTGCCTTTGCCAGTGCCTCCGGCTTCCTGGTCTTAAGCTCTTCCGGCCATTCATTCCAGGAAATGCCCTCCAGGCTGTCCTTCACTGCCATATACAGGCAGTAATCCTCCAGCCAGAAGCCCTGCTCCTTCTCAAAAGCTTCCATCTCCTCACGGAGCAGCTCAAGCTCTTTCTTCTTTGTATCCATCTGGTAAAAACGGTGATAGGCCTTGCGAAGAAGGGCAAATCTGGAATGGTAGATTTTCTCATAATCCACATAGCTAAGACTTCCGCCCCAGTCGCACTGCGCGCACTCCTGTGCTGTCAGAAGATCTCTCTGGATAAACTCCTCCAGGTCAATAAAGTAAGGGTTTCCTGCAAATGTGGAAAAGGACTGATACGGGGAATCTCCATATCCGGTAGGTCCAAGTGGCAGAATCTGCCAGAATTTCTGTCCTGCTTCTGCAAGCTGATCTACAAAAGCGTACGCTTCTTTAGAAAAGCATCCAATTCCGTAGTTGGAAGGGATGCTGGATATCGGCAACAAAATACCGCTGGCTCTCATCATGTGTTCCTCCTGTCTGTTACTGTTTTTACAATAACCATTATCTGTTTATTATACAGCTTCCATGCATCCCCGGTCAATATAAATAAACCCGGATTGATAACACACTTTCCCAAAAACGGATGCCTCATCTGCAAAAAATCGCAGGCATCCGGAAAATTCCCGAATGCCTGCTGTATTTTACGTATGCGTAAAACCTTATATTTTCCCTGGATTATTTCTTGGTTGTATAACCGAAGAAGAAGTATCCAAGTGGTGTGTAGTACATACCGTCAATATCCGGATTGAGCATGTATGGCTGTGTATAGAAGTAGATCGGAGCAAGTACGCTGTCCTGTCCAATAAGGATATCCTCTGCTTCGTGGAATGCTTTCATACGCTCTGCCGGATCGGAGGTAGCTTTTGCTGCATCGATAGCTGCATCATAGTCCGGGTTGGAGTACTGAGCGTCGTTGTTTCCACCGTCTGTGTACCACATATCCAGGAAGGAGCAAGGATCATTGTAGTCTGCAATCCAACCGTTACGTGCAATCTGGAAGTTTCCATCTTTTCTGTTCTGAAGGAATACATTCCAGTCCTGGTTGTTCAGATTAACAGTTACGCCAAGCTCTGTCTGCCACATGTTCTGAAGAGCCTCACCGATCTTCTTGTGGTTATCAGCTGTGTTGTACAGATACTCTACAGTTGGGAAGCCTTCGCCGTTTGGATATCCGGCATCTGCAAGAAGCTGACGGGCTTCTTCACAGTTTTTCTCATAATCCTCCTCGGAAATGCTGTAGTAAGAGCCGCCTACTGTACGGAAATCATCACTTCCAGGACCAGCTGCATCGTTTACACCGTTCGGAACATATCCGTCAGCCGGAACCTCACCAGCCTGGGAAACGTTCTCTACAATGTAGTTACGGTCAATTACAAGTGAGAATGCTTTGCGGATATTCGGGTCAGAAAATACCTCATCCTCTGTATTGAAGCATACATAATATGTTCCAAGATAGTCTCCAATCTCAAGCTCTCCGGAAGCAAGATATGTCGGGATTTCATCTACAGGAAGGTTTTCGATGAAGTCAAGCTCTCCGTTGTTGTAGCCTTTAAGCATAGCATTGTTATCATCAAGAAGAGTAAACTTGATGGTATCCGGTCCAAGATTGTCATAATCGTAGTAGTTCTCATTTTTCTCCATGGAAATGTAAGCGTTATGAGACCACTCTGTCATTTTGTAAGGTCCATTGCCAATATAGGTGCTTGGATCAAATGTCCAGTTGTCACTTCCCTCAACCATGTCCTGACGAACCGGGAAGGTTGCCGGGAATGCCATGATTTCTTCAAAGTATGGGCAGTCATAGGTAAGATTAA
Source organism: Ruminococcus sp. AF31-8BH (assembly GCF_003460605.1). Lineage (GTDB taxonomy): Bacteria > Bacillota > Clostridia > Lachnospirales > Lachnospiraceae > Blautia_A > Blautia_A acetigignens. Next base: position 108,153 of record NZ_QTVN01000013.1, read on the forward strand.
TCTCAAGAGTCTTATCATCAACTGCTTTAATTCCAAGGGTATCCGGTGTTGCACTTCCGTCAGCAACTGCGTCATATCCCTGAACCATATCGATCATATAGCAGTAATCTGCTGCTGTTTCAGGATTTGCAAGACGCTGCCATGCATAAACAAAATCACCAGCTGTTACATCCTGTCCATCAGACCACTTAATTCCATCACGAAGCTTAACTGTGTAAGTTACAGTACCGTCCTCGTTCTCTGTCTTTTCCCAGGACTCAGCCTGTCCAGGAGCTGTAATGGCATTTCCTTCACCATCATTTACCCATTTAACAAGGCCCTCAAACATATGGTTGCACATAATTGCTCCATCAACAGCAGAGTTCAGTGCCGGGTCAATAGTCTGTGGTTCAGATGCAATGCAAAGATTCAGGTTAAATCCTTCGTCAGCTGCTGTATCCTCAGCGAATACCGGTGTTGCAGCCATGCTTATTACCATAGCTGCTGTAAGTGCCATAGACATAAATTTTCTTCTCATTACATTTCCTCCTTTTTTGCTTTTTCGCGCCGCATGAGAAATGAGAACCGACGCATGTATTAAGCAGTTCTCCTTTATGGAAAACCTAATACCAAAATTATGATTTACTTATCCAGCAGATGACATGCAGCCCAGTGACCCGGCTCATGTTCCTTGAATACAGGAGTCTCCCGGCTACACTTTTCGGTAGCATAAGGACACCTGGTATGGAAGCTGCATCCGCTTGGCGGATTCATAGGACTTGGTACATCCCCTTCCAGAATAATACGTTTTCGGGTTCTGCTAAGCTTTGGATCCGGTACCGGAACCGCAGAAAGCAGTGTTTGCGTATAAGGATGAATCGGATGTCTGTTTAGCTCATAGCTTTCTCCAAGCTCCACAAGGGAACCAAGATACATAACACCAATTCTGTTTGAAATATGACGGACAACGGAAAGATCATGTGCAATAAACAGATAGGTCAAGCCCATTTGCTCCTGCATATCCTCAAGCATGTTTACCACCTGTGACTGAATCGAAACATCCAGCGCAGAAATCGGTTCATCGCATACAATGAATTCCGGTTTTACTGCAAGTGCACGGGCAATACCAACCCTCTGCTGCTGGCCACCGGAAAACTCATGGGGATAACGATTTGCGTGCTCTGTGTTTAGTCCAACCTGTGCCAGAAGCTCCTTGATCATATCTGCACGATCTTTTTTGCTGGAGGCAAGCTTGTGAATATCAATTGCTTCTCCGATAATCTCGCCGACAGTCATACGTGGGTCAAGAGAAGCAGACGGATCCTGAAAAATAATCTGCATTTTTCTTCTGTATGGAAGCATTTTTACTGCTTTTGCTTTTCCAAGAGGTTTGCCGTCTTTATCAAGTGGATTATCGTATATGGTCTCTCCATCATAAATAATTTTTCCTCCGGTAGGCTCATACAACCGAAGAATCGTTCTTCCAAGTGTCGTTTTTCCACATCCGGATTCTCCTACAAGACCAAGTGTTTCTCCTTTATTGATAAAAAGTGAAACATCCTGTACGGCCTGTACCACCGGTCCCTTTGCACCATTTATCGGAAAATATTTTCGTAAATTCTGAATTTCAAGAAGTTTCTTTTCTTCTGCCATTATTTCCCCTCCTTGTTCATAAGCTCCTGAACACGAAGCCAGCAGGCAGAACGATGTTTCTCGCCCACTTCCACGTAAGGAGGCATTTTTTTCAGACAGATCTTCATGCAGTGCTCACAGCGGGGAGCGAACGGACATCCCTCCGGTGGATTCAGCATATCAACTGGTGTTCCCTCAATAGGAATCAGACGTTCATAGCTCTCGGCATCAACACGAGGCATAGAACGAAGAAGACCTTTTGTATATGGATGAGCAGGCTTATAGAAAATATCATCCACAGGCCCCTGCTCTACAATCTTACCTGCATACATTACCGATACCTTATCACAGATGTCTGCAACAACGCCAAGATTGTGCGTAATAAAAATTATTCCCATTCCTGTTTTCTTCTGAAGATTCTTCATCAGATCCAGGATCTGAGCCTGAATGGTAACATCAAGTGCTGTGGTAGGCTCATCTGCGATCAGCAGCTGCGGATGACAGATCAGTCCCATAGCAATCATTACACGCTGACGCATACCGCCGGAAAACTCATGAGGATACTGCTTCATACGCTTCTCTACATTGTTGATTCCTACCAGCTCCATCATTTCCATGGCACGCTTCTGTGCTTCTTCTGCACTGATTTTTTTATCATGGGCACGAAGAGCCTCAACCAGCTGGTTTCCAATCGTGTAAACCGGATTCAGGCAGGTCATTGGATTCTGAAAAATCATCGCTACTTTATTTCCGCGAAATGCAGTCATTTCATCTTTTGAAAAAGAAAGGACATCCTTTCCCTCGAAGGTGATAGATCCTCCGATTACCTTACCTGGTGACTGAAGAAGCCCCATAATAGAATATGCTTCCTGGCTCTTTCCAGAACCAGATTCTCCAACCACGCCCATAACTTCGCCATAATCAAGATCATAAGAAATACCACCAACAGCCTTTACTTCTCCTGCCGGAGTAAAGAAGGAGACTTTCAGGTCTTTTACTTCCAATAATTTATTTTTCTGTTCAGACATTTTTCTCCTCCTCTCTTATTTCTTCAGCTTCGGATCAAGAGCATCGCGAAGACCGTCGCCAAATAAATTAAAGGCAAGAATCATAATGCTCAGGATCACAGAAGGCACAATCAATCTGTAAGTATAGGTGTACATACCACTTAATGCATCTGTTGCCATGGAGCCAAGGCTTGGAAGCGGTGCAGAGACACCAACACCAAGATAGGATAAGAAGGACTCCAGGAAAATAGCAGAAGGAATCTGCAGGCAGGTAGTAACAACGATCTGTCCGATACAGTTTGGAAGCAGATGGCGACGAATGATTCTGCCGCCCGATGCGCCAAGTGCTCTGGCTGCGGTTACATATTCCTGCTGCTTCAGCTGAAGCACCTGACCGCGGATAATGCGGCTCATGGTTACCCAGTACAGAAGACCAAAGGCAATGAACATGGAAATCAGATTAGGTCCAAGAACATTAACAAAGGATTTCAAAGGACTGGTTCCTGCAGAGTTTACATAGTCAGTAAGAATCGGCTTCAGTGCAGTGGCAATCAAAAGAACAACAAGCATCTCAGGAACCGCATAAATAAGCTCTACAATACGCTGCATTACTGCGTCAACCTTACCACCGCAATAACCAGAAATTGCTCCGTAAAGAGCACCGATCACAAGTACAAGAATAGCGGCAAACACACCAACGGACATGGAAACTCTGGCGCCATACATAACACGGACCAGAATGTCACGGCCATACATATCAGTACCAAATACATGAGGAAATACGTTTTCCCCATTTGCTTTACGCTCAAGCTCAGCCTGAGAATAGCCGAAAATATGCTTTTTAATTCCAAGCTCCTTACGGACGGAATCCTCATCTACGCTCTGATCTTCAGAAGAAGAATCTGCCGGCTTTGCAGCAACTTTTGCCTTCGCACGGATAACGGCTTCGTCCTTCTTTGTAAATTTCTCACCTTTTTTCTCTGCTTCAGCCTTCGCCTGTGCGATCATCTCATCTACATCGACCACATCAGACTGAGTTCTTGCGGCAATCTCATCATTCACACGCTGCTGATCTTCTAAAGTATAGTGATATGGGTAAAGATTCTCAGCACCCTTGTTAAACTCATCATATCCATAGGGAATCAGAAGAGGTCCCACAAAAGCAAATAAAAACAGGAACACGATCACACCAAGTGCAACCATAGCTACTGCATTCTTTTTCAGTCTTCTCCAGGCATCCTTCCAGTAGGATACGCTCTGGCGGTCCTGAATGAAATCATCCTTCTCCTGTCTGGAAGCAGATGCAAAATCATCCGGCGTCAGATCCTGAAGGAGATTCTCAATATCCGGCTGAAGACTAACCGGACATTTCTTGATTTTCTTATCTTCTGTCACGATCATTCTCCTCCTTTCGTAAGGCTGATTCTCGGGTCAGCTACCTTATAGAGGAGGTCTACAACCAGGTTCATCAGAATAATAAATGCTGCCAGGAAAATAGTGGTTCCCATAATAACCGGATAGTCACGGTTCTGAATGGACTGTACAAAGTAACGTCCAAGTCCCGGGATAGAGAAAACGCTCTCTACAACGAAACCGCCGCAAAGAGTGAAGGCTACCTGCGGTCCTAAGTATGTAATAACCGGAATCAGGGCATTTCTCAGGGCATGCTTGAAAATGATCTTTTTATTTTTCAGACCCTTGGCACGGGCTGTCTTAATGTACTCCTGGCTTAAAGAATCCAGCATGGCAGAACGTGTCTGGCGGGCTGTGTAGCACATCGGATAAAATCCAAGCGCAAAGCAGGGCAGCACATAGGCGCGCCATCCCTGTGACGGGTCAAAAATAGACGGAAACAGATTCAGTGCATTGTTTCCAGTAAGTGTAACCAGAAGAACAGATGCCACAACAAAGCTTGGCATGGAAATTCCAAGTGTACAGATCACGCGAAGGATACTGTCTGTAAGCTTGCCGCGCTTAAATGCTGCAAGACATCCAAGAGGTACGCCTACCAGGATCGCCCAGAGGAGCGCAAGCGCACCTACCTTGGCAGATACCGGAAACATATCCACAATAATGTCAAGAACTGCACGGTTCTTCTGCATCTTAAGAGATACGCCGAAATCACCGTGAAGAATATTTTTCAGATACATAAACAGCTGTACATAAACTGGCTTGTCCAGTCCGTATTTGGCATTCAGTGCTGCAAGTGTGGTTTCAGAAGGTGTCTTTTCACTGAGCCATGGGCTTCCCGGTACAGCATTCATCAGCAGGAATGTCAGACAGGCTACCAGAAAGATCGTCAGGATTGCCATTCCCAGTCTTTTTACAAAGTACTTTCCCATTTTTCCTCCTTAATTCACCTGGTTGAAATCTTTCCTTCTTTAATTTCTGACCAGGATTCATTTTTAATAAGATATGAAAAAAATTATAGCATCTTCGTTCGCTTTAGGCAAGTAACTTTTTAAACTTTAACAGGGTGATATTGTAATTTTTTAAGTTTGTAGTACGCTTACGCGGCACTGCCATAAGTTTTTTAGGCACATATTGCAATCTGGCAGAAGCATTTTCGAAAATTTTTCTGTTTTTGTCAGTAAAAAAGGAAGAGCACCATAGGGTACCCTTCCTGTTCCGTTCTCACCAGTTCACCTTTTGCCTCATCCGGCTCTGTATCCTTGCCGCAGCTGATCAGAAAAGCCACGCACAGCAGGACAAGCAGCAAAATCCAGCCTCTTTTTCTCATAGAAATCTCCATTTTCCAATAAACCTCTTTCGTCGTTGCCTCTTATATCCTCATTATGCTCCAAATGGATTTTTCTATGCAAAACATTGATTTTCTGTTTTCTCCCATTCCTTAACGCTTCTGAACAGGTGCTCTTCTTATCAGAAGCCTTTTTTCCTTATGTAGAATGCAATATCGTGATAAACCCGTTTCTTATCAGTCTCATTGAGGATCTCGTGGCGCATGCCCGGATAGAGCTTGCCTTTTACGTCCAGATAACCTGCGTGGCGCATATCTTGCACTGCTTTTGCGAAATGGCGCACATTGATCATACAGGGATCGTCTGCGCCGCTTACAAAAAGCACAGGCATTTTCGGCTTTGTGCAGTGCCAGTGCTTCACATCGTAGGCTCGCTTCATCAGCTCGAAAAGTGCCAGGTAGCCATCGTCTGTGAAAGTAAAGCCGCACAGCTCAGAATCGGAATACTCCTGTGCTGCTGCCTTATTGGCACAGATCCAGGAGGTACAGTTCTGGTCCTTACGAAAACGCATTACATTTCCGCCAAAGGACAAGGCCTCGATCACATGGCTTCTGTGAGTCGGGCCGAAAACAGTGCTCTCCGCATGGGCCAGTGCCACCCCTAATGGCCTTGCTGTATTTTTGCTTGGGGAACCGCAGATGATCAGCATATCCATGCAGTCATCATGATCCCTTGCAAAAGCCCTGACTGCCAGGGAACCCATGCTGTGACCGAACAGGATCAAGGGAAGATCCGGAAGCTGCTGGTGCATTTCCCGGTTCACCACCTCAATATCCTTCAGAATGGCATCTGCACCGCCGCCATACATATAACCAAGGTCATCCATGGCGCGGACGCTTTTCCCATGGCCTCTGTGGTCGTGGATCACGCATACATAGCCTCTCTTTGCCATGTATTCCATAAATGGAAGATAACGCTCCTTGTATTCGCTCATGCCGTGAACAAGCTGCAGGATTCCCCGGTAAGGCGTCTCGTCCGGAACCACTGCCAGAACGGAAATATCAAGGCCGTCCGCCTCGGATTCTATATAAGCTTCGTATTTTGCACTCATAGTTTTTCCGCCTTTCTTTTTTTCTTAGTATAACATGGACGCCCCTGTTTTTCCACTATTTTGACATGCCCTCCTTTGGACAAATGCTTTGACACAAATCTTTTCGTATACTATAATGGAAGCAATTCCAGCAACGAAAAGGAGGAAACATGAGAGAGCCACAATTAAATACCCCGGATGAGCAGTCCGTTCCCCGTAAAAAGAAAAAAAAGGGCAAGATTGGGCGCGTCCTGATTCTGCTTGCCCTTATCCTTGTGATCGGAGCAGGCGTGGGATACTATTTCTACGAGCGAAGTCAGCCAGCCAAAGAACTGGAGACATACCTTACCGCGATCCAGTCCCTTGATCTTAACGCCATGCAGTCCCACCTTCAAAGCGCCGATCTGTCTGCTCTTGACAATGCAGATGTGACAAATGCTGCATACGAAAGCTTTTTCAAGTCCATCAATGCCAAAATGACCTGGTCCATCACTAAGACCAGCTTTAGCTTCCAGAATGGAACAGCCGATGTGACAGCACGCATCCGTTATATCGACGGCTCTGATATTTACAGGGAAACGGTCACAGAATTTCTTCGTCAGATCGTGTCCAGCGCCTTTTCCGGCGAAAGCCTCACAGAGCAGGAGACACAGGAAAAGCTTGCCGCGATCTTAATGGAAAAATCAGACAGTCTGGAGGATAAATTCAGCGAGGCTGATATCACTTATCCTATGATCAAGGTAGACGGCCAGTGGAAGGTCACTTCCCTGGATGATGAGACTGTAAAGATCATGTCCGCAAACTTCAAAAGCGTGGAAGACGAAATCAGCCAGACCTTAAGCGCTTCTTCTGAAGAGGCAGATGGCTCTTCTTCAGAAAATGCCCAGGCGCCTGCTGCTTCAGACGGCACCATTGATCTTTCAAATGAACGTTTTTCCATTCACTATACCAGAAATGTAGTCTCCACAGACTTCGGCGGTGAACCCTGTCTTCTTGTTTACTACGACTACACCAACAACGGTTCCGGTGCTTCCAGTGCCATGGTGGATGTGAACCTGACCGCTTACCAGAACGGTGCTTCTCTTGAGGCCGCCATTCCGGCAAACAGCGACAGCGCCATCGATGCCTTTATGAAAGAGATCCAGCCAGGGGAGACCGTGAATGTATGCCAGGCCTTTTCCCTGAAGGATATGAGTCCGGTTACCTTACAGGCTGTGGACGCTTTTGGACTGGACACCAGTGTAACAGCGGTGCAGACCCTGAACCTGCAGTAAAAACTGCTTTTTACTTTTAAAATGCGCGAAAATCTTTTAACTGGATTTTCGCGTATTTTTTATGCATATTTTGCGAAAAAGAAGAGACACTATGGATACGAAAGGATGGTGACTTATGGGAAATAAATTTTTGAGATGTTTTTGTCTGACGCTTACCATAATCGGTGCAATCAACTGGGGACTGATCGGATTCTTTAATTTCAATCTGGTGGCCCTAATCTTTGGAAGCATGAGCTGGATTTCCAGAATTATCTATGCACTGGTGGGACTTAGCGGCCTGTATCTGCTCAGCTTCTATGGAATCATCTGCGCAGACGAGGCAGACGCATAAACCCAGGCAACATAGTCTTTTTTCAAAACACTCTTTCATCTTATGAATATGCAAAAGCAGCCTGCACTTCGCGGATCGAATCCCAAAGCGCAGGCTGTTTTCCTATTATAAACAAAAAACCAGGAGCAATATGTCCTGGTTTCTCAAGAGCGATAGACGGGGCTCGAACCCGCGGTCTCGACCTTGGCAAGGTCGCGCGTTACCAACTACGCCACTATCGCACAAGCGGGTGATGGGAATCGAACCCACGTATCCAGCTTGGAAGGCTGGTGTTCTACCATTGAACTACACCCGCACATCTGTATTCAAATGTGCCTGCCTGACTTTCGTCAGAAGAGCGATAGACGGGGCTCGAACCCGCGGTCTCGACCTTGGCAAGGTCGCGCGTTACCAACTACGCCACTATCGCATAAGCGGGTGATGGGAATCGAACCCACGTATCCAGCTTGGAAGGCTGGTGTTCTACCATTGAACTACACCCGCACATTTGTGCTTGTCCGTCACAACGAAGCTTAGTATATCCGATGTGGACGGATTTGTCAATAACTTTTTTGAAATTTTTTCAAATTTTTTCTTTTGTTTCTAAGATTGACGCAATAGAACTGTTTTTAGGGGATTTCCAGAAGAGCCAGACCCCTGCTCCTACACCCTAAAGTGTGTTTGAAAAAGGCTCTGGCTCTCATTTATCACTTTCCAAATCGATTTTGCCAAGATCAGTTCTCCCAGTCCCACACATTGGAAGTCTCCACGCAGGTGCGCGGCTTCTTGATCACAAGCTCCGGGCTCTTGGCGCTTACCTTGGAGTTCGCCGGGATGGACTCTGTAATGAAGGTGTTACCGCCGATGATGGTATTTTCTCCAATGACAGTCTCACCGCCAAGCACGGAAGAATTGGAATAAATGGTCACATTGTCCTCAATAGTAGGATGACGCTTCACACCGGACAGCTGCTGTCCCTTTCTGGTGGAAAGCGCACCAAGAGTCACGCCCTGATACAGCTTCACATTATTTCCAATAGTAGTAGTCTCACCGATTACCACGCCGGTTCCATGGTCAATGAAGAAGTACTCTCCAATGGTGGCACCTGGGTTGATATCGATTCCTGTATGGTCATGTGCATACTCTGTCATGATTCTGGGAATAAAAGGCACCTCCTCCAGATAAAGGATATGGGCCAGACGATACACATAAATTGCCAGAAATCCCGGATAGGAGAAAATAATCTCTTCCCTGCTCTTGGCAGCCGGGTCACCGTCAAAGCCTGCCTGCACATCCTTCAGAAGCATTTCCTGCACATCCGGCAGCTGTTCAAAAAAGCTGGCTGTTACCCTGGCAGCCTTGCCGCATGCGCTGGCAGTATCCTCGCCCACATAGAGAAATGCAGTCTCAATCTGCTCCTTCATACGGTCAAACAGGTCGTTCAGCAGATATCCGGTGTAATGCTCTGGAAAAACCGCCGCGCCGGAATCAATGTCAAAATATCCCGGGAAAATAACGGATCTCATCTCTTTCACAATATCAATAATCGCCGCACGGACAGGAAGGTGTCTTCCACTCTTTGTCAGAAACAGCTCTTCCTTGCGGTAATTGGCAGTCAGACGGGCTACTGCATTCTCTATGGATGTCTTCTTATCACTCATAACTGTTCTCCTTATTTCACGAAAGCAGATATGCTCCCGCCTATTTTCTATATAGTATGCCGGATTCTTCCGGCATGATTGCCACAAATGGTTACCTTCCCATAATATTACACTATTGTTTTCCCGTCAATAATAAAAAAAGGATTGACCTTTCTCCCATCCCCCGATATAATGAGAAATGTCGTGGAGATGTACCCAAGTGGCTGAAGGGTCCGCACTCGAAATGCGGTAGGTCGGGCAACCGATGCGAGGGTTCAAATCCCTCCATCTCCGCTTTTTGCTATTATGCACAGCACTTTGTCCGCCAGGTACACCGCTTTTATAAAAATTTTCGCGAAATCTAACATTTTATCTTGACAAGTGTGCCTTTTGTATGTATAATTGCAACAGAAGCAAAACATAGGGGATTGGTCAAATGGTATGATAGGGGTCTCCAAAACCTTTGGTGGGAGTTCGATTCTCTCATCCCCTGTTCTCCAAAAAGTCGGAAAGCTTTCTAATCAAAGTTTTCCGGCTTTTTGCTTTATCTATTCATAAAAAATATGGGAAGAAATCCACCATTGCGATTTCTTCCCGTTTTTATTTCTTAAGAAGCATGAGATGCTCCGGCGGAAAATACAGATACGCAGGTACCCGATCCTCTGTTTTCTCCTGGAAATCTTTCTTCTGGCACATCCACCAAAGGGGTGTGCTTCCATCGGCTTCCTTATTGCGGATCAGATACTGATGCTCAAATGTATTCTCAATATATTCCTCCACCTGCACGGCCATTACATTTTCCCCGCTCTCATTGGCAGGACGCATCCAGTGGCCGCGTATTCCCACATGGGTGATCTCATCGGAAACTTCCTCCTGGATATGAAACATCAGCTCCCAGTCAAGGGCATACACCTGATGCGGTCCCATCTTCTGCACAGCGGAAAAATTCTTGCAGCCGGTAAGCTTAGCAGCCTCCAGATACTGTGGCTTCTCAAAGATCTGCCGTGTCTCTCCCGTCAGGATCTCCTTGCCATTATGCAGCAGCGTCAGCTGACTGCAGAACTTGTACGCCTCATCCCTGCTGTGGGTAACCATGATCATGTCACCCTTATAGTCCTTCAGGAAATTCTGCATATCCCTCTGTAAAATATCTTTCAGATAACCATCCAGCGCAGAAAACGGCTCATCCAGAAGAATTACCTCCGGTTCCCCGATCATCATCCGCGCAAGGGCAACTCTCTGCTGCTGACCTCCGGAAAGCTGAGACGGCAAATGCTTCTCAAGCCCCTCCAGATGATAACGTTTTATGTAATCTGCCACTTTCTCGGCCATTTCATTTTTGTCCCCGCGGAATCCGCAGGCAATGTTCTTCTCCACTGTCATTGTAGGAAAAAGGGCATAATTCTGAAACAGGTATCCCACCCGTCTCTCCTGGGGACGCAGATTGATCTTCTGCTCCGAGTCAAAAACCGTTCTTCCATTTATCACGATCTTCCCGGAATCCGGCGTCTCAATTCCCGCAATACTGCGAAGCGTCATGCTCTTTCCGCTTCCGGAAGCTCCCAGGATTCCCATGGTTCCGTCCTGCCCCTTCAGCTTTACATTCAGGGAAAAGCCTTTGAAATTTTTCTGAATATCAAGTTCAATCGCCATTATATCCACCTTCTGGTCTGCATTCCTCTGCCGGAGACAATATTGATTGCCGCAACCACCAGGAATGAGATCAATATAATTACCACAACCCAAAAGCCAGCCATATCAAAGTTTCCAGCTGCTGTCTCTGAAGCGATGGCAACTGAAACTGTCCTTGTTTTTCCAAGAATGTTGCCGGCAAGCATGGAGGTAGCGCCGTATTCTCCGATTGCACGGGCAAAAGCCAGCACGGTACCGGATGCGATTCCAGGTCCTGCTGCAGGCATGATCACCTTCCAGAAAATCCTGCTCTCACTCATTCCCAGAGTCCGTCCTGCATAGATCAGGTTCACATCCACCTGCTCGAAAGCAGCTCTGGCATTTCGGTACATCAAAGGAAACGCGATCACAGAAGCCGCGATCACACAGCCTGTCCATGTCTGTACTACCTTGATATCAAAATTTTGAAGCAAAAATTTTCCAAAGGGTCTTTTCAGGCTGAAAAGCAAAAGCAGACAAAATCCCGCTACAGTAGGCGGAAGAACAAGGGGCATAGTCAGGATGCCGTCCATAATAGCCCTGGCCCCTGGTTTTAATTTCATGATCTTCCTTGCGCAGAATACACCCAGGAAAAAGGCGATTATGGTTGCCACCACACCTGTTTTCATGGAAATCCATAACGGGGTCCAGTTTATTTCACTGAGAAATTCTCCCATATTATTCTGCTGTATCCTCAGCTGCCTCTTCTGTCTCTTCAGCGGCATCGTCAGCCTGGGCATCATCAGCATTCTCATCTGTTACATAAGCTGCAAATCCGTATTTCTCAAATACTTCAAGAGCCTCATCAGACTGAAGATACTCAAGGAATGCTGCTGCAGCTGCCTTGTCATCATCGCTTGCTTCCTGGTCTTCTACAAGTCCTACCGGATAAAGTACAGGTGTCTCAAGGCTTCCAGCCGGTGCCTCTGCGATAATATCAACGAAATCTGCTACAGAAGCTGCGTCAGTGGCATAAACGATACCAACCTCGTTGCTTCCCTCACTTACAGCCGCAAGTACTTCAGTCACGTTCTTGCCTTCGTTGATCTCCATCTTGTTTACTTCGTCTGTAATTCCAAGATTGTCAAAAATCTCACGGGAATACTGTCCAACCGGAACATCCTCGCCTGCAAGTGCAAGGTTGGCAGCGTCTGTAATATTCTCAAAGCCTGTTACCTTAGTCTCGCCATCCTTTGGTTTGATCAGGACTACCTTGTTTTCAAGAAGATCTACAACGGAATCCTTGTCTGCAAGGCCTTCATCTACCAGCGCATTCATCTGCTTCTGTGCTGCGGAGAAGAAGATATCGCAGCGTGCGCCTTCCTCAATCTGAGTCTGCAGTGTGCCTGAGCTGTCTGCATTGTAAAGGATCTCAACGTCCGGATATGTCTCATTGAAGTTCTTCTGAAGCTCTTCCATGGCATTGTTCAGGCTGGCTGCAATAAACGCGTAAACCTCGCCTTTCAGCTCCGGAGTCTCAGCCTCAGCAGATACTAAAGTGATACCAAACATCATAGTTCCCATAACACCAGCCATCAGTGCTGCAAAAACTCTTTTTTTCATGTCTCGTTCCTCCATTTTCGTTTCATTTTGTTGAGTTTTGTTCCGTTTTATCCATTATACTTGATTTGTTTTTCTATGTCAATTCCTGCGCCTGCAAATTGTACAAATTCTTTTTATCCATGCAAATATTTTTTGTAAATTTTCCTATAACCAGAACGTGTTTGGAATCGTGTCGAAGCTTGTTATTTCCCACATTCCATGCTATCATAGTAGGACAGCGAAAGCTTGTTATTTCCCACATTCCATGCTATCATAGTAGGACAGCGAAAGCATGGAAAAACTGCTGTTTTTTGTCTTTCGCAGCGATTACTTCTGAATCAGATTTTATTTAAGAAAAGAGGATTTTTACTATGAAATTAAGCGCACGCAATCAGTTAAAAGGCAAAGTTATCAATATTAGCAAGGGAGCTGTAAACTCCATCGTCACCATCGATATCGGCGGCGGAAACATCATCACAGCTACCATCTCCTGCGCAGCTGTAGAGGAGCTTGGACTTGAGGTAGGCTCCGATGCTTATGCCGTAATCAAGGCTACCAACGTAATGGTGGGAATTGATGAATAAGCTTTATACTGCCCAGGAAGTCGCAGACAGGCTTCAGATTAAAAAAACAACCGTATATGAGCTGATCAAGCGGGGAGAATTATATTCCTCCAAGGTTGGCAAGCAGCTGCGGATCAGTGAACAGCAGCTGAACCAGTATCTGGAGCACAGCAATTCCGGAAATCCCGGGAATTCTGGAGCCTCTGCTTCCGGGATTTCCCCCATGTCCAGCCTGCAGGTTCCGGAATTTCCGCCAGAAAGCTCCCTTTTGAAGCGGGATTATCTGCTTCATTCCAGCGGACTGATCCTGTGCGGACAGTTTTCCCCGGCTCTGGAGCTTCTGGTCAGCCAGATGTCCATTCATCCACAGGGAATTCCAGTGCTTCAGTCTTTTATGAACAGCTACAACAGCCTTTATTCCCTTTATTTCAAAAAGGCCCATATTGCCTGTGCCAGCCTGGATCTGGAAGATATCCGCCATCTGGTTCCCGGCACTGCACTGTCCGTGATCTGTCTTTATGAATATGCCATTGGCTTTTATGTTCCATCCGGCAACCCTAAGGGAATCACATCCCTTAATGCCCTTTCTGGAAAAAACATTACCATTGCTAACCGTGAGAAAGGCAGCACTCCCAGAATCTATCTGGACCGTTTCCTTCTTGGCAGCCAGATTTCCCCTGCCAGTGTTTCCGGTTATTCCACAGAGCTTGTGTCTGACATTTCTACAGCTGCAGCTGTGGCTAATCACAAAGCGGACACGGCCCTTGGGGAAGAATATGCGGCTCATCAGTCCGGGCTTTTAGATTTTGTTCCCCTGGAAACACTGCCCATGTATCTTGTTATGGAAACAAATGCTCTTTCCCAGCCTGGATTTGCTGCTTTGCTGGAGATCGTCCGTTCTGAGGATTTTCGCACCATCCTTCAGGGACAGACAGGATACGACGTAACCCGCACAGGAGAACTGTTTTCCCTGTAATCTTTTGCTTTAAATTCAAAAATGCGTTTCATTTCTTTGGCAGCGAATGTTTTTGAAATGAAACGCATTTTTTATTATGGAATTTTCCAATACAAATGATGTTCGGGGCAAAAGGTCTTTTGGCAGTTTAACGGCCGGAAACAATATTCTGCATCCATACGCCCTTTTTCACCAGAACGAAGCCAACAATGCATTTCAGAATATCTCCGATCTGCACCATGGTAAATACTGCCAGCACATGAAGCCCTGTAAATCGGCTGAGGCAGTACGCAATGGGCACACTGACGCACCACACGAACACACTGTCAAACAGGAATGTAATAATGGTCTTGCCGCCGGAGCGCAGAGTGAAATAAGCCGCATGGAGAAATGCATTCTGCGGCATAAAGATGGCCATGATCATAATGAAATATTTCGCCAGCTCTCTTGCATCCTGATTGGTCTTATAAAGCCTTGGGAAAAACGGCGCAACCACAAGCATCACAATCGCAACTCCCGTACAGCACATAACGGAAAATGCGATCATCTTATTATCCGTATCCCTTGCTTTCTTCATATCTCCAGCCCCCAGAAGCTGTCCCACCACAATGGCAACCGAATCTCCAAGAGCAATAAACACCACGTTAAATACATTGTTAATGGTATTGGCAATATTCTGAGCAGCTACTACATTCAATCCGCGTACAGAATAACACTGTGTCAGGATTGCCATGCCAGCCGCCCACAAGGTCTCGTTCAGAAGAAGCGGGGTACCTTTTATCAGAATTTTCTTCGTCAGGCTGGCTGGTACCTTCAAAGTGCTGTACAGCCCCTTTGCAAATGGCATTCTGTCTGTATGGGTATGCGTCCAGACAATGACAATGGCTACCTCCACATAACGGGATATAACGGTAGCAATTGCTGCCCCTCTTACTCCCAGCTCCGGGAAACCAAATTTACCATAAATAAGAAGATAGTTAAATACCAGGTTCACAAGGACAGCTGTGACGCCTGCTTTCATCGGCGGTACAGTTTCTCCGCACTCACGAAGGGTGCTGGAATATACCTGACTGATCATAAATGGCGGAAGTCCGATAAGCATAATCCAGAGATACTGCATACCATATCTGCTGGTAGCTTCTAATGCAGCTGCGCTTCCTTCCCCTTTCAGATACATGCCGATCAGAGCTTCCCCGGATGAAATCAGAAGCAGTACTGTGATAATTGTAAGAATGATTACCAGCCACAGCTTATAGCGAAAGGTCTGACGTACACCTTCGTGATCCTTCTGACCTGCATACTGCGCTGTAAAAATACCTGCTCCTGATACACCGCCAAATAAGCAAAGATTATACACGAACAACAATTGATTCACAATTGCAGCACCCGACATCTGCTCTGTACCGATTCTTCCGATCATAATATTGTCCAGAAGACTGACAAAATTAGTGATGCCATTCTGTATCATAATAGGTATTGCAATAGCAAGTACCATTTTATAAAAGGCCTTATCTCCTATAAATTTCTTGCGGAAACTGACCTTTCCTGCTGTATTTTCCATTCTTCAAATTCCCCTTCCACTTCCATTTTCGAACAAAATATCTGTTCCTTGTCTACAGCGTAGTAAGTACTAAGTTACTACATATTTCAATAGAATGCAAGCAAAAAATGAGAAATTTTCTATTGCATAAAAAAAACGATAACCAATCGGCTACCGTTTAAGTTCTGTACCTTCAAAACTACATACATGCTGTATCCTCTTTGGAATCTATCTCGAATCATTTCTCAACCTTGCGAATAAATCGGAAGTTCCATCTCTCTTCGTTCGATGGAACGACCTTCGTGCTTAGCACTCAGGTCAAGCCCTCACCC